>JAWKRX010000017.1:0-124616 GCA_041389425.1 Myxococcota bacterium
CCTTCAGGCGGTAGGCGAAGTCGTACCAGCCGAGGGCCTCGGCCCGGATCTCCCAGTCGCGCGGAAGCTTGACGTCGAGCTGCAGGAAGCCGTCGAGATCGAGGCGGGAGAGGCCGCCGAAATCCGAATCGCGACCGAGCTGGCCAGGATCGCCAGGGGGCGGGGGGGTCGTCGGGCGGTCGCCGTGGGGCACGTCGTGATCGACGTAGTTGAAGACGGCGCCCGACGCGATGGAACCGCCGAGGTCGACGTTCCGCACGATCCAATCGCCAAAGGGCAGCTTCGCGATCCAGCCCGGACCTTCGTCGGCATCGTCGAGGGTGCTCTCGTCGAGCGCGTCCTCGAAGCCGCCCATCAGGTCGTCGAGGTCCTCGTCTGCCGCGCTCGCGCTCGTGGCTCCGCCGAGCCAGACGTCGAGGGCGAGCAGCAGCACCGAGGCGAATGCGCGGCCTCTGGTCCTCGTCAGGGCCCGGTCTCGAGACCGCGCACCGAGAACTGGTCGTACTCGAGCTTCTGGCCGAACTGGACGTCGGAGGTGCGCAGGATCGTCTTGTGCAGGGTCTGGTCGCCCTTCTTCGTCGTCATCGTCATCAGGGTCGGCACCCAGATGCCGTCGATCTGCTCGAGCTTCTCGACGTCGAAATACTTGTTGCGATTGCCCTTCTTGACCCAGATCTTCGAGCGGATCATCACGTCGTTGTCCTTGCGGATGAACAGGATCGACTTCGTGTAGCCCGTCTCGTCGCGCTCCTCTTCGTTGTTCGGAACGGACTCGATCACCCAGACCGGATGACCGTCGACCTCCGCCTCCTGGAGCAGCTTGTAGTCGTAGTATTCGAGGGGGCGATCGGTCATGTCCGCATAGGAAAAGTCGGAGCCCATGAACGAGCCGCTCTTGTCGCTCGAGGCGATCCGCTTGGTCTTCTTGAGCGCGGGCAGATAGAGCCATTGATCGTCGTCGCGGGAGGCCTCGTCGTAGTCGTAGGTGAGGAAGCCGGTGTCCTCGACGTCGGCCGGCGCGAGGAAGAACATCATCGACCAGGTGTCCTCGCCCTTGTCCTTCGTGAACGAGCGCAGCTGGCGCACGCGCTGCTTCTCGTTCTTGTCGATCAGGATCATCTCGAGGGTGGAGGTCTGGTTGTCGCCGTCGTCCCGGGCATCGACGCGCTCCATGATCGCGCGGGCCTTCGGATCGTCGGCGTTCGCCGCGCCCGCCGCGCCTAAAAGAAGCGTCAGGCCGGCGCAGAGCGCGCGACGCAAGGCCCGCGAAGGGCTGATTCGGGATCGCAGCGGATGCGGGCCTGCGGGCGTCGACATGAATCCTCCTCTCGAGGTTCCGGGGCGCTCGGCGCCCGTCGCGGCGCCGAGTAAAGCCCAGATCCCGGACGGGGAAAAGGGTCGCGACGGGGCCCGCCGCCCCGTTTCGGGTCGCCCCGCCACACTTCGCTGCTCCCCCCGCCCCGTGCACTGCGCGCGGACTATCGTGCGCCGCGACGCGCCCCGAATGCTCGCGCCCACGCGGTCGTCGCGCGAAGCGGGAAAGAGGCAGAGGCATGTCGAGCGAAGGTCGGGAGAACGCGCCCTGGCAGCGGACGGTGGAAGGGCTCTTCGAGCGCTGGGCCCATTTCGTGATCCGGCATCGGATCGCCGCCGTCGTGCTCTCGCTCGGGGTGACGGCCGCGCTGCTCGCCCAGCTGCCCCAGCTCACGGTCGACAACTCGCCCGAGGCGCTGCTGCTCGACGACGATCCGGCGGTCGTCGCCTACGACGCGTTTCGCGATCAATTCGGGCGCGAGGATCGCTTGATCGTCGAGATCCGGACGCCGGATCCCTTCGCCCCCGCCTTCCTCGAGAAGCTGCGCGATCTGCATGCCGCGATCGAAGCGGAGGTGCCCTACGTCGAGGAGGTCGACAGCCTGATCGATGCACGGGTCGTCGACGGCGAGGCCGGCGAGCTGATCGTCGGCGAGCTGCTCGAGGACTGGCCCGACTCGCCCGAGGGCTTCGCGGCGGCCCGCGCCGAGGCGCTCTCGAATCCACTCTACGTGGATTCGCTGCTCTGCGCGGACGGAACCTGCACGGCGCTATCGATCAAGCCCCTGACCTTCAGTCCGCCGGAGGTGGAGGCGGATCTGCTCGCCGGATTCGACGGCGATCATTCCGAGGGAGCAGAGGGAACGGAATCGCCGCGCCGCTCGGGGGGCGATCCGGAGGACGCGGCGCCGACCTATCTCACCGCCGCCGAAGGCCACGCGTTGATGGCCGCCTTGCGTCCGCTGCTCGCGCGCCATGCGGCGCCGGACTTCGAGATCCACGTCGCCGGGGTGCTCGCCATGACCCACCGCATCGACCAGGGCATGGCGAAGGATCTCTCGACCTTCCTGCCGCTCACGCTGGCGGTGATCGCGGGGCTGCTCGGATTCCTGTTCCGCCGGGTCGTCGCGGTCGCGCTGCCGTTGATGGTCGTGGTGCTGTCGCTCGCCGCGACGCTCGGATTGATGATCGTGCTCGGCATTCCGGGCTCGACCGCGGTGCAGATCCTGCCCGTCTTCCTGCTGACGGTGGGGATCTGCGATGCGGTCCACGTGCTCGCGATCGTCTATCGCCGGCGCCGGGAGGGGGCGAGCCGGGAGGCGGCGATCGCCGGTGCGATCGGCCATTCCGGGCTCGCGATCCTGATGACGAGCGTGACGACGGGGGCGGGGATGGCGTCGTTCCTGACCGCGGAGATGGGAGCGGTGCACGATCTCGGGCTGATCGCACCGATCGGTGTCGCCCTGGCCTACGCCTACACGATGGTGACGCTGCCGGCGCTGCTGGCGCTGGCGCCGATGCCGGTCGGTCCGGTGCGGGCCGCGGATTCCGGGGAGCCGCCGATCGATCGCCTGCTCGTGTCGGCGGGGCGCTTCGCGGCGCGGCGCCCCTTCGCCGTGCTCGTGCCGACCGGGGCGCTCGTCCTGCTCGCGATCGCCGGCACCCTGCAGGTCCGTTTCAGCCACAACGCCCTCGAATGGTTCCCCGACGGCGATTGGGCGCGCCTCGACTTCGAGCGCGTCGACACGGATCTCGGCGGCTCGGTCGGCCTCGATCTCGTCTTCGAGACCCCCGAGGCCGGGGGGCTCTACGAGCCGGCGACCCTGCGGCGGATCGACGATTTCGTGGAAGAGGTGCGCGCCCTCGCGCAGGCGCCGATCGTCGTCGGGTCTTCCGTCTCGATTCTCGACATCGTGAAGGAGACCCACGAAGCGCTGCACGAAGACGATCCCGCGGAGCGGCGCATCCCCGATAGCCGCGAAGCCGTCGCCCAGGCCATGCTGCTCTTCGAATCGAGTGGCAGCGACGACACGGAGGAGCTCGTCGACGGCGAGTACCGCCGCATGCGCGTCCATCTACGGCTGCCCTTCGTCGACGCGCTGGCCTTCCCGCCCTTCCTGCGGCGCATCGATGCGCTCGCGGCGGAGCGTCTCGGCGACGATCTCGGCTTCCGCTTCACGGGCATGATGACGCTGCTGGCCCAGGTCTTCGAAGCGGTGATCGCGAGCATGGCGCGCTCCTACGTCGCAGCGCTCGTCATGATCACGCCGCTGATGATGCTGCTGCTCGGCAGCCTGCGACGCGGGCTCGTCGCGATGATCCCGAACGTGCTGCCGATCCTCGCCGTGCTCGGCGTGATGGGCTTCGCGGGCATCGCCCTCGATTCGACGACGATGATGATCGGCGCGATGGTGATCGGCATCGCCGTCGACGACACGATCCATTTCATGCACAAATTCCATCGCCATTTCGACGAGACGGGCGATCTCGAGTTCGCCGTCTGCGAGACCCTGCGCACGACCGGCTCGGCGATGCTCGTCACGACCCTCGCGCTCACGCTCGGCTTCGCGACCTTCGCCGGCAGCCAGATGACGAACATCCGCACCTTCGGGCTCTTCTCGGCCTTCGCGACCGTCGTCGCCTTCGCCGCCGATCTCTGGGTCGCACCGGCCCTGATGGCGGCGATCGAGCGCACGCGCGGCACCCGCCCGGATGGGCGCCGCGTTTCCGCGTCGCCGGGTGGGCCGGCGGCGACGGACGGCTGTGCTACGAACGCTCCGGCGGGGCGATCGGCCGCGCGAGAGGGGATCCGTTGAAGGCGCTGATCTTCGATACCGAGACGACCGGCATGGTCGAGTTCCGCAAGCCGCCCGAGGACCCGAGCCAGCCCGACCTGATCCAGCTCGGTCTGCTGCTGATCGACACGGTCGACTGGAAGCCGCGGGCGAAGTGCGCCTTCCTCGTGACCCTCGCGGACGGCGTTCGCATCGATCCGGCGGCGAAGGCCGCCCATGGCATCAGCGAAGAGGAATGTGCGCGCTTCGGTGTTCCGGCGACGGTCGCCTGCTCGCTCTTCAATCAGGCCTGTCTGCAGGCCGACGTGATCGTCGCCCACAATCTCTCCTTCGACGTCTCGATCATGAAGACCGCGCTCTTCCGGCTCGGCGGAAAGCCGCATCGCCTCGACGGGCGCCAGCTCGTCTGCACGAAGGAAGCGACGACCGACGTCCTGAAGCTCCCCGGCAAATACGGCTACAAATGGCCGACGCTCGCGGAGGCCTATCGGCACTACACGGGCGAGGAGCTCGCCGGCGCCCACGATGCGCTCGTCGATACGGAGGCGTGCCTCGTGATCTTCCGCGCCCTCGTCGAGACGGGCGTGGTCGAGCTCGTCGGTCATTGATCCGGTCGCGCACCCTTCGCAGTTCGGATCGGTCCCTCGAAATAGGCCGCGACCGGCGCCTCGCGGGCGGACCATTCCACGAGATGACGAATCAGCGCATCGAGATCTCCGCCCAGGGCCGCGAGCAGCTCGGCGTGGCGGGGGAGATCGCGCGCGTAGGTGCCGCGCAGAGCGAGACAGGCATCGCCGAGCCGCGCCTCGGCGGCGACCACGCCCGGCTCCAGCACCTCGAGCGGCAGGCTCGCCAGCTCGCCGCGCACGACCCGCTCGGCCGCCGCGCGCTGGACCGGGGCATCCGGGCGTTTCGCGAGCGCGGGCAGCCGATCGCGGAACGCGAGCACGACCGCTTCGATCCGGCGCCGATCGCGGACCCAGGCGCGGACGCGCTCGCCGCTCGGGAGCTCGGTCGCCGGATCGTCTCCGGGCGGCCGCGCCTCGAAATAGCGGATCGCCGCCTCCTGGCCGATGAAGAGCGCGACGCCCTCGTTGAAGTCGGCGTCGCCTTCGATGAAGACCGTCGCGTGGACGAGCTCGTGGAGCAGCGTCTCGACGAGATTCGCGGCGCCGCGGCCCAGCATCGGCGAGGTCACGGGATCGTCGAGCCAGCCCAGCGTCGAGTAGGCGGTCACGGGCGAGACGCAGACGTCGTAGCCCTGCTCCTCCCGGAGTCGTGTCGCTTCACTTTCCGCCCGTTCGCGCTCGAAATAACCCCGATAGGGCAGCCGCCCGATGAACGGATACCACCAGCCGACCGCATCGAGGGAGCCGGGCCGCGTCCGGACGAGCGTCGTCACGATGCGATCCCCCGGCCACGGGACGAAGCTCGTGTACTGGCCGCCGACGCGAAGGCCGCGCTCGGCCGCGAAGGCGCGCACCGAAGCGACGAGCCCGAGCAGGATCCGATCGTTCGGTGCGAGGGCCGGGTCGTTCGCGGCGCGTTCGATGGGCTGGCGGCGCCAGAGCAGCTCGAGCTGGCCGGCCGCCAGATGGGCATAGTCACAGCCGAGCGGGGTACACCCGAGCAGCAGGCTGAAGAACACGAGGAGAGCGCGTCGCATGGGCGATGAATATCGGCGTTTCCGAACGGCGTCGAGCACGGCCATGGATCGGGAATGGCTGCTGGCCGAGGCCTTCGAGGCGGGCGCGGAGGGCGCGGAAGAGCAGGACGAGCCGATGGCGGGCGGCGCGGGGACGGTGCATCGCGCCTGGATCTACGTGCAGGCCGACGCGATCGAATCGGTGCGGGCGCAGCTCGGCGAAATCGTTCGGACGGCTTCGATGGCGGGGGCGGAGATCGGCCCCGCGGAGCCGCTGGCGCCGATCGATTGGAGCGAGGAATGGAAGCGCGGCCTCGGGCCCATCGAGGTCTCGCCGCGGCTCTTGATCCGGCCGCCCTTCGCGCGGGCGACGCTCCGGCCCGGCCAGCACGAGATCGTGATCGATCCGGGCCAGGCCTTCGGGACGGGCACCCATGCCTCGACCCATCTCTGTCTCGAGTGGATCGACGCGCTGCTCGCGGAGGCGCCGGCAGGCGCGCCCGAGACCCGCGTTCTCGACGTCGGCACCGGCAGCGGCATCCTGGCCCTCGCGGCCGTGGCGCTGGGAGCGGGCTCGGCCCTGGGATTCGATCTCGATCCGGTGGCGATCGAGGCGGCGAACGAGGCGGCGGCCCACAACGGGCTCGCGGAGCGCGTCCGCTTCGAATGCGTCGCGATCGACGCGCTCCCCGAGACGCCGGGCTACGAGCTGATCGTCGCGAATCTGCTGAAGCGCGAGATGCTCCCCATCGCGGGCGAGATCGCGCGGCAGCTCGCGCCGGCGGGCAGCCTCGTGCTGGCGGGCCTGCTCGAAGAGGATGCAGAAGAAGTCGCCGAACGCTTCGCCGAGTTCGGTCTCGTCGAGCAGGCGCGGCGGGTGCGGGTCGATCCGGTCGGCCGCTGGATCGCGCCGCGTTATGGCCGTTCGGCAGTGGGCGCGGCGTCGCGGACGAGCCAATCCTCGTAGACCTCGCGCAGCAGGGTCTCGAGCGGTACGCGCGGCTGCCAGCCCGTGGCCCGGCGCAGGCGCGAGGCGTCGCCGACCAGCCAATCGGTCGGACGGAAGCGCGCCGGATCGACCTCGACCCGGGCGTCGACGCCGGCGATCCGCAGCAGCGATTCGAGCACGTCGCGGATCGCGATCCCGACCGAGCCGGCCACGTGGTAGACGTCGGCGGGGACGCGCGGATCGAGCAGCGCGAGATAGGCGTCGACGACCTCGTCGACGTGCAGGAAGTCCCGGACGGAGTCGAGATTGCCGACCCGCATCTGCGGCTCGGCGTCGCCGCGGCGGATCGCGGCGACCTGCCGCGCGAAGCTCGAAACGACGAACTGATCGGATTGCCCGGCGCCCGTATGGTTGAAGGCACGGACGCATACGACGTCGAGGCCGGCCTCCGCAGCGACGCGGCCGAGCAGCTCGGCGGCGGCCTTCGTGCGGGCGTAGGGCGAGCGGGGGAAGAGCGGCGTCGATTCGTCGAGGGGCGCCGAGCGGGGACGCGTCGCCGTATAGGCATCCGCCGAGCCGACGAGCAGGATCCGGGCCGCGGGCGCCGTCGACGCCACGCTCGCGAGCAGCGCCCGGGTCCCGAGGTAGTTGATCCGGTAGCAGTCCGCGGGCGCGCGCAGCGAATGGGCGACGCTCGAGAGCGCAGCGAGGTGGACGACGGCATCGGGCCGGAAGGCGGCGAGGGCGGATTCCAGGGCCGGCTGGTCGGCGATGTCCGTTTCGCGGTCGGTGCCGAGGGCGGTATGCCCGGCGGCCGCGAGGCGCGGGAGGAGGCGTCGACCGACGAAGCCCGATGCGCCGGTGACCATGACCCGCATGCAGCCGAGGCTGACAGAGCAGGGGGCGCCGGGCAAGTCGCGAACGGATGCACCCCCGACCTCCGGCGGGCAAGGCCGACGGCTGCGAGCGGCGAAGGGGGGGCACGGCCTTGACCGCGCGCTGCCCGATCGGGAAGATGCCGCCATGATCATCGGCGTCGCGGGTCGCAACGGAGCAGGCAAGGGCGAGCTCGTCCAATTTCTCGAGGCGCGGAGCTTCACGGCCCACTCGCTCTCGGACGTGATCCGGCAGGAGCTCGCCCAGCGCGGGCTGCCCGAGAGCCGGGAGCGCATGATCGAGGTCGGCCAGGAGCTGCGCCGGCGTTCGGGGCCGGGCGCGCTCGCGCAGAAGCTCGTGAAGCAGCTGCGGCCCGATCGGAACTACGCGATCGACTCGATCCGGCATCCCGTCGAAGTCGAGATCCTGCGCCATTGCGGCCAGACCTTCCATCTCGTCTGGGTCGACGCGAAGCTCGAGACGCGCTTCGAGCGCATGCGCGCCCGCGGCCGTTCGGGCGATCCGATGACCGTCGCCGAGCTCGAGCGGCTCGAATCCCTCGAGCGCGGCAGCGACGATCCGAACGCCCAGCAGCTCGATGCCGTCGAAGCCGAGGCCGACTACCGGATCACCAACGACGATTCGCTCGAGGCCTTCCAGAAGCAGATCGAGCTCTGGGTCCAGTCGAACCTGGCCTTCGCGCGGCCGGGCTGGGACGACTATTTCATGTCGATCGCCCGGGTCGTGGCGTCGCGCAGCAATTGCGTGAAGCGCAAGGTCGCGGCGGTCGTCACGATCGATCGCCGCCTGATCTCGACCGGATACAACGGGACGCCGCGCGGCACCCGCAACTGCAACGAGGGCGGTTGTCCGCGCTGCAACAGCCTCGCGCTCGGGGGAACGCGCCTCGACGAATGCCTCTGCTCCCATGCCGAGGAGAACGCGATCACGCAGGCGGCCTACCACGGCGTCCCGCTGAAGGGCGCGACGATCTACTCGACGTTCTCGCCCTGCCTGCAGTGCACGAAGATGATCATCAACTCCGGCATCGTCGAGGTCGTCTACCAGAGCGACTATCCGCTCGGTCGCGTCTCCCTCGACCTGCTCGCCGAGGCGGGGATCACGCTGCGCCAGGTCGATTAGTCCGGGCCCCGGCGCCGGGCTCGCGGCGAGGTCTTTCGCGCCGCCCTGCCGGCCGGCTGCCGGTCGATTTCCGGTGGAAGCGACGGCGCCCCCCGGATCGGCCCGGATGCCGGCATTCCCCCGACGTTCTTCCCACGTTGTGCTCAATTCGGCTCCGGATCGCACCGAATCCGCGAATCACGACCGAACCCGCGCGCCGCGGCCGTTCGATGGGATTCGTGTGCGGGGAGATCGATGCGACCGAAACCGACGCGCCTCATGGACCACCGCGAGTACCCCGTGCTCTACGTCGACGACGAGCGCGACAACCTGCGCGTCTTCCAGCTGACCTTCCGCCGCGACTTCACGCTGCTGACCGCCGAGAGCGCGAAGGCCGGTCTCGAGCTGATGGCCCAGCATCCCGTCGCCGTCGTGCTCTCGGACCAGAAGATGCCCGGCATCGAAGGCGTCGAGTTCCTGCGCCAGGTCCGCGAGCTCGACGCCCGGGCGATCCGCATCCTCGTCACCGCCTACGGCGACGCCCGCATCCTCGGCGACGCCATCAATGCCGGTAACATCTACCGCTACATCCCGAAGCCCTGGGAGCCGGAAGACATGCGGCTCACCGTCCAGCGCGCGATCGAGGCCTACGCCCTCGAAGCCGAACGGGCGACGCTGCTCGAAGAGCTGATGATCCTGAATCGGCTCTCGCGCACGATCCACCGCGAGATCGATCGCGGCCGGCTCTACGACACCCTGTTGACGGCGCTGCGCGACGAGCTCGACTTCGACGGCTGCAGCGTGCTGCTCTTCGACGAGAACGCCAATCGCCTGCGCTTCGTCGCCCACGAGCCCGAGGACGCCGTCGCCCACCGGCTGCGCGATCTCGTGATCGAAGCCGGCGAGGCGCCCGGCTTCCTCGATCGACTCAATAAGGGCGAGGCCCAGCTGCTCCACGGCGATGCCGCGGCGGAATTCGAGGCGCCGATTCGCGCCTGGATGACGGAGGTGGCAGCGGAGGAGCTCTACGTCGTCCCCCTGGTCGGCAAGGAACGCGTCGTCGGCGCGCTCGCGGTCGACAACCGCCGCGGCGGCCAGCGGCTCGCCGCGGACGGCCGGATGCTCGTCGAAGGGCTCGCGACCCAGGCCGTGATCGCGATCGAGAACGCGAAGCTCGTCGACGATCTGCGGCGGTCGCGCGCGCAGGTCCGCCGCGTCGATCGGCTCGGAACCCTGGGAACCCTCGCGGCCGGTCTGGCCCACGAAATCAACAACCCCCTGACCTCGCTCAACACCTTCATGACGCTCGCGCCGGAGAAGCGGACGAGCGACGACCCGAGCTTCTGGGGCGAATATCATGAGCTGGCCTGCGGCGAGCTCGAGCGGATTCGCGGTCTCGTCGAGGCGATGAGCCGCCTCGGCCGCGGCGGCCCGGCGCCCACGAACGGCAAGAGCGAGGTCGACGTCGCCGAGGTCGTGCGGCAGGTCGTCCGGTTGCTGCATCGCGAGACCGAGCAGGCCGGCGTCACGATCCACCTCCACGTCTCGGACGACGTCCCCGCGATCGCCGCCGTGCGCGACCAGATCCATCAGGTCTGCCTGAATCTCGCGCTCAACGCGATCCAGGCCAGCCGCTCGGGCGGCTCGATCTCGATCGCCGTCGATCCCGATGGCCCGATGCACGCGCCGTCGGGGGTGCGGATCCGTTTCCAGGATGCGGGCGAAGGCATCTCCGAGGAGAACCTCGAGAAGATCTTCGATCCCTTCTTCACGACGAAGGACCCCGACAAGGGAACCGGTCTCGGCCTGATGATCTCCCACCAGATCATCGCCGATCACGGGGGCTCGATCGAAGTCGAGAGCACTCCGGGAGACGGCGCGACGTTCTACGTGCGCCTGCCGAGCCGTCCGCCCGTCGCCGTGAACGGCGTGGGAACCGGATCGATCGGGAGCGGCACGGCGGACGCCTGAGTCCGGTGCTTGACGCTCGGGAGTGGATTCCAGAGAATCCGCCCGCTCTGCCCAGGCACGGCGGGAGGGGGGATCCAGCGATGAGCGACGAGCGGCCTCGAAGGACGACCCGCGTGGTTCGCGCCCGGACCTCGGCGCGGATCGCGCTGAGTGCGGTCGCCCTGCTGCTCGGTGCCTCCGCGGCCCTCGCGGCAGATCCGGCGCCCAAGCTCCTGCTCCTCCCGATCCTGGTCCACAGCGCCGAGGATCCGACCTATCTGCGCGAGGGCCTCGGCGACATGTTGACCGCGCGCCTCGAGCGGATCGGCGCGCTGGCCCTGGTGGCACCCGATCCGAACATGCAGGGCACGACCCAGCTCTCGCGCGCCCGGGAGCTGGCGCGCCGCGCCGGCGCCGACTACGTCCTGTTCGGCTCGTTCACCCGCTTCGGCCAGGGCGCGAGCCTCGATGTCCAATGCGCGCCTGCGGCCGCGGGGCGCGGGCAGGGGCCGCTGCGCGAGATCTTCGTCCACTCGGGCAGCATCGGGGACATCATCCCCGACCTCGACGAGCTCGCGGGCAAGGTCAGCCGCTTCGCCCATGGAGAAGCCGTTGCGTCCTCGCCCGCCGGCGGGCGCGGTGGGGTCGCGGTCTCGGCCAGGGATTACCAGGCGCTTCTGGGGCGCGTGTCGGCCCTCGAGAAGAGCCTGGCCGACCTCGAAGGCAAGCAAGGGGAAGCCAAGGACGAATAGGTTCGGGCGCCTCCGGCACAGGGGGTCGGCTTTTCGCCGGCGGGTCCTGCGCTAGAGTGCGGCCCGGCGATCGCCGCCCACCCGGAATCCGGGTTCGGGCAGCCGATGCGCGGGTTCCGATTCGCGCCGGTCCGATGAGGACGGGTCGTCTCGGGCGATCATTTTGGGGCGGTGTAGCTCAGTCGGTTAGAGCGGCGGCTTCATAAGCCGTAGGTCCGCGGTTCAAGTCCGCGCACCGCTACCACAAGCCTGGTTCATGACCCTCGATCCGGTGCTCGACGAGAATCCTTCGCCGTCCTCGCTCGGAGCGGGCGCGGCACGCGTGGCCCGCGCGGCCGAATGCTCGCTCGTCGCAGCGCATCCGCAGACCGACTGAAGCGCTTTTTCGAGGACGACGATCCACTTGCCCCGCTCGTTGGGAGGGGATGGGCTCGATGGCACCGCGCCCGCCACGCTCGTTCTCTGCGAAACTCGTCCGATCACCGACCTGCCGGCGCTTCACCGCAGCGCAAGACAAAGGACCTTCGTAGCCTTGGCATTCGCATCCGGGAGCGGGACGAGCCGTGCCGCGGTGTCGTGCGTCTACGCGCTCCGGTCGTGGTCCCGAGCTCCGCAGGTCAGACGCGATTCGGATCGCGCTCGGGCGGAAGCGGATCGAGGTCGCCACGTCGACAGCCCGGCGAGACCGAGGCCGAGGAAGGTCGCTGTCGCGGGCTCGGGGACGATGCTTCCCGCGATCAGGTGATCGAGGTGCCCGATGCTCGTCTCGATGCTCGAGGGACCGAACTGCGCGAGGGTCGAGTTGCCGGAGTCGGTCAGCAGCGAGGCGATGAACGAATCGCTGGAGGCCGCCATCGTGATGCGGAAGAGAATGGCCTCAGCGGGAATCGACGCGATCTGCTGCGTCTGGTCCTGCAGGACGGTCGGGACACCGAGTGCGTCGTAGCGTACGTGGGAGAGTGTCGCACTGAGGCCGGGGGAGCCCCCGTAGACAGCGGCAAACGCCGTCGTCACGTTCGAGAAGAGCAGCTGGACCTGATCGCGGGGCCGAAAGGACGAGTCGAAGGAGATGAAGCCCATCGAGATGTAGTCACCCGGCGCGAGCGGTGCCGGTGCCCAGGTGCTTTCGATCCTCGTTTCGCCGGCGCCGCGAGCGAGCACGCCGCCCAGCGCCCGGCTGAATTCGCCGACGAGCGGGGAGGGAAGCGGCAGCGGGTCGCCGGGGGACGTCAGGTGGAGCGCCCCTCCCGACTCGCTGGCGGTTCCCTGAATCGACCAGGCCGCTGAGTCGATCGTCCCGTCTTCGAAGTCGTCGGCCGATACGACCGTCGAGATACCGCCGCTGGTCTCGATGGTGCGATAGTCGAGTACACTGGCAGAGAATGCCCGTGCACGCGCTGGGAGTCCCGTGACCAGAAGCGCCAGGCAGGCGGCTGCGATCCAGAGAATGGGGGACAGATCACTTCGGATCCGGGGATTCGGCATCGGCGTTCCACCTTGATTTGAACCATCTTCGATTTGAACGATCTTCAGAGCATCATCGAGAACATGAGGTGGGAACGCGCGGTCGGACTGCCGATCCTTCCCGACTGTCAGACTAACCGAACTGCGAGATGGCGTGGCTGGAAATCTCCCGCCGACGGCGCACTGGGGCCGAATTCGTACCTGGGGTGCGTCGAGACCCGACCCGCCGAGTTGCCTGCAGCCGATGTCGGGACCGGAATCCGAGTCGAACCCGAAATGTGTTTGGGAAACCGGCCTTGAAACGATCTGTTGCCTTAGGCAGACCATCGGGCAGAGCCGTCCCTCCGGCGGGAATCGATTGAGCTCCTCACCGTATTTTTCAACACCGATCGGCGCTCTCGCCGCGGCGCGGATCCATCTCGATCTGGTCCGCCGGCCGATGGAGGTCTTCGAGACGATGGCGGCGCGCCCCGCCCCTGTGACGATCGTCGGTGTTCCGCTGCGGCCCGGCGCGCGGCGCGTGGTCTTCGCGTTCGGACGCTCGGCGAACCGCACGGTCCTCTCCGATCCCGAGCTCTACCGCACGACGGGGCAGGGCCTCTCGGGACCGCGCGGCTCGGCGCTGCGCCGCATCCGCAACGGCCTCACCCGGACGCGCGGTGAGGAGCATCGACAGCTGCGGGCGCTGCTGCTCGCGAGGCTCCAGCGCCGCGCGGTCGACGCGATGGCGCCGCGCATCGGTGCGATCCTCGCCGACGAGCTCGCGCGCTGGCGACCGGGGACGGAGATCGATCTCGGGCGCGAGACGAAGCGGCTCTCGTTGCGGGTCGCCAGCGAGCTGCTCTTCGGAATCGTCGATGCCTCCCAGGCTGCCGAGATCGCGGAGCTCCTCGGTGAATACATGCGCCGGAGCTATCGGCTCGAGGTGCTCGCCTCGCGTGCGCTCGGCCGGATTCCCATCTCCCCCTACGCCGCGCTCGAGCGTCATGCCGGGCGCCTCGAGCAGGCGACGCGCCGCCTGATCTCGGCGCGCCGGATAAGCGGCCGCGGCGACGATCTGCTGGGCGCGCTGATCGACGCCCGCGTGAACGGCCGCCCCGCGCTCGACGACGATGCGCTCGTCGGTCAGACGACGCTGCTCTTCGGGGCGAGCTACGAGACGACGGCACAGGCGCTGCTCTTCACGCTCCTGCTGCTCGCCCAGTCGCCGAACGAGCTCCTCTCGCTCCGGGCCGAGTCGGCCGCCGCGCCGCCGGGCACGCGCAGCGAGCGCGCGTCGCGAATCGTCCGCGAGTCGCTGCGCCTGCTCCCGCCCGTCCCCCATACCATCCGAATCGTGCGATCCGACACGACGCTCGAAGGCGTGGCCCTGCGCCGCGGCGATCGGGTCCTCGTGAGCCATTTTCACGCCCACCGGCTCGCCGAGAGCTTTCCGGAGCCGGAGCGCTTCGATCCCGATCGCTGGCGGGAGGCCCGCCCCGGGCCCTACGACTATTTCCCCTTCAGCGCGGCCCCGCGGCTCTGCATCGGTGCGGGCTTCGCGAGCGAGGTGCTCGAGCAGGCGATCGTCGGGATCGTGCGCCGCTTCGACCTGCGCCTGCGCGACGGTCTCCGAATCGAACCTGCGGTGCGCGTGACGCTAGGGCCCCGCGACGCGGTGCCGCTCCGGCTCGACGAGCCGCGCGGCGAGCTGCGGGCCGCGCGGATCGGCGGAATCCTCGGGCGTTGGATCTCGCGCAGCACGTCGCCGGCTGGAGCGGGCGACCGGCGCCCGGCGGAGCCGTGACGCGCGCAGCGTCTCGGGCACGGCGCGCGGCATTCGGATCGATGCATGCGCCCGGGGCCGGCCGCGCGCTTCGCGCGTGCGCCTAACGGCTGGACTCGGCCAGGAGCGCGGCGCGGCGCGAAAGCAGGTATTGCCGGACGTCCGAGAGCGCCGCTTCGTCGAGGATGCCGGCGAAGCTCGGCATCCCGCGTTCGAGCAGGCCGCCCTCCAGCACGATCGCGGGCAGCGCCTCGTAGATCGGCGGAAGCGAACGCCGCAGATCCGGGACGACACCGCCCGAGATCGCATGCGGCCCATGGCAATGACCGCAATGGCGGGTGTAGACCCGGCGTCCCGCCTCGACGCGGCTCGGATCGAGGGCCTCGTCGATCGCGGCGACGGGACGCGCGACGAGCGAACGGGCCGGATCGGGCAGCGGCAATCGGGCATCGCCGCCGAGCTTCCAGGCGAGGACGCGGCCGGCGTTGCCGCTCTCGAGCACGGCGGGCGGCGGATCCCCGCTCGCGAGGCCCATGCCGCCCCCGATTCCCGCGACGACGGCCACGTACTGCTCGCCGTCGACCGCATAGCTGATCGGCGGCGCGATCACGCCCGTCCCGGTCGGCGCCTCCCAGAGCGGCGTGCCGTCGCCCGCGCGATAGGCGTGCATCGTTCCGGCACCGGTTCCCTGGAACACGAGCTCGCCGGCGGTCGCGAGCGTCCCGCCGTTGGCGAGATGGCGATGCTCGACCCGCCAGACTTCGCGGGCCGCCCGCGGATCCCAGGCGATCAGGGCGCCGAGGCTGCGACCTTCGACCATCGTCTCCGAGCCGCCGACGGGATCGACGCCCGTATTGAAGAAGCCCTTCCGGTGGACGAACTCCGGATCCTCGCGGTAGCCGAATGCGACGTCGAAGATCGGGAAGTAGACGAGCCCCGTCCCCGGATGAAAGGACATCGGATGCCAGTTGTGGCCGCCGGCGGCGCTCGGCCGCAACACGACGGTCTCGCCGGCATAACGAGCCTCAGGCGTCTCGACGGGCCGGCCCGTGTTCCGGTCGACGTGGGAAGCCCAGGTGACCGGGACGTAGGGCTCGGCGGAGAGCAGCTCGCCCGTCGCCCGGTCGAGCACGTAGAAGAACCCGTTCTTCGGGGCCTGGAGCAGGACCTTCCGCGGCCGGCCCCCGATCTCGAGATCGGCCAGCAGGATGTGCTGGGTCGCGGTGTAGTCCCAGATCTCGCCGGGCGTGGTCTGGTAATGCCATACGAGCTCGCCCGTATCGGGGCGCAGCGCGAGGATCGAGGCGAGGTAGAGGTTGTCGCCGCGGCTGCGCAGCTTCGTGGTCCAGGGGCCGCCGTTCCCGGTTCCGACATAGAGCAGGTCGAGCTCGGGATCCCAGGCCATCGAATCCCAGACGGTTCCGCCGCCGCCGAACTCCCACCACGCGCCGCCCTGCCAGGTGGCGAGCGCGCGCTCGAGCGCCGGGGATTCCTGGGGCTGCGCCGGATCGCCGGGCACCGTGTAGAACCGCCAGACGAGGGCGCCGGATTCGGCGTCGTAGGCGGAGACGTAGCCGCGCAAGCCGAGGTCCGCACCGCCGTTGCCGATCAGCACGCGGCCCTTCACGATGCGCGGCGCGCCGGTGATCGCGTAGTCCTGCTCGGGATCCGTCGTGCGCGTCTCCCAGAGCGGCGCGCCGCTCTTCGCGTCGAGCGCGATCAAGCGGCCGTCGAGGGTTCCCACGAAGACGCGACCCTGCCACAGGGCGACGCCGCGATTCACGACGTCGCAGCAGGCATGGGCCCCGGCCCGACCGGGCACCTCGGGATCGAATCGCCAGAGCACCTCGCCGGTCCGCGCGTCGAGCGCGAGCACGATGCTCCACGAGCCGGAGACGTACATCACGCCGTCGTGGACGAGCGGAGTCGCCTCCATGCCGCGGGTGGTCCCGGTCTCCGTCGTCCAGGCGAGGCCGAGGGCACCGACGTTCGAGGCATCGATCTGGTCGAGGGGGCTGAATCGCTGCTCGCCGGGCGCGCGCCCGTGGCTCAGCCAGTCGCCTCGGCGCTCATCGGCGCGGCGAAGCTCGGCATCCGTCGGATGGGCCGTCTCGGAGCGCGCCATCGTTCGTGCATGCGTGTCTTCCGGTTTCGCGCCGTGGTGGTTGCCGCTGCAGCTCGCGACGAGCAATACGCCGAAAAGAGCCGCGATGCGCGCGGCAGGCGATCGGCGCCGCGTACATCGTGCGGATCGCCGCTGCACTCGATGGTCGGCCATGCTCGTTTCTCCCGCAGGGCTCGGTGCAATGTCTCGAATCTCTTTCATCTCGTCGAGGATCCCACCTCCGACGCGACGGTGCCGGTGGGAGGCGTCTCACGGCTCGCCCCTCTTTTTGCGCCGACGGGCACGATCCAGATCGGAGAAGTGACCGCGCGCTCCTGGATCAGGGCGGGCACACCGACGGGATCGGGGCGTCCGATCCGCATCGCATCGAAGCGGCTCCAGCGACAGGTCGCGACCTGGAGCGCTCGGGCGAGATAGAGCGCGTGCTCGTCCGCCCGGAAATCCGGATCCCGGAAGCTCGCAGACAGCTCCGCCGCGCCGCTCCCGGACGGAACGACACAATCCGCCGGATCGGTCGTTCGCGTCGCGGGGGGACACCGATGCGTGACGGGATCGGCTGAAGCTTCGCCCGGGCAGGCAACGTCGAAGATCCGCTCGATCGAACGCCCGTCGCGCCGCGCGAGCTTGATGATCTGCAATCGTTCGAGCGGCGCCTCGAGCGGGTCCTGTTGGGCGGCGACGAGAAGCAGCGGCGCACCCGCACCCGGGCGCATTTCGAGAGAGCCGCCCATCGGTACGCCCCGCGAAGCGTCGAGGCGCCCGAGGTCGCGCAGGGCGTCCTCGGGCACGAGACCGTGACCGCCAAGCAGACGGATCCGGATGCGGGGCCCCGAGGTCGCGAAGGTCTCGCGCCGGCGGAGCGCATCGAAGAGGGCGGCGCGGGAGTTCTCCGAGGCCCAGATCCCGGCGAGGCCGGCGGCGCTCCAGAAGGTCGAGGTGTTGAGCGGGATCGATGCGCCGGCACCGCCCGGGCGTCGGCGCTCGAGCCGGCGCTCGGGCGTGCCATCGACGCGGCCGAGCTTGCCGAAATACGCCGACTCGACGACCGGGCTCGCCGCGTTGTGGCCGTCGGTCGATCCGACGACGCCGAGGGCGAAGGGGTCGAAGCCGCGCTGCTCGCGCAGGGCGAGGCCGGTGGCGAGCGCTTCGCGCACATAGCTGCCCGACTCGGCGCTCGTGCGCCCGGGATCGAGCGTCAGCCAGCGGACGACCTCGAAGCCCGCCCACTCGTCTTCGGGCGAGAGCCGCGGCGTCGTCTCGGACTGACCCTTGATCTGGTAGATCTCGGCGATCGGCTCGTTGCGCAGCCGCTGCTCGGCCCAGCCCGCATCGATCTCGCCCCCATCGAAACGCGCGGGCGCGAACATCAGGCCATTGCTGCCGTTCGCGTTGTGCGGAATCGCGATCAGATCGTCGCCCTGGGCCCGCACGCGATCCATCCAGCACCAGAGATCCTCGGGATTGTTCGAGTCGAAGGCCGAGAAGGGGCGGTCGGGGACTCTCGAGCCCTGGAAGAGCACGTTGCGATGCAGATTCTGCCAGCCGGGATTCGAGGTGTACTCGAAGCCGATGAAGGTCGTGAAGCGGCCGGGGTCGTCGTTGCGGTCGGCGATCTCGACGATCTCGCTCCAGGCGGCGTCGAGCACGTCGGGGGCGATCAGGGCGGGGAAGGGGCTCCGCGCCTGGAGGCTCCGGCGCAGGATCCGTTCGGCATGCGTGGCGCGTTGGGGATCGCGCGAAGTCCAGTCCTGGATGAGCGGCTGCCGGCGCAGGGGATGCGCTGGCCGGAGCGCCGCCGTGGCGACCCCGAGATACTCGGCGTGCTCGGTCACGGCGAGGAAATCGAGGGGCGGACCGGCGAGCGCGATCGTTCCGCCCGCGGCATGGGCGATCGCTTCGCCGCGCGCGAAGCGATAGGCGTCTTCCGGCCCTGCTCGCACGCCGTTGTCGAAGGCGTCGAGCGACCAGGCGGTATGCACGTGGAGATCGCCGAACCAGGCCTGGAGCTCCGCCGCGGACGAGTCGATCGAGCTCGGGGCCGCGGCCTCGGCCGGCTTCGGGCCGGGCGCGGCGGGGCCGGGGTCGGGGACGGAGGATTCGTCTCGGCAGGCAGCGAGCAGAACGGCGCTGCCCGCGAGGGCGGCGAGGCCGATCCGGACGGCGCATCGGGCCAGGCATCGGGCAGACAGGTCGGGCGCCTCGCCGCCTCCGCGGCCGCAGTGCGCGCGCGAAGCGCGAACGCACCCGGATCCGTGATGCGTCGGTCTCATGACTCGCCCCGCCCGTTCCCCGCGCCCGTGCCGACGAGGCGATGCTTCTGGACTTTGCCGCTCGCGGTGCGCGGCAGGACCGCCTCGACCACGATCTCCCGCGGCTGCTTGAAGCGCGCGAGACGATTCGAGAGCCAGGCGAGGAGGGCGTCGCGATCGAGGGCGTGCCCGGGCTTCGCGACGACGTGGGCGCGGCCGACCTCGCCCCACTGCGCATCGGGAATCGCGACGACCGCCGCCTCCTCGACATCGGGATGCGCCGAGAGGGCCGCCTCGACCTCTGCGGGATAGACGTTCTCGCCGCCGGAGATGTACATCTCGCGCGCCCGGCCGACGAGGGTGAGATCGAAGTCCGCGTCGCGGGTCGCGAGGTCGCCGGTCCGGAGCCAGTCGCCGCGCAGCGTCTCGCGCGTCGCGTCCGGGCGCTGCCAGTAGCCGAGCATCGTGATCGGTCCGCGGACGACGACCTCGCCGATCTCGCCCGGTGCCACGTCGCGCCAGTCGTCGACGCTGCCCTCGATCGTCGCGGGGTCGACGAGGCGGAGCGCGTGATGGGGAAGCGGACGACCGACGCTCCCCGCCTTCGCGAGCGCGAGCTCGGCCGGCAGGCAGGTGAGCAGCGAGGTCTCGGTCTGCCCATAACCCTGGAGCATCGCGAGGCCGCGCTGATGATAGGCCTGGATCAGCTCGGCGGGTGCGGCGGCGCCGGCGGTGAAGAGGAAACGCAGACGGCCGGGTCGCAGCGCTTGCTCTTCACCCCCGGCCCGCGCGGCGAGCGCCTCGAGCAGTCGACGATGGGCGGTCGGGACACCGCCGACATAGCTGATCGCCTCGTCTTCGATCGCGCGCCAGACGCGATCGCCCTCGAAGCCCTCCTGGATCACGACCCCCGCACCGCAGTAGATCGCCGGCAGCGCGAGGATCTGCAGGCCGAGGGAATGGAAGAGCGGCGCGACGACGAGGACGCGGTCGTCGCGCCGGATCCCGAAGGCAGCACGGGCGTTGAGACTGTTGAAGAGGGTCTTGCGATGGGGGAGGAGGGCGCCCTTCGGCAGGCCCGTCGTGCCCGACGTGTACATGAGGATCATCGGATCGTCGGGATCCGCGGTGCGGACGGGCGGCGCGGGCGAAGCGCCGGCGAGGGCAATCTCGTAGGCATCGTCGGCATCGGCTTCGCCCGCTTCGCGGCCGACCTCGAGGCGGAGGGGCGCGGGCGTCTTCGCCTCTGCGCGGAGCGCGGCGATCGCGGCGGTGGCGGGCCCGCGCAGAGCGCGCTCGACGAGCAACACGCGCGGTGTGGCGTCGCCCAGCTGGAAGGCGACCTCGAAGGGCGTCAGCCGCGCATTGATCGGCAGGGCGATCGCGCCGATCCGCGCACAGGCGAAGACCGCTTCGAGCACGGCACCGCGATTGGCGAGCCAGAGCGCGACGCGATCGCCGGGCGCCACCTCCCGGCTCGCGAGCCACGTCGCGAGCCGGTCGACGCGTTCGGCAGCTTCGCGGTAGCTGCAGCGGCGCTCGGCGTCGGACCAGGCGAGGGCATCGGGCTGGATCGCCGCCCAGTGGGCGATCCAGCCGCCGACGTCGTCGGGCGGTCCTGCGTCGGCCTGGGCGGGCGGGAGCGGCGGCATCGTGGCGCGCGACTGTACCGGAACGCCCGGCCCGGGGGAGCGGGGCGCGTGAGGGTGCACGCGCAGCAGACCGGGCGCACGCGCACGCAGCGCGGCGATGGCGGGCGCGCCGTCTATGCTGGCGGCGATGACTGAGCCGCGTGACTCCCGTCTCGGCGCCGCCTCGGGCGAGCGCCTCGATCGCCAGTTCGCCCGCGCGATCGCAGCCCAGGGACTGCGCGGCGAGCGGGTGCTCGTGGCGGTCTCGGGCGGGCGGGATTCGTGCGTGCTGCTCGATCTCTTCCGGTGCCGTGCCGAGGCCGAGGCGCTCCGGCTGGTCGTCGGCCATGTCCACCACGGGCTGCGCGGGCGCGATTCGGATCTCGACGCCGCCCATGTCGAAGCGCTCGCCGATGCATCCGGCCTCGCGTTGCAGATGCGGCGGATCGATCCGGAGAGTCTCCGGCGGCGCGCGGGCTCGAGCCGCACACGTCCGACCCTCGAAGAGGCCGCACGCGACCTGCGGCGGGCGGCGCTCCTCGACATCGCCGCACAGACGGACTGCAGCGTGATCGCGACGGCCCATCACGCGGGCGACCAGGCGGAGACGCTGCTGCTGCGCCTGCTGCGCGGCACGGGCCCCGACGGCCTCGCCGGCATGGCGCCGCGCAGCGCCGATGGGCGCTGGTCCCGGCCGCTGCTCGGCGCATTGCCGGAGGCGATCGCGGATTGGGCGAATCACCGGGGCCTCGTCTGGCGCGAAGACCGCTCGAATCGCGATCGCCGCCATGCACGCAACCGGCTGCGGCTCGACGTTCTTCCGGAGCTGACGGCTCATTTCAATCCCCGGCTCCTCAGGACCCTCGGCGATCTGGCCGAAGCGGCGAGAGTGGATCGGAGCTGGATCGAGGCGCGCGTCGCAGAAGCGGCGGCCGAGCGGCTCGACTGGCGCGCGCCGGTGATGCGCTTCGCGATCGACGATTGGAATGCGCTGCCCGAAGCACTGGCTCGTCGGGTGGTTCGCCGGGGGCTGGTCGAAGCGGGCCTCGGGCGAGACGTGTCGCGGGTCGTGCTGCTCCGGGTGTTGGCCTTCCTGCGCCGGGGCCGCACGGTGGGAAGAGAAAAGAAGCTGGAATTGCCCGGGGGGTTCTCACTGCGACGCGTCGCGCATCATTTCGAGCTGGCTCCGGCACCCGGCAGCGCGACGTCCGCCGAACGGGTCGAGCGCAGCGGAGAAGGTCGGCGCGGCATCCCGGTGCTAGGGTCCGCGGGAAAGAGCGAAAACGAAGAAGAAATGGTGCGCACGCTCCCGGCGGATCGAGCCGGGGCTTCCGGGCGGGGCGAGCCGGGCGCGAACCAGGCCGGGTGAGCCAGGTTCCCACTTCTGTTTCGATCGTTTCGACAGTTTCGACGCACTGGATCGACGCACGCGCCCTGGACGCCGCGGAAGGTCGGCGGCGGACGCCGGAGCAGCCCGCGAGGGCCGATCCGGCGGCTTGAACGGAGTATCGAGTGAATCAGCAGTTCTACAAGAATCTTGCCCTCTGGGTCGTGATCCTCGTGGTCATGCTCCTCCTGTTCACGACGCTGAAGCAGAACGAGGCAGCGCCGGACAAGGTCGCCTTCAGCGATTTCATGGAGAGCGTCGCCCGCAGCGAGATCGAGGCGGTCACGATCGAGGAAGGCCACATCGAGGGCAAGCTCGTCGATGGCCGCAAGTTCACCAGCTACGCGCCGCCCACCGTCATCACCGCCGACTTCCTCGCGGACCTCAAGCGCCTCGGCATCAAGACCGACGTCCAGCCCCCGGACGAGGGCGGCTTCTGGCGCCAGACGTTGGTGATGTGGTTCCCGCTCGTGCTGCTCGTCGGGCTCTGGATCTTCTTCATCCGCCAGATGCAGGGCGGGGGCGGCAAGGCGATGAGCTTCGGCAAGTCGAAGGCGCGCCTGCTGACCGAGAGCGCCCAGGCCGTGACGTTCAAGGACGTCGCCGGCATCGAGGAATCGAAGACGGAGCTCGAGGAGATCATCGAATTCCTGCGCGAGCCGAAGAAGTTCACGCGCCTCGGCGGCCGGATTCCGAAGGGCGTGCTGCTCGTGGGACCGCCGGGCACCGGCAAGACCCTGCTCGCCCGGGCCGTCGCCGGCGAGGCGGGCGTCCCGTTCTTCTCGATCTCGGGCAGTGATTTCGTCGAGATGTTCGTCGGTGTCGGCGCGTCGCGCGTTCGCGACCTCTTTCTGCAGGGGAAGAAGCAGGCGCCCTGCATCATCTTCATCGACGAGATCGACGCCGTCGGTCGCCATCGCGGCGCCGGCATGGGCGGTGGTCACGACGAGCGCGAGCAGACCCTGAACCAGCTGCTCGTCGAGATGGACGGCTTCGAGAGCAACGAGGGCGTGATCCTGATCGCGGCGACCAACCGCCCCGACGTACTCGATCCGGCACTGCTGCGTCCCGGACGCTTCGATCGCCGCGTCGTGGTCCCCCGGCCCGATCTGCGGGGCCGGCTCGAGATCCTGAAGATCCACACGCGCCGCGTGCCGCTCGCCGACGACGTCGACCTCGAGCTGCAGGCGCGCGGAACGCCCGGCTTCGTCGGCGCCGATCTCCAGAATCTCGTGAACGAGGCCGCGCTGCTCGCCGCCCGCCGCAATGCCAGCCGCGTCGCCCACGAGGATTTCGAGAACGCGAAGGACAAGGTCCTGATGGGCGCCGAGCGCCGCAGCATGATCATGTCCGACGAGGACAAGCGGATCACCGCCTTCCACGAAGCGGGCCACGCCCTCGTCGCGCTGCTCACGCCGGAGGATTCCGACCCGGTCCACAAGGTCACGATCATCCCGCGCGGCATGGCGCTCGGCCTCACGCAGACCCTGCCCGAAGCCGACCGGCTCAACTACACCGAGCGCCAGATCCACGCCGTGATCCGTTATGCGATGGGCGGGCGCGCCGCCGAGGAGATCGTGTTCGACCACTTCTCGACCGGCGCCTCCAACGACCTGCAGCAGGCGACGGGCTGGGCGCGCAGGATGGTGACGGAGTACGGCATGAGCCGCGGCCTCGGCCCGGTCTCGTACGCGGACTCGGGCGCGGACGTCTTCCTGGGCCGCGACCTCGTCTCGCGCAAGGACTACTCCGAGCAGAAGGCGCGCGAGATCGACGAAGAAGTCTCCCGCATCCTGACCCAGAAATACGCCGAGGCAAAGGCGCTGCTGCTCGACCACCGCGAGACCCTCGACCGGATCGCGAGCTCGCTGCTCGAGCGCGAGACGCTCGAAGGCCCGCAGCTCGCGATCCTGCTCCGGGGCGAGCCGCTGCCCGCCCTGCGGACCGCGGGATCGGGCCAGGACGCGCCGCCGACGCGCACGGCGTCCGGTCCCCGCGCCGTCCTCGAGGGCGAGCCCAGCCGCGCGGGCGGCGGGATCCCCGACCCCGAGCCGCTGCCGAGCTGACGGGCCGTACGCATCGGCGAGGACCGCGAACGACTCCGGGGGGAAGATCGTGATCGAGGTGTTGTGGAATCTGGGAGGGGATCTCGCCGAGTTCTTCCGAGCTCGCTTCGACCCCTTTCGCGACACGGTCGACATCCTGCTCGTCACGGCCGGGATCTACTGGCTGCTGCTCCTGATCCGCGGAACCCGCGCGGTCCAGATCCTCGTCGGGCTGATCGTGCTGATCGCCTTGTCGCTCGCCTCGGAGCTGTTCCAGCTCGCGGCCCTCGGCATGATCCTCGAGCGCTTCCTCGACTTCGCCGTGCTCATCATCGTGATCCTGTTCCAGAACGACATCCGGCGGGCGCTCGCGCGGGTCGGTCGCGGCTTCTTCCCGTCGTTCGCGGAGGAGCGGGACATCCAGATCGTCGAGGAGATCGTCCGGGCTGCGGGCACCCTCTCGCAGCGCCGCCACGGCGCCTTGATCGTGCTCGAGCGGGACACCAATCTCGGGGACATGATCGAGGCCGGGGTCGCCGTCGACGCGACGTTGTCGAAGGAGCTCCTGCTCAGCATCTTTCAACCGTCGTCACCCATGCACGATGGCGCCGTGGTGATCCAGGAGGGGCGCGTCTCCTCGGCGGGCTGCATCCTGCCGCTCACGGTGCGGACGGATCTGCCCGAAGGTCTGGGGACCCGGCATCGCGCGGCGGTCGGAATCACCGAGGAGACCGACGCGCTCGTGATCGTGGTCTCCGAGGAGACGGCGAGCATCTCCGTCGTGCTCGGCGGCGAGATGCTCCGCGGGCTCGACGCGCCGCGGCTGCGGGTCGTGCTGCGCGAGGTGCTGGGCGGAGAGCGCAAGGAGCTGCCCGAGGCGGGCGATGCCGCGACGAAGCCCGAGCTCGCGGACGGGCGCGAGCCGGGCCAGGTCCGCGCCCGCTAGGCGGGCCGGGTCGGCGAAACCGACGGATCGGGCGAGGGGAGATGGGCGACCGATGCCGTCGCGATTCCAGAATCTGAGACCGGGCATGCTGCTGCTGGCGCTGGCCATCAGCGTCTTCATCTGGGCGGTGGCCCAGGGGACCTCGAGCATCCAGCAATCCTTCGAGGTCGAGATCGAGCTCGTCGGCGTCGAGAAGGATCTCGTCGTCACCGAGCAGAGCGCCGACTCGATCAACGTGCGGCTGCGCGGAAGTCGGGCGGCCCTGCGCAACTTCTCGGTCGATCAGCTGAAGTACCGGGTCGACGTCCGGGGCGGGAAGCCCGGGGTCGCGGTGTACGAGGTCGACGTCGAGTCGATCGAGCATCCGCCCGGGACCAGCTTCGTGGGCTATGCCCCCTCCCAGCTGGAGGTCCGGTTCGAGAAACGCGGGCAGAAGAAGGTGCCCGTCCGGGCGGAAACCGAGGGCACGCCGGCGCCGGGATTCCACCTGGCCGGGCTGGTGCTCGAGCCGCCGGAGGTCGCACTCGAGGGCGCCCGCAGTCAGGTCCTCCGGTTGAAGGAGATCCTGACCGAGAAGATCGACATCGCAGGGCTCACGGCCGATGCCGAGCGGGACGTCCGTCTGGTCCCGAGCGGCGGGCTCGTCTGGCCCGAGAAGGACGGCCCGATCCGGGTGCTGATCCGGATCGAGCCGGATCCGACGAGCGAACCGCAGACGGAAGGATCGAGACGATGAGCGCGCCCGTTCGAGAGCTCTTTGGCACCGATGGCATCCGCGGGAAGGCCAACGTCCATCCGATGACCCCCGAGATCGCGCTCGCCCTCGGCCGGGCCATCGCCTTCGTCTTCCGTCAGCGCGAGGGCGGGCGCAAGCAGATCCTGATCGGCAAGGACACGCGCCTTTCGGGCTACATGTTCGAGGACGCGCTCGCCGCCGGCATCTGCTCGATGGGCGTCAACGTGATCCAGGTCGGCCCCGTCCCGACCCCGGCGCTCGCGTTCCTGACCCGCGACATGCGCTGCAACGCCGGCGTCATGATCACCGCCAGCCACAATCCCTATCAGGACAACGGCATCAAATTCTTCGCCGCCGACGGATTCAAGCTCCCCGATGCCGAAGAGGCCCGCATCGAGGAGATGATCGCGACGGGGGAGGTCGCGAAGTTCCGCATCGCGCCGGACGAGATCGGCCAGGCCCACCGCATCGAAGACGCCCGCGGTCGCTACGTCGTCTATCTGAAGAACACGTTTCCCCGCGACCTCACGCTCGAGGGCATGCGGATCGTGATCGACTGCGCGAACGGCGCCGGCTATCGCGTCGGCCCGACGGTCCTGCGCGAGCTCGGCGCCGAGGTCTTCGAGATCGGCTGCGAGCCGAACGGGCGCAACATCAACGACGAATGCGGCTCGCTGCATCCGGAGCGGGCAGCGGCGAAGGTCCGCGAGCTGCGGGCCGACGTCGGCATCGCCCTCGACGGCGACGCCGATCGCGTCGTCGTCATCGACGAGCGCGGCGAGATCCTCGACGGCGACGCGCTGATGTGGCTCTGCGCCCGGGCGATGCACCAGAACAAGGCCCTCGCGAAGTCGACCCTCGTCGCGACCGTCATGAGCAACCTCGGCCTCGAGCGCGCGCTCGAGTCGATCGGCTGCCAGATGATCCGCACCGCCGTCGGTGATCGCTACGTCGTCGAGGCGATGCGCGAGGGCGGCTACAACCTCGGCGGCGAGCAGTCGGGCCACATCCTCTTTCTCGACCATTCGACGACGGGCGACGGCCTGATGTCCGCGCTCCAGATCCTCGCGCTCTGCGCCCGCGGCCGCCGCAGGCTCTCGCAGCTCTTCGACGGCTTCGAGCGATTTCCCCAGGTCACGGTCAACGTCGCCGTCGCCGAGAAGCGGCCGCTCGAGGAGCTCGGCCCGCTGCAGGAGGCGCTCGCGGAGATCGAGGACGAGCTCGGCGACGAAGGCCGGGTCCTGATCCGTTATTCGGGCACCGAGAACAAGGCCCGTATCATGGTCGAAGGCCGGGAAGCGGCCCGCGTCCACGAGATCGCCAACCATCTCGCGAGCAAGCTGAAGCAAGCCCTCGCCGGAGCCGCCTAGCCGATGCGCATCGTCGTCTCACTCGACAGCTGGCCCGCGCTCCGGGATTTCGCCGGCGACGATCAGAGCGAGCTCGGGAAGGCGGCGAGCCTCGCGGAGCTCGCCGGTGTCGACAGTCTGCGGCTCGGGATCCAGGAGGATCTCTCGCCGGTCCGGGAATCCGACGTGGTCCAGCTGCGCGCGGCGGCCCGCTCGCTGGAGCTGCGGATGCCGATCTCGCAGACCCTCGTGAAGCTCGCGCTGGCGACCCGGCCCGATCGCGTCGTCCTCGTCGGAGACCGCCATTCCGCGACCGGCCCCGTCCCGCCGGTCGACGCCCGCGTCGCCGGCGCCTCGCTCGCGAGCGTGCTTCGCAGCCTCGGCGAGGCCCGCATCCGGACGAGCGTCCGGGTCACACCGGATCTCGACGCCGTGCGTGCGGCCCATGTCCAGGGGGTCGCCGACGTCGAGCTCTTCACGGGCTGGCTCGTCGATCTGCCGGAGCCCGAGCGGCGCGCGGCCCTCGTCGGGCTCGGCGATGCCGCCCGCCTCGCGAGCAAGCTGCGGATGGGAATGGCACTCGCCGGTGGCCTCGACGATCGCAATCTGCGCGAGGTGATCGACGCCGCGCCCTCCGCAGAGCGGATCGTGCTCGGCCGCGGCCTCGCGAGGCGCGCACTGCTGGTCGGGCTCGACCGCGCCGTACGTGACCACCGCGAGGCCATGCGCTAACCCGCGTTCACGCAGGGCGCGCGATCCGCAGCAGACCTAGGCTCGCTGCGCAGCCGCAGGGCGGCGGGGCGACGAGGGTGACCATGGCGCGAGGACGAACGCAGCAGCAGTCGGCGCCGGTCCCGGCGCGCGGGGCACACCGCGCAGGGGTCTGGCCGCTCGTGACCGCCGCCGAGATGCAGGCCCTCGATCGCCAGACGATCGAAGGCCGTGGCCTTCCGGGCGAGCTCTTGATGGAGAGCGCCGGGCGCGCGCTCGTTGCCCCTGTGCTGGCCCTGCTCGCGGCGGATCGGCGCGGGCCGCGCGACCGCCGCATCGTGCGGGCGATCTGTGGTGCGGGGAACAACGGCGGCGACGGCTTCGTCGCCGTTCGGCATCTGCGCGCCGAGGGGATCGAGGCCGAGGCGTTGCTGATCGGGGATCCCGCGCAGCTCCCGGCCGACGCCGCCGCGAACTGGCGGCGGCTCGTCGCACTCGGCGGCGCGGCGGCCGCCGCGCGGGCGATCCGCCCGGACGTCGGGGCCTTCGACTGGGATGCGCTCTTCGACGGGACGAGCGTCGCGATCGATGCGCTCTTCGGCACGGGGCTGCGGCGGCCGGTCGAAGGGGGCCTCGCGCGGGTGATCGAGGCCCAGAACGCGGCGCGCCGGCGCGGGCTGCGCGTCGTCGCGGTGGATCTGCCGTCGGGAATCGCGGCGGATACGGGCCAGATCCTCGGCGTCGCGGTCGAGGCCGATCGAACGGTCACGATCTCGCTCCCGAAGCCCGGGCTGGCGCTCGAGCCCGGCCGCAGCCGGGCCGGCAGGATCGAAGTCGCACGGGTCGGGATCGACGATCCGGATCCGGCGCGCCCCGAGCGCATCGAGCTCTGGAATGCGCGCGCCGCGCTCGCGCGCTTCCCGGCGCGGGATCGCGATGGCCACAAGGGCCGCTTCGGCCATGTCCTGCTCGCCGCGGGCTCGCCCGGCAAATGGGGCGCGGCGTCGCTCTCCGCCCGGGCCGCGCTGCGGGCGGGGGCCGGGCTCGTGACCCTCGTGCTGCCCGAGGCGGAGGGGCTCTCGCTCCCGAACGCCTGCGCCGAGCTGATGACGGAGCGGGCGCCGGCGACGAAATCGGGCGGCTTCGCACGGGAATCCGCCGTGACGATTGGAGCGCTGGCCCGGGCGCGGACGGTGCTCGCCCTCGGTCCCGGGCTCGGCAGCGATCCGGAGACCGTCGACTGTGTGCGGCGGCTCGTCGCGGAGGTGGAGCGGCCGCTCGTCGTCGACGCGGATGGACTCAACGCCCTCGTCGGCTCGCTCGAGGGCCTCCGGGCACGCTCGTCGCCCACGGTGCTCACGCCCCATCCGGGCGAGGCGGCGCGCCTGCTCGAGAGCGATGCGGCGACGATCAACGCCGATCGCGTCGCGGCGGCCAGGCGACTCGCGTCGGTGTCGGGGGCAGTCGTCCTGTTGAAGGGGGCGGGGACGGTCGTCGCGGCGCCGGACGGGCGCGTCCTCATCGTGCCGACCGGCGGTCCCGCGCTCGCGAGCGGGGGAACGGGCGACGTTCTCACGGGCGTCGTCGCTTCGCTGCTCGCCGCGGGCCTCGAGGCCTTCGACGCCGCCGGCCTCGCCGCCTGGTGGCATGGCGCCGCGGCGGACCGCTCGCCCCAGGCCGGACCGGGCTTCGGATTGCTCGCGAGGGAGCTGGCAGATGCGCTGCCGGGGGCGGCCGCCGCCCTGCGCGGCGAGGTCGTCGCGCTCGACGCCGACACCGACGCCGGAGCCGGAGCCGATTCCGAAGGAGAGGATGCCGGAGATGGACGCGCAGGCGGCGCTGACCTTTCGCTTCGATTCCCCGGCCCCTGAAACGACCGCAGAGCTCGCCGAGCTGCTCGGTCGCTCGATCGGCGCGCGGGGACTCGCGATCGGCCTCGTCGGCCCCCTCGGCGCAGGCAAGACGCTCTTCGTGAAGGGGCTCGCGGCGGGCCTCGGTGTGGATCCGCGGATCGTCTCGAGCCCGACCTTCGTGATCGCCCAGCAATACTTCGTGCCGGAGGGGCCGGAGGCGCTCCACCATCTCGATCTCTACCGCCTCGCTTCCGAGGCCGAGCTCGAATCGATCGGTTTTCTGGATCTGCTCGGTCCGGGGCAGGTGCTGGCCGTCGAATGGCTCGACCGTTTTCCGGACGTGCTCGGCCCGGACCGGCTCGAGATCGAGCTCGCCCCGCCCGCCCCGCCATCACCTTCGCACTCCGCACTGCCGCCGGGCGCGGCGCGCAGCGGGGCAGGCATCGCGCCGGGCGAGGCCGGGGACGAAGACGCGCTGCGGGTCGACACCGGGCGGCGCACGATTCGGGCATCCGCCTTCGGCGACGAGGCGGCGCGGGTCCTGCGCGATTGGGCCGATCGTTGGTCGCGGCTCGCGCGGGAGGAGCCGGCGGCGGAATCCGGCGGAGGGCGTTCGCAGGGCGACGGGGCGAAGCTCCTGGTGGCGTTGTTCCTGGCCGCGTTGCTCGGGACGCGTTCGCTGCCCGGTCCACCCGAGCCGGCTGCGGCCTGCGCGGCGCTCGAGGGGGCCGGCGCGGCGGCGGCGGCGAGCGCGGACGCTCCGAGCGACGGCCTTGGCGACGTCGCGGTCGTGTGTCGGGCGGAGTTCGGGGGCGATGCGCGGGAGCGCAGGCTCGCGGGCATGGCACGCCTGCTGGACGGGGGAAGGATCGATCCGAACGCGGCACCGCAGGCGCTGCTCGAGAACCTGCCCGGGATCGGGCCGGGGCGGGCCCGGGCGATCCTCGAAGCCCGCGGACGCCGGCCCTTCGATTCGGTGCGCGAGATCGAGCGCGTTCCCGGGATCGGTCCGCGCACGCGCGAGAAGCTCGATCCCTTCCTGACGGTGGATTCGCCGCCGCCCGGCTGACGGCGAGACGCCGGCCGATGAGCCACGCGGTCGGCCGGCGCTGCGGCGGACTGCTAAGGTCGGCGGCCGTGCGGATCTACCTCGACCACAACGCGACCACGCCGCTCTGCCCCGAGGCCCGCCTCGCGATGGAGCACGCCCTGCGCGACGTCTACGGCAATCCCTCGAGCGTGACCTTCGAGGGGACGCAGGCGCGGGCGCGGGTGGAGTCCGCGCGGGAGCAGGTCGCCGCCCTCCTTTCGACGCCCCCGAGCAGCGTTCGCTTCACGAGCGGGGCGACGGAGGCGAACAACACGCTGCTCTTCGGCCGGCTCACGCCGGGTGATCACGTCGTCGCGTCCCGCGTCGAGCATCCCTCCGTCGCGGTGCCCCTCGAGCGCCTCGCCGAGCGCGGCGCCGAGATCGATTGGATCGCACCCGATGCGGCGGGCTGTCTCTGCGTCGATGCGCTGGCGGCCGCGATCCGCCCGGAGACGAAGCTCGTCAGCGTGCTCTGGGCGAACAACGAGACCGGCGCGATCCAGCCGATCGATGCGATCGCCGGGCTCTGCCGCGAGCGCGGCATCTGGCTGCACGTCGACGCGACGCAGGCGATCGGCAAGCTCGAGGTCGACCTCTCGCGTACGCCCGTCGACTCGCTCGCCTCCTCGGCGCACAAGCTCGGCGGGCCGAAGGGCGTCGGCGCCCTCGTGCTGCGTGATCCCGCGGCGGTGCCGGCCTTCCTGCTCGGCGGCGGTCAGGAGCAGGGGCGGCGCGGCGGAACGGAGAACGTGATCGGCATCGCGGGCTATGGCGCCGCCTGCCAGGAGGTCGCGCGCCGGGGCGCTGCGAGGGCGGGCGAGCTCCGCGGTCTGCGGGACCGGCTTTGGCAGGCCATCGAAGCGACGATCGAGCGGGTGCGCTGGAACGGCGATCCGGAACGCACGCTCGCGAATACGCTGAACGTCGAGTTCGCCGGCCTCGCCGGCGAGGTGCTGCTCCAGGCGCTCGATCTCGAGGGCGTCGCGGTCTCCGCCGGCGCGGCGTGTCATTCGGGCTCGATCGAGCCGTCGAAGACCCTGCTCGCGATGGGCCGGACCCCGGCCGAGGCCCGCGCGAGCCTGCGTTTCTCGCTGGGCGCCGGCGTCGACGCCGCGCAGATCGATCGCACGGCGGAGCTGCTGGGCAAGCTCGTCCCCCGGATCCGCGCGCTGGGCGAGCCGTGAGCGGCGAGGCGCGCGAGCGGATCGTCGTGGCGATGTCGGGCGGGGTGGATTCGTCGCTCGCGGCGGCCCTCGTCGTGGCCTCCGGTGTGGAGGCGATCGGCGTCACGATGCGGCTCTCCCCGGGCGGCTCGCGCTGCTGCTCGCTCGAGGACGCGGACGACGCGCGCCGCGTGGCGGAGCGCCTCGGGATCCGCTTCTACGTCGCCAACTACGCCGAGGCTTTCGCGCGCGAGGTGATCGATCCCTTCGCCGAGGCCTATCTCGATGGGCGCACGCCGATTCCCTGCATCGCGTGCAACCAGCGCTTCAAATTCGACCACCTGCTCGAGCGGGCGAAGGCTTTCGGCGCGGATCGCGTCGCCACGGGCCATTATGCGCGCATCGAACACGATCCGGAGACCGGTCGCGCGCGCCTCTTCCGCGCCCGCCATCGCGAGAAGGATCAGAGCTATTTCCTCTTCTCGCTGCGGCAGGAGCAGATCCGGAGCGCGCGCTTCCCGGTCGGCGAGATGAGCAAGGACGAGGTCCGCCGCGCGGCGCGCGAGCTCGGGCTCGCCACGGCGGAGAAGCCCGAGAGTCAGGAGATCTGCTTCGTGCCGGACGGCGACTACGCGAAGGTCGTCGAACGCCTGCGCCCCGAGGCGAGCCGGATCGAAGGGGAGATCGTCGACGAATCGGGCCGGGTGCTCGGCCGCCATCGCGGCATCCATCGCTTCACCGTCGGCCAGCGTCACGGCCTCGGCATCGCTTCGGATCGCCGGCTCTACGTGGTCCGCCTCGAGCCCGCGGAGCAGCGCGTCGTGGTCGGGGATGCGAGCGACCTCGACTGCTCGGGCGCCCGGGTCGAGCGCGTCGGCTGGATCGCAGGGGCGGCGCCGGACGGGCCCGTGCGCGTGCGCGTGCAGGTCCGCCACCGACACACGGCCGTGCCCGCCGAAGTCGTCGCGACCGAAGGGGGCGGTGCACGGATCCGCTTCGACGCGCCCGTTCGCGCGGTGGCGCCGGGGCAGGCGGCGGTCTTCTACGACGCGGCGAACGACGACGAGGTCCTCGGCGGAGGCTATCTGGCCGAGGGCCTGCGTTGAGCGCCCGCAGCACGCAAGGGCCGGAGGGCGCGGCCGACGCGGAGACTGCCGACGCGCCGCGCGCAGCCGTGATCGCGCGCCTCGAGGAGACGCTCCTTCACCGCTTCGCGCGTCCCGAGCTGCTCGAGCTCGCGCTGCGCCATGCCTCGTTCGCCCACGAAGCCAGCTTTCGGGGCGAAGCCGCGAGCGAGAGCAACGAACGCCTCGAATTCCTCGGCGACGCCGTGCTCGGGCTGGTCGTCGCCGACGCGCTCTACGCCGCCCATCCCCGCTGGCAGGAAGGCGAGCTGACACGCGGCCTCCACGCGCTCGTGGAAGCCCGGGCCCTCGCCCGGCTCGCCCGCGAGATCGGCCTCGGTGAAGCCCTCGCCCTCGGCCGGACCGAGCGCAGCTCCGGCGGTGCGCAGAAAGCCTCGATCCTGGCCGATGCGATGGAGGCGGTGATCGGCGCGCTCTATCTCGACGGCGGACTCGATGCGGTCCGGCGCTTCGTCCTGCCGCGCTTCGGCGAGGCGCTGGCCCGGGATTCGGCGCCCGTCGCGCGGGATCCGAAGACCGAGCTGCAGGAGCGGACGATGGCCGAAGCGGGTGCGTTTCCGACCTATCGCGTCGTCGCGGACAGCGGCGTCGAGGGAGACGATCGGCGCTTCACCGTCGAGGTCTCCCTCGCGGACGAGCCGCTCGCCCGCGCGACGGATCGCACCAAACGCGCCGCCGAGCGGGAGGCCGCGCGCGAAGCGCTGGCCCGCCGCGCGAACGCGGGGGGCTGAGGCGATGGCCGAGTCGCGCGCCGGCTTCGTCGCCCTGCTCGGGCCGCCCAACGTCGGGAAGTCTTCGCTCCTGAACGCGCTGCTCGGCCAGCGACTCGCGATCGTGTCGCCCCGGCCGCAGACGACGCGGAGCCGCATCCTCGGCATCCTGCCGCGGGGCGAAGCGCAGATCCTCTTCCTCGACACGCCGGGCCGTCATCGCGGAGGCCGCCCGCTCAACACCTCCCTCAATACGATCGTCGACGAGGTGGCGCGCGACTGCGACGTCGCGCTTCTGCTCGTCGATCGCAGCCGCGGCTGGAGCGAGGTCCACGACGAGCTCGTGGCCGCCCTCGCGGCGACCTCGCGCACGCCGATCGTCGTCTTCACGAAATGCGACCTGCCGCCGGCGGTCGATCCGGCCACCGCTCCGCCGCCGGAGCTCGCCGCCGGCGCGCTGCTCGTCTCGGCGCGCCGCGGAACGGGCCTCGAAGCGCTGCTCGATGCGATCGTCGCGCGGCTCCCGCTCTCGCCGCCGCTCTACGCCGACGACGATCTCACCGACCGGCCCCTGCGCTTTCTCTGCGCCGAGCTCATCCGGGAGGCGGCGATGGGGCTGCTCTCCGAGGAGCTGCCCCATGCCATCGCGACCGAGGTGATGGCCTTCGAAGAGGGCGGCAAGCTGACGCGCATCCGGGCCGATCTGCTCGTCGAGCGCGAGTCGCAGAAGCGCATCGTGGTCGGGCAGGGCGGTCAGAAGATCAAGCAGATCGGGATCCGAGCGCGGCAGGCGATCGAGGCGCTGGTCGGGACGAAGGTGCACCTCGAGCTGTTCGTGAAGGTCGACCCGGGGTGGTCGAAGAGCGCCCGCCGGATGCAGGATCTCGGGTACCACTGAGCGCGTGTCCGGGCTCGTCCCGGCCGCCGATCCGGGGCTTCGGCGCCGGCGCGTTCCGCTTGCAGCGGGCTCCCGGGCCAGTTGACGTGAGCTGGCAGACCGGGCGATCCTCGGCGCCATGTGGGCCATCGCCGAAGTCTGCGAACGCACGGGGCTCTCACCCCGGACCGTGCGCTACTACGAAGAAATCGGGCTCTTGCCGGGGGTTCGGCGGCGGGCGGGCGGGCGCCGGGTGTACGGGCCCGACGAGCTCGAGCGGCTCGGCTTCATCCATCGCCTGAAGGGGCTCGGCCTCTGCCTCGCGGAGATCCGCGCGCTGAACGACGTCCACGCGATCGGCGGCGGGACCGCCGCCATGCTCGCGCGCCTGCACGACCTGCTCGATCTCCACGTCGCCGACGTCGACCGGCGGATCGGGGAGCTCTCGGCGCTGCGGGCCGAGCTCGTCCGCTATCGCGAACACATCGAGGCCCGCTCTGCGGCCGCATCCCGGCGAGCGGAGCCGGCGGCGCTCCGGACGCGGAATGCCCGCCCCCCCGCGGCGCGGCGAGTCCAGGGAAGGAAGAACGCATGACCCACTCCGAGAGCGCCGCAGCGAGGGGCCTGGACGTTCCGATCCGCGTCGTCACGGCGGCCGCGCTCTTCGACGGGCACGACGCCGCCATCCACATCATGCGCCGCCTGCTGCAGGCGAAGGGCGCCGAGGTCATCCATCTCGGCCACGATCGCAGCGTCGAAGAGCTCGTCGAGGCCGCCGTCGAGGAGTCGGCGGATGCCATCGCCGTTTCGTCCTACCAGGGCGGCCACATGGAGTTCTTCGCCTACCTCGTCCGCCGACTCGCGGAGGCCGGTGTGCCGGAGGTCCGCGTCTACGGCGGCGGCGGCGGCACGATCGCGCCCGCGGAGATCGAGGCGCTCGAGCGCTGCGGTGTCGCGCGGATCTTCAGCCCCGAGGACGGCCGCACGCTCGGTCTCGAGGGCATGATCGAGACGATCGTCCGGGAATGCCGCGCGGCCCGGCGCGCGCGCGACGGCGATCCGGCCCGGGGCCTCGCGGCGCTCGCGACCCGCCTCTCCCCCGACCGCCCGCTCGAGATCGCGGCCCTGATCCGATTCTTCGAAGATCACGCCGAGGCCTGCAAGGAAGACGCGGCGGCGCTGCGGACCCGCCTCGAAGCCCGGCCGGGGCCGCGCACGCCGATCGTCGGGTTCACGGGGACCGGTGGCGCGGGCAAGTCGAGCGTCGTCGACGAGATCGTCCGGCAGCTGCGCCGCGACGCGCCGAAGCTGCGACTCGCCCTCCTGCTCGTCGATCCGACCCGGCGGCGCAGTGGCGGCGCCCTGCTCGGCGATCGCATCCGCATGAACGCGATCGGCGGGCGCGAGGTCTTCGTCCGCTCGATGGCGACGCGCCGGGCCCATCTCTCGCTGTCGGCGGCGGTCGGCGACGCCCTCGCGGTGCTGCGCGCAGCCGGCTTCGACCTCATCCTGCTCGAGACGGCGGGGATCGGCCAGAGCGACTCGGAGATCGTCGATCGGGTGGACTGCTCGATCTACGTCATGACGCCGGACTACGGCGCGCCTTCGCAGCTCGAGAAGATCGACATGCTCGACTTCGCGGACCTGATCGTGCTGAACAAATGCGATCGGGCGGGCGCGGCGGACGCCTTGCGCGACGTGCGCAAGCAGTGGCGCCGCAACCGGGCCGGGTCGACGCTGCCGGACGAGCAGGTGCCCGTGTTCCCGACGGTCGCCCGGGCCTGGAACGAGCCCGGCATGCAGCGCCTTGCGCAGGCCGTCGAGGCGCGTCTCGCCGATCTCGGCCTCGAAGACCATTTCCCGAGGACGGCAGAGTTCCCGAGGACCGCAGAGACGCTCCCGCCGATCGTGCTGCACGAGGTGCCGTCTCTGATTCCGAGCCGCCGGCAGCGCTATCTCGCCGAGATCGCGGAGGGCGTGCGGGCCCATCACGCGCGCGCCGAACGCGCCGCGGAGCAGGCGGGGCTCGCGGATGCCCATGCCCGGCTCCTCGCGCCGCACGGGCTCGCCCCGGCGCGGCCGCTCGCCGCCATCAGCGTGGGCGGCGCATCGGAGGGCGCCGCCGGCGCGGAGCCCGGTGGCGATGCCGGTGTCCATCGGCGTGCGCTGCTCGAGGGCTATGCCGCCGCCGTCGCCGGCGTGGATCCCGAGTACGCCGAGGCGCTCGCGGACTGGCCCGCGACCCGCGCGGCCTACGAAGCCCCGCAACATCGCTACGTCGTCCGCGACCGGACGGTGGAGGTGGAGAACCAGTCGGAGACGCTCTCGGGCCTGCGCGTCCCGAAGGTCGCGCTGCCGCGCACGCGGGATTGGGGCGAGCTCGTGCGCTTCTTCGCGCGCGAGAACCTGCCCGGGCGCTTCCCCTTCACGGCCGGCGTCTTTCCCTTCAAACGCCGGGAAGAGGATCCGACCCGCATGTTCGCCGGCGAGGGCGGCCCGGAGCGGACGAATCGCCGCTTTCATCTGCTCTCCGCCGGCCAGCCTGCGGTCCGGCTCTCGACGGCCTTCGACAGCGTGACGCTCTATGGGCGCGATCCCGCCGAGGCGCCGGACGTCTACGGCAAGGTCGGCAACTCCGGCGTCTCGATCTGCACGCTCGACGACGCCAAGAAGCTCTACTCGGGCTTCGATCTGGCGGATCCGCGGACTTCGGTCTCGCTCACGATCAACGGGCCGGCACCGACCGTGCTCGCGTTCTTCCTGAACACGGCGATCGACCAACGGGTCGAGCGTCATCTGCGCGAGCGCGGCGAGCTCGAGGCGGTGCGGGCGCGCTTCGAGCAGGCGCTGCGGGCGAAGGGGCAAGCACTGCCGTGTTATGCCGGCCCGCTCCCGCCCGGCCACGACGGCTCGGGCCTCGGCCTGCTCGGGATCCCGGGCGATCGCGCGGTCGACGCCGAGACCTATCAGCGGATCCGCAGCGAAGTCCTGCGCGCGCTTCGGGGCACCGTGCAGGCCGACATCCTGAAGGAGGATCAGGCCCAGAACACCTGCATCTTCTCGACCGAGTTCTCGTTGAAGGTCCAGGGCGACATCCAGGAGACCTTCTGCCGCGAGGGCGTCGCGAACTTCTACTCGGTCTCGATCTCCGGCTATCACATGGCCGAGGCGGGGGCGAATCCGATCAGCCAGCTCGCCTTCACGCTCGCGAACGGCTTCACGTTCTGCGAGTACTTCCTCGCCCGCGGTCTCTCGATCGACGACTTCGCGCCCAATCTCTCGTTCTTCTTCAGCAACGGGCTCGACGCGGAGTACTCGGTGCTCGGCCGCGTCGCGCGGCGGATCTGGGCGATCACCCTGCGCGATCGCTACGGCGCGAACGAGCGCAGCCAGAAGCTGAAGTACCACATCCAGACCTCGGGCCGTTCCCTGCACGCGCAGGAGATGGACTTCAACGACATCCGGACGACGCTCCAGGCCCTGACCGCGCTCCAGGACGGCTGCAACAGCCTGCACACGAACGCCTTCGACGAGGCCGTCACGACACCGACCGAAGCCTCCGTGCGCCGGGCGCTCGCGATCCAGCTGATCATCAATCGCGAGGCGGGGATCATGAAGAACGAGAACCCGACCCAGGGCGCCTTCGTGATCGATGCGCTGACCGACCTCGTCGAGGCGGCGGTGCTCGAGGAGTTCGAACGACTCTCGCAGCGGGGGGGCGTACTCGGCGCCATGGAGACGCTCTATCAGCGGGGCCGGATCCAGGAGGAGAGCCTGCGCTACGAGCAGCGCAAGCATTCCGGCGAGCTCGAGATCGTCGGCGTGAACACCTTCCTCGCGCCGGATGCCGCGCCTGCGGCCGTGGCGATCGAATCCCTGATGCGATCGTCCGAAAGCGAGAAGCGGGCCCAGCTGGAGGGGCTGGCGGCCTTCCATGCACGCTGGGCCGACGAGGCGCCGGCGGCGCTGGAGCGGCTGGAGCAGGCAGCGCTGCGCGGGGAGAACGTCTTCGACGCCCTGCTCGAGACGGTCAAGGTCGCGAGCCTCGGCCAGACGAGCGAAGCGCTCTTCGAGGTCGGGGGCCGCTACCGGCGGGCGATGTGAGGCGGGCTCGGAACGGCCCGTCGCAGAACGGGAGTTCTTCGACGGGCTGCTAGACTCGCGCGCCCCGGGCCGGCCCGGCGAGTCGTGCCCGGAATGCGGGACAGGGCTCCCCGAGAGCCGGGAAACGAACGCGAACGTGAATGAACGAGGAAGATCGACGATGTCGGACGAGTCTGGACGGCGAGAGGGCGGAATGAAGGCGGGCGAGCGGCTCGATGAATGGCGCCGGCTCGCCGCTTCGGAGGTCAAGGGACAGGACGTCGCCGACCTCGTCTGGACGAGCCCCGACGGCCTGCGCATCCGGCCGCTCTATACCGCGGCCGATCTCGAGGCCCTCGAGTTCACCGACACGCTTCCCGGCCTCTTCCCCTTCCTGCGCGGCCCGCGCGCGACGATGTACGCGAACCGCCCCTGGACGCTGCGCCAGTATGCGGGCTTCTCGACGGCCGAGGAATCGAACGCGTTCTACAAGGCGAACCTCGCCGCCGGGCAGCAGGGCCTCTCGGTCGCCTTCGATCTGGCGACCCATCGTGGCTACGACTCGGATCATCCGCGCGTCTCCGGCGACGTCGGCAAGGCCGGTGTCGCGATCGACTCCGTCGAGGACATGAAGATCCTCTTCCAGGACATCCCGCTCGAGAAGGTCACGGTCTCGATGACGATGAACGGCGCCGTCATCCCCGTGCTCGCCTCCTTCATCGTCGCGGGCGAGGAGCAGGGCGTTCCGCGCAAGAAGCTCGCGGGCACGATCCAGAACGACATCCTCAAGGAGTTCATGGTCCGCAATACCTACATCTATCCGCCGACGCCCAGCATGCGGATCGTGGCGGACATCATCGAGTACACGGCGAAGGAGATGCCGAAGTTCAACTCGATCTCGATCTCCGGCTACCACATGCAGGAAGCCGGGGCGACGACGGTCCAGGAGCTGGCCTTCACGATCGCCGACGGCCTCGACTACGTCCGCGCCGCGCTCTCGAAGGGCATGGACATCGACGCGTTCGCGGGCCGACTCTCGTTCTTCTGGTGCATCGGGATGAACTTCTACCTCGAGATCGCGAAGATGCGCGCCGGCCGCCGCATCTGGGCCGAACGCCTCGCGAAGGAGTTCGCGCCCAAGGACCAGAAATCGCTGATGCTGCGGACCCATTGTCAGACCTCGGGCGCCTCGCTGACCGAGCAGGATCCGATGAACAACATCATCCGCACGACGATCGAGGCGATGGCCGCGGTCTTCGGCGGGACCCAGTCCCTGCACACCAACGGCTACGACGAGGCCGTCTCCCTCCCGACCGACACCGCCGCCCGCGTCGCCCGCAATACGCAGCTGATCCTGCAGGAGGAGTCGGGCATTCCCGCGGTGATCGATCCGTGGGGCGGCTCGTATTTCATGGAGTCGCTCACCGAAGAGGTCTACCGCGCGGCCAACGCCCTGATCGACGAGGTCGAGGAAATGGGCGGCATGACGAAGGCGATCGAGGCCGGCATGCCCAAGCTGCGGATCGAGGAGGCGGCGACGCGTCGCCAGGCCCGTGTCGACAGCGGCGAGGACGTGATCGTCGGCGTCAACAAATACCGGCTCGCGAAGGAAGGGCAGATCGAGGTGCGCGACATCGACAACGCCGCCGTACGCGAGTCGCAGATCCGCCGGCTCGCGCAGATCCGCAAGTCCCGCGACGGCGCGGCCGTCGAGAAGGCGCTCGCGAACCTCACCGAGCTCGCGAAGAGCGGGCAGGGCAACCTGCTCGAAGCGGCGGTCGCGGCCGCGCGGGTGCGGGCGACGGTGGGCGAGATCTCCGACGCGATGGAGAAGGCGTACGGACGTCATCGCGCCGAAGTGCAGTCGGTCTCGGGGGTCTACCGCGCGATGTACAGGGACGAAGAGGCGTTCGCTCGTGTGAGCCGATCGGTCGAAGAATTCGGGCGGGAGCAGGGCAGGCGGCCGCGCATGCTGGTCGTGAAGCTCGGACAGGACGGCCACGATCGCGGCATGAAGGTGATCGCGACGTCGTTCGCGGATCTCGGCTTCGACATCGACGTCGGCCCGCTCTTCCAGACGCCGGCCGAGGCGGCGCAGCAGGCGATCGACAACGACGTCCACGCGATCGGCGTTTCGAGCCAGGCCGCCGGCCACAAGACGCTGGTGCCCGAGCTCGTGAAGGCGCTGCGCGATGCCGGGGCGCCGGACATCGCGGTGATCGTGGGCGGCGTCATCCCGCCGCAGGACTACGATTTCCTGCGCAAGGAGGGCGTCGCGGCGATCTTCGGGCCGGGGACCCCGGTCCCCGTCGCGGCCGCCGAAGTCCTCGAGGTCTTGCGAGCGCGGGCGGCGGCCTAGCCGTTGAGCGCGCCGAGTCCGCAGAATCCGAAGGCCGACGAGGTCGAGGCCGCGGTCCGGGCGATCCGCGCCGGGGATCGGCGGGCGATCGCGCGCACGATCACGCGCATCGAGAGCACGCGGGATGCCGACCGCGACCTCGGGCAGGCGATCCTCGATGCGCTGGTCGCCGAAAGCGGTCGTGCGATCCGCGTCGGCATCACGGGCCCCCCCGGCGTCGGCAAGAGCACCTTCGTCGAGGCACTCGGCCTGATGCTGGTCGAGCAGGGACGACGGGTCGCCGTGCTCGCCGTGGATCCATCGAGCCCCGTGACCGGCGGGAGCATCCTCGGCGACAAGACGCGCATGGAGCGACTGGCCGTCCGGCCGGAGGCCTTCATCCGGCCTTCGCCCTCCGGAGGCTCGCTGGGCGGCGTCGCCCACCGCACCCGCGAGGTGATGCTGCTCTGCGAGGCGGCGGGCTTCGACGTGGTCCTGATCGAGACGGTCGGGATCGGCCAGTCCGAGGTCGCCGTCGCCTCGATGGTCGACTTCTTTCTCGTGCTGCTGCTGCCCGCTGGCGGCGACGAGCTCCAGGGCATCAAGAAGGGCGTCGTCGAGCTCGCCGATGCCCTCGTGGTCAACAAAGCCGATGGGCCGACCGCAGCGATCGCCGATCGCACCCGCCAGGACTACGCCGGCGCGCTCTCGTTGCTGCGCCCGGGCCACTTCGGCTGGCAGCCGCGGGCGCTGGTCGCGAGTGCGCTCGAGAGCCGGGGCATCGCCGAGGTCTGGGCCGCGATCCTCGAACACCGCCAGCTCCTCGAGCGCTCCGGACAGCTCGTGGTGCGCCGCCGCGAGCAGGCCCGGGCATGGCTCTGGAAGCTCGTCGACGAAGGCCTGGCCCGCGCCTTCCGGGAGCGGCCGGGCATGGCGGAGGCGATCGCCGGCGAAGAGGCGGCAGTCGCCGATCAGAGCCGCACGCCGACGGCTGCTGCGCGCGCGCTGCTGGTGCGTTTCTTCGAAGGTGCCTAGCCCCGCGCCCCCGCTTCGTCCGAAGCGCGGGGATTGCATCATGAGATCGCCATCACCGGCCGATAGCGGAGCGCCGCATGCGTGCAGACGCACGCGAAGTCGCATCGTCTCCGCAGCCGAGCCTGCGCGTGGAGTCCCGACCGATGGTCCAGATCAACATGGGAAGCAAGGAGATCACCCTCAAGGTGGTCTATTACGGCCCGGCCCTCTCGGGCAAGACGAGCAATCTCCAGAAGCTCCACGAGATGATGGATCCGGCGCGCCGGAGCCACATGCTGACCCTCGATACCAAGGACGACCGGACGCTCTACTTCGATTTCCTGCCCGTCGAGTTCAATACCGCCGGCGGCTTCTCGATCAAGATGAAGCTCTTCACCGTCCCCGGTCAGGTGATGCACAAATCGACCCGCAAGGTCGTGCTCGCCGGGGCCGACGCGATCGCCTTCATCGCCGATTCCCAGCGCTCGGCCGCCAGTGCCAACGCCTACTCCTGGCGCGACATGGAGGCCAATCTCAAGGCCCACGGCATCGATTTCGAAAAGCTCCCCAAGGTCGTCCAGTTCAACAAACGCGACATGCCCGACGTGAAGCCGCTCTCCGAGATCAAGGAGCAATGGGGCAACACGCCGACATTCCCGGCGGTCGCGACCCGGGGCGAGGGGATCCTCGAGACCTTCCGCGAGCTGATGCGCGTGCTGTACCGCGGCCTCGAGGACCGCCACGATTTCTCGGCGAAGTTCAGCCTCTCCGAGGAAGAGTTCCTGAAGGGCATCCTGCGCAACTTCCGCCAGGGCCCCTGAGCCCCGTCGCGCGCCCCGCGGTGGGCCCCCCGTTCCGGAGCGGACTCCGCGTTCCGGCCCGCGCTCCGACGTGTGATTGACACTCCAAGGCCCGCATCTTATCGTGCGGCCTGCCACCCCCGGGTAGTTCGTCCCGAACGCGTCCGCCGGAACCCCGCCCGTGGTCCGTACGGAAGGTCGATTCCCGCGCATGCCCCACGCCAGCTCTACTTCGAAGTCCCGTCCGCCCCGGCCGATCCACGAATCGGTTCCGGCGCCCGGTCTCTCGACCATCTCCGAAGCGATCGCCGACATCGCCGCAGGCAGGATGGTGATCCTCGTCGACGACGAGGATCGCGAGAACGAGGGCGACCTCTGCATGGCCGCCGACAAGGTCACCCCCGAAGCCATCAACTTCATGGCGAAGTACGGTCGCGGGCTGATCTGCCTTCCGCTCGAGGAAGAGCAGCTCGATCGTCTGCACCTCGGCATGATGGTGCCCGACTACGAGAACACGACGCCGTTCGGGACCGCCTTCACCGTCTCGATCGAGGCCCGCGAAGGCGTCACCACCGGCATCTCCGCCGCCGATCGCGCGCGCACGATCCAGGTGGCCGTCGCAGAGGACGCGAAGCCCACGGACATCGTGCGGCCCGGCCACATCTTCCCCCTGCGTGCCCGCAAGGGCGGCGTGCTCCGGCGCGTGGGTCAGACCGAAGGTTCCGTGGACCTCGCCCGCCTGGCCGGCTGCCGCCCGGCCGGCGTCATCTGCGAGATCATGAACGACGACGGCACGATGGCCCGCCTGCCGGATCTGATCGAGTTCGCCCGCGAGCACGCGCTCAAGATCGTGACGATCAAGGACCTCGTCTCCTACCGCCTGCGCAACGAACGCCTCGTCCACCGCGCCGCGACGGCGAAGCTCCCGACCGTCTTCGGCGAGTTCCAGGCCATCGTCTTCGAGAACGACATCGACCACGTCGACCACATGGCGCTCGTCTTCGGCGAGATCGATCCCGAGGCGCCGATCCTGATCCGTGTCCACAGCGAATGTCTCACGGGCGATGCCTTCGGCTCGCTGCGCTGCGACTGCGGCGAGCAGCTCGAAGCCGCCATGCGCATGATCGCGGAAGAGGGCTCGGGCATCGTGCTCTACATGCGCCAGGAAGGGCGCGGCATCGGGCTCAAGAACAAGATCAAGGCCTACGAGCTGCAGGATCGCGAGGGGCTCGATACGGTCGAGGCCAACAATCGCCTGGGGTTCGGCGCCGATCTGCGCGACTACGGCGTCGGCGCCCAGATCCTCGCGGACCTCGGGGTCAGCCAGATCCGGATCCTGACGAACAACCCGGGCAAGCGCGCGGGCATCAGCGGCTACGGCGTCGAGATCGTCGAGCGCGTCCCGCTCGAGATCCAACCGAACGCGAACAACCTGAACTACCTGCGCACCAAGAAGGAAAAGCTCGGCCACGTCCTGCATCTGATGTCCTGAGGAGGAACGCGCGTGCCGCGTCCGGAACGGGCGTCGCGAGCGACCGATCGATCCGAGCCGAGCCCAGCCGAACGAGAGGAATCCATGTTCAAGTCCGTGCAAGACGTCATCGAGCAGCTGGGCGACCAGGACTACATCTGCGACAAGAAGATCGCGACCGTCGTCTTCCTCGCGCAGCAGCTGAGCAAGCCCGTCCTGATCGAGGGACCGGCCGGAGTCGGCAAGACGGAGCTCGCGAAGGTCGTCTCGAAGGCGCTCGGCCGCAGCATGATCCGCCTGCAGTGCTACGAGGGGCTCGACGAGGCCAAGGCGCTCTACGAGTGGGAGTACTCGAAGCAGCTTCTCTACACGCAGATCCTGAAGGACAAGGTCGCCGAGACCCTGGCCGGGACGCAGACGCTCGCCGAAGCCGCGGAGCGCGTCGGGGCCCAGGACTCGGTGTTCTTTTCCAGCCGCTTCATCGTGCCGCGCCCGCTCATGCAGGCCATCACCTCCGAGAAGCCCGTGCTGCTGCTCGTCGACGAGGTCGACAAATCGGATCCCGAGTTCGAGGCCTTCCTGCTCGAGGTGCTCTCGGATTTCCAGGTCACGATCCCGGAGATCGGGACGATCGTCGCCCGCAGCCAGCCGCTCGTCTTCCTGACGTCGAACGACGCCCGCGAGATGAGCGACGCCCTGAAGCGCCGCTGCCTGCACCTCTGGATCGACTACCCCTCGGAAGAGCTCGAGGTGCGCATCCTCGACCGCAAGGTGCCGAACATCGACAAGCGCCTCGCCGAAGAGGTCGTCGGCCTGATGAATCGCATCCGCGCGCTCGATCTGAAGAAGACGCCGTCGATCTCGGAGACCCTCGACTGGGCTCGCGCGCTGCTCGCCCTGAACGCCGAGGAGCTCGAGGACCAGATCGTCTCGGATACGCTCAACGTGATCCTCAAATACGAAGGCGACGTCGAGAAGGCCCAGAACGAGCTGGCGAAGCTGATCAAGAAGAAGACCGCCGAGGTCTCGGCCGCGCAGCCCCAGGTCGCGCCCGCACCCGCGCCGGGCGCGGTCAAGAAGGGCATCCTGCACTGACCCGTCCGGCCCGGGCGGGCCGGATCGGGGAGCCCGCCGCCGGGCGACGCGCGTGAGACGAGAGCGAGACGCGAGAGAAACGCGAGAGACGAGGCATGCAGAAGAAGGTCATCGCGTTCACCAACCTGCTCCGCAAGAGCGGGATCCGCGTCTCCGTCGCGGAGGGGATCGATGCGTTCAACGCCCTCGACGAGCTCTCGCTCGACGACCGCGAGATCTTTCGCGACGCGCTGCGGTCGGCCATGGTCAAGCGCGGCGACGACATCGCCACCTACGACGAGCTCTTCGAGCTCTTCTGGTCCGGCTTCTACGACAACCTGCGCCAGGCCTTCGACCAGATGGAGGGCGACCTCGGCTCCATGGGCATCGATCTCGACCAGCTGCTCAAGCAGCTCGCCGAGATGATGCAGGAGATGGACGGCGACCTCGATCTTTCCGAGCTCGCCAAGGCGCTCCTCACTCAGGACCTCTCGCAGCTCGAGAACATGATCCGGCAGGCCGCAGAGGAGGCGGGTACCGGCCGGATCGAGAACATGCTGCAGGTGGGATTCTTCAGTCGTCGCACCACCGAGCAGCTCGGGCTCGAAGGGGCGTCGCAGGAGCTCGAGAACCTCGTCGAGCGGATGCGTGCGATGGGCATGGGCGACGCCCAGATCCAGCAGCTGCAGGAGCTGATGCGCAAGCTGATGGAGACGGTCCGCCGCACGGTCCGGGGCTTCACCGAGCGCGAGCTGCAGCAGCAGAACCACAACTACATGGAGAAGTTCCGTCGCGAGATGCTGACGGAGAAGAGCTTCTACCACCTGACCGAGGACGAGATCGCGCGCATGCGCGAGGTCGTGGCCCGCCTCGCCCAGCGCATCAAGAACATCCTCTCGATCCGCAAGAAGCGGCTCAAGCGCGGCAAGCTCGACCTCCACCAGACGCTGCGCCGCAACATGGCCCGCGGCGGCATCCCGTTCGAGGTCGTCTACAAGACCCGGCGCAAGGATCGGCCGAAGCTCGTGATCCTCTGCGACGTGTCGTCGTCGGTGGCGAACGTCTCGCGCTTCATGCTCCAGTTCATGTACTCGCTGCAGGAAGCCTTCACGAAGATCCGCTGCTACGTCTTCGTGGCCGAGCTGGGCGAGGTGACGAGCGTCTTCCAGGACAAGGACATCAGCCAGGCGATCGAGAAGGCCCTCGACGGCGGCGACGTCATCAACGTCTATACGCGCAGCAACTTCGGCTACGCCTTCCACGAGTTCTGGAAGAACCACCTGGCGACGGTCGACAAGAAGACGACCGTCATGATCCTCGGCGACGCACGCAACAACTACAACGACGCCAAGGCCTGGTGCATCCGCGACATCCAGAACAAGGCGAAGAACGTCGTCTGGCTGAATCCCGAGAGTCCGTCCGCCTGGGGCTTCGGGGATTCGGTGATGGATCGGTACATGCCCTATTGCGACATCGTCGAGGAATGCCGGAACCTCCGGCAGCTGTCCCGGGTCGTCGACCAGATCATTCTCTGAGCCGCTCGGCGAATCTCGAGCGGCTCCCCGGAGCGAAGCGAGCCGAGATCCACGCAAGACCGAGCCCGGGGGCGAGAATGAGAGAGGAGCTGCGCGCATGACGTCTCCGCAACCGGATCGGGAGTCCGAGGGGGAAGGCGGCCCGCGGACCGAGACCGGCGGCCCCGAGGCCGGCGGTGCCTACGCGCCGAAGCGCAGCGTCGCCGCCGCGGACGAAGCGAAGCTCTCGCTCGTGGCCCTGCGCGATGGAGCGATCATCGCGGTGCTGCTCTCGATCTTCGCTGCGGCGGAGAGCTGGGCGACGGTCTCGCGGCTCGGCTTCGCGACCTTCCTGTCGGTCGTCGATGGTCTCCTCGTCGGCGCGGCGACCAATGCCCTCGTCCACGAATGGGGCCATTTCGTGGGGGCACGCCTGGGCGGGGGGCACGCGCCGCTGAAGCCCCTGACGAAGTTCCTGCCGCTCTACGACTTCGACTACGCGAACAACGACGGCCGCGCCTTCCTCTGGATGAGCTACGGCGGCAACCTCGCCCACGCGGCGCTCGTGCTGGCCTATCTCGCGCTCGTCCATACCCCGGGCCGCGAAGGCACCGCCGCCCTCGTCGCGGGCGCGTTCGGCTTCGCGGTCTTCTCGAGCCTCGTGGAGATTCCCGTGATCCAGCAGGCGCGGCGCGGCGTTCCGGGACTCGAAGCCCTGGGCGTGATCCCGAAGGACTTCGTGAACCGCTACCTGCCCTGGGCCCTCGGCGCTGCGTTTCTCGCCTACGCCGTCCTCTAGTCGCCCCTGCGATTCGTTCGAAGGCTCTGCCGTTTCCGGCGAGCTCGCGATGGACGCACCCCGAAACGAAAAACGCCCCGTCGGTCGAGCCGACGGGGCGTTCGTCAGGGGGAGGGGCGGTGGACTCATTCAATGGGGGGTGAGAGGTTGGACATTTCGGAAGAAATGGCCAATCCACCGCCACTCCGAAACCCGATGACTTTTGGGCATTATGGCGGGCGAGATCGGCTTGTCAATCGCGAAATCCAACGCGGTTCGATCTTTTCTCGAACGAATCAAAACCAACATGTTTTGTCGGCTTTCGAGAAACCACTCGAAGTCTTTCGAGCGGCCGGCACGCCGCGTCGAAGAGGGCCCTGGTTCGACTCGACGCTAGGCGTCGGGTACGTTCCGCGCCGCTCGGAAGCCCTGTGATGACGGGTCTCCCCGAGACCTGCGCGCCCGGCCCACCGGATCCCGGCCCCTTGAACGTCTCCCTCCGAGGACGGAATTCCCTTGTCTGCCCAGCGCTTTAGCGTCCGAACCTACGGTTGCCAGATGAACGTCCACGACTCCGAGAAGGTCGCGGCGCTGCTGGAGGGGGCGGGGCTCGTCGCGAGCGAGCAGGAGGGGGAGGCCGATCTGCTCGTGATCAATACCTGCTCCATCCGGGACAAGGCCGAGCACCAGCTCTACAGCGATCTCGGCCTGCTGCGTGCCTGGAAGGCCGAGCGACCCGGCCGGATGGTGGCCGTCGGCGGATGCGTCGCCGAGCAGCTCGGTGATCGACTGCTCGGCCGCTTCGGCCACGTCGACTTCGTCTTCGGCACTCATCATCTGCGCAGGGTCCCGGCCCTGATCGAAGCGGCCCGCGCTGGAATCCGCTCGGCCGAGGTCGGAGAGGACCGCAGTCCGGGGCGATTCGATCTGCCGATGGCCCGCCGGGCCGAGCCGGGAGAGGGCGTCCGCCGCAAGGCGTTCGTCACGGTGATGGAGGGCTGCGACATGTTCTGCAGCTTCTGCATCGTGCCCCTGACCCGCGGCCGCGAGATCAGCCGGCCGGCCGCAGAGATCGAGTCGGAGGTTCGAAGCCTCGTCGAGCGCGGCATCCGGGAAATCACGCTCCTCGGTCAGACCGTGAACGCCTACGGCCGCCACGACGTGCGTCGGGGCCATGCCGCCCAGGCCGGGACCATGCCCTTCGCCGAGCTGCTGGGACGTCTCGACGCGATCCCCGGCCTGGAACGGATCCGGTACACCAGTCCCCATCCGCTGTTCTTCGACGAGGCCCTGATCCGCGCCCACGCCGAGCTCGAGCGGCTCTGCCCCCATGTCCACCTGCCGCTCCAGAGCGGCTCGAGCCGGATCCTCGAGGCGATGCGTCGGCGTTACAGCCGTGAGCGCTATCTCGAGATCACCGCGGCGCTGCAGGCGGCGCGGCGCGATCTCGTCCTGACCACCGATCTGATCGTCGGTTTTCCCGGGGAGACGGAACAGGACTTCGAAGAGACGCTTTCGATCCTCGACGCCGCGGGCTTCGTCGACAGCTTCAGCTTCAAGTATTCGCCGCGGCCGGGAACCGCCGCCGCCGAGCTCGGAGCGAGCGTCTCGGGGGAGCTCGCCCAGGCCCGGCTCGTCCAGCTCCAGACCCGGCAGACCGAGCGTACCCTCGCGTATCACCGCTCTCGCGTGGGGCAGCAGACCCGGGTTCTCGTCGACGGTCCCAGCCGGCAGGGTGGGGGCCAGGTTTCGGGCCGGGACCCGCATCAGCGGGTCGTGAACATCGATCCGGAGCACGGTCGATCGATCCTGCCGGGGGATTTCGTGGATGTCCGGATCGTCGATGCCCAGCCCCATTCGATGCGCGCCAGCGTGCTTGGATCGGAGCGGCTCGCCGGCCTGGACCGCGCCCCCTCCGCCGGTCCGGGGATTTCCCCGGATCTCGTCTGAAGTCGGGCGCGAGGCAGGCCGAAGAGCCCGCGAGGCAGGGGCGCGCCGCAGGCATCGCAGGCGACCGGTCGGGTCGACCTGCGCCTTCACGGCGCTGCGTGCCTCCGAGGGATCATGGGCAAGGCGCGCATACTCGCAGTCGACGACCAGCGCTATTTCCGCGAGCTGATCGAGGGGATCCTCTCCGACGCCGGCTTCGACGTGCAGACGGTCGCGTCCGGCGAGGAGGCGCTCCGGCTGCTCGAGCGGGAGGACTTCGAGATCGTCCTCACCGATCTCGTCATGCCGGGCATGGACGGCAGCGAGCTCGTCCGCCGGATCCGCGAGCGATTGCCCGAGCAGGACGTCGTGATGGTGACGGGCGTCGTCGACGTCAAGGCGGCCGTCGATGCGATGAAGCAGGGCGCCACGGACTACATCCTGAAGCCCTTCGATCGCGAGGCCCTCGTCGAAGCGGTCGGCAAGCTCGCCGCGCGGCGTCGGCTCCGCGTCGAACATGCGCGTCTCGTCGAAGAAAATCTCGAATACATGGGCGTCGTCTCGCTCTTCGAGCGGGCGACGGGGCTCTTCTCGACGCTCGCCGTGGAGCCGCTCGCGGAGCGCCTGCTCGAAGGGCTGTGCCTCGAGACGCGCGCGCAGACGGGCGTGCTCTGGCTGGCCGACGAGCTCGGGAGCGAGGCGCTCTCCCTGGTCGCCGTCCGCGGGCTCGTCCGGCTCGAGAGCGAACCGAAGGCGATCTCCTTCGACGACGTCGAAGCGGCCTGGTGTCCGGGCCTGTCGGGCTCGAAGTCGATCGTCGCCGTCCTGCCCGAAGATGCCGAGGCGAGCGAGGCGCTCTTCCTGCCGCTGCGCGCCGGCTCGGAGCGGATCGGTGTCGTGCGGCTCTCCGATCGATTGCACGGGGAGCCGTTCGCGCCGAACGATCGCGTCCTGGCGGAGAAGTTCGCCGAGCTCGGCGGCGTCGCGGTCGGCAATGCGATGCGATTTCGCGCCCTCGAGCGGCGTTCGCTCCGGGATCCCGAGACTCGCGCGTACTCGCGGGCCTATCTCGACGACGCGGTCCGCAACGAGATCCACAAGGCCAACCGCTTCGGCCATCGTTTCTCTCTCCTCCGCATCGACCTCGAAGCCGGAGAGGAGGAAACCGGGACGCCGACCGGCGAGCTTCGCGAGCTCGTCCGGCAGATCGAGGCGGCGCTGCGCGGGACGGATCTGCTCGCCTCGGACTCCTGGAACGCCCATTTCGCCCTGCTGCCCCAGACCGACGCCCTCGGCGTCGGCGTACTGGTGCGACGCATCGAGCGCGCGACCTCCGATTGGCTCGGGCGTCATCCCGGTCGGGCGATCCGCTGCGTCGCGGCGACGTTCCCGACCGACGGCGATCAGCTCGAAGCGCTGGAGCGCGTCCTCGACGAGCGGCGCGAAGCGGCGCGGGGCAGCCTGCTCGCCACCCATTCCGCGCTCATGACGGGCGGCAGCATCGAGCTCGCCTTCGATCGGATGATCGAGCTCGGCACGGTGGAGCCGATCGGCGTCGAGAGCGAGATCCTGCGGTTCGTCCTCGAGGACGTCTTCCGCAGGCCCGAGGATCGGGGGATCCTGTTTCTCTCCCCGGGAAGCCGTTGGCTGCCCGATCTGCTCGAGACGCTCGACGACCTCCGCGGACAGGCGACACGCACGGAGATCGTGCTGCTGGCCGAAGGCGTCCAGCCCGATTCGGGCTCCGAGATCCACTGCATCCAGAAGTCGCCGCTCGACTCGCGGCGGCCCTTCGCGATCTATTTCGGTGATGGCCCGGCCTACGCGATGGTCGGCCAGGTGAGCGCGGTCGCGTCGCGTGCACCGATCTTCCAGTCGGCGGACCGGGCCCTGGTCGAACATCTCGCATTCCGACTCCAGCGGGAGCTCGGGATCCTGGTCTCGGTCTAGGGCGGGGCGGGCGGTGATGGCGAACGATCTGATCTTGATTGCGGACGGAGACGCGGGGCGCCGGGACGGCATCGCCGGGCGCCTCGAGGCAGAGGGGCACCGCTGCCGCCGGGCGGCCTCGGGTGTCGCCGCCCTCGAGATCGCGCTCTCCGAGCCGCCGGGGCTCGTCGTGGTCCAGGCGGAGCTGCCTCTCGTCGATGCCGCCAAGCTCGCGGAGATCCTGCGCGCGAATCCCCGTACGCGAAACGTGCAGCTGGTCGTCCTGGGGCGCGGGGCTCGCCGCGCCGCCTGGGCCGGGGTCGGCGAGGAATGGGTCGACGCCCGGACGCCGATCGAAGAGATCGTGGCCAGCATCGCGCGGGTGCTCGAGCGGAAGGCGCGGATCGAGAAGCTCGATGCCGATGCCCGGCCCGAGAGCGCGATCGAAGGCCGCCTCTCCGACATCCGTCCGGCGGAGATCTTCCAGCTGCTGAACGCGCGTCGCTTGACGGGCGTCGTCGCGATCGATGCCGGAACGGGGGAGGGCACGGAGGGCGCCGCCCAGGTGCGGGTCTGCGCCGGCGAGATCCGGGCGGCGGCGTGCGGAGGGGTCCGCGGCGAGAAGGCGCTGTTCCGATTGCTCGATCGGCGGGAGGGGCATTTCCGATTCGAGCCGGGGCCGGCCGAGGGGCCCGCCGAGATCAGGCTTCCGACCCGTGCGCTCCTGGCCGAGGGGTTGAGACAGCTCGAGGAATGGCATCGACTCGCGCCGAAGCTGCCGCCGGTCGAGTCTCCGATCCGCATGAAGATCGCCCGCGACGAGCTCCCGCCCGTGCTGCACCCGCTCACGCAGGAGGTGCTCGGCCTGATCGACGAGGCGGGGTGCGTCGGCGACGTGATCGATCGCTGCGGCCAGCCCGACTATCAAGTCCTGCGGACGATCCAGACCCTCGCGGAGCGCGGCATCGTCGAGCTCGGCCACGCGCGGATCGCGGCGCCCGATGGTCATGGCCACGCGCTCTTCAACGATGCACAGGTCCGCCGGCTGCGCGGCTTCGTCCAGTCGGTGCGCGCCGCGGGCGGGTCGATCCCCGACGCCAAGCTGCTCGTCGTCTCCGCGAACGGCCAGGCGACGCAACGCTTCACGGCGCTGCTCGAGAAGGTTCCCGGAACGGAGCTCGCTCCCCTGCGCGACCGGCGCGGCGCCGAACGCCTCCCGCTGGCCCCGCTCGCGCGCCTGAGCGTCGATTCCGGATTCTCGATCGAGCTGATCCACCTGCCGAGCGAGGCGTCCTTCGCCGCCCTCTGGCCCTTCGCCGCCCACCGCGCGCTCGGGACGATCTTCCTGCACGACGCGCGCATGAGTGGCAGCGCATCCGCGCTGCTCGACGTCGCCGCCGCCCTCGGCAGCCGGCACGGCGCCCGGACCTTCCACGTCGTGATGCTGGCCGAAGGCGAACGCGTATCGCCGGACGAGCTGCGCGCCAACCTCTCCCTGCTCGACTCGGCGAGCCTCTTCCTGCTCCCGATCGATCCCCAGAAGGATCCGGGCTCGCTCCTCCGGAGCCTTTTCGCGAGGATCGTCCCGTGAGTCCCGACGCGCTCAAACGCTTCGCGATCTTCGCGGAGCTCGGCGACGAGGAGCGCGAGATCGTCGCCTCGCTGCTCGAGCAGCGCCGGCTCGTCGACGGCAAGAGCGCCTTCCGGGAGGGCAGCGAGAGCGACGGGCTCGTGCTGCTCGAGTCCGGGCGTCTCAAGCTCCGCAGCCGCCGCAGGCCCGGCGTGCTCGGAACCCTCGAAGCGCCGGATCATCTGGGTGCGGCCTCCCTCTTTGCCTTCGGCAAGCGCGAGGTCACGGCGCTGGCCGACGGCGGCTGCACGGTCTGGATCCTGTCGCGCTCCTCGCTCTCGCGGCTCGTCGACGATTGTCCGCGCGCCGCCTTCCGGATCGCCGAAGCGGTCGCCTCCGAGCTGGCAGGGCTGAGCCGCCAGGGCCTCGATGCGATCGCCGGGTCCGACTCGGCCTGAGATCCCCGTCCGGGCCCCGATTCGTTCGGTTGACCGTCCCCGGCCCCCCGATTATGCTCGCGCTTTCCATGGGAGGCGTGCATCGCCGATGAGCCGATCGGAGATCCGCGAGGGACTGACGTTCGACGACGTACTGCTCGTCCCCGCCGCCTCGGAAGTCCTCCCGGCCGACGTCGATCTCCGAACCCAGCTGACGACCGAGATCCATCTCAACACGCCGCTGGTCTCCGCGGCGATGGACACCGTCACCGAGCACGAGACCGCGATCTGCATGGCCCGCAACGGCGGCATCGGGATCGTCCACAAGAATCTCCCCGTCGCCGATCAGGCCGCCGAGGTCGACAAGGTCAAGCGCTCCGAGTCGGGCATGATCGTCGATCCGATCACGATGCGTCCGGAACAGAAGATCCGCGAGGCGCTCGAGGTGATGAGCCGCTTCCGGATCTCCGGCGTTCCCGTGACGCGGGAGGGGAAGGCCGTCGGCATCCTCACCAATCGCGATCTGCGTTTCGTGAAGGACGTCTCCGCCGAGATCTCGACCGTCATGACGAGCCGCGACCTGGTGACGGTCCCGCCCGGCACGACGATGGATCGCGCACAGGAGCTGCTCCACGCCCACCGCATCGAGAAGCTGCTCGTCGTCGACGACGCGGGCATGCTCTGCGGCCTGATCACGATCAAGGACATCGAGAAGACCGAGCGCTATCCGGATGCCTGCAAGGACGATCTCGGTCGGCTGCGCTGCGGCGCGGCGCTCGGCGTCGGGCCGGATCGGCTCGAGCGCGCGCAGGCGCTCGTCGATGCCGGCGTCGACGTGGTCGTCGTCGATACGGCCCATGGTCATTCGGCGGGTGTCCTCGAGACGATCCGCGAGCTCAAGGCGCATTTCCCGAATCTCCCGCTGATCGGCGGCAACGTCGCGACGGCGGAGGGGACGGAGGCGCTGATCAAGGCCGGGGTCTCGGCCGTCAAGATCGGGGTCGGCCCCGGCTCGATCTGCACGACGCGGGTGATCGCCGGCGTCGGCGTTCCCCAGTTCACCGCGATCCGCGACGCCGCCGAGGTCGCCGAGCGCGCCGGGATCCCCGTCGTCGGCGATGGCGGCATCAAGTACTCGGGCGACGTCGTGAAGGGCCTCGCCGCCGGCGCGTCGACGATCATGATCGGCTCGCTGTTCGCCGGGACGGACGAATCGCCGGGCGAGGTCGTGCTCTTCCAGGGCCGTTCGTACAAGGTCTACCGCGGCATGGGCTCGCTCGGGGCGATGGCGGCGGGGAGCCGGGATCGCTATTTCCAGGCCGGCGTCGACACCGAGAAGCTGGTGCCCGAAGGCATCGAGGGCCGGGTGCCGTATCGCGGCAGCCTTTCGCAGTCGCTCCATCAGCTCTTTGGTGGATTGCGCTCCGGCATGGGCTACTGCGGTGCAGCCGACCTCGGCTTCCTCCGGCGCAACGCCCGATTTGTCCGGATCACCTCGGCGGGCCTCCACGAGAGCCACGTCCACGACGTGATCATCACGAAAGAGGCGCCGAACTATCGTCTGGAATAGCCGAGCCGCGTCTGGAATAGCCGAGCCGCGTCTGGAGTAGCCGCGTCGCGTTTGGAGCAGCCGAGCCGACTTTTTCGAATCCCGCGCTCGAGCCCGCGAGTCCCTGAGCGCCTGAGGTCCAACGTTCGATGGCATCCCATCCCAAGGCGACGAGCTCGAGGATCCTGATCCTCGACTTCGGTGCGCAGTATTCCCAGCTGATCGCGCGGCGCGTCCGCGAAGCCCACGTGTACTGCGAGCTGCACCCGGCCGACGTCGCGATCGAGACGATCCGCGCCTTCGCGCCGACCGGCATCATCCTCTCTGGCGGGCCGAGCTCGGTGCTCGACGCCGACGCCCCCGACATGGATCGCGGTGTCCTCGAGCTCGGCGTTCCGATCCTCGGCATCTGCTACGGGCTCCAGCTGCTGGTCCAGCGCCTGGGCGGGCGCGTCGAGTCCGCCGACGATCGCGAGTACGGCCGCGCCTCGCTCCAGATCGAGGAGGCCGATCCGCTCTTCGAAGGCCTCGACCGCGACGTCGAGCACGTCGTCTGGATGAGCCACGGCGACCGCGTGCTCGCGCTGCCACCCGGCATGCGCCGGATCGCGACCTCGGGCGGCTCGCCCTTCGCCGCGGTGCGCTCGGACGAGGGCTCCGGAAAGGGCCCGATCTGGGGCGTGCAATTCCATCCGGAGGTCGTCCATACCGAGGGCGGCCGCCAGATGCTCGAGAACTTCGTCCTGCGCATCTGCCGCTGCGAGCCGACCTGGACGATGTCGTCCTTCGTCGACGACACGGTCGAGTCGATCCGCCGCCAGGTGGGCGCCTCGCGCGCGGTCTGCGGTCTTTCCGGGGGCGTCGATTCCTCGGTGGCTGCGGCGCTCGTCCACCGCGCGATCGGCGATCAGCTGACCTGCATCTTCGTCGACCACGGCATGATGCGGAAGAACGAGCGGGCCGAGGTCGAGAAGCTCTTCGGCGAGGCGCTCGGGATCCGGCTGGTTTCCGTCGATGCCTCGGATTTGTTCCTCTCGGCGCTGGCCGGGGTCGGCGATCCCGAAAAGAAGCGCAAGATCATCGGCAATCTCTTCATCGAGGTCTTCGAGAGCGAGGCTGCCAAGATCGGGGGCGCCGAGTTCCTGGTACAGGGCACGCTCTATCCCGACGTGATCGAGAGCGTCTCCGTCAAGGGCAAGTCCGTCACGATCAAGACCCACCACAACGTCGGCGGCCTGCCCGAGGACATGAAGCTCGGCCTGGTCGAGCCCCTGCGCGAGCTGTTCAAGGACGAGGTGCGCGCCGTCGGCCGCGAGCTCGGACTGCCGGCGCGGGCGCTCGGGCGCCATCCCTTCCCCGGTCCGGGCCTCGGCATCCGGATCCTCGGCGAGGTGACACGGGCCCGGCTCGAGCCCCTGCGCGAGGCCGATGCGATCCTGATCGAGGAGATCCGCGCCGCCGGGCTCTACGACTCGATCTGGCAGGCGCTCGTCGTCTTCCTGCCGGTCCAGAGCGTCGGCGTGATGGGCGACGGCCGGACCTACGAGAACGTCGTGGCGCTGCGCTGCGTGACCTCGACCGACGCGATGACGGCCGACGTCGCCCAGATTCCGTACGACGTGCTCGGGCGCATCGCGCGGCGCATCATCAACGAGGTCAAGGGCATCAACCGGGTGGTCTACGACATCTCGAGCAAGCCGCCCGCCACGATCGAATGGGAATAGCGCGTTGCCCGCGCCCTTCGTCCATCTCCATCTGCACACGCAGTACTCGCTGCTCGACGGCGCGATCAAGCACAACCCGCTCTTCGCCCGCGCGAAGGCGGCGAACATGCCGGCGGTCGCCCAGACCGACCACGGCAATCTGTTCGGGACCGTCGAGTTCTACGAAAAGGCACGCGCCAACGGCGTCAAGCCGATCGTCGGCTGCGAGGTCTACTTCGCCGGCGGCTCGCGCTTCGACCGCGAGAAGAAGCCGCGCGAGGACACCGGCTTCGACGCGATCAACCATCTGCTGCTGCTCGCGATGGACGCGCAGGGCTACCAGAACCTCATCAAGCTCGTCTCGAAGGCCTACCTCGAGGGCTTCTACTACAAGCCGCGCATCGACTGGCAGCTGCTCGAGCGCCATCACCAGGGCCTGATCTGCACCTCGGGCTGTCTCTCCGCGCCGGTCCCGCGCGCCGTGCTCGCCAACGAGCCCGATCGGGCCTGGACCCTGGCGCAGGATTTCCAGCGGCTGTTCGGCGACCGCTACTACCTCGAGATCCAGCGCCACGGCATCCCCGCCCAGGAGATCGTGAACCAGGAGCTCGTCAAGATGAGCCACGACCTCGGGGTGCCGCTCGTCGCGACGAACGACGCGCACTACCTCGAGTCGCACCATCACGAAGACCACGACCTGCTGCTCTGCGTCGGAACCGCCGCCAACGTCGCCGACGAGAAGCGCTTCCGCTTCGATGGCCACGGCTTCTACGTGAAGGACGGCGACGAGATGCGGCAGGTCTTCCACGACCTGCCGAAGGCCGTCGAGGCGACGCTCGAGATCGCCGAGCGCTGCGACGTCGAGATTCCCATGGGCGAATACCACATGCCCGATTTCCAGGTGCCGGCCGGCAAGACGCTCGAGCAGGTGATGGACGAGCAGGCCTGGAGCGGGCTGCGCGCGAAGCTCTCGATGGCACCCGACGAGCCGTTCGATGGCGCGAAGCAGGTCTACTCCGCGCGCCTCGAGCACGAGCTCTCCGTCATCAAGAAGATGGGCTTCCCCGGCTACTTCCTGATCGTCGCCGACTTCATCAACTACGCGAAGAAGAACGGCATCCCGGTCGGTCCCGGCCGCGGCAGCTCGGCGGGCAGCCTCGTCGCGTACGGCATGAACATCACGAACGTCGATCCCATCGAGTACGACATCATCTTCGAGCGCTTCCTGAATCCCGAGCGCATCTCGATGCCCGACATCGACGTCGATTTCTGCATGCGCGGCCGCGAGCAGGTGATCCGCTACGTGGCGGACAAATACGACGGTGAGGTCCCCGAGAGCGATTCGCTCGACGGTCGCTACGACGCGATGAAGGTCGCGCAGATCGTGACCTTCGGAACGCTGCAGGCGAAGGCGGCGATCCGGGACGTCGGGCGGGTGCTCGGGATGTCCTTCGGCGACGTCGATCGGATCGCGAAGCTGATCCCCGAAGTGCTCGGCATCAAGCTCGACGACGCGATCAACCAATCGCCCGAGCTGCGGGCGCTGATGGAGTCGGATTCCCAGGTCCGGCGGCTGCTCGAGACCGCGCGCAACCTCGAAGGGCTCACGCGCCACGCCTCGAAGCACGCGGCCGGCGTCGTGATCGGCACGCGACCGCTGATCGAGATGGTTCCGCTCTACAAGGATCCGAAGTCCGGCGACGTCATGACCCAGTACAACATGGGCTGCGTCGAGAAGGTCGGGCTGATCAAATTCGACTTCCTCGGGCTGAAGACCTTGACCCTGATGGCCGACGCGGAGCGCATGATCCGCAAGAAGCCCGGCTTCGAGACCTTCGACGTCAATGCGATTCCGATCGACGATCCGAAGACCTACGACCTGCTCTGCGAGGGCGATACGGAGGGCGTGTTCCAGGTCGAATCCTCGGGCATGACCGACCTCGTTCTCAAGCTGAAGCCGCGGACCTTCCGCGAGATCATCCCCCTCGTCGCGCTCTATCGCCCGGGCCCGCTCCAGTCCGGCATGGTCGACGACTACGTCGCCCGCAAGACGGGCGAGACGAAGATCGAATATCTGCATCCGGAGATCGTCGATCTCACGGAGGAGACGCTCGGCGTCATCGTCTACCAGGATCAGGTGCTGCAGATCGCGCAGAAGATGGCGGGCTACAGCCTCGGCGAAGCCGATCTGCTCCGCCGCGCGATGGGCAAGAAGAAGGCCGAGGAGATGCAGAAGCAGCGCAGTCGATTCGTCGACGGCAGCGCGCGCAACGGCATCGACGGCGCCGAAGCCGGACGCGTCTTCGATCTGATCGTGGAATTCGCCGGCTACGGCTTCCCGAAGGCCCACTCGACGGCCTACGCCTACATCACCTATCAGACCGCCTATCTCAAGGCGAATCATCCGGCCGAGTTCCTCGCCTCCGTCCTGACGATCGAAGCGGGAAATCACGATCGGCTCTCGCGCTACATCGCCCACGTGCGCGAGCAGGGGATCGAGATCCTGCCGCCCGACGTGAACGAATCCGAGCAGGATTTCGGCGTCGTCGAAGGCGCGATCCGCTTCGGCTTCGCGGGCATCAAGAACGTCGGCGCGGGGGCGATCGAGGCGATCCTCGAGGCGCGGCGGGCGGACGGTCCCTTCGCCAGCCTCTTCGACTTCGCCGAACGCGTCGACGCGCGGCGGGTGAATCGCCGGGTCGTCGAAGCACTCGTCAAATGCGGCGCCTTCGACGGTGTCCATCCGAGCCGGGCGTCGGTCTGGGCTTCGATCGACGGCGCGCTGGAACGGGCGGCGTCGCTCCAGCGGGATCGCGCGGTCGGCCAGGCGAGCCTCTTCGGCGGTCTCGGCGAGGCGTCCGGTCTGCCGGCACCGAAGCTCGTCGAGTCGCCGGAGTGGGGCGAGCGCGAGCGACTGGCCCATGAGAAGGAGCTGCTCGGCTTCTACGTCACGGGCCATCCGCTCGGGGCGGTCGGTCCGCTGCTCGCCCGTTACACGGATACGACGTCGCTCACGACCGCCGGGCGCGCCGGGCGGGAGGTCCGCGCGGGCGGGCTCCTCGCGGGCCTGCGTGAGACGCGCACGAAGCGCGGCACCCGCATGGCCTTCGGCCAGCTCGAGGATCTCGAGGGCGCTTTCGAGCTCGTCTTCTTCTCGGACGTCTACGAAGAGCACGTGGTGCTGCTGCGCGAGGCGCGGGACGAAACGAGCGCCGAGGGCGGGCGGGGTCCGGTGCCGCTCGTGGTCCAGGGCACGCTCGAAGAGGGCGATCCGCCGAAGATCCTGGTGCGGAAGGTGACCCGTCTCGACGAAGCGGAGGAGAAGCTCTCGGCGACCCTGCGCCTTCGGGTCCAGGCGCCGGAGGTCACCCGCGACCGACTGCTCGCGCTCAAACGGCTGCTCGGAAGCCATCTCGGCGATTGCGGCGTCTTTCTCCACGTCACGATTCCCGGGGAGAGCGAGACGGTGCTCGGGATCGGCGGGATCCGCGGCGTGGCCCCGTCGACTGGACTGTGTCGGGAGGTCGATCGGCTCTTCGGTCGCCCCGTGGCCGAGCGAACGCTGTGAATCGATCGCAGGTGGGCGAGGCGGACGAACGAGCGTTGCCCGGGACGACGCAGGGGCAGGGGAGAACGATCATGGCGAACGCATCGAGAACCGCCTCTCGGCCGAATCGGACCGTGAAAGGCGCCGACCCGCAGCCGGCCGCCCGCTTTCCGTTCGGCTGGCTCTGGTTCGCCGTGGTCTTCGGCATGCTGCTCGCCGCGGGCGCTGCGGCCGCCGAGCCGCATCGGATCGAAGTCGTCGGGATCTATCCGATTCGGGACGAGGTGCGCGGCAAGCTCAATCCGAGGGACGAAGCGATCCAGCAGGCGTTGTGGGAGGGCGTCTCGCGTGTGGCTCTCGAGCTGATCGGGGACGACGATGCAGCGGCCGGGGCGGTCGAAGAGGAGCAGGTGCCGGGTGCGGGGGCAAACGCGGCGAACGTGGGCGGCGCCGGCGGACCCAAGAGCGATGCGTCCGCGCGGTTTCGGGAGGTCCTCGGTCGGGAAATCCTGCCGTATACCCGCAGCTTCCGGATCCTCGAGGACCGCGGCGAGCGGCCCGTTCTCTTCGCCGACGAGCCCGGGGTCCGATCCGAGTACCTCGTGGTCGTCGAGGTGCTCGTGGACGTCGCCCGCCTGCGGGCGGAGCTCGCACGCGCCGGGATGCTCGAACCGAGCGGGGCCGAGCTGACCCGGCAGCGCATCACGATCGAGCTGATCGGCCTCGAGCAGCATGCCGGCCTGCGGCGCGTGCTCGAGACCCTCCGGAGCGAGATCGGGGCGACCCGGATCGAGACCCTCGAGTTCTCCCCGGCTCGTCAGCTCCTGAGCATCGAGACGGCGCTCGGGCCGCAAGAGGTCGCGAACCGTCTGGCCGCCGTCGACGCCCCGGACCTGATCCTCGATCCCGCACCCGTCGAGATGGGCGAGCGCCGGCTCCGCATCCTGGCCCAGTGGATTCCAGCGCTTCCGGCGGAAGGGCCGACGACCCCGGACGACGCGGGGAGGCGGGCGCCGGCATCGGCTGGACGATGATTTCTCGTCCCGAACCGATTCCCTGCCGGAAAGCGATTGACACCCCCAATCCAAAAGGCTAATCAAACCGGCGCCTTAGCTGGCTACAGGCACGTAGCTCAGGGGTTTAGAGCACCGCCTTGACATGGCGGGGGTCGGCGGTTCAATTCCGCCCGTGCCTACCAGCTGGGGAGACCCCCAGCCCATTCGTCGGGATGTCCGTCGGAATGTGCGCGGATTCGCGACCGCGACGTCGGCCCCTCACGGGTGAACGGACGCCGCGGCCCAGGCGTCCGATGCACGCTCCGGGGGGCGGTTCGTGACGGGGCTCATTCCCGGAATCGGTCTGGGAGTCGGCCTCGGGGTCTGTCTCGGAGTCGGTCTCGGAGAAGAGAGCGTTGACCAGCCCGCATCGATCGGCAGCTTGCGGCGAGAGCGAGAGAGAGCGTGCACCGCGCGCCGTGCATCCGCTCGCGCTGCGTCCGGGCATCGCAACGGGCCTTCGATCCGAACTCAGCGCATCGCCCGCGGCGCGGCCGCGGTCATGAGCAGCATCTCCGTCCGCTTGCCCGATGGCAAGTGTCTCGACCTGCCGTCCGGCACCCGCGTTCTCGACGTCGCGCGCGCGATCGGCCCGGGCCTCGCGAAGGCTGCACTGGCGGGCCGGATCGAGGGCCAGGTCGTCGATCTGCGCATGCCGCTGGTACGCGATACCGCGCTCGAGATCGTCACGGCGAAGGATCCGGCCGGCGGCGACGTGATCCGTCATTCGGCCGAGCACGTCATGGCCGACGCAGTCAAGCGTCTCTTTCCGAAGGCCCAGGTGGATGCCGGCCGCAGCGATCACTCCGAGAAGTTCCAATACGACTTCCTCGTCGAGAACGCATTCACGCCCGAGGACATCGCGAAGATCGAGCAGGAGATGAACGCGATCGTCGCGGAGAAGGCCGAATTCGAGCGCGAGGTCGTGACGCGCGAGCAGGCGGAGAAGCTCTTCGCTTCGATGGGGGAAGAGCTCAAGCTCTCCCGCCTCGCCGACATTCCCGACGGCGCCGAGATCACGATCTTCCGCCATGGCCGATTCGTCGATCTCTGCCGCGGGCCCCACGTCCAGAACGCGAGCCAGATCGGCGCGGTGAAGCTGCTCGAGTCGTCGGGCACTTATTTTCGCGGCGACGAGACGGGCCCGAAGCTCCAGCGCATCTACGGCACGGCCTTCGCCTCGAAGAAGGAGCTCGCCGAACATCTCGAACGCATCGAGGAAGCGAAGCGCCGCGACCATCGCCGCGTCGGCGCCGAGCTCGGGCTCTTCCATCTCGACGCGCTCGCCCCCGGCTCGCCGTTCTATCTGCCGAAGGGCATGACGCTCTACAACGAGCTCGTCCGCTTCGTGCGCGATCTCTATCCGAAATACGGCTATCGCGAGGTCATGACGCCGCAGCTGTTCCGCTCCGACCTCTTCAAGACCTCGGGCCACTACGAGAAGTTCTACGACGACATGTACTGGTTCGCCGGCTCCGACGAGGGCGAAGAGCTCGGCGTCAAGGCCATGAACTGCCCCGGCCATTGCCATCTGTTCGGAACCGCGAAGCACAGCTACCGCGAGCTGCCGATCCGCTGGGCCGAGTTCACGCGCCTGCACCGCAACGAGCGCAGCGGAACCCTGAACGGCATCACCCGCGTGCGCACCTTCGCCCAGGACGACGCCCACATCTACTGCGAGCCCGAGCAGGTTCCGGACGAGATCGACCGCTTCTTCCAGATGACCGCGGAGATCTACCAGAAGCTCGGCGTCGACGGCATCGAGATGGCGGTCTCGACCCGGCCCGAGAAGTTCCTCGGCGAGCCCGCGGATTGGGACGTCGCCGAGAAGGCGTTGATCGAGGCCGTCGAACGCGCGGGCTTCCATTGCCGGATCAAGCCCGGCGAAGCCGCCTTCTACGCGCCCAAGGTCGAGGCCGATTTCAAGGACGTGCTCGGCCGCGCCTGGACGCTCGCGACGATCCAGATCGACATGGCGATGCCGGGGCGCTTCGGCCTGCGCTACGTGGGCCGCGACGGTGAGCTCCATCAGCCGGCGATGCTCCACCGCGCCGTACTCGGCTCGCTCGAGCGCTTCATCGGCATCTACATCGAGCACACGGGTGGCGACTTCCCCTTCTGGCTCTCGCCCATCCAGGTCGTGCTGCTGCCGATCGCCGATCGCCACGCGCAGGGTGCGGGGGCGATCTGCGAGAAGCTCGTCGCCGCCGGACTGCGCGCGGAAGTCGACGACCGCAGCGAAACCCTCGGCTATCGCATCCGCGAGGCCGAGACCCAGAAGATTCCGCTCACGCTCGTGATCGGAGACGACGAGTTGTCGCGGGGCACGGTGGCCCCGCGGCTTCGAAGATCGAAGCAGGCCCTGGACGCGATGGCGGCGGACGAGTTGATCTCGACCCTGCGCATCGCGAACGTCGAGCGTCGCTCGGCGCCTTTCGCCTGATTCGGCCCGCAACGAAGGAGGACGATCCATCCCTGCACGACCCAAGTTCCGACCGGTGGCTCCCGAGCGCGACACGGTTCGCGTCAACGAACGCATTCGAGTTCGCGAGGTCCGCGTCATCGGCGCAGACGGCGAGCAGCTCGGCGTCATGGCGCCCGAGGAGGCGCTCGCGATCGCGCGCGAGAGCGGGCTCGACCTCGTCGAGGTCGCCGCGACCTCGCGTCCGCCCGTGTGTCGGATCATGGACTACGGCAAGTACAAGTACGAGCAGAAGAAGAAGAGTGCGAGCAAGAAGTCCCATGCAGCGACGCTCAAGGAAGTGAAGCTGCGACCGGGGACCGATCAGCACGATCTGACCTTCAAGCTCAACAACGCGCGCAAGTTCCTGATGAACGGGGACAAGGTGAAGATCACGGTCATGTTCCGGGGCCGTGAGATGGTCCACACCTATCGCGGGCGCGAGCAGCTCGACGAGGTCGTGAAGCAGCTGGGGACGATCGCGAAGGTGGAGAGCACGCCCCGGATGGAAGGGCGCTTCATGTCGATGATCGTGATCGGGGATCGCGACGCGATCGCCGAGGCGCGCAAGCAGGCCGGTCTGGCCGCCACGCCGACGGAAGAAGAGCGGGCCGAGGTCGACGCGATCGAGAGCGCGTCGCGCGCGGCCGACGAGGCCGACGACAAGGAAGACGCCGGCGAAGGCGCCGAAGCCTGAGCCGGAAAACGATCGAGCAGGCACGAGACGAAGGCCGTCTCGGGCCGAAACGAATGGAGACGACATGCCGAAGATGAAGACCCATCGCGGGTCGGCGAAGAGATTCAGCCTCACGGGTACCGGGAAGCTGAAGCGCAACAAGGCCGGGAAGCAGCACATCCTGACCAAGAAGCGCACGAAGCGGAAGCGGCCGATGCGCCAGAGCGATCTGGTGTCGGACGCGGATGTCTCGCGGGTGAGCCGGTCGCTGCCGTACCTCTAGACCTCCAGGGGGCACGGAAGCGCCGATCGGAAACGCTCGAACGGGCACGGCACGCCTGCAGAGCGATCGGTCCGGTGAATCGGTTCACCGGCGCCGGAAGCAACAGCGTGGCGCGCGGCGCGGCGGGAGCCGCGGCGGGCGTCCAGCCAGAAGAGGAAAGAGAAGATGCCGAGAGTGAAGCGGGGCGTCGCAGGCGCCAAAGGAAGAAAGCGGACCCTCAAGCGAGCCAAGGGCTTCTACGGGGGCCGGTCCAAGCTCTACAGCGTCGCGATCGAGGCGGTCGAGAAGGCCGACAAATATGCCTATCGCGATCGAAAGCAGCGCAAGCGGGATTTTCGCGGTCTCTGGATCGCGCGCATCAACGCGGCCGCCCGCATGAACGGGCTCTCCTACAGCCGGCTGATGTCGGGCCTGCGCACGGCGGGCGTCGAGATCGACCGCAAGGTCCTGGCGCAGCTCGCGCTCGACGATCCGAAGGGATTCAGCGCATTGGCGGAGCGGGCCAAGGGCGGCGCAGCGTAGCGCCGCGTCGTCCCCGTGAGACCGGGATCGATCGGGCCGGCGCCTTCGGGCGCCGGCCGCGCGGGAGAACGAACGATGACCAAGGCCGAGATCGTCGAACAGATCTACGAGCGGGTGGGCTTCTCGAAGAAGGAGGCGGCCGAGCTCGTCGAGAAGGTCTTCGAGATCATCAAGGACACCCTCGCCGAGGGGGAGAAGGTCAAGATCTCCGGCTTCGGCAACTTCGTCGTGCGGGAGAAGAACGCGCGCAAGGGGCGGAATCCGCAGACCGGGCAGGAGATCCTGCTCGACGCGCGCCGCGTCCTCACGTTCAAGCCGAGCCTGGTGCTCAAGAACGTGTTGAACGAAACCGAGGTCACCGAGGCCGATCGCGAAGCGGAGCGTGCACAAGCCCGCGAAGACGACGAGGAGTAGGCCGTTTTTTCCAGTGCGAGCGCACGACCCATCTGCCATCCTGCCGACCGGGGAACGATCCAGCGGGGAGGCAGCCGGTGAGCAGAGATCGGGGCGCGAGTGCGGGAGCGGCTTCGGGCGGATCCACGGCTTCTGGTTCGGACGGTGCGAAGACGCGCTCCCGGCGCAAGGCTGCAGCGCCGAGCGAAGCGGAGGCACGGCGTTCGCTCGCCGATTCGCCCAAGATCTACTACCGGATCGGTGAGGTGAGCGAGCTGACGGGCGTCAAGGCGCACGTGCTCCGCTACTGGGAGACCGAGTTCCGCTGGATGGCGCCGCCGAAGTCGCGCTCGAAGCAGCGCCTCTATCGCAAGCGCGACATCGAATTCGTCTGGCTGCTCAAGAAGCTTCTCTGGGAGAAGCGCTTCACCATCGCTGGTGCACGCCAGCGCATCCAGGAGCTGGGACTCGAGGAGTCGCTCGCGCGAAACGCCGAAGGCGAAGCGAGCGAAGCGTTCTTCTCGGCGAGCGACGTCGCACAGGTCGCGATCGGCGCGGGAGACGAAACGGATTCGCCGCGACCGGCGCCTGCGCGCAACGAAAAGCCCGAGGGCGATTGGCTCGGGATTCGCGCGGCCCTCGACGAGATGCAGGCCGAGCTCCTTTCGTTACGGGGTGTCCTGCAGCAGGGGCTTTGAGTCCGCGTGAATCGCGTACGGACGCAGGCGGATGCTTTTCGGCGGGCCTTCGGCGAGACGTCGGATCCGGGCGCCCATGTGCCGCGGGCTGCGACCGAGGCGGTCCTCGCCCGGCTCTCCGCCTGGCGGCGAACCGATGCCGCGGGCTCGACCGTCGCCGCGCTGATCGCGCCGCCGGGCCTCGGAAAGTCCCACCTGCTGCGCGTGCTCGAGTCGGCGGCCCATCCACCGACGACGGATCTGGATGAGGACGCGCCGGGTGCCCTCGCGCCCGGGCGCAGGCCGCGTTCGATCTATCTCCCCTACGCGGCCCTCGGATTGCCGGATCTCGTCCGGTGGATCCGCGGCCTCGCGGGCCAGGAACGGGATGGCGCCGATGCGGCGCTCGACTCGGATCGGGCTTGCATCGCCTCGCTCGCAGCGCTCTCCCCAGCCCCGGACCAACCGCTGGAGCTCTTGATCGACGATGCCGATTCGATGCCCCCGGCGACCCTGCGCGCCCTGGCGCAGGGACTCGATCGCGAGCAGTCGCCCGTCCGGATCGTACTCGCCCTGGGAGACGACTCGCGGGCCGCGCGCATGCTGGCGGCGCTCGACGCGCTCGAGCCCCTCGAGCTCTTCTTTCGCGATCCGCTCGATACGAGCGAGGTCGAGGACTACCTCGAAGCGCGACTGGCTCGGGCGGGGCTCGGGTCGGAAGCGCTCGACGGGCTCGATGGCCGGACGGTTTCGCGAATCCACGCCCTCTCGGGCGGATTTCCGCGCCGGATCCATCGGGTCGTCCTCGCCCTGGTGGAGCCCGACCGCGCGGCCCTCGCCCGCGCGCTCGCGTCGAGCTCGCCGAGCGACGCCTGGCTCGGGCGCCCGATCGACGACCCCTTCTGATCTCTCGCGCGTAGTCGACAGGGCACCCCGGCCTGGGCTAAACGTTCGCGCCTCGTCGGGCCGTAGCGCAGTCTGGTAGCGCGCTTGACTGGGGGTCAAGAGGTCGCGGGTTCAAGTCCCGCCGGCCCGACCAGTCGCCTCTCTCGCGGCCCCCGGCGCCTCCGCCGTTCGAGTCCGGATGGCAGTGGGCCCCCTTCAGCGTCGGGGTCGCCGGCCGCGGCGACGGCCCGGGGAATCGAGCCTCGATGCCTCGCCTCTCGCACCTGTCCCGTTCGATCGCCGGCCGTGTCGCGCTCGTCACGGGTGCGGCGAGCGGGATGGGGCGCGCGACCGCCCATCTCTTCGCCGACGAAGGCGCCAGGGTCGCCGTGACCGATCTCGACCCCGAACGGATCGAGCGGGTCGTCGGCGAGATCCGGGGAGCAGGGGGAACCGCCGCGGGATTCGTGCTCGACGTCGCGGATGCGTCCGCCATCGCACGGGTCGTCGGCGAGATCGCTGCGGCACTCGGGCCGATCGACATCCTCGTCAACAACGCGGGCATCGTGGTCGGCGCGGGGCTCGAGCAGCCGGAGCCCGACTACGAGCGGACGTGGCAGCGAGCGCTCGACGTGATGTTGACGGCGCACGTGCGACTCGCGCGGGCCTGTCTCTCGCAGCTCGCTCGCAACGGCGAGGGCCGGATCGTGAACGTCGCCTCCACCGAGGCGCTCGGCGCAACCGCCGGAACCGGCCCTTATACCGTCGCCAAGCACGGTGTCGTCGGCCTGACGCGCTCGATGGCCGTCGAGCTCGGGCGCAAGGGCGTGACCGTGAACTGCATCTGCCCCGGCCCGATCCTGACCGGCATGACCGAGGCGATTCCGGAGGCGGCGCGCGAGAAGTTCGCGCGGCGGCGGGTTCCGCTCGGACGCTACGGCTGCCCCGAGGAGGTCGCGCACGCGACGCTTTCCCTGGTCCTGCCCGCCGCTTCCTATCTCAATGGAGTCGTGCTGCCGGTCGATGGCGGCATGACGATCCAGAACGGCTGAGCCCCGGCCTGCGGCGGGACGAAGGAAGATCGTGTCGAGCCAGAAGATCCTCGTGACGGGCGGTGCGGGCTACATCGGATCGCATACCGTCGTGGAGCTCGTCGGCAGCGGGTTCGAGCCGATCCTCGTCGACGATTTCTCGAACTCCGACCGGCGCGTGCTCGACGGCCTCGCGTCGATCTGTGGCCGGCCGCTCCGTTGCCATGCGCTCGACTGCCGCGACCGGGCGGGCCTGCGCGCCGTATTCGACGCCGAGGGCCCGATCGCCGGCGTGATCCACTTCGCGGCATCGAAGGCGGTCGGCGAATCGCAGGTGCGTCCGCTCCACTACTACGCGAACAACCTCGGCTCGCTGATCGCCGTGCTCGAGACGATGCGCGAGTACGCCGTTCGGGACTTCGTGTTCTCGTCGTCCTGCACGGTCTACGGCCAGCCCGAGCGGCTCCCCGTCACCGAGTCGACGCCGATCGCCGAGCCGGCCTCCGTCTACGGGGCGACCAAACAGATGGGCGAGCGGATCCTCTTCGACCTGATCGCCTCGGGCGCGCCGATGCGTGCGATGCTGCTGCGCTATTTCAATCCGATCGGCGCCCATCCCAGCGCGCGGATCGGCGAGCTGCCGCTGGGCGATCCGCAGAATCTCGCGCCGATCATCCTCCAGAGCGCGGCGGGTCTCCGCGGTCCGGTCCAGATCTTCGGCGACGACTGGTCGACGCCGGACGGCACCTGCATCCGGGACTACATCCACGTCGTCGATCTCGCGCAGGCCCACGTCCGGGCGCTGGGATGGATGCAGGGCGAAACGCGGTCGTCGCTGATCGAGGTGCTGAACGTCGGCACGGGCCGGGGTACTTCGGTTCGCGAGGCGATCACCGCCTTCGAACGCGCGACCGGATGCCCGGTTCCGACGCGCGTCGGGCCGCGCCGCGCGGGCGACATCGAGCAGATCTGGGCAGACGTCGCCCGTTCGGCCCGGATGCTCGGCTGGCGCGCCGAGCGGACGATCGAGGACGCGATGCGCGATGCCTGGCGCTGGCAGCGCGCGCTCGCCGCGCGCTGAAACGGCGCCCGCGAGCGCCGTTCGGAACGTCTTCAGCGTTCCTCGGCGAGCTGGCGCAGATAGACGCCGTACGGATTCTTGGCGAGCGCCTCCGCGCGGCGCAGCAGATCGTCCCGGCCGATCCAGCCACTGCGCCAGCCGATCTCCTCGGGGCACGCCACGCGCAGGCCCTGCCGCTCCTGCACGGCCTGGATGAAATTCGCCGCCTGGAGAAGCGCCTCGTGGGTGCCCGTATCGAGCCAGGCGACGCCGCGTCCGAGCCGTTCGACGTGGAGCGCCTCGCGCTCGAGGTAGGCGAGGTTCACGTCGGTGATCTCGAGCTCGCCCCGGGCGGAGGGCTTCAGCCGGGCGGCGATGTCGACGACCTGCTCGTCGTAGAAGTAGAAACCCGTCACCGCATAGCTCGACTTCGGCTTCCTGGGCTTCTCCTCGATCGAGACGATCCGGCCCTCCGTGTCGAATTCGACGACGCCGTAGCGCTCGGGATCGTGGACGTGGTAGGCGATCACCGTCGCCCCGGATCGCCTCGCGGCCGCGCGGCGCAGGGCGTCGGGGAAGCCGTGGCCGTAGAAGATGTTGTCGCCGAGGGCGAGGGCGACCGAATCGCCGGCGATCCAGTCCGCCGCGATCAGGAAGGCCTGCGCGATGCCCTCGGGCTTCGGCTGGACCCGGTACTGGATCCGGACCCCGAACTGGCTGCCGTCGCCGAGCAGGCGTTCGAAGAGGGGCGTATCCGTCGGCGTCGAGATCAGGAGGATGTCCCGCACACCCGCCAGCATCAGCGAAGAGAGCGGGTAGTAGACCATCGGTTTGTCGTAGATCGGAAGCAGCTGCTTGGAGACCGCGCCCGTCGCCGGCAGCAGTCGTGTCCCCGATCCGCCCGCGAGCAGGATTCCCTTCGTCATCGAGCCTCCTTTCCGAGACCCTGACGAGCCCGGGCGTCGACCTCGGCGAGGATGGCCTCCCGCCAGCCTTCGTTCTCGAGATACCAGGCGACGGTCTTCGCGAGGGCCGTGGCGAAATCGTGCCGTGGCCGCCAGCCGAGCTCGGCCCGCGCGCGCGAGGCGTCGATCGCATAACGCCGATCGTGGCCGGGGCGGTCCTGGACGAAGCTCTTCAGCGCGTCGTAGCGGTCGAGGCCGCGCGCGCGCAGCGCGGGATTGTCCTTTGCGGGGCGCAGCGCCTCGAGCGCGGCGCAGATCGCATCGACGACCTGGAGATTCGAGCGCTCGCTGTCGGCGCCGAACGCATACTGCTCGCCGGGGACACCGGTCTCGAGCGCGTGCACGATGCCCTCGCAGTGGTCGTCGACGTAGATCCAGTCGCGGACGTTGCCGCCGTCGCCGTAGATCGGAAGCGGCTTCGCTTCGAGCGCGTTCAGGATCATCAGCGGAATCAATTTTTCCGGGTACTGGCGCGGCCCGTAGTTGTTCGAGCAGTTGGTGGTGATCGTCGGCAGGCCGTAGGTCCGGTTGTAGGCCTGGACGAGCAGGTCGGCGGCGGCCTTCGAGGCGGAGTAGGGGGAGTTCGGGGAGTAGGGCGTCTTCTCGGTGAAATAGCCATCGGGCCCGAGAGAGCCGTAGACCTCGTCGGTGGAGACGTGGAGGAAACGGAACGCGGAGCGTTCGGCGGTCGGCAGCCGGGCGAAATGCACGCGGGCGGCTTCGAGCAGCTCGAAGGTGCCGACGATGTTGGTGTCGATGAACGCGCGCGGGCCGTCGATCGAGCGGTCGACGTGGGACTCGGCGGCGAAGTTGAGGACATGGGTCGGCGGGTGGGCTTCGAAGGTGCGGCGGACGTCCGACGCATCGGCGATGTCGCCCCGCACGAAGCTGAACCGATCCGCGCCCGGCAGCTCCCGGAGGTTCTCGAGGCTGCCCGCGTAGGTCAGCTTGTCGAGCACGACGACGCGCACGCCGGGCCGGGTCGCGAGCACGTGGCGAACGAAGTTGGAGCCGATGAAGCCCGCACCGCCGGTCACGAGCCAGAGGGCCTGTTCACTCATCGCGGAATCTCCAGGGGCGCGCACGTTAGCATCGGACTTCCTGACCCGGCGTCGGGCCCCTGCCTGCTTCGGCAATCCCCCGAGGTCGGTTGACGGATCTTCGCCCTCGGCGCCCGATCGATTTCCGATCTCCGGACTCGTGATCGGGATTGAGTGACGCAGGTCTCTCGTCGATGAGTGGGTGCCTTTTCGCCGGGTTCCGGGGTGGAGCTGCGAATCGGAGGTTCGGGGTGCGCAGAAAGCTGCACGCCCGGGCCTGCCGGCTCTGGGGATCGGCGGGGACGACGGACGACCCGGGAGCGGCACGCTCTCGCGTAGGACCGTCGCTAACCCGCGGCCCCATCGCATAAAAAGAGGAATGGTTCTGACCCCGGATCAGTCGATCGACGTATAATCGATCACGTGCACATCCCCTTTTGAGGGTGATCGGGCACACCCCCAGTGGATCGGAAGGGCGCTCGGCCGGGTCGGGCGCTCCCATTTGAGTCTCGGTGAAATCCCCGAGTTCGGGATGAGCCAGACGGAACGTCGCGGGTCGAGCCGCAACTGGGGCAGGAAAGAACGGATGCTGCGAAATCACGGGACGATCACAGCGTCGCTCGTCATGTCGCTCGACGTCTTGTTGAGCGCGGTGATCTGCCTCCTCCTGCTCCATTGGCCCCAGGTGAGCGGTCTCACCGATCCCTTCCAGCAGGGCGGCACCGCGATGCTCATCGTCGCCCTGACCGGCTGCTTCATCTGGCCGTTCACGTTCCAGCAGCTCGAGGTCTATCAATCGGCGCGCACGCTGGGCTTCTGGGACGTCGCGAGGCGGCTCGTCGTCTCCGGGGTGGTGACCGCCACCGTCCTCGGCGCCGTGGCCTTCGCCACCGAAGTGCCGCTCGATCGCTCGTTCCCCTTCGTCTGCGCCGCGGCCCAGGGCCTGGCCCTCGCCGCCACCCGTTTTCTTCTCTACGGCCTGCTCCGCACCGCCCGCCGCTTCGGCCGCAACACGCGCAACATCCTGATCGTCGGCAGCGGTGCCCGTGCCGCCCAGATCAAGCGCAACATCGATTCCCATCCTTCCTGGGGCCTGCGGGTGCTCGGCTTCGTCGACGACGTCGACACGCCCGTCGATCCGAGCCTCTTCAATGCCAAGCTCTTCCGGATCGAGCAGATGCCGATGCTGCTGGGCGACATGGTCGTGGACCGCGTCGTCGTGGCCTGCCCGCGTTCGATGCTCGGCTCCATCGCGCCGGTGCTCTCGGCCTGCAGCAGCGCCGGCGTTCCCCTGACGCTGCTGCCGGACCTCTTCGGAGACTTCCTGCCGACCCCGAACATCGGCCGCTTCGGCCAGCGCCCGTCGCTCGAGTTCGCGGCGGTGCATCACAACTCGCTGCTGCTCGGCATCAAGCGGACGATCGATCTCGTGGGTGCGTCGGTCGCCCTGTTCCTGAGCGCCCCGTTGATCGCCGTCGCCGCGCTCCTGATCTGGCGGGAGGATGGCGGGCCGGTCTTCTTCCGGCAGACGCGCTGCGGCCTGTACGGGCGCCGATTCCAGATGGTGAAGCTGCGGACCATGTGCGTCGATGCCGAGGCTCGCAAGCTCGAGGTGATGGCCCTGAACGAGATGGACGGGCCGGTCTTCAAGGCGCGCTGCGACCCGCGGATCACGCGCGTCGGAGCCTTCCTGCGGCGCTACAGCCTCGACGAGCTGCCGCAGTTCTGGAACGTCTTGATGGGCGACATGAGTCTCGTCGGCCCGCGACCGCCGGTGCCCGAGGAGGTCGTGCACTACGAGATCTCCGAGCGACGCCGGCTGTCGATGCGCCCCGGGATCACCTGCATCTGGCAGGTCAGTGGCCGCAATGAGATCGGCTTCCAGGAATGGGTCAAGCTCGACCTGCAGTACATCGACTCCTGGTCGCTGACCCTCGATGCGCGCATCCTGGCGCAGACGGTGCCCGCCGTGGTCTTCGCCCGCGGCGCCCACTGACGCCCACTGACGCCCACTGACGCCCCTCTGACGCGCCCCTCCGACGCCCCCTCCGACGCACTCGAGCACGCGCCCGAATCGCTCGCTTCCGAGTCAGAATCCGTGCGGTCCGTGGCCGTCCAGATTCGTGAGATGGAGGCCCTGGGAAACGGTTGCCATCGGCGAGAGCGCCTCGTGGAGCGCCGGCGAGATCGCGAAATAGCGTCGATTCGGCAGGGTGAGATAGCCGTTCGCCTCGAAGCCGCGCACCCAAGCCGGATGCGCCTGGTTCGAGCCGATCAGGTCGACGCCGCGAGCGAGCAGGAAATCCGTCGCCGCCCGAACGACCGCTGCCGCATGCTCCGGGAGCGCGAGGCAATCGATCACGCTACCGACCCGCAGACTCCCGAAGCGCGGATCGTCTCGCAGTGCGCGGTCCATGACGACGGCCCAGCCGAGGGTTTGCCCACCGCTCTGGACGCGCAGGCGGATGCCGGGCGGCCAGCTGCCCTGCGGCAGGAGCGCGTTCATCGTGCAGGCATCTCGGAGTCCGATCGCCTGATAGGCGGGAAGGCAGTCCGCCCAGAGCGCATCGGCCCAGGCTTCGAAGGCGTCGAAGGGCATCACGTCGAGGGATCGCCGGGCGGGACGCCCGATCGCCGCACCGCGCAGAGAAAGGCCGCCGAACAGCGCCTTCAGCCCCAGCCAGCCGACGCCCGTCGTGGCGAGCAGGTCGAGCACGAGCCGACGGCCGGGCGTGGAGCGCAGGTAGGTGCTCTCGCGCAGGAAGGGCAGGGGCCGGACGACGCGCAGGCAGAAGGGCGTCGAATGGAAATGCCATTTCATCGAGCGCAGCAGCTGGAGCATGCGCGCCTCTTCGCCGCCGTGCCCCCAGCTGTAGAGGAGCGGCTGGCGCTTCTGCATGTCCCGGAAGAAGCGCAGGCCGAGGGGCGCATAGCGCGCGTCGACGATCCCCTCGGAGACCGGGCCCTGCCAGTCGGTGACCGTCACGAAGCGGTCCTTGATCCACCAGGGCTGGGGCTTGAGCGCATAGGCGCCGCGGATCTCGCGCCCGTTCTCCACGGCGACGAAGTGCTCGCGCCAGACGGGGATGCCGGACCGGCGCGGCAGCCAGGCGTCTTCGCTGGCCTCGTACCAGCCCACGCCGAATCCGCCCGCCCGGAGGCGCCCGTTGAATGCGACGATTCCGTCGACGTGTTCGGGCCCGTACGGAACGATCTCGATTCCCATGCGGGCTCCATCGGCGGGCCGCGTATCATACCCGAGCCTCGGATCGGCGGGTCTCCAGTGGGGGCCGGGCCGGACCGATGGGACGGCGACGGGGGGCCGTGTTGTTCCGATGACTTCCACCACGGTCTTCTTTCGCGACGACGACGTCGGGCGCATGACGCCGCCGCTGCGCGACGTGATGGCGCTGCTCGTCGATGAGGACGTGCCCTGCAGCTATCAGGTCGTACCCGCCTTCCTCGATCCGGAGGCGGCGGAGGCGCTGCGGGCGCTCAAGCTGCGGCATCCCGACCTCATCCACCTGAACCAGCACGGCCATCGTCACGAGCAATGGCTGGGCGGAGAGCGGGTCTACAGCGAGTTCGCCGGCGGACGCCCCCTCGCGGAACAGCAGGACGAGATCGCCGCGGGGCGTCGAGTCCTCGAGGATCTGCTGGGATCCGCCTTCGACCCGACGCTCTTCACCCCGCCTTGCCATAAATACGACGACGCGACGATCCGGGCGCTCGAGGCGACCGGCTTCCGATGGCTCTCGGCCGGCGTGAAGGCAGATCCGTTCTCGCAGGTCTACTACGGAATCGGCGCCCGACTCCGGCGCGTCGCCTTCCTCGGCAAGCGCGTCTCCTATCACGGGGGCCGCGTCGCCGCGTCGGGGCTGCACGAGCTCTCGGTCTGCATCGACGTCGACGAGGAGAAGGACGCCCAGGGGCACCGGATCGAGAAGGACGACGTACGGCTCTGGCAGGAGTTCGAGCGCTGCCGCCGTCGCCTCCCGATCGTCGGCGTCATGCTCCATCACGCCTGCTGCGATCGGCCCGAGAAGCTCGCCTGGCTGCGCGCCTTCGTGCGCCGCTTGAAGGCGGATCCGGCCGTCGAGATCGCCTCCATCCCCGCGGTCGCCGAGCGGCTTTCGGGCAGGACGCTGCGGGCCGCATCATGAAGATCGCCTACTTGACCGGGCAGTATCCGAAGGTCAGCCACACCTTCATCCGCCGTGAGATCCAGGGGCTCGAAGCGCGCGGCCACGAGATCCTCCGCCTCTCCGTGCGGCCGGCGGATTCCGGCATCGCGGATCCCGCGGATCGCGCCGAGCGCGATCGCACCGAGACCTTCTTCGCCTTTCCGCGCGCGCAGGTGGCGCTCGACTTCCTGCGCACCGCGGCACGGCAGCCGCTCGCGATCGCGCGGGAGCTCGGGGGGATCGCGCGTTCGGCCCTCCGTCCGGGGCCCGGGGTCGTCCAGCGCATCGCCTATCTCGTCGAAGCGACCGCCTTCCTGGCGCGACTGCGCGCCGCTTCGGTCGAGCACGTCCACGTCCACTTCGCGCGCAATGGCGTCAGCGTCGCGCAGATCATGCAGCGCCTCGGCGGCCCCGGGTTCAGCATGACGGTGCACGGTCCCGACGAGTTCGACGATCCGCGCGGCTTCGAGCTCGCGAGCAAGGTCGCCGATTCGCGCTTCACGGTCGCGATCAGTGCGTATACCGGCGCCCAGCTGCGCCGCTGGATCGCCCTCGACGACTGGCAGAAGATCCACGTCGTGCGCTGCACGGTCGACGAGTCCTTCTTCGAGGCGACGCCGATCGGAGCGGGGCCCGAGCGGATCTTCGTATGCGTCGGTCGGCTGTGTGCGCAGAAAGGCCAGCTGCTGCTGCTGGAAGCCTTCGCGCGTGCCGCGGCACGCGATCCGCGTGCGCGGCTCGTGCTCGCGGGCGACGGCGAGATGCGGCCGCTGATCGAGGCACGGATCGCGGCGCTCGGGCTCGGCGAGCGCGTCGAGATCACCGGCTGGATCGCGGAGGCCGAGGTCCGGCGTCGGCTGCGCGGGGCGTGCTGCATGGTGCTCGCGAGCTTCGCCGAGGGATTGCCCGTCGTGATCATGGAGGCGCTCGCGATGCAGCGCCCCGTCCTCAGCACCTACATCGCCGGCATTCCGGAGCTCGTCGATTCCGAGACGGGCTGGCTCGTGCCCAGCGGCGACGTCGAGGCCCTCGCGGAGGGTCTCGCGGCGGTCCTCGCCGCCGATCCGGAGACCCTGGCGGCGAAGGGGCGGCGGGGCGCGGAGCGGGTCCGGGAGCGCCATTTCGTCGCGAGCGAAGTCGACCGGTTGGATGCGCTCTTCCGCGCTGCGATCCGCAGCCCGGATTCGGGGCCCGGCGGAAGCGCGGCGAGCTGATCAGCCGCCGGCCGGCGCCCGCGACGAATCGTCGCGATTCCATTCCTTCTGACGCCCGCGCAGCGCCTTCCAGCGGTAGAGCAGGACGCTCGCGGCCTTGGCGAAGGCGTAGACGGCGAGGCCGGGCCAGCGCCGGGGATCGCGAGCGAGGCGGGCGACCGCGAAGCGCTGGGTCGCCGCCTCCGCGCGGGTCTCGCCGGGATGCAGCGCGGCCATCTCGAAGCGGCCGGCGCGCCGGCGCACGTTGACGTGGATCTGGCTGCGGAGCGTGCGCGGCGGCGTCATCACGAAATGGCTGCCGTCGACGGACTGGCGCTCCGAGGGCTTGAACAGAAGGCGCACGAAGCCGTCGTCGGAGATGATGTCGGGGAAGGCGTCGAAGCGGCGGGCACCTTCCTCGCTGATCGCGTAGACCCCGGAGCCGAGCATCCCCTCGGCGACGTAGGGCGTGCGGAGCCAGATGTCGTAGTAGGCGCGGACGGGCCAGCTCGTCTTCGCCAGATCGACGCGGATCCGCGGCGCTGCGCCGTGGATCTCGCCGCCGCGAAGGACATCGGCGACGCGGCGGATCGAGTCGATCGGGAGCTCGATGTCGGCGTCGACGAAGAAGCGCGGATAGCCGCTGGCCGTCGCATGGCCGAGGTTCAGCGCGGCCTGCTTCGAGGCGACGGGGCAGTCGAGCACGCGCACGGGTGGGCCGAAGGCGGCGGCGATCGCTGCGGTGTCGTCGGTGCAGCCGTTGCAGACCACCAGGATCTCGAGCTCGCCGGGCTGGGCGCCCGTCGTCATGCTCCGCAGGCAGCGCTCGATGACGTTCGCCTCGTTGTGGGCGGGGACGACGATCGAGATCATCGCGGGCTCCCGGGCGCGCCCTCGACGAAGGCGCGAATGCGGGCGAGCAGCGCGTCGTCGGCGCGGTTCGAGATGCGTGCCCGGACGGCGGCGCCCTGCTCGAGCTCGCCCAGCCGGAGGGCCAGCTCTTCCGGCGAGCCGGCGACCCGGACGAGGCCGTCCGCGGCGAAGCGATCGGCCGTCGCGACCTGGTGGTCGTTGCGGGTCTCGCCCCGGCTGCCGAGGCGCGGGACGACGAGGATCGGCTTGCCGAGCTCGAGAGCCGTCAGGATCGTGCCCATTCCTGCGTGCGAGACGATCACGTCGGCGGCCTCCATCGTGCGCCGGAACTCGGGCGGATCGAGGAAGGGCAGCACACGCAGGCGCTGCGGGACGAGATCCGTCGGGCCGATCTGGGCGACGACGTCGTCGCGGTCGGCCGCGAGCGCCCAGTCGTCGACCCAGCCGACGAGGCGATCGAAGGGCATCTGTGCGCCGACGGTGACGAAGATCAAAACACCCGTCCTGCGCACTCGGGCCCATCGGGTCCGGCGAGATGGGGCCACTGCGTCAGCCAGAGGTCCGCGTGGCGCCGCACCATCCGGCCCGACATCGAGACTTCCTCGACGTTCGCGATGCTGTCGAGCCAGATGGTCCGCGCGCCGAGCAGCCGGCCGAAGAGGATCGCGAAGAAGCCGGGGGCGGCGCCGGTCGAGAGGACCACGTCCGGCCATTCGCGCAGAACGACCCAGAGGATCCGCAGCGCCATGCGCAAGGAGCCGATCCGATCCCAGCGCGTGGCGTCGTTGACGACATGGACCTTCGCGTCGGGTACGTCGGTTCGATAGGTCGGATGGATGGTGAGGTAGACGACCCGATGGCCCTCGAGAGCCGGAATCACGCGTCGCAGCTGGACCCAATGGCCGCCGCCGCTCGCGACCGCGAGCACCTTGCGAACGCGCTTCGGCGCCGCCCCGGTCACGCCGTGCGCTCCTGCCCACCCGGCCGGAGCGCTGCCGGATCCGCTGCGCCTCCCGAGCCGCTTCCGTAGACGATGAACGACTTCGTCAATCCGGCGAGCTTCTCGCGGTAGAGGCGGGCACCGGGGAACAGGCGCGTGAACTCGGCCTCGCCGAGCAGCTCGACCGAACGTGCCGTCTCGATCGCGGCCTCCCGGGTCGGGAGCTTGCCGCCGAAGGTCAGGCTGAGATGCATCAGCAGCCAGGCCTTCCAGGTGAGCGGCAGGAACTGGAACCAGGGGAACATGAAATGGGGCTCGATCGGGAAGCTGCGGCTCGGCGTCTGCACGAAATAGCGCCGACCGATCCGCTGGATCTCGGAGGCCATCGCGCGCTGGCGGGCGTAGTCGCCCACGTGTTCGATCACGGAATTGGAGAACGCGACGTCGAAGGCGGCGTCGGCGAACTCCGGCATCGCGCAGGCGTCCCCCGCGTGGGTGCGGACGTTCGGCCGCTGGGGGGCAGGGGGATCGAGGTTCACGATCGTGAGCTCGACCTCCGCCGGATCGATGAAGCCCATGCGCACCCAGTAATCCTCTGTGCCCCCGACGTCGAGGATCCGGATCGGTCGGGGCAGGGCGGCGACCCATTCGCGGAAGAAGGCGAAGCGGCGCGTGCGCATGCGATGCGCGACCGAGAAGCGGCTGTCCGGATCGCGCAGGCTGTGCAGGATTCTCACGTGTTCACTCCGCGGCACAGATCGAAAGCCCGGGCGCCCCGCGCACCGCTGCGCGCGTTCTCCCGATCGGTGGCGGGACGCAGCGGATTGAGGGCTTCGTCGCTCCGCGCGCACCGGGAGTGCCCGGTCAGGGCCCGCACGGTACCGCCTCCCGCACGAGCTGGGTAAGCTGTGCCGGTCTGCACCCCGTCTCCCGCGGCTCCGGGCCCCGTCGGCGAGTGATCGGCAGGGGCCGTGTGCGCGTGCGGCAATTCGGTGCGGCGCAGGAAGCGCGCAGTCTGCCACCTTTGTGCTCGGGTCGGCGACTCCTTCGAGGTTGCTCTGGTTCGCGGCCCGCTGAAGTCCGGGAAACGGATCAAGCGAAGCCGGACGGCGTTCGATGAGCTGCCGAGCGAAGTGTTGCGATTAGGCATCAGTGCGTCGAGCCGCGCGGGCCGGATCGAAGACGAGCCCGCCGCGAACGAGCAGGCGACGCAGGAGCGAGGGGCGCAGGCGATGAACGGGAGCACGAAGACCTTGGAGCGATCCGCAGCCCGCTGCGTCCTGATCGGCTCCGAATCCCTGGCCATCCAGTGCGCCGAGATCCTGCTGGAGAAGGGGCTCGACCTGCGCGCGGTCGTCTCGGCCGAGCCGCGCATCGCAGGCTGGGCGGCGGCCCACGGCATCCCGAACTTCGCCCCCGGAAAGGATCTCGCGGAGCGACTCCGCGCGATCGAGCACGACTACTTCCTCAGCATCACCAACCTCACGATGATCGGTGAGGAGATCCTCGCCCTGCCCAGGGTCGCGGCGATCAATTTCCACGACGGCCCGTTGCCGCGCTATGCCGGCATGTACACGCCGGCCTGGGCTCTGCTCGAAGGCGAGACCGACTACGGCATCAGCTTCCACGAGATGACCCTCGGCGCCGACGAGGGCGACCTCTACGTCCAGCGGCTGTTCGAGATCGCGCCCGACGACACCTCCCTCACGTTGAATACGCGCTGCTACGAGGCCGCGATCGATGCCTTCGGCGAGCTCGTCGATCGGATCCGCGAGGGACGCCTCGAGAAGCGCCCGCAGGATCTCGGCCAGCGGACCTATTTCGGGCGCCACGATCGCCCGCCGGTCGCATCGATCCTCGACTGGCGCAGGCCGGCGGATGCGCTCGCACGCGCGGTCCGCGCCCTCGACTTCGGCAGCTACGACAATGCCTTCGCGAGCGCGCGGCTCTGGCATCAGGGGCGACTGCTGCTCGTGCGCAAGGCCGAGGAGGCCGACGCGGACGCGGTCGGCGGCTTCGGCGCGGCGGCCGGCCAGATCCTGGCGCTCGATGCCGACGGAATGATCGTCGCTTGCGGGGACCAGACGGCGCTTCGCCTCGTCGAGCTCACCTGTCCGAAGGGCCTGCCCGTCGCGCCGCCGGCGCTCGCGGAGCGCCTCTCGATCGAGGTCGGGGCCTGCCTCGACGTCGTGGACGACGCTCAGGCGGCGCAGATCGACGCGATCGCCGCGCGCGCGACCCGGGCCGAGGCGTTCTGGGTCGGACGACTCGCCCGGATCGAGGGGCCGGAGCTGCCCCTTCGCCGAGCGGAGGTCGCGCCTGCGGCCGCGGTCGCCGCTCCGGGCATCGAGATCCCCGCGCCCGGTCCGCTCGCCCTGCAGGTCGATCTCTGGATCGCGGGCTTCGCCGCCTGCGTGGCCCGCCTCTGCGGGCGCTCCCGCTTCGACGTCGGTTATTCGGAGCCCGCGCTGGACGCGGCCGTCGGCGCGCTCTCCGGCCTCGTCGCGACGCGTGTACCGCTCGCCCTCGACCTCGATCTCTCCGGCAGCGTCGCCGACGTCGCCGCGGCCGTCGGCAAGAGCCTCGCTCGCGTCCGGGATCGCTTCTCGTTCTTCGAAGACGTCGTGGCGCGCCATCCGCAGCTCGCCCGCAACCCGATCCTGCTCGCCGGTGGCCTCTCGACCGTCGCCATCGAAATCCGATCCGAGCTGGGTGAAGCGGCGCTGCCGCCGGGCACCGACCTCCTGCTCGCGATCACGCCCGGCGGCGAGCAGGCGCGCCTCTACCACGATCCGCGGACACTCGACGCCGGCGCCATCGGGCAGCTCGCGGACGCGTTCCGGATCTTCCTCGCCGGCTTCGCCGAACCCGGTCGCCGGGTGGCCACGATTCCGCTGGTCGGCGAGCCGCAGCGCTCGCGCATGCTGCGCGATTGGAACGATACGGCCGTCGATGGACCGCGGGACCGCTGCATCCACACCCTCTTCGACGAGACGGTCGCCCGCCACCCGGACGAAGTGGCGGTCGTCTTCGAGGGGGCGTCGCTGCGCTACCGCGAGCTCGCTGCGCGCGCAGACGCCCTGGCCCATCGACTGGTCGCGCACGGGATCGGGCCCGACCGTCTGGTCGGCATCTATCTCGATCGCTCGATCGAGATGGTGGTCGCGGTGCTCGCCGTCCTGAAGGCGGGCGGCGCCTACGTCCCGCTCGATCCGAACTATCCCGCGGATCGCATCGCCTACATGATCGAAGATTCGCATGCGCGCATCGTCCTCTCGAGCCGCACGCGTCAGCAAGATCTGCCGGAGTGCCGAGCGGAGATCCTGCTGGTCGAGGACGTCGATGCCGATCTCGCCGCGCAGGGGCCTCCCGGCGGAACCGGCGTCACGCCCGAGCATCTCGCCTACGTCATCTACACCTCGGGTTCGACCGGCAAGCCCAAGGGCGTGATGGTCGAGCATCGCAACGTCGTGAATTTCTTCGTCGGCATGGACGAGCGGATCCCGCACGCGCCGGGCTCGGCCTGGCTGGCGGTGACGAGTCTTTCCTTCGACATCTCGGTGCTCGAGCTGCTCTGGACGCTGACGCGCGGATTCAAGCTCGTCGTCTACGCCGACACACAGAAGGCCGAGGCGCGCAAAGGTGCAGCCCGCGCGTACGACGGCCCCTGGCGCCCGATGGATTTCGGGCTCGCGCTCTGGGGCAGCGATGCCGGACCGGGCCCGCGCAAATACGAGCTGATGCTCGAGGCCGCGAAGTTCGGAGATCGAAACGGATTCCGCTCGGTCCACACACCCGAGCGTCATTTCGGCGCCTTCGGCGGTCCGTTCCCGAATCCCTCGGTCACGAGCGCCGCGATCGCGGCGGTCACGTCCCGGATCGAGATCCGGGCGAGCAGCTGCGTGCTCCCGCTGCACAATCCGATCCGCGTCGCGGAGGAGTGGGCGGTCGTCGACAACCTCTCCGGCGGGCGCGTCGGCATCTCCTTCGCTTCGGGCTGGCAGCCCAACGATTTCGTGATCCGCCCCCACGCCTTCGCGCGTGCGAAGAACGAGATGTTCGAGAACGCGCAGATCGTGAAGAAGCTGTGGCGTGGCGAGGCCGTCGAGTTCCCGAATCCGCACGGAACGATGGTGGCGACGACGACGCTGCCGCGGCCGGTCCAGGCCGAGCTGCCGTCCTGGATGACGACGGCGGGCAACCCCGACACCTTCCGCGCGGCCGGGGCCGGCGGTTTCAACGTCCTGACACATCTGCTCGGCCAGACCCTCGAAGAGCTGGCCGAGAAGGTCAAGGTCTACCGCGAGGCCCGGCGTGAGGCGGGCTACGACCCGGCGACGGGCGTCGTGACCTGCATGCTGCACACCTACGTCGGCGAGGATCTCGACGAGGTCCGCGAGGTCGTGCGTCAGCCGATGAAGGACTACCTCGCGAGCGCGATGGCGCTGGTCGTCGGCTTCGCGTGGTCGTTCCCGGCGTTCAATCGCCCGGGCGGCCCGGATTCGAAGCCCGAGGACGTCGACCTCGGGAGCCTGACCGAGGACGAGACCGATGCGATCCTCGAGTTCGCCTTCGAGCGTTATTTCGAAACGAGCGGTCTCTTCGGCACCCCCGAGACCTGCCTCGACATGATCGATCGCTGCAAGGCCGCCGACATCGACGAGATCGCCAGCCTGATCGATTTCGGCGTGCCGAACGCGCAGGTGCTCTCGGCACTGCCGCTGCTCGACGAGGTCCGGCGCGCAGCGAACGAACGTCCGCCTGCGGCGGCCGGGGTGGACGCCGCGGCGTCTCCCGCCGGCGCCGACGCCGATCATTCGCTCCCGGCGCAGATCCTCGCCCACGGGATCACCCACCTGCAGTGCACGCCCTCCCACGCGCGCATGCTGCTCACGGATCCCGATACCCGCGGCGTGCTCTCCCGCATCGAAAACTGGATGATCGGCGGTGAGGCGTTCCCGCCTTCGCTCGCGGCGGAGCTCGAGGCCGCCGGCGTGCGCAACGTGACCAACATGTACGGCCCGACCGAGACGACGATCTGGTCGACCACGAGCGAGGTCCCGCCCGGGGCGACCACCATCTCGATCGGTCGACCGATCGCGAATACCCGGCTCTACATCCTCGGCAACGGCGAAGAGCCGCTCCCCGTCGGCGTGCCCGGGGAGCTCCTGATCGGCGGCGACGGCGTCGTGCGCGGCTATCACGAGCGCCCGGAGCTGACGGCCGAGCGGTTCATTCCGGATCCGTTCCAGCCCGGCGCCCGGCTCTACCGCACCGGCGACCTCGCGCGCTGGCAGCCCGACGGCACGATCGACTTCCTCGGGCGCATGGATCACCAGGTCAAGATCCGCGGTTATCGCATCGAGCTCGGTGAGATCGAGTCGCGCCTCGCGGCGATGCCCGGAATTCGCGAAGCCGTCGTGATCGCTCGGGAGGACACCCCCGGAGACCTCCGCCTCGTCGCCTACCTGATCGGGACGAGCGGCCCGATCGCCGACGCGACGCTGCGCAGCGACCTCGGCGAGAGCCTGCCGGAGTTCATGGTGCCCTCGGCGTTCGTCTTCCTGGACCACTATCCGCAGACGCCGAACGGCAAGATCGATCGCAAGGCATTGCCCGCGCCGAACGAGATCCGGGCCGTCTCCTCCGAAAGCTTCACGGCGCCCGAGGGCGAGCTCGAGCAGACGATCGCCGGAGTCTGGCGGGAGGTGCTCTACCTCGAGCAGGTCGGGACCGACGACAACTTCTTCGATCTCGGGGGCCATTCGCTGCTGGTCGTCCAGGCCCATCGCAAGCTCCGCGATCTCTGTCCGAAGCCTCTCAGCTTGACCGACCTGTACCGGTTCCCGACGATTCGCGGTCTCGCCGGCCATCTGCTCTCGGACGACGACGGCGGCGAGGGCGTCGAACGCAGCCAGGCGCGCGGCGAGCGGCGCCGCGAGGCGATGAACCGCCGACGCCGGGGTCGCGGGAAATAATCGGGGAGCGCGGCGGGCACGATCGCTGCGCGGGGCCCGCGCGCGCAGGACGCGCAGCAGACCCGGGCGCGGACGCGCAGAGCAGGGGAGAACACGCATCGATGGCCGAGTCGGATTCGAGGGACAACGACATCGCGATCGTCGGCCTGGCACTTCGCGTGCCGGGCGCCCAGACGCCCGAGGAATACTGGGCGAATCTGCGGGACGGCCGCGAGTCGATCGAGCGCCTCGACGAGAAGGCGCTGCTCGAGGCCGGCGAATCGCCCGAGCAGATCCGCAACCCCGCCTACGTCCCGGCCCACGGTCCGCTCGCGAATCTCAAGATGTTCGACGGCGAGTTCTTCGGCTTCAGCCCGAAGGAGTCGGCGATCCTCGATCCCCAGCACCGCCATTTCACCGAGCTCTGCTGGGAGGCCCTCGAGTCGGCGGGCCACGTGCCGGAGAAGTTCGACGGCCAGATCGGCGTGTTCGCCGGCTGCGGCATGGGCAGCTATTTCTATTTCAACGTCTGCACGAATCGCGAGCTCGTCGATTCGGTCGGTCTCTTCCTGCTCCGGCACACGGGCAACGACAAGGACTTCCTCTCGACGCGCGTCGCCTACGTGCTCGATCTGCGCGGGCCGGCGGTGAACGTCCAGACGGCCTGCTCGACCTCGCTGGTCGCGACCCATCTCGCCTGCCAGAGCCTGCTCTCGGGTGAGTGCGATCTCGCACTCGCCGGCGGCTCGACGATCCTGTTCCCGCCGAACCGCGGCTATCTCTACGCCGAAGGCGAAGTCCTCTCGCCCGACGGCCATTGCCATGCCTTCGATCACCGCGCCCAGGGCACCGTGCTCTCGAGCGGCGCCGGCGTCGTCGCGCTCCGCCGGCTCGAGGATGCGCTCGAAGACGGCGATCCCATCTACGCCGTGATCAAGGGCTCGGCGATCAACAACGATGGCGGCCAGAAGGTCGGCTACCTGGCACCGAGCGTCGACGGACAGGCGGCCGCGATGGCCGAGGCCTACTCCGTCGCGGGCGTCGATCCCGCGACGATCGGGTACGTCGAATGCCACGGCACCGGGACCTACATGGGCGATCCGATCGAGATCTCCGCCCTGACCCAGGCGTTCCGGCGCTCGACCCAGGCGAACGGCTTCTGCCGGATCGGCTCGGTCAAGACCAACATCGGCCATCTCGATACCGCCGCCGGCGTCGCGAGCCTGATCAAGGCGTCGCTCGCGCTCCAGAATCGACAGATCCCGCCGTCGCTCGGCTACGAGAAGCCGAATCCCGAGATCGGCTTCGAGCGGACGCCCTTCGTCGTCAACGATCGGCTGCACGACTGGGCCGATGCGCACGGGCCGCGGCGGGCCGCGGTGAACTCGCTCGGCGTCGGCGGGACGAACGCCCACGTCGTGCTGGAGGAGCCGCCGGAGCGGCCGGCTTCGAAGCCTTCCCGCCGCTCGCATCAATTGCTGCGCCTCTCGGCGCGCAACAACAAATCCCTCGACGGCAACGCCCGCGCGCTGGCCGCCCATCTGCGTGCCCATCCCGAGATCGATCTCGCCGACGTCGCCTATACGCTCGAGGTCGGCCGCGCCGAGATGGATCGCCGCCGCGTGCTCGTCGCTCGCGATGCCGCGGAGGCGGCGGAGCTGCTCGAGAGCGCCGATCCCCTGCGGATCTTCAGCCACAGCGTTCCCGACGCGAATCCCTCCATCGTCTTCATGTTCTCCGGTGCGGCCAGCCACTATCCGGGCATGGCGGTCGAGCTGCATGCCAGCGAGCCCGTCTTCCGCCAGCACCTCGACCGCGGTCTCGCGCTGCTCGAGAAGAAGACGGGGCGGGCCTTCCGCTCGATCCTGCTGCCGGACCTCGCGGGACCCGACGCCGCGGCGGCCCTCGCCGCGGCCGACGAGGCGATGAAGCAGACGAGCGTCCAGCTCCCGATCATCTTCCTCGTCGAATACGCGCTCGCCCAGCTCTGGATGTCCTGGGGCATCAAGCCCGATCTGATGATCGGGCATAGCCTCGGCGAGAACACCGCGGCCTGCATCGCGGGCGTCCTGCGATTCGAGGACGCCCTCGACCTGCTGATCCTGCGCGGCAAGCTGACGCAGAGCGCCCAGGAAGGCGCGATGACGAGCGTCAACCTCTCGGCGGCGGCCCTCGAGCCGCTGCTCGAAGGAGAGTGCGATCTCGCGCTGGTGAATGCCCCGGAGCTGTGCGTCGCCGCGGGATCGCCCTCGGCGATCGAGGCCCTCGAAAAGCGCCTCGCCGATCGCGAGGTGGAATTCCGCCGTCTGCCGCTCTCGCGGGCCGGCCATTCGCGCCTCTTCGATCCGATCCTGGACGAGTTCCGCGCGTTCCTTTCCACGCTCAAGCTCGAGCGGCCGAAGATCCCGTTCATCTCCAATCGCACCGGCCAGCCGATCCGCGACGAAGAAGCGACCAGCGCCGAGTACTGGGTCTCCCATCTGCGCCATACGGTTCGCTTCGCCGAGGGCATCGCCAAGATCCTCGAGGTCCCGGGGCGCCTGCTGATCGAGGTCGGTCCGGGGCAATCGCTCTGCTCCTTCGCCCGGCAGTCCCCGGCCGCCCGCCAGGGTGCGAACATCCTCCCCTCGCTGCGCCACCGCGAGGACAAGACCCCCGACTCCGCCTACTTCCTCGCCGCGCTCGGCCGCGTCTGGGCCTCCGGCTTCGACGTGGATCTCTCCCGTCTGCGCGCGGGCGAGCAGCGCCGGCGCATCCCGCTGCCGACCTACGCCTGGAACCATCAAGCCTATTTCATCGAGCCGACACCGCTCGCCGCGCTCTCCGGCGACGACACGAGCCTCGAGCGGATCGAGAACGTCGAAGAATGGGGGCGCCGGCCGGTCTGGCTGAGCGCGTCGTTCGAGCGCTCGGCGGGCCGATCGGACGAGAGCTGGCTGCTCTTCATGGACGAGGCGGGGGTCGGTCGACGACTTCGCGATCGTCTCGTCGCCCGCGGCGAGAAGGTCGTCTGCGTCTTCGAGGGCGACGCGTTCCACAAGCGTTCCGCCGAGGAGTACACGCTCGCTCCCGAGCTCGGCCGCGCGGGCTACGACGCGCTGATCAAGGACCTCGTCGCCCATGGCCAGACGCCGACGCAGATCGTTCATCTCTGGCTGACGACGGATGCCGAGCGCTTCCGGCCCGGCTCGAGCTTCTTCCATCAGAACATCCAGGACGGGTTCTACAGCCTCTACTTCCTGGCCCAGACCCTCGGCGAGGAGAGCCTGCCCCGCCCGGTCCAGATCACGGTCGTCTCGAATGGCATGCAGACCGTCGGCGAGGGCGATCCCGTCGTACATCCGGAGAAGGCGACGGTGCTCGGTCCCGTGAAAGTGATTCCGCGGGAGTTCCCGGACCTCGTCTGCAAGAGCGTCGACATCGCATTGCCGCCCCGACGCGAAGGGCTCGCGGCCGTCGCGAAGTCGCTCTTCGAGCCCGGCAGCCGCACCGCCCGCAGCACCGCCCTCGATCGCATCGCCGAGAACCTGCAGCGGGAGCTCGAAGGCCGGCCGGCGAACGAAGTCGTCGTCCACCGCGGGGATCGGCGCTTCCTCCGGCGCTTCGAAGAGGAGCCGCTCGCCGCGGCCTCGGCGCCGACCGCCACGGGCCTTCGCCCGGGCGGAACCTATCTCCTCACCGGCGGCCTCGGCGGGCTCGCGCTGAATCTCGCGGATCGGTTGACCCAGGACCTGCGCCCGCGGCTGGTGCTGCTGGGCCGCTCCGGCCTGCCGCCGCGCGAAGAATGGGATGCCTGGCTGGCCTCGCGAGGAGGCGAAGATCCGACGGGACGCCGGATCCAGCGCATCCGCGCCCTCGAGGCGGCCGGTGCTCAGGTCGAGGTCGTCGCCGCCGACGTGACGAACCACGAGCAGATGCGCGCGATCGCCCTCGACCTGCGCGCCCGGCTGGGCAAGATCGACGGCGTCTTCCACATCGCCGGCGTCGTGAAGGACGAGCTGATCCAGCTGAAGCTCGACTCGGAGATCGAAGAAGTCTTCGGGCCGAAGGTCTACGGAACGCTCGTCCTCGACGGCCTGCTCGAGACTCTCGGCTGCGAGCTCTTCGTGCTCTTCTCGTCGACGAGCGCCATCGCCGCGCCGGCCGGCCAGGTGGATTATGCCGCGGCCAACGCGTTCCTCGACGCCTACGCCTGGAGCCGTGCGCGCGGGCCGGTTCGGACGATTTCCGTCAACTGGGGCATCTGGAACGAGGTCGGGATGGCCGCCGAGAGCTTCGGCGACCGCCCGGCGCCGTCGGCCAAGGAAGCGAGCCTCCCGACCGGCCCGATGCAGCATCCGTTCTTCGATCAGCGCATTCGCGACGAGCACGGCCGGACGGCCTTCGCGAAGACCTATTCGCCGCTGGCCGACTGGGTCCTCGACGAGCATCGGACGAAGGCGGGACAGGCGCTGCTGCCCGGCACGGCCTATCCCGAGCTCGCGCGGACCGCGCTGGCCGAATACGGCGAGACGGGGCCGTTCGAGATTCGTGATCTCTACTTCATCCGGCCGGTCTTCGTTCCGGACGGCGAGCAGCGCGACGTCCGGGTGCGTCTGCTGGGCACCGATCGCGGCGGCTATCGTTTCGAGGTCCGCACCGGCTGTCGGGTGGAAGGCCGTGCCGGCTGGGAGCTGAACGTGCAGGCGAGCCTCGAGCTCGGGCATCTGCAACGGCCCGAGCCGCTCGACCTCGCCGCGATCGACGGGCGCTGTCAGCGTACTCGCAGCACCGTGAACCCGAACGGGCATCGCTCGGGCCAGGAGGACCACGTCGCGTTCGGTCCGCGCTGGCGCGTGCTGCGGCAGGTGCTGCAGGGGGAGGGCGAGGCGCTGGCCCAGCTCGAGCTCCCCGCCGCCTACCGCTCGGATCTCGACCGGATCGGGCTGCATCCGGGCCTGCTCGACTACGCGACGGGTTATGCGATGGAGCTGATCGACGGCTACTCGCCCGCGCTCGGCCTCTGGATCCCCGTCTCCTACGGACGCATGGCCGTGTTCGGCCCCCTCCCGGCGCGGATCTACAGCTGGGTCCGCAATCGCGGCGAGAACCGGGCATCGTCGGATTTCGCGGTCTTCGACGTCACGATCTGCGACGCCGACGGGCAGGTTCTGCTCGAGATCGAGGAGTACACGATCAAGCGTCTCGCGACGGCACCCGATTTCACGCGGGAAGCGGCACCGGTGCGCGCGGACGTCGAGTTCGAGGCCGCACTCGGCGGGCGGGGCGATCGCGAGCTCTCGCCGGCGGAGCGGCAGCTGCGGCGGAACTACGAGCGGGGCATCCGCGCCCACGAGGGGGCCGACGCGTTGATGCGCGTGCTCGGCCTGGAAGAGGCCTCCCAGGTCGCCGTCAGCTCGCTCGATCTCGCGGGCCTGATCCGTCAGGCGGAGCGTGCGACGACGGCGGCTGCGAAGTCCTCGAGCACGAAATTCGGACGGCCCGATCTCGACAGCGAATACAAGGAGCCTTCCGACGACGTCGAGCGAACCCTCGTCGGGATCTGGGAAGAGCTGCTCGGTGTCGCGGGCCTCGGTGTGCGCGACAACTTCTTCGATCTCGGGGGCCATTCGCTGATCGCGGTGCGCCTCTTCACGATGATCAAGAAGACCTACAAGGCGGACTTCCCGATCTCGGTGCTCTTCGAGGCACCGACGATCGAGGGCTGCGCGGCGCTGATTCGCGAGGCGATGGGCGATTCGGGCGCCGGCACCGACGGCACGGCGAAGGAAGGTGCGAGCCCTGCTGCGGAGTCCGGGGCGGCGCGAGGCGAGCGCCGGACCCGCTTCAAGTACCTCGTCGCGATGGATCCCAACCGCGGTCAGGGTGGCCAGGCGCCGCCGTTCTTCCTCGTGGCGGGCATGTTCGGCAACGTCCTGAATCTGCGGCATCTCGCGACGCTGGTCGGCGCCGATCGGCCCTTCTACGGATTGCAGGCGCGTGGCCTCTACGGCGACGAGCCGCCGCACGAGACCTTCGAGGAGATGGCGGCGGCCTACATCGAAGAGATCCGCTCCGTCCAGCCGCACGGCCCTTATTCGATCGGCGGCTTCTCCGGCGGCGGCCTCACGGCCTTCGAGATCGCGCATCAGCTGCGGGCCGCGGGCGAGGAGATCGGGCTTCTCCTGATGCTCGATTCCCGGCTGCCCCAGACGCCGCGGCTCTCGAAGGTCGATCGCGCGAAGATCCAGTGGCAGCGGGTCCGCCAGCGCGGGCCGGGCTATCTGCTCGATTGGGCTCGCAATCGCGCGAAATGGCAGATGGAGCAGATCCAGCTCCGGCTCGGCCAGCGCGAGCCCGTCCGCGCCGAAGACCAGTTCCACAACGAGGCGATCGAGCAGGCCTTCCGCCGCGCGCTCCCGCGTTATGCGATGCGGCATTTCCCCGGGCCGATGGTGCTCTTCCGGCCGAAGCTCGATCGCGCCTACGTGCTCGGGCCCGGGCGCGTGCTCGATTCGGCGAAGGAGTGGGTCTGGGAGGACAACGGCTTCGGCGCCTGGGTCGATTCGATCGAGGTGCACGAGATGCCGGGCGACCACGACAGCATGGTGCTGGAGCCGAACGTGCGGGTGATGGCGGCCCGCCTGCGGGCCTGTCTCACGGAAGCCGAAGCGCGCGCGCGCGGCGCCGGTTCGGGCGCTGCAGCCCGCTCGGCGGAGCAGGGCTGAGAGCGCTCAGGCGTCGGCGCGGACGAGGGGCGGCTTCCGCGGCGGCCGCCCGTCCGAAGGCGTGCGCAGGCGGAAGTTGAACGCGGCGAAATCGCGCAGATGACGCCGCGGATCCTTCGTCGGACGCCCGAGCAGGCCGAGCCGGATGCGGCAGACGAGCCCGCCCAGGAAGTAGACCAGATTCGCGGCCCAGAGCGCGAGGCGACCGTGGTTCTTCAGGAAATAATGGCGGCGGGAGGCGAACCAGAATCGGGGCGTCGGCCGCGAGTGATCCTTGAAGCCCGTCGAGACGGAGCCGATGTGGGTCACCGAGCTCTCGACGACGTACCCGATCCGCCAGCCCGCCCGTTGCGCGCGCAGGCAGTAGTCGGTCTCCTCGTAGTAGAGGAAGTAGGCGTCGTCCATCAATCCGATCTCTTCGATCACCGCCCGCCGGATCAGCATGCTCGCGCCGGCGAGCCAATCGACCTCGCAGGTCCGGGTCGGGAGGGGCGGAGCCACGATCCACGCCTCGAGCAGCTTCGAGACGACCCCGATCCCGAGCGCCGTCTCGAGCTCGCCCGCGATGCTGGGAAATCGGAAGGCCGTCTTGTGGGGCACCGGCTCGGGGCCGTGGACGTAGCTCCCGGCGATGCCGGCTTCGGGATGGCCGTCGAGATATTGAACGAGCGCCTCGACGCAGCCCGGGTCGGGAAAAGCATCGGAGTTGAGCAGGTAGACGTAGTCCGGGAGATCGGCCCCACGCATCGCCCGCTCGATCGCGAAGTTGTTGCCGTAGGCGAAGCCTCCGTTGTAGTCGGACGGCATCACCTCGACGCGGTCCTCGAAACCGCCCGCGCGCACCCCGGCCCGGATCTTCTCGAGCGAGCCGTCCTGGGAATCGTTGTCGACGATCGCGACGCGGGCATCCGGAAACGCCTCGAGCTCGCGCATCAAGGCGGCGAGCGCCTCGAGCGTCATGTCGGGGGTCTTGTAGTTCAAGATGACGGCGAGCAGCTTCATCGATGGCGTCCCGGGCGGGGCTCCGTTTTCCGTTCCAGAGGCTCCTTCGGACGGCTCCGCAGCCGGCCGAAGGCCAAAAGGCGTCTCGTCCGCGGGACTTTCGGCCCCGGTCCACGCAGCGTTCTGCGCCCGGACGAGCGACCCGGCGCCGGCATCACTGACGCCCAAGCCGGCGCCGAAGCCGACGAGACCGTTCGTGCTCCGGGGGGAGCGCGAGTATCTTCCGGCAATCCGTTCGATCGCGCACGTGCAGGACCCCCGTTGAACGCCCACTCCGAAATCGTCTCCGAAATCGTCAGGGGCGGACCTTCGATCTTCGGGAGCGAGGCCGGGTTCTCGCCCTGCGTCCGCAGGCCGGTCGCGGCGCGATGAGAGGGCAGCCGAGACATCGCCGTGGGGGGCCGCGCAAGCGCGTGCTCGTGACCGGGGGCGCGGGCTTCATCGGCTCCCATCTCTGCCAACGCCTGCTCGAGCTCGGCGACTCGGTGCTCTGCCTCGACAACTACTTCACGGGCTCGCGGGAGAACGTCGCCGAGCTCCTCCCGGATCCCCATTTCGAGACGATCCGGCACGACGTGACCTTTCCGATGTCGCTCGAGGTCGACGAGATCTACAACCTCGCGTGCCCGGCCTCGCCGATCCACTACCAGTTCGATCCCGTGCAGACGACGAAGACGAACGTCCATGGGGCGATCAACGTGCTCGATCTGGCCCTGCGCTGTCGGGCGAAGATCCTGCAGGCTTCGACGAGCGAGGTCTACGGGGATCCCGAGGTCCATCCCCAGCCCGAGAGCTACTGGGGCCGCGTCAATCCGATCGGACCCCGCGCCTGCTACGACGAGGGCAAGCGCTGCGCCGAGACGCTCTTCTTCGACCATCATCGCCAGTACGGCGTCGTGATCAAGGTCGCACGGATCTTCAATACCTACGGTCCGCGCATGCGGCCGGACGACGGACGGGTGGTCTCGACCTTCATCCATCAGGCCCTCGCCGGCGCTCCGATCACGCTGTTCGGCAGCGGCCGCCAGACCCGATCGTTCTGTTACGTCGACGACATGGTCGAGGGGCTGATCCGCCTGATGGATACGCCGGACGAGGTGACGGGACCCGTCAATCTGGGGCGCCCCCAGGAGTTCTCGATGCGCGAGCTCGCGGAGGCGATCCTGGCCCAGACCGGCTCGCACTCGCCGATCGAATACCGGCCCCTGCCCACCGACGATCCGATCCAGCGCCGTCCCGACATCGAGCTGGCCCGGCGCCTGCTCGACTGGGAGCCGACGGTGACGCTCGAAGAGGGCCTTCGCCGCACGATCGATTTCTTCCAGCACGACCTCGCCCGGGGACGGCAGGCCTGAAGCAGGGCGGCGGCATCCCGTACGCGGAGAAACGGGGAACGTCACCGCTCGCGCTCTCCCGGCGACCCACAGGTTGGCGGGGATCGGGGCTAAGCTCGCCCCGAGTGCCCTCGTCTGCGCGCACATCGGGGGGATGGGCGCGCGGGACTGTTGTCGCACATCGATCCGGCCGAGACGGTGTCGGACCGGGCGAAGGAGTCGGAGTCGAGATGGGCGAGATCGCAGAAGCCCTGGAGCGCGCCCGGGAGGCGAAGCGGCAGGCCGACGAAGAGGCCGACGCCGCCGAGGCGGCGTCCCGGGCCAGCCAGCCCCGGTCCCGGGACCGGTCCGCCGTGGCCCGGGAATGGATGCCCGGCGAGTCACCCCGGCCGCCCGCCGCCGCGCGCGAGCTCTCTCTCGAGAGCGTCCGGGCGAAGGCGCCGCAGGCGAGTCCCAGTGCGGAGCCGGCCTCGATCGCCCACGTCGCTGCCGCCCCCAGCGCACCGCGCGGGCCCTCGATCCGGCGCACGATCGAGCTCTCGCGGGAGAAGGACGAGCATTGGCGGGCCCGCGCCGTGATCGTCGATCCCGAGAGCAGCAGCGCCGTTCGCTTTCCCCATCTCGCCGTCCGCATCCGCGCCGCGCTGGATGCCAGCCGCGTCCCCTCGCTGCTCGTCACCTCGGCCTTGAAGGGCGAGGGCAAGACGACCGTCTCCACCAATCTCGCCCTGGCCCTCGCGATGATCGCGTCGGATCGGCGCGTCGCTTTCGTCGATCTCGACCTGCGCAGCGCGAGCGTCGCGGCGGTGATGGGCGTTCGGAAGGGCCCCGGCATCGAAGACGTGATGGCGGGCAGCTGCGAGCTCGAGGCGGCCTGTCTCTCGACCGACGTCGCTTCACTCGATCTCTATCCCGTGCTGCGGCCGACGCGTCAGGCCCACGAGCTGCTCGGCTGGGCCGCGGAGCGGGTGCTCGAGGAGCTGGTCGAACGGTACGACTACGTGATCGCGGACGGGCCGCCGGTGCTCCCGGTTCCGGATACGCCGCTGCTCGCGCCGCTCTTCGGCGGCTGTCTGGCGGTGGTCCGCTCGCGCTACACGCGACATTCGGCGTTCCAGGAGCTGCTCGACCTGATGCCCCGCAGCCAGCTGCTCGGGGTCTTCCTCAACGACGCGATGGAACGCCGGGACCGTGACGCCTACGGCTACTACGGTCGCAACCTCGACGAGCTGGAAGAGGACGAGGAAGGGGCCGAGGTCCAGGGCGAGCCCGGCATGTCCCGCATGGTGCAGGAAAAGAGGGGAGAGAAGCGATGAGCGCCGCGTCGGATTCGACGGGCGAGGGCGGCTCGCCGACCCTGCCCGGGTTCCTGCGTGATCCCATGGGTCTCGCCCAGCGCCGCTGGAAATGGATGGTCGCGGCCCTCGCGATCGGGCTCACGGCGACGGGCCTGTTCGCCCGGACCCTCGAGCTCGCCTATCTGTCGACGGCCACGGTGCTCGTCACGAGCCAGCGCATCTCGGAAGAGTTCTTCCGTCCGACCGTCGAGAGCGATCAGCTCGAGAAGGTGAGCGCGATTCTCGGCGAGATCATGTCGCGCCAGAATCTCGCGGCGCTGATCGAGAAGCACGGTCTCTATCCCGACAAAGAAGACGCCGATCCCATCTCCATGGAGGACAAGATCGCCCAGCTCCGGCGGGCGACCGAGATCCGGCCCGATACGACCCACGGTGCCGTACGACCGGGGAGCGCCGCGGTGGTCTACGCGATCAGCGTCTACCTCGACTCGCCGCAGAACGCCGCCATCGTCGCGAACGACATCGCCGGCAGCTTCATCGACACCCATCTCAAGATGCGCAGCCGCCAGGCGCGCCTCACGACCGAGTTCCTGCGCCGCGAGCTCGCCCAGGTCGAAGAAGATCTGGCGAAGCAGGAGAGCGCGATCACGACCTTCAAGCAGCAGTTCCGGGGCGAGCTCCCGGGCGAGCTGCAGACGAACATCTCCCGGCTCGACCGGCTCCAGATGCAGCGCCAATCCCTCGCCCTGCAGATCGCCGAGGCCGAGACCCGGTTGACGACGATCGCGACGACGGCCCCCGACGAGCAGAGCCCGCAGGAGCGCCTCAAGAACCTGCGCGCGCGCTATCAAGAGCTCTCCGCGATCTACACCCCCGAGCATCCGAGCGTCGTCGCCGCCGAGCGGCAGATGGCCGCCCTCGAGAAGGAGGTCGCTGCGTCTCCGGCGCCCGCCGCCGCGCCCGGGTCGCCGGCCTCGACGATCGGCGAGCTGCGCCGACAGCTCGCCGCGACGGTCGCGGAATTCGAGGACCTCGACCGGCGCGTGGCCTCGACGCCCAAGCGCCAGGAAGAGCTCGCGGCCCTCGAGCAGCGCGCGGAGATCCTGCGCGAGAGCCATCGCGAGTTCCTGCGCAAGGTCAGCCAGGCCGAGCTCGCCGAGGCCGTCGAATCGGCCCAGCAGGGCGAGCGGGCGACCATCCTCGACAAGGCGGTGCCGCCGGGTCATCCCGACAACTCGCCGATCAAGTACATCGTCGTCGGCATCATCGGCAGCCTCCTGATGGCGGCCGGCATCGGCGTGCTGCTCGAGCTGGTCGATGCGGTGATCGTGAGCGATACGGAAGTCGAGCAGCGCTATCAGCTGCCCGTGCTCGGATCGATCGCGCGGATTCGCTAGGCGAGCGCGACGCGATGACGCCCCGCGCTGCCGAAGGGTCGCTCCGACCCGAGCGTCCCCCCGCCGCCGTTCGCGCGTCGGCCGAGACGCCCGTCGGAACGGGGCTCCGGGTCGCGCTGTGGATCGGCCTCGTCTTCGCCTTCGCGCCGGCGCTCCGCACGAGCCTCGCGGGCTTCGAAGCCCAGCCGTGGACACGCGGAACGCTCGTGTTTCCCCTGCTCGCCTGGATCGCCGCCCGCAGCGCCTCCCCCGCGACCCGCGCGCGGAGCGGCTGGCTGCTGGTGTTGCTCGGGATCGGCATCGAGCTGGCCGCGATCGGCGGGGGGGTGGCGCGGGCGGGCCGGCTCGGATTCGTCGTCGCAGCGATCGGGCTCAGCCGTTCGACGGGCGGATCCTCGCTGCCCGCGGCGCTTCTGCTCGGATTCCTGCTTCCGCTGCCCCATGCGGTCATGGCGCTCTTCAGTCCGAAGCTCGAGAGCGCTCTTGCGGCGGTGGCCGCGGGCATCGCGAGCCCATTCGGGTTCGAGGTCGAGGCGGGGCGGGGGCTTCTCACGGCGAGAGGGGCGACCCTCCGCCTGTCCGATCCGGACGGCGGACTCGGATTGCTCGTGCTCTTCGTGGGGCTCGTCGGATTCGCCGGGCTGCGCGCGTCGATCCGCGAGCCGCTGCGATGGGGCCTCCTCGTGCTGCTCGGCGTCGGCGCGGCGCTCGCGGTCCAGCTCCTGGCCTTGACCTGGGCGGCCGCTGCGCTCGCGGGTGGATCGGCGGATGCGGCGCTCCGAGCGCGGTCGATCCTCGATCATCTTCCCTGGATCGCGACGTGGGCAGCGGGAATCGGGCTCGGATGGCGGTACCGTCCCGCCGACGGTACCGGCCCGCGCGGCCCGATCGACGGAGGCGGCTGACATGAGCCAGCGGATCGAGGCCGGCGTGCTCCTGGTCGTCCTGCTGCTGACGGGCGTCGCCGCGTGGTGGCTGACACAGCGCCCCGGCCCGGCCAGCGACGTCGCGAGCCTGCGCGAGCTGCCGCCGGAAGTCGCCGATTGGCGCGCGATCGACATTCCGATCGAGCAGGACGTCGCCGACATGCTCCGCGCGGATCTGAACGTCCAGCGCGCCTATGTCCATCCGCAGGGTTATGTCGTCTACGTCTACGTCGGCTACTACGGGACGACGCGGGGCGGTACGCCCGAGCACACGCCCGAGATGTGCTACCCGGCGCAGGGCTGGGCGATCCTCGCGCGCGATTCCGTCGCGATCGCGGGAGCCGAGGGCCTCGCCGCCCGCGAGTTCGTCGTCGAGAAGGACGGGGATCGCCGCCTCGTGCATTTCTGGTACCGCACCGCGCTCGAGACCGGCATCCAATCCACGGCGGCGCTGCGCTGGACCCATTTCTGGGCCCGGCTCCGTGCCGGGCGCGGGGATGGCGCGCTCGTTCGTCTCGACACACCGATCGAGGGCGACGACGTCGACGCCGCGCGGCTGAAGCTCCTGCCGATGGATCGGGCGATCGAGTCTGCGCTGAAGGACGTCTGGCCCGTTGAGCAGGCGGCGGAGGCGATCTGATTCGTGCGGGTCGCGATCGATCTCCCCGATTCGTTTCTGTCGCCGCTCTTCGACGCGGCGGTCGCGCGCGCGATCGCACCGGTCGAAGATGCGATGGGCGAGCTCCCGCCGGAGGAGGCGGCGCTCGTCGCACGGGCCGTCGAGTCGCGGCGGCGGGAGTTTTCGACCGGTCGCCGCCTCGCGCGGCGCCTGATCGCGGATCGCGGAATCGGCCCGGGACCGATCCTCCGTGACGACGACCGCGTGCCGATCTGGCCGGCAGGAATCGCGGGCTCGATCTCCCATAGCCGCGCGTTCGCGGTCGTCGCGGTCTGCGACGCGGCGAGCTGCTTCGGGGTCGGCATCGACGTCGAGCCCGACGAGCCGGTGAAGGACGGGATCGAACGCCATGTTTGCACGCCGGCCGAGCGGGAGTGGCTCGACGGCATCGATGCGGACGAGGCCGGTCGCGGGCGGCGCGTGAAGCTCGTCTTCAGCGCGAAGGAAGCCGTCTACAAGGCGTTCTATCCGCGGGTCCGCGTCTTCTGGGGATTCCACGACGTGATGCTGGAGCTCGATGAAGAAGGCGGTCGATTCCGCGCTTCACTGCCGGCGAGCGCCGGCCGGCGGCACGTGGAGGGGCGATTCGTGCGCGGCCACGGCACGATCGTGAGTGGCGTGCTCGCCCCCTGAGCGGACGGATTCGCCACCGCCGGGCGGGGCGAGGCCTCAGCCGAGCCGCTGGTGGGTCTCGCGATTCCACTGCGCGATCGGGATGCCGCTCGGGCAGGCCGTCGCACACGGCTCGCCGCTGCAGCCCAGACAGGCCGCCGCATGCCCGCCGATCGAAGCGTATTCGCGGCGCGCGACGCGCTCGATGCCGTAGTCGAGGGCGTACATGCGCGTGCGCATCACGTCGGGGATCGCGACCTGCGCAGGGCAGGCGGAAACGCAGGCGCCGCAGCCGACGACGCAGCTCGTCCCCGCATGGCGGGACGCATAGCGGGCGAGCAGCGCGAGGTCGGCGAGATCGGGCGGCCCCGAGCCCGAAGCCTCGACGTACTCGTCGACCATCTCGCGACTGGTCATCGAAACCACGAGCCCGTCGACCGCGGGCTCCGAGAGAACCCAGCGGAATGCCGCCTGGGCGAAGGTCCGGCCGGCCGACTCGAAGGGCCGCATGTCGTTCTTGCGCGCCCCCTGAAGCGTCTTCATGACCATCACGCCGACGCCGGACGCCTTCGCACGCGCGAGCATCTCGGGCAGCATGGGCTGGGTCGTCACGAAATCGAAGGAGGCGGCGAGATCTTGCAGGTAGCGCTTCACCTGCTCCTTGTAGGAGGGCGTCTGCGCGAAGTTGTAGGCGACGAGCACGACGTCGACGAGCCGCTCGTCGAGCGCATGAGCGAGGCATTCGACGAGGCGACCGGAATGGCCCGACATCCCGATCGCGCGGATCTTGCCCTCCCGCTTCGCCCGCTCGGCGAATGCGAGCCATTCGGGGCTGTCGAGGCGCTCCAGCTCGTTGACGGCATGGTTGAGATAGATGTCGACGTAGTCCGTGCCGAGGCGACGCAGGCTCGTCTCGAGCACCTTCATCTGATGGGCAGCCGTGTGGTCGGGGCGGGCCCAGAACTTCGAGGTCAGCGTGACCTCGTGGCGGCGACCGCGGAGCGCACGGCCGAGGACGCTCTCGGCACGGCCCTCGGTGTAGCCCTCGGCCGTATCGAAATGGGTGATGCCGCGATCGAGGGCGTGCAGGACGAGCTGCTCGTCGTGCTCGAGGCTGAAGGTGCCGAAGCTGATGTCGGGAATCTCGATGCCGGTCTGGCCGAGCCGCGAACGTCGGCGGATCCCGGGTGAGGAGGCGCCGCCACTTCCCGCGATCTTCGGATCCGCCGCGGCGAACAGGGTCGACTCCACGCCGAGGCCGGGGAGGGCGATCCCCGCGCCGAGGGCGGTCCCACGGCGGAGGCTCGCCCCGAGGAATCCGCGCCGCGTCCAGGCGCTCATCTGCTCGCCATCCCGGGACATGCTTCTCCCCCGCTCGATTTGCGCCCCATGCCTGAAAAGCGAAGGCCGCGACCGGCTCTCGCAAGAGAGCCCGTCGCGGCCAATCTAGCAGCGACCGCCCGGTGCGTGACGCCCCGAGGCCACCGCCGCGCTCACGGGCACCTTCAGGGCGTGACCGGAATGATCTGGATCAGGATCGGCGGGGCGATCGGCGTTCCGCCGGAAGAGAGCCGCGTCACCTCGAGATCGTCCCAGTATTTCTGCCCCGCGCCGGCAGACCAGACACCGATGGTTCCGTCGACGGCGCGGCTGCTCGAGGCATCCAGACATTCCGCCTGGGGGCCAGCCGGTTCGGGATCGCCCTGGCGCCAGACCTTGGCCTGGATCCGGTTCTGGCTCGCTTCACTGGTCACGATCAGCTTGAACGCGTACCAGGTGTTGATCGTCGGTACGACGCCCGTGCTCGCATTCGCGCAGGTCAGACCGGGAACTCCGGCGATCGTGAACGCGCCGCCCGCACTGCTGCCGAGCCGGTAGTAGCGCGCCTGGCTCGGGAACCGGCTGTAGCTGGTCACACCGGCAGAGCCCGCTGCCGAGGTCAGGGCGAGGCGTCCGCTGAACGTCGAGCCCGCGAAGCTCGAGGGCGGCGTCTGGAGATGGGAGTGGATGTCGTTCGCCGTGGAGCTCGTCGAGAGCATCCGATTGCCGCCGATGTCGGCGATGCCGAAGAGCGCATCGTCGGGGCTCAGCGAGAAGCTCGATCCCGTATCGACCCAGCCGCTCACCGCCGTTCCGACGGAAAGCGTCGAGAAGTCGTGACGGGCGACGGAATTCGAAGCGGGCGGAATCGTCTGCCCGGCGCCCAGGACCGGATCCTCGCTGCCACCACCACCACCACCACCACCACCGCCGCCGGCGGGTGCGCGCAAGCGTTCGTTCGAGTAGGGGCTCGTGACGTTGCCCGCGCCGACGGCGCGAAGCGCGATGTACACGGTGGCATCGTCGGGGACGACGATGGAGCTCTGATGGATGCCCGAGGCATCCACGCTCGGATTCGAGAGCGTGAAGACTTGATCGTAGTTGCCCTGCGAAGGACCGACATGGGCCTCCCAGCGCTGCACGTCGCTCGGCCGGGCGTGGGTCCAGCGCAGGACCTCGGTGCGCGCGTGGGCGGCACCGGCCGAGACGAGCGAAGCGGCGACGACGGCCAGCCCGAGGCGGGTCGAGCGGCGGGATCGGCCGGAGGATCGACTCTGGAACTTCATCTGGACACTCCTGTTCGCATCGTCTCTTTGCGGGGTCACACTTCGCTGTCCGTCTTCGCGATCGGTCTTCACGGTCCGTCTTCGTTTTCGGACCAGGCGGTCCGTCGACACGGAAGGCCTGCGCGATCCAGCCGCGATCCCGGCCGAGCGGGCCTTTCGGGGGCTCGGCAACCGGGCGGGTTCGCGGCGCCTGCTCGCGGGGCAGGCCGGGTCCGGGTCGACGCTTCTGCCATGGTCACTCCGCCAGGGCGCCGCGCTGCGTTCCGGGGTGAGTTTCGGAAGCCGCGGGAGATGGGCCCGTGACTGCAGTCACAGCCCCCGGGAATCGCGCTGGAATTCGCCGGACGACCGACGGGTCGTGCGCGGCCGGTCACCCTCCGCGCCGCGCGCGCAAAATAGCGCGCTCGCGCGCCTTCGCGTCCGCCCGATCGCAGACTTCGATGGCGAAAGCCGCTGGAATCCACCGACGCGCGAACCGGCCCGCTCGGGTCGGGCTTCTAGACGCTGAGGAGCGGGGCGATGATCGTGCGCTGGATCTCGGAGGTCCCGGAGTAGAGCTTGCTGCCGGTGGCGTCGCGCAGCTCGCGTTCGATCTCGTACTCGGTCATGTAGCCGTAGCCGCCGTGGATCTGGATCGCCTCCTGGGCGCAGGCGACCCATGACTCGGAGATCCAGAGCTTCGCGAGGGCCGCCTCCAGGAAGATGCTCTTGCCCTGATCCTTCTTCCACGCCGCCTGATAGAGCAGCGAGCGCGCGGTCTCCACCCGGAGCTTCATGTCGACGAGCTTCGACGCGACGAGCTGGAAGCTCCCGATCGATTCGCCGAACTGCTTGCGCTGGCGCGTGTAGGCGAGACAGGCGTCGAGCAGCCGCTGCATCGCGCCGACGGCGGGAGCGAGAATGCAGCCGCGCTCCCAGGTCATCGAGTCCGTGAAGAGGTTCTTGCCGGCGCCCTCCTTGCCGAGGCGATTTTCGACCGGCACGCGCAGATCGTCGAAGAAGAGCTCCGCCATCGGGGAGGTCCGCATGCCCATCTTGTCGAGCTTCTTCCCGACCTGCAGGCCGGGCGTGCCCTTTTCGACGAGGAAGGCCGAGACACCGCGCGCCCCCTTCGCCGGATCGACGGTGGCGAAGACGAGCAGCAGATCCGCCACGTTGCCGTTCGAGATGAAGGTCTTGCTGCCGTTGAGCACGTAGTGGTCGCCCTGGCGGATCGCGGTCGTCCGCAGGCTGTAGGCGTCGGATCCGGAGCCCGGCTCGCTCATCGCGTTGCCGCCGATCCATTCGCCCGAGACGAGCCGCGGCAGATACTTCTCCTTCTGCTCCGGCGTCCCGAAGGCGAGCAGCGGCATCTCCGCGGTCCACATGTGCGCGTTGATCGAGAACGAGAGGCCGTTGTCGCGGGAGCCTTCGCCGAGCGCCTCGAGCGCCCCGACCGTCGTCAACGCGTCGAATCCGAGGCCACCGTATTCCTCGGGAACACACAGGCCGTGGATGCCCATCTTCGCGCAGGCGTCCCAGCCCGCGCGGTTGAAGATGCCTTCCCGGTCGCGTTCGACGAGGCCCTCGTTGAGGCTCCCGCGCGCGAACTCGCGAATGGCATCACGCAGCTCGGTCTGCTGCTTCGACCACGAGAAATCCATCGAAGGGGCTCCTCCGCCCGCGGGCTCGCGCACCGGGCCGGGAAACGGACGTTGCTGCTCTTCAGGCGCCGGTCTTCAGGCGCTGATAGTCCACCTTATCCGTCGAAGTCTTGGGCAGCACGGGATGGAACGCGAAGCCGTCCGGAACCATGTAGACCGGGATCCGTTCGCTGCAGAACTTCTTGAGCTTGATGAGCGAGATCTTCTCGCCGTTCTTCGTGCTGAGATGCGCGCGAATGAGCACACCCGCCGCCTCGTCGGGCACCGCGACGACCGCCGCCTCCAGGATCTCCGGATGCTGATAGAGACAGGCCTCGATCTCGCCGAGCTCGACGCGGTAGCCCCGCTTCTTGACCATGCGGTCGCGCCGGCCCATGTAGATGTAGCCGTGCTCCGGATCCTCGCGGACGAGGTCGCCCGTGCGGTACCAGCGATCGTCCGTCCGATCCGGCAGGAAGGCCTTCGCCGTCTGCTCCTCGAGGTTCCAATAGCGCTGGAGCACCGAAGGCCCCGCGATGCAGAGCTCCCCTTCGGATCCCCGGCCGACCTCGCGGCCCTCCGGATCGACGACGATCGCCCGCAGATGCGCGCAGACCGGCCCGATCGGGTAGGGGTCCTTGCGATCCTCGGGAACGGTGGCCGGAATCTCGTACCAGGTACAGACGTTCGTCTCGGTCGGTCCGTAGAGGTTGAGGTAGCGCTTGCCGGGCCACAGCTGCATGAGGCTGCGCAGGTGGACGACGGGGAAGACCTCGCCCGCGAAGCAGACGATCCGCACGCGCGCGTGATCGCGGGTCGCGAGCTCGCCGTGCTGAACCAGCATCGTCAGGATCGACGGCGCCGAATACCAGATCGTGATGCCCGTTCGTTCGATCCACGCCGCCAGCTCGCCGGGGCGCTTGCCGACCTCTTCGTCGATCAGGACGAGCGTCGCGCGGTGCTTGATCGCCGTGTAGATGTCGAGGATCGAGAGGTCGAAATGGAAGGGCGCGTGGGACGAGAACCGATCGTCTTCGCGCGGCGCCAGGACGTCGCTGCACCAGTCGACGAAGCAGGTCGCGTTGCCCTGGGAGAGCACGACGCCCTTCGGCTTTCCCGTGGAGCCGGAGGTGTAGAGGACGTAGCCGAGGTCGTCGGGGCCGACCTCGGCGCTGCGACTCACCGCCGCCTTTCCCTGCGCCGCGTCGCAGCGATCGAGACAGCTCGCGAGGCTGGCGCCGTCGTCCGGGGTCTCGATCTCCAGGATTCGGGGACTCGCCCCCTTGGCCGCCAGCTCGGCCTCGAGGGCCTCCGTGGCAGCGCCCTCGACGAAGCAGGCCTTCACCCCGCAATCCGCGAGGATGAATGCACCGCGCGCCGCGGGCGCCGAGGCATCGACGGGCACGTACGCCGCGCCCGCCTTCAGGATGCCGAAGATCGCGGCGACCGTATCGATCGATTTGTGGACGAAGAGCCCGACCCGATCGCCGCGTCCGACGCCGAGCGCGACGAGGCGGTCGCGGACGCGATCCGCCAGGCCATCGAGATCGGCGTAGGTGATGGTCCGGCCGGACGGCGCCACGATCGCGACGTGGGCGCCGCGGCGGGCGGCGGACTCTTCGAGAAAGCGATGGAGCGGCGTCACGAGTGGCTCTTCAGAGCTTCGAAGCGACGAGCTTCGCGATGTCGACGAGCGTATTCAGATTGTCCTCGTCCGCCTCGTGAGCCTCGATCTTGATGTCGTAGGTGTTCTCGAGGTGGGTGACGAGCTTGAGCGTCGCGAGGGAATCGAGGATGCCCGAGCTGATGAGCTCGACGTCTTCGGTCAGCTCGTCCGGATCCTCTCCCTCGAGGAATTCGGACAGGATGAAGCTCTTGGTTGCGGCCATGATCGCGTTCTGGTCGGGCATGATTCCTTCGCTCCCTTACGCCGCGCCGGAGCGGCGCAACTTCCATCGGTCACCGGGCGCCGTGCGTATAGCATTTCGATCAATCGGGGCGTGGGTTCCCGGGCGAGCCGCGAAGGCGACTCCGGGTGAGGCCGAGAGAGCGCCGGAACTGGCGCACCGAGCGCAGGACGCGCATGCCCCCATCCGACAGGCAGAACTGAAGCACCATGAGCTGGCAGAGCAGACGATCGGCGAGCCCGAGCTCCGCGCCGGCGACGACGCCCGCCAGCCCGCGGTAGAGCTGCCAGATCGACTGCTCGAGGGCAGGGCGCGGGACCGGGTGGAGCCGGCTCGCGAGCCCGGCGAGGGCGGCGCGATCCGGGTTCGTCCAGCTGCGATGGAACAGGCGCTTCGGGACGTGCACGAAGGGGCCCTGGAGACAGAGCCGGGCCGAGAAGAGCCAGTCGCATTTGCGATGGATCGGCAGCAGACCGGAAGCGAGCAGGCTCTCGTGCCGGATCAGGCAGTAGTTCGCCTCGTAGAGGCCGAGACCGGCATGGAAGAACCAGAGCAGACGCGCCAGTCGCCGCGTCGGCTTCGGCGATTCGAGGAACTCGCCGACGTAGTCCCGGGCGATCGAGCCGCCGGCGGGGTCGACCAGATCGAATCCACTCGTCGCGACGATCGCGTCCGGATGCGCGTCGAGGGCGGAGACACAGGTGGAGGTGTATTCGGGCTCCAGCCAGTCGTCGGCACCCACCCAGCGGAAGAGCTCACCGCGCGCGGCCCGGGCCAGCGCGTTGAAGTTCTCGATCAGCCCGACGTTCGTCGCCTGCCGCACCAGCCGAACGCGCGGGTCCCGGGCGGCGATCGATTCGACGCGCGCGCAGGTCGAATCGGTCGACGCGTTGTCCGAGACGATGACTTCGAAGTCCTGGAAATCCTGCTGAAGGATCGAGTCGAGACAGCGACCGATGGTCGCCTCACCGTTTCGGACCGGGACGCCGAAGCTGACTCGCGGCCTCCTCTCGTTCATCCGATTTCTCCGCACCGCCTCGGCGATTCGACGGCCTTTCGAGAGCGAGGGCTCGCTGCGTGCGTCTTCCTGGGGCGCGCCCCGGGCGTAGAGTCCCCGTTTCGGGTCGACAAGGAACTGTCTGAACGCCGAATCCGCCGGAGAGCCGGGCCGGGAAGCGCCAGCAGGATCAAGTGCTGCGCGCAGTCTATCACCCGGGGCAGAGGCGCCGATCGCTATAGTGCGGCGCCTCCGGAACCGATGCGGGGGGCGGCGCCCGGCACCCGACCGGGTCCGCGTGTGCAGCTCGACGGGACCCGACGGATACCTCGTGCAAAACCCTGATTTGCTCGAAAAAGGGGCCTCCGAGCCTCCGCCGGTGCGTCCGGGGGAAACGCATGCCTCCGGCGAGCGCGCCGTCGGCAAAGGCCCGTCCATGGCGAGCAAGGCCGTGCACGGCAGCCTCTGGACGGCGATCCGCTTCGCCGCCGAATACGGGCTGCGGATGGTCAGCAATCTGATCCTGACGCGTCTGCTCGTGCCCGAGGCTTTTGGCCTCATGGCCCTCATCAGCGTTCTGATGACCGGTCTCGCGATGTTCTCGGACATGGGCATCTCGTCGAGCGTCGTCCAGAGCAAGCGGGGCGACGATCCCGAGTTCCTGAACACGGCCTGGACCCTCCAGATCCTCCGCGGGTTCGTCCTCTGGATCTTCGCGGCGCTCTTCGCCGACGCGATGGCGATGGGCTACGGCCAGCCGGAGCTCCGCACGCTGATCCTCGCCGCCGGGCTCACGAGCATCGCCGCCGGGTTCAATTCGGTCGGGCTCCTGCAGCTGCGCCGGCATCTCGAAGTGAAACGCCTGGCGGCGATCGACGTCTCGGGCCAGCTCCTCACCGGTCTCGCCACCGTCGCCTGGGCCTGGTTCTGGCCCTCGGTCTGGGCGCTGGTCTGGGGCGGGCTGGTGGGCGCGCTGGCCAAGCTCGTGATCAGCCATTGGGCGGCGGGGCCCCACCGCTGCCGATTCGCGTGGGACGACAGCGCCCGGGCCGATCTGCTCGGGTTCGGGAAGTGGATCTTCCTCAGCACGATCCTGTTCTTCCTCGCCGGCCAGGCGGATCGCCTGATCTTCGGTCGACTCCTCTCCGTGTCGACGCTCGGCGTCTTCAGCATCGCCGCGACCCTCGCCGCGATCCCGACCCAGGTCGTCTGGCAGATCGGGCATTCGATCCTGTTTCCGGCCCTGAGTCGCCTCGGACACGAGCCGGAGGGCATGCGACGGGTCTACCTTCGCAGCCTCCGGCCTCTGCTCGTCCTCGGTGCGCTTCCCGTCGCGTGCCTCGCCGCGGGGGGGCCGGAGCTCGTCGAGATCCTCTACGACGAGCGTTATGCGGAGGCCGGATGGATGTTGCAGATCCTCGCCGTCGGCGCGTGGTTCCAGATCCCCCAGGCGTCGAGCGGCTCGGCCGTGCTCGCCCTCGGCCGGCCCCAGGCGCTCGCCTTTTCGAACGGCGCCAAATTCCTCGCCCTCGTGGTGCTGCTTCCGCTCGGCCATCGGGCCTTCGGCGTCGCAGGGACGCTGGCCGGCGTGGCGGCCGCCGAGCTGGTTCGTTATGCCTCGCTCGCGCTCGCGATGCGCACTGCGAAGCTGCCCGGCCTCGGCACGGATCTCGCCCTCACTGCGATCGTCGCCGGGCTCGTCGCGGCCGGGCTGCTGGCCGTGCGCGGGATCGAGGGAATGGGCGGCGGCGCGCTCGCGCGGCTGCTCGGATGTGGCGTGGCGATCGCCGGGCTCTGGCTGCCGATCGCGTTCTTCCTGCTGCGCGCGGAGTGGCCGCGAGTCCGGGAGGGGTTGATCGCACGGCGCCGAAGAAGTGCGCTGCCGGGAGCCGCGACGTGATCTTCCACGAGACGAAGCTCCCTGGAGCGTTCCTGATCGAGATCGAGCCGCGACGCGACGAGCGCGGATTCTTCGCACGCAGCTTCTGCGCCCGGGAATTCGCTTCGCACGGTCTCGTCGACCGATTCGTCCAGAGCAACATCTCCTTCAACGCCTTGCGCGGCACGCTGCGCGGGATGCATTGGCAGATCGCTCCCCATGCCGAGGTCAAGCTCGTGCGCTGCACTTCGGGCTCGCTCTTCGACGTCATCGTCGACCTGCGCCCTGGATCGCCGACCCATCGCCAATGGGCCGGCTTCGAGCTCGACGCGCGCGAGGGCCGCCTGCTCTACGTGCCCGAGGGTTTCGCCCACGGCTTCGTCACGCTCGCGCCGAATACCGAGATCTTCTACGAGATGAGCGCCGAGCACGTCGCCGAAGCTGCCCGGGGCTTCCGCTTCGACGATCCCGCGATCGGCATCGACTGGCCGATCCGGCCCGCCTGCCTGTCGGAGCGCGACGCCGGCCTCGCGCCCCTGCCGCCGGATGCCGCCGGTTGAACGGCCAGGCGATGAACGGCGAGGGGATGAAGGAATGGATCGCGCGGCTCCAGCCGATCTGCCGATCGATCACCGGCGACGGCGTTCGCGAGACGCTGCGGCTGATCGCCGAGCAGATCCCGATCGATCGCCACGAGGTGCCGAGTGGCACGCCCGTGCTCGACTGGACGGTTCCGCCCGAATGGAACATCCGGGACGCCTGGATCAAGGACGCCTCGGGCCGCCGCGTCGTCGACTTCGCGCGCTCGAACCTCCACGTCGTCAGCTACAGCGTCCCCGTCGCCCCGCGCTGGATCTCGCGCGCCGAGCTCGAGCCCCATCTCCATTCCCTGCCGGAACAGCCCGACTGGATTCCCTACCGGACCGCCTACTACACGCCGAGCTGGGGCTTCTGCCTGAGCCAGCGCCAGCGGGACGCCCTGACCGACGAACGCTACGAGATCGCGATCGATGCGACGCTCGCGCCGGGCGCCCTCAGCTACGGCGAGCTCCTGGTCCCGGGCGAGCGCGAGGCGGAGATCCTGATCTCGGCCCACGTCTGCCATCCGAGCCTGTGCAACGACAACCTCTCGGGGATCGCGGTCGCGACCTGGCTCGCGCGCGATCGCCTGCAGACGCGGCGGAAGCTCTCGTATCGATTCCTCTTCGCACCGGGCACGATCGGCGCGATCAGCTGGCTCGCCCGACACCGCGCGGCGATGCCCCCGATCGAGCACGGCCTGACGCTCGTCTGCCTCGGAGACGCCCATCCGCTCCAGTACAAGCAGACCTTCGCGGGAAACGCGCCGATCGACCGCGCCATGGCCCTCGTCCTCGCGGGCGAGCCGGGCGCGAGTCCCGCCCTGCCGTTCCACCCCTACGGCTACGACGAGCGCCAGTTCAACTCCCCCGGCTTCCGGCTCCCGGTCGGCTCCTTCATGCGTGGGCGTCACGGCGAGTTCCCCGAGTACCACACCTCCGCCGACGACCTCGATTTCATCCGGCCCGAGAGCCTCGAGCGCTCCGCACTGCGGCTGCGCGAGGCCTGCGACCTGCTGGAGCGCAACGACGCCTTCGTGAACCTGCTGCCCCACGGCGAGCCCCAGCTGGGCCGCCGTGGACTTTACGAGGCGATCGGAGGAAGTTCGGATCCCGGATCGCTTTCGCGGGCACTCCTCTGGGTGCTCCAGTTTTCCGACGGGGAACACGATCTGATCGACGTCGCGACGCGCTCCGGAATTCCCTGGAAGACGGTGGCCGAGGCGGCCGAGCAGCTCGAAGCAAAGGGTCTCGTCGCGAGGCGAGGGGGAGGAATTCCAACGTGCGGGTCCTGATGACCGGCCATGCGGGCTACATCGGCAGCGTGATGGCGCCCTGGCTCGCGGCGGCGGGCATCGAGGTCCACGGGCTCGACTCGGGACTCTTCGAAGGCTGCGATTTCGGCGAGCCGGCGCCGAAGATTCCCGCGCGCCGCATCGACCTGCGGGACGTCACGCCTCGCGATCTCGAGGGCTTCGACGCGGTCGTGCATCTCGCGGCGATCTCGAACGATCCTCTCGGCAACCTCAATCCCCGCTGCACCTATCAGATCAATCACGAGGCCTCGGTGCGACTCGCCGAGCACGCGCGCGCCGCCGGCGTCTCCCGCTTTCTCTACTCCTCGTCCTGCAGCGTCTACGGCGCGGCGAGCCCCGACGACGTGCTCGACGAAACGGCGGCGTTCAGTCCGGTGACGCCCTACGCGGAATCGAAGGTCTGGGTCGAGCGCGACGTGGCGAGGCTCGCGAGCGAGGGCTTCAGCCCCGTCTTCCTGCGCAACGCGACGGTCTACGGCGTCTCGCCCCGTCTGCGCGGGGATCTCGTCGTCAACAACCTCGTCGGCTGGGCGTTCGCCACGGGGCGGGTCCTGCTCAAGAGCGACGGCAGCCCCTGGCGTCCTCTGGTCCATGTCGAAGACGTCTGCCGCGCATTCCTGGCGGTGCTGCAGGCCGACCGCGCGAAGATCCACGGCGAGGCCTTCAACGTCGGCCGCAGCGGGGAGAACTACCGCATCTCGGAGGTCGCGGATCACGTGCGCGAGGTCGTCGCGGGCAGTCGCATCGATTTCGAGGCGGGCGCCGGTCCCGATCCACGCTGCTACCGCGTCCGGTTCGACAAGCTCGAATCGACGCTGCCGGACTACCGGCCGGCCTGGACGGTGCGCGCCGGCGTCGAAGAGCTCGAGCGCGCCTATCGCAAGCACGGTCTCACGAGCGGCGATCTCGAGGGCAGCCGCTTCCTCCGCATCCGGCGGATCCAGGAGCACCTCGATCAGGGGCGCCTCGATGCCGAGCTGCGCTGGACGGGATCCGGGGCATGACGGCAGCGGCCGCGCAATCGCAATCGCGTCCGCCGGCCTGCCGATTCTGCGGCAGCGCGCTCCGCCACAGCTTCGTGGACCTCGGGATGTCGCCGCTCTGCCAGAAGCATCTGCGCGCGGATCAGCTCTCGCAGATGGAGCCGTTCTATCCGCTGCACGCGCGGGTCTGCGAGCAGTGCTTCCTGGTCCAGGTCGAAGACGTCGTGCCGCCGGAGGAGATCTTCGGCGACGGCGCCTATGCCTATTTCTCGTCCTACTCGACGAGCTGGCTCGAGCACGCCCGCCACTACGTCGAGGCGATGATCGGGCGCTTCGGTCTGAAGGCGGGCGACCTCGCGATCGAGATCGCGAGCAACGACGGCTACCTGCTCCAGTACTTCCAGCAGGCCGGGATCCGATCGCTCGGAATCGAGCCCGCCTCGAATACCGCTGCTGCGGCGGCGGCGCGGGGCATCGAGACGATCGTGCGCTTCTTCGGCCGGGAGACGGCGCGCGAAGTCGCCGCCGCGCGGGGCCGTGCGCGGATCCTGACCGCCAACAACGTCCTCGCCCACGTCCCGGACATCAACGACTTCATCGCCGGCATCCCGATCCTGCTCGCCGCCGACGGCGTCGCGACCTTCGAGTTCCCCCATCTGATGCGGCTCGTCGAAGAGAACCAGTTCGACACGATCTACCACGAGCATTTCTCGTATCTCTCGTTCTCGACCGTCGAGGCGATGTTCGCGGCTCACGGTCTCACGGTCTTCGACGTGGAGGAGCTGCCGACCCACGGCGGATCGCTCCGGGTGCTGGCGTGCCACGCCGGCGGCGACGCCCTTCCGGTCCGCCCGAGCGTCGCCGCCCTGCGCGAGCGCGAGCAGGCGGCGGGGCTTCGGAGCCTCGACTACTACCGGCGCTTCGGCGAACGGGTCGCCGAGACCAAGCGCAAGCTGCTCGCCTTCTTGATCGATGCCCGGCGAGAAGGGCGCCGGATCGTCGGTTACGGCGCGCCCGGCAAGGGCAACACCCTCCTGAACTACTGCGGCATCCGAACCGACTTCCTCGACTACACCGTCGATCGCAGCCCCCACAAGCAGGGCGGCTACCTGCCGGGCACCCACATTCCGATCCGGGCGCCCGAGGAAATCGATCGGACGCGGCCCGACTACGTATTGATCCTGCCGTGGAACCTGCGCGAAGAGATCATGGATCAGATGGGTCGGATCCGGGCCTGGGGCGGCCGGTTCGTCGTCCCGATCCCGGAAGTGCGGGTCTTCGAATGAGCCCGCCGGATCGACGAGGACGGATGCGATGAAGGTGGTGCTCTTCTGCGGCGGCATGGGCATGCGGCTGCGCGACTACTCCGACACGGTGCCCAAGCCGCTCGTGCCGATCGGGCAGCGGCCGATCCTCTGGCATCTCATGAAGTACTACGCCCATTTCGGGCATCGGGACTTCATCCTCTGCCTCGGCTACCGGGCCGAGGCCATCAAGGACTATTTCATCCACTACGACGAGCGGCTCTCGAACGATTTCCGGCTGCGCCACGGCGGCAGCGAGATCGAGCTGCTCGGCAACGACATCGCCGACTGGACGATCACCTTCGTCGATACCGGTCTCGAGGCCAACATCGGCGAGCGGCTCGCCGCCGTGCGCCCGCATCTCGAGGGCGAGGAGATGTTCCTCGCGAACTACGCCGACGGTCTCTCGGATCTCGATCTCGACGCCTACGTCGCGGGGTTCCGGGAGAGCGGCGCCGTCGCGTCGCTCGTCAGCGTGGTGGCGCCCCAGACCTTCCATCTCGTCGAAGCGGGCGCGGACGGGCGCGTCTCGGGCATGCACCACGTGAGCCGCTCCGACGTGCGGGTGAACGGCGGATTCTTCGTCTTCCGGCGCGAGCTCTTCGACGTGCTCGGCCCGGGCGAAGAGCTCGTCGAGCAGCCCTTCCAGCGGCTCATCGAGCGGCAGCAGCTGATCGCGCATCCCCACGACGGATTCTGGCTCGCGATGGACACCTTCAAGGACAAGACCCGCTTCGAGGATCTGGTGCGCGACGGCAACACGCCGTGGCAGGTCTGGCGTCGGGGGGTCCCCCGACGATGATCGGTTTGCAGCTTCCCACTTCGGGCGCTTCGCCGCTGCGGATCCTCTGCCTCGGCGCCCACTGCGACGACATCGAGATCGGTTGTGGCGGCACGCTGCTGCGGCTGCGAGCGGCCCGTCCCGATTGCGAGATCCGCTGGCACGTCCTGACCTCGGAGCCCGCGCGCGCCGCGGAGACGCGCCGGAGCGCGGCTCTGTTCGGACTCGATCCGGCGGATCGATCGGCCGTGCGGATCGACGCCTTTCGCGACGGATTCCTGCCCTGGGAGGGCGCCGCCGTGAAGGACGCCATCCTCGAGGCGCGGCGCGACTGGAGCCCGGACCTGATCTTCACCCACGCGCGCGAGGACCGGCACCAGGATCATCGTGTCGTCTCGGACCTGACCTGGAACGCCTATCGCGATCATCTCATCCTCGAGTACGAGATCCCGAAATGGGATGGCGACCTCGGTCAGCCGGGCTTCTACGTCGCTCTCGACGAGGCCACGGTCGCGCGCAAGCTCGAGATCCTCGGCAGTGTCTACGCGACCCAGAAGGCCAAGGCCGCCTTCTCGCTCGAGGCCTATCGCGGATTGATGGCGCTGCGGGGTGTCGAGGCGCGCGCGGCGAGCGGATTCGCCGAGGCCTTCTACGCCCGCAAGCTCGGGCTCGCGCTTCCCTGAGCCCGGCCCGCGCCCGCCCGGGCGACCGGCGGATGCGTACGCAGGAAATCGATCGTGCGGGCGAGTCCCTCTTCGAGCGCGATCCGGGGGGACCAATCGAGCCGGGCACGCGTCGCCGCAAGGTCGGCGATCCGGACGCGCTGCCGCGAGGGCTCGGGCCGCGCGCCGAACGCGATGGGGACTTCGCTCCCCAGCAGACGCGCGATCTCGAGCGCCAGCTCGCGAATCGAGCTCGTCCGCCCGGTCCCGAGGTCGAGGGAGCCCGAGCGGATCGAGTCGGCCTCGCCGAGGGCGACGAGGCCACGGACCACGTCGTCGAGGTAGATCCAGTCGACGGGGCGCTCACCCGACCCGAGCGCCGGACTCTCGCCGGCCAGCAGACGCCGGATCGTGTAGGGCACGATCCGATTCTCGTTCGGGTCGCCCGGTCCGTAGACCATGAAGAGCCGGGCGTGGACCACGGCCTGGCCATAGAGCGAATGGAAGAGGGCGCCGTAGCTCGCGGCGGCGGCACTCGCCGCCGCATAGGGAGATACGGGCACGGGATCCGCCGCGTCCGGCTCTTCGAGCGAGCCGGCCAGCACGACGCGGCAATCCGGAAGGGGCCGACAGGCGAGCAGCAGGTTCACCGTCCCCGCGAGCTTCGACTGGAACGTCGAGACGACCGCGCCCGGCTCGCGCGCGCTCGTCGCGTGGCCGGCGAGGTGGAAGACGAGCTGCGGCCGGATCCGCCGCACGATTCGCGCGAGACGCTCCGCCCGGGCGACGTCGCAGGCCACGCCCGCCTCGGCGCCCGCCGGCCGGGCTCCGCTCCGCGAGAGGGCATGAACCCGCGCACCGCGTCCTGCGAGTGCGCCGCAGAGGGCACGCCCGATGAATCCCGTCGCTCCGGTCACGAGTACAGCGGCGCCCTCGAGCTCGCCCATCGTCACCCCCATGACGAACGCGTGTCGCGCGCGGGCAGGCTGCCGCACTCCCACCGCCGCCGCCATGACCGCCGCCCGGATCACCGACGGGACCGCCCCCATGCGTCGCGCCGCCGAGCCATCCGATGCCCCCTTCGGCAGCGAGGCGGCAACTCCAGGGAAGATCCGCAATTCGTGTGGATCGCGGCGGAAGGGCGCCGGTATCCTGATCGCCGAAACGCCCTTGCACGGGAGTCGCCGATCCAATGGCAGCGCAGCGGACGCCATCGCAATCGAACGGATCGCCGGGATCGCCCCGGGCGCGGGGATCCGAAGCGTCCGGTGCCACCGGGAGCGCCGTGCTGGGCCTGTGCGCGGGCGAGATCGTGCGCGTGCGGAGCGAGGCCGAGATCCTCGCGACCCTCGACGGCCGCGGCGAGATCGACGGATTGCCGTTCATGCCCGAGATGCGCCGCTACTGCGGGCTGACGTTCCGCGTCCATCGCCGGGCCGACAAGACCTGCGACACCATCACGGGCGGACTCGGCGCGCGCCGCCTCCGCGATGCGGTCCATCTCGAGAACATCCGCTGCAACGGCGCGGACCATGGCGGGTGCGAGGCCGCCTGCCTGATCTTCTGGAAGGAGGCCTGGCTCGAGCGGACGCAGCCGCCGGCGCGCGGCCTGCTCCAGCCTCTGTTTCACCCCCTGCTCGATGGCGGTTCGCGCGTCCCGGAGGCGCCCGGCTCGCCCTGTACGCGCGCCGACGTGGAACGTGCAGCCCACGGACCGGCTGGCGAAAACGGCGAGCCGACCTGGCGCTGTCAGATCACCCAGCTGCTCGAAGCCACGACGCCGCTCTCGCCCCGCGACCCCGTGCAGTATCTGCGCGACTGGGCCGGGGGCAACGTGCCGCTCGGCGCGATGGTCCAGATCGGTGTGCTGCGCCTGCTCGCGCGCTTCGTCTGGGGACGCGGCTTCCGGCTGAAGGTCCGGATCTACGACGCGGTGGCCCGCGCCTTCGGTCAGTCGCCGTGGCCCTTCCATCCGGGCCGCGGCGTCGGGCCCGCACCGAGCGAGCGACTCGACCTGAAGCCCGGCGATTGGGTCGAGGTCAAATCCCACGCCGAGATCCTTGCGACGCTCCGCGGTCGCAACCATCGCGGTCTCTCGTTCGCGCCCGAGATGGTCCGGTACTGCGGCGGGACCTATCGCGTCCGCGCGCGGGTCGAGAAGATCCTCGACGAAGGCAGCGGCCGCATGCTCCACATGAAGAACGATTGCATCGTGCTCGAGGACGTCGTCTGCCAATCGGAATGCAGTCGCGGGCGGCTCTTCTGCCCTCGCGCGATCTATCCCTATTGGCGCGAGATCTGGCTCCGGAGGGCCAGCGGGACGACACCCGGAGAGACGGGCGCGTCCCACGGCGGGAGCGATCCGGATGCCCGGGCCGAGAGCGCATCCGCGATCACGGCGGCCGAGCGCGCGTAGCCGGCCGCATTCATGTGCGGGGCACCCGCGATCTGGCTCTGCCCGGGATAGGCGTAGAGCGAGAGCGGATCCGGGTGCGCCGAGAAGGCGCGCGAGACGTCGATGAACGCGAGCCCCTGGTCGCGAGCCGCCTCCCGAACGGCATCGCGGACATGCGGTCCGGTCCAGCCCGGAACGCCGACGAAGGGATCGAAGGTCCAGACGCCGGGCAGGTAGACCACGATCAGCGCTCCGTCCCAGCTCGCGGTGATCGCCCGTGCGCGGGCGAGAATCGCGCGAAAGAGCTCGAGCCGCTCGGGCGCGGCTTCGACGTCCGCGCGCGGACGGAGCCGCCCGAGCAGCCGCCGGAGCCGCTCGAGATCGAGGACCGAACGCAGCGCCACGCGGGCCGGTCGATCCCGAACGACGGCGTGCTCGCCCGCGCGCAGATCCTCGGCGGCGGCAAAATCCTGCAGGGCGAGGGCGGTGAGCTGGTCGTCGATCTCCGGGCGGCGATCGATCAGGCGCTGCGAAAAGCCGGGCTCGAGATAGCGCATCAGCAGCGGCGAGCGCGCGCTGCGCTCGAGGTCGAACCAGGAGAGGTCGTTCTCGAAGTAGATCCAGAGCGTGGTGCGCGGGGCGAGCGCGGGGCCGTATTCGGCGAGGGCCGCCAGCTCGAGCAGGGGCGAGTGGCCGGTGTAGGCGAGGTTCACGGTCGCGGGCCAGCGCCGGCGCAGCGCGGCCGCGATCGTCTCGTCGTCGCCGACGCATTCGCCGAGGGTGAATGAATCGCCGACGAGGGCGAGCTCGACCGGTCCGCGGGTCCAGATCCCGGGCGGGTTGCGAAGGCCCTGCGGATCGCTCTCGAACACGGCATAGGGACCGGCCTCCGCGCAGAGCACCGTCGACCGGGATCCGATGCCCGAGAGCGGGAGAAGCTCTTCGCCCGCGGACGCGAGCCGCGAGCGGAGCACGCCCTCCGCATCGGGGACCAGCAGCGAAGCCGGAACGATGCGGGGCACGGCGTCGATCCCGTCGCGCCGCAGGGCCTCGACCACCTCGGCCCGGGGGCGCAGATCGACGGGCCGCCCCGCCGCCTCTGCCCGTTCGCGGGCGAGCAGGAATGGATCGGGGTGGAGGAGCAGCAGGATGCCCTCCGCGCCCCAGAGCAGGATCGCCGCGAGCAGCGCGCCGAAGACGACCGCCGCCCCGCGCGAGCTTCCGATCGGCCCAGGGCGGGGGCGAGGCGGCCGAGCGGCTTCATCCCGCGTGCGGCGGCCCGCTTCGGCCGGGCCGGCTATGCGTCGGTCGTCCATGCGCTCTCCCGTCGACCCCCCGACCCGCGGATCGGGCACTCGCTTTCGAGGCTCGTCGAGCTGCCTCGCCGGCCGGGGCACCGAGGCGCCTTCGGCGTCAACTCGCGCATCTTGCCGGTCGATGAGCCCCGATATCCTTCCACGACCCGACCGATCAGACGGGAGACCGATCATGGCGCATGCGAACAGGCCGGATGCGAACGGCCCGGACACGAGCCGACGGGACAGCGCCCGGGGCGCGAAGGAGATCTACGAACTCGGCGAGCTTCCGCCGCTCGGCGTCGTTCCGCAACGCATGCACGCCTCGCTGATCCGCCGAGAACGCTTCGGTCCGCCCTCCACAGCGTTCCAGATGGAGCAGGTCGCGGTGCCCCGCCTCGGTCATCGCCAGGTCATGGTCTACGTGATGGCGGCCGGGATCAACTACAACAACGTCTGGGCCGCCCTCGGCAAGCCGATCGACGTCATCTCGATCCGTCAGAAGAAGGGCGAGCCCGAGCCCTATCACATCGGCGGCTCGGAAGCGTCGGGCATCGTCTGGGCGGTCGGGCCCGGGGTTCGCGACGTGCAGGTCGGCGATCGCGTCGTGGTCAGCAGCTGCCGCTGGGACGAGCACGCCCGCGACATCCGGCACGGCCGCGATCCGATGGCGTCCGATTCGACCTCGGTCTGGGGCTACGAGGAGAACTTCGGCTCCTTCGCCCAGTTCACCTGCGTCGAGGATTTCCAGGTCCATCCGAAGCCCGCGAACCTCTCCTGGGAGGCCGCCGCGGCCTACATGCTGACGGGCGCGACCGCCTATCGTCAGCTGACGCATTGGGCGCCCCACGTCGTGCGACCCGGCGATCCCGTCCTCATCTGGGGCGGCGCGGGCGGCCTCGGCTGCATGGCGATCCAGCTCGTGCGCGCGTTCGGCGGCAAGCCGGTCGCCGTCGTCTCCGACGAAGAGAAGGCGGCCTACTGCCGCAAGCTCGGCGCCGTCGGCACCATCAATCGCCACGAGTTCCAGCACTGGGGTCGTCTCCCGGACATCGACGACAGCGCGGCGTTCAACGAGTGGATGGCGGGGGCGCGCGCCTTCGGCAAGGCCTTCTGGGCGGCGCTCGGCGAGCGGCGCAACCCGCGCATCGTCTTCGAGCACTCGGGGGAGGGGACGATCCCGACCTCGATGTACGTCTGCGACGGCGACGGCATGGTCGTGATCTGCGGCGGGACTTCGGGCTACAACGCCGACGTCGATCTTCGCTTTCTCTGGATGCGTCAGAAGCGCCTGCAAGGCTCGCATTTCGCGAATACCCAGGAATGCGCGGCGATCACCGAGCTCGTCGCCCGCGGCCTGGTGGATCCGTGCCTCTCGACCAGCGCACCCTTCGAGCAGGTGGGCGAGCTCCACCAGCTCATGTACGAGAACGAACATCCGCCGGGCAACATGGCCGTGCGGGTGAATGCGCTGGAGCCCGGCCAGCGCGACGTCGCGCTCTGAGCGGCGTCGGTCCGCCGGGAAGCGAGCGGATGGATCGAGGCCCGCGACGCCCGCTCGGCCGCAGCGCGCTCTCGCTTCCGCCGCTCGTGCTGGGCGGCATGTTTCGCGAGGCGGGCTCCCGCACGAGCGAGATCGAACGGGCGCTCGACTACGCCCTCGAGCGCGGATTCGGCGCCATCGACACGGCGCCGCTCTACGGCTTCGGCGAGGGTGAGGCGCTCGTCGGCGCGTGGCTGCGGGGGCGCCGCGATCGCGTGGTCCTGATGACGAAGGTGGGCCTGCGCTGGGACGACGATTTCGGCGACGTGCTGTTCACGCAGATCGTCGAAGGTCGGCGGCGCACGGTGCGGCGGGACGCGCGGCCGGATTCGATCCGGCGGGACGTGGAGGCGAGCCTCGCCCGGCTGGGATGCGAGACGCTCGATCTCGTCCAGATCCACCAGCGCGATCACCGCACGCCCCTCTGCGAGTCCCTCGGCGCGCTCTTGCGATTGCGCGACGAGGGCAAGCTGCGATCGATCGGCGTCTCGAACTTCTCCGCCCGGGATCTCGCCGAAGCCGAGCGACTCGCGGGTCCCGATGGCCTCGCGAGCACCCAGAACCCCTACAGCCTGCTGGATCGCCGCGTCGAGTCGGAGATCCTCCCCACCGCGCGGGGCCATGGCATCGGATTGCTCGCCTATTCGCCCCTGGCGCGCGGGCTGCTCGCCGGCCGCGCGGCGCGCAACGCGCCTCCGATTCGCGACGGGCGTCGCAACGAGGCGCTCTTCCAAGCCCGCAACCGGCAGCGCGTGCAGGCGGCGATCGAGCGGGGCCTGCTTCCGATCGCGCGCGATCGCGGCGTATCGATCGGCGCGGTGGCGCTGGCCTGGCTGATCGCGCAGCCGGGCGTCGGCGCGGCGATCGTCGGGGCCCAGGACGAAGCGCAGATCGCGGCGGCCCTCCCGGCGCGCGATCTCGTCCTCACGGCGGAGGAACGGAGCGCGATCGAACGCCCCTTCGCGGCCTTGCCTATCGACCCGAGCGCCGGACTCCCGCTCGCCCGGCGGCTCGTGCGCCGTCTCCGCCGGATCGGTCATGGACTGCAGCGGGTCCGCGAGCGGGTCCGGCGAGCGCGTTAGCCGCGCGTCCGGAGACGCCCCGCACAGACGCGTCGCGGCGGCGTGCCTATGCTCCCACCCATGCAGACGCAGACGGTGCGAAGAGAGCGGGCAGGGCGATCGGTCCGGATGGCCGGAGGGATGGGCGCTTCGAACGGAAAGCGCCGTCTCGGATTCATCCCGATGCTGATGTTCGGCGTCGTGGCCGTGGGGATCATCGGCTGCTCGGACGGATCCGGCGGGGGATCGGGCGGCGTGTCGGACGGTCGTCCGGAGCGCAGTCTGGATCTCGCGACGATCACGAGCGGTGCGAACGGATTGCTTCGCCTGCACGGCTCGAGCGGCAACGGCAGCTTCGGCGTGCCGGTCTCGGGCGGCCACGATCTCGACGGCGACGGCCACAACGATCTCGCGCTCGCGGCGATGCGGGCGAGTCCGCTCGGCCGCGGCAATGCGGGCGAGGTCTTCGTGCTCTTCGGCGATGGCACGGTGTCGGGCGCGATCGATACCGCGGTCCCGCAAGCGCGCGTCCTGCGAATCCTCGGGGCGGCCGCATTCGAGAACGCCGGCAGCGAGGTCTGGATGGACGACGTGACCGGCGATGGCATCGCCGACCTGATCATCGCCCGCCAGAACCACACGCCCGGAGCCGGTCGCGTCGGAGCCGGTGCGGTCACGATCCTGGTCGGCGGAGCGCCTCTGGCGAGCCAGGCCGCGACCCTCGCGCCCGTCGACCTCGCAGCACCACCCGTCGGGCTGACCCTCACGACCTTCGTCGGCATCGCTTCGAGCGATCGGCTCGGGATGTGGATCCGGACGGGGGATGTCACGGGCGACGGGATCGCGGACCTCGCGATGAGCGCGGACCAGGAAAACCTCGGCCCCTCACCGGACGCCGGCGCCGTCTATCTCGTGCGCGGCGGCGCGGCGCTCGCCGCCGGAGGGATCGTCGACCTGGCGGAGTTCGGAGGGGCGGCGCTGCCGGGCGACATCGCAAGGATCCTCCCGCCCCCGGGCTCGAACGAGTTCCATCTCGGGGCGACGCTGCAGGTCGCCGATCTCGACGGGAACGGACTCGCCGAGGTCATCATCGCCGCGACCCTCAACCGCGCCGGCGGAACCCTCGGCCCGGGCCCGGGCGCCGCGGGGCCGGCCCACGGACGCGGCGGCCCCCTCGATGGACGGATCTACATCGCCTGGGACGACAACTTCGCCGGCGTCTGGCCGAACGGCTTCAGCTTCTCCCTGGACGCGGCGCCGGGTGATACGAGCGAGGTCCGCGGCGCGACCCGCAACGTCTCGTTCGGCGAGGAGCTGCTCGGCGGACTCGACTTCGACGACGACGGCTTCGCCGACCTGTTCGTGGGTGACATCGTGGGCGACCTCAGCACGAACAACGATCGCGTGAACTCCGGCAGTGGCCATCTGCTCTACCGGGCGGAGAGCCTGCGCGGCGCACCGACGATCGATCTCGATGCGCCGCCGGCCGGCCTTCGCATGACGACGTTCGTCGGTGCCGCGGCCAACGACATCGCTTCGGATACGGCGCTGCAGGGTGATTTCGACGGCGACGGTCTGCCGGATCTCGCCTTCAGCTCACCCCACGGCAGCCCCTACGGCCGCGGCGAGGCCGGCATCGTCCACATCTTCCACGGGCAGTCGGGGCCGTTCCCGGAGCGGATCGAGCTGCGCTGGGGCGATCAGCCGGACGCCTCCCTCGTCCGCATCAGCGAAGTCCACGGCGTCAACGCCGGCGACGTGCTCTGCTACAGCGCGGATGCGGGGGATCACGATCAGGACGGGCGCGACGACCTGATCGTGAACGAGATGTTGGGCGACGGGCTCTCGCCCGGCACCAACGACGTGGGAAACCTCGTCGTCGTGTCGGGGGATCTCATCGCCGGTCTGCCCTGAGAGCGCCCTGGGACCCGCGGCCCGGGTCGCGCCGATCCGCCGCGAGGATCCAGTCGGCAGCGGCCGGGAGGTCGTCGCAGAGGACGTCGTAGTCGCTCGCCTGATCGGTGAACGCTGCGCCCTGGCCAGTCCGCACCAGGATGCTGGCGCGACAGCCTGCGCGCTTGCCGGCGAGCGTGTCCCGGGCCTGATCCCCGACCATGAAGCAGCGCTCGAGCTCGAGACCGTGCTCGCGGGCGGCCTCGAGGAGCATGCCCGCGCCCGGCTTGCGCCGCGCCGCCGGACTCTCCGGCGCGGCCTGCGCATCGGGGGCGTCCGAACAGAAGTACAGGGCGTCGATTCCGGCCCCTTCCGCCGCGAGCGCCGCGCGCAGCGCCGCGTGGATCTGATCGAGCCGCTCGACGGCGAGCAGTCCCCGCCCGACCGCGGATTGGTTCGTCACGACGATCAAGCGATAGCCGGCCCCGGCCAGTCGCCGGAGCGCCTCCGGGACCCCGGGCAGCAGCTCGACCGCGCCCGGATCGAGCAGGGGCCCGCGGTCGGGGATCAGGGTCCCGTCGCGATCGAGGAAGATGGCTGCCCCGCCGCCCCGCTCGCCCGCGTCTGCCGATCCGGGGCCCGGGGCGGCGGGGGGCCTCCGGTCACGGTCCTGCATCGATGCCCCCTCCCTTCGCTCCGGCGCCCGGCCGGCGCCCCGCGAATCCTCTACCGTCCCGGCGATGGACGATTTCGCGCAGTTCATGGCGGCCTATCACGATCGCCTCGTCGGGGCCCTGCGCCGCATCGACGCGAAGCGCCTGGAGACGATCCTCGAGGTCCTGCTCGGCGTCTCGCGGGGCGGCGGGACCGTCTACGTCGCCGGGAACGGGGGCAGTGCATCGCTCTCGGATCACTCCGCCTGCGATCTCTCGAAGGGCACCCACGTCGACGGCCATCCGGCGCTCCGCACGGTCTCGCTCGCGTCGAACGCCGCCCTGATCACGGCCATCGCGAACGACGTCGCCTACGACCAGATCTTTCGCAAGCAGCTCGAATACTACCTGCGCGACGGCGACGCCGTGCTGCTCGTCAGCGCGAGCGGGAGCTCGCCGAACGTGGTCGAGGCCTGTCGCTATGCCCGCAAGCGCGGCGTGCCGACGCTGGCCTTCGTCGGCTTCGACGGCGGTGAGCTGCTCGGGATCGCCGACCATGCGATCCACGTCGCGGTCGACGACTACGGCGTCGTCGAAGACGTCCATCAGGGCCTGATGCACGTCCTCAGCCAATGGGTCGCCCGCATCCGCTCCCAGGGCGCCGCCGATGCAGCTGCGGCCCCCCGCGCAGGGCGCGATCAGGCATAACGCACCGGCGCGGCGACCGGCTCGCCGCCGCCCGCCTGCCGCGCGGCCGCCAGACACTCGGCGACGTCGGCGAGATAGCGGTCGGCGACCTCGTCGTGGGCGGGGGACAGCATCAGATGGATCCCGTCGGGCTGCTGCACGACGCCGCTGAACCAGCCGCGCTCGTAGAGCCCCTTCCAGACCGCGAAGATCGAGATCGGATCGCCTTCCGGCATCCCGAAAGCGAGCAGCGTGAGCTGCGGATCGCCGTGGACGCGCAATCCGAGCGCCTCCACGCCCGCCGCGATGCGCCGCCGCGCGGAGAGCGCCCGCCGCGTCCGCTCCCGGTAGCCCTCGATCCCGAGGTAGTGCAGGACCGCCCAGGCCGACGCGATCGCGCCGCCCGGTCGCGTGCCGGCCACGGTCGGCGTCGACATGCCACCCGCCGGCCAATCGTCGAATTGGAAGACCTGATGGGCGTGCTGCGCGGCGCTGCGATGCAGCAGCGTCGATGCCCCCTTGGCCGCGTAACCGTATTTATGCAGATCCGCCGAGATCGTGTTCACTGCGTCGACCCGGAAATCCCAGGCGGGGAGCGAGACGCCCTCGAGCTCGGCGAAGGGGTTCAGGTAGCCGCCGACGCAGGCATCGACGTGGAGCCAGAGCCCGTGGTCGCTCGCGATCTCGGCCAGCGCGGGAATCGGATCGACGAGGCCGTAGGGGAAGCAGGGCGCGGAGCCGACGATCATCAGGGTCTGCGCGTCGACCGCGCGGCGCATCGCCGCCGGATCCGCCTCGAAGCTCGCCGCGACCGGCACACGCACCACCCTGAGCCCGAGATAGTGGGCGGCCTTGTCGAAGGCGGGATGGGCCGTCCGCGGCAGGACGATCTTCGCGCCGCGCACGTCGACGCCGCGCGCCGCCGCCGCGTCGCGACAGGATTTCACGGCGAGCAGGATGCTCTCCGTCCCGCCGGAGGTGATGTTGCCGGTCGCGTCCGCGGGCCCGTTCAGCAGGTCGAGCGCCATCGCGACGACCTCGCCCTCCATCCGCCGCAGGCTCGGGAAGGCCGCCGGACCGAGCGCATTTTCGGACTGGTAGAGCGCATAGGCCTGCTTGGCGACCTCGAGCACGTCCTCGCCCGGATGGAAGACGTAGACGGCGCTGCGCTTGCCGCGCCAGTCGACGTCCTTCGCGCCGAGCGCAACGAGCCGCTGCCGCAGCGCGTCCCAGGATTCGCCCCGGTTCGGGAGCCGGGGCCGATCGGCCTCCATGCGTTCGGCGGCCATGCGCTTTGCCTCCATCGGGGCGGCGCCCGGTGGACCGGGCGCCGTGTCTCGCGGATTTCATGGACGGGCTCGAGCCCGGGCGGAGCGTAGCGGGCACGCACCTGGGACAAGCGCGAGCCCCGCGCGGGCAGGGCGGGCAGGGGACCGGCAGCTCGGGCGGATTTTTTTCCGCTCTTGTCCCATCGGCCGCATCCCCCGGCTGCGGGACGCCCCCTGCGGCACTCCGCCGCGGGTGTGACCGGGCGGCCTGCCGGTACCGCTCTTGCACTGCAGGTGGCCGGATCCCAACCGCCCATCCACCGGCCAGACAGGAGGAGGCAGGAATGCGATCGCGCCGCTCGTTCGTTGCTCTCGTCCCGGCCCTCGTCCTGGGACTCGTCGCCCTCGCGAGCTCACCCGGCCTCGCCCCGAGCGCGCGCGCCGCGGCCCTCGACCTGGACGATCCGACGCCGCGCTGGATCCAGGTCGCGTTCGAGGTCTCTCCGCCCGAGGAGCCCGGCCGGCTCGACAGCCGCTGGAGCGCGCTCCGTCACGCCTATTTCGAACCGGACGAACGAAGCGACCGCGTCCGGATTCGCGTCCCGGCCGCCGAGATCGAAGCGCACCTGCTCTCGACCGGGACCGAGATCG
>JAWKRX010000018.1:0-105307 GCA_041389425.1 Myxococcota bacterium
GATCCCGACGCCGAGCATGCCCATACCCCGGTCGATCACGAGGACGCTGCTGGCGCGCACGAGGTCGAGGCCCTCCGCGCCGAGGCGGGCGATGCGGTAGACGTCGCCGGCGCCCATCGCGAGCGTGATGCTCAACCCGACCGAGCGCATGAAGTCGGCGAGCAGCGTGCGATAGGGAATGTCGTGCCCGACCGCTTCGACGAGCAGGCGGACGCGATGGCCCGCCATGAGCTGCCCGGCCACGTAGAGCGCGAGCGCGAGCAGGAGGGCGGCGGGGTTCGCCGCGCGCAGCGGCTCGAAGGTCTGCCGTGCGAGGTCTTCATGGCGGAAGAAGAGCACCACCATCAGCGCGAAGAGGAGCCATCGGACGAGCGTCGACGCCGAGCGCATCCGCGCCGCGAGCAGGGCCCTCCATCCGGGCAGCGCGGTCATGGCTGCCCTCTCATTGCTGCGCGGAGCGGGCGGTTCGGTGCGGGCTCGTGCGGACGGTGACGTAGGAGCCCGGGCCGTGCTGGCGGAGCGTCCGGACGAGGTAGCTCCCGATGATCCCCAGCCCGATCAGCACGAAGCCGGAGAGGAGCGTCACGAGCACGACGATCGTCGCGAAGCCGCCCACCTGGATGGCGCCCGAGAGCCAGCGGTAGACGTAGAAGATCGCGGCGGAGAAGCTCGCGAGCGAGATCAGGACGCCCATCCCGCTGACGGCGCGGAGCGGCCAGTCGGAGTAGTCGATCACCATGCAGAGGAAGTAGTCGATCAGGTCGCGGAAGGTGTAGTTCGACGTGCCGACACGGCGCGGATCGTGCTCGACCTCGGCGTTCACGATGCGCGTCGTGACGGCGTAGAGCAGATAGCCGACCACCGGATTCGAGTGGCGGATCCGCGCGACCGCATGGGCGACCTCGCGGCGCATCATCCGGAAGCTCGTCAGCGAAAGGGTCGGCGGGACGCCGACGGTCTTCTCCGCCAGCCATTTGACGACACGCGTCCCGATCCGCCGGACGAGCCCGTGCTTCTTCTCCCGGTAGCGCCCGATCACGACGTCCGCTCGATATTCTTCGAGCGCGGAGAGCAGCGTGACGATCTCCTCGGGACGATGCTGGAGGTCGTCGTCCATCGTGACGACGAAATCGCCCTCGCTCTGGGAGAGGCCGAATTGGATGGCTCGCTGCTGGCCGTAGTTGCGCATCAGCTGGAAGGGGCGGACGCGTCCGTCGGATTCGGCGATGCGTTCGATCTTCACCCATACGCCGTCCGGCGAGCAGTCCTCGACGAAGACGATCTCCCAATGGGGCGAGATCTTGTCGAGCGATTCGACGAGGCGCTGGTACAGCGCGTCGATCGATCCCTCGGAGCGATAGACCGGAACGACGACGGAGATCAGGGGCCGCAGAGGCGCCCCGGCGCTGCGGGCCTGCGCGATCGGCTCATTCGCCACCGAGGTTCTCCTCCACGGCGGCGATCAGCGCTTCCGGGGCGAGCGCGTAGTGTTCGGCGAACGCGCGCAGCTCCGCCCGGCCGGGACGGGGATCGTCCGGATCGAGGAAGGTGAGGCTCCGCGAGCCCCGGATCTCGCGCAGCCAGGTGACGACGTCGGCGATCCCGACCGCTCGCCCCAGGCGGTCGAGATCGGGCTTCGATGCCGTCGGCAGGCTGATCTGGACGGGCGAGCGTTCGAGCACCGCCTCATCGGGACGCTGCACGTCGGTTCCTGCCGGCAGCGCGCCGCGCCAATCGCGGTAGAGCATGTCGAGGAAGTTGAGTCCGCAGCGGCGATAGAAGTCGACGCACAGCCACGGCCGCGCGTTCACCTCGATCACCTTCCAGCGCCCGTCGGCCGAGTCGCGGATGAACTCGATCATCAGGATGCCGCGCCAGGAAAGCGAATCGACGACCTGCTGCGCGAGCGGCAGCAGCTCCTCGTGCCACGAGAGGCGCAGGACCGTCGCGGTGCCGTACGGGAAGGGCTGGATCTTCTCCTTGATGCCCGTCGCCGCCATCCGGATGCGATGGTTCTGATCGGCGTAGAGGTAGAACGGGATCTCCTCCTCGTTCGAGGCGAAGAGCACCTTCTCCTGCACGACGAGCTCGAAGCCCCGCTCGAGCTCGTCCTCGAGGCGATCGACCAGCTCTTCGCGATCCCGGCACTCGATCGCCTTCAGGCCGCCGTGCTGGGCGTAGAAGGTCTGGCCGTAGTCCTTCACGACGGGCTTGTAGACGCAGGGGTATCGGACCTCGTCGGCGATCGCCTCGATGTCCGAAGGCTTCAGGCAGGCCCATGTCCGCGGGATCGCGACGCCGGCCTCGCCCATCAAGCGGGCGGCCGAATCCTTGCGGACCACGTCGATCCGCCCCGCGTCGAAGCGCGCGTCGCCCGCGAGGCGGAAATAGGGCGACAGCGAAACGTAGTGGTCGAGCAGGAACATCAGGTTGGTGTCGCTGCTGGGAACGATCATCAGCCGCTCGTTCCATTCGGCGAACAGCCGCCGACCGATCTCGATCATCGCGTCCCGCGCCTGCTCGGGCGCCTGGTAGGGATTCGGGATCCGCAGCGGCTCGTTCACGACGTTCGACTGCTCGGAGTACCACGGGCCGGAGCCCTTCCAGTCGAAGACGATGGGAACGATCGGCCGGCCGGCCGCCGCGCAGCCCCGCGCGATGCCGAGAAAGCAGCAGTCGTTGCTCCGCAGCACGACGATCGGGACGTCGGTGCGGCTTCGATCGGTCGCCATCTAGACCTCCACCCGGAACGCGAGATGGAGCGGGACGTCGGCGATCGGCCGGAAGAGGTCCGGATGCTCGGCGAGATGCGCGTCCTGCACGCGGAGCTCCCGCACGGTCGGAAGGCGCTCGAAGCCCGCGCCCGCGAGGGCGTCGAAATACTGCTCGAGCGGCTTGTGGACGAGGCCGACCGGCAGCGAGCGCCCGTCGACACAATCGATCCGGCCTTCGAAGCGGCCGTCCTGACCCGAGAAATAGCCCTGGCCGCGGGTGTCGAAGAAGAAGGGCGGGCGCTGCTCGCGCATGAAGGGAAGGCAGGGATGGGGGACGGCGAAGACGAAGCGCCCGCCGTCGTCCAGCACGCGCCGCACCTCGCGGAACGATCGCGCCATCTCCTCGCAGGTCATGTAGCTGAACACGAAGACGGCGAGCACGAGGTCGACGCTCTCCGAGTCGAGGTCGAGGCCGACGACGTTGCCCTCGCGGTACTGGATCCCGAGCGGCTCGCGCGCTTCGTGCTCGCGGGCGAGCTCGATCATGCGGGCGGAGAGGTCGATCCCGAGCGTCTCCCGCGCGCCGCGCCGCGCCATCTCCCGCGTGCAGTAGCCCTCACCGCAGCCGAGATCGACGACGCGTGCGTCCTTCACTTCGCCGCACAGCTCGTAGACGGCCGGTCGCCCGGTGAAGTCGGAGATGCTCGTCGGGCGGGTCCGGCTCCAGGCGCCGGCGTTGCGGGCGTAGAGCTCTTCAGTCTGCACGTTCGCCCTCTCCGCCTTCGAGCTCGAGGGCCCGGCTGAGCATGACGTCGAAGAACGCCTTGCGCAGGTTGAGCGCCGAGAAGACGCCGAATCGCACCGCCTCGCGCTCGTCGACGCCGGTCGCCAGGTCGATCGTGATGCTGCGCAGATCGGCCGCGTGCTGCTCGTCGCAGGACGCGTGGAGCGTGAAGAAGTAGTAGTCGTCGCTCGCGAGATCGGTGTGCTTCCGGATCGCGTCGAGCAGGTAGCCGTAGATCGTGGGCACGACGAACTCGGTTCCGATCCCGATGGCGCCGAGGGCGACGCCGACCTGGTCGGAGCGGCTCTTCTGCAGCGCGAGGTCGCGCCAGATCTTCACGGTCGTCATCGTGCGATGGCTGCTGCGGTAGCGATCGTCGATGCCGATCGCGCGCTGGAAGCGCGCGAAGAGCTCCGTATGGGGCATGCGGTCGAGGCGATCGCTGGTCGGATCGCCGCGCTCCTCGTCGAGGTTCGCGAGCAGCATCCGGCGATGCTCGGGGGATTCGAGGTTCTCGATCACCGAGAGCAGATAGGTCGGGAACTCGCGGCTGTAGCAGCTGTACTGGAACGCGTAGTCCTGCAGCGACGAGGCGACGTCCGGGACGTCGCCATCCGCGAGGCGGCGGAGGAACGGGTGGTGCACCGCCGGATGGCGCAGCGCCTCGCGCTCGAGCGCGCTCACGAATTCGGTCGGATCGCCCGCCGAGAGGAGCTCCCAGGATTCCTTCATCGAATTTCCTCTCGCTTCGGCCGAGCGCGGGGCGCCGGCCGGAAAATCATTCGTTGCAGAGCGCGTCGACCGCCTCGACGATCCGTTCGGCGTCCGCGAGCGGGAGATCGGCGTAGATCGGAAGGCGCACGAGCGTCTCGGCCGCGGCCTCCGTGACGCGCAGGGGGCTCGGCGGGCCGATCCGCTCGATCGCGTAGGGCGCGCAGTGGAGCGGCTGGAAATGGAACGTCGCGGAGATGCCGCGCGCCGCGAGACCGGAGAGCAGATGCGCCTGCAGCCCGCGCGTGCGCGCGCGGATCGCGTAGATGTGGGCGTTGTGGCGGGCCCAGGCCGGAACGAGCGGGCGGAAGAGCAGCCCCTCCTTCTCGAGATGTTCGAGGCCGGCGTGATAGGTGTTCCAGATCCGCATGCGCTGGCGCGTGATCTCCTCCAGCCGATCGAGCTGCGCATCGAGGAGCGCCGCGAGCACGTCGCTCAGCACGTAGCTGCCGCCGGGCCCGACCCAGGTGTACCGATCGACCTCGCCGCGCAGGAAGGCGTGCCGATTGGTGCCCTTCTCGCGGACGATCTCGGCGGCGGCGGCCACACGATCGTCGCGGACGAAGAGGCAGCCGCCCTCGCCGCAGGTCACGTTCTTGGTCTCGTGGAACGAATAACAACCGGCATCGCCGATCGTGCCGAGCGGGCGGCCCCGATGGGTGCCGCCGATGCCCTGGGCGGCGTCCTCGAAGAGCAGCAGGCCCTTCCGCTTCGCGAGATCCTCGAAGGCGTCGAGGTCGCAGGCGATTCCGGCGTAGTGGACCGGCATGATCAGGCGGGTCCGTGGCGTGATGCGCGCCTCCGCATCGAGGGGGCACATGTTCAGCGTCTCGGGATCGATCTCGCAGAAGACCGGGAGCGCACCGCGGGCGAGGATCGCGTTGGCCTGGCTGACGAACGCGAACGAGGGCATCAGCACCTCGTCGCCGGGGCCGATCCCGAAGGCGTAGAGGGCGACGTCCATCGCCTGCGTCGCGCTGGGCGTGAGCAGGACGTGCGGGGATCCCGTCAGCTCCGCCAGGCGCCGTTCGACCCGCTTGCCGATCTCGCCGTTGCCGACCGTCCGGCCCTGGCGAACGGCTTCGGCAACCGCCTCGGCCTCGCGCGCGCCGAGACTCGGACGGCTGAACGGCACCTTCATGAAGCCCTCCCACGCGGGTTCGAGGTCCCGATCGACGGGGAGCGGCCGCTTGCCGGTGTCCTTCGGTCGGATTGCGGATCGAATGCCGCTTGTTCATCGGTCATGTCCCGGAGGTCTTGAAGAGAAATCCGCGGCGCGGGGGACGCCGTTCGGGGGGCGCCGTTCGCTACCGTGCCGCCGCGATCGGGCGGGCGGGTGCGGTGGGCATCGGACCGGCGCGCGATCGGAAATCCAGGGAGCGGGCGGAGCCATGCGTTTCGAAACGAGGGCCATTCACGTCGGTCAGGCGCCGGAGCCCGCGACCGGAGCCGTCATGGCGCCGATCTACGCGACCTCGACCTTCGCCCAGATCCGCCCCGGCGAAACGAGGGGTTACGACTACACCCGCTCCGGCAATCCCAACTTCACGCGCCTCGGTGAGACCCTCGCCTCCCTCGAGAACGGCCGCTTCGCGACGGTCTTCGGCAGTGGCATGGCGGCGATCACGGCGGTGCTCTCGAGCCTGAAATCCGGGGATCTCGTGCTCGCCGAGGAGAACGTCTACGGCTGCACGTTCCGGATCTTCGCGCGGGTGTTCGAGAAGTTCGGGCTCGCGGTGCGTTATGTCGACTTCGCGAATCCCGCGAGCTACGGGGCGATCGGGCAGGCGAAGCCGGCGCTCGTCTGGCTCGAATCGCCGACCAATCCGATGCTCAAGATCCTCGATCTCGAGGCGATCTCGGCGGAGGCCGCGAAGGTGGCGGCGCCCGTCCTCGTCGACAACACCTTCGCCTCGCCCTATTTCCAGCGCCCCCTCGATCTCGGCGCGACGCTCTCGCTCTCGAGCACCACGAAATACGTCAATGGGCACTCCGACAGCCTCGGCGGCGTCGTCGTCACGAACGACGCCGAGTGGAACGAGCGCATGATCTTCGCCCAGAAGGCGGTCGGCCTGAATCCCTCGCCCTTCGACGCCTGGCTCGTCTCGCGCGGGGTCAAGACGCTCGCGCTCCGCATGCGCCAGCACCACGAGAACGCGCTCGAGATCGCGACACGCCTCGAGGATTGCCGGGCGGTGCGCTGGGTCCGGCATCCGTTCCTGGCGTCGCATCCCCATCATGCGATCGCGCGGCGCCAGATGAGCGGCGGATCGGGCATCGTGACCCTCGAGCTCGATGCGGATCTCGAGGCGACGAAGGATTTCGTCTCGGGGCTCGAGCTCTTCGCCCTCGCGGAGAGCCTCGGCGGCATCGAGTCGCTCGTGGATCATCCGGCCTCGATGACGCATGCGAGCATCCCGCGCCCCGAGCGCGAGAAGGTCGGCATCCTCGACGGGCTCGTCCGGCTCTCCGTCGGCGTCGAGCACGTCGACGATCTGATCGCGGATCTCGATCGCGGCCTGCGCCGGGCGGGGCTGCCGCCGCTCGCCTGAGCGGGCCGTACGTGGCCCGATAAATGGATCCAGATGAGTGACTGAGATGCGATCCGATTCGCGCTAGCGAGCATGAACTTGTCGCCGCCCCGCTCTTCATCTCCGCGTCGGCAAGAGTTGATCAGCTGGCCCGCCGAAGTCGGTGCTCGCGTTCTCGTTGTACAAACCGGCTCGTGAGCTGTCCCCGATAGCTCTGTCTCACGCGCTCCGGGAGTTCGATCCGGCTCGGGAACAGTCGTGCCCTTAACACCCGCCCGATGCTCCATCGCACCCGCGTGATCCCGAGCCGCTGCGCCGGCGTCCCCTTCGTCGGCTGACGCTCCGAAGCCACCTTCACCAGGTTCCGCCACACCTGGAAGATCGCGTGGCGATGGATCACCGCCTGGATCCGCTTCGAGAACGCCACCGTCTCGCGCTTGTGATTCGCCCCGCTATGCCGCACGAACATGTGATGCGCGTTGATCGCGAAGAGCGGGTTCTTCGCCGTGCGCGGCGCCTTCGAATGAGTCGTCTCGTGCTCGATTTCGGGGTGTCCGAGGCGTTTCAGGGCGGTTCTGTATTCGGACTTCTCGTCGGTGCGAAGCTCGATCACGCCCGTGGTGGGGAGGTTCGTTTGCAGGAGCTCGAGAACGTCCCGTGCAAGGGCCTTGGGGTCGGGGCGGCCGAGCTTCTCTTCGTAGGCCGCCCTTCGCTTCTTCTGGAGCTCGGTCATCGTCCCGCCGCGGCGGCGTTCGGTGACGACGAAGTCGTGGCTGTAGTAGGTGGCGGCGCCGATGAGACCCGTCAGCTCGAGGGGCCAGTACTGGCCGCCGGCGAAGGTGCCGAGGCCGTCCATCACGACGGGCTCTTTGGAAAGTTTGACCCGGGCCTTCTTGCGGAAGGTCTCGTGGAGGAGCAGGCAGTGACGGCCGAGGCGGTCGACGAGGCGCTGGATGGTGGCGTGGACGACGCCGAATAGGCGGGCGATCTGGCGGTGGCCGGAGCCGGCGACCTCGGCGCGGAAGACGGGCTCGAGCAGGTCGGGGCGACGGAGCCAGTAGGTGGGGGAGAAGGTCTGTGAACTGAAGGCGCGATGGCAGTGTGAACAGCGGTATCGCTGGATGCGGTGGGGGCGAGCATCGCGGTGGTAGAAGCCGGCTCGCTTGAAGCGCCAACCGGTTGAATCCAGATGGAAAACGCAATCGGGGTTGGGGCAGTGGGGCGGCTTGAAGGCGGTGCGTGAATCGGAGGGGGTCGGCATGAGCCAGCTGAGAGCAGGGATCGTGCCGGGAACAATCAACGAACCACGTCTCATGCAGCCCGGCCACGTCTCGCTCCCGAACGGAACCGGCCTCGCGCATTCCGGTGGCAGCGACGGGTACGGCGGCATCGCGCCCAACGAGCTGACCCGCAGCGAGGATCGCGATCCGATCGCCGGCACGCCGTGGCACAAGAGCACGCCCGCCCGGATCGAAGCGCTCTGATCGACGGTGCTCAGCGCATCGTCGCCGACGCGATCGCGCGCTCCAGCGCCGCGGCCGAGTCCGTCCCGAATCGGCGCTGGACCCGGCGCATGAAGGGACGGCCGACGCGCGCCAGCGCGACCGCCGGCCGGGAGAACGCGAAGATCTCGAAGACGACCCGTTCGGTGTCCGGATCGATGCGCACGCTGAACCGCTCCTCGCCGCAGGCGACATGTCCGGGGAGCGTTCCGTAGGCGAAGGAGACCTCGTTCGGCTCGCCGGGCGGATCGATCCGGTCGACGACCCGGCACGGACTCAGGAACCAAGGGACGAAGACGCGCGTCAGCGTCGCGACGATCTGCCCCGGGAAGACGGGCACGTCGCCGCCCTGGAGCTCGAGCCACGGGATCTCGAAATGGCGCCAGGTGAAGAGGGCGGAGCGAGCCCGCTCGAAGACCGCGCGCCCGCGGCCGAGGGGGAAGCGGCTGTGGTCGAAGGTGTAGCGATGCGCGAGGGCGACGAGCGCCTCCGGCCGCGCCGTGGCGCCGACGTCGTCGTGGCTGAAGGGCGCGTCGACGCGCGCGAGCTGCGCGGCGATCGTCGCGGGGGAGGGGCGCAGCAGGCGGATCATCCCGCCGCGGCTTTCGTTCCGGTCGTCGGCGCCGTCGCGGGGCCCAGCAGCATCACGGGGATCTTGCGGTTCGTCGCGCGGGCCTGATAGGCGGCGAAATTCGCGAAGGTCCCGGCCATGCGCGCGAAGAGCGCATCGCGCTCTGCGCCCGTCGCTTCGCGCGCGATCCGCTCCTCGACGCCGCCACGGTGCTGCACGACGACGCGCGGATCGGCCTTCATGTTGTGGTACCAGGCGGGATGCGCGGGCGATCCGCCCTTCGAGGCGACGACGATCATCGCATCGCCCTCCCAGAGAAAGGCGAGCGAGGTCTTGCGCGGCTTGCCGCTCTTCGCGCCGCGCGTCGTGACGAGCACCGTCTGGCCCGGCGGGCCCATCGAGAGGCGGCCGCCGGTCAGTGGGATGAGGACCGAATCGACCCGGCGGCAGACGGTGTAATAGAAGATGCCGCCGAGCTTCGAGGAGCTCGCGGCGACGCCGAGCCGGCTCATCCAATCGAGGGGACGGGACATGATCGAAGCCCCTCGCCTCAGTGCGCTTCCTCGAGCGGCGCCGGCTCTCGGCGCTCGACCAGATAGCTCGACTGGCAGACCATGACCTCGGCGCCCGCTGCGTTCACCATCGAGGCGCGGCTCTTCACGATCCCGTAGCGCGGGCGCGAGCGCGAGAGCCGCTTGTCGAGACAGACCTCGCGCAGCGTCAGCTCGTCGCCGGGGCGGACGGGCGTCGGGAACTTCATCTTCATGCCCATCATCGCCGCCGCCTTCGTCTTCAGCTCGGCGGCGCGCGAGAAGATCAGCGACGAGATCGAATACGTATGGCAGGACGACGCGCTGAGCCCGCCGAACACCGAGTCGCGGGCCGCCTCCTCGTCGACGTGGAACGGCTGCGGGTCCCATTGCGAGGCGAACCCGACGATCTCTTCCTTCGAGACGACGTGACGGCCGACCTCGATCGACAAACCGACCTCGATGTCCTCGAAATAGCGCATGGGGGGTGGGTAGCGCGGGGTCTCCGCCGAGACAATCGAAGGCCTGCGGACGCTCTTCGCCATTGCGACCCTCCCGTTTTCCTGGGAAGCTCGAACGCGCCGATTCCGCTGCCGGGCAATGCGACCGCGCGAGCTCCGATCGGCCGCACGATCCAGGAGCAGCCATGCCGACCCCCCTCTGGAAGACCCGCCCCGGCGCCCCCTATCCCGCGAGCTTCGGGACCCAGCCGATCAACGACTTCATCCATCTTTCCGAGGGCCTCTCGAACAGCTTCCTGATCACGACCTCCGAAGGCAGCATCGTCGTGAACACGGGCATGTTCTTCGAGGCGCCCTACCACAAGCAGAACTACGCGAAGATCGATCCCGCCCCGCCACGCTACATCGTCCTGACCCAGGGCCACGTCGATCACGTCGGCGGCGTCGATCATCTGCGCGGGCCCGGCACCCAGGTCGTCGCCCACGCCGGCAATGCCGAGCACCAGGCCTACGATCGCCGCCTCGCGCCCTTCCGCGGCGCGCGCTCGGCCTTCGCCTTCAAGCGCGACAACGCGCGCGCCGTGAAGCAGGCGCTCGCCGACCACGGCACGCTGCCGGCCCAGGCGATCCCGACGCCCGACATCGTCTTCGACGGCCGCTTCACCTTCCAGCTCGGCGGTCTGCGCGTCGAGCTGATCGGCGTCAAGGGCGCCGAGACGAACGACTCGCTCGTGATCTGGCTGCCCGATCACGGCATCTGCTTTCCGGGCAATCTCTTCGGCTGCCTCTTCGGCCATTTCCCGAACCTCGTGACCGTGCGCGGCGATCGCTATCGCGACGCGCTCACCTGCGCGGCGGCTTTCGAGCTCGTGCGCGACCTGCAGCCGAAGCTGCTCCTCGTCGGCCACCATCAGCCGATCGAAGGCGAAGCGCTGATCCGGAGCGAAATCGAGCGCATCCGCGACGCGACGCTCTGGGTCCACGACGCGACGGTGAAGGGCATGAACGCCGGCAAGGATCTCCACACGCTGCTCCGCGAGGTCGTGCTGCCGCCCGAGCTCGAGGTCGGAGAGGGCTACGGAACGGTCCGCTGGAGCGTGCAGGCGATCTGGGAGCACTACGCGGGCTGGTTCCATCACGAGTCGACGACCGAGCTCTACGCGGTCCCCCGCCGCGCGATCCACGGCGATCTCGTCGAGCTCGCCGGCGGAGCGGAAGCCCTCGTCACCCGCGCCCGGGCGAAGCTCGAAGCCGGCGAGCACGAGCAGGCGCTCCATCTTCTCGACGTCGTGCTCTCCGAGGCGCGCCCGCCGGCCGCCGCCTTCGAGGTCGCGATCGCGGTCCACCGTGCGCTCGCCAAGCAGAGCGTCAATTTCTGGCTCTCGGCCTGGTTGGCCGAGCAGATCGAACGGCTCGAGACGCGGGCAAAACAGGTCAATGGAGGCTGAATGGCGGGCGTACGATTCGATTTCTCCGGAACGCAGGTGCTGGTCACCGGCGGAAGCAACGGCATCGGTCTCGGCATCGCCCGCGCTTTCCGCGCGGCGGGTGCGCGCGTCGCGATCACGGGCCGAAAGGAGAAGGCTTCCGACTACCCCCAGGATCTCGCAGGGTTCGACTACCACCAGGCGGAGATGACGAGCGAAGCCGATCTCGAGCGGCTCTCGGGCGCCTTCGATCGCATGGACGTGCTCGTCAACAACGCGGGCGCCTCGTTGATGGCCGAGGACGAGTGGAAGCCCGAGGTCTTCGAGCGCGCGCTCCAGCTGCATCTGTTCGCCTCGTTCCGTCTCGCCGTCGCGTTCAAGGATCGCGTTTCGAAGAGCGCGATCGAAGGGGGCGGCAGCATCCTCAACATGGCGAGCATGTCCGCCTATCGCGCAGTCACCGTCGTCCCGGGTTACGGCGCCGCGAAGGCCGCCGTCGTCCAGATGACGATGAACATGGGTGCGGCCTGGGGCCTCGACAACGTGCGGGTCAACGCCGTCGCTCCCGGCCTGATCCAAAGCGAGATGACCAAGGGCATGGTCGGCACGCCCTTCGAGGCGCCCGAGATCGACCGCACACCGATGAAGCGCTGGGGAACGCCCGACGACGTCGCGCCGGTCTACCTCTTCCTCGCGAGCCCGGCGGCGAAGTTCATCACCGGCCAAACACTCCGGGTCGACGGGGGGCAGTCCGTGGCTTGAGCGGGTCCGCTCTGGCTCACAAGGCGCGGCCGGCGGGGCGCGCTGGGCGCGAATGGCTCGCCCTTGGCACGGCCTTCGTCGCTTCTCGGATTACGTCGTCTCGGCGATCGCCCAGCAAGGGCGACCTCAGGCTGCGCTTTACTTCGCGCCCAGCGCACCGCGCCGGCCGCATTCTGCGAGCCAGGACGGGTCCCGGAAAGGACGGGCTGCCCGCCGTCTCCTTCTTGGGGTAGCGAGCGCCGCCGTGCCAATTCGGGCCGTCTCGCTTCTCGGCTCGCCCTCCGCCCGTGCTCAACGCCCGCAACCAGAACTCCCGCGGCCTGATCTGCACCCATGCGAGCGCCCGGCGAGACAGGGGGGATGCGAAGTCAAGCGCAGCCCGAGGTCGGTTCAGCGTGCAGACTGCCGAGGCAGAAACGATCGAGAAGCGACGAAGACCGTGCCAAGGGCGAGCCATTCGCATCCCCCCTGTCTCGCCGGGCGCGTCTTGTAAGCGCGGGTCACCGCGACTCAGAAGACCAGCGCAGTCGCCACGCGCGCAGCGCGCTGACGAGACGGCGCGCGGTCTGGATCCGTTCGTCGGGATCCTTCGCGATGCAGCGCATGCAGATGTCTTCGAGCTGCTTCGGGATCTGGCGATCCTTCGCGAAGGTCGACGGGCGCGGGGGCGTCACGTTCTTGACCTGATGGATCAGGTCGTGGACGTCGTCGCCCTTCAGCAGCGGTCCGCCCGAGAGGATCTCGTAGAGGATCACGCCCATGCTGTAGATGTCGGTGCGATGGTCGAGCTTCGGGGAGGTCTCGATCTGCTCGGGCGACATGTAGTGAAGCGTGCCCTGGAGGCGGCCCTGGGCGGTCAGCGAGGTGTCCTTGCTGAACAGGAGCGGCAGGTCGGGGATCGGCGTCGGCGCCTCGTTCCAGACCTTCGCGAGGCCCCAGTCGAGCAGCATGACCTCGCCGAAGGGGCCGGTGAGGATGTTGGGCGGCTTGATGTCGCGATGGACGACGCCGTGGGTATGGGCGTAGTCGAGGCAGTTCCCGATCTGGATCAGGATCGTGACCATGCGGTGGAAGCCGTAGCCGTCGACGGGTGCGGAGCCGTCTTCCTTCCCCATGTCGATGATCTCGCGCAGGGTGTAGCCCTCGACGAGCTTCATCGTGAAGAAGTAGTGGCCGCGGTTGTCTCGCGAGAGGTCGTAGACGGGGATCGTGTTCGGGTGCTGGAGCATCGCCGTGACGCGCGCCTCGCGCAGGAAGCGCTTGCGCTCGAAGGGGTCGTCGGCGAATTGATCGAGCAGGCTCTTGTGGGCCACGGTGCGCGAGAGGTGGTAGTCCTTGCAGGACTGGATCACGCATTTGCCGCCGGTCGCGACGTGCTGGAAGTTCGTGTAGCGAAGGCCGGTGTTGACGACGTGCTCGGGCAGCTCGACGTCGGTCTCCTCGAGGTAGACGACCGGATATTTATCTTGCGGATGAGGAAAAAACGTCTCGTTCGACATCGCGTCGGTCCTCTTCGAAGGGGCGTCTGCCCGCGCCACCGCCGGGCGATCCGGTCCGGAACGGGGCGCGCGCGATCGAGGGGGGCTCGTCGGGCGTCGGGCGGATCCTAACCCAGATCGCGATCCGGGCGGCGGGATGGCCGGATGGCCGGCGAAGGAGTCGGCGTTAATCTGGGACGTTCCACGTCCTTCTTCGCCGGGCTGCATCGGGTCAGGGGTTCGTTTGATTTCGCGTCGTCACGGTATTCGCCTCGATCGCCGGCCGGCTTCTGCGCGGCGCTCGTCGATTTCCGCGGCGGCCGCTCTGGTCGTGCTCCTCGTCGCGAGCGCCGCCGCGGCGGACGATCGCAGCGTCGGGCTGGGGCTCGCGCGCGACGGCCGCTGCGAGGGCGCCCTCGAGCTGCTGGTACCGCTGCGCGTCCGGCCACCGCGGGATGCGGAGCTCGAGCGGTTGACCGGCGAGTGCGCGATGCGCCTCAAGCGCTTCGATCTCGCGGTGGAGGCCCTCGAAGCGGCGCGGGTGCTCGAGCCCGGGACGCCCGGCCTCGATCTCCATCTCGCCCAGGCGCATTACCACCACGGCGGGCTCGGCGAAGCCGAAGCGGCGCTCGCCCGCGCGGCCGCCGGGGACGCGGAAGCCGGCGCATCCGCGCAGTGGCTGCTCTACGCCGGACTCGTCGCCTTCGATCGCGGCGATCTCGCGTCCGCCGCGGAGCGCCTGGCGGCGGCCGCGGCCCATCCGGACGACTCCGTGGAGCCGATGGCCTCCTTTCAGCTCGCCCGCGTCCAGCAGCAGCGCGACGAGCGGGAAGAAGCGCGCCGGATCTTCGAGCAGGTCGTCGAAGGCCATTCGGGCTCGGCATGGGCGGAGCAGGCGACGCGATCGATCGCGCGCATCGACGCCGCGGAGGCGATTCCCGTCTGGGGCTCGCTCGAGCTCGGATTCGAGGCGGACGACAACGCACTCCTGCGCGGCCGCGGCGTCGGCCGGCCGGGGGAGATCTCGGACGACAGCGACGTGCGCGGCTACTGGTTCGCCGACGTCGGTGCGCTCTGGCTCCGGCACTCGGATTGGAGCGCGGGGACATCGCTGCGTTATGCGGGCTCCGAGAACGACGAGTTCGAGCGCTTCGATACGCACGCGCCGGGCGCCACGCTCTGGCTCGATCGCGCGCTCGCCTGGCAGCAGGCGACGCTGCGATTCCAGTACGATGCCGACGTCGCCTGGATCGACGCCACGAGTCGTCCCTTCGTCGTCAGCCATCTCGTGACGACCGCGCTGCTCGTGCCCTGGACGGGCGGCGGGGGGACCACGCTCTCGGCCGCCCTCGGTGTCGACGACTATCTCTACGGGCGTCGCAATCTCGCCGTGCCCGACGTGGGGACGCCGGGCTGCGCGCCCTGCAGCCCGGTCGGGGTCGACGAGCTCGACGCGACGAATCGGGACGGCTTCGGTCCGATCCTGAACCTCGTCCATCGCCAGCCGCTGCCCGATCCGCCGATCCCCGGCCTCACGCTCCCCTGGATCGAGGGCGGCTACCGCTATCAGATCTATCTCTCCCAGGGGCGCGAATACGATCATCAACGCCATCAGATCGAGCTCGCTGCGGGCATCCGGCTTCCGTTCGCGATCGATCTCTCGGTCCGCGGTCGCCATGCGTACGTGCCCTACGCGAACCGGACGGTCTTCCCGGATCCCTCGGACGTGCCCGACACGGCGAATACGGCCTATTTCCTCGACCACCGCGCGCGCCGCGAGCAGGAGACCGGTGTCCGCGTCCAGCTCCAGCGGGCCTTCGGCGAGCACGTGCTGCTCTCGGCGCGCTGGAGCCGCACCCGCAACCGGTCGACGGCGGATGTCTTCGACTACACCCGCAACGTGTTCGGCCTCTCGCTCCGGGTCGGCTGGGGCGGATAGGCGGCCCGGCGCCGGTCGCCGGAGCCGAGGCAGCCGGCGCACTCTCGATCCGGCGGCGGGTCCGGCGGCCGCTCGGAACGTGGCTCCGAGAGTGGAGAGTCGCGTGCAAGGTTGCGCGGGGCGCCGGAATGGGCGCGCCCGCTGCGCCGCGAGCTGGTAGCATGCCGCCCATGCTTCGCCCGATCACCGCTGCTTCGATCTTGATTCTCGTGGTGTCTTCGGCGCCGGCCCGCGCGGCCGACGATCGCCTGGCCGTCGCGCCGCCCGGCCTCTGCGCCGAGCCGCGCGCGGCAGCGGCGGATGCCCGTGCCGAGGCCTATCCGGTCGTCGGGCCGATTGCATCGTTCTTCGATCCGGTCGACGTCGCGGCCGGGCCGGCCGAGAGCGGGCCGCGCCCGCCGGGGCCGCCGCCGACGCGGGCCATGGTCCGGCCGGGCGCCTGTGACCAGCCGGGCGCGGGTTGCGCGGCGAGTCCGGTCCGGTCCCGGGTGATCGAGGTGCCGCCGGTCGTTCCCGGCCCTCCGCCCCCGGGGTCTTCGAACTCGGCTCGATGAGACCCTCGGATCCGCCCAGCGCAGGGAGGCCCATCGCCGGCTGGATCGGCTTGGGCCCCGCCATGAGCGGGCGCTGGTGAGCGGCTCGGCGATCGCGCCGGGGGACGAAGAGGCGGTCTGGCTGCGCGCCATCGCCCGGGATCGGGACACCGAGGCGTTCCGCGCGCTCTTCGAGCGTTACTTTGCGCGGGTCTTCGTCTTTATCCAGAGGCGGATCGGGGATCGCGAGCAGGCGCGCGAGCTGACGAGCGACGTCTTCCTCGAGGTCTGGACGCAGGCGGGGATGTTCCGGGGGGATGCCCGGGTGTCGACCTGGATCTTCGGGATCGCGCGCTTCAAGAGTCTCGAGGCGGCGCGGGGACGGCAGCGGTACAAGCGCTCGCGGGTGGTGTCGACGGAGGCGGACGTGATTTCGCGTGTCCCGGAAGAGCGCTCGGCGGCGACCCAGATGGCGGCGCGGCAGGATCTCCGCCGGGTGGCCGAGGCGATGGACCGCCTGCCGCGGGATCAACGGGAGGCGCTCTTGCTGGCGGTCGTCGAAGGGCTCGAGCCCGAGGAGATCGCGAGTCGGCAGCGGATCTCGCGCGACACGGTCAAGACCCGTGTCTCGCGTGCGCGGCGAAGCCTTCGCCGCATGCTCGGCGCGAGCGACGGACGACGTTAGTTTCGAGGCTCGGGGGGAGCGCTTCGCGAGAGGCGCGGCCGGGCGGGAGCCCGGGCAACCGAAGATCGGTCCGGCGGGCCGAGCGGGAGAGGAAACGGTCGATGGCGCACGATCCGACGCGAGAGCCCCGCCGTGCGCGATGCCCGGAGAACGTGCTCGCCTGGATCCCGTGGTATGCGGATGGCGGCCTCGACGAGCGGGAGATGGGGGCCGTCGAAGCGCATGCGGCCGAATGCAGTGATTGCCGCAGCGAGCTCGATCTCGTCGCCGGCGCACCGTGGGCACTCGAGGGCGTCGACCTGCCCGATCGCGAGCGGCTCTTCGACGAGATCACGGCGCGCATCGAAGCGGCATCGGACGGGGAGCAGGCGCGGGTGATCCCGATCTCCCGGGGCCGCGGCGTTTCGGCCGAGGACATGGGCCGCATCGAGGCCTGGCTGCTCGATCCGCGCTCGGAGCTCGCCGACGAGCGCCCCGGCGATCCGGCGGAGGGCGGCGAAGCCGAGGTCGCAGGCACTCGTGCGACGAGCGGCGAAGCCGAGGTCGCAGGTGTTCGTTCGACGAGCGGCGAAGCGGCGGCGAGCCCGGGCGCGCCGCGCGCGCGCGTCGAACGGCTGCCCGGCGCGGGCCTCCGCGGCCGGATCGTCCCCTCTCCCGTCTGGGCGGCGGCGGCTGCCCTCGTCCTGCTCGCGCTCGGCGGAATCGGCGGGGCCCAGCTCGAAAAGCTGCGCAGCGCGGGCGCTTCCTCGTCGGAGACGGCCGCCTATCAGCTCGCGACGGCAGCGCCCGGCGAGGCGACGCCCGCGACGCCGATGCTCGACGTCGTCTTCAGCGACTCGGTCTCGGCGCGGCAGATCTGGAGCAGCCTGCGCTCGCTCGGGGTCGAGATCGTCTCCGGTCCGACGAACCTCGGTGTCTATCGCCTTCGCCTGCTGCCCGCGGCGGCCGAGGGGCGCGACCCGACGAGCGCGGACGCCGCGGCGATCGCCGCGCGCCTCGTCGCCCCCGACGCGCCGATCGCGATCTTCGCGGAGCCGGTGCCATGAGCAGGGCCCGATCCCACAGGACGAGCGCCGCCCGGATTTCCGGGTCGGCGCTCGCGGCGTTTCTGGGAATGCTCACGCTCGCGTTCGGATCCGTGGGCGCGGCGGCCGAAGAGGCGGCTCCCTGTGGTCCTTTCGAGGCCGGCCCGACGCGGATCGTCCAGCTCGCCGCGGACCGGACCGTGCGCGATCCCGGCGTGCAGGCCCCGGCAGGCACCGGCGGGGCGGCCGATCCCGGCTCGATCGTGCCGCTGCCCGGGCCCGCTTCCGACGATCCGAGCGGCGGCGGCTCCGGCGCCGATGCCACGGCGGACGCCGCCGAAGAGGCGAGCGAAGCGCTGCTCGCGCTGCCGAAGGACGCCGCCGGCGCGATCCCCACGGACTTCGAGCTCGGGCCCGGCGCGAAGGTCGCCCATTCGTTCTTCTCTCCCGTCATCTGCGCGACCGTCGCGCGGGTCGAAGGACCGCCCGGCGCGACCCTCGATCAGCTCGTCACGGTCGTCCCCGATACGGGCATCGTGGTTCCGAACGATGTCTACGCGAGCGCCGCGGACGAGGTCGTCCCGCTCGCTGCCGCCCCCACCGCGGCGGATCCCTACGCACCGCTCCAATACGGTCTCGCGCTCTCCGGCGTGAAGCAGGCGCGGCCGCTCGGCGCCGGACAGGGCGTGCGCATCGCGCTGCTGGACTCGGCGCCCGACCTCGCCCACCGCGACCTCGCGCCGAGCGACATCCTCGCCGTCGCGACCGATTCGCCCGGCCGTGCCGGCGTCCACGGCACGTTGATGGCCGGCGTGATCGGCGCCGCGGAGAACAACGGCTACGGCATCGCCGGCCTCGCGCCCGCGGCGCGCATCGTCTCGATCCCGATCTGCACGTCGAAGGGCGGTGCGGGGGGACGCTGCACGATCTATCAGATGCTCCAGGGCTTCGACCACGCCTACGAAGCCGAGGCCGTGATCGTGAATCTCTCGCTCTCCGGCCCTCCGAATCCGCTGCTCGAGCGCGGTGTCGCCCGGCTCGAAGAGCTCGGGATGGTCGTCGTCGCGGCGGCGGGCAACGAGGGGCAGGAGGAGCGCCGCTATCCGGCGGCCTATCCGAGCGTGGTCGGCGTCGGTGCGGTCGACCGCGAGGGGCGACTCTTCCCCTCGAGCAATCGCGGGGCGTGGGTGGAGCTGCATGCGCCCGGGGTCGAGGTGCTCTCGACGGTGCCGGGCAGCGCGTTCGCCTTCGGGAGCGGGACGAGCCTCGCCGCGGCCCACGTCACGGGCTCGCTCGCCGTGCTGACCGGGATCACCGGCGATGCGATGCGCGCCCGGAGCGAGCTCTTCCGGGTCGTGAACGCCCGCACCGGAGGTGGCCTTCCGATCCTGCCCCCGGTCTGCGAGGTGTTGAGCCGCACCGACCGCGATTGTGGCGCGCCGGCGGCAGCACCGGCGAAGAAGGCCGGCGCGTCGCGTTAGTCGGAGACCGGGTTCGCGGCGAGCTGCGGATGCCGGGCGCGCAGCTCGCGCAGCCCGCGCAGCACGCGCATCTTGACGGCGGCTTCGCTCTGGCCACAGCGCTGGCCGATCTCCTGATACGAGAGCCCTTCGAGCACGCGCAGGACGATGCAGTCGCGCGTGCGCACGTCGAGCTCGGCGAAGGCGGCCGCGAGGGCGTCGCGCAGGATCGGATCGCCGGCGGTCGTGGTGGTGGTCGGCTGCAGCGGATCGGCTTCGAAGGCGGAGTGGCGGCGGCTTCGCGCCGTGCGCCGGCGCAGCTCGATGCGGCAGGCATTCAACGTCACGACCGAGAGCCAGTGGCTGAACGGCCGGTCCGGGGTGAAGCGGTCGAGGAAGCGGTGGACGTTGGTGAAGACCTCCTGGACGACGTCTTCGGCCTCGATCTCGTCGCCGAGGATGCGAGCGGCCCGGCGGCGGAGCCGGGTGCCGTGGCGCGCGACGAGCCGGTCGAAGCAGAGGCCCGCATCGGGGCCACCGGCCTTCAGGCGGCGGACGAGCTCGAAGTCGGGATCCTGGTCGCTTGCGGGCGGGAAGGCGGGCGAGAGGGCGGTCATGCGGGCGAAGCCTCCGGATCGGTTCGCCAGGTGCGTTTCCGCGACGCGCGAGAAGGTGCCCGTTTTTTTCAGGGAGGGGCGGTGGCGGGCCCGGCCAGCGCTTCAAGGTGGCGCTCCGCGCGCTCGACCCGGGCACGGTCGTGCTGGCGCCGGCCCAGCTCGGCGACGATCCGCCATTCGCGGATCGCCTCCTCCCGCCGGCCGCCGAGCTCGTAGGCGAGGGCGAGATTGTTGTGGGTCGAGACGGCGCCGGGCACCAGCTCGAGCGAGCGATGATAGGCGGCGATCGCCTCGTCCCAGCGTTCGAGCTCGCGGTATTTGTTGCCGAGGTTGTACCAGGCCATGTGCATCCGGCCCTCGGAGGATTCGAGGGGCAGATGCACGAGGAACGCGAAGAGCGCGAGGCCCGCACCGGCGAGGGCGAGCCAGCGCCCCTCGCGTGCCCGCGCGGCATCGACGATCCGGACGACGGAGAAGGCGGCGAAGGGCACGAGCATCAGGACGCCGGGCAAGCGGTAGCGCGAGAGCACGAAGAAGAGCAGCGACGCGGCGAGGTAGACCGCGATCACGCCGTAGAGCGCGACGAGCTCGCGCCAGCGCGGGAGCGTGAGCGCGAGGCCGAGCAGGCCCAGCGGCGCGACGAAGCCCATCGTGACGAGCGGAAGCCGGAGGATCCAGGATCCGGGCTGCGAGAGCTCGAAGGCCCGGATGTTCCACACCTCGTAGGCGTTGAAATGCAGGCCCAGCTTGCGGAGCTCGAGGCGGAGCCAGCGGCCGGGATCGGCGCGGATCTCGTCGAGGCCGCGCGCCATCCAGTAGTCCGAGATCTCGGAGGGCTTGAGCGGGCGCTTCGCTGCGCGCTCGGCCGCCGCCTTGAACTGCCGCTGCATTTCATCCGGGTTGTCGGCGCGCCGCCGCGATCCGAGCGACGGGACCTGCCAGGTGCCGTCGGCCTCGCGCTGGTTGCCCATGTAGAAATTCGGGCCGCCCATCGAATTCAGCAGGACGAAATCGTTCCCCGTCCGGAGGTTGTGGAGCGTGAAGGGGAGGATGCAGACGGCGATGCCGACGGCGAAGATCGCGCCGAGGGCGAGCCGGCGGGCGAAGGGCAGCTCGCCCCGCAAGCCGAAGAGCAGCCAGAGGACGACGAGCGGAGCGAGCGGCAGGATCGTCTGCTGTACGAGGGCCGCGAGCCCGAGCAGCACGCCCGCGAGGGCGAAGCCGGCGGGGCCCGGCGCGCGAAGGGCGAGCACGAGGGCGAGCGTCGTCGCGAGGACGAGCGGCACCTTCAGGTTCGCCGTCATCAGGGTCCCGCCGTAGAAGATCAGCATCGCGTGGAAGGCCGCGAAGAGCCCCGCCACGATCGCGACCCGCCGATCGAAGAGCGATCGCGCGAGGGCGAAGACGAGCCCGCAGCTCGCGGCGCCGAGCACGGTCTGCACCGCCTTCACCGCCGGCAGGCTCGCGCCGAAGACGGCGTAGATCGCGGCCATGAAGAGCGGATAGCCCGGCCCGAGATAGAGCACGCCTTCGGGCAGCCCGTCGCCGGCGGCGAGGCGCCTCGCCCAGGCGTCGTATTGGAGGTCGTCGACGGTCGGGAGCGCATAATAGGGGTCGCCCAGCGCGACTTCTCGCAGATGGAGCAGGCGGACGACGAGGGCGACGGCGACGATCGCGCACGCGATCAGGACGTCTCGCCGCCGCGAATCAGCCATCGCCGCGAACCTCGACCATCATGCGCGAGATCATCGAGAGGACGGCTTCGCCGTTCTGGTTCAGGACGGCGTGCTCCATCGTCACGATGCCGCGATCGGGGCGGGACGAAGAGAGTCGGCGATCCGTGACGCGCATGCGCAGGGAGAGAACGTCGCCCGGCCGGACGGGCTTCGAGAGGTCCATCTTCTCGACACCGAGGCCTGCGACGAGCGCGGGCCTTTCGGGCATCTGGTTCGCGAGCGCGGTGCGGATGCAGAAGGTCAGGCAGCCCGGCGCGACGAGGCCGCCGAAATGGCTCTTCGCCGCGGCCTCGGCATCGTTGTGGATCGGTTGTGCGTCGAAGCGGCGGCCGAACTCGAGGATCTCCGCCTCGCTGACGGCATAGGCGCCGCCGCTGCTCTCGAAGCCGACGGTGTAGTCCTCGAAGTAGAGCCTGCGCGGCGCGTCGCCGGTCATCGGAAGATCTCCCTCAGAAAATCGAGCAGGGCTTGCCAGGAGCGGCGGTCGGCCTTGGCGTCGTAGACGGCGCCGATCTCGGGCTGATTCGCGGAAGGCTTCGTGAAGCCGTGCAGCGCGTGACCGTAGGCGACGAGCTGCCAGTCGGCGCGGCGCTCGCTCATCTCGCGCGCGAAGGCGGGGACCGTTTCGGCCGGGACGAAGGGATCGTCCCAGCCGTGGAGTGCGAGGACCTTCGGCCGGATCGGGTCGGCGGAGAAGGGCGGGCCCGTCTCGGCGGGCGGCGGCGTGAGCAGGCCGTGGAAGCTCGCGACGCCGAGCAGCGGGGCGTTGGCGCGGGCGAGATCGAGGACGCACATCCCGCCGAAGCAGTATCCGATCGCGGCGAGGCGGTTCGCGTCGACCTCCGGCTGGGCCGCCGCGACGTCGAGGCCCGCGCGCAGGCGCCGCACGAGCGCGGCACGGTCCTGCTGGAAGGGCGTCATCAGCGCGAGGCTCTCGTCGAAGTCGCGCCCGTGGACGCCCTTGCCGTAGACGTCGAGCACGAATCCCGCATAGCCCTGGCCGGCGAGGGCGGCGGCGCGCCCCGATTCGAAGCTGCCCGCGGCCTTCATGGCGTCGTGGACGATCACGACGGCGGGGCGGGGGCTCGTCCAGGCATCGTCCCAGGCGAAGTCGCCTTCGAGGGTCGTCGCACCCTCCCGATAGTCGATCGACCGCATCCGGACCGTCATGCCGCGCCGCCTCCCGGCGGCGGATCATCGCCGAATCCGGGTGCGCCCGCCGCCCGCCACTTCACCGCTCAGGCGGACTCGCCGCTCACGCTGCGCAGACGGGGCGTGTCGCGCGGCTCGAGATCCCCGTCGTCGACCGGGTCGATCAGGGAGAGCGTCGGCACGTCCTCTTCCTCTTCTTCCGGAGCTTCGCGCGTCACGAAGAAGCTCTTCATCCAGAGTCCGAGATGGCGGGCGGAGAAGGTCAGCGTGAACTGCAGCCAGCGGACGCGTCGAAGATCCGCGCCTTCGACCCGGCATGCGAGGGTCGAGAGGAGCTCGAGGGCGAGCTCGGTCTGATCCTGCGCGGCGTAGAGCTGCGCGAGGTCGAGGAGCAGGAAGCCGTCCCAGGGCTCGATCTCCCGGGCGCGCGTCAAGAGCGCGATCGCCTGGGCCTGCTGCGGCGCGTGGGTGAAATGCGTGCGTCCGTCGAGCAGGGTCTCGAAGGCCTCTTCGTGGCGCTTCAGCTTCACGAGCAGATCGGCACAGAGCCGCCAGGCCTCGAACTCGCCGGGCACATAACGGCAGGCTTCCCGGTAGACCGCGAGGCATTCGATGTACTGCTTGTCGCGGGCGTGCTCGAGGGCGACCCGGCGATAGAGCTGCCAGGCCTCGAAGGTCTCGCCGTCGACGGCGAGCATCGGTGCGAGGCGGAGCGCCGCGTCGCGGTTGTTCGGGTTCTCGACGAGGAGGCGACGGAACAGGCGGATCGCGGCGCGATGCTTGCCTTTGTTGCGTGCGCGATTCGCATCGCTCCAGAGCTGGTGTTCACGATCGCGACTGCTCTGCAGGGGCTTGGACAATGCTTCTCTCCCGAGCCGATTCGGAGCTCTTGTCGGATCGGTGGTCCGGAAGGGGGAGGGAGTGACCGGAATCACGCGTGCAACGTCGATGTGCCGACGGCAACTCGCCGACCGATCCGCGTGGATTCACTCCGCGCGGCGGCGACCCCGGAATCGCTGCGATCGACGCGAATTCCGCCGCGAATCCCCGCGCAGATCCCGAAGCCGATCCGGATCCCGACCGGCCCCGGGCCGCGCGCTGCACCCGCACCGACCGGCAGGGATCGCGCAGGGGATCGAGGCGGGATAGCGTCCCGCTGTCGCGTCTCGCAGGGTCGGAGACGGACGGCTCGTCGCTCCTGCGCAGCGCTTGCGAGCCCGCTGCCCTGCTCGATCGAAGAACGGTCCCCATGCCCGAGCCTCTCCGGTACAGCCCCTTCCTGCCCGAGGTCATGGCCGATCCATTCCCTTTCTATCGCCGGCTGCGCGACGAGGCCCCGGTCCATCGCCTCGAGGGTTACGACGCCTGGGCGCTCTCGCGCTTCGAGGATGTCTGGCGGGCGACGGAGGACGCCGAGACCTTCGTGACCGCCGGCGGAACGACGGCCGCGCAGGCCGTCTCGAAGGTCGAGCCGCCGGTCCCGAGCATCAACCAGATCGACGGCGACGCGCATACCCGCCTGCGCAAGGCGATCCGCGGGGTCTTCAGCCGCGCGAGTGCCCATGCCCTCGAGCCGCTCGTGCGGAGCGAGGCGCGCGAGCGGCTGAAGGCCCACCGCGAGCGCGGCGGGATCGATGCCGTCCGCGAGCTCGCCGATCCGATCGCGGCGCTCGTCGCCTGCCGCCTGCTCTCGCTGCCCGACGAAGCCGGCCCGCTGCTCGTCGGCTGGGTCCACCGCTACACCCAGAACGTCCCCGGCGACGAAGGCCGGGGGAGCGACGCCCTCGCCGCCGCGATGGAGATGAATCAATACCTCGCCGAGCGCGTCGCGGAGCGTCGCCGCGGCCGCGGCGAGGCGGGCGTCGCCGACGTCTTCCTCGCCCACGAGATCGGAGGTCGCAAGCTCGCAGACCTCGAGATCGCATCGCACATGCAGACGCTCGTGATCGGCGGGACCGATACGACGCCGAAGGTCATCTCCGCCCTGCTGCGCCGCCTCGCCCATGCGCCCGACCAGCGCGCGGACATGGCCGCCCATCCCGAGGCGTTGCCCGGTGCCTTCGTCGAGGCGCTGCGGATCGACATGCCCACCCAGTTCATGGCGCGCACCGTCGCCCGCGCGACGACGCTTCACGGCGAGAAGCTGCGCCCCGGCGAGGGCGTCCTCTTCCTCTACGCCTCGGCGAACCGCGACGAGCGCGAATACGCCGATCCCGATCGCTTCGACGCCCGCCGCAAGATCCGCCGCCATCTCGGCTTCGGCCACGCGGCCCACGTCTGCATCGGCGCCCACGTCGCCGCCCTCGAAGGCCGCATCGTCGTCGAAGAAGTGCTCGCCGCCGCGCCCGACTATCGGATCGACGAGAGCCGCATCACCTGGCGCAGCGCAGATCAGCTGCGGGGGATGACGTCGCTTCCGCTCGAATGGAGTCGCTGAATCGAATGTCTGCACGAATGAAGCGCGAGGGCCGCACCGGCTTCGAGGGGTGGCACGCCGTCCCCCTGTTCTTCGGACCGCTGCTCCTGCTCGCGGCGATTGCCGCACCTGCGCGGGCGGAGGATCCCTATTCCCCTGGCGGCTGGTCGACCCTCCATCAGGGCCCCGACAACCGCAAGCTCGTCGCGGCCGCGCCGATCGACGGCCCGTACCGGACCTGGACCGCGCTCGCCGGCGCCTCCGTGCTGACGGCGCCGACGCTGTCGCCCGATGGCCGGACGCTCTACGTGACGACCGGCAAGGCCGCCGGCCATTCGAACCTGCACGCCTTCGACATCGAGGGCACGCTGCTCTGGCAATCCGAGCCCTGGCAGGATGCCGATCGCGGGGTCGATCCCTGCGCGATCCTCTCGAGCCCGATCGTCGACCTCGAGGGCGACGTCTACATCGGCGATTGCAATCAGCTCTTCGCCTACCGCGAGGGCGGCGCGCTGAAATGGATCGCTGCGCTGCCGCCGATCAAGCCCGGCGATTGGCGCGCCTCGAAGAAGCTGCCGATCAATGCGCTGACCACCGCCGTCTTCACCGCCGACGGCGACGTCCTCGGCGTCACCAATTTCGGCGACGTCGTCGTCTTCGATCGCGCGACCGGCGAGCGCCTGAATCGGCCGCAGCGGCTGCCCGGCCACCTGCCGCCGCCGACGGCGATGAAGCTCGCGCGTTCGATGTTCGGCCGCGGCCTCATGGATCCCGAGATCCGCGACTGGGCCTGGCAGCTCCTGATGGGTGGACGCATGCGTTCGGCGAATACGCCCGCGATCGACCTCACGACCGGCCGGGTCTACGTCGCGGCGACCTCGCGCACGGCCGGGCAGGGGGCGCTCTACGGCCTCGACGTCCTCCGCCACCAGCGCACCGCGGGCACGGGCGAGTTCCGCGACGGCGTGACCTCGGATTTCGAGGGGCCCGAGGTCGAGGTGCGCCTCGCCTTCGCGACCGACATGGGGCCGGGCAGCGGCTCGAGCCCCGCCCTCTCGCCGGAGGGCGATCGCGTCTACGTCTCCGACGAGAAGGGCCTCCTCTACGCGATCGACGCGCGGACGGGGGCGCCGCGGGGCGCCGTGCCGACGAAGGCCGCGAGTGCGGCGGCGGCGGTCGCGGCGAACGGCGACATCCTCGTGCTGCGCTCGGTGGGCGCGCCGCTCCTGGCCGTGACCCGCAAGGGCAAGACGCGCTGGGAGAGCGACCTCTCGGCGCTGACGCGTGCCGCGCTCCCGACGGCGGGCGTGCTCGGCGAGCCCGTCGCCATCGGGAACGGCAACCCGACGGTGGTCGGCGACGAGGTGCTCGTGCCCGTGATCTACGGCTACGAGACGAATCGCGGTCGGCGGATTCCGTGGCCGGTGCGCTCGTTCCTCGTCGCCGTCGATCTCGAGACGGGGCGGGGCGTTCGCAACGTCGTCGAGCTCGTCGACGATTCGACGGGCATCACCGCGGTGCTCCCGGACGGCACGATCCTGAGCAGCCTCGGCGCGGGCATCACCTCCTCGGTCTCGCCGCTCGCGCGCATCGCACGCTGGCTACTGCCGGACGATCTCGAGCCACTCGCCGCGGTCGGGGGTTTGCAGGTCAGTCGCCCCGTCGACGCGCGCTGAGGCGTCCGCGCCTCGGCTTCGCCCTCGCTTCTTGCTCGCGGCGCTCGCCGTGGCCGGCGTCGATCCGCCCCGCCGATTCCCTGCGACGTCGCGCTCGCGCGCGCGAAAAGGAGGCGCCCGAGGCGCGCGGATTGTGTCAACATGGGCGACGGATTCGACGCACGGGCGAGCAGGGCCCAAGACGAGCGGGGTACGGCGAGCGTGACGAGCGTGAAGAGTCGCAAGGGTTCGAAGAGCAAGAAGCGCGCGAGCGCGGGCAGCGCTTCCCGGAAGGCCGGGAAAAAGAAGGCCGCGAAGAAGAAGTCGGCCAAGAAGTCGGCGAAGAAGAAATCGGCCAAGAAGGCCGCCCGGAAGTCGACGAAGAGGGTGGCGAAGAAGGCCGCGAAGTCCTCGACCCGAAGGTCGCCGAAGAAGACGGCGCGCGCGGCCGCGAAGAAGGCGGCTGGAAAGCGCGCCGCCGCGTCAGCGGGCAAGGGCACCCGGAAGGCCGCGAAGAAGGCGGCCGGAAAATCGGCCGCGAAGACGCCCCCGAAATCGAAGGCGAAGCGCGCAGCCGCGCCGCCCGCGGCGCCGGCTCCGATCGCTATGCGCGCCGCCGATCGTCCCGTTCGCAGCGCATCGATCCGCCGCGGGCCCTATCCCGACGTCGCGATCGTCGGCGCCTACAACACGGTGCAGGCCAAGCGCATCCCGAACATGACCGAGACCGAGCTCGTGCTCGACGCCATCCACGGCGCCCTCGCCGATGCAGGGCTCACGCCCGCCGCGGTCGACGGCGTCAACGTCTCGACCTGGGTCTCGCAGCTCAACCCGCGCAGCGTCGTGCAATGGTTCGGCGGCCGGCCGTCCTGGACGGGCACGTCGCATCCGGGGGTCGAGTCGGTGCTCGAAGCGGCGGCGGCGATCCAGACCGGGCAATGCGAGACGGTCGTCCTCGCGACGGCGCAGTGCGGCGAGTACACGGATCGTTCCGCGACCGTCTCCTGGACGCGCCCCGAGAACGAGTTCGTCGAATGCTGGGGCCTCTACACGGCCGCCGAGTTCGCGCTCATGGCCCAGCGCCACATGCATCTCTACGGCACGAAGCGCGAGGCCCTCTCCGAGGTCGCCTCGGCGATCCGCAGCAACGGCGCGCGCCATCCCGAGGCCGTGATGTACGGCCGCACCTGTACACCGGCCGATGTCGAGGCGTCGCGCATGGTCGCCGATCCCTACCGCCTGCTCGATTGCTGCATCACCTCCGAGGGCGGCGCGGCGATGGTCCTCACGACGCGCGAGCGCGCGAAGGATCTCGACGCGACGCCGATCTCGATCCTCGGCGGCGCCCTCGATCGCCAGGGCATGTCGTACGTGACGGCGCCGATCTGGGACAAGGTCGGCTGGGTCGGCCGGCGCGGCGCGCAGAAGACCTTCGAGCAATGTGGCCTCGGGCCGAAGGACGTCGACTTCGCCGAGCTCTACGACCCGTTCTCCTTCGAGATCATCCGCCAGCTCGAGGCCTTCGGCTTCTGCGGCGAGGGCGAGGGCGGTGACTTCGTCATGAACGGCCGCATCCGGATCGGCGGCGAGCTGCCCGTCGCGACCAACGGCGGGACGATGTCGTTCAGCCATGCGGGTGTCGTCCAGCTGCTGCAGAAGCCGCTCAATGCCGTGCTGCAGCTGCGCGGCGAGCTGCCCGCCGAGCTGACGGTCCCGAATCCGAAGGTCGCCCTCGCGACCAACGGCGGCTCGGGGGCGCTCTTCTGCGACGTCATGGCCCTCGGAAAGGAGCCCGTATGAACCGCCCGCGCCCCGGCATCCCGCTTCCGCATCCGACGCCGCTCTCGCGCCCCCATTGGGAGGGCATGCGCGCCGGCGAGCTGCGCGTCCAGAAATGCCTCGACTGCGGCATCCACGTCTTCATCCCCCAGCCCTGCTGCACGGGCTGCATGGGATCGCGCCTCGAATGGGTCGTCAGCTCGGGCCGCGGCACGCTGTACAGCTACACCGTCGTGCACCGCCCGCAGCAGCCGGCCTTCGAGGTCCCGTATACGGTCGCGATCGTGATGCTGGAAGAGGGCTTCCACATGCTCTCGAACCTCGTCGACGTCCCGCCGGAGAAGATCTGGATCGGGATGCCGCTCGAGGTCGTGTTCCACGAGATGAACGACGAGATCACGCTGCCGCTCTTCCGGCCGCGGGCGTGAGCGACGTTTCGCCCATTCTCGCGCCTGCGAACCCTTCTACTCTGCTGGCCGCCGATTGGGACCGAATGGAACCACTTGCGCGACGCCGGGACATCGCGTAACACGCGACGTCATGACCTATTGCGTCGCAATACTGGTGAACGAGGGCATCGCATTCGCTTCCGATACGCGTTCCAACGCGGGAATCGACTACGTGAGTGCCTACCGGAAGCTGCATCGATTCCAGACCGCAGAGAACAACGTCATCGCGTTGCTCGCAGCGGGCAGCCTCGCGACGACCCAGGAAGTGGTTTCGCGCATCCAGCGCGATCTCGAGGAGAATGCGCCCGAGAGCCTGAATTCCTTCGCGCATCTGTTCGAAGTCGCGGCTTATGTCGGTCGCGTGAGCCGATCCGTGCAAGAGTCCCATCACGCGGCGCTCGCGCCGAGCGGCATCAGCGGGGAGGCGACCTTCATCCTGGGCGGACAGATCCGGAACGAATCACCCGGCCTGTATCTGATCTATCCACAGGGCAACTTCATCCGATCGTCGGAGGACACGCCCTATCTGCAGATCGGGGAGAACAAATACGGCAAGCCGATGCTCGACCGCTTGATCAGCCCGGATTTGACCCTCGACCAGGCGACCCGGCTCTGCGTGATCTCCCTCATCGCGACGATCAAGTCGAACGTCAGCGTGGGTGCCCCGATCGATCTCGGGATCTATCGCGCGAACAGCTTCGAGCCGCTGACGACGGGGCGGCTCGATTCGACGAATCGCTATTTTCGAAATCTCACCGAGTCCTGGGATGCCGCGCTCAGAGACGCGTTCTTCGCGTTGCCGGATTTTCAATGGCCGAAAGTGGCGCATGCGCCGATCGAATTGCCCAAGTCCCACGACGGTTGATTCGGCACTCTGCGCTCGACGAAAAGGCGTGCTCGCCCGTCTCGTGTCGGACCTCGGGCACTCTTCAAGGCAAGGCGATCGCCTGAACCAGGGGCCCCGCGATCGGCAGATCCGAATGCGGGCCGCGCTCGGTCTGCTGCATCACGACGATGACCGTATCCGTCGCGGGGCTGACCCAGAAATGCGTCCCGAAGCGGCCGCTCCACCAGAAATCGCCGTCGTTCGCCCGCATGCGGGTCGACTCGGAATCGGCGACGACGCTGACGCCGAAGCCCCAGCCGAGCCCTTCGAGCCCCATGTCCGCCAGAACGCCGCTCGGGACCTGCAGTCGGGTCATCTCGGCAGCGGTCCCGGGCGCGAGGATCTGGACGCCGTTCCAGCGGCCACCGTTCCAGAGCATCAGGGCGAAGCGCATGAAGTCGCCGGCGGTCGAGACCAGGCCGCCTCCGCCCGGCGTCCAGCCGCGGCCGTAGTAGGCATCGAAGCGGGTGTCGCGGACGAGCGATCCGTCCTCTGCGTGGGTGTACATCCGCGCCCACGGAGCGTCTTCCGGTTGCCGATCCGGAAAGCCGGTCGCCTGCATGCCGAGGGGATCGAAAATGCGCCTCTGAATAAAGGCATCGAAGGGCTCGCCCGCCGCGACTTCGACGACGCGCGCGAGCACGTCGGCCGAGAGGCCGTAGCGCCAGCGGGTGCCGGGGGTTTCGTAGAGCGGGCGGCGCGCGACGCGCTCGATCCGATCGGCGAGGCTGCCGAGGCCGGCGATCTCGACGTCGGGGGCGCGCCAGATCCGATCGAGCGGGTCGTCGGTCTCGGAATAGCCGCCGATGCCCGAGCGGAAGGTCAGCAGATGGCGCACCGTGAGCGGGGCTTCGAGCGCGCGCGTCGAGAACTGCCCGTTCGCATCGCGCGGCGACGCGACGACCGCGTCCGCGAAGGCCGGCACGTAGTCCGAGACGGGGTCGTCGAGGGAGAGCTTGCCGTCGTCGACGAGCATCAGGGCCGCGACGGCGGTGATCGGCTTGGTCATCGATGCGATGTGGAATCGCGTGTCGAGGGACATCGGGACGCCCGCCTCGAGGTCGGCGGCGCCCGTCGTTCGCGCGTAGACGATGCGGCCTTCGCGAGCGACCAGCGCGACGAAGCCCGCGCGCGCGCCACTGAACACGCGGTAGTCGAGCATGCGGTCGATCGCGAAGCGGCGGGGCCAGGAGAGATGGTTCGAGGCGCCGGCCGGCGCTTCGAGCTCCGGATGTCCGACGTCGGGAAAGGGCGGTTCCGTGCCGCCGCAGGCGACGAGAATCGAGACGGTGAGTGCGACCACCGGGGCGATCCGGCGACCGCGCGTGCATCGAAGGGAATGGACCATCGGCGCTCTCTGGCATCGTGTCGAGGTGAGTGAAGGCGCTCGGCCTGATCGCCGCCCGGATCAGCGTAGCGCCCCGCTCGAGCTCGAGGGAGCAGGCGATTCCGCAGCTCGTCGTCGGCGCGGATGCTTTGCTGGAGCCGCGCCGCCGAGGACCCGGCACCTCGCAACGCATGCAATGCCGGCTGCTCGCTAGGCCGTCACCCGCGCGAATCCCTCGATCGTCTCTTCCGCGAACCGCTCCATCGTCTCGCGCTTGCGTGCGAAGCTGGAGGCATGCTCGCCCTTGTAGAACCAGGCGTAGTCCTGGGTCATCGTGACGCCGAGGTCCGCCAGCCGCCGAAGCCCGTCGAGATCGGGGAAGCGCTTCAGCACGGCGAAGACCTCGAAAGGCCCCGACTCGGCCCCCGGTGCACACCGCCCCGCGCTGACCGCCTCACGTCGCAGGGCGAGCAGCTTCTTCACGATCGGGACGAGGTCGTCGAATGCGTAGTCGACGCCGAGCCAGCCGTCGTGGCGGGCGGCGCGGCGCAGCGCGGCGTCGCTGTGGCCTCCGATCAGGACGGGGACGCGCCGGCGCGGGATGGGGCGCATGCGACAGGGGGGCAGCTGGTAGTGGCGCCCCTGGTATTCGACGTCGCGCCCGCCATGGAGCAGCGCGATGATCTCGAGCATCTCGTCCATGCGCGCGCCGCGCGTCTTCCAATCGGCGCCGACGAGCTCGAATTCCTCCTCGAGCCAGCCCGAGCCGACGCCCATCACGATGCGATCGTTCGAGAAGAAGGCCGCCGTCGCCGTCTGCTTCGCGACCATCACGGGGTCGCGCATCGGGAGCACGTAGACGTAGGGCATGAAGCGCAGTCGCGTCGTCGCCTGCGCGAGCACGGCCCCGAGGATCCAGGGATCCGCATAGGGCGGCGTCCAGGCGGGATCCCCGGGATCCCAGGGCGGTCGTCCGTCTTCCGAATAGAGGTAGTGCTTGCCGTAGTCGGCGGGCTTGACCAGGTGGTCGCCGCAGGTGATCCCCTCGAAGCCGAGCTCGTCCGCGAGCTTCGCGACGTCGATCAGCTGCTCGGGCTCGACGCCGTGGACGCTCTGCCAGAACTTCATGCCGGATTCCTCCTGCAGCGCCGCCGCCGCGTCGGATTCGCGCTGCGCACGGTCGCCCGCGACAATGGTAACGTCGCGCAAACCCCGATCGCGAGGAATTGCGATGAGCGCTTCCCTTCGGATCAGCCCCCTCACGAGCGTCCTCGGCGCCCGCGTCGAAGGCGTTTCGCTCGCCGAGCCGCTGGAGGACGCGACGCTGCGGGCGATCCGCGCGGCACTGGTCGAGCATCTCGTGCTTTTGTTCCCGGGCCAGCGCATCGATGCCGAGCAGCAGCACGCCTTCGCCGCCCGGCTCGGCCGCCCCGAGCCGCACCCGGTGACCCGCCACCTCGGGAGCGACGCGACGATCGTGCGGATCGACAACGAGCTGATCGCGCCCCCCGATCCCGCCGCCTTGCCCCATCTCGATCATCTCGCCGTCCACGGCGCCTGGCATACCGACTACACCTTCAACCCCGAGATCCCGACCTTCGCGACGCTGCGCGCGGAGGTCGTGCCCCCCGTCGGCGGCGACACTTCCTGGGCGAGCACGGTCGCGGCCTACGACACGCTCTCGCCTCGGATGAAGGGCTGGCTCGAGGATCTCGAGGCCGTCCACTGGCACGGCCCGCATTTCGCGCGGAATTTCGGGATCGAGAAGCAGGGGCCGGAGGCCGTGGCGCGCTTCGAGGCGGCCTTTCCACCGCATCGCCATCCCGTCGTCATCCGCCATCCCGAGAGCGGACGGCGCGCGCTCTTCGTGAACCCCTCGTACACGGTCCGCCTCGAGGGGCTCGAGCCCGCCGAGGGCGAGGCGCTGCTCGCCTTCCTCTTCCGCCACATGACGCAGCCGCGCTTCCAGCTGCGCCACCACTGGTCCCCGGACGATCTCGTCGCCTGGGACGAGCGCTCGACGATCCACCTCGCGCCGACCGATTTCCAGCCGCATCGCCGGCGCCTGATCCGCGTCGCCGTCGGAAGCGAGGCGCCGCGGGCGGCTTGACGGGGCAGCGGTCGTCTTGCTCGTGCGAAATCCCGCCGCGGCCGCCTCAGGCCAGCCCGCCGCCGGGCCGGCGATGGCGGGCGTAGAGCTCGTCGCGCCAGGCGATCAAGCCCGCATAACGGGACTCGAGCTCCGGAACGTTCATGCCGGCGGGGCCGAGGCCCGCCATGCGCACGATGTAGCGTGGATCGACCGGGGCGACCTGCTGGAGCGTGAGCGCCATCGCGATGTCCGCGTAGCTGAAGGCATCGCCCACGAGATGACGCCCGTCGCCGAGGGCCTGCTCGAGAGCGTCGAGCTCTCGCGTCAACGTTTCCTCCGGAGTGCGGTCCTGCTCGCGAATCGCGTATCGGGCCATGAAAGAGCGCAGGCGCTGCCGCCCGACCGGCAGGAAGAGGGGCTTCAAGGCCTCCGGGATGCGATCCGGGAGGGCGGCGATCGCGAGCTCCCGGGTATCGCTCCAGCTGCGCATCAGGATGGCGCGGCCTGCCGCGAGGGCAGCCTCGCTGCGGCGATTCCAGTCGGCGATTTCCGCGAGTCGGTCCTTCGGAAACAGGGGCGCGCCGTGGCCGATCGATTCGGCATGGCGCGCGATGTCGAAGGAGTCGGTCCACCAGCGATCGCCGTCCCGCAGGACCGGGACCGTGAGGCGGCCGAAGGGCCGGCGCATCTGCCATCGCAGCACGTACTCGCCGACGATCGGCTCGTAGGCGAGCTCGCGATAGTCGCAGCGATGGTGGTCGAGGGCCCAGCGGGCCTTCTCCGACCAGGGGGAGAACGCGATCGCGGTGAGCTCGAGCATCGGGATCCTTTCGGGTTCGCCCGGCCAGCCGGGCTGCCGCGGCGGCGGGCGATCTAATCGGCGCCCGAATAACCGAGCGCCTTCAGCCGCTCGCGCATCTCTTTCGAGATTTCGATTCGCCCGGTCGCGGCGCCCGGCTGGGCGTCGAAATGGGCCTTCGCGCGGCTCAGCAGGGCGTCCGCGCGCTCGGGCTCGAGGGGCGCGAGATTCGCACGCATCTCGGGGTCTCGATCGACGCGATAGAGCTCGACGTCGTCGGCGTCGCTCCAGATCAGGGCTTCGTCCGCCTCGCGGTAGAGTCGCCAGAGCTTCGAATAACGCCCGCCGAACTTCGCATCCCAGTCGGCGACCGGCCAGGCCGCGGCGGCGATCGCGGCGGAGCGGGGATCGCCTTCGGCGATCGCGAGCAGCTCGCTCGATCCGGGCTCCGCGAGGCCGGCGAGCTCGAGCAGGGCATCGTGCAGCTCGTGCAGGGCGACCGGGGTGGTCACGTGCTTCCCGCCTTCCAATCGCCCCGGTGCGGCCAGCACCAGCGGGACGCGCAGCACCTCGGGATAGACGCTCGCGCGGTGCTCGAGCAGCCCGTGCTCGCCCAGCCCTTCACCGTGATCCGACGTGACGGCGACGACGCCGTCCGGCGAGCGGCCCGCCCAGCGCTCGAGCACGCGACCGAAGCTGAAGTCCGCCCCGCGAATGCCGGCATCGTAGAGCCGTCCGACGAAGCGGAGTCCGTCCTCGGGAATCTTCAGCTCGCCGCCGTGGTGGCGCATCAGGGCACCCATCGGATCGCTGCGCGTCGGGTTCGAGAGCTGCACGCCGCGCGTGGTGTCGGTTCGGTCGCCGCCCCGGGCTCCGGGCATCTCGGGATCGCTCGATCCGGCTCCGATCCGGGCCCCGCCTTCGTGATCCGCCGCGGCCTCCGGACCGGGCTCCGGAAGGAGATAGGGGCGCAGCCATTCGGGCGCGCTCGCGGGATCGAGCCACTCGCTCGGCTGCGCACGCCATTCGCCGGGGCCCTCGAGGTAGGGTGCGTGCGCGGACATCAGATTGAGAAAGAGCAGCAACGGCCGATCGTCGCGTTCTTCCAACGCCGCGAGCGCTGCGGTGACGACCTCCGCGTCGGAATCGAATACGTCGACGCGCGCGAACCCGCGCGTGATGCCCATCTCGGGGCCGAGCCACGGATTCGCGACGAGGGCGACGCTCCGATAGCCGGCTTGCGTGAATCGCTCGGCGAGCGTCGGCAGATCGGTCCGCAGCGCGCTGACCTGCATGCCGAAGAGCTCGCTCGGCGCATCGCCCGCCGCCTCGACGTCGCGAGCCGAGAGGCTGTGCGCGCCGTGAATCCACGGCGGCTGGCCGGTGAAGAGCGAGGCGTGGCTCGGCAGCGTCCACGACGCGGGCGCCGTGACGTCCTCGAAGAGCAGGCCCGCCTCGGCGAGCGCCGAGAGCTGGATCGTGGTCGGCCGCGCATAGCCGTAGCTCGAGCTGCGGTCGGCACGCACGGTATCGACCACGACGAGCAGGACGTCGGGGGGGCTCGGCTCGGGGGGCGTCGCGGCGTCGCAGCCCGTGAATGCGACGGCGAGCAGCGCGCTCGCGAGGGGGCCGATCCGGGCGCGCGGACGGCGGATCGCGGCGCGGTCCGGTTGCGGGGCGGGAATCTTCATGGGAGGGCGAGACTAGCTTCCTTGGGTTCCATCCAGAAGCGCGGCGACCAGACGGCTCAGTGCGCCGCGCGGCGCAGGCGGTCCCGGATCGCGCTCCACGCCTCGTCTTCGGGGGGCAGGACGACGACGATCCGCTCGACGCGCGGATCGGCATCGAGCCGTCGCAGCTCGGCATAGAGCACGGCCGCTGCGGCGTCGGGCGTACCCGGCAGGCGGAGAATCCCGTCGCCGGGGCGCGGCGCTCCGACTTCGTTCGGATCGCCCACGAGCACGAGCGGCTTGCCCGGCGCGTAGTGCCGCGCCCGTTGGCCCGGCGAGCGGGCGGGTGCGTCGGTCTCTGCGTCGGACTCTTCATGGGTCGTCGCGTCCGGCTCCGGCTTCGTTCCGGCCGGAGGTGCCGCTTCGAGGCGGAGCATGCCCGGGCGCAGCACGACGGGCGCCGCGCCGGTGACGTCGACGACGGTGCTCTCGATGCCGACGCGACAAGGGCCGCCGTCGAGGATCAACAGATCTTCGACGAAGGGGCCGAGGGAGTCGGCGACGTGAAGCGCCGTCGTCGGCGAAATCGCCTCCGAGCGATTCGCGCTCGGCGCCGCGAGCGGGAGGCCGCAGGCGCGCAGCAGCGCGAGGGCCACCGGATGCGCCGGCACGCGCAGCCCGACCGTCCCGCCGCCCGCCGTCACCGCAGCGGGGATCGTGCCCGCCTTCTCGACGACGAGCGTCAGCGGCCCCGGCCAATGCGCCGCCGCGAGGCGCGCCGCCGCTTCGGGCCAGCGCCGTGCGAGCGCGCGGGCGGCGGCCTCGCTCTCGACGTGGACGATCAGCGGATTGGTCGCGGGCCGGCCCTTCGCGGCGAAGATCCGGGCGACCGCGGCTTCATCGAGGGCGTTCGCGCCGAGGCCGTAGACGGTCTCGGTCGGAAAGGCGACGAGCCCGCCCCGCGCGAGGATGCGGGCGGCTTCGGCCAGGGCCTCGGCGGTCGGGGCGAGGATGCGAGCGGTCACGGCGCGACTCTACCGCGCCGGGCGCGGCCCCATCGAGTAGACTGCGCGCGCATCTTCTTCCGGACCGTTCGAGCTCGCAGAAGCCCGGCGGCCGGCGCCTGGGAGGCCCCATGCCCGTACCGCTCGACGAATATCCGATCCATCAGGGTCCCGAGTCGATGAAGCGATTCCTGACCAGCGATCGGAACGTGTACGACCGCTGCATCATGCACGCCCTCGACCGCACGGGCGAGCATCAGCTCGCCGCCGGCCTCGGGGTCTACCCGGGCGTCGGCGTGATCGATTGTTATGTGGCGATCCGGCAGGGCCGGCGGCTCGTCTCGCTGCGGACGTCGGGATCGCTCTCCGACGACCGGATGCAGCAGCGCGTCGGGCCGATGTCGATCGACGTCGTGAAGGGCCTCGAGACCGTCGCCTTCCGCTGCGAAGGGGCGGAGCACGGGATCGAAGTCGACCTCACCTGGCATGCGGCGGTGCCGGCCACCGACGAGCCGCGCCACATCCGCCGCCAGGGCGAGATCACGATCCTCGACGCGTTCCGCTTCGTGCAGGCCGCCGACGTGCGCGGAAGCGTGCGCGTCGACGGGCATGACGTCGCCGCCGCGGACTGGGTCGGCGTGCGGGATCGCTCCTGGGGGATCCGCCCGGTCGGCAACGCGACGAGCCCGCAGCGGCCCTTCGGCGATCACGCGATGTGGTGGTGCTGGATTCCGCTGCGCTTCGAGGACTTCGCCCTGATGTTCGTCCTCGAGGAGGAGCCCGACGGCCACCGGAGCATCAACCACGCCATCCGCATCCGCCCGGACGGGCGGATCGAGCAGCTCGGCTGGCCCGAGGTCGAGATCCAGTATGCGAAGGGGACGCGTTATCCCGTCCGTGCCCGGATCGGCGTGAAGGAGCGCGGCGGCCGGACGCTCGAGCTCGACGTCGAGCCGCTCGGGCCGATGCCGCTCGGCGTCGGCCTCGGCTACGGGCCGGAGGACGATGGCTGGAACCACGGGCGCTGGATGGGCGAGCAGTGGATCCAGCGGGTCGACCACGATCTCGACGCCGAAGCGACACGCCAGCGCGTCGCCTGGACCATGATCGACCATGCCGCGCGTGCGACCTTCGACGGCCAGACGGGCCATGGCATCTTCGAGCACGTCTGCGTCGGCCGGCACGATCCGTCGGGATTTCCGGACCTGATGACGATGGCCTGAGCGCGGGATCTCCGGATCATCGGAGCGCCGCGAAGCGACACGGGCGGATCGGCGCCCGAAAGGGGAGACGGCATGAAGTTCGATCGAAGCGAAGTCGAGGCGGCCTATCGGAATTTCGTGCGCGTCGGCGATTCCGGCGATTGGAGCGCCTGGGCGGATCTGCACAGCGAGGACGGCGTCTGGGTCGAGCACCATCTGGGCCGATTCGAGGGCCGCGAGGCGATTCGCAAGGCGATCCTCGAGGTGATGGCGCCCGTGCCGATGATGGTGTTTCCGGTCGAATGGCACGTCATCGAGAGCAACCGGGTCGTCTACTACCCCTGGCAGGTCATGCCGGATCCGAAGGGCGGCAACGCCGACTATCGCTTCGGCTGCGTCACGATCCTCGAATACGCCGGCAACGGTCTCTTCTCGTACCAGGAAGATCTCTACAACCCGCGCGAAGGCCAGGACGTGATCAAGCGCTGGATCGAAGCCGGCGGCAAGCTCGCGAAGACCTGAGGTCGGCGAGCGACCGGCGACGAGGCCGTGGGAATCGCGCCGGCTTCATTCCCGCGGCGCGAGCTCGAAGAGCCAGAGGTAGCCGGAGTCGAGCGCATCCCGCGGAACCGGATCGCCGCTCCCGTATTTGCGGCCCAGCTCGGCCAGCACGGGGGCGACGTCGGGGCCGTCCTGGATTCGGCGAAGCCTCCGCTCGTAGAGCTTGCCGTCGACGCGCAGGAGCGCGTTCGGATTCGACTCGGCCTGGTAGGGCCAATGCTTCCAGATCCGGCCCCACCAGGTCGTCATGTATCCCGACGGAATGAAGATCCGGCCTTCATGCACCATCACGAAGGTGGTCCGCGATCGCGCGGGCTTCTCGAGCTGGAACTCGACCGTCGGCCGATCGGCGAGAAACGACCAATCGGGCTCGGGCCCCGGGTGAAGCTCACCGGTCCGGAACGGGCCGCCGGCGAGGATCTCGATCGGGCCGTCGGCGAAGCGGGCGCCGACGAAGACGACGGCGACGACGAGCAGCGCGAGTCCGGCGATGATGCCCAGGATCCGGGCGGTCGATTTCATCGGGCTGTCCTCATCGGTTCGCCCTCGCCGGGCCGTCCAGGAACGGACGTGCTCTTCGTTCGTGGCCCCGGTTCCGCCGCCCTTCGCTCTGCGCGACGATGCGCAGTCGATAGCATAGGCAGCACGCGACCGAAGCCTTCCGCTAGGCCGTCCGTGAAGGACTCCAAGTCGACCCGGCGCTCGGATGAATCGCAGGTGGCGCAGTCCCAGTGGAAGGGGGGGCGGTGTCCCCGGGCAGCGATGCGAGCCCCCGTTGATCGACATAGAGTTCCGGCATGGCCGAAATGCACTACGCCGCCCCTCCGATCCTGATCCACGACGTGATCGACGATCTCGATCGGGTGCGCGCCCTGCTCGTCGAGAACGCGCCCTACACGCCGCTCGGCGGCTGGTACAGCCCGAATGCGAACCCGGACGCGGCGACCAGCGCTCTGTGGTTCCAGCAGGATTGGGTCCATGCGGACCATCGTGCGCCGGGCTCGGATCTCTTCCTGCAGTGCCCGCGCTATTTCGAGGCTTCCCGTACGTTCTACGACGCGGAGGTGATCCTGCCGCACTCGCTCTACGTGAACGTGATGGCCGGCCTCGAAGAGCACGGTCCGGCGCATACCGACAACCCGAAGTTCCGCGGTCGCGAGCGCAAGAACACGCCGATGTGGCTGCTGCGTTCGATGCTCTGGTCGGGACTCTTCATCCGCTGGGAGATCGTGCAGTCGACGGCCATCTGGTGGCTGAACGACGTGGAAGAGGGCGGGCTCGCCTACTGGGCGGAGGGGCCGGACGAGCCGCCTCGTCGCCATTTCGGCCGAATGGCGAATACGGCCCTCATCGGCGACAACCACCGGATGTTCCATCAGGTCGAGCCAGTGGGGCCCTTCGGTGGAGGGACCCGTCGCGTGACGCCCCGCGCCCAGCTCGCGCCGGCCGCCGACGATCCGAAGGCATGGACCGTCCAGGACCGCGGACGGGAGGTCTTCCGCGCGCCCCTCTCCGATCTTCGCGTGAGCGTTCTCTGGAAGGCCGACGTCTACGGGTCCGAAGCGGAGCGACGTGAGGTCGAGCGGGATCGGCTCTCGCTCGAGGACGTCGCCCGGATCTTCGACGCGGATTTCGCGGTGCGCGGCGAGAAGCTCCGATTCGATCTCGAACGTCTCGAGGACCCGGCCTTCGCGGCGCAGGTGGCGGCGGTGTATCCCGAAGCCCGGCCGATCGGGGCTGGGAAGACGATCTACGACGCGGTTGCCTGAGAATCGGGGCCTTCGATCGATCGATTCCGACTGCGAGAAGCGATCGAGACCCGACCTAACGCCGATCCTCCGCCGGAACGTCCTTCGCCTTGATGACCTTGAAGGTCGCCTCCATCTTCGGGTCCGCGAGCAGCGTGCGGACCAGGATCTGCCCGTGCGCGTAGCCCTGGGTGCTGATCCAGTTCTTCGTCCCGGGATCGCCGTTCGCGGCGTAGATGCGGAAGGCGCCGTCGGGATCCTTCACGACCTGGCGGTTCGAGATGCCGACCTTGTGATGGCGGTAGTCGCCGCTCTCGAGGTAGCGGGTGAGGATCTGGAGGTTCCAGTAGCGGCAGGGGACGTCCGTTCCGGTGACGACGATGACCTCGTCCGGCGCGAGCTTGAAGGTGCCGCCGATGTACTGGATGCCGGGACCCGGCAGGTTGTTGCGGACGAGCTTGGGGTCGATCATCGCCGCGAGCTCCTGCGGCGTGTACTGCTCGGACGAATCGTCGTCGAGGATGATTTCGCCGTCCTGGATGCGCGTCATGCTGCCCTTGCGCTCGCTGGTCCCGCCTTCGCCCGCGCCCTGGTACTCGATGCGGTTCAGGCCGATGAAGATCGAGAGGCCGAGCGAGACGTTGGTCGCGTCGTCGACGAAATCGACGACACGCTGGAGCCCGGCTTCGAGCTGAGCCTCGTCGTAGGGCGGCGGGGCGGGAACCTCGGAGAGGCATTCGAGCTGCATCGCCATCGCGCGCTTGCGGCCCTCGTCGACGGCGTGGGCGAAATCGTCGAAGTACTCGCGCGTGAAGAGGATCGGGCGGCGGCCCTTCAGGGCGATCCAGTTGCGGACGCCGTCGGGGCGCTTCTCGGAGAGATAGATCTCGGCGATCTTCTCGCCAAAGACGTCGTCCCATGCGATGTCGTCGTCGATCAGATGGTCGACGATGTAGTAGGTGTCGTTTTCGTCGTAGGCGTAGACGGTCGCGGAGAAGAAGAGCTCGTCACCGCGCCGGAGCGAGTATTTGTAGACGAGGTTCTCGTCGAGCTTGGCCTCGCGGTAGAGCGTGTCCGTGCCGTCGCCCTTGAATTTTCGGATCGTCGTCATCATGCGGCGCAGCTCGGGGCGGCTGCGATCGGCCTCCATCTCGAGGTCGTGGCCGGCGGAGATGAGCCGCAGCAGGTAGCGATAGCCCTCGGCGCGTTCGCGGCCGCCGCGGGCGCCGGTCGGCGCGACGATCTTCTCGCCGATCTTCTTGAGGGCGTCGGCAAAATCGTTCCAGGCGGACTGGGAGCGCGAAAGCGAAGGCATCGGGGACCTCGAGAGCGGGATCGCACGGCGGTGCGATGGGCATTTCTTATCGCGGCAGGGCGGCGAGCGCATCCCGCGATCCGACGCCATCGGCGCCCGGGTCGACGAAGCCGAGACGGCGCGCCGCGACGAGCGAGAGCGCGCCGAAGAGGGCGAGGCCGGGGAGCCCGCCGAATCCGGAGAGGCCCGCGACGGTGGGGCCGAGGAACGGGCCCTCGACTTCGTAGGTCGTGCCCGGGCCCCGCTGGCTGCTGAAATAGAGGCGGCGGCCGTTCGGAGCGAGGGCGGGGCCGGTGATCTCGCTGCCGGCCTGATTCACGACCTGGACGATCGGGACGACCCCGCCGCCCGGCGTCAGCGCGACGATCTGCAGATCGCCGGGATCCTCCGCGACGTAGAGATCGCCGGCCGGGGTCGCGAGCAGGTTGTCGACGCCGGAGAGGGCGTTCATCGCCGCGCTCGCCCGGTCGTAGCGGATCTCGATGCGGTCCGAGGCGAGGTCGATCTGCCAGACGCGGTCGTCGCCCTTGGTCGTGAAGAAGAGGCGGTCGGCGTGGAAGTCGATGCCCTCGCCGCCATCGAAGCGGGTCGCGGCGGGAACCTGGGCGCGGGTCGCCGTCGTCGTCGCGAGGGGATCGGGGACGACGTGCCAGGCGAGTAGCCGGCTCTCTCCGGGGGCGATCGGGCCTTCGCCGTTCGGATCCAGGATCTGGGCGGCCTCGAGGACACCGCTCGCGAGGCTCGGCCAGGCGCTCGGCGTGAAGCGGTAGAGGAGGCTGTCGGGGCGGTCTTCGGTCAGGTAAATCCGCCGCCGGACGGGATCGACCGCGGCGGCCTCGTGCTGGAAGACGCCTAACGCAGGGCGCACGACCCCTTGCGATCCGGGCGTGAACGGATCGCATTCGAAGACGCGGCCCGTCGGAGTCTCCTCGCAGGAGAGCCAGGTCTGCCAGGGGGTCCGGCCGCCGGCGCAGTTGCGGCTCGTGCCCGAGAGGATCGAATAGGCGGCGACGAGATTCGCGCGGGCGTCGAAGCGCAGGGCGCCGACGCCGCCGGCGCCGCCATCGGTCTCGGCGTTCGAGACGTAGATCCAGCCGCCGTCGTTCGTGGCGAAGGTCGCGCCGCCGTCGGGGTTGCGATGCCAGACATGGCCGGTGCTCGCGACGACTTCGTCCGAGCGGGCGACGATGCGGGAGCGGAAGCCGGGCGGGAGGCGGAGACCGTTCGCGTCGGGGGGCTGGAGCGGGCCGAAATCGTCGGCGCCGCCGGCGCGCGCACTCGCGGGCAGCGCGAGCGCGGCGAGGCCTGCTGCACCCGTGACGCTCCGGGCGAGGCTCCGGGCGAGAAAGGTGCGGCGGGAAATCGTACGCGAGCCCATGGGTTGTCCCCGAAATGCCGTTCTGCTTCCTCGTCTCGGCGAGTCGGCCTTCCCGGTGTAGAGCCCGATCAGGCCGGGCGCGTTCCCGTGTGGCCCGCCGCCCCAGCCGCCCGGGCATCGAGCTCGCCCCGGATGCGGGCATGCTCGGCTTCGGAGAGCGAGAAGCGCGCGAAGGCGATGGCGCCGATCAGGTAACAGACGAGCGGGGCACCGCCCATCAGCCCGACCATCGTCGACAGCACGAATTCGCTCTGCTGCTCCGCTCCGGCGTCGAAATCCGACCATTCGAGGGCCTGGCCGACGACGAAGATCATCAGCCCGGCGGCGAGCTTCTGCACGAAGGCCCAGCCGGCGAAGTAGGCGCCTTCCTTGCGCTCGCCCGTGCGGTATTCGTCGCAGTCGATGATCTCGCTCTTCAGCGTGTAGCCGAGGGTATTCGAGCAGCTGACGGCGACGCCCGAGCCCAGCGCCGAGAGCGCGACCAGCACCCAGTCGCCCTCGCCGACGAAGAGCACCGAGCCGAACGCAAGGCCGCTCGCGACCATCGCCCAGAGCATCAGTCGCCGCTTCTCGAAGCGCCGGGCGAGCCAGAGCCAGAGCGGCACCGAGAGCAGGGTCGCCCCGAAGTTGGCGGCGAGCAGCACCTGGAGCAGATCCTTGCGGCCGACGACGTGATCGATCACGAAGGGCGTCAGCACGGCGATGCCGCCCGTGCCGATCGAATCGATGAAGATGACCGTCAGCAGCAGCCGCGCATGGGGATTCGCGAGCACGTCGCGGAGCGCGCGGAATGGATTCGCGCCGCCGCGCCCCCGGAACTCGACGCGCTCTCTCGGGAGCTGCGACACCCCGAGATAGACGAACGCGACCGTCACGATCGCGACGACGACGCTCATCGACTGCGTCGCCTCGCGCCCCTGCTGGATCATCCAGCTGCCGAGCAGCGCGGCGACGAGCGAAGACAGCACCCGCACGACCTGACGCCAGGCGAAGAGCCGGTTGCGTCCCCCGGCATCGAGGCTGATCTCGGCGCCGAGCGCCATGTGCGGCACTTCGAAGATCGAGTAGGCCGTGTAGAAGCCGATGATCGAGAGCCCGATCCAGACGATCAACGTCGGCTCCGCCAGCGAGGTCGGCGGCGCCCAGGCCATGTAGCCGAAGATCGCCGCGAGTGGCCCGCCCACGAGCAGCCACGGCCGCCGGCGCCCCATCCGCGTATTCGTGCGGTCGGACCAGTTGCCGATCAGCGGATCGCCGACGGCGTTGAGGGTCTTCGCGATCAGGAAGACCGTGCCGATCGCGGCGGGCGAGACCGCGAGCGTCTCGGTCGCGTACTTCAGGTACATCACCATGAAGAGCAGGAAGCTGAAGCTCGTCGGCGCCGCCGAGAGGCTGTAGCCGAGCAGCGTCCCGAGCGAGAGGGATTGATCCGTCCGCGGTGATGCCATGTCGACTCCGGCCTGGGGGTTCCCGCGGCGTCTGCGATCCGGCCCGCGCGCTCATGCGCGGACGCGGGCGAGGCGCTCAGCATAGACGTTTTCGATCACGCTACGCTGCCCGTCGCTTCCGGTTCTTCAACGCGACGGAGGATATTCATGCGATCGATCGCGTCCGTGCCCGCTTCGCCGATTCTCGGCCTCGCCTTTTCCCTGGCTCCGCGTTTCGCCCCGCCTTTCGTGTTCTCGCTCGCCCTGCTCCTGGCCGCCGCAGCGCCGTTCCCGCTCGGCCCGGGCGTCGCGCGGGCGGCCGAGATCGAGGTCGAGTCCGACGTCCCCGTCCGGGTCGACGACCTGCAGAAGCTCGCCGTTCGCGCCGTGCCCATCACGCCCTCGATCTACAAGATCGAAGGCGAGGGCGCGATCTTCCTCGTGAATACGAGCGAGGGCTCGGTCGTCGTCGATCTCGGCTACGACTCCCCTCAATCCCTCGAGCAGAAGAAGCTGATCGAGACGCTCGCGACCGGTCCGATCCGCAAGATCGTGCTCACCCATTCGCACATCGATCACGTCGGCGGCGTCCGCTACTGGCAGGACGAGATCGCCGGCGAGACCGAGACGATCGGCCACCATCGCTACGGCTACATGGCCCGCCATCAGACCGAGCCGATGGCGTTCTTCAAGCGCCGCTACCACGTCCTCTATCCGACCCGCGTCGACCTCGACGACATGACGGTTCCGCTCGGCTGGCAGATCCGCCCCGAGCGCGAGGTCTACCCCGGCAGCGACTATCGATTCGAGCTCGGTGGCACGGAGTTCGTCGTGATCGCCCCCGAGAACGGCGGCGAGGGTGAAGACGGCGTCCTGCTCTGGCTGCCGAAGGAGCGCGTGCTCTTCACGGGGGATCTCTTCGGGACCCTCTATCCGATGTTTCCCAACCTCTACACCGTCCGCGGCGAGAAATATCGCGATCCCCTCGACTACATCGACGCCCTCGATCTCGTCCTCGCGCTGAAGCCCAGGATCATCGGCCACAGCCATTTTCGCGTGATCGAAGGCGAGGAATACATCCAGGCCTCGGTGAAAAAGATGCGCGATGCGGTGCAGTACGTCTGGGACGAGACGATCGCGGGCATGAACGCGGGCAAGACGGTCTGGGAGCTGATGCGCGACGTCCAGCTGCCGGAGGAGCTCGCGCTCTCGCAGGGGCACGGGCGGGTCTCGTGGTCGGTGCGCGCGATCTGGGAGATCGTGACGGGCTGGTATGCGTACGAAACGGTCGCGGATCTCTATCACGTCCCTCCGAGTGCGGTGAACGCGGATCTCGTCGAGCTCGCGGGCGGCGCGGACGCGCTGGCGAAGCGGGCGCGGCGACACCTGAAGCGGGACGAGCCGCTGGAGGCGCTGCGGCTGCTCGACGTCGCGAAGGGGCGGGAGACGAGGGCCGTCTTCGAGGCGCGCATCGAGGCGCTCGAGAAGCTGCTCGCCGGCGCGAAGAGCGGGCTCGGGAACTACTCCGAGATCGGGCTGCTCGAGGCGGAGCTCCGGGCGGCGAGGGAAGGGCTCAGCGGCTCGGGGCGCTGATCCGCGCCCCGAGCCGGCGAGCTTCCGAACCGTCGCTTCATTCAGAACCGCAGCGCCAGTCCGGCCGTCGGACCGGATCCCTTGATGTCGCTGATGTCGGAGGAATTCGAGATCTGTTCGCCGTAGACCCACGCCCGCCAGCCGCCGAAGATCGAGAGATTGCGCGTCAGATGGACGTTCGTCCCGACCTCGGCCGACCGCAGATGGACGGTCCCGTGATCCGATTGCAGGCCGCCGAGCAGGTGGAGCTGTCCCTGGGCGTAGAGATCGAAGACGGGATGGGGCGCGTAGGTGATGCGGGAGCCGATGTTGACGCCCAGGGCCGTGCTCGTATCCCCCGAGCGCACGCTCGGCGATCGCACGACGAAGTGCAGAGTCGTCGTCGAGAGACCGGCGAGGCCTTCGAGCGAGAGCTTGTCGAAGAAGCGGACCCCGCCCCGGACGTCGGCGGTCGCGACGTGGAGATCGAAATCGTGGGCGATGTTGGCGGGGCCGTCGATGCGCCGATCGTCGTAGTCGATGTAGACGTCGGGGCCGATCGAGTCGTGATCCTTGCCGTTCTGGCTGGTGCGGTAGTCGAGCTCGAAGGCCAGGGTGGGCCTGACCCGCCGGCGCACGGGCTCTTCCGCATGCGGTTCGGGAGCTTCGGAGGTGCCGGTCCATCCGGCTGCGTTCGGGGCCGTCGACGCATCCGGTACGGCGGTGGGCTGCCCGTTTGAATCGCCGGGAGCCTGCGTGCGATCGAAGAGGCCTTGTCTCGGGAGGTCGTTTCGGGGGAGGACGGCGATGGCGACCTTGCCGCCGAATTGAGGATTGAATCGATCCCTGGCCTCGAGATCCGTTCGGGTCGGACCTCTCGTCGTGATGTCGCAGGCGGCGGACGAGAGGAGAATGCCGATCGAGAGACCCAGAAGCGGAATGCGATGCATGGACTTCCTCCGCGGATTGGCATCACGAGCGCCACCCGGCGATCACGATCCCCGCGTGCCGAAAGCATGCCATGCGACGAGCCGACGAGCGGCAGGAAATCTCGTCTCTCCGCATCACTCGCGGTCATGGGAATCGATCCCGTTCGCGTCGTACGACTTCATTAGAGAAGCATGGGGAGCGTGCCGCGCCGCGCCCTTCATGCCTTCAAGTCGTCGGGAATTCGGGGGTTTTTCGTGGGCGGGCGAAGGTGGGGCGAATCGATCGGACCGCGTTCCCCTATGGGGCCGACGGCTGCGCTCGGGTTTTCGCCCCTTGACGATTCCGAATCGACGCGTGTGCGACTAACGAGCCCGGCGCGGAGCGGATCCGGCGCTCACCGCGGATGCGGTGGAAGCGAACCCGTCCTCGTGCATCACCCCCCGCCCCGCGATCACCGGCAGATCGAGGGCCGAGAGGATTCCCGGCTTCGCCGCGCAGACGGCCGGGATCGCGTTGAACACGCGCATTCCCGTCGCGAGACAGCCGCCGCCGTTGCCGTCGCCGGTATCCGCATCCGAGAACACGGTCTCCTGCACGACGTTCGGGCGCCCGACGATCTCGACGCGATTGGAATGAACTTCGTCGAGCTTCGGGCGCGGCCAGTCGGGGGCGGCGCCGGGGTAGAGGCGATGGACGTGATCGATGATGATGCGCGGGCGGCCCTCGACGATCCCCTGGAGTTCGATGCGATGGGCGGCACATTCGCCGGGGAGGACGCGGCCGTGCTCGAACTCGACGGTGCGATCGCCGGTCCAGCGCGAGTAGTTCTCGACCGTCCGCTCGACCTTCGCGCCGATCGCCTCGGCGATCATGTAGAGCGGGCCGCCCCAGATGCCCGTCATCATGCCCGGGTTCGCGTCGAGCGGCGGCGTCTCCTCCATCTTCGAGTAGAGGCCCATGAAGCGCAGGCTCGCCTGATCCGGGTAGCTGCCGCCGTCGATGAACTCGGTCGTGCGCACGCTCTCGACCTGGCCGCAGAGGCCGAGCAGCGTCATCGGAAAGAGATCGTTGCCGAAGCCGGGATCGATGCCGTTGCTGAGGAAGCTCGTCCCGCCCGCCGCACAGGCGCTCTCGATCCGCTCCTTCATGGGTGCGGGGACCATCGGGGGGTAGTGGAAGATGCCCATGCTCGTATCGACGACGTTCTTGCCCGCGCGCAGGGCCGCTTCGATGTTCGCGAGGTTCGTCTCGGCGTGCATCGCGTTGGGGCCGAAGTAGGCGACGGCATCCGCGGGGCCCGCGAGCAGGGATTTCGCATCGCGGGTCGCGCGGATGCCGGTCTTCGGGCCGCCGATCAGATCGCCGACGTCGAGGCCGTCCTTCGCGGGGTCGTGGACGACGACACCGGCGAGCTCGAATTCCGAATGGCCGAGCAGGCTCTTCAGCACCGCCTTGCCGACGAACCCCGTTCCCCAGACGATCACGCGATGCATCGGCGGCCCTCCGCTCGCCCGTTCAGGCGAGCCCCGAGAAATCGAGCTGTCCCGTCGTCATGAAGGCGTTGAAGCCGAGGTCGACGTTCAGGTTGACGCCGTTGACGTAGCGCGACGCGTCCGAGCCGAGGAACGCGAGGGCCATCGCGATGTCGCGCGGCGTCGCGATCGTCCCGCCGATCTGCGAGACGGTCCAGTTCATCGTCTTCTCGGTCATCGTCTTGTTGAAGTCGGGCAGGAGCGGCGTATCGATCGGCGCGGGGCAGACGCTGTTGGTCCGCACCTTGCGCGCGAGGGTCTGCTTGGCGCTCTTCATCGTGTAGACCTGGACGCATTCCTTCGAGAACGCGTAGCCGTCGCCGACGAGCTGGGCATGCTCGCGGCACCAGCCGAAGAGCTCTTCCCGGCTCTCGAGCGAGATGCACTCGAGCACTTCCTGCAGATGCGCGGGCCATTGGCCGCCGGCGATCGACGCCGTATTCGCGATCGCACCACCTTCGCGGATCTTCGGCAGCAGCAGCTCGGAGAGCTGGCGCAGGCCGAGCCAGTTGACGCCCATCACGTCTTCGACGGGATGCGTCGCGGCGATGCCCGCGTTGTTGAAGAGGACGTCGATCGGGCCCTTGATCTTGTCGGCCGCGGCCGCGACGGAGGAGGCCTTGCCCATGTTCGTCTCGATGTAGCTCGAGATCGGCCCCTCGGGCTTGCGGATGTCGAGGGCGATCACCTCGGGCCGGCCGAGCTCGGCGAGCACGTCGAGGAGGGCGGCGCCGACGCCGGAGAAGGCGCCCGTGATGACGACGCGCTTGTTCGAGTAGTCGAAGGGATGGGACATGGGGGCTCCGTGGCTCGGGGTTCCGGGTACTGGGTTTTGGTTGGGAGGATCCGCACCGCGGCAGACGAAGGAGCGGCGGCGGCGGCCAAGACTAGACCGTCACGTGCGCCGGCGCTGGCGCCCGCCGCGGCCATCCTGGGGCGGGCGCCCGGGCTCAGTCGAGACGGGCGACCGTGCGGCCCACCGTCTGGCGATTGACCATGCGGGTCAGGGCGGCCGGGATCTCCTCGAAGGGAACGACCTGGCCGATCACCGGCCGGACCTTGCCGGCGAGCACGAGCTCGACGACTTCGCGGGTGATGCGCACGCCGAGGTCCCGGGAGCAGAAGTTCCAGCCCATCGCCTTCTTCATCATGACCTGGACCGGGGGCTCGGCGTAGGACATCAGTGCCCCGCAGAGCTTCATGTTCCCCGCGATGACCCGCCGCGGCACGATCAGCTTCTCGTCGGCGTATTTCTTGTCCGAGGCGAAGCCCATCATCACGTAGCGGCCGTCGTAGGCGGTCACCTTCATCGACTTCTCCATCACGCCTTCGCCGACGTTGTCGAACACGACCTCGACGCCGCGTCCGTTCGTCTGATCGAGGATGATCTCGGCGAAATCCTCCTTCTCGTAGTTGATCGCGACGTCGGCACCGAGCTCGCGGCAGAGCGCCAGCTTCGCCTCGCTGCCCGCCGTCGCGAAGACCTTCGCGCCGAGATGTTTGGCGAGCTGGACCGCGGCGGAGCCCGAGCCGCCGGCCGCGGCGTGGATCAGGACGCTCTCGCCCGCGCGGAGCGCGGCGCGCTCGACGAGGCCGAGCCAGGCGAGGTGGAAGGGGTAGTAGATCGCCGCGGCGTCGGGCATCGGGATCGATTCGGGCATGTCGAAGGCCGAGACGGTCGGGCAGATCGCGTACTCGGCGAAGCCGCCGGTCGCCTGCTTCGGCATCGCGACGACCCGCTTGCCGAGCCAGCTCTCGGTCCCCGCGCCGCAGGCGGCGACGATGCCCATCGTCTCCATGCCCGGCGTCACCGGCAGCTCCGGCCGGACCATCATGTTCTTGCCGTTGACGCGCTCGAGATCGTTCAGGTTGAGCGGAATGCCCTGGGCGCGTACGAGCAGCTCGCCGGGGCCCGGGACCGGCAGCGGGATCTCCTCGAGCTTCATCGCCGTCGTCGGCTCGGGGCCGTATTCGTGGACGCGGAAGGCGCGCATGGTCTTCGGAAGCTGCGGGGCGGCGGTCGTCGACTGGCTCATGGGGGATCTTCCTTTTCGTTCGCTCCGCTCCCGGTGCGGAGCGGATCTTCGGGTTCAGCCGCGCTCGGGCTCGAGCCCGAAGCGCTGCATGTAGGGGCGGAAGGACTCTCGCACGGCGTCCGGGTCGACGCCGAACTCGGCCGGGGAATAGCGGTGGATGCCGTGCTTGTCCTTCGGGTTGTCGGCGATGAAGGCCTTCATGCGGCGGGCGGCCTCCTCGGTGAGCGGCAGGTCGAAGGCGCGGTAGATCTTCTCGACCGTCGCGAACTGGTCCGTCACGAAGTCCTGGAAGTACATGTCGTAGAACTGCGCCTTCGCCGCGACCGGCCGCGAGCGGACCTCCGTCGCGTGTTCGACGACGCGCCGGATGCGCGCGGTCCAGTCCCGGGCGATCTCCTTCGGATCGATCGTCTCGCTTCCGAGTGAGCGGACGAGCGCCGTGAGGCTCGCATAGGAGGTCATCGTCTTCACCGGATCGCGGTGGGTCACGACGATCCGTGCATCGGGGTAGCGCGCGAGCAGGTGCTCGAGCCCCCACATATGCGCCCCGGTCTTGAGCACCCAGCGATCGCGCTTGACCTTCCACTGCAGATGCTGGAGCTGCTGCTCGTGGAATTCGTAGACCGGCCCGAAGTCGGCCGCCTCGTCGACCCAGTCCTGATAGCTGGGGACGCGGAACTGGTTGTGGAAGAGCGCCGAGACCATCGAGTCGGCCATGATCGTGACGCATTCCTGCGAGAGCCGGGCGCCCATCGGATGCATCGCCTTGAAGGCGGGGATCTGGGCGTCGACGCCGGGGAAGGTCGCGTCGCAGGCGGCGATGCGCGGATCGGTCTCGAAGGTCGCGGGCTCGGGCGGGGGCGAGGGGAACATCACCTCCCAGGTCAGCGGCGCGCGGCTGTCGGGATCCTGGGCGAGGATGTCGTGGAGGATCGTCGAGCCCGTGCGCGGCATGCCGAGGACGACGATCGGCGCGACGATCTTCTCCTTCGCGATCTCGGGATGCAGCCCCCGATCGCCGAGATAGTCGAGGCGGTTCTTCGCGGAGTTGAGGATCCGCTCGCGGGCGATCATGCGGCCGATGGGCGTCAAGAACGCGTCGCGCTCGAGGGAATCGACGAGCCGTTCCAGCCCCTGCATGAACTGCGGCTCGCCGAAATCCGTGCGCCCGCCGGCGCGGCGGCTCGCCTCGGCGAGCAGATCGTCGACCTCGAGACTCGGAACGGCCTGGCTCATCGTTGCGGCTCCCCGGGCGATGGCGGGCTCTTCGCCCGGCGCGCTCGATGCTGACGTTTCGCTCCGCCCCACGCTACCCGCGAAATGGGGCCCCGGGAAAGCGCGCCGGGCCGCGTTTGCGTGATGCGCGGATCGCGCGCTCGGACGGCGCCCCTACACGTTCCGGTAGACGCCGCCGTTCACCGACAGGATCTGCCCCGTGACCCAGCCCGCCTCGTCCGACGCGAAGTAGACGACCGCGGGCCCGACGTCCTTCGGCACGCCGTGCCGTCCGAGCGGAACGCCCTTCGGCGGGCCCAGGTCCCAGTCGCCGGGAATCATGCCGAGGGAGACCGTGTTCACCGTGATCTGATCCGGTCCGACCTCGCAGGCGAGCGAACGCTGGAAGCCCATCGCCGCCGCCTTGCCGCCGCTGTAGATCGACATGCCCATCGCGAGGCCCTGGCGGCCGGCATCGGACGCGATCGTGATGATGCGGCCGTGGCGCCGGGCGCGCATGCCGGGCAGCACGGCGTGGATGCCGTTCAGGACGGCGTAGAAGTTGATGTCGACGTATTTCTTCCAGTCGCGCGGATCCATCTCGGCGAAGGGTGTCGGGATCGCCCGGGTCGCACCGCTGTTGCCCGCGTTCGAGACGAGGATGTCGACGGGGCCGAGGGCCGCTTCGACCTCGGCGACCAGCGCCTGCATCGCGGCGAGATCGGTGACGTCGCCGGGCGCGGCCAACGCGCGCGCCCCGGATTTCTCGATCGCGTCGGCCGCTTCCCGCGCGCGCTCGGCGACGATGTCGTTGACGGCGACCGCCGCGCCCCGGGCCGCGAGCGCTTCGGCGATGGCGCGGCCGACGTGTTGTCCCGCGCCCGTCACGAGGGCGACCCGTCCCGTCAGATCGAACATGCGAACCTCCTCGAGATTCCGGAAGTCTTCGATGCCTAACCCTGCAGGTCCCGCACGTGCGGCCAGACCTCGCGTTCGAAGAGCCGCAGCCCCGCCCACGCGACGGCCGGATCGAGGCCGCCGAGCAGGGGCGTCAGGATGAAGGTCCGGTCGCGGCCGAGCTTCCGGATCATCGCGATCGTCTCCTCGGGCCGCAGGCAGAGGTAGCTGCCGCTCCTGCGCAGATCGTTCGGATCGACGCCCTTCGCGAACGGCCCCGCCGGCCGGCCGTAGGCCTCCGTCGTCCATTTCGAATAGGACTCGACGACGTGCTTCGCATGGGGGGCGATCTTCGCCCAGTCGCCGTCGGGATCGTTCGTGACGTGGGTGTAGATCGGGCCGAGCTTCTTGAAGGTCGCGCCCGGATCGGGCTTGCCGAGCTCGAGGCAGGCGGCGCGATAGACGTCCCAGCTCTCGCCGCCGGGCGGATAGAAGCCGTCGGCGATCTTCGCGGCGCGCCGCGCGACGGCGGGATGCGATCCGCCGAGCAGCAGCTTCGGCGGCGGACTCGGGATCGGGCGGACCTTCACCGTCCGGCCCTCGTATTCGAAGATCTCGCCGGTCCACGCCCGACGCAGGACCTCGATGACGTTCATGTAGAGCGCCTTCCGATCCTCGCGCCGCTTGCCGAACATCTGGAACTCGAAGGGGACGTATCCGGCCCCGATCACGACCTCGAGCCGCCCGTCACAGATGTACTGAAGGACCGCGAGGTCCTCGGCGAGCTTCACGGGCTCGTAGAGCGGCGCGAGCAATACGTTCGGCCGGATCTTGATCCGCTGCGTGCGCGCGCCGATCGCGGCGGCCATCGGGATCGGCGACGGGAGGTAGCCGTCGTCGGAGGCGTGGTGCTCGCCGAGGCCGACGACGTCGAAGCCGATCTCGTCGGCGAAGGCGCACATGTCGAGGGTGGCCGAGTAGATCTCGTGGGTCGGCGCGCCGAAGGCCGGGGCGCGCATGTCGAAGGCGACGACGAATTCCAAGCGGGGACTCCTTGAAGCGGGGCAGCTGCGAGGCGGGGCGTCCGCCGCGAAAGCTCGTTCGCGGCGGCGGATCGGGTCGCAGCGGATCGTCCGTGCGCGTTCGACGTTAGCCCGCCCCGCGCCGCGCGGGGATCAGCCGATCGGCCCCCCGAAGCGGTCGGCCGAGGGCCCGCCGGGCGACGATCCGCCCGCCCCCCGTTCGTCCACGACGATCCGCTCGGAGGCCGCTCCGCCGTGCACCGGCCCGGCCGAGCCCTCGCCGCGAAGCCGGGCCGCGAGCGTGCGCAGCCGCGATTCCAGCGAATCGATCAGCCGGTAGCAGAGCGGCACCACGAACAGCGTGCCGACCATCGCGAAGGCGAGGCCGAAGGCGATCGCCGCGGCGAAGGGGCCGTAGCTCTTCGACGAGCCCTGGATGCCGAGGGCCATCGGCATGAGCGCGAGTACCGTCGTGAGCGTCGTCAGCACGATCGGCCGGAGCCGCACCGCCCCCGCCTGCATCAACGCTTCGCCGATCGGCATTCCCTCGCGCCGCGCGCGATTGATGAAGTCGACCATCACGAGCGAATCGTTGACGACGACGCCTGCCAACCCGACCGAGGCGTAGAGCAGGTTGAAGCTGACGGTGTACCCGAGCGCACCGACGCCGAAGACGATGCCCGCGAAGCCGATCGGGATCGCGGCGAGCACGACGAGCGGCTGGAGATAGCTGCGGAAGAGTGCCGCGAGCTGCATGTAGACGAGCAGCAGCGAGACGGGGAAGGCCGCGATGGTGTTCGCGACGGCCTCGTTCGACTCCTGGTATTCGCCGCCGTAGATCAGCTCGACCTGCGGGAAGCGCACCCGGATGTCGGCGAAGCGCGCCGCGAGGTCGCGGTTCACCGAGACGCTCGTCGCGAGATCGTCGTCGACGTCGGCGAAGACCGTGACGGCGCGCTTGCCGTCGACGCGGCGATAGGCGAGGTAGCCGCGGGTGACCTCGAGGTTCGCGACGTCCGCGAGGCGGACGAGCTGGCCGTCGCGCGCGCGCACCGTCGTCTGGAGCAGGTCGAGCGTCCCGTCGCGCTGCTCGGGGGCGAGCAGGACGCGGATGTCGTCGTCCTCGACCGCCGCCGGCGCCCGGAAGCTCGAGGCGACGATGCCGTCGTTCGCGGCGCGCAGGGCGCGGGCGACGTCCTCGAAGGTCAGGCCGAAGCGCCCGGCCCGCTCGGCGTCGAGTGCGATCCGGACCTCGCGCGGGCCCTCCTCGAGGTTGTCGTCGATGCCGGAGACGCCGGGGATCGTCGCGAGATGGGCCTTGATCTCGTCGGCGATCGTCTTGTTGACGGCGAAGTCTTCGCTCTGGATGCGCACTTCGACCGGCCTGCCCACCGGCGGGCCGTAGGGATCGGCCTCGACGCGGAGCGAGACGACTTCATCCGGACGCGTCTTCGCCCATTGCTGGAGATCGTCGGTGATGCGGCCCATCACCTCCTGGGGCCGCAGCTGGTTGGCCTCGTTCTGGGGGATTGCGACGGCGATCAGTGCCAGATTCGAGGCGAGCATGCGGTCGAAGTTGAGGTCGATCGCGAGGCCGACGATCGTATTGAAATCCTCGACGTCTTCCTCGGGCATCGCGAGCAGACGCGCCTCGAGCTCGCGCGTCAACTCGGCGGTCTGGTCGATGCTGAAATCCGTCGGCGTCTCGAGGCTGATGTTGATCGTCGAGTAGTCGCCGGGGAAGAGCTCGAAACGCAGGTGCGCGCTGGTGGCCCAGGCGAGGTAGAGAAACGCAATGAAGAGCGCGCTGAACGCGAAACGATGGGCGAGGACCGGGGCGAGGGCGGCGAGGTAGAGGCCGCGCACGCGCTCGAAGCCGCCGTCGACGCGGCGCTGCAGGCCGCGGAAGAAGCCGCGCAGCCGCGCCCACGCCGAATCGCCGGGCGCCGCGCCGGCGTGTCCGGCGGCGGAGCGGCTCCCGAAATCGAGGTAGTGGACGGGCAGGATCACGAGGCATTCGAAGAGCGACGCGATCAGGCAGAGCACGACGCATTGGGGCAGGACGGAGACGAATTTTCCGGCCGTGCCGCCGACCAGCAGCAGCGGGAGGAACGCGGCGACCGTCGTGCCGACCGCGACGATGACGGGCCAGAGCACCTCGTTCGCGCCGTTGCGCACGGCGTCGGCGATCGGCTGGCCCTCTTCGACCTTGCGATAGATGTTCTCGAGCACGACGATCGCGTCGTCGACGAGCATGCCCGAGACCAGCAGCATGCCGATCAGCGTGTTCGAGTTGATGCTGATGCCGAAGAGCGGGAAGAAGAGGATGGCGGTCAGGAAGCTGAACGGGATGCCGACGATCGTCAGCAACGCGTTGCGGAAGCCGATCGTGAACCAGAGCAGCGCGAGCACGAGCAGGCCGCCGGTCCAGAGGTTCGAGAGCAGGATCCCGATGCGCGGGGTCACGAAGGCCGCGCTGTCGAGGGTCTTCACGACCTCGACGCCTTCGGGCACGAGCGGCGCGAAGCCCGCGAGGAACGTATCGACGCGGCCGATCAGCTCGCGCACGTCGGTCGTATCCTTCTTCGCGATCGAGACGACGGCAGCGGGCTTGCCCTCGTAGCGCGTCACGTAGATCGCCTTCTCGAGCCCGCGCTCGACGGTCGCGACGTCGCGCACGAGCACGCGGGTGCCGGGCCCGTCCTCCTTGATCACGGTCTCGCGGATCTCGTCGAGGGAGGCGTAGTCGCCGATCGCGCGCAGCGTCGCCTCGCCGGTCGCGTCCTGGAACGTGCCGCCGGGCAGGTTCTGGTTCTGGCGGCGGACGCGCTCGGCGATCTCGGAGAGCGTGATGCCGTAGCGGTCCGCGCGGGCACGATCGACGAGAACCCGGACCTCGCGGTCCTGCAGCCCGCGGATCTCGACCGTCGAGACGCCCGGGATCTCGCGCAGCCGCGACTCGAGCTCCCGCGCGACGTCGCGGATGGCGAGCTCGCCGACGCCGCCGACGTCGGTGACGGCGACGAAGACGACCGGCGCGATCTCCGCCGTGATGATCTCGCGCAGGATCGGTTCGTCGGCTTCGGGCGGCAGGTCCTCGACCTGCTCGAGGGCGCCGCGGACGTCGTTGATCGCCGACTCGTATTCGAACTCGTCGAGGGTCTCGTCGAAATCGATGCTGATCATCGAGACGCCGGCCTGGGAGGCGGAGCGCATCTCGTCGACGTTGCTGACGGTGAGGAGCTCCTCCTCGAGCTTCGTCGTGACGAGCCGCTCGACCTCGTCGGCGGAGGCGCCGGTCCAGCGCGTCGTGATGACGGCCTGGTTCAGCGTGACGTCGTGGTAGTACTCGACCTCGGTCAGCGAGAGCGCCGCGATGCCGCCCACCAGGCAGACGACGAAGAGCACGTTCACGAGCACGCTCTGCCGGATGCTGAACTCGGGGAGCGTCATGCGCTCAGTCCTGCCGGACGCGCACGCGCATCCCCGCCCGCAGCGGGGCGAGGCCGCTCACGACGACGCGGTCGCCGTCGGCGAGCCCCTCCGTGACCTCCACCTGGTCGGGCCGGAACGGCACGGGCTTCGCCGCGATCCGCACACGCCGCGCCGTATCGCTCGCATCGACGACGAAGACGTAGTCGAGCTCGAACTCGTGCAGCAGCGCCCGCGCCGGAACGCGGATCGAGGGCGCGCTGCCGAGCGCCAGCTCGACCCGCGCGACCATGCCCGGGGCGAGCCGGCCCTGCTCGTTCGCGAGCACGACGACGACCGGGAAGCGCCCGCTCTCGTCCTCACTCGCCCTTCCGACGCGCGCGAGCTCGCCTTCGAAGGGCGTGTTGCCCAGGGCGTCGATCCGGACCCTGGCCTTCGCCCCCTGCTCGAGCGCCGCGACCTGCCGATCGCTGACGAGCACTTCGACCTCGATCTGCGAGAAGTCGAGCACCTGCGCGATCGGCGTGCCCGGCTGCACGTAGGTTCCGGGATCGAGGTCGAGGGCGTTGACCCAGCCGTCGAAGGGCGCGCGGATCACGGTGTATTCGAGTCGCGTCCGTGCCTCGAGCAGCGCGGCCCAGGCCGCGCGTTCGTTCGAGAGCGCGCGGTCGAGCTCGGCCTTGCTCGCGACGGATTGGTTGCCGAGGGTCTGCTGGCGTTCGAGCTCGACGCGGGCGAGGCGATGCGCCGCCTCGGCGCGGATCCGATCCGCCTCGGCGAGGGCGGGATCGAGGCGCACGAGCACTCCCTGCGCGCGGATCGGCGCATGCTCCGCCGCCGCGACCTCGACGACCTGGCCCGCGACCTGCGCCGAGACCCAGGTCTGGCGGATCGGCTCGAGCACGCCCGTCAGCTCGACGAGCTCGGGCTGCGCCGCTTTCGCGACGGGGAGCACCGAGACCTCGAGCGTCGGGCCGACCTCGGCGGGCGCCTGCTCGGAGGCCGCAGCCAGGCGCGCCTCCCGTTCGCGCGCCTTGACCGCGCCGTCCGAGCTTCGCAGGACGATGAAGCCGATCGATCCGATGACGAGCGCGAGAGCGAGGACGAGCAAGGACGTGCGACGCGCGGGGGGCTGGCTCACGCCTGGATTCTGCACGATCGCCGCCGGCTCGGCGACTCGGCGCGCGCACCTTCACGGCGAATCGTCGCGACGCGCGGTCAGGCGTTTGCGGTCAGGCCGTCGCGGCGATCCATTCGACGATGATGCGCGCCGCCTCCGCCCCGTTGTCTTCCTGCCAGAAATGGCCGGCCCGTGCCTGGATACGATGCGGCTGGCCGCGCGCCCCCGGCACGCGCTCGGCGAAGATCTCCGCCCAGCCGCGCGTCGCCGGATCCGAGTCGGAGAAGAGCGTCAGGAAGGGGCGCTCGAAGCGCGCGAGCGCTGCCCATGTCGCGAGGTTGATCTGCGCCCCGACGTCCGAGCGGGTCACCGGGATCAGGACGGAGAATTGCCGCATCCCCGCCTTGTGCCATTCCGAGGGGAAGGGCGCGTCGTAGGCCTCGAGCGCGCCCGCGGAGATGCCGCGCACGATCGAGCCCGCGATCGACGGGCTCGCCTCGAAGTCGGGGGCGCGATGGGTCGCGTGCATCCAGTCGAGCAGCATCGTGTCCACGGTGCTGTTGCGTTCGCCGCTCGCATGGACCGCCCATTCGAGGCGGCCGGCCAGCTCGGGCTCGGCCGTGTGCAGCATCGTATTGCCCGCGACCACCCGCGCGAAGCGGTCCATCTCGCGCGCGAGCACACCCATCCCGATCGGGCCGCCCCAGTCCTGGCCGATCAGGGTGATCTCGCGCAGATCGAGGGCGACGACCAGCTGGCGCAGCCATTCGATGTGGTTCTCGAACGAATAATGCGACGAGCGGACGGGCTTGTCGGAGCGGCCGAAACCGATCAAATCGACCGCGATCGCGCGCAGCCCCGCCGCCGCGAAGACCGGGATCATCTTGCGATAGAGGTAGGACCAGGACGGCTCGCCGTGCACCATCAACACGACCGGCGCATCGCGCGGGCCCTCGTCGACGTAGTGCATGCGGAGCGGGGGCTTCGCATACGGATTCGCGACGGAGACGTAATGCGGCCGGAACGGATAGCCGGGGAGGTTCGCGAAACGCGCGTCCGCGGTCCGGACGACGAGCGGCGTTTTCGGGATCGAGGTCGGGACGGCCGCGCCCGGCTTGCGGCGGGGCGGGGATTTGCGGGTCGGCTTCTTTGCGACCGTCTTCGGATTCGCCCTGGCCTTCGTCTTCGCCTTCCCTCCGGACTTCCTGCTCGTCATGCCCGACCTCGCAGCGTCGAGGAAGCCGGGACCTTCATCAGCTTCGCCGCTTCGTGCGGGCGCGCGACCGGGCGGCCGACCTCGCCGCAGAGCTTCGCCGCGCGCTCGAGGATCTCGACGTTGGTCGGGGTGCCCGGCCCGGCGTAGTCCTCGAGGCCGACGCGCAGATGGCCGCCGCGTTCGAGGGCGAGGCCCGCGACGTCGCTCGCGAGCAGATCGCCGCCGGGAATCGCGATGGACCAGGGCAGCTCGCAGCCGTCCAGCATTTCGAGATAGGCGACGAGCGCGGCCTCGCTCGCGGGGATCCCGAAGCTCGCGAAGGGCGAGCCGAAGAAGATCTTGACGATGCCCCCATGGCGGACGCGCCCCGCGCGGATGTAGGCCGCCGCGCTGCGCATGAAGCTGCCGTCGAAGATCGAGAAGTTGATCGGCACACCGAGCGCGTCGCAGGTATCGATCATGTACCGCACGTCGGCATGGGAGTTCTGGTAGATCGTGTCGTGGGTGGAGGGCTGCCCGTCGGCATCGAAGGTCCCGATGTTGACCGAGCCCGGATCGACGATGCCCATCGTGAGGAAGCCCGCGCGCGCGATCGCGGGCAGATGGCCGTAGCGCTGCTCGACGGTGGTATGCGGGCCGCCGCCGGTCATGGTCGGATAGAGGAAGGCGCCCGGCTGCTTCTCGAGCACCGGCCGCCAGGCCTCGATGTAGGGCTCGGGGGAATGAGCGGCGGTCACGCCGTCGAAGATCGGATCGTCGGTGTGGTTGTGGACGAGGGTCGCGCCGGCTTCGAGGCAGGCGAGGGCGTCGGCGGTGATCTCGGCGGGGCTGCGGGGGACGTTCGGGTTGCGGGCCTTCGTCGTGGTGCCGTTGATGGCGGCTTCGAGCAGGACGGGGGTGGGCATGGGTGGGGGCTCCGTTCGTCGATCAGTCGGTCCTTGAATAGCACCGGCCCTTCGTCTCGCCTCCGACGACCACGCAGGCGCACCGCCCGCTCGCCTCATCGCGCGGATCCGACCCCGTACTTCCGCGCGAACGCCGCCATCTCCTCGAGCTTCTCCGCGAGCGAAGTCCTGGTCGCCTTCAGCCCATCCGTCCACGGCGGCTTGAGGTAGTCGGTGACCCCCCAGGCCTCGAGCTGCTTCATCCGCTCCGGCGTCGGCTCGGTCGTGCCGACGATGAGGCGCCAGCCCGCGAGCGGCCGACCCGAATCGATGCGCGCCTGTCGCGCGCCGAGGACCTTGGCCTCCATCTCGTCCCAGGGATAGACGGCGCCTTCCCAGCCGTCGAAGCGCGCGGCCCGCGCGAACGCCGCGGGCGAAGCGCCGCCGATGTAGATCGGCACGGGCTTCACGGGCTTCGGGAGCATGCGCACGCGCGGGAAGTCGTAGAACTGGCCGTGGTATTCGACCATCTCGCCGGTCCAGAGCTTCTGCAGGACTTCGAGCTGCTCGTCGACGTGCTTGCCGCGCTGGTGGAAGGGCTGGCCGGAGAGGCCGAACTCGAGCTTCTGCCAGCCGACGCCGGCCCCGAGATGGATGCGGCCGCCGCTCCAGACGGAGGCGGTGCTGATGGCCTTCGCGGCGGTGAATGCGTCGCGCACGGGCAGGATGTAGACGGTCGTCAGGAATTCGAGGGTCTTCGTCATGCCGGCGAGCGCGGCGAAGCTGACCCACGGATCCGGCCAGGGCGCGTCGTCCTCCCAGGGCGTGACGCCGTCCTTCGCGATCTCGTAGCGGTCGACCTGGGTCTCGGCCGTGACCCAGTGGTCGCCCAACGAGATGCCATGAAAACCGAGGGCCTCGGCGTGGCGCGCGAGGATCGGGAGCTCTTCGAGGGGCGTGTAGCCCATGCCGTGCCAGAATCGCATCAGTCCGTTCCACTCCATTGGTCGAGGCGCTCGATGGTATCCGCGTATTCGGAGACGAGCTCCTGCATGACGGTGCGCACCGACTTCACATGGTTCATCGAGCCGACGATCTGGCCGACGAAGTAGTTGGCGAGCTCGGCGGCGCCCGGTGATTTGTGGGCCGTGCGTGCGATGCGCGACTGGGCCTCGCGCACGAGCCGCGGCTGCAGCGGCATCGGGAGCGGCTTCGGATTCGCGGGATCCTCCCAGGCCTCGGTCCAGGCGCTGCGCAGCTGGCGCGCGGGCTTGCCGGTCAGGGAGCGGCTGCGGACCGTATCGCTCGAGCCCGCCTTCAGGAATTTCTCCTTGACGACGGGATGGGTCTCGGCCTCTTCGGTCGTCAGCCAGAGCGAGCCGAGCCAGACGCCCTGGGCGCCCAAGGCGAGGGACGCGGCGATCTGGCGGCCGCTGCCGATGCCGCCGGCGGCGAGCACGGGGATCGGCGCGACGGCGTCGACGACTTCGGGGACGAGCACCATCGTCGCGACCTCGCCGGTATGGCCGCCCGCTTCGTAGCCCTGGGCGATGATGATGTCGGCGCCGGCCTCGGCATGGCGCCTCGCGTGCTCGACCGTCCCGGCGAGGGCCGCGACCTTCACGCCGCGGGCGCGGCCCTGCTCGATCATCCAGGCGGGCGGCGGGCCGAGGGCGCTCGCGATCAACTTGATCGGATGCTCGAAGAGCATCTCGATCATCTCGCGCTGTTTGTCGAGGCCGACGAGCAGCTCGCCGCGCAGCTCGGTCTCGGGCGGCAGCGGCGGGACGGCGTAGCGGGCGAGGAGGTCGTCGAGGAAGCGGCGATGCTCCTCGGGGATGCGCGCGTCGAGCTCGCTCGCGTCGAAGCCACCGGCGCGGTCGCTGCCGACGAATTTGGTCGGGAGCAGCAGGTCGACGCCGTAGGGCTTGTCGCCGATCTGCTTCTCGATCCACTCGAGCTCGGCGTGGAGGCCTTCGGGCGAGTGGGCCGACACCCCGAAGATGCCCATGCCGCCGGCCTTCGAGACGGCGGCGGCGACGTCGCGGCAATGGGTGAAGGCGAAGATCGGGAACTCGAGGCCGAGCGCGCGGGCGAGGGGGGTGTCCATGAGGCTCTCCTGGTCCGAACGACTATGGCATTCTCGGAGCACCGCGAACAAGGAGCCGATCATGACCCTCATTCTGTACGGCGCGCCGCTCTCGCCCTTCGTCCGCAAGGCCGAGGTCGTGCTGCGCGAGAAGGGCGTTCCGTTCGAGAGCGAGTCGGTGAACATCCTGCCGATGCCCGACTGGTTCAAGGCGATCAGTCCGGCGCGGCGGATCCCGGTCCTGCGCGATACGTCCATCGGGACCGAGGGGCGCGCGGGAACGCTGCCCGATTCGTCGGCGATCTGCGCCTTCCTCGAGAAGCAGCAGCCCGAGCCGGCGCTCTACCCGAGCGAGCCCTTCGCCCACGGCCGCGCGATCTGGCTCGAGGAGTGGGCCGATAGCGAGCTCGCCGGCGCGATCGGCCTCGGCATCTTCCGCCCCCTGATGTTCCCGCGCTTCCAGGGCAAGCCGCCCGAAATCGAGGCGGCGAAGGCGGCCTGGCACGACAAGCTCCCGCGCCTCTTCGACTACCTGGAGGAAGAGCTCGAAGCGGCGGGTGCCGCCCGGCCCGAGGATGCCCGTCATCTGATCGGCGGCGCGCTCTCGATCGCGGACATCGCGATCGGCGTCCAGCTCGCCCAGCTCGAGATGGTCGCCGGCCTCCCCGACGTCCGGCGCTGGCCCCGCGCCGTCACCTTCGCCGAACGCCTGATCGCCCGCCCGAGCTTCGCGCCGAACCTCGCGATCTGCCGGAAGATCGTGAAGGAGCGCGTCTCGCTCGCATGAGCGCCGGGTGCGCTGCCGGCCGACTCGGCGGCGCCCCGACGTTCCCCTCCGCGCTCCGAATACGGCGCGAGGCCCGAAGCGGAGGCAGGGCCAGTCGACCGTGCGAGCCCGAACTCCTTGCTAGAGTGCCACTGCGGCCCGCACGAACGGCCCGCGACCCGAGAGGACGCGCATCGATGCAGCCCGATTTCTCCCCCGACGATCTGATCGCCTCCCGCAACTACGGCGTCGCCGGCCAGCCCCACGACGCCTGGACCTGGCTCCGCAAGAACGCCCCCGTCTGGCGCTGCGAGAGCAGCGAGTTCCCGCCCTTCTACGCGATCACGCGCCATGCCGACATCGTCAAGATCTCGAGCAAGCCGGGCATCTTCAGCAACTCGAAGGGCCCGACGCTGATCAGCTTCGAGCAGGAGGCGCGCCGCGTCGCCGATTCGACCTCCTTCGGCAGCATGCGGACCATCATCGAGATGGATCCGCCCGAACACCGCGACTTCCGCAAGGTCGCGAGCGCGTTCTTCACGCCGCGCAGCATCCGGCGCCTCGACGACATCGTGACCGAGTGCGCGAAGGAGCAGGTCGACAAGCTCGGCCGCGAGGGCGAATGCGACTTCGTGGAGCTGATCGCCCAGCGCCATCCGCTGCGGGTGCTCGCGACGCTGCTCGGCGTCGAGCGCCACGAAGAGGAGACGATGCTGCGCCTGACCCAGGAGCTCTTCGGCTCCGAGGATCCCGACCTCCAGCGCAAGGGCGAAGACCGCAAGGCCGCGACCGCGGCGCTCGGCGCCGACTTCATCAACCTCTTCACGCGCATCATCCAGGACCGCCGCGCGAACCCGCGCGACGACCTCGCCAGCATGCTCGCCAATGCGAAGATGCCCAGCGGAGAGCCGATGCCGCCGATCGAGACCTACGGCTATTTCCTGATCGTCTTCACCGCCGGCCACGACACGACCCGCAACGCGATCGCCTCGGGCATGCAGGCGCTGCTCGACTACCCGGATCAGCTCGCGAAGCTCTGCGCCGATCCCTCCCTCGCGCGCGCGGCAGTCGAGGAGATCGTGCGCTGGTCGACACCGGTCAACTACATGAAGCGCATCCTGCTGCAGGACGTCGAGCTCCACGGCACGAAGCTGCGCCAGGGCGAAGAGCTCGCGATGTTCTACGCCTCGGCCAATCGCGACGAGGACGTCTTCGACGATCCCTTCCGCTTCGACATCACCCGCCACCCGAACCCCCATCTCGGCTTCGGGACCGGCGAACATTTCTGCCTCGGCGCCCACGTCGCCCGGCTCTCGTCGCGTGCGCTCTTCCTCGAGCTCGCGCGCCGGATCGAATCGGTCGAGCCCGCCGGCACGCCGTCGCACATCGCCTCGAGCTTCGTCGTCGGCCTCAAGACGCTCCCGATCCGCTACCGCCTGCGGGCAGCGGCCTGACGTCCGGCGCCGGCGGATCCGGTCGCACGTTCATCCGACTGCACGATCGCGCGCGTCCCCGCGCGCCGGACCTTCCACCTGACCCCACTTCCACGAGGTACCCATGACGACGTTCGGATTCACGAAGCTGGTGGTGAGCGATCTCGAGAAGATGAAGGCGTTCTACACGAACGTCTTCGGGCTGAAGCAGTTCGATCGGGTCCAGGCGGACATCGGAATCGATCCGATCGACGAGATCATGCTGGGGAAGGATTCGGGATTCGGGCCGGGCTCGCTCGTGCTGCTCCGGTTCACCGAGCTCGCCCCGCCGCGGCCGGGGGCCGTGATCCTGGGGTTCGTCACGGAAGATCTGGATGCGCTGGTCGATCGCGTCGTCGCGAACGGGGGGCGGCTGCATGCGGCGATCAAGGACATTCCGGAGATGAAGGTGCGGGTTGCCTTCACGAAGGATCCGGAGGGGAACCTCGCCGAGCTCGTCCAGATGCTCTGAGACGTGGCTGGATGAATGGATCCGGCTAATTCAATCGGAGGCGGATTGGACCGCCCCGCGATCGAGGACTGATTTGTTGACGAGCTTCGAGGCTTCGTATCGACGGACGCCTCTCAGTACGCTCGCCGAAGTTGAATCACCCGCTCTCGTCGCACGAACCGGCTCATGAAGTCTCCCTGGTAGCCCTGTCGCACGCGCTCGGGCAGCTCGATTCGGCTCGGAAACAGCCGAGCCCTCAACACCCGCCCGACGCTCCATCGCACCCGCGTGATCCCGAGCCGCTGTGCCGGGGTTCCCTTTTCCGGTCTGACGCTCCGAAGCCACCTTCACCAGGTTCCGCCACACCTGAAAGATCGCGTGGCGGTGAATCACCGCCTGGATCCGCTTCGAGAACGCCACCGTCTCGCGCTTGTGGTTCGCCCCGCTGTGCCGCACGAACATGTGATGCGCGTTGATCGCGAAGAGCGGGTTCTTCGCCGTGCGCGGCGCCTTCGAGTGAGTCGTCTCGTGCTCGATTCCGGGGTGTCCGAGGCGTTTCAGGGCTGTTCTGTATTCAGACTTCTCGTCGGTGCGAAGCTCGATCGGGCCTTCGGTGGGGAGGTTCGTTCGGAGCAGCTCGAGCACGTCGCGGGTCAGGGCCTTCGGGTCGGGGCGGCCGAGCTTCTCCTCGTAGGCCGCTCTTCGCTTCTTCTGGAGCTCGGTCATCGTCCCGCCGCGGCGGCGTTCGGTGACGACGAAGTCGTGACTGTAGTAGGTGGCGGAGCCGATGAGGCCCGTCAGCTCGAGGGGCCAGTACTGGCCACCCGCGAAGGTGCCGAGGCCGTCCATCACGACGGGCTCTTTGGAGAGATGGGCCTGTGCCTTCTTGCGAAAGGTCTCGTGGAGGAGCAGACAGTGACGGCCGAGGCGGTCGACGAGGCGCTGGATGGTGGCGTGGACGACGCCGAACTGGCGGGCGATCTGGCGGTGGCCGGAGCCGGCGACTTCGGCGCGGAAGACGGGCTCGAGCAGGTCGGGGCGACGGAGCCAGTAGGTGGGGGAGAAGGTCTGTGAACTGAAGGCGCGATGGCAGTGTGAACAGCGGTATCGCTGGATGCGGTGGGGGCGGGCATCGCGGTGGTAGAAGCCGGCTCGCTTGAAGCGCCAACCGGTTGATTCCAGATGGAAAACGCAATCAGGGTTGGGGCAGTGGGGCGGCTTGAATGCGGAGTGCGAATCGGAGGGGCTCGGCATGAGCCTGCTGAGAGCAGGGATCGTGCCAGGCACATTCGACTGTCCACGCCAGATGTTTTGAGTGGCGGGCCCGTGGTCGCCGCAGGCTCGCCCATCGATCACCGATTCTTCTCTTCGAGATCCTGCCGATACGTCCGTGCGCCGAGCAGGAAATGACCCGCCGCCCAGAACATGAAGACGAGCAGGCTGAGCAGTGCCTTGCGGAGCTCCGTGCCCCCGCCGAACGCGTCCGAGAGCTCACCGACGACGACCGGGCCGATCCCGAATCCGACCGCGTTCATCGCGAACAGCGCCGTCGCCGACATGACCGCACGCATGCGCGGCTTGACGAGGCCCTGCAGCACGGCATGGCCGAGGCCCGAATACTGGTGGTTGCCGAGGGTGGCGACGGCGATCCAGAGGACGGCCGAGGTCGGGTCGGTTGCCGTGTAGGCCATGTACGAGAACGGCAGCGAGAGCAGGTTGCCGTAGGCCGGTAGCCACCAATGCCAGCGCACGTCGCGGCGGCCGAGGCGATCGGCGAGCACGCCGGACAGATAGACGGCGATCCCGCCGGCGACGCCCGCGACGAGTCCGAGCCGGAGTCCCGCCTCCGCGACGCTGAGGTGGTGGACGCGTACGAGATACGACGAGTGGAAGGCGCCGAATCCGGCGAGGACGAGGGTCTGCACGGCGCAGCCCGCGAGCATGTGCCGGATCGCGGGGACCTTCGCCATGAAGCGGAGTGCGACGCCGACGGGCTCGATCGCGCGATCGCCGGTCACGTCGAACGCGCCGCGCTTCGGCTCCTCGAGGGTCAGCCAGGTCACGAGCGAGAGCAGCAGGCCGGGGGCGCCGACGACGAAGAACGCGGTCTGCCAGCCCAGCTCGTCGGCGAGATAGCCGCCGAACGCCATGCCGATGAGGATCCCGAGCGGAACGCCGAGGGAGTAGATCGTGATCGCCGAGGCGCGGCGCTCGGGCGGAAAGGTGTCGGAGATCATCGAGTGGGCCGGCGGCGTGCAGCCGGCTTCGCCGACGCCGACGCCGATGCGCGCGAGGAGCAGCTGCGGATAGGTCTTCGCGAGCCCGCAGAGCACCGTCATCGCGCTCCAGGCGAGCAGGGAGATCGCGATGATGTTGCGGCGGTTGCCGCGGTCGGCGAGGCGCGCGATCGGGAATCCGGCGACGGTGTAGAAGAGGGCGAAGGAGCCGCCGATCAGCCAGCCGATCTGGCCGTCGCTGATGCCGAAGTCGTCTTTGACCGGCTCGACCAGGATGTTCATGATCTGTCGGTCGATGCCGTTGATCACGTAGATCAAGAGCAGGAGGGAGAGCGAGTAGGCGGGCGCCTTCATCGGCTGGGGTCCTTCGTGGTCGGCCGACGTTAACAGAAGCGCGCCGCGGCGGATCGATCAGACGATGCGATTCGCGACGAGCGCCTCGATCTCCGCCTCGTCGAACCCGTTCTCCAGCAGGATCTCGCGCGAATGCTCGCCGGGCAGGGGAGCCGGCGAACGGATCGTCGCCGGATGTGGCTCGATGCGCGTCGCGTTGCGCAGGACGTGGATCCCGCCCGCCCGCGGATGGAGGGTCGGAACCGCCATCTCGAGGTGGCGGACCTGGGGATCCGCGAAGGCCTCGCCGATGTCGTTCACCGGCCCGCAAGGCACGCCCGCGGCTTGCAGCCGCTCGAGCCAGTCCCGTGCGTCCCGCTCGCAGAGCGCTGCGGCGATCTCGCGATCGAGCGGCTCGCGGTGGCGCGTGCGGTCGGCAGCCGTCGCATAACGCGGATCGCGTGGCAGATCGGGACGACCGATCGCTTCGCAGAAGGCCGTCCAGAGCCGACCCCACGGCGCCGCGAGGTTGATCGGCGCGTCGCGCGTCGCGTAGAGGCCCATCGGGCGCATCGTCGGATGGTGGTTGCCCTCCTGCCCGGGGATCTCGCCGGCGACGGTGTAGCGCGCGGCCTGGAAGTCGAGCAGGCCGAGGGCGGATTCGAGCAGGGAGGTCTGGACGTGGCGGCCGCGGCCGGTCTTCGCGCGTTCGTGGAGGGCGACGAGCAGGCCGACGGCGAGCTGCAGGCCCGCGGCGATGTCGGTGATCGCCGCGCCGGTCCGGACGGGGCCCTGTCCGGGCAGCCCCGTCACGCTCATGAGGCCGGACATCCCCTGCACGATCTGGTCGACACCGCCGCGTTCGGCGTACGGGCCGTCCTGGCCGAAGCCCGAGATCGAGCCGAGCACGAGGCGCGGATTGAGGCGCGAGAGCGTCGGCCAATCGAAACCGAGGCGGGTCTTCACGGGCGGGCGCAGGTTCTCCACGAGCACGTCGGCGCGGGCGACGAGGCGATGCAGGACTTCGATCCCGCCCCCGCGTTTCAGGTCGAGGGTGAGGCTGCGCTTGTTCCGGTGCAGATTCAGATAGTCGGGCGAGAGAGGATCTTCGAGCACGGCCTCGGGCGCGCGCGGCTCGATGCGCAGGACGTCGGCCCCCCAATCGGCGAGCTGGCGGACCGCGGTCGGTCCCGCGCGGGCGATCGTCAGATCGAGCACGCGCAGGTCGGCGAGCGGGAGCGGCGGGGCGTGGTCGGCGCGAGCTGCATCCGCATCGACTTCTTGGCCGGCGTGAGCGCAGTCCGCATCGACTCCGTGACCGGTGTCGTCGGCGCGGCCGGATCGGGGCGGCTCGGTCATCGGGCGACGATTGCATGGCGGCGCGCGATGGGCCAGCGTAGGCCGCGGCAACAGGAGGCCCCCCATGGAACGGATCGAGGGAAAGCGGATTCTCGTGACCGGCGCGACCGGCCAGGTCGCGGGCTTGATGACGGAGAAGCTGGCCGAGCGCAACGAGGTCTGGGCCGCCGCGCGGTTCACCGACGCGAACGCCAAGGCTGCGCTCGAAGCGAAGGGCGTGAAGACGGCCTATTTCTCGATGGGCGATGCCGACCTCTCCGGCCTGCCGGACGTCGACTACGTCTTCCATTGCGGCTGCAACACGGCCCCGAAATCCCCCGAGATCGGCATGTCCCAGAACGCCGAGGGGACGGGCTTCCTGATGCAGCGCTATCGCGGCGTTTCCGCGTTCTTCCACATGTCATCGTCGAGCGTCTATCGCGTGGCGGCGAGCTCGCCCGAGCCGGTCAAGGAGACCGACATGCTCGGCGGCTTCTCGGCCTACGGGCCGCATTATGCGATGAGCAAGCTCGCGACCGAGGCGGTCGTCCGCTTCCAGGCCCGGGTGCTCGGGCTGCCGACGATCATCGCGCGGCTCGACGTGGCGTACGGTGCTCGCGGCCACGGCGGCGTCCCGATGGCGCTCTACATGATGATGAAGCACGGCATGCCCTATACCCGCGCCGCCGCGGGCGAGAGCTTCTGCTCGCCGATCCACGAGGACGACATCGCCGAGCAGGCCGAGCGCCTGATCCTGAAGGCGGCCGTTCCGGCGCCGATCGTCAACCTCGGCGGTGACGAGCCCGTCTCGGTCGAGGAGATGATCCGATACGTCGAGAGCCTGACGGGGCTGACGATGAAGATCGACGTCGCGGACGACGCGACCTGGGGCATGAAGGTGCTCGACGGGACGCTGCGCAGGCAGCTCGCCGGCCCTTGCCGCGTCGCCTGGAAGGAAGGCGTGCGGCGGGCGCTCACGGCGCGCAATCCCGAGGCGCTCGTCGGTTAGGCGCCGGCCCGGCCTGCGCGCGCCTCGGCCGAGGCGCGCGAGGCCGCCGCACCGGCCCGGTCTCAGGCGCTCGGCGCGAGTTTCTGGAACTGCCCCGCCGTGAGGCCCGCGTCGACGACGAAGTCGGCGGCGGTGCAGGAGAGGCTCTCGTCCGAGGCCAGGAAGAGCGCCATGCGCGCGACGTCGAGCACGCGGCTCTCGGGGCCGACGTGCGGCGGGGATTTCAGGATCGCCTGCATCATGCGGTGGGGAATCTCGGAGAGATCCGGGTTGCCGGGCATGAAGGGCGCGCTCATGTTCGGGTTGCCCGCCTCGGGGCAGATCGCGTTGACGCGGATCGCATGGCGGCCGAGCTCCATGGCGGCGGATTTCGTGAGGCCGCGGACGCCCCATTTGCTCGAGGCGTAGGCGCTGACGCCGTTCATGCCCTTGATGCCGTCGGTCGAGGCGATGTTGACGATCGAGCCGCCGCCGCGGCGCTTCATCGATTCGAAGACGGCCTGGATTCCGAGGAAGGGCCCGAGCTGATTGACCTCGACGATGCGCAGGAAATCCTCGCGCGAGATCCGGGTCAGCGGTGCGAGCAGCAGGATCGCCGCGTTGTTGACGAGGACGTCGACGCCGCCGAAGCGCGAGCTGGTCTCGGCGACGCCGGCCTGCCAGTCCTCGGCGCGGGTCACGTCGAGATGGACGAAGTCCGCGCTCGCACCCAGCTCCCGTGCGAGGGCCTGTCCCTGCTCGTCCTTCACGTCCGCCAGCACGACCCGGGCGCCTTCGCCGACGAAGAGCCGGGCGATCGCCGCGCCGGTCCCCTGGGCCGCCCCCGTCACGATCGCCACCTTGTCGTCCAGTCGTCCCATGGCTGCGCCCTCTCCGGTGCCGGCTCGGGGCAGAGTTGCGACCCTGCCCACCGGCCTGGCAAGGTGTACACGAAACGGGCCTCGCCCGAGAGGAGTCACCATGCGGATCCTGATCCTGATCCTGATCGCGATGCTCTTCGTCTTCGCCTGCAGCGGCGAGGAGGCCGGGAGCGCGCCGGCCGCCACCGAGATCACCCGCGAGGCGTTCGGCAGCCGACCCGTCGGGTCCTTCCTGATCCTCGACGTCCGCACGCCCCAGGAGTACGCGGCGGGCCATCTCAAGAACGCGCTCAACATCCCGCACGACCGGCTGGCCGAGCGGCTGCCCGATTTCCGGAAGTACGCGAACGCCCCCGTACTCGTCTACTGCAAGTCGGGTCGGCGCGCGGCGCTCGCGATCGAAGTGCTCAGCGAGGCCGGCTTCACGAACCTGAACCACCTGGTGGGCGACATGGACGGCTGGCTCGAGGCCGGATACCCGGTGACGAACGACGTGCTCTGAGCGGGGCGGTCTCGTCGGCGGCGATCAATCGCGCATGACGGCGTCGCGGTGGATCTCGCGCAGGGTCGGGTCGAGCCGGACGAGGCGCAGGAAGAGCCGGTTCGGCAGGTCGAGGTACCAGGGCAGGGGGCGCTTCAGGTCGAGGAAGAGGACGGCGCGGGGCGCGTCCGATTCGTTCGCGGCGTCGTGGAGATAGGTGTCGTCGAAGACGATGCCCTCGCCTTCGTGCCAGTAGTATTTCTCCGTCTGCTCGATCACGCTGCGGATCCGTTTGTCGTAGGCGCGGCGGTCGTCGTTGACCCGCAGCCAGCAGCTCCGGTCGCGATTGTCGTTCGGGACGACGAGCGCGAGGTGGTAGCGCCAGAAGCCCTTGTAGTAGCCCCAATGCGCCCGGATGTGCTGCTTCGGGCCGAGGATCGAGAAGAAGGCCGTCTCGACGTCGGGGACCTCGCGCAGCAGGCGCGTCGTCTCCGGTGCCCGCCGGCAGTTCGCGTCGAGGAAGCGGCCGGATTTCAGCATGAACGTCCGCCACTCGATCTCGTGGATGCCGCGCGTCGTGTAGCGGCCGCCCGCGTCCTTGATGTGGGGGATCTTCTCGCGCTGCGCCATCAGCTCGAGGCATTCCTTGCGGATCACGTCGGCGTGGCGTTCGAGCAGCGCGAGCGCGGGGTAGTGGCGATGGTAGTCGCGGATCAGCGCCGGATTCTTCTCGACGAGGCCGCGCTCCTCGAGCCAGCGCCAGAGATGCCGCAATCGGCGCTTCAGGAGCAGCTTCTTCTGCTTGCGCGTGAGGCGTCGGGTCAGGAGGTGGATCCCCAGGACGATCACCGAGAGGGTCGCGACGATCCCGGCTGCGACGATCCCGACGGCGAGGATCCCCGGCGCAACGCCTTCCATTCGAAGTCCTCGTGCTCGAGTCCGGTGGCCACCTCCGATCCGAGTTTCGGCGGTGCCACTCTGGCCGGGTTGATGCCGTGGGAAGTCGCGAGTGTAACGATTTCGACGGGCCGAACGAAAACGGCCATCCCCTGCACGAGGGGATGGCCGTTTCGGAGCCGGCGACCCGCAGGTCGGGGCCGCGTGTCCGCGCGCTGCGTCGGCTAGCGCCGGCCCCTCGCCGCGAGACCCGCGAGTCCGAGGCCGACGAGCAGGGCCACTCCCGGCTCCGGAACCACGTTGACGACGTAGGTCGCATCGGAGAAGTCGAGCAGTGCACCGTTCGCACCGATCGCGCCGTTGTTGAACTGGCTGACGCCGAATCCGAGGGTGACGTTGTTGCTCGCGATGCCCGTCAGCCCGGCGACCGCGACGAACGAGATCCGGAAATGGGCGTCACCCGAGCCGACCGTCTGCCCATCGACGCCGACGTCGATCGAGCCGTCTCCGGTCGCCGCGGTCAGCGAAACGCCATCGAACAGCTGGACGCGCCGCGGGTCGTTGAAGGGGGTTCCCGCGCCGAGCTGTGTCGGCTCGGTGCGGATGTTGTCCAGCCCGCCGAGGGCGATCGGTCCCGGCAGGAGGGTCGTGTTGAACACCGAGGAGGCAACCGAGCCGCCGACGAATCGCAGGTGGTCGTTGGCGATGACGCCGTCATTGCCGACGTCGTATCCGAAGGCGCCGAGACTCAGTCCGAAGATCTGCTCAGCGGTCGCGTTCTCCAGCGCCAGGTCGATCGTCAGGACGTCCCCGTCCGCCAGCTGCGCGACGTTTCCGCCGCTGCTCGAGACGTTGACGATCGAAATGCCGAGGGCGCTCGCGGAAATCGGCGCGAGCCCCAGCAATGCGCAACCGGCGACGAAAGCCGCCCCCCTCATCGTTCTGCTTCGAATCATGTGCTTCCACCTCTACCGCCGTCACGGCATTCGCCGCCACGTCGACCATCCCGGCGACTCGCTCGAGCCGACGAGGGCATGCCCGCACACGGCCACGACTTGCGACCCGTGCGCACACGCGATCCAAACGGACTTGGTAGAGGGAAACGCTTCCGACGAGACGCCACCGATTTCGCGGTGTCCGAAGGGAGAACTCCGAGGTGCTTCCCAACACCCCGGCCCGTTCGAATCGTCTCGACGAATTGGCCCTTGCGGGCCGCGCGCACCGATATCCCCGAGACGAGTCAGTCACGTCCATTCAAGACGATCCCGACCCGCCACCTTCCCAAGTCGAAGCCATCATATATCCATCGAATCGAAATGAGACCCGAAGTTGATGACTGGATGGTCAACTTTGGTGCCCCTTGGGTGATGATCCCGATTCGAGAAGCGGGTTTGCCGCTCGGGTCCAGACGACCGAAGATTGCGGCGCGGCTCGACTTCCCGGCCGCCTTCGTTTCGAGGCCAGAATGAATTTCGGATTCACCGAGGAGCAGGGCTTCCTGCGCGACGCGGTGCGCAAATTCCTCGACGACCGCTGCCCGATGGCCGAGGTCCGGCGCCTGATGAAGACGCCGGACGCCCATTCCCCCGAGCTCTGGAAGGCCTTCGCCGAGCAGGGATCGGTCGGGCTCCTGATCCCCGAGGCGTACGGGGGGGCCGGGCTCGGCTGGGTCGATTTCGTCGTGGTGCTCGAGGAGACGGGGCGGAGCCTGATGCCGTCGCCCCTGGTCTCGACCGCCCTTGCGGCTTTCGCGGTCCGGGAGGCCGGGAGCCCCGCGCAGCAGGCGCGCTGGCTGCCCCGCTTCGCCGACGGGAACGCGATCGGAACCCTCGCGGTGCTCGAGGCGAGCGATCGGCCCGGCGCCGAGGGCGTCGCGCTCATGGCCGGGGCGGACGGGGACGTCGACGTGCTGCGCGGCGAGAAATGCTTCGTCGCCGACGCCGGCAGCGCGGATCTGTTCGTCGTCGCCTACCGCGCCGCGGAGCGTCCAGGAGAGCCCTCCGGCGATCGCTCCGGAACGGCTGCGGGCGGTGCGCTCCGGCTGGGACTCGTCGCCCGGGATGCGCCGGGCGTCCGGGTCGAGCTCGTCCCGAGCCTCGACGAGACGAAGCGCAGCGGCACGCTCTCGCTCGATGGGGTCCGGCTCGGGCCGAACGATCGGCTCGCCGGCGCCGATCCCGAGGCGACCCTCGCGCTGCTGCTCGATGCGGGGAGCATCGCCGTCACGGCGGAGGGGCTCGGCGCCGCCGAGGGCGCGCTCGCGCTGACGGTCCAGTACGCGAAGGATCGGGTCCAGTTCGGCTCGCCGATCGGGCGCTTCCAGGGCGTCAAGCATCGCCTCGCCGACATGTGGGTCGATACCGAGTCGACCAAGTCCCTCCTCTATTACGGGGCCTGGGCGATCGACGAGCGCCGGGAAGCCGTCCCGCGCTATGCCTCCCTCGCGAAGGCCTACCTCGCCGATGCCTTCACGCGCATCGGGGTCGACTGCGTCCAGCTCCATGGCGCCGTCGGCTATACGATCGAATACGACATCCAGCTCTACCTCAAACGCTCGAAATGGGTCCGGCCCGCCTTCGGCGACGGCGATCATCACCGCGACCGCCTCGCCCGATTCTCGATGCAGACGCGCTGAGCACTCAGGAGCCAAACGAATGGACTTCAACTTCACGCCCGAAGAGCAGGCCTTTCGCGAGGAGATCCGCGCATTCCTCGATGCACATCTGCCCGATCCGGTGCCCGAGGACGATCCGGATTTCCTGCGCGTCTGGAACGAGAAGCTGCGGGCGAAGCGCTGGGTCGGCTTCAACTGGCCCCGCGAATGGGGTGGCGGGGGCGCCGACCTGATCCGCCAGTTCATCCTGAAGGAGGAGATGTCCGCCCGTCGCGCGCCGGCGCTCGGCCTCGATTTCATGGGCCTCACCTGGGTCGGCCCGGCGATCATCACCCACGGTACGAACGAGCAGAAGGCGGAGCATCTCGAGGCGATTCTCGACGGCACGAGCCATTGGTGCACGGGCTATTCGGAGCCCGACGTCGGTAGCGATCTCGCTTCGCTGCAATGCCGCGCCGTCCGCGACGGCGACGAGTACGTCATCCACGGCCAGAAGATCTGGACGACCTCCGCGCATTTCGCGAGCCACATCTTCCTGTTGGTCCGCACCGATCCGACGGTCTCGAAATACAAGGGCATCACCTGCCTGCTCGTTCCGATGACGACGCCGGGCATCACGATCTCGCCGATCGAGAACCTCTCGGGCAAGGCGTCCTTCAACCAGGTCTTCTTCGACGGGGCGCGCACGCCCGTCTCGAATCGGCTCGGCGCCGAGGGCGAGGGCTGGAAGGTCGTGATGGGCGCGCTCGCGAACGAGCGCTCGGGCATCTCGGAAGCGACCGAGATGCTGCAGCATCTCGACGACATCCGATCCCTCGCGAAGCGCTCGCAGCGCGGGGGCCGCCCGGCGCTCGCAGACGATCGCGTCCGGCGCCGCCTCTCCGAGATGGAGATCCGCGTCGAGGCCATGCGGCTCACGGGCCTGCGCCACCTGACGGATCAGCTGAACGGAAAGCCCTCGGGCAGCGAGACCGCGATCAACAAGCTGCAGCGCGGCATCCTCGAGTTCGAGATGAGCGAGCTGACGCTCGAGCTGCTCGGCTCCGCCGCGCAGCATCAGGGCGAGCTGCAACACGAGGCGCTCTCGTGGCACGGCACCGTGATCGGCGGCGGCAGCCCGAACATCCAGCGCAACATCATCGCCGAGCGGATTCTCGGCCTGCCGAAGGACTGAGGAGCCGCCTTGGGATTCGATCTCGTGATTCGGGGGGGGACCGTCGTCGACGGCTCGGGCCTCGCGGCCTATCGCGCCGACGTCGCGATCGAGCAGGGCCGCATCGCCGCGATCGGCCGCATCGCCGAGCGCGGCCGGCAGGAGCTGGACGCCGAGGGCCACGTCGTCACCCCCGGCTTCATCGACGGCCATACCCATTTCGACGCCCAGCTCTTCTGGGATCCGCAGGGCGCGAACTCCTGCTGGCACGGCGTCACCACCGCCGTGATGGGCAATTGCGGCTTCACCCTCGCGCCGGCCCACGCGGACGCCCGGGCTCTCGTCGTACGCAATCTCGAGCGCGCCGAGGACCTCGACCCGGCCGCGCTCGCCGCCGGCATTCCGTGGGGCTGGGAGACCTTCCCGGAGTACATGGACGCCGTCGACCGCACGCCCAAGGCGATCCATTATGCGGCCAACATCGGCCACTCCGCGCTGCGGACCTTCGCGATGGGCGAGCGCGCGTTCGAAGAGGAGGCCACGCCCGCCGATCTCGCGCGCATGGAAGCCGAGCTCGAAGCGGCGCTGCGCGCCGGCGCGGTCGGCTTCACGACGACCCGCAGCGAGCACCACGAGACCTCGGACGATCGCCCCGTCGCCTCGCGCCTGGCGTCCTGGGCCGAGCTGCACCGCCTCGCGAGCGTGATGGCGCGCCTCGGCACCGGCATCCTCGAAGGCGGAACCGAAGGCGTGCTCTCGAGCGATCCCGAGGTCGTCGACGAGACCTGGCGGCAGATCCGCCACATCGCCGTCGATCTCGGCGTCCCGGTGACCGCGGGACTGATCGCGACGGCGTCCGGCGGGCGCCGCATGCTCGAGCAGATCGACGCGATCGCGAAGGCGGGCGGCCGGATGTACGGGCAATCGCATTGCCGCGGGATCTCGGTGCTGCTCTCGTTCAAGACGCGGCTGCCGTTCGACGTTCTGCCCTCGTGGCAGTCGCTGCGATCGCTTCCGATCGACGAGCAGCGGCGATTGCTGGCGGAGCCCGCCGCGCGCGAACGCTATGCGAAGGCGGCGATGGAGGGGGATTTCAGCGCCTGGCGCGGGATCGGCGCGATGCCCCGGCCGCCCGACTACGACGGGATCCGCGTCTACGAGCGCGGACTGCCGCCCAATCCGAGCGTGCGGGAGGTCGCCGCGCGCCGCGGCGTCTCGCCGGCCCGGGCGATGATCGATCTCGCGGTCGAGAGCGACTTCGAGACGCTCTTCATCCAGCCGAGCCTCTATCCCCAGGACGAGACGGTGCTGCTCGAAGTGCTGCGACATCCGCGCACGATCATGACCTTCTCCGATTCGGGGGCCCATCTCTCGCAGATCGCGGATGCATCGATCCATACGTACCTGCTCGGCCATTGGGTCCGCGATCGCGGCGCACTGGGCCTCGAGGAGGCGATCCGGATGCTGACCTTCGAGCCGGCGCTCGCCTGGGGCTTCGCCGATCGCGGGCTCGTGCGCGAAGGCCTGCAGGCGGATCTGAACGTCTTCGATCCCGCCCGCATCGGCCCCGCGGTGCCGCGCATCGTCGACGATCTTCCGGCCGGTCGGCCGCGGCTTTCGCAGAAGGCGGTGGGCTTCCGCGCGACGCTCGTCGCGGGCGAGGTGACGATCCGCGACGGCGTGCCGACCGGGGTGTACCCGGGACGGCTCTTCCGCAATCGGTTGGCGAGGAAACGATGAGCCAGGGTACGGGCGAGGGTGGCAAGCAGGTGTCTCGGGTTCCCAGCGAGGCGGAGCTCGATGCGCTCTTCGAGCGCGTCTCGAACTGGAATCGCTGGGGCGATGCGGACGAGCTCGGCATGCTCCACCACCTGACGCCCGAGCGGCGGGCGGCCGCCCGGGAATGCGTCGTCGATGGAACGAGCATCAGTCTCGCCCACGATCTCGGCGTCTTCCCGACCGCCGAAATGCCCTATCCCGCCGAACACCACATGCTCGCCGCCGGCGACGCCCGCGACGATTCCGGGATCCCCGGCTACGAGGCCTCGCGGGATTATTTCGGCTGCCACGTCCACGGCCTCGGCGTGACCCACATCGATGCGCTCTGCCACATGTTCTGGCGCGGCCGGATGTACAACGGCTATCCGGCCTCCGACGTGCGCAGCACCGGCGCCCTCAAGAACAGCGTCCTCTCCTTCGCCGACGGCATCGTCGGCCGCGGTGTGCTGCTCGACGTCGCCGCGATGAAGGGCGTCGCGCATCTCCCGCCGGGCCAGAGCGTCATCACCGTCGCCGATCTCGAGGCGACCGAGCAGCGCCAGGGCGTGCGCGTCGGCCCCGGCGACATCCTGCTCGTCGGCGCCGGCCGCGATGCGCTGCGACGCGAGCACGGCGGAAGGCTCGATCCGGCACTCGGGATGGCGGGGCTGCACAGCGAGTGTCTTCCCTGGCTGCGCGAGCGGGAGATCGCGGTGCTCGGCAGCGATGGAATCTCGGATCCGATGCCGGGGCTCGGCATTCCGAACTGGCCCTTCCCGATCCATCAGATCGGGATCACGAGCATGGGCCTGCATCTGATCGACAATCTCGCGCTCGGCCGCCTCGCCGAGGCCTGCGCCGAGCGGCGGCGCTGGAGCTTTCTCTTCACCCTCGGATCGATTCGCGTGCCGGGGGGGACGGGCTGCCCCGTGAACCCGATCGCGCTGCTCTAGCCGGCCGCGGGAATCCGCCCGCGAACGCCATGCCCAGTGGTCCGGTCGAGCTGCGCGGGGTTCGGGGCTCGGCCGCACGCGTCGAGACTCGCCGGCGTGTCCCGCGCCGTGCTGCGCGTGCGAACCTTACATCTCACCCCACACAGCTCGACCGGCCCACTCGAACGCCTGCGCTGACCGCATCTTCCACGGACCTCAGCGAGGGAGGTGCGGACACCAAGCTTCTCCGACGGATCGGGTTGTCGGCTGCCGCCGTGAACGTGAACGTCCACGGACCTCTGCTCGCAAAGCGACCCCCTCGATCGTCATCTGCCTTGATACGGCGGGGCTTTTCGCAGCCTGCCAGGCGCGCGACTCCGGGCGTGGCTCGCCTCCCGCTCCGCCCGTCAGGCCCGGCTGCCGGCGCGACGCGCGTCGAGGGCGCGGCGGATCTCCGCCTGCTTCTCGCTCGTCAGGCCGAAGCCGATCAGCAGGACGGCACCGATCATCAGGCTGACGAGCGGCGGGAGCGAGTTCAGGCTGCGGATCGCGGTGCGGACGAGCTCGGTCTGCTCGGGGGCGTTGGGGACGAAGGACACCGCGGTCAGGGTGAAGCCGGTGACCATGGCCATGACGCCGCTCGAGGTCTTCATCAGGAAGGTGTAGACCGCGTAGTAGGCGCCCTCCTTGCGCTGGCCCGTCTCGAGCTCGTCGGAATCGATCACGTCCGCGAGGATCGATTGCGCGAGCACGTTGCCGCAGGCGGAGCTCGTACCCGTCAGCGTGACGACCATCTGCATCCAGCGCAGCTCGCCCTCGCCGACGAAGAAGAGACAGGCATAGCCCGTGATGCCCATCAGCAGGCCGATCATCCAGGTCGGCTTCTTTCCGAGCCGGCGGGCGAGGATCACCCAGAGCGGAAGCGAGAGGAGGGAAGATCCGACGTAGAAGAGGAAGACGTCGCCGATCCGACCGGGCAGGCCGATCACGTACGTGACCAGGAAGGGCGCGACCACCATGCTCGCGCCGGTGCCCGTGTGCTCGATGAAGATCATCGTCATCAGGCTGCGGGAATAGCGGTTGCGCCAGACGCCGCGCATCACGGCGAAGTTCGAGGCGTCGCCTCGCCGCCGATTGCCGAGGGGCTCCCTCAGCAATGCGACGGCGAGCGCGTTGGCGAGGATGATGGCGGCGCCACAGACGATCGCGAAGATCGTCGCGAGGCCCTTGCGGTCGGGGGCGGTCATCAACGCCTTGATGCCCAGGACGAGGCAGCCGAACATGCCGACGTAGATCGCCGCCTGGCGCCAGGCGAAGATGCGCGAGACCGCGTGGGTATCGCTGGTGAGCTCGGCGCCGAGGGCCTGGTGGGGCGTGTAGAAGAGCGTGACGGCGAGGGTGAAGGCGAAGACGGAGACGGTCGCCCACGCGATGAGCGAAGCGCCCGCGAGCGAGTCGGGCGGCGACCAGACCATCCAGCCCGACACGGCCATCGGGATCGCGGCGGCGGCGATCCACGGCCGTCGCCGGCCCCAGGCGTGCGTCGTTCGGTCGCTCCAGAGACCGACCAGCGGATCGGTGACCGCGTCCCAGAGACGGCTCGCGCCGAAGATCAGGCCGACCGCGGCGGGCGCGATCAGGAGGACGTCGACCGCGTACTTGCTGTAGTAGCTCACGAAGAGCACGAACGAGAAATGGACGGGTGTCATCGGAAGCGCGTAGGCGAGCATCATCGGCAGTGTGAGCGAGGCCTGTGCGGGGGAGGATGCGATCGCCGTCGCCGGGGAGACGGGTGCGGCGGCGTGCCGCGCGGACGAATCGACGGGGGCGCTTTCCGGTTCGAGCATGGCCGGCAGCATAGGGCAGCGCAGTCGCGCCCGGGTGGGTATCGTCGGCGCCATGAAAAGCTGGTCCGCCTGGATGGCGACGGGTCCGTTCGCGCTTCTCTGCCTGCTCGGCTGCGGGCCGGTGCTGCTCCTGCCCGGCGGCGAGCTGTCGGGGCCCGTCGAAGCCGCGCCGGCGGACTGGTCGTTCAGCGACGAGGTCTCGACGATCCAACTCGAGACCCGCCCGGCAGATCCCTACTCGATCAACATCTGGGCGGTCGGCCTCGGCGACCGGCTCTACGTCCACGCCGGCGCCAATCGCTCGCGCTGGGTCGAGAACCTGACGGCCGATCCGCAGGCACGCGTGCGCGTCGCCGGAAAGCTGTATCCGATGACGGCCGTCCGCGTCGAGGACGCGACGGAGTTCGCGACCTTCGCGGACGCCTACAAGAAGAAGTACGGCGTGCGTCCTCGCAACGAGAACGTGGCCGAAGTCTACCTCTATCGATTGGAACCCCGGACATGAAGATCGGACTCTGCTTCCCCTATACCCAGGACGACATCGACCGCGAGCGCATGCTCGAATGGTTCCGCCGCATCGACGAGGGCCCGTTCTCGACGCTCTCCTGCGGCGAGCGCATGGTCGGTCCCTCCGTCGACATGATGGCGACCCTCGCCGCGGCCGCCGCCGTGACGAAGCGGGTCCAGATCGCGCCGACGCTCTACGTCCTCCCGATGCATCCCGCGATCAAGGTCGCGAAGCACGCGGCGACCCTCGATCTCATCGCCGGTGGCCGGACGACGATCGTCGTCGGGACGGGCGGCCGCCCGCAGGACTACCAATGCATGGAGAAGCCGCGCGAAGGGCGTTATTCGCGCATGGACGCCCAGGTCGCGGAGATCCGCCGGATCTGGGCCGGCGAGCTGCCCTTCGAGGGCGCCGAGCCGATCGGCCCGAAGCCCGTCCAGCCGGGCGGGCCGAAGATCCTCGCCGGCTCGATGGGGCCGAAGTCGATCGCGCGCGCCTCGAAATGGGCCGATGGCGTCTACTCCTGGTCGGGCAACGGCGTCGCTGCCGAGATGAAGCAGCAGCGCGACTGGGTCACCGAGTCCTGGGAGAAGGCCGGCCGCACGACGGCGCCCCAGCGCGTCGGCGGCTTCTGGTACTCCCTCGCACCGAACGCCGACGAGCGCCTCAAGGCCTACGTCTACAAATACATCAAGGTCATGGGCGAGGCGCCGGCGAAGGCGCTCTCCCGGATGGTCGATCGCTCGACGCCGGACCGGGTCCGCGAATCGCTCGAGGCCTATGCCGAGCTCGGCTACGAGGAATGCTGGCTCAACACGGCGACCTCGGATCTCGCCGAGATCGACGGCCTCATCGAGGTCATGCAGAAGCTCGGCTGGGCGTGAACACGACGGGCATCTTCTCGATGCCCGTGATGAAGTTGTTCGGCCGCCGCTCGAGCGGCTCGTCGTTCGCGAAGCGGACGTCGGGCATGCGCGCGAGCACCTCCTCGAACAGGATCTTCAGCTCGAGCCGGGCGAGGCTCGCGCCCAGGCAGTGATGCACGCCGTAGCCGCCGAAGGCGACGTGGCGGTTGGGCCAGCGCAGGGCGTCGAAGCGGTCGGGGTTTTCGAACTCGCGCTCGTCGCGGTTGGCGGCGGGATAGAGCAGCAGCACGCGATCGCCCTCGCGCAGCTTCTCGCCGTGGAGCGTGGTGTCGCGGGTGACGGTCCGGTTCATGTTCAGGATCGGCGAGACCCAGCGGATCATCTCCTCGACGGCGACCTCGATCTTCGAGGGATCGTCGATCAGCTTCTGCTTCTGGTCGGGATGCAGGATCAGCTGCTCGAGGCCGCCGGTCATGACGTGGCGCGTCGTCTCGTCCCCGCCGATCAGGATCAGCAGGCTCTCCTGCAGGACCTCTTCGTCGGAGAGCGAGTCGCCGTCGACGGTGCCCGTGACGAGCAGTGAGACGAGATCGTCGCGCGGATTCTGGCGGCGATCGGCGATCACGGCCGCTTGATAGGCGAAGTACTCGTTGCTGAACTCGCGCTGCTTCTCGCGGCGGAGCACGTCGTCCTCGATCTGGCCGATCTCGCCGCCGCCGAGCAGGCAATCGCTCCATTCGAGCAGCTTGCCGCGATCCTCGGGCTCGACGCCGAGCATGTCGCCGATCGCGACCATCGGGATCCAGCGCGCGATGTCCTTCATGAAATCGCATTCACCGCGCGGCGCGACGGCGTCGATCAGGCTGCGCGTCAGCGCGCGGAGCTTGGCCTCCTGGTCCGCGACGCGGCGCGGGGTGAAGCCGCGGTTCACGATGTTCCTGCGTCGTTTGTGGAGCGGCTCGTCGAGGTTGATCATCGACGGAATCCAGCTGTCGCGCTCCGGCCGCGAGCTCTTGCCCGAGCAGAAGACCTCCGGCGTCTTCGCGATCGTCATGACGTCTTCGTAGCGCGTCACGCCCCAGAGCCCGCCGTCGGCGCTCGGATCCCAGTAGACCGGCGCTTCGTCGCGCATCCATTTGAACTGCTTCCAGGGATCGAGATAGAAGAAGCGGTCGAGCAGGCGGATGTCGTCGCGGTGGGGGTGATTCGGCATGTCGGGTCCATTCGGGGTTCGAGGCGTTCGGGGTTTTCGGTTCAGCCCGCGCGCTCGGGCTTCTGGGGAACGATCAGGAACTTCTCGCCGGTCGCCTGCCGCGCGCAGGCGCGCAGGGTCTCCGGCTCGAGCGCTTCGAAGAGCGAGATCTCCGCGCTGTAATGGCTCGCGAAGGTCGTCTCGATCTCGGCGGCGACCCGGCTGCGCAGCCGCACCGTCGCCTCGGGACCGATCTTGCCGAGAAAGGGCGGCAGCAGCCAGCCGCCGACGGCCCATGCCATGCCCGCGTCGCCCGGGAGGATCGTCGGTGTCCGATCGAGGCGGCCGTAGAGGTAGACCTGTTTGTGGGTCGCCGTGCCGTAGCGGCTGTAGGCGCTCGCCTTCTGCTGCAGCGCCGTCTCCATCGCCGAAAGGATCTGGCCCGCGAGGGGGCCGCCCCCGGTCGCGTCGAAGGCGAGGGTCGCCCCTGTTTCGACGAGGGCGGCGACGAGCTTCGCGCGGAAATCGGGTTCGCTCGAGTTGCAGACGTGCCTCGCACCGAGCCCGCGCAGCAGCGCCTCCTGCTCCCCGCGGCGCACGACGTTCACGAGCGGGATGCCGTCGGCGAGACAGATCTTCTGCAGCATCTGGCCGAGATTCGACGCGGCCGCGGTATGCACCAGCGCCGAATGGCCTTCGCGGCGCAGGGTCTCGACCATGCCGAGGGCGGTCATCGGATTGACGAACCAGGAAGCCGCTCGCGCGGGCGCCGTCCCGGGCGCGAAGGGCAGGACCATCGCGGCGGGGACGACGCGGAACTGCGACCAGGCCGCGCCGCCGACGATTCCGACCGTGCGGCCGAGGAGCGCCTGGGCTTCGGGGGAGCTGCCGGCCGCGACGACGACGCCCGCGCCCTCGTTGCCGACGGGGAGCGATTGCCCGAGGCGGGCTTCGAATCCGCGCAGGCGTTCCGATTCGATCGGGATCGTGAGGACGGCGCTCTCGCCCGCGCCGCGGCGCGTCGCCCGGGCGGGATCGGCCGGGCCGAGGAGCAGCCCGAGATCCGACGGATTGATGGGGCTCGCCTCGACGCGGACCACGACTTCGTGGGCGGCGGGCGCCGGGACCGGGGCGCGTTCGAGCGAGAGATCGAGCTCGCCTTCGAGCGTGATGCGGCTGCGCAGCTCGAGGCCCGTTCGCGGTTCGCTGCTCGTCATCGCTCCTCCCTGCCGGTCGCTCACCGGTCGCTCGCCAGGCCGTCTCCCGCCCCCGACCGGTTCGCCGTCGGCTCCGGGTGGCCGGCGTTCCGACTGCTCAGGACGTTAACACCTCGGCCGCGCTCGTCGTCGCCGTCTGCACCGCGCGCGAGCGCGCCCGGGGCGTGATAGGGTGGGGCCGGCCCGCCGAGCGGGTCGATCAAGGGAGAGCTCGATGTTCGATCTGACGGGAAGGACGGCTCTGGTGACGGGCGCGGGGCAGGGCGTGGGCGCCGGCATCGCGCGCATGCTCGCGGCCCGGGGCGCGAAGGTGGCGGTCAACGATCTGCGTGCGGTGCGCGCGATGGAGACGGTGCAGTCGATCGTCCAGGCGGGCGGGCGCGCAATGACCGCGGTGTTCGACGTCGCAGATCACGCCGCCGTCGCCGAGAACGTCGCGCGGCTCGAGGCGGTGCTCGGGCCCTTCGACATCCTCGTCAACAACGCGGGCATTCCGGAGGGCATGGGCGTCAAGCCGTTCCGCGAGACGACGCCGGAATCCTGGCGCCCCTACATCGACGTGAATCTCTACGGCGTGCTCAACTGCTGCCATGCCGTGATCAACGGCATGGTCGCGCGGCGCTTCGGCCGCATCGTCACGATCTCCTCCGGCGCCGGGATGGTCGGGCTCGCCCTCGGCGTCTCGCCCTACGCGGCGGGCAAGGGCGGCGGCATCTCGTTCATGCGCCACCTCGCCCTCGAGAACGCCGGCGCCGGGGTCACCGCGAATACCGTCGCCCTCGGCCTCATCAACAACCAGCGCACGCCGGACACGACGGCGCACCTCGCGAAGGGCGTGCCGGTCGGGCGTCTGGGCGAGCCCGAGGACGTCGGTGCGCTCTGCGTCTATCTCGCGTCGAACGAGGCGAGCTGGATGACGGGCCAGACGCTCCAGATCAACGGCGGCAGCGTCACTTCCTGATTCGGAAGCGGACGCTCGCGAGCGGATGGACGGAGGCGGCGATTGAGCGAGCCGGAGGCGACGGCGGCGATCCTCGCGGCGCTGGGCGGCCTGATCGTCCTCGCCGTCGTGGCGAGCCCGCTCTCGCGCCGGCTCGGTGTCCCCGTCCTGCTGCTCTTCCTGCTGCTCGGGATGCTGGCCGGCTCCGAGGGGCTCGGCGGCATCCCCTTCGAGGACTACGGGCTCGCCTATCGTCTCGGGACGATCGCGCTCGTGCTCATCCTCTTCGACGGTGGGCTCAACACGACGCCGGCGGTCCTGCGGCGCGCCGCGCGCTCGGCGGGCTGGCTCGCGACGGTCTCGGTCGTCGCGACGGCGGCGGTCATGGCGGGCTTCGGGCTCTGGCTCGGGCTCGACCCGAAGATCGCGCTGCTGATGGGCGCGGTCGTCTCCTCGACGGATGCGGCGGCGGTCTTCTCCGTGTTCCGGGGCGGCGGCGTCCGGCTGAAGGAGCGCACGGCGGCGACCCTCGAGGTCGAATCGGGTCTCAACGATCCGATGGCCGTGTTCCTGACCCTGCTCGCGACGGAGTACGCGCTCGCCTCGGCGCCCACGCCGGGTGCCGTCGCGCTCCTGTTCGCGCGGCAGTTCGTGATCGGCGCGGCGGCGGGGCTGCTCTGGGGCCACGCGGCCCGCTGGCTGCTCGCGCGCATTCATCTGCCCGCGGCCGGTCTCTATCCGGTCGTCACCCTCGCGCTCGCCTTCCTCTCCTTCAGCACCGCGACGCTGATCGGTGGCAGTGGATTTCTCGCCGTCTACGGGACCGGCATCCTGATCGCGGCCGGCGCGATGCCGTATCGCGCCGGTGTGCGCCGCGTCCACGACGCGCTCGCCTGGCTCTCGCAGATCCTGATGTTCGCGCTGCTCGGACTGCTCGTCTTTCCGAAGCAGCTGCTGCCGGTGGTGGGGACGGGGCTCGCGCTCGCGGCCGTGCTCGCCTGCGTCGCGCGGCCGCTCGCGGTCTGGCCCGTGATGAAGGCGCTCGGCGCGCCCGTGCAGGAGCAGATCTTCGTCTCGTGGGTCGGGCTGCGGGGCGCGGTGCCGATCATCCTCGCGGCCTATCCGGTGGTGCGCGGCGTCGCGGGCGGGGCGGAGCTCTTCCATCTCGTCTTCTTCGTCGTGCTCGTGAGCAGCGTGATTCCCGGGGCGACCGTCGTGGCGCTCGCGCGCCGGCTCGGCCTCGCGGTGCCCCACGCGCCTTCGCCATCCGCGCACGTCGAGCTCGTCTCGTTGCGCGATTTTCCGGGCGAGTTCGTCTGGTACCACGTCGAGCCGTCGAGCGCGGTCGCGGGCTCGGATCTCCGGGGCCTCGAGCTGCCGGAGGGCTGTCTCGTGACCCTGATCGTGCGCGGCCCGGACCTGCTCGTGCCGAAGGGCAGCACGCTGCTGCTGGCGGGCGATCACGTCTGCGTGTTCGTTCCGCCGAGCGAGCGGCCGCTGCTCGACTTGTTCTTCGGCGGCGAGTACGACGTCGACGACTAGAACGTGGACCGATGAATGCACCCGGCACGAACCCTGCGTAGTCGGGGTTCATGTCGAACCTCGCCTACCTCCGCCGACCTCCCTTCTGCCCCAATCCCGACTGCGATTCCCGAACGAATCCAGCCACCTGGCGCTTCCAGCGCAAAGGCTTCTACCCACGCAGCCAGCCCCCGCATCGCATCCAGCGATACCGCTGTTCACACTGCCGCCGCTACTTCAGTTCACAGACCTTCGCGGCCACCTACTGGCTGAAACGGCCCAGGCTGCTCGAGCTCGTCTTCCACCGCCTCGTCGCCTGCTCCGCCCTGCGCCAGATCGCCCGCGAACACCAGGTCTCCCACTCGACCATTCGGACCCTCTCGGACCGATTGGGTCGCCACTGCCTCCTCTTCCACGAACGCTCGCCCAAGACCACGCCCACAGAGCCCCTCGTCCTCGACGGATTCCGGACCTTCGAGCACAGCCAGTACTGGCCCATGGACGTGAACCTGGTCGTCGGGACGTCGCTCTTCGTCTACGGCTTCAACGACGTCGAGCTGCGGCGAAGCGGGACGATGCGGCCCGCCCAGCGGACGAGGCGCGCCGTGCTCGAAAGGCGATACGGCCGGCCCGATCCGGATGCGACCCGCAAGCGAGTCGAGGCGCTACTGCGGCGGGTGATTCCAGCGCGGGGCGAGGTCGTGCTGCGAAGCGACGAGCATCCGGCCTACGTCCGGGCCATCGCACGGCTTCGGGACCGGACGATCCTGCACGAGCGGACCAGCTCGAAGGCGGCGCGAACGACGCGCAATCCGCTCTTCCCTGTGAATTTGTCGGACCTGCTGATCCGGCACAGCAGTGCGAATCACAAGCGGGAGACGATCGCGTTTTCGAAGCGGCGTCAGTCGGCGATGTACCGGCTGGCGGTGTGGGTCGTGTGGCGCAACTACATGAAGGGGCGGTCGGAGAACCGGCGTCTCGGTCCGCCGGCGATGGCGTTGGGGCTGATCGGAGAGGCGCTCACGGCGCGGGAAGTCCTTCAGAAGAGGCTGTTTCCGGAGCGAGTTCTACCCGAACGGGGCTGGCTTCGGGAGTGCTATTTCGGGCGGATTCCGACGCGGGCGATCGTGCGCTGTGCGTCGCATCGGGCGAGGTACGCGGTCTAGGCAAATCGGAGGATCGATCAGCGGACGGACGATGCGTTAATTCGGAAGGGTGCATTCTTCGGTCCACGTCTCGAAGATTGAGCCGTTCTGGTGCCGTGGACCGGAAACGGCGAAGGGATGCCTCGCGCTCGAGGCACCCCTTCGCACCGGTCCGCATCGAAGAGCGACGCTGGGCCGCCCCGACTACTCGCTCTGCGCTCCCGTGCCGAAGGCGTAGGCGCTCTCGTGATGAGCCGAGAGGTCGAGCCCGTTGAACTCCTCTTCTTCCGAGACCCGCAGCGATCCGAAGACCAGCTTCAGGATCGTGAGGATCAGGAAGGTCGCGACGGGCGCGAGCACGGCAACGATCACGACGCCCTCGAGCTGGATCAGGATCTGCGCCCCCTTCGTCGCGCCGCCGCCGAGGGTCGTCGCGAAGACGCCGGAGGCGATCGCACCGAAAGTGCCGCCGACACCGTGGACGCCGAAGGCGTCGAGCGAATCGTCGTAGCCGAGCATCGGCTTCAGGAAGGTCACGGTGCAGTAGCAGAGCAGCGCGACGCCGAAGCCGATCGCGAGCGCGCCGCCCGGGCCGACGTTGCCGCAGGCCGGCGTGATCGCGACGAGACCGGCGACGGCGGCGGTCGCGGCGCCGAGGGCGGTCGGCTTGCCGCGGTGGAGCCATTCGATCGCGCCCCACGACAGCGTCGCCATGGAGGCGGCGGTGCTCGTGTTGACGAAGGCGAGGGCGGCGAGCGGGCTGGCGGAGAGCGCGCTTCCGGCGTTGAAGCCGAACCAGCCGGCCCAGAGCAGACCGGCGCCCGTCAGACAGAGCGGGAGGCTATGCGGCGCCATCGACTGCTTTCCGTAGCCCTTGCGCTTGCCGACCATGATCGCCGCGACGAGCGCCGAGATTCCGCTCGTCATGTGGACGACGAGGCCGCCGGCGAAGTCGATCGCACCCTTGCCGAAGAGGTAGCCGGGTCCCGACCAGACCATGTGGGCCACGGGGCAGTAGACGAAGACCATCCAGAGGAGCATGAAGGCGACGAAGACCGAGAAGCGCATGCGCTCGACGACCGCGCCGATGATGAGCGCCGGCGTGATGATCGCGAACATGCCCTGGAACATCACGAAGATGTATTCGGGGATGTTGCGCGACGGCGATGCGAAGTTCGCCGTCACCGAGTCGATCGTGACGTTGCGGAGCATCATGTTCGAGAGGTCACCGAAGAACGCGCCGTCGCCGCTGAAGGCCAGGCTGTAACCGGCGACGATCCAGAAGACGCCCACGACTGCGGCCGCCGCGAAACACTGGACCAGCACGTTGAGCATGTTCTTCGCGCGGACGAGGCCGCCGTAGAAGAGGGCGAGGCCGGGCAGCGTCATCATCAGGACGAGGGCCGAGGCGGTCAGCACCCAGGCGGTGTCGCCCGAATCGACGACGGGGGGCCCGTCCTGCGCGAAGGCCGGCGCCGAAGCGACCAGCACGGCGAGCGGGGGAGCCGCGAGGGCGAGCCGCCGGGCGAGCGGGAGGGCCGCGGACGAGAGCCGTCGGGCGAGCGGGGGAAGGGCGAAAGCGAGCCGTCGGGCGAGCAGGGACATCGGGGCCTCCAGCGGGCTGGGAATCGGAATCCGATCCTCGACAGACCCGCACCCCGCACCAGAGCAAGGCCTGTGCCATCGCCTGCGCGCTTCTGAGCGGGCCTGGGCCGAAGGCTGCGCACTGGATGGGCAGGGACTGCCCGCCGGATGTGCACTGATTCAGCCGAATCGGGCGGATTACTGCACGATACCGGGCCGGATCGTGCTCGAATCGGAGATTTTTCCCGCTGCCCTGCGCTGCACCGCCGCCGGCCTGTTGGCGCTGCTTCCCGGGGCGCCCCGGGAAGTCTCTGCGCGGCCTCGAAATCGGGGCGGAGGGCCGTGCTAAACCCCTTCGCCATGTCGAATCGATCCCTGCTCCCCGACGACGCCGAGCTCGAGCTGATCCACACCCGCCGCTACGAGACCCGGGTCTACCGGGTCTCCGACTCCGAAATGCTCGTCCGCGCCGCCGTCTCGGACACCAAGCCCCCCGGCCTCTACATCGAAGACGACGCCGAGGATCTCGAGATCCACCAGATGCAGATCGAGCTGCGGGTCAGCCATCCCGGCCTGACGATCACGAGCGCCCGCGTCGCCTTCGCGACGCATCCCCATACCGGCTGTCCGCTCATCGCCGAGGCCTACGCGAAGCTCGAGGGCCTCTCGATCGCCCGCGGCTTCAACGCGCGGGTGCGCGAGCTCTTCGGGCAGAGCCGGGGCTGCACGCATACGAACGCCCTGCTCCAGGCGCTCGCGCCCGCCGTCGTGCAGGCGCTCTGGTCCCTCTCCGTTCGGGACAAGACGACGATGGGCGGCCGCGAGACCCGGATCAGCCCGGCCGAACGCGAGCAGCGCATCGCCGGCAACCTGAATACCTGCCACGTCTGGGCCGCCGACGGCGAGCACGTCGCGAAGCTCCGCCGCGGCGATACCTCGGAGTTTCCGCCGCTTCCGGTCAAGGACCGGCTGCGGGCCCTCGGCCGGGACGAGAACGCCTGGTAGGCGCGTTCGCCACGCAGGCCGCGCAGCCCGCTCAGGCCTCGCAGGCCGAAGAAGCCGCGCCGCAGTCGCCTAGCAGGTCTGACCGCCGTCGATGCGATAGGCGGAGCCCGTCACGTAGGCCGCCTCGTCGGAGGCGAGGAACGCGACGACGCCGGCGATCTCCTCCGGCTTGCCGACCCGGGGCATGAGCGGTGCGATGCGCGCCATCAGCGTCGGATCGATCCCGCCCTCGACGTTGAAGCCCGCCTGGGTCATGGGCGTCATCACGCCGCCGGGGCAGACGCAGTTCACGCGCACCCCGCGCTTCGCGTACTCGGCCGCGAGCGCCTGGGTCAGGCCGACGACGCCCGCCTTCGATGCGCCGTAGGCCGCGTTGTAGGGCACGCCCTGGACGGCGGCGACGGAGGCGATGTTGACGATCGCGCCGCCCTGCTCGAGCAGCAGCGGCAGGGCCGAGCGGCACATGTAGTAGGTGCCCGAGAGGTTGATCGCGATCGTCTGGTCGAAGAGGCTCGGATCCTGTTTGTCGGTCTGGCCGGGGCGCAGGATGCCCGCGACGTTCGCCAGGATGTCGAGACCGCCGAGCGCTGCGTGCGCCGCGGCGACGACGGCTTCGCACGACGGAAGCTGCGAGACGTCGACGCGTCCGCTCGCGGCGCGCCCGCCCGCCGCCTCGATCATCTTCGCCGTCTCCTCGGCGCCGGCGGCGGCGACGTCGCAGCAGAAGACGTGCGCGCCTTCGGCGGCGAGGCGCTGCGAGGTCGCGCGTCCGATGCCCGAGGCCGCGCCGGTGACGAGCGCCCGCTTTCCCTTCAATCGATCCTTGTCCATGGTGTGCTGCTCTCCCCTTCGATGGCCGGCGAGCATACCCTGCGACGGCTCCGGCTACACTCGCGCCCGCCCTCGTGAAGACCGGCAGGGCCTGCACAGACGGCCGCTGGCGAAGCGGCCCGGAGGATCGTCGCCGATGAGTGAGCGCAACCCGGAAGCGCCCGGGCCGAGGCGGAACGCCCCAGTCGCCTCGATTCCCGTTTCGTCGATCCAGACCGTCTCGTCCGCCCCCGATGGATCCGCCGCGCCGGGCCCGCGCTACGGAGAGGGCGATACGTCCTACCGCGCGGCCGGGGGCCGCGAGGGCCTGACGCGCCTCGTCGACGCCTTCTACCGCCACATGGACGAGCAGCCCTTCGCGGTCGGCATCCGCCGCATGCATCCGCGAGATCTCACGGTGGCGCGCGACAAGCTGACGCTCTTCCTCAGTGGCTGGCTGAACGGCCCGAGCCTGTACGCCGCGAAATACGGTCCGATCCGCATTCCCTCCGCCCACCAGCATCTGCGCATCGGCGAGCGCGAGCGCGACGCCTGGCTGCGCTGCATGGCGCTCGCGATCGCCGAGCAGGGCTACGCCCCGGACTTCGCCGAGTACCTGCTGCGCGCGCTCGGCGTGCCCGCCGAGCGGGTGCGGCAGACGAGCCGCGATCCGATCGCGGGAGAAGACGAAGAGCCGGCATGAGCGGGGCGATCGCGGATGCGCTCGCGGGCTGGCTCCCGGTCGCCCTCGCGAACGGCCTGGGCCGCTGGCTCGACGCCTGGCTCACGCTGCTCGATCGGGCGGCGAAGCCGCTCGCCGCGGCGCTCGCGGTCGTCCTCGTCTGCACCGCCTTCGAGCTCTGGCGCCCGGCGGAGCCGGGGCAGGGCCTGCGCGGGCGTCTTCGCAACCTCGTCCATCTCTTCGTGTTCCAGACGCTCGGATCCGCCGCCCTCGCGCTCTGGGTCGTCCATGGCCCCGCGCTCGCTCCGAGCCGCCACGCACCGGGCCCGCTGCTCGCCGTGCTGCTCGTCGCGGCCAACCTCGCCGCCCTCGACTTCGCCTACTACTGGTACCACCGCGCGCAGCACCGCTTCCCGGCCCTCTGGGCGATCCACGAGCTCCACCATTCCGACACGGCGCTCAACGCGACGACGAGCTTCCGGACCTACTGGCTCGAGATGCTGGTCCAGGCGATCGTCGTCCTCACCCCTTCGCTGCTGCTGTTCGGCGACCAGGGCCCCGTGCACGGCTTCGGCATGCTGATCGGCACCTACGCCTTCCTCGTCTTCTCCCATTGCAACGTGCGGCTCTCCCTCGGCCCGCTCTCGCTCTTCGTCTGCGGCCCCCAGGTCCATCGCATCCATCATTCGCGGCTGCCCGAGCATCGCGATCGCAATTTCGCGCAGTATTTCCCGCTGCTCGATCGGATCTTCGGAACCTGGCATGCGCCGGGGCGGGACGAGTTTCCGCCGACCGGCGCGGACGGGCTCGCCTCGGACGCGCCGTTCGGCACGGCGCTCGCGCGGCCGTTCCGGATCTGGGCGGGGCGCAGTTAGGCCGCCGCGCGGATCACTTCCTTCGCGTACACGTCGATCGCGCGCCGCAGGTCGGCCATCGTCCGGCCGCCGACGGGGGCGAGCGCCCAGGTGACGCCCGCGGCCTCGAGCTCCGCGAGATGGGCGCGGTAGGCGCCCGCGTCGAAGGCGGGCGTCCCGATGGCGCCCTTCCAGACGATCGGGAAGAAGACGTCGAGCGGGGCCTCGCGGCCGACGCTCCGCGCATGCGCCTTCAGGTAGGCGATGCCTTCGCGCAGGTCCTCGACGCCGTCGATGTGGGCCGTTCGCCTGCGCCCGCCGAGCGAGCGCGGATTCGGCATCGGCATCCAGCCCTGACAGCCTTCGGCGACGCGGCGCCGGGAGAGCTTCGAGTTGCCGCCGATCCAGATCGGGATCTCGGCCTGCGCGGGTGTGGGGTTCGCGGTGTTGCCGACGGCCTCGAAATGGCGGCCTTTGTGGACGATCGATCCGCCCCGCCAGACCTTGCGGAGGACTTCGAGGGATTCGTCGAAGAGGGCGTTGCGCTCCTCGAAGTCGACGCCGAGGGCGTCGAACTCCTCCTTGAGGTAGCCGGTGCCGCAGCCCAGCACGAGCCGCCCGCCGGAGAGGCGATCGAGGCTCGCCGCGGATTTCGCGAGCAGGAAGGGGTTCCGATATGGAACGACGGCGAGGTTCGTCAACAGCTTGATCCGCCGCGTCGCCGCGGCGGCGAAGGAGAGCGAAACGAAGGGATCGAGGGCGTCGTGGCCACCGGCCGCGAGCCAGGCATCGCTCGGGATCGGATGTTCGGTGACGGCCACGATGCCGAAGCCCGCGTCTTCGGCGGCCTTCGCGACTTCGCCGACGGCGTCCTGGGTCAGGAACTCGGGGATCAGGGGATGAATCATGAACGGAAGGCCGAGGGCGTGCTGCATGGGGATGGCTCTTTCGCTGGAGGTGGGATGATGCGCAGGCTCACGTTATCGCGCGCGCTCCCTTCGCACCCGGCGCCCGTCGCGGGCCCGATCGCCAGCCCGAGAGCGGTGCAGATCGTGCCGGAGGCGCGCGAGCGCGTGCTCGATCGGATCCGCCGCGCGCTCGCGGCGGGCGACGAGGCAGGAGCAATGCGCATCGCGCGCGAGCTCGAGCGGCGCTTCGAAGCGGTGCAGGCGCGGCGGGCCGGGATCACCCGCCCTGCGGCGACGCGTCAGGGGTAGACGACCTCGCCGTCCTTCGGGACCACGATCTCGCCCTCGTAGTCGTTCGCGACGAGCGAGCGCACCTGCAGCTCGAAGAAGGGCGGCGGGCGCAGGCGGACGAGCACGAGCCGCTCGGCCTGCGCCTCCCGCGCGAGCTTGCCGACGTCGAGGATCGAGGTGTGGATCTTCGCTTCGAGGGCGAGGCGTTCGGGGTTCGGGACCTCTGCACCGGTGCCCGCGAGCTCTTCGGGCGTCGGGAGATAGGCGGCTTCGTGGACGAGGACGTCGGCATTCGCGGCGAAGCTCGCCAGCGTGTCGCGGCCCCAGCCGCTGCCGGACACGACCACGCGATGCTCGCCGGTCGTGAAGCGCCAGGCGAGGGTCGGGAGCGGGCCGCCTTCGAGCGCCCGGGCTTCGAGGCGCAGGCCGCCGACGTCCTCCGCGTGTCCGTCGCCGACCTCGACGGCGGCGAAGCGCCCGCCTTCCGCCGGAAGCTCGAGCGCGGCGCCGAGCGCTTCGCGGCCGGCGGCATGCGCGGCCTCGAGGCCCTCTACGAGTGCACGCGTTCCGACGGGGCCGACGATGCGCAGCGGCGCCGCGCGACCCGAGAGCCAGCCGGTATGGACGAGATCGTCGAGGCCCATCGTGTTCTGCGGCAGCAGGTTCGTGAGCAGGACGATCGCCGGCTGGTCGACGGGGATCTTCGCGCTGCGCAGCGCCTCGGCGAGGCCGCGTCCGGCGTCGACGAGCACGACGGCGTCGCCGTGGACGATCGCGGTCGAGGGGCCGAGGCGCTCGGGGTTCTCGTATTCGTTGCCGGTGCCGAGGGTGACGACTTCGATCTCCGCGGCGGTCCGCCGGTCGAGGGGCGCCACGATCTCGGCCATCTCGGCCGCGCGCCAGAGTACGCCCGCACCGACCCACGCGAGGATCAGGATCCCGATGATCAGTCCCAGAAAGAGAAGCTTGCCGTCCATCGCGAAGCGCTCCGTGGCTCGTTCGCCCTTGCAAGTTCGCAGGGGCTCAGTCGAAGACGACCGTCTTGTTGTCGTTCACGAGGATCCGCCCCTCGAGATGCCAGGCCACCGCCCGCGAGAGCACGGTCCGTTCGACGTCGCGCCCTTTGCGGATCAGGTCTTCGGGGGCATCGCGATGGGAGACCGGGACGACGTCCTGCTCGATGATCGGCCCCTCGTCGAGATCGACGGTCGCATAATGCGCCGTCGCACCGATCCGCTTGACGCCGCGGCCGTAGGCCTGGTGATAGGGCTTGCCGCCCTGGAAGGCGGGCAGGAAGGAGTGGTGGATGTTGATGATCCGCATCGCATAGGCCCCCAGCAGGACTGGGGAGAGGATCTGCATGTAGCGCGCCATCACGACGAGGTCGATCGCTTCCGCGCGCAGCAGCTCGAGCTCGCGCGCCTCCTGCGCCGCCTTCGTCTCCTTCGTGATGGGGAAGACGTGGTAGGGGATCCCGAAATGCTCGGCGATCGGCGCGAGGTCGGGATGATTGCTCACGATCAGCGGAATCACGCAGCGCAGCTCGCCGGAGCGATGGCGCAGCAGCAGATCGTAGAGGCAGTGGTCCGTCTTCGAGACGAAGATCGCCATGCGCTGGACGTCGCGGTCGAGGCGCAGCGAGAGGTCCATCGCGTACTTCGAGGCGACCTCCCGGAGGCCATCGCGGAGCCGCTTCTCGTCGACGAGCCGGCCGGTCGCGGAATCCGTCAGGTCGATCCGGATGCGCTGGAAGAATTTGTGGGCGAAGGGATCCGTGTGCTGGGCGGCGTCGACGATGTTGAGGCCGAGGGCGTAGAGGAGGTTCGACAGGGCCGCGACGAGGCCGGGCCGGTCGTCGCAGGTCACGAGCAGGGTCGCCAGGGGCGATGTCGGGCTGGATCTTTTCACCGGGCCATTCTCCGGCGCGCAGCGTAGCGGAGGGTCGGGCGGGCCGAGTCGCCACGATTTCGCCTCGCTGGGCGACCCGTGGCGCTATGGCTCGTCACCGCGCCGTCCGATACGTTCGCCGACAGGGAGAAACACTCATCTCCCGAGTTCGCCGCTGTCCATTCATGGGGGATGGAATGCGGGAGCGGCCCGGAGGGGCGGCGACGGCGGCCACCTGAGCCCGGGAGCCTGGCATCCGCTTTGGGGCGGATGCTCATCCATACCATGCCGACTTTGGGAGGTACGAATGGACCAACGTAGCACTACGACGAGTGAGGTGGTGGCGTCCTAGCAACGCTGAACCGTTTCGTCGAATACGCTAGGTGCTGCGTGGGACGCAGGTTCCCAACGCCGCCGACCCTGGGAACGCGGATGTCGTAGGCCGCCACGGGAGCATGGTCTTCGGACGCATGCTCCGTTCCCAGGGCCTTTGCGTCTCTGGGGCGAGGGCGAACGTCCCATGCCTGCCGCACGCCTCTGCGGCCCGTCTTGCTCACCCCTTCGCTTCTTCCCGCACCCCGACTAACGAATCGCCAGCGGATTGATCGGCGACCCGACGGCGCCGGTGATCGGCAGCGGCGGCGCCGTGAAGAGGAAGGCGTACCGACCGTCTTCCGCGCAGGCTGCGGCCAGCGCATCGAGCGCGAACATCTCGCCGAACAGAACGCCCCCGTTGCGCAGCGCGATCATGTGGAGCGGCGCGATGCAGTCCGGGACCTCCGACGGGAAGACCTCGACCGCCGCCGTGTCCGAACAGATCGCGGCGAGCTCCCTTTCGTGGATCCAGCCCGCGCAGTGCACCGAGAGCCCGGGCGCGGGGCCGTCGACGTAGCCCGCCCACGATCCCTGCGCGAGGCAGCGCGTGATCATGCCGGTCCGGATGATCAGGATGTCGCCCGATCCGACCGTCACGCCCTGGGCTTCCGCGCATGCGTCGAGCAGCTCGGGGCCGATCGCCTGGCCGTCTTCGAGCCACTCGACTCCGAGATGACGCGGAAAGTCGAGCAGCACGCCGCGGCCGACGACGCCGTTCCGGGCGGCGTCGATGCCGTTCTTCGCCGCCCCTTGTCCGGTCACGAGCCGGATGTCGCGGTCGTTGTACATCCTGCCGTCGTAGAAGACGTGGGCGAGCGAATCCCACTGGGTTCCGCATTGGAGCGGCATCGTCACGGCGTCGTCCGAATAACGAAATCCGCCCGGGAAATGGTCCTGGGCGCCGGCCAGGGCGTCGCCGCCGTGGCTCAGCATGTAGTGGATCGGGTTGTGGCGGCCGCCGGCGCCGGTCTGGGGCCCGTTCTGGTCGAAGGGCAGGGCGCAGGAGATGACCTGTCCGCGGCGCGGGAGCGCCGTCGCGGCGAGAATCTGGCCCGGGGTGATGAAGTTCAGCGCGCCGAGCTCGTCGTCCGCGCCCCAGCGACCCCAGTTCGAATAGCGTCGGCCCCATTCGCGGACGGTGTCCTGATCCATTCGCGCGCTCATTCTCGGCCCCCATCGCGGCGCATCGCCGCTTCGACCCGGGCGACGTCCTCCGGCACGTCGACGGGAATGCTCGTCCAGCCCTCGATCTCGGCGACGCGGATGCGATGGCCGTTCTCGAGGGCGCGCAGCTGCTCGAGCTCCTCGGCCTGCTCCGCGGGCGAACGCGGCCACTTCACGAACTCGAGCAGGAAATCCTTGCGATAGACGTAGAGGCCGACGTGCTGGAGCGGCGCGATGCCGGTGTCCTTGCGGCGGAAGGGAATCGGCGCGCGGGAGAAGTAGAGCGCGAAGCCCGCCCGATCGACGACGACCTTGACGCGATTCGGATCGTCCCAGGCGTCGGGCTCGGCGCGGTGGACGATCGTCGACATCGAGGCCGGCGGGCGCCCGGGCTCTTCGCGCAGCAGCGCATCGACGGCGGCGTCGACGACGAAATCCGCGATCAAGGGCTCGTCGCCCTGGACGTTCACGATCACGTCGTGGGCGTGCCGGGCGGCGACCTCGGCGAGGCGGTCGGTGCCCGTCGGATGATCGGGGGAGGTCATCTCGACGTCGGCGCCGAAGGCGAGGCAGGCGTCGCGGATGCGCTCGTCGTCGGTCGCGATCGCGACGGCGTCGATGCGCTTCGCCCGGCGCGTCCGCTCCCAGACGTGCTGGATCATGGGCTTGCCGGCGATCGGGGTGAGGGGCTTGCCCGGGAAGCGGGTCGAGCCGTAACGGGCGGGCAGGATGGCGAGGACCGTCATGCCGGCATCCTACCCGAATCGTGTGCCCGGAGGCGCCACGTCCGCGCCGCCGAGGCGTGCGATCTGCGGCTCGCCTGCCGCCCGCCTGCCGCGGGACGCGGGGTGGGCGTCGGGACGGACGTTCGGCCCCGCCGTTCACGTGCCGTCCGGGTCGGCCGCAGCCGGGGCCGGTTCGAGCTCTTCCGTGAAAAGGCGACGGATCGTGATATTCGACGGGCCTCGACTGCGTCTTCCCATCGGATCCGGAGCGGGTTTTCGAGGGCGCATCGCCGGGCGCTCCGGGTAGAATGCGAGATCCGAGAGGAGGCGGTCCCGATGCAGACGGCTTCGTCGCGACGCGGCGTATTCGCCGGGGGCCCGCGATTGGCGTGCGGCCGCGTATCGATGCGCGTTCTTCTCTTGCTGCGTTTCGTGCTGCTCTTCGCGGTGTCCGCATCGTTCGCGCTTCCGGCCCGCGCTGCAGAGCCGCCGATCGTCTACCACTCGTCGCTGCCCGACCATTCGAACCCCGGCGTCCACGCCCTCGCATCGGGAACGACCGATCTCGAGCTCTGGCTCGCGATCGGATCGGTCGCGAGCGAAGGGCCCGGGCAGACGGTGTGTGTCGACGGCGGGGGCGACGAGATCTGCGGCTTCACCCTCGCGATCGAGGCGAGCGGCGGCGTCTCGATCGCCGAGTTCTGTCCCAATGGGCAGTGTGCGCCGGACCTCGTCCATCACCTCGATCCCGCGACGGGCATCCTGCGCATCAATCGCCTCGGTCCGGCGATCGATGCGGCGAGCTCGCCCTTCTCGATCGGCCGGCTCCGGGTCGCGGCGATCGATGCGGGCGAGCTGCGGGTGCGCGCGGACAGCGAGGCGGTCTCGGCGCGCCTCCAGATCCTCGGTGTGCGCGACTCCGGACCGCTCGCGCTCGCCTTGCCGGAGCCCGGGACGGCCGCGGGGCTCGCGCTCGGCATCGGGCTGCTCGCGTCGGCGGCGCGGGCGCGGCGCCGATCGTGCGGCACCGCCCGGTGCGTGCCTCGCCTCGCCGCTCGCCGCGTGCCTCGCTGCGCGCGGGGCGGCGCGTTCGACCTCCTCTTCCTCCTTCTCGGGATCGCGCTCGCCGTGGGCGTCGCCGGCTCGGCGCGCACCGCCGCAGCCCAGCTCTACACGGACGAGTTCGCCTTCTCCGCCGCGGTCTCGGGCTTCGGCTTTCCGCCGGCGCGCCTCGGCTTCGAGACCGTGCCGCTCACACCGGCCGGCTTCGCGGGGCTCGGCCAGGACGTCCGCTTCGGCCCGGTCACGCTTCGCTCGCGCTCGCTCTCCGCCGATCTCGATCTCGCCTACTTCGGCGGCGTTCCGCTCGGCCTGCCCGGGACGCTGCTCGTCGCGGATCCGACGCTCTCGGGCGATCCGGCTCTGCATCCGGGCGGCACGGCGAGCGGCTCGGGCGTACGCGCCAACGACGACGTGCGCATCGTCTTCGACGTGCCGATGCGCGCCGCCGGGCTGCGCATCCTCGAGAACGTCGCGGCCGCCGGCGAGAGCGCGATCTTTCTCGACGTGCAGGGGCAGATCGTGGCGACGGCGATCCTGCCGGGGGGCGCTGCGCCCGGGGCGAGCGGATTCGTCGGTTACGTGATCCAGCCGGGCGATGCGCCGATCAAGGCGATCGAGATCGAGGAGTCCGCGACCGACTCGGACGACATCGCCCTCGACGAGATCCGCTACGCATCCTCTGCGGACCCTTTCGCGGATTTCGTCGCCGCCTTCGATCCGGCGATCGCGAGCGGCGAGCCGATCGCCCCGAATCTCGAGGCCGACCGCAGCCTCGGGCCGCCGAATCTCCAATCCGTCTCGCTCGGCGTGGCCGGCGAGATCGTCGTGCAATTCACCGACAACACCCTTTCCGGCAGCGACGACGCCCGCCCCGATCTGCGCATCTTCGAAGCCGACGCCGATCTCGAGGGCAGCCTCGTGTTCGTGAGCGGGAACGGAGCGGATTGGACGGCCGTCGGCGTGCTGACCGGCGGCGTCCAGACGATCGACCTCGACGCCTACGGGCTCGACTCGCGCTCCGCGCTCTCGTTCGTGCGGATCGTCGACGATCCCTCGCAGGGGCCGGCGACGGGGCCGGCCGTCGGCGCCGACATCGACGCCGTCGAGGCGCTCTCCGGAACCTGGCTCCCGCAGGACGGCGACGGCGATCGTGTTCCGGACGACTACGACGTCTGTCCTTCGCGCTTCGACGAAGCGCAGCGCGACGACGATCTCGATGGCATCGGCAACGCCTGCGACAACTGCCGCCACCATTTCAATCCGGGCCAGGAAGACGCCGATCTCGACGGCGAGGGCAACGCCTGCGAGCCGGCGCGCATCCGGCTGATCCGCGAGTTCGATCCGGTCCCGTTCGAAGGCAAGGCGCGGCTCGCGGAGCTCCGGATCGATTGCGGCGGCTACGACGTCGAATCGATCAACCTCGGGATCTGGGTCCCGCCCGGGCCGGCGCTCTTCGACTTCGGCGGGAACTGCGACGCGCCGCCGCCGGGCGCCCAGCCGCCCGGCGCGCCGACGGGCTCGGGCTGCACCGGCCCCGGAATCCTCGTCGGCCCGACCGTCCAGGCCGGCGCTTCCGGCGCGTTCGGCGTTCCGCTCGGCGATCCGATGCCGCCGAGCTGGCGACCGGACGTCGTGTTCGTGACGCTGCACGGAGCCGTCGCGAACGGCGGCAAGCTCTGCGGCGCGTTCCAGACGGACGTCTTCCTCGGGCGCCTGCGCGCGACGCTGCCGCTCGGTCTCTCGCCCGACGCCGTCGCGTCGATCTCCCTCGAAGACGGGATCCTGCGCAACTGGTGCCTCGTGGAAGAGCTGGGCGGCGCCTGCGCCGAGCGCTCGAACCTCGCCTATCGCATGGAGGGCACGCTCCCGCTCGTCGCCGAGATCCGGCTGCAGCCCGCCGCCGGCCAGACGAGCACGGCGGCGGTCGATTGGGACGTCTGCATCGCCGAGACGACCGTGTCCTACATGCATCGCGTCACCGTCGGCCTGCTCGGCCCGGTCGATGCGGCCTATCCGACGCTCCTGCTCGACGATTGCCTCGTCGGCCCCAATGCGAGCGGCAAGCGCAGCTGTGCGGGCGAGGTCGGTACCGATCCGGAATGGGTCGACGAGAGCGTGATGTTCACCCAGGGACCGCTCGTCTCCAGCCTGGGCGATCTGATCCCCGACACCCTCTACGCCCCGCTCGAGGGCGGCGCCCCGGGCACCGGCAACGCCAGCGTCCTCAACCCCTATCTCTCGCGCGACGCCTGCGTCGGGATCGTCACCAACGGCGCGCCCCCCGCGACCCTCGGCGCGCCGCCGATCCCCGTGCGCGACGGCTTCTTCGATCTCGACTACCACGACGCCGGGGGCGCGGCCGGCCCCCAGCCCTATCAGACCGCCGACGACGTCCTCGAATCCCTCGACGGCGCCTCCGTCTACGAGACGATCGTCTTCAATTCGGGCGACGACATCGACGGCGACGGCTTCACCGATCCCGTCGACAACTGCCCCTTCGCCGCGAATCCCGACCAGTCCGACGACGGCGGCCTCCTCTCGAGCGTGCCGAATGGACACGGCAACGCCTGCGAATGCGGCGACGCGAACGGCTCGGGGCGGGTCGTTCCCTCGACGACGCCGGAGAGCGGGCCGGGCGGCGTTCCGCTGGCTCCCGATCTGCAGCTGATCCGCGAATACCTCGTCGGCCTGCATCCGGGCGACCCGACGATCCCGCGCCTCTGCAGCGTCCACGGCGATACCGCCTGCAACGCGGCCGACGCCGTCGTGCTCGAGCGCTTCTTCGCCGGTCTCCCGGCCGATCCCGACGCCCGCTGCGACGCGGCGGTCGACTAGCATGAGGAGGCTCGTGCGAATCGCTCCGATGCTCGCGCTCGCCTTCCTCTTGCCCCTCGACTTCGCCCGCGCGCAGGTCGTCTTCGACGACAGTCTGGGTACGCCCGGCGCGGCCCCGCTCGATCCCGGCGGCACGACCTACCTGATCGAGGCCGACCGCGGCGCCTCGGTCGCGAGCGGCGGCCGGAGCCACCTCTTCTTCAGCTTCGAACGCTTCGACGTCCCCGTCTCCGAGACCGCGGAATTCCGCCCGGGCGCCGACATCGACACGATCGTCTCGCGGGTGACGGGGGGCGGCGCCTCGCGGATCGACGGCGGATTGCGCGTCGAGACCCTCGGCGGCGGGGCGGGCCCCGACCTCTTCCTGCTCAATCCCGACGGCGTGCTCTTCGGCGGAACGACGCGCCTCGATCTCGGCGGCTCGCTCCACGTCTCGACGGCCAGCGGCCTGGGATTCGCAGACGGGAGCTTCTTCTCCGCCGTCGATCCCGGCGCACCGCTGCCCGCGAGCGCCGCCGCGCCGAGCCTGCTGCGCTTCGATGGCTCGCAGGCGGGCGACATCGCGATCGAGGGGCGCGTCTTCTCGAACGACGCCGGCGGTGCGCGCGATGCGGCCGGGGTCTCGTTCGTCGCGCGCGAGATTTCGGCGACGGGGCCGGGCTCGCTCGCGCCCGAGCAGGCGACGCTCCAGCTCGGCGCGGTGGGAACGCGGGCGATCGACGTCCCGCTCGACCTGCGTGCGGCGGACCTCGGCCGCGGATCCGCGAGCGGCGGAAGCATCCGCATCGACGCCGGCAGCTCGGCGGCCTTCAACGTGACGACGCTGTCGCCGAATCCCGATCAGGGCCGCATCGTGATCCGCGGCGGCGCGCTCGTCCTGCAGGACGGTTCGCTGATCGCAGGCGGCGACGGCAGTCCGGGCGCGCGAGCGATCGACGTCGACGTCGCCGGGACGGTCTCGCTCTCGGGCTCGTCGGCGAAGATCGAATCCCAGAGCGGGGCGAGCGTCGGCGCGGGCGGGGTCCGCATCTCGGCCGATCGTCTCGAGCTCGGCGAGGCGGCGAGCGTCGAGATCACGACCAATCGCGGGAGCGCCGACGCGGGGCGCCTCGAGATCGCGGTCGATGCGCTCGAGATCGCCGGGCAGTTCAGCGAGCTGCGCAGCTCGACCCGCACCGCCGGCGCGGGCGGCGCGATCGACGTCGAGGCGCGCACGATCCGGCTGCGCGACGAGGGCCGGATCCTCTCGGAGTCCCTGGAGAACCCGTCGGTCGATGTGGGCCCGAACGGATCGATCACGCTCGTGGCCGACCGGATCGACCTCGCGAACGACGCCGACGTCCTCAGCGTCACGAACGATGCAGGTGCCGGGGGCGACGTCTTGCTGCGGTCGGACTCGCTCTCGCTCGTCGAGCGTTCGCGCATCGGTGCGGGGTCGAACGCCGACGCGCCGGGGGGCGACGTGCGGATCGAAGCCGGGCGGCTCACCCTCGCATCGAGCTCGGTGATCGGAACCGGTCCGCTGCCGGTCGGCCCCGTCGGTGAGACGCGTCCGGCCGGACCGGCCGGAAGCCTCATAGTCGTCGCCGATTCGGCGCGGATCGAAGGCGGCTCGCAGCTCTCGACGACCACGATCGGCTCGGGTGACGCGGGCGATCTGCAGGTCGACGTGCGGGACACACTCGTCCTGACGGGCGAGCTCGAAGGGGAAGACCAGCCATCGGGCCTCTTTGCGCGCTCGGGCGAGATCTTCGGCGCGCCGGCGACGGGCGACGGCGGCCGCATCGTCGTGCGCGCGGGCCGCCTCGAGGTCTCGAACGGCGCGCAGATCAACGCGACGACGGTCGGCAGCGGGCGCGCGGGCGAGATCGACGTCGCGACCGTCCGCGATCTCGTGGTCGACGGCGACCGGAGCCGGATCTCGACCTTCTCTGCGGATACGGGCGCGACCGGCTCGCTCCGGCTCGAGGCAGGCCGCGACCTCGTGCTGCGCGGCGGCGCGGAGATCACCTCCGAAGCGCCGATCCCCGCGCTGCCCGGCGCCCCCGGCGATCCCCCGACGGCCGGCGGGATCGAGCTCGTCGCGGGCGAGCTTCTGCGCATCGAGGATGCGCGTGTCGCGACCGATTCGGTGCGGCCCGAGAGCGGGGACATCTCGCTCTCGGCGGGCGATGCGATCGGCATCGTGGCGAGCGAGATCACGACCAACGTCGATTCGGTCGCCGGCCGCGGCGGCGACGTCGCGATCGAGACGCGCGCCCTCGCGCTCGCCTCGGCGACGATCACGGCGAATGCCGCCGGCGCGAACGCCGATGCCGGCGACCTGACGCTCGTCGCGCGCGAGGCGATCCTGCAATCCCCGGACAGCCGGATCGAGGCGCGGGCCGAGCTCGGGGTCGCGGGCGAGATCGTGCGGGCGGCGCCCGAGACCAACCTCGCCGAAGAGCTCGGCCGCCTCGCCGCCGAGATCCCGAGCGAGGCGACGGCGCTGCTCGATCCCTGCGAGGCCCGGCGATCGAGCGCGGGCTCCGTCTCCCGGCAGGCGCCGCCGCTCGCGGGCGATTCGCCCGAGGCGCTGCTGCCCCTCGCGCCTGCGTCAACGGGGGGCGACGACGGGGCGGGCGATGGCTGCCCGACGCGTTAGGTCGGCCGGTGGTGCGGCGCGCGTGCTTCGTCCGTTCTGCGGACTCGCGCTCGTCGCCCTGCTCGCGGGGCTCGTCGCCGGAGGAGCACGAGGCGAGCCGATCGCCCCGCTCGCGATCGCGCCCGCCGCCTTCGACATCTTCGGCTGCACCGCCTTCGACCACGCCGCTCTCTCCGAGATCGTCGCGCCCTACGCCGGCCGCCCCCTCGAGAGCGCCGATCTGCTCGCCCTCGTCGACGCGATCCGCGAGCGCTACGCCCTCGCCGGCTACGGAACGACCGAAGTCTTCCTGCCGGATCAGGATCTCGAGGACGGCCGCATCGAGATCCGGATCGAGGAGGGGCGCCTCGAGGCGATCGAGATCGAGGGCACGCTCGCCTATCAGCCGCTCTTCTTCCGCAGCCGGATCGCCCGCGCCGCCGCCGTTCCCCTCGACGTCCCGAAGCTCTACCGCACGCTCGAACGGCTCCAGGCCGAGCCCGGCGTCGAGCGGATCGCCGCGGTACTCGAGCGGATCGGGCCGGGGCGGCATCGCCTCCGGGTGGCCGTCCAGGAGCGCTCGCCCTGGTCGCTGCAGGCTCGTTATTCGAACGACCGCGCGCCCAGCGTCGGG
>JAWKRX010000019.1:0-106822 GCA_041389425.1 Myxococcota bacterium
CCCTTGACCGAGATGAGGTGCTGGAAGGCTCGCTCCAGCCCCGGGTTTTCTGCGATGAGCTCGCGGGCCGGCTCTCGTAGAAGCGCGATTCGGCATCCAGTGATGCGCCTCGCAGTTTCGATTCAAAGCCTCGCGTTGCTCGAATGGCAGTGGCTGACGACCTTCCAGGATGAGTTGGATCGCGAACGAACGCTCCGACGAATCCAGCTTTCGCGACGCGCGGCGCGGTTCGGTGCGGTCGAGTATCGTGGCGCGACCACCGTCGCAGACCGAGTCGATGCGCTCGGGGCGATTGGATCAGTGAGGCGGTGAAAAGTCGTATCCCGGTCGTGAGCGCCGATTCTGAACGAGTGGACGGCGAGCGCACCGCGTCGAAGGAGGAGTTGCCCATGTCTGAATCCCGAAAAGCCCTTCACGAGCTCATCGATCTGCTGCGCGAAGTCGATCAGCGCTACCTCGGGCCGGAATGGAACCTGAACAGCGATGCCGACGTCGCGGAGGGAACCCGTGCGGTGATGCACATGCTGCAAGGCGGACTGGTCAGTCATTTCGAGGACGATCCGGATCATCCGACCTTTCGCAAGATCGTTTCCCCGACCCGGAAATTCACCGGCGACAATCCGGATGCCATCTATTTCGAAGCGCCCGTGCGCCACGGACTCGTCTACCGGGTTCGCGGGAAGATGGCCGGCGCCGTCTATGTCTCGATCACGGTCGAGACGGGGCCCCGCGACGGCACCCTCGGGCAGGGCACGAACGGCGTCATCAACGACACGATGTTCGACGTCTCAGCCGACGGATCCTTCGAGATTCAGCTCGGAGGGCCCGAACGCCCGAGGAACTGGCTGGCGCTTCCCGAGAACGCGAATCGCATCACCACGCGGCACTATTTCGAGGAGGAGAAGACGGCGGCCGCCGACGATCTCCGATCGGTGCCGCTCTCGATCGAGGTGGTCGGAGGAGGGCAAAAGCCCGTGGAGACGCCGAACGATGCGTCGGTTGCGGCGGGGATCCGCCGGGTCGCGGGCTTCGTTCGGGCGCGGACGCTCGGAATGCCTCCGATGGCAAATCGCGAGCAGCCGGCGTTCGTCTCGAAGCAGCCGAACGTGTTCCCGAAGCCGGTGAAGCCTGGCTCGCTGGGGCTGGCGGCATTCGATGCAGCCTACTCGATGGCTCCCTATGTCATCGGCCCGGATCAGGCGCTCGTCATCACGGCCCGCTGGCCCGAATGTCGCAGCGGCTACGTCTGCCTCTGGACTCGACATCAGATGACCTACGACTACGTGAATCGGCAGATCGGGCTCAATCGGAAGCAGACGACGCCCGAGCCGGACGGCTCGCTCCGAATCGTGATCGCCCATCAGGATCCCGGCGTTCCGAACTGGCTCGACAGCGAAGGGCGCCCCTTCGGCATCGTCTTCTGGCGGTTCTTCCTGCCGGAGGGGGAGATCGAGACGCCTCAGGCGACGGTCGTTCCCTTCGCCTCGATCGCACGGCAGTGATCGAGCGCGATTTCGCCATGCGTTTCGCGCAGGCGTGGATCGAGGCCTGGAACAGTCACGACCTCGATCGGATCCTCGCGCATTATCGGGACGATTTCGTGATGTCGTCGCCTCGGATCGTGGTGCTGGCCGACGAGCCATCGGGCGTGCTGGCCGGCAAGGACGCAATCCGGACCTACTGGGGGAAGGCTCTGGCCGCGGCACCCGATCTGCACTTCGAGCTCATCGAGACCTTCGTCGGCGCGGATTGCATCGTCCTCCGGTATCGCGGTGTGCGCGGGCCGGCAGCGGAGACCTTCTTCTTCGACGAACAGGGGCGCGTCGTTCGGGCGGCGGCGAGCTACGCCTGATCCGGCATCGGCCTCGACGCGGTTGAATGCCTGCGGAGGGGATCCAGAAGACGCGGGCGTCAAAGGCGCTCGAGGCCGAGCCGGGCAGGACGGCCGGGACTCTCGAGAGGACGGAACATGGCGGGCGAAGCGACGCGGGCATCGGAGGCGTCGAAGGCGACGAGCTTCGCCGTGCTCCGACGCGCGGTCGGATGGGTCACGGCGCTCAACCTCGGATATTTCTTCGTCGAGATCGTGGTCGCGAGACGGATCGATTCGGTTTCGCTCTTCGCGGATTCGATCGATTTCCTCGAGGATGCGACGATCAATGGATTGATCCTCGTCGCACTGGGTTGGACCGTGAGGCGTCGCTCGCAGGTCGGCATGTTCCTCGCCGGGGTGCTGCTCGTTCCGGGGATCGCGACGCTCTGGACTGCATGGGGGAAGCTCGCCGAACCGGTCGCGCCGCACCCCGGCGCGCTCGGGCTCGCGGGCGGCGGAGCCCTCGCGGTCAATCTCTTCTGCGCGCTCCTGCTCGCGCGATTTCGCGCGGAGGCCGGGAGCTTGATGCGGGCCGCGTTCCTCTCGGCGCGCAACGACGCCCTGGCCAATGTCGGAATCATCGCTGCGGGGGTCGTCACGGCGGGTACGGGATCGATCTGGCCCGACCTCGCAGTCGGGCTCGCGATCTTCGTGATGAATTTCGATGCTGCGGTCGAGGTTCATCGGGCGGCTCGCAGGGAGCTCCATCTGGCGGGATTCCCGGCCGAGCGGCAGCATCGTTCGTGATCGGCATCGATGAAAGAAGACCTCGCAAGTCTTTCGCGAGGGCAGCTGCACGGCGTGGGAATGTCCGGGCGCCCAACGGAAGAAAGAAAGAAGGAGAGAACATGAGTGGTACGCGCGAAGCGAAGGGCCGGCTCTCGCTCGAGGAGATGTCCGACCGTTTCCTCATCCAGGATCTGATCGTCGAGGAAGCCGCCGCCATCGATGAGCGCGACTGGGATCGCTGGGAGGCGACCTACGTTCCTGATGCCGCGATCGATTGGTCCGGGAACGGCGGTGCGAAGGGCGATCCGAAGGCGATTCGAAGCTGGGCCTCGGGCGTCCTCTCGGAGGCGAACTTCCCGTATCCGCAGTATCAGCACTACTGCACCAACTTCCGCATCCGGATCGATGGCGATCGCGCGACGTCGCGGCATCTGCAGATCATTCCGATCTCGGTTCCGGCGCCGGAAGGGGGGAGGCAGATCGCGTTTTCGGGAATCTGGTTCGAGGACGAGCTCGCGCGCACCGCGGATGGATGGCGGATCGCCGCGCGTCGTGAATTCCGGGCCTGGCAGCACAATTTCCCCGCGACCTTCGCAGTTCCTGAGCCCTGAGGCAGCGACCGATCGGAGCCGCCGAACGTCGCTGGAGAGAGTCGATTGGCCTACTTCGTCGTGCCGCTCGCCGCGTTTGCCGCCTCGCTCTTGACGCTCTTCTCGGGCTTCGGGCTCGGGACGCTGCTGATGCCCGTCGTGGCGCTCTTCCTTCCGATCGAGGTGGCGATCGCTTCGACCGCCGTCGTCCATCTCGCGAACAACGTCTTCAAGGCGATCCTGTTGGGGCGGCATGCGAACGCCGACGTATTCCTTCGGTTCGGAATGCCCGCCGTCGCCGCGGCCTTCGCCGGAGCGCTGGTACTCGGCGCCCTGGCGGATGCGGCGCCGCTCTTCGAATACGCGCTATTCGGAAGGGCCCATGCGATCACCGCCGTGGGACTCGTCACCGGCCTCCTCGTTCTCTTCTTCGTCGCGGTGGAGTCGTCTTCCCGGCTCGAGCGGATGACGTTCGACCGCCGATGGCTGCCGGCAGGCGGTCTCGTGAGCGGGTTCTTCGGGGGGCTCTCCGGGCATCAGGGGGCCTTTCGGAGCCTCTTCCTGTTGAAGGCAGGGCTCGACAAACAAGCCTTCGTCGCGACGGGCATCGTGATCGCAATCGCCGTCGATCTCGCCCGCACGGGCATCTACGGCGTGCGATTCTTCGAGGCGCGCGATTCGTTCGACTGGCCGCTCGTCGCCGCCGCGACGCTGGCGGCCTTTCTCGGCGCCTATCTCGGCGCGCGGCTCCTCGAAAAGGTCACCCTGGCCGCTGTGCGCGCGGTCGTGGCCGCGCTGCTCGTCGTGATCGGTCTCGGTCTCGCGGCGGGGCTGGTGTAGCCCGGGCCCGGGTCGAATCGGCGCGGCACGGCCGAAAGCCCCGGCGTGAAAGACGCTCCCGATCAGCGCGCTTCGTAGGCTCGCAGGGCCGACTGGAGGGAGAGCGGGGCCACGCGCGGCGCGGGGTCGTAGGTCGGCAGCAGGATGCGCGCGAGTCTCGGCAGCATGAAACGATTGCGGACCCGATCGAAGGCGCGGTTCTTTTCTTCGGCCGCGACGGGCGCCATCCCGCGCTCGCGGTCGACTGCAGCGAGATGCGCAGCGACACGATCGGCGTAGCGCTGGAGATGCGTCAGGAAATCGAAATAGCCCCGCAGCCGGCGCAGCAGCCCGGGATGGAGGGCGCGAAGGACGTCGTGGCAGACGCTGCGATGCTCGAATTCCTCTGCGAGGTGCCAGGCCCAGAGATCCCGGGCGGAGGGATCGGCCGTTCGCAGGAACGGCTCGGCCGGGCCGAAGAAGAACTCGGCCGAGACGAGGCCCGTGCACTCGAAGCCTTCGCAGTAGGCGAGGTTCCAGGCGAGGCTCCTCTCGCGCAGGAAGCGATCGAAATCCGCCCTGATCTCGGCCTCGAAGGCCTCGAGGCCGGGGTAGTGCCGGCGCAGGACCTCGTTGTACTTCGCGTGGAGCCGGAAGTGGTTCGCTTCCTGCTGATTGAAGAGGTCGATGTCGCGGATCAGGTCCGCATGCCGCCCGGGATCGAGCCTCTCCCGGGCGAGCTTCTGCACCCGGATGAGATAGGGCTCGAGGTAGGGCAACATCGTCGATGCGGCATCGAGCTGGTAGGCGTAGGCGGGCGCATCCGGGATCCAGCGCGCCGGGGCATGATCGAAATCGAGCGGGGGGCGTCGAGCTTTCACGTTTCGAGCTTATCCGCGAACGCAAGGGGCAACCAGTCCCGACCCGGGCTGCTCGCTCGGGCGGGGTTGCTTCCGAGCGCCCTCATCGGGGAGAATCCGAGGCGGGCAGGGCGATGAATCGGCCGCGATGGCGATCCGGCGGCTGCGCCGCTTCGCTTCCGACGCCGGGTATCGAGCTCGGTTCGGATTGGAAGCCGGAAGCCGGAAGCCGGAAGCCGGGCGCCTTGCCCTGTGGCGGGCCGGAGCTCGAGAGGGCGTGAGAGAGGTATCCAGATGGCGGCAACTGCACTCGAGGTCCCGCAGATCGATCTCTTCGATCATCGGCAGAGCCAGTCGATGCACGAGATCGTGCGCACCTGGCGTGCCGAGTCGCCGATCGTCCGGCTCTCGCCGACCCTTCTCTACGTCGCGCGCTGGCACGATTGCTGGGAGGTCCTCCGGGATCCCGTCACCTTCGGCAATGCGAACGGCTTCAAGCGCGTCGACATCCCGGAAGAGGAGCGCATGCTGGGCGAGATGGATCCGCCGCGGCATCCGCTGCTGCGGCGGGTCATGCGGACGGGCTTCACACGGGCCTTCGTTGCTTCGCAGCGCGCCTACGCCCGTGCCCGCGCCGAGGCGCTCGTCGAGGCGATCGCCGCGAAGCCCTCTTCGGAGCTGGTCGGCGAGCTCTGCGATCGCCTGCCCAACGACGTCTCGCTCCACATGCTCGGCGTCCCCGAATCGGACTCGCAGCAGCTGATCGACTGGGCGAAGGAGCTGCTCCACAGCGATTGGCCCGCCGACCATCGCAGCGAGCGCGGCGAGGGCATCGCCGGCGGCTTCCCCGAGTTCGCCGCCTATCTCGATTCGCTCGTCGAGGCTCGCCGGCGGCCCGATGCACCGGACGACGTGCTCGCCCGTCTCGCCCGCGCGACGCTCGACGGTCGCCCGCTCTCGGCCACCGTGCTGCGGACGCTCGCGGTCCAGCTGATCGTCGGCGGTTTCTCGACCGGGACGAACATGGTCGGCAGCCTGCTCTATCGCGTGCTGCAGGATCCGGCGCTGCACGAAACGCTGCGCCGCGAACCCGCGCACATCCCGGCGGCGGTCGAGGAATCGCTGCGGCTCGATCCGCCGGTACTCTTCGTGCTGCGCAACGTCATGCGGGATGCCGAGCTGCGCGGCATTCCGCTCGCAAAGGGCCAGCGGCTCGCTCTCGGCATTCTGTCCGCGAATCGCGACGAAGCGGTCTGGGACGAGCCCGATGCGTTCCGGCTCGACCGCGGGGCGCCGCAGCACCTGACGTTCTCGGGCGGGGCGCATCTCTGCATCGGCGCCAGCACGGCGCGGCTCGTCGGCTGCGAAGCGCTGAGCGCCTTCGTCCGCCGCTTCGACGTCGGCGAGATCGAGCTCTCGCCCGGCTTCGAGTACCACGGCGTCCCCGTGTTCCTCGAGCACGGGCCGGAGCGCCTCGACGTCCGGCGCGCGATGGCGGCCGCCGCTCGCCATGCGCCCGGGCAGGCGGGAGCGTGAGCAGCTTCGTCAATCCCGTCGGCGTCGGGCTGCTGCTCGCATCGCTCTACATGCTCCGCTTCCGGGCCTGGCGCCGGCCGATCCTGGTCGTCGTCTACTTCGCGTTCTTCACCACGCTCGAATGGATCGCCGCCCGTTATTTCCTGCCGCCCGGCGCCCTGCCGAACGTCATCGGCTGGCTTTGCCTCGGCCTGACGATTCCGGTGCTCGCCGCGACCTGGCTGGTCCGGCGGCACGAACGGAGCCAGAACGAAGGCGACTAGCTTTCGGCCGGTTGGGCGACGCCGCGCTCGAAGCTCGGGATCGATTCGTCGACGATCGTGAACGGAAGCTTCTCCGAAACGAAGACCTGCAGCTGCGGCATTTCGTCGATCGGATCGTCGAGCAGACCCGTTCGGATCCGGATCGCCTCCGGATCGTTTGCATAGCGCTTGTAGACCGGTGATCCGCACTGGCCGCAGAAGACGCGCATCTGCCCGGGAGAGGACTCGAACTCGCGCAGCAGCTCGCCGCCGGCGAGGATCCGAAAGCTTCCCCTCGCCACCATCGCGTTCGTCGCGCATTCGCCGCCGGATGCCTTTCTGCACTGGATGCAGTAGCAGCGCGCCATCTGCGTGAGCGGCCCGGAGCACGCATAGCGAACGCCTCCGCAGAGGCAGCTCCCCTTCAATCCGGTGCTCATGCTCTCCTCCCTCTTTCGCCCCTTTCGTCTCTCGCCTCCTCCGGGAGGCCGAGTGATCCGACGGCGCGTCGGATTGACGCTCCATCAAGTGCGAATCGTCGCGCGCTCACCTCGATCGACGTCGGTTCGTCGTCCGATTCCGGACGTCATGAGGTAGGATCGAGCCATGGGGCGCGCTGGTCACGTTAGGGCGCGCTGGACGGAGGTGCACGCCATGCGCTTTCGGTTGATGGTCTCTCTCGCCTTTTCCCTCGCGATCGTCGGCCTGCTCCTCGTATCCGCTTCGACGCTGTTCGCCGCGGTCGAGGCCGCTCCGGCAGCGAGCCCGGACGCATCGCCCTCACGAGACGCGCCCGGTCCCGAAGGCGATGCCTGGGGCGATCGGGGGGAGGGCCTCGCGCAGGGCGCCTCAGGAGCGGCCCGCTGCGATCGATTGCGGCGCGAAATCCACGCCCTGTCCCACGAAGTCACGCCCTGCGAGCTCGCCCCCGAATGCAACGGTTCACCGCTGCTCTGCCCGGTCGCCCTCGATCCGCGCATCGACCGCGAGTACGCGCGTCTGCGCGCGGCGCTCCAGGCGGAGTGCGGGATGTCTTCGGGCCTGCTCGACTTTGCCTGGGCAGCGGGCTCGGAGGTGGGCCTTGCCGAGCGGTGCGAGCTCGTCCACGATGGCTGGGAAGCGGCGGCTCGCGGTGAGAGAGCGCCGTCGACCTACACCTTCTAGCCTCCCGCCGACTTCCTGGGAACGCGTCCGCGGGCGCGCGGACGGGCCTTCGTGTCGATCGTTTCGCCGACATCCTCCAGCACCTCTCGAGACGCCCTGCTTGCGACGAAGCGGCTGGTGGCATCGCTTTGCGATCCGCAGCGATCGCCGCTGCTCGCGCACGCGGGCTCTGCGTCGGCCGATGATGTCGACGTCATCGAAACGCACATCTCCTTCATCCTGCTCGCGGGCGATCGCGCTCTCAAGATCAAGAAGCCGCTCGTCCTTCCATTCCTCGATTTCTCGGCGCTCGAGAGCCGTCGCGTCGCCTGCGAAGACGAGCTGAGGCTCAACCGCCGAACGGCGCCCGAGCTCTACCTCCGCGTCGTCGCGATCACGGGCACGCCCGAGGCGCCGCGTTTCGTCTCCGCCGCGGATGCTGCTCCGATCGAATACGCGGTCGAGATGCGCCGCTTCGATCCCGACGCGCTCTTTTCGAAACGTCTTTCGCGAGGCGAGATCGACGGTGATCAGGTCGACGCACTGGCCGAGGGGATCGCTGCATTTCACGCATCGCTCGAAGCGGTCGAGGCTCGCGAGGGGAGCGCGGCCGGAATCGCCCGGAAGAATCTCGCCGAGCTCGGGACGCTCGCGTCCGGGGCGCTGCGCGAACGGATCGAAAGGCTGGGCGTCGGGCTCGAAGCGGAGATCGCGCGCATCGCGCCGGTGCTCGCGGCGCGTCGGCGCGCGGGCTTCGTGCGGGATTGCCACGGGGATCTCCACCTCGCGAACGTCGCGCTCGTCGACGGTCGGCCCGTCCTCTTCGATTGCCTCGAATTCGATCGTGCGCTGCGGGAGATCGACGTGCTCGACGAGGTGGCCTTCGCCTTCATGGATTTCCACGCGCACGGCCGGCCGGACCTCGCGGCGCGCTTCCTGAATGCCTATCTCGAAAGGACGGGGGACTACGAGGGCGTCGTGCTCCTTCGCTTCTTCGCGGTCCATCGCGCGCTCGTGCGGCTGAAGGTCGCCCTCATCCGCAGCGGGCAGGCGGAGGACACCGCGGATCGCGATGCCCGGCCGGGGGACGAGATCGAACGGCCGCTCGCGGTTGCGGAGGGATTGATCGGGGACCGCAGTGCGCGACTGATCGTGACCTGTGGCCTCGCGGGCTCCGGGAAGACGACGGTCTCGAGTCGTTTGGTCGAGGGGCTCGGCGCGATCCGCCTTCGTTCGGACGTCGAGCGCAAGCGCATGGCCGGCCTCGAGGCCGCGGCGCGCTCGGGGAGCGGACTCGGCGAGGGGATCTACGGTCCGGACGCGAGTCGCCGAACCTATGCGCGGCTCGAAGCGCTCGCGGAGACGATCCTGAAGAGCGGCTGGCCGGTCATCGCGGATGCGACCTTTCTGCGCGCCTCGGAGCGGGCGGCGTTCCGGGCACTCGCGGCGCGTCTCGGGCTTTCGTTCCGGATCGTCGCCTGTACGGCGCCGGTCGACGTCCTGCGCGCACGCATCGATGCACGAAGCGCGCGGGGAGAGGACGCATCGGAGGCGGATCGGGCGGTGCTGGCCCACCAGCTCGAGATCGCGGAGCCTCCGGCCGCCGACGAGCTCGCGCAGACCGCGACGATCTCGACCGATGCGCCGCTCGAAGAGGTCGCGGCGGCGTGTCGGGCGCTGGCCGCAGAGATCCGACGCGAAGGGGCCTGAAGCCCGTACGTCGTTCGCGCGCTCGCTGGGCCGCCCGCGCGGCGCGCGGCACCCGAACGAGGCGGTGGGGCAGGAAGGTCGCTGCGCACGGATCCGCGGCGTCTCGCTCCGAACGGCTCCGAACCGCTCAGGTCGGCTCGAGCTCGAGGCGCGGCGCGGCGCGTTCGATCCGCGTGCCGCGGCGGCCTTCGCAGACGGCGACGGCGTCCTCGAGTGCACCGATCGCAGCGAAGCCGCCCGTCGCCGAGGCGAACGCACAGGCGGCCTCGATCTTCGGTCCCATCGAGCCGGCGGGAAACTCGGCTGCGACGAGCGGCGCGAGCTGCTCCGGGGAAGCGCGCCGGATGCCGCGTGCGCGGTCCGTCCCGAAGCCGAGCTGGGCCTGCGCGATGTCGGTCAGGAGGATCAGGCCGTCGGCTGCGAGATTCTGCGCGAGGAGCGCCGAGGCATGATCTTTGTCGATCACGGCCTCGATCCCGACTTCGCCGCGCGTCCGTCCTGCCGCTCGCGCCGCCGCCTGCTCCTGCGCCTCTGCGCGCAGGACGGGAATCCCGCCGCCGCCGGCGCAGATCAGCGTGACGCCGCGTTCGAGCAGGATCTCGAGCACGGGCCGTTCGACGATCTCGACGGGGCGGGGCGAGGGAACGACGCGCCGCCAGGCGGCGCCGTCCCGCCGGAAGGTCCAGCCATGACGCCGCGCGAGCTCGCGCGTGACGCTCTCGTCCGCATAACCCGGCCCGACGAACTTCGTCGGATGCACGAAGGCCGGGTCCGCGGCGTCGACGCGCACGCGGGTCAGGAGGGAGGCGACGGGCTTTTCGGGTGGAAGGTGGTCATCGAGCGCCTGCGCGAGCAGGTAGCCGATCATGCCTTCGGTCTGGGCGCCGAGGACGTCGAGGGGGAAGGCGGGGGGCTGCGTTTCGCCCGGGCCGCCGGCGGTGACGGCGTGTTGTTGCAGCGCGAGCAGCCCGATCTGGGGCCCGTTGCCATGGGTCACGACGAGCGCGTGGGCGCGGGCGAGGGGCGCGAGCGCCGCCGCGGCGCGCTGGACGTTGGCCCGCTGGGCCTCGGCCGTCATCGGCTCGTCCCTGCGCAGCAGCGCATTGCCGCCGAGCGCGACGACGAGGCGCACTAACGCCGGCCCCGCTCTTCGCTCGCTCGCGCTCCCGGCGATGCGGGCGACTCGGTCGCTGGCGCGGGAGCCGGCCTCGCCGTGCGGCGGGGGCAGCCGGCGTCGAGAAAGCGCGTCACGTGCTCGCGCAGGCCGGGCCGCTCGACCTCTTCGTACTCGTAGCGCGCGCGCACGATCGGCATCGACGTCTCGATGAGGCGCGCGAGGTCGCAGGGCGTTCCGGCGACGACGACGTCGGGCCGGGCGGCCTCGATCGTCGCGCGCAGGTCGGCGAGCTCGGCGGGCGAATAGCCCATGGCGGGGAGGACCTCGCGGATGTGCGGATGTTCGGCGAAGACCTCGGCGATGCGGCCGCGGGCGGCGGGGCGCGGATCGACGAGCTCGGCCGCGCCGGCGGCTCGCGCGGCGACCCAGCCCGCGCCGAAGGCCATGCCGCCGTGGGTGATCGTCGGCCCGTCTTCGACGACGAGCACGCGCCGACCGGCGACGCGCGCGGGATCGTCGAGCGCCACCTGCGATGCGCCGCGAAGGATCTCGGCCCCGCCGGCGAGCGCGCGTGCATTCGCCGCGACGCGCTCGACGTCGGCGGGCGATGCCGAGTTGGTCTTGGCGACGACGACGAGATCCGCCATGCGCAGGACGGCCTCGCCGGGGTGGTAGAGCGACTCGTGGCCGGCGCGCATCGGATCGACGAGCACGATGTGGAGGTCCGGGCGGTAGAAGCTGAAGTCGTTGTTGCCGCCGTCCCAGAGCAGCACGTCGGCCTCGCCCTCGACCTGCTCGAGGATTCGGCCGTAGTCGACGCCGGCATGGACGACGTTGCCGATCGCGAGATGGGGCTCGTATTCCTCGCGCTCTTCGAGGGTGCATTCCGCGCGGTCGAGATCGGTCAGGCTCGCGAAGCGCTGCACGGCCTGGCGCTCGAGATCGCCGTAGGGCATCGGATGCCGGACCACGGCGACGCGGAGCCCGCGGTCGCGAAGCAGGCGCGAGAGGAAGCGCGTCACCTGCGATTTCCCGACCCCGGTGCGCACCGCGCAGACGGCGATCACCGGGATCTTCGCCGGCAGCATCGTCGCATCGGGCCCGAGCAGCGCGAAGTCGGCGCCGGCCGCGAGGGCGATCGAGGCCTTGTGCATGACTTCGACGTGGGCGACGTCCGAGTAGGCGAAGACGACCTGGTCGATCCGCTCGGAGACGACGAGTGCAGCGAGATCCGCCTCGGCGCGGATCGGGACGCCTGCCGGATAGAGCGGGCCGGCGAGCGCCGCGGGATAGCGGCGGCTCGCGATGCCGGGGATCTGGGCGGCGGTGAAGGCGACGACCTCGGAATCCGGATCGTCGCGGTAGACGGTGTTGAAGACGTGGAAATCGCGGCCGGCGGCGCCGAGGATCAGGATTCGGCGGCGACTCGATCGCGATCGGCTCGAAACCGCGCTCATCGCGCGCCCTCCCGCACGGGCCGCGTCCCCTTCGCGGCGCGGCGCGGCGCTGCGAGCCTAGCGAACCGAGATCGTGCCGTTCGACGTGCGCAGGCGGATCGGGCAGCCGCCCTTGCCGAGCCGGCCGCGGATCCAGCCATGCTCGTCGCCCGCCTGCTGCTCGAGGTCGAGGTCGTTGCGGATCAGGCCGTTCTCGACGCGCATGTCGATGTCGGCGTCGGTCCTCTCCGGGAGATCGAGGACGATGCGGCCGTTGCTGGTCGTGAGCGAGACGCCGATCTCGCCGAGGCTCTCGAGCGTCGCGCAGATGACGCCGTTGCTGGTCGAGGCGTCGACCGAGCCGCGGTGGCCGCCCAGCTCGATCTTGCCGTTGCTCGAGCGGGCGCGCAGATGGCCGTGGGTGCAGCGACAGTCGACCTTGGCGTTGGCGGTCGTGACGTCGATGTCGCCGTTGACCTCGCGGATCGAGATCGAGCCGTTGCTCGAGCGCGCGCGCACGTCGCGGTCGATGCCCTCCAGGCAGATCTTGCCGTTGCTCGATGAAGTCGAGACACGCGTCTCGCGCGGGACGCGCAGCTCGATGTGGGCGACCGCATGGCGGGAGCAGCGGCGCGGGATCTGGACCTCGATCTCGAGGACCTCGGCGGCGGGGGTGTTCTGGATCTGGATCGAGTCGAGCAGGCGGGTCGCGAGGTCCGAGCAATCGGCGCGCACGGTCTTCTGGATGCGGATCTCGATGTCCTGGCGGTCCTCGCCGACGATGCGTGTCTTGCCGTTGGCGTTGTGGACGCTGATCGCGCGGCCGGCGGGGGCGGGGACGATCAGGCTCTCCTCGCGGCTCGCGGATTCGGCCCAGGGCAGATTGGCGAAGAGGCTCCGCAGCAGCCCGCCGAAGCCGGGGCCGAAGGTGCGGCCGGCGCCGTGGCCATGGCTGCGGCCGGCGTCTTCGCCGGGATGTCCGGATCGCCGCTTCAATGGAATCGCCTCTTGTCGTCGCGGTCCCGATCGCTGCTGCGGTCGCGGTCGCGGAACTCGCGATCTTCTCGGTGCACGGCGCGAATCTTCTGCCGCATGCGGTAGCGCCGCCATTTGTGCACCAGCGATTGCAGCGTCGGGGCGCCGGGTGTCCGGCCCTCGTTGACGAGGTAGATCCAGCCCACGAGGACGCCGGCGAGATGGCCCGTATGACTGATGTTCCCGCCGCGTCCGCTCGACATCCATTCCATCAGGAAGATCAGCGGGATCAGATAGATCGCCTTCAGCGGAATGGGCGGGAAGAGGAGCATGATCGTGCGATCGGGCCAGGTGAAGGAGAAGGCGAGCAGGACACCCATCACGGCGCCCGAGGCGCCGAGCGTGACGCCCGTTAGATCGGCGATCGTGGAGGGGATCCCGATCAGGCCGAGGAGGTAGGGCAGCGAGGCGATCATGAAGCCCGCGCCCGTTCCGCAGACGAGGTAGTAGCGGAGGAAGCGCTCTTCGCCCCAGGCCAGCGCCAGCTGGGAGCCGAACATCCAGAGCGAGAGCATGTTCATGGCGATGTGCATGAACTGATGCTCGCTGTGGAGCCACATGTAGGTGAAGATCCGCCAGATCTGGAAATCGCCCCAGACGGCGGCGGGCTGGACCACACCAAAACGGGTTACGTCGAACCCGATGCTCGGCCCGATCAGCTGCGCGATGAACACCACGCCATTGGCGATCAGGAGATTCTTGATGATCTCCGGAGTCACCGGGGGGCCGAACGAGAATTGTGCGCCGCCGCGTCCGTACAAGCCTGGACACTCCGGATGGTTTCTGGGTCGCCGCGACGGGCCGGCCCGGCAAGGGCTCTTTGGGATCGTCCTTCTTCTCGAATGGACTCTCTTCTCGGATGAACTCTGCCGGGATCGGAACGCGAGGGACCGAACTTCTTGGTGTCGTCGGCGGGACGGGCGCGTGCTCCCGCAGGACGGCCAGAGCTTAAGGATGGTTGAATGGGGGGTCAACGAATGGGGGCCAGAGCTGGACAGATCAGTTGCCCGCCGTCCCCGGCTCCTCGGAATGCCCCACGGGGTCAATGACTATCTATCTATCTATCCATCCGTCTCCCTCCGGCCCCATCCGCTCCGGCGATCAGGGTCTGCGCCGCAGCTCTGCGGCGAGCAGCAGGGCCATGCCCGACTTCGCGTCCTCGATCCCGCCGTCGGCGACGGCGGCGAGGGCGGCCTCGAACGGCATCGGGACGAGTTCGATGATCTCGTCGGATTCGAGGCGCTGCTGTGCCAGGGTGAGATCGTAGGCGGCGAAGAGGTGGATCTTCTCGTCGGTGAAGCCGGGCGAGGGCCAGATCGAGCCGAGCTTCTCGAGACGGCCCGCCCGGTAGCCCGTCTCCTCCTCGAGCTCCCGCGCGGCGCAGCGCTCGGGCGCCTCGCCGGCGTCGAGCTTGCCGGCCGGGACCTCGAGCAGGTAGCCACCCGCCGCGAAGCGGTACTGCCGGATGAGCACGACCCGTCCATCGGCGAGGAAGGGGACGACCGCCGCCGCCCCGGGATGCTTCAGCAGATCGAGCTCGACTCGGCGCCCGTTCGGGAGCGTGATGGGCTCGGTGATCAATTCGAATTGCGCTCCTCGCTGGACGCGGCGTTCGCTCATCGCGGTCGGCTCCTTCTCCTCGGCGGTGTTCTCGCCGAGCATGGCGCGCAAGGGTAGGCTCGCGCCCATGGCACCGCGCCCCTTCGAACGACCCGCGACGATCGCTCTTCCCGACACGCCCGGGCTGCCCGCCGGTGCCTCGCTCGAAGGGCTCTGGCTCCCGGCGCGATCGGCGGCGATCGCCGGGACCGAGGCGATCGGTGGCGAGCGCACGGAAGCGACCGGCATCGCCGGCGACGCGCGCGGCGGCGCGATCATCGCCGCGCCCCATCCGCAGATGGGCGGTTCGATGGATTCGCCGGTCGTCACCGAGCTCGGTCTCGCGGCGAGCGACGCCGGGCTCGTCTCGCTGCGCTTCAACTGGCGCGGCATCGGCGGAAGCGCCGGGCGGCCATCGGGCGAGACCGCGGACGCCGATGCGGATTGCCTCGCCGCCCTCGATTTCATGCGGGAGAGCGTCGAGGGCCCGATCGTCGCCTGCGGTTATTCGTGGGGCGCGCTCGCCGTGTTCCGGACCTGCGCGGCGGCACCGCGGGTGAAGCGGCTCGTCCTGGTCGCGCCGCCGCCGGCGATGCTCGACCGGGCCGCCCTCGAGCGATCGGGGCGGCCGATGCTGATCGTCGCCGGCGACCGGGACACCTACGTCCCCCTCGATGCCCTCGAGCAGTGCGTCGCCGGGCTGGAGCGTGTCGAGCTCGCGATCCTCCCGGGCGTCGACCATTTCTTCATGACGGGGCTCGGAGAGCTCGGGCGGCGCGTGCGGAGCTGGCTCGGCGCCGCGTCCTGACATCGAGCACCCGACATCGAGCACCCGGCACCGGGCGCCTGACACTGAGCGTCTGGCACCGAGCGCCTGGCGACTAGCGTCCGATCGGGAGCTCGACGCAGAGCCGCGCGCCGCCGGTCGGCCCGGACTGGACCGAGATCGAGCCGCCTCCATCCTCGACGATGCGTTTGCAGATGGCGAGCCCGAGCCCGCCGGGCCCTTCGCTGCGCCGGGTCCAGAAGGGCTCGAAGATCCGCGTCGAGAGCTCGGGCGCGATGCCGGGGCCATCGTCTTCGACGGACAGGACGAGATGGTTCGCGAGCGTGTTGCTCCAATCGGCCTCGAGCCGGATCGCGCCGCCGCGGGGCGTCACCTGCGTCGCGTTGAGCAGCAGGTTCAGCAGCAGCTGGCGGAGCGCGTCCGGGGCGAGGCCGAGGGCGGGGAGGTTCGGGCGGATCCGGGTCTCGAGCTCGATGCCGCGTTCTCGGCAGCGGTAGCGCAGCAGCTGCAGCGTCGTCTCCGCCGCTTCACCGATATGCGCTCCCTCGCCGATCGAAGGGGTGCTGCGCGGCCGGGCGTGGCGAAGCAGATCGTCCAGCATGCGCTCGAGGCGCTGGATCTCCTCGCCGACGAGGAGCCGGAAGCCCTCGTTGAACTCGGGATCGTTGCGGCGCTCGGGCAGGAGCTGCAGGAAGGTCTTCACGGCCACGAGTGGGTTGCGGATCTCGTGGACGATCTCGGTGACGAGGCCGCCGAGCGCGGCGAGGCGATCGAGGCGGGCCACGGCATCGTCCATCTGGCCGAGGCGGTCGAGGGCGAGCTGGGTCGCCATCGACTGGGAGAGCTGGTCGGCGATCTCCGCGAGGACGGCGAGGGTGCGCGGCCGGAGCGGGCGGCCGGGACGTTCGGGATGGACCAGGATGACGGCGGCGGGCTGGCTGCCGAGCCCCGCAATCGGGGCGGCGGCGGCGATGCCCTGGGCGGCGAGGGCCTTCAGGTCGAGGTCGTGGGGCGCGCCCTCGAGGATCAGCACGCTGCCCGTGCGGACGAGTGCGTCGAAGAACTCGCGGCTGGGCTGGACGCGCATCGCGAGCGAGGACGGCAGCGACGCCACGACCTGGGGTCGCCGGCCCGGATCGTCGACCCAGGCGACGGCCCCGGCGACGCCATCCTGACGCAGCAATCGCCGCAGCGCCCGCATGAGGAGCGCCTGCCCCTCGACGCCGACGCCGTCCCGCGGCGAATCCGAGGGCAGCAGCATGGCGTCGAGCAGCGCGGTCTCCGCGGCTCGGCGTCGGTCTGTCGCTCGCTTCGAATCGTGGCGGCGGTCCAGCGCGGTGGACGCAAGCGTGCCCTCGCGCGAACTCGTGCTCGCGTGTCCCCCCATGTGAGCGGAGTTACCGATCTCCCGACGCGATGTCAACGCGGTGGGCGGGGATCGAAGCTCGAATAGCGCGCTAGAAGGTGTCGTCGCGGGCGGCCTGGCGGGTCTTCTTCTCCACCGTTTCTTCGGTGAAGGTCCGTTCGGGCGCCGTGCCGGCGCGGAAGGGTTGGAAGTAGGCGTCCTGGGCGTTCGCGTCGGCGAGCAGCCCGGAGACCTTGTCGACGCGGCGGAACTCGATCTCGGCGGGCGCCTTGAATTCCCGGTTCGGGTAGGGGGCGACGGCGGCGCTCATGTACTCGCCCCAGATGGGGAGCGCGGTCGTTCCGCCCGTTTCGCCGTAGCCCAGCATGCGGTTGTCGTCGTTGCCGACCCAGACGCCGGTCGTGATCTCGGGGGAGAAGCCGACGAACCAGGCGTCCGAATACTCGTTGGTCGTCCCCGTCTTGCCGGCGAAGGTCCGGCCGTATTTCGCGAGCGCAGCTCCCGTCCCTTCCCGGACGACGGCCTGGAGCATGTCGCACATCAGGTAGGCGTCGGCCGGGCGGATCACCTGGTCGGCGTCGTAGGTCGCCGCCGCCCAGGTCGCGTCGCCCGCGTCGCTGGCGTCGTTCGCCGGCTCGGCCGGCAGCGTCAGGGGCGGGAGCGGCGGAGGCGGATCGCCGAGCGGGACGTTCGCGAGCAGCTCGCGGCCGTCGCGATCGACGACCCGGCGGATGAAATGCGGGACGACGCGCTTGCCGCCCCGCGGATAGACGGCGTAGGCCCGGGTCATCTCGAGCAGGGTCACCGCGCTCGTGCCGAGGGCGAGGGAGAGGTCGGGCGTCAGCTTCGACTGGAAGCCGAAGCGGCGCGCGTGCTCGATGACGTAGCTCGGCCCGAGGTCGCGAAAGAGATAGACCGTGGCGTTGTTGATCGACTTCTTGAGCGCGTCGCGCATCGTCATCGGGCCGTAGGATTTCCGGCCGTAGTTGCGCGGCGCCCAGACGAAGCCGCTCGTCGGATCGGTGTAGACGACCGGGCGATCGATGAGGGTCGAGACCGGGGTGTAGTCGCGCGTCAGCGCCGCGCCGTAGATGAAGGGCTTGAACGACGAGCCGGGCAGGCGTGCCGCCTGGACGGCGCGGTTGAACTCGCTCTTCTCGAAATCGTATCCGCCGACCATCGCGAGCACGTCGCCCGAGGCGTTGTCGATCGAGAGCAGGGCGCCCTGGGCGAAGGGCTCCTGGCGGATGTCGAGGCGCGCGATCTCGGCGGCGGCTTCCGGCGTCTCTTCCTCGTTCGACTCCGGCTCGCCGATCTGGACGAATGGAGCGACGTCGCCGACGTCGAAGATCGCCCCGATCTCGCCGACCGGCGAAGGCCGCACGTTCGGATTCGGCTTGCGCGCCCAGGCGACGTCCGAGAGGGCGACACGCCCGCCGACCCCCGCACCGAACTCGACCTTCGCCGACTGCTTCGTGCCGTCGACCGCGACGACGAGGCCTTCGAGAACGTCGCCCGCCGCGAGTCGCGCACGGATCGTCTCCGCTGCCTTCGCTCGCCGTGCTTCGGCGGCCTCCGCCGCGTCCGCCGCGCTCGTGCTCTCGCCCGCCTCCTTGACTTCGCCGAGCTCGCCGTTCGTGCGCGCGAGGCGCTCGAGCTCGCCCTCGCGCTCGTCGGGCCCGACCTGGCGCAGAGGCCCGCGATAGCCGTGGCGATGATCCTGTGCGATCAGGCCCCGGCGCACGGCCTCGCGCGCGGTGCGCTGGAGATCGAGATCGAGGGTCGTCTCCACGCGCAGGCCGCCGCCGAGCACGGTCTCCTGCCCGAGCTCTTTGTAGAGCAGTCGCCGCACTTCCTCGCTGAAATAGCCCGCGACCTCGAAATTCTCGTGGTCGGCAGGCGAGGCGATCACGGGCGGCGACGCGAGCGCCGAGTCGTGGGTCGCCTGGTCGATGTGGCCGTCCACGAGCATGCGGCCGATGACATAACGTCGGCGGGCCTCGGCGGCCGACGGATTGCGGTTCGGATCGTAGGCGCTCGGGCGCTGCGGAAGACCGGCGAGCAGCGCCGCCTCCGAGACGGACAGGTCCTTCACGTCCTTGTCGAAATAGCTCCGCGCCGCCTGGCCGACGCCGTAGGCGCCGTTGCCGAAATAGATCTGGTTCAGATAGAGGTAGAGGATCTCGTCCTTCGTCAGCTGCTGCTCGAGGCGCCAGGAGAGCACGATCTCCTTCAGCTTGCGCTCGTAGGTCTTCTCCGAAGACAAGAGGAGGCTCTTCACCGTCTGCTGCGTGATCGTACTGGCACCCTGGGCGATGCCGCCCTCGCGCAGGTTGGCGAGGGCCGCCCGCAGGATGGCGACGAAGTCGAATCCCTCGTGCTCGTAGAACTTGCCGTCTTCGGCCGCGACGAAGGCGACCTGGACGTGGCGGGGAATCTCGTCGATCGGGAGGAGCCGACGCTGCTCGGTGTAGAACTCGGCGATCAGCCGGCCCTGGCGATCGAAGACGAGACTGGAGACCGGCGGGCGATAGTCGGCGATCTTCTGGAAATCCGGCAGATCGCGGATCACCAGCCAATAGACCGCCGCCGCCCCGCTCGCTGCTCCGACGACCCCGATCGCCAGCAGGAGCAGGGCGATCCGGACCCCCCGAGACCGGAAGAAAGCCATTTTCACCCCACCATTGCCCACGCTAGCCGACGCCGCGGACCGTGCGCTACCGATTGGCGGCGACGGCGTGTCGCGGCGCTCCGCGAGCGCTTCCCGTTTCGGTCCGAATCAGCGGGTCCTTGACTCCGCGGAGCCCCATGCCCTCCAGCAGAGAGCCTTCCAGCAGAGAGTCTTCCAGCCAGGCGTCGTCCCGCGGTGAGTCCTCCCGGACCGCCTCGTCCTCCGCCGACTCGCCCAGCGCGAAGGGCGGAGGTCCGCTGACGCTCGCCTTCGTGATGGATCCCGTCGAACGGGAGCCGATGAATGCATCGACGACCATCGTCTTGATGCGCGAGGCGCAGGATCGGGGCCATCGGGTCCTCTATGTCGATCCGGCGGATCTCTGCGTCGACGACGGCCGGGTCCGGGCGGAGGCGGCGCCGATCACGCTCGATCTCGCTTCGGAGGCGCCGGTCCGGCGCGGGCCCGCCCGCGTCGTGGATTTCGATCTCGAGATCGACGTCGCCTTCCAGCGCAAGGATCCGCCCGTCGATCGCGACTACATCGTGGCGACCCAGATCCTCGACGTCTGCCGGAAGACCCTCGTCCTCAACCGCCCTTCGAGCGTGATCAGCTTCAACGAGAAGCTGCTCGCGGTTCGTTTCGCCGATTTGATGCCCGCGACGCGTGTGACCCGTCACATCCGGGAGCTGCGGGAGTTCATGCAGATCCACGGGGGTCAGATGATCGTGAAGCCCCTCGACGGCAAGGGCGGCGAGGGCATCTTCCACCTCGTCGAGGACGATCGGAACCTGACCTCGATCCTCGAGCAGTCGACGCTCTTCGGGAAGCGTTCGGTGATGGCCCAGGCCTATCTCCCCGACGTGCGGAAGGGGGACAAACGGATCCTGCTGCTCGAAGGCGAGCCGATCGGTGCCGTCCTGCGCGTGCCCGCCGCCCACGAATCGCGTGCGAATCTCCACGTCGGCGGCACCCCGGCCCGCGCACCGCTCGACGAGGCGGATCGCGAGATCCTCGCCCGGGTGGGTCCCTTCGCCCGGGAGCACGGGCTCTTCTTCGTCGGAATCGACGTCATCGGCGGCCGCCTGACCGAGATCAACGTGACGAGCCCGACGGGCATCCAGGAGATCAACGCCCTCGAGAACGCGCGGCTCGAGGCGCAGGTCATGGACCGGGTCGAGGCGCTGGTGGCGGCGCGTTAGGGGCGCCGACGCCGGGGGGGACGGCGTGCGTTAACGTGTCCCCATGACCTCCGGCCACGCCGAGATCGAGGGTGCGCGACCGATCGACGAGAATCGTCGCTACGGAATCCTCGTCGTCGACGACGAGGACGCGATCCTCGAATCGATCGAGCTGACCCTCGGCGCCGAATACCGGATCTTCACCGCGAACAGCGCCGAGCAGGGCCTCGCGATCCTCGACCGCGAGGACGTCGCCCTCGTGATCTCCGATCAGGTGATGCCGGGGATGCGCGGGGTCGAGTTCCTCGAAAAGGTGATCGAGCGCAATCCGCGGGCCATCCGCATCCTGCTGACGGGCTATTCGGACATGCCCTCGCTCGTCCGCGCCATCAACGAAGGGCGCATCTACCGCTACATCGCGAAGCCCTGGGAGCCCGACGAGCTGCGCATCAGCGTGAAGCGCGGGCTCGAGGTCTACGCGCTCTCGAGTGCGAACGCCGAGCTGACGGAGGCGCTCGCCCGCGCCAACGAGCGGCTGCGCGCCGAGAATCTCTACCTGCGCCGCGAGGTCGAGGCACGTTATTCGTTCGACGGCATCATCGGGACCTCGCCGGCGATGCAGAAGGTCTTCGACGTCACGCGCAAGGTCGCCCAGACCGACGCGACGGTGCTGCTGACGGGCGAGACCGGAACGGGCAAGGATCTGCTCGCCCGGGCGATCCACTATTCAGGCCCGCGGCGGGACAAGAAATTCGTCGCGCAGAACTGCGGGGCGCTGCCCGAGACCCTGCTCGAGAGCGAGCTCTTCGGCCACAAGCGCGGCGCGTTCACCGGCGCCCACGTCGACAAGAAGGGCCTCTTCGAGGTCGCCGACGGCGGCACGATCTTCCTCGACGAGATCGGCGAGACCGAGCCGGGCATGCAGGTCCGGCTCCTGCGCGTGCTCCAGGACGGCGAGATCCGCCCGCTCGGCTCGGCCGATACGCGCAAGGTCGACGTGCGCGTCATCGCCGCGACCAACCGGGACCTGAAGAAGCTCGTCGCCGAGGGCCGCTTTCGCGAGGACCTCTACTACCGCCTCCGCGTCGTCGAGATCGAGCTGCCGCCGCTGCGCGCGCGGGCGGGCGACATTCCGGCCCTCGCGCACGCCTTCCTCGACGCCTCGGCCGCGCGCATGAAGCGGACCTTCCGCGGCTTCTCGAACGCCGCGATGGATCGGCTCGTCGCCCATCCCTGGCCCGGCAACGTCCGCGAGCTCGCGAACGAGATCGAGCGGAGCGCGGCGCTCGCGGGGCCCGAGGAGAAGATCGGGCTCGAGAATCTCTCGGACCACGTGCGCGGATCGCGGCCCGCCGGCCGCGGCGCGGGCGAGGGCGCGCGCGGGGAGGCCGCATTGCGGCATCCCTTCGATTCCGAGCCCGGCGTGCCGGGCGCGCCCGGGCTCGGGGGTCGTGGCCACGGGGCGGAAGCCGGCGCAGGAGGCGAAGTCTTCGGCTCCGGCGCGGACGCTTCGGCTCGGCTCGCGCTCGATTGGGATCTGAACCGCTCGGTCGACGCGCTCAAGCGGCGAATGCTGATCGCGGCCGTGCGCGAGACGGGGAGCAAGAGTGCCGCGGCCGAGAAGCTCGGCATCCCGCGCCAGTCGCTCCAGAAGATGATGAAGCGCCTCGCGATCGGCGACGAAGAGCTGCGTGCAGTCGACACCAGCGGCGGGACGCGCGAATCGGATCCCGAACGGGCATGAGCGCCGAATTTCGTCGAAACTTCGCGCGATCGGGGTAGACTCCGCGCCATGGAAACGCTCGCCGCCAGTCGTTTCGATACGCCCATCGGTCGGTTGCGCGTGGTCTGCAGCGAGAAGGGCCTCGCGTATCTCGAGCTGCCGCATCAGAACGGTCGCGGCCTCGCCGGCTGGATGAAGCTCCATGCGCCGGATGCGAAGCTCCTCGATCGCCGGGTCGGCAACGACGCCGTGATCGATCAGCTGATCGAGTACACCGAAGGCGCGCGCCGCGTCTTCGAGGTCGATCTCGATCTGCGCGCGACGCCCTTCCAGCGCGCCGTCTACGAGCGCGTCGCGAAGATCCCGTACGGAGAGACGCTCGCCTACTCCGAGATCGCCGAACGCCTCGGCCGGCCGAAGGCCGTGCGCGCCGTCGGCGCGGCGAACGGCGCGAATCCGATCCCGCTCGTGATCCCGTGCCATCGCGTGATCGCCCGCGGCGGCGCGCTGCAGGGTTATGCGGGCGGGCTCGAGCTGAAGGCGCGCCTGCTCGTCATGGAAGGCGCGGTCCCGGCGCGCGAGCCGGCGCAGGCGCGGCTTTTCTAGCTGCGCTGCTTCTCGCGCCTCACACCTTCGCCAGCGCCTGCTCGAGATCGCCGAGCAGATCCGCCGCGTTCTCGATGCCGGCCGCGAAGCGCACGAGGCTGTCCTTGATGCCGAGCTCGAGGCGTTTCGGCTTCGGGACGTCCCAGAACGACATCGTGACGGGCAGCTCGATCAGGCTCTCGACGCCGCCGAGGCTCGGCGCCTGATAGGGGATCGTCGTCGCGTCGATGAAGCGCATCGCGCCCGCGAGGTCGGTGTCGATCTCGAAGGTCACGACGCCGCCGAAGCCCTTCATCTGGCGGATCGCGATCGCGTGATCGGGATGCGAGGCGAGGCCGGGATACCAGACCTGCTTGATCTTGGGATGGGCTTCGAGGTCGCGCGCGATCGCCATGCCGTTCGCGTTGTGACGCTCCATGCGGATGTCGAGGGTCTTGATGCCGCGCAGCAGCAGCCACGCGGCGTGGCTGTCGATGATGCCGCCGAGCACGCCGAGGGCCTTGCGGACGGGCTCGATCATCTCCTTCGGGCCCGTGAGCGTGCCGGCGAGCAGGTCGTTGTGGCCGCCGAGGTATTTGGTCGCGCTGTGGAGCACGAGGTCGGCGCCGTCGGCGAGGGGCTTGTGGTTCACCGGCGTCGCGAAGGTCGAATCGATGATGACCTTGACGCCCCGGGCGTGCGCGGCCGCGACGAACGCGGGGACGTCGATGACGCGCAGATAGGGATTGGTCGGCGACTCGGTGAAGAAGAGCTTCGTCTCGGGGCGGATCGCGGCCTCGAAGGCGGCGAGGTTGCCCGGCTCGATCACCGTCGTCTCGACGCCCATGCGCGAGAGGAACTGGTTGATGAACTGGCGCGTGCGGCGATAACAATCGCTCGTCACGATCAGGTGGCTGCCCTGCGGCAGCAGCGCCATGAACGTCGTCGTGGCGGCGCACATGCCCGACGCGAAGAGGATCGACTCCTCGCCGCCTTCGAGGGCCGAGACTTTGCGCTCGACGGCCCGCCAGGTCGGGTTGCCGTAGCGGCCGTATTCCTCGCGCTGGCTCTTGCCCTCTTGATAGTCGGTGACTTCCTTCGAGTTGCGGAACCAGAAGGTCGACGTCTGGTAGATGGGCGTCGTGATCGCGTTGGCTTCCTGCTGGCGCAGCTCGCCCGCGTGGACGGAGCTGGTCGCGCTCCCGCGATCGGTCGGTTCCTTCGGCAGCTCGGACATGGATCCTCCCCGCGCGCGCCGGGGGCGCGTGCAGACGACAGGGTGGACGGGCGCTCGGCCTGGCGCTCGGCGCCGTCACGACGAATCGGAATGTGGACCTTCGAATGGCCCTCGATGGACTTCCGTTCGACGAATCACCGCCTGGGCGGACGTTCGGGACGGAAGCTTCGAGAGCGGACTCTCACGGGGGCACTTAGCAACTCGGCGGGAGCCCCGGCTGCGCTGCGCAGCCATGGGCGGGTCCGAGGGTCTGCAAGCGCCTGAAATCAACCCCTTGCGTTCGAACCTGAAGCCGCAACCCTACGGCCGATGTCGGATGCCGTCAACGGGGGACGCCACGTCCTCGTCTTCTGTGCCTCGAGCGGGGCCTGCGCCCCCGCGTTCCATTTGGCAGCGGCCGCGCTCGGCCGCGCGCTCGCTCGCGCCGGTGACACGGTCGTGTATGGCGGCGGCGCGGTCGGCTCGATGGGGGCCCTCGCGAATGCGGCGCTCGAAGAGGGTGGGAGGGTCGTCGGCATCATCCCGCACTTCATGCGCGAGCGGGAATGGGCGCATACGGGGATCAGCGAGCTGCGCCTCGTCGACGACATGCAGCAGCGCAAGCGCGAGATGCTGAGGGTCGCCGACGCGATCGTCACGCTGCCCGGGGGCTCGGGCACCTTCGAGGAGCTCTTCGAGGCGCTGACCTCGAAACGCCTCGGGCTCTTCCGCAATCCGATCGTGATCCTGAATCAGGGGGGCTTCTACGATCCCCTGTTCGCGCTGCTGCAGAGCAGCGTGAGCGAGCGCTTCATGAGCGAGGAGCACCTCGAGATGTGGCACGTCGTCGACGAGGTCGATCACGTCCTGCCGGCGATCGCGGCGGCGACGCCCTGGCCCGAGGACGCGCTGCGGTTCGCGACGCGATGAATCGCACGGGCCGTGCGCTGGTCGACGAGCTGGTGCGCGCCTACCCCTTTCCCGATCCGCGGCGCGCGGATCGGCGCGGACTGCTCGCCTACGGCGGGGACCTCGCGCCCGACCGGCTGCTCGCGGCCTATGCGCAGGGTGTCTTTCCCTGGTACGACGAGGCGCCGATCCTCTGGTACTCGCCCGATCCGCGCATGGTGTTGTCGCCGGACGCGCTGCATGTCGGGCGGAGCCTGCGCAAGCGGATCCGCGCGCGGCCCTTCGCGCTCTCGATGGATCGCGCGTTCGGCGACGTGATTCGCGCCTGCGCCGAAGCGAAGCGGCCCGGGCAGCCGGGGACCTGGATCGGGCGGGACATGATCGACGCCTACTGTCACCTGCATGCCCTCGGCTTCGCTCATTCGGTCGAGGCCTGGGATCGGGACGAGGCCGGTGCGCTGCGCCTCGTCGGCGGCCTCTACGGTGTCTCGCTCGGGCGTGCCTTCTTCGGCGAGTCGATGTTCGCGCAGGTCGAAGACGCCTCGAAGATCGCCTTCGTCGCGCTCGTGCGTCGGCTCGAAGCATGGGGCTTCGACTTCGTCGATTGCCAGGTCCGCACGGAGCATCTCGCGCGCTTCGGCGCGACGGAATGGCGCCGCGGCGTCTTCCTCGACGCTCTGGGATCCGCCCTCGAAGGCGAGACTCGCCGGGGGCCCTGGACCCTCGAGGATGAGCTCGCCGGCGCCCAGCAGCCTGACCCGAGATGGCCGCGCGGCGCCTGAGCGCCGATCCATCGCCTCTCGCAGCCTTGCGCTCAGTCGCCGTCGCTCGGGTACGGCCCCCTCGTGCGTCCTCTCGATCCGATCGATCCCGTCGCGCACCCGTGCAGCGCCGGACCCGGCCGGCCCTCCCGCTGCCCTGCGGCGCGATCTCGTCTGCGCCACTGCGCCTGCACTCAAAAGCAACATGATCCATTGATTTATGTCGGTTTCAGGGGAGATCCCCCTCGAAGCTTGTCGTTCTTCCTGGTTTTTCTGCCTCCACTGCCTTGACGAATCATTAAAATGGGAAAAACTTCACAAAAAATGATGCCGGCCCGCCGATGATCCAGTTCGCCAAGCCCGGCAACACGTCAAAACGAAGGATGGAAACCATGACTGCACGACGATTCCTCTCCACGGCCCTCGGCCTCGCGCTCCTCTTCGGGGCGGTGATCCCCTCGACCGCCTCCGCGAAGGACGAGCGAACCCGCGTCTCCCTCGTCAACACGGGTGAAGACGCCGATGCGAGCGGCAAGGCCGAATTCCGGATCAAGAAGCGGGATCGCCTGCGATTCAAGGTCGAGGCCGAAGACCTCGATCCCGCCAACTACGATCTCGTCGTCGGCGGCATCGTCCAGGGCGTCCTGAACGTTCGACAGCTCGCGGACGGCCGAGTCGAAGGCGAGATCGAGTTCGATACGAAGACCGAGCCCGGCAAGGAGCCCCTCGACTTCGATCCCCGCGGCCAGCTGATCACCGTCGAGCGCGCCAGCGTCGTCTATCTGCAGGTCGTCTTCCCGGGCGAGGGCGGGACGGTCGGTGGCGGCGGCAGCGGCAGCGGCAGCTGCGACGACTGAGCCGATTGCGAACCCACCGAGCGAGTGGGGCTCGACGACGGGGCGGTCTGCGAGAGCAGCCCGCCCCGTTCCGTCTGGGGGAGCGCGTGGCAGGCGCGTACGTCCCGACTCAATGCAGGATGGTCTGGCCCCCGTCGACCATCATCGTGAGGCCGGTGACGAAGTCCGAATCCGGGCCGGCCAGGAACGCGACGGCGCGCCCGATGTCCTTTTCCGGATGTCCGAAATGCGCGAGCGGAATCGAATCGATCATGATCTTCGCCAGGTCGGGGTTGTCGGCGCTCCACTGCTTCATGCTCGGCGTCTCCGCCAGCGGGCAGATCGCGTTCACGTTGATCCTGTGCTTGCCCCATTCGTGGGCAGCGACCTTCGTGAGCGCGCGAATCCCCTCCTTCGCCGCCGCATAGGAGGCCCAGCCCGCGTAACCGACGAGGCCCGCCGCGGACGCGACGTTGACGATCTTTCCCCCGCGCCTGCGCAGGTGCGGAAAGCAGGCCTGCATGAAATGGAACGTGCCCATCAGGCCGGAGCCCAGCACCACCTCCATGTCGTCGATCGTCGTCTGCTCGAAGTCGACCTGCTGCCGCTGGATCTGTGCGTTGTTCACGAGGATGTCGACCGTCCCGAACGCCTCGGCCGCGGCGGCCACCGCCCGGTCGACCTGATCCCGCCGCTGGACGTCGACGACGGCTGCGATCGCGCGCATCCCGAGCGCCTCGATCTCGCCCGCCGTGCGCCGGCCGGTCTCCGGATCGAGCTCCGCCACCACGATCGATGCTCCGTCCCGCGCGAGCTCGAGCGCAACGCCCCGCCCGATGCCCCTCCCCGCACCCGTCACGAGTGCGACCTTCCCCGTCAGCTTGCCCATGCGCCCCTCCTCGAAAGAATGAATCGCTCCCGATAGTCGGCGAATCGCCGCTCGAGATCCTCGCGCGCCAATCCGAAGGTCTCGAAGCCATAGCGATGGGGCGGCCGCTTCTCGCGGGCATTCTCGACCAGCCAACGCTCGAGCCCGGATCGCGTCTCGGGCAGCCACGGCGTTCCGAGCCACGCATGCAGGCGCTCGATCGGTGCGATCGGATCGCGCTCCATGTCGTCGAACCAGACGTCGAAGACGGCCTCCGGATCCACTTGCTCCCGCCGCCTCCGGTAGGCGAGAAAGCGCCCGAGGTCGAGCTCGAGCCGATCCCGACACTGGCGACCCACGGCTGCGAGGTCGACGTCGTTCGAGGTGATCCGCCAGAGCGTCGAGTACATGCTGGCCGCGGAAGGCACGGCCGCGAGCGGATCGCGATGAGTCTGGACGATGCGCGCATCGGGGAAGACCCGATCGAAAGCCTCGATGAAGCCGAGATGTTGCGGCGTCTTCAGGACCCAGCGCGATCCGCGCTCTCCCCGTTCGCGTTTCTGCCATTGCAGGATCCGGAGCATACGCGCGAGGTAGCGATAGGCGGGCGTGACGTCCTGATCCTGCATCCAGTCCCGATACGAGGGGACGTGCACGCTCGACTCCGGCACGTACGACAGAAATGCATGCTCGCAAAGCAGCGCATCCTCGTCGGGGCCCAGGGGATCCCAGGGATGGATCGCCTTCATCTGTGGCGCGGCCGTCAGGACCTGCCGGACTTCTTCGCGCGCCTCGTCGATCCGCGGATCGAGCCGGCGCCAGTCCGTCCCCGGGATCGGAACCGGGCTCCGATTCTCCCACCAGAGAACGGTCTGATGCCGCGGATCGACCGACAGCATCCGGTGCAGGCGCGTCGTGCCCGAGCGGGTCGGGCCGACGATCACGAGCGGAGCCTCGAGCCGCTCCGCTTCGATCTCGGGATGGCGCCCGATGAACGCCTCGGCGGAAAGACGCGTCACCAGACTGCCGATGATCCGTTCCCGCTGGGCGACGCGGCCCGCCGGCGTGAGCCGCGCCTCGCGTCCGAGCGAGTGCAGCAGGCGCTCCATCGGCTCGCGAAAATGCGGGTCGCCGAAATCGTCGAGGCCGGTCCGCTTGCGGGCCTCTGCGAGCAGGGACTCCGGCTCGAAGTCCGGCTCGAAGCCGCGGCCGGGGAGCGTCTCCGAGGGAGCACGGCCAGACGTCATGCGGCTCGCCCGGCCTTCGCGGGGCGCTCGAAACGATAGTCGCCGAGCGGGAAGAAGCGGCTGTTCAGCCAATGCTCGAAGCCCGTCACCGGCCGCAGGCCGGGCGCGTCGCCATGGGCGTCGACGTAGTAGCTGTTGGAGCCGGCGCAGTTTCCTCCGGCGAAGACCGTCTGCTCCGCGCGTCGCAGGATCTTCGCGAAGTCCCGCTCGTGGGCCGCCTGCTCGACCTCGACGTAGTCGGTCCCGCGGCGCCGGGCCTCGCGCAGGCAGCGCGTCATGTGCTTGCTCTCGACGTCGATCATCGTGAAATACGAGAGTCCCGCGGTCGAATAGGGGCCCATGAAGAGGAAGAGGTTGGGGAAGCCCGGGACGCTGGCACCTTCGTAGGCCTGGAAACGCTGCTTCTCCCAGAGCTCGCCGAGGTTGCGGCCCTCACAGCCGATGATCTCGTAGCCGGGGACGCAGCGTCGATTGAAAACCTGGTAGCCCGTCGCGCAGACGAGCGTGTCGATCGGGCGCTCCCGGCCGTCGGCGGTCACGATGCCCCGCGCGGTCACGCGCTCGATCGCCTCCGTCACGAGATCGACGTTCGGGCGGTTCAGCGTCGCGTAGAAGGAATTCGAGAAGCTCGGCCGCTTGCAGAAGTAGGCGTAGTCCGGGATCAGCTTCTCCTGCAGCGCAGGATCGCGGATCTCGCTCCGGATGAATTCCACCAGGCGCTTCTCGATGGCCCGGAAGATCCCGGGGAAGCGCGTGTACCGGATGAAGCCGAGGCCGAAGACGACCTCGACGATCGCATTCGCCGCCCAGCGCATCAGGCGCTGGACGAACGGCACGCGCCGGAGCAGCCGCTGGAAGCCGGGCGAGAGCTTCGGGTTCGGCTTCGGCATGAGCCAGATCGGCGTCCGCTGGTAGACGTCGAGCGATTCGACACGATCGGCGATGGCGGGCACGACCTGGATCGAAGTCGCGCCGGTGCCGATCACGGCGACGCGCTTGCCCTGCAGATCGTAATCGTGGTCCCAGCGCGCGGTGTGGATGATCTTGCCCTCGAAGCCGGCGATGCCTTCGATGTCGGGCATCTTGGGGACGACGAGGAGGCCGGTCGCGTTGACGAGGTAGCGCGACGAGAGGATCTCGCCGCTCTCGAGCCGGACGCGCCAGCAGTTCTCCGCTTCGTCGTACTCCGCCCGTGCGACGGCGGCGTCGCAGCGGATGCGCGGAGTGATTCCGTACTTCTCGGCGCAGTGGCGCGTGTAGTCGCGGTATTCGTCGCCCGTCGGGTAGAGCTGGCTCCAGCTCCAGCGGGGCTCGAACGGGTAGCAGTAGATGAAGAAGGGCATGTCGATCTCGAGACCGGGATAGGCGTGTTGCACCCAGGTCCCGCCGAAGGATTTCTCCCGCTCGAGCAGGACGAAATCCTCGATGCCCATCTTCCGGAGCGCGATGCCCGCGCCGATTCCGGAGAAACCGGAGCCGACGATGATCACCTCATGGTCGATCTCGGCCGACATGTCTCGCCTCCCGACTCATTTCTTCGCGCGCGCGGGCCGCGGATACGAGGGCGGCCCGATCGTCGGACGCGGGAAGGGGCCGGTATGCCATTGCTTCGAGGTCTTGCGATGAATGACCTTCCAATCGTCGCCGACCCGCACGACTTCGTCCTGGTAGCGGAGCGCGAGCACGAGATGGTCGATCGGGCTGTCGTCGGCCTCCATGTGGTAGCCGATGACCCAGGATTCGACGAAGCCCCGATCACCGTCGATTTCGACGTATTGATTCCCGACGAAATGCATCGTCGCGTCCCATTGGTCCATCGCGTCTTCGAGCCCGCCGAGGTATTCCTCGAGCCCGCCGCCCTCGAGCGTCCCGTCGACGATGCAATCGGGGTGGAAGATCGAGCGGACGAGCTCGAAGTCGATGGAGTCGACGCCGTACGCATAACGTCGGTAGAGGTTCTTGATCAGCTCGCGGTCGCGCAGCCAGCGCACGTTCGACTCGAGGTCGCCGGCCGGCGGCGGCGGCGTCTCGCGAAATCGCATGATGTGGCGCTTCTCGTTCTTCTCCGGCATGGTGCTTCGTCGCTCCCCTGTTCAGGCGGCTTCGGCCAGGCTCCACTCTACGCGATCCGGCCGCGCGCGCCCCACCGATCGGAGTCGTGCGCGGCGCCTCGTGCGGCGCGTCCGGGGCGAGCGTTGCGCGCCGCGATCGGCGATCCGTAGAATGGCCCGTTCCAGCCTGCAAGGCGTACGTGGGCGAGCTGGCCGATCGGCTCCGGTCGGCGCGGGGAAGATTCGACCTCGATGGACCGGTTCTTCGCGCGGCGGCCACCGGTCGGCCGAGCGGATCGAGAACGGGAGGCCCAGCCGATCATGGAGCGGCTCGTCGTCGTCTACACGACCGTTGCCCGCCGCGAGGACGCGCGCCGGATCGCGCGGGCCGTGGTCGAGGGCGGGCTCGTCGCCTGCGCCCAGATCGAAGAGATCGAGAGCTGGTACGTCTGGCAGGGCGAGGTCGTGAACGAGCCCGAGCTCCGGGTCCGGATGAAGACGGTCGCGAGCCGTTATCGCGAGGTCGAGCGCGCCATCCTCGCGCTGCATCCCTACGACCTGCCGGCGATCCACGCGGTTTCGGTCGACGAGGTCCATGCGCCCTATGCGGAGTGGGTCGAGCGCGGGTCGAGCTAGCTCGGCGCCCGGTCTTCTGGCATTCCGGCCTTCCAGCCGATGGCCGGGGCCCGCGCGCCGTTCGTGCGCCGGCTACGAGCCGTCCCGAACCTGCGCTGCGACCGGGACGATGCCTCCGCGGCCGATCAGGGCGTATACCAGATTGGCGAGGTGTAGGCGCGGTCCTGGAGGGCCATCGGGGAGGCCGCATCGACCTCCGTTCCGAGCCGCACCGCGTCGTAGTCGGTCCAGCGCGGGGTCGGGATCTCGACGACGCGGGCGTAGTAGAAGGCGTGCTCGCGGCGATCGAAGTCGGGATCTTCCCAGTAGGCGAAGAGCTCGGCAGCGCCCACCGTGTTCGCATAGGTGGCGGTCGCGAGATCGACGGTCGATCCGAGCTTCTCGGCGACGGCGACGTCGTAGACCATCTCCTTCAGATCGCCGTTCTTCGCGCGCCATCCCTTCACGATCTGGACGCGCTCTAGATTCGCGCCGATCGGATCCTTGCTCGCCATCACGAGAAAGCGCGGTGCGCGATCCTTGCGCCCGCGCGGCGGCAGCTCTCCGCCCATCGGAACGCCGCCGCGGTAGCCGCGAACGACGGCGTCGGGCCGCGTCGGGTCTTCCGCCGCGTAGCCCCAGCCGCCGAAGAAGCGGACCTGCATGCGCGGGCCGGTCGAGGCGTAGACTTCCTTGCGCCGCATCGCGTCGAAGATCGCCTCGCGGGAGTTCTCGGTCGCCCACACCGCGGCATAGCCCGCCGCCACCTGCTGCCAGGCCATGATGTCGAGGGAGGGATCCTTCGACGAGGGGAGGAACGTCATGTTCGTCCGCGGCCGACCGGGCTCGACGCCGACGGCCTTGCCCCAGAAGTTGTCTTCGGCACCGGTCGCGAGGGAGGTGTGGGCGTCGGTGCTCCCGATCATGCCGAACGCGAAGGGATTGACGCCGAGCTTCGCCTCGAGGTCGAGGCCGAGCTGCAGCGCCGAGCGCGCGTATTCGAAGCGGAGCATCCAGGGCGCCTTCGGCAGCGTGGCGGCGACGTTGAGGTTGCCCTTGTCCCAGGTCTCGAAGTCGGCGAGCTCGTCGTCGGGGGAGAGCAGCGGATGGGTCTCACCGTCGCCCTTGATCTGGGTCACCTCGACGATCGGCTCCCAGCGCGCGCGGGTCGCGGCATGGCGCCGGTCGAACGGTTTGCCCGCCGAGTCCTCGACCGCGAACATCCGCCCGTTCGAAAGGTTCGAGTTGTGCGGGATGGCGAGCACGCGGCCGCCGGTCGTCTTTTCGTAGCGTTCGAGGAAGGCCCAGAGATCCTCGGGCCGGTCGCCATCGAAGGCGGAGACCGGCGTCAGGCGGGCCGCCTTCTCGGCGCCGTCGGCATAGACGACGACGCGATGGAGATTGTCGCCGTCCGGCATCGACGTCCATTCGTATCCGATCAGCGCGCTGAAGACGCCGGGGCGATCGTGCTGATCGGCGAGCCGGGTGATCTCGTCCCAGACGCTCTGCTTCAGCGCGGCGTTGTCGAGAAGGGGCTCGTTGGTCACGAGGGATCGGATCAGGTCGGCCATCGCCTGCCCGCCGCGCTGATCTTCTTCCGTGAGCGAGTCGTAGAGCTTGCGACCGGCCGGATCGGAGAGCACGAGCGGATCCTTCGCGCGCAGGCGCGGCAGCACGCCCATGTACTCCGCGTGATCCGAGACGACGAGGAAGTCGAGCGGCCGATCGAGCCGGACCGATTGTCCCGTGTTCGAGACGACGACCTCGCCCTTCGCGAAGCGATAGGCGTCGCCGGGGCCGAGGCGGGTATTGCCCATCGAGTTCGCGTCCATGCTGAAGGAGCTGTGGACATGGGTATCGCCCCAGAGCAGCTCGGTCGGATGAGTCTGCAGGGCGAAGGGGGAGTAGGGCGTCTTCCCGTGCTCGCCCTCGCCCTCGCCTTCGGCATGGGCTGCGGCATCACCTGAGACATCACCGGCGGCGGCCGCCGCGGCGGGGCCGGCCGTCGCCAGCAATGCGGCGGCGAGGACGCCGGCCGCGCGCGCGCCCTTCCGCGCCGATCGGTGCTCTGCGGCCGGCGCAGCACGTCGTGAGATCTGCGAAGCGTCGGGCGAGGAAGGAAAAAAGGAGACGAGATCGATCGCGGTTCGATTCGGGCGCATGCGTCGGGTGCCTCTCGGATCGTCGGGCTCTTTCGAGCGCGTGGGGCGTCGCCGTCGCCGATTCCGCGACTGCGTCTCAGACGTTCGGGGTCGAAGTGCGTCCGAGATGTCGGGCGAGCATAAGAAAGCTCAACGTGGCGAGCCACGGCACCACGCCGACGATCGCGAGCGAATAGCGCACGGCCTGATCCCCGTAGACGCTCTCGAGTCGCACGTTGAGGTCGCCGACCACGAAGGGGCCGATCCCGAGCCCGACGAAGTTCGCGATCATGCTCCAGGTCGCGGCCGAGACGGCGCGGGCGCTCGGCGGGACGAGGCCCTGGGCCGTGGCCATCGTCGCCGGCGACCAGCCGGGCGCGACGAGCGAGGCAGCGAACGAGAACAGGAATCCGACCGGCACGCCGAGCAGGCGCGCGTCCGGCGGCGCGAAGTAGAAGCCGAGGCAGAGTGGGACGAGTACGAAGCAGGTCGCGGCGGGGAACCAGCCGAACCAGCGCGCATCGCGGCGGGCGAGGCGGTCGGTGAGCGCACCGCAGGCGAAGGTGCCGACGATGCCGGGGACGGCGGTGATGAAGAGGTAGACGAGACCGGCTTCGGCGGCGCCCATGTCGTAGACGCGCCGCAGGAAGGTCGGCTCCCAGAGATTGCGGCCGAGGGAGACGACGTTGGCGAAGGTCGCGCCGAGCGTGAGCGCGACGAACGCGGGCATGCGCAGGAGCGCGAGCAGGACGGCCGGGAGACCGCGGCCGGTGAAGGCGTCGGGACCGGGACGATCGGCGGCCCGGCGCGGCGGATCGACGACGGTGGTCGCGAAGAGCAGCGCCGTCACGACGCCCGGGAGACCGACGCTGATCAGCGCCCAGCGCCATCCCATGACCTCGCTCGCCCAGCCGCCGTAGAGGATGCCGCCGCCGAGGCCGACGAGCGATCCGACACTCAAGAGCGACATCGCCCGCGCGCGCTGATGCGGAGCGACGTAGTCGACGACGAGGGCATGGCTCGCGGGGCTTCCGCCCGCCTCGCCGATGCCGACGCCCATGCGCGCCAGCAGGATCTGGACGTAGCTCTGGGCGAGGCCGGTCAGCGCCGTCATCGTGCTCCATACGAAGAGCGCGATGGAGATCGCGTACGTGCGCGAATGGCGGTCGGCGGCGAAGGCGACGGGGATGCCCGCGAAGAGATAGGTCGCCGAGAACGCGAGCCCCATCACGATGCCCATCTGCCGATCGTCGAGCAGCAGGTCCCGGCGGATGTCCTCGGCGAGCACCGAGACGATCGTCCGATCGCAGACGTTGAAGACGGAGACGAGAAAGAGCAGGCCGAGGACGTAGCGGACCGGGCGTTCGGCGCGCACCCGCTCAGAACTCGACGGGCAGCGTCAGGTGCTTCGTGTAGATCCGATCGCGATGTTCGAGCAGCGCGGGATCGAGCGCCGCCGCGATCTCGGGCGGGAGGGTCTCGTACGAGGTGCGCATCGGGGCCGGCATCGGGCAGAGCGCGTGCGGCATCGGCTTCAGCATGGCGGCGAAGGTGGACCAGTAGACGTCGACCGCCGAGAGCTGGCGACCGACGAGGTATTCGCTGCCCTTCTTCTTCTGCGCTGCGAGCTGCTCCGAGAACAGGCGCAGGATCTGGCGGATGCGCTCGCTCGAGCGAAGGGCGGCCTCGCGGCTGTAGCCGTAGCGGCGGCCGATGACGCGCGCGGTCTCGAGGGCGGGATGGGTCTCCGCCTCGGGCAGGGAGAGCATGCCGTGCATCATCTGCAAGCGGCGATGCCAGCCGAGGCCGTCCTCGCCGCAGATCTCGAAGGCCAGGCCGAAATGCAGGGCGCGCTCGTGGGGATCGTCCGGGATCAGCGCCGGCGCCGGCGCGAGGCGTTCGGCGAGGAGCAGGATCTCGGCCCAGCCGGTGCGGGCGGGCTCGTCTTCGTAGACCGCCTGCGGCGCGTTCGCGTGGCCCGTCCAGCCGACCAGCGCCGGATCCGCTTCGCCCGCCGTCTGGCGGACCGGGAGGTAGGCGATGCCCTTCACGCCGAAGATCGATTTGGCAGCCTCGCCCCACGGCCCCGGCACGCCCGCGGTCAAGACGAGGCGCAGGCCCGATCGGGTTCGCGCGACTTCCGGCTCCAGGTATTCCATGTGGGCTCCTCGGTGAAGCGGCGCCCCGCGGCGCAGCGTTCGGTTCGATCGTCAGTGGGGGCGCGGCGGGGCGGGTCGGCTGGAGAGCTCGCCCTCGGCGATCAGGTCGATCGGATCGCAGTCGAGGCCGCCGGCCAGCAGCAGGACCTGCTCGTACGGGATCCGTTCGCCGCGTTCTTCGATCGCCTGGATCTGGTTCGGCGAGAGCGTGCGCCGCAGGCCCGTCGACACGAGGCTCGCGCTCTCGATCGCGACGACGAGATCCCGCGAAGACCAGCCCCGGGCATGGCGTCGCCGCCGCACCGAGAGGCCATCGAGCAGGACGAGATCGCTGCGGCGAGCATCGGACCGGGCGCGGGGGGGCAAGCTCTCTCCTGATCGGGCGGTGGTCGGCCACCGGGATCATGCCGCGCGAAGGCAGCACGCGCAGGGGGTCCTCACGGCCGGGGCCAGTGTAGACTGGCCGCGTGGCTCCGCAGGCATCTCTCGAGATCTTCGAACGCGCCGCCCGGGCGCAGGGTCGCATCCTGCGTGTCGAGGCGGATCGGGCCGGTGCGCTCGCGCGCGTGCTGGCGCTGACCTTCGACGTCGGGCGGATCCTGCTGCGCTCCGAGGACGGGGAGGTCCGCGTCGAAGCGGTGCCGGATCGCGACGCGCTGCCGGCGGGCCTCGTTCGCCTCGACGAAGAGGAGCCGTGGTGGCGCGTGCTCGGACAACCGCTCACCGCGGCCTGGCCCGCGCGGGGCGGGGAGGCGATCGACGGAGCGCCGGGGGATGGACTGCCCGCCCTGAAGCTCCGTTTCCGGGAGAGCGACCGCAATCCGCGGATCATCGCGCTCACGTCGGCGGGGCCGGCGCTGCGCGTCGCGCTCGAGGGCAATTGAAGGAGCGAGGCTCCGGGAGGAAGAGGCGATGGCCGACGATCGGAAGATCGAGAAGAGCGAATCACAGTGGCGCGAGCAGCTCTCGGAGGAGGAGTTCCGCGTGACGCGCTGCTCGGCGACGGAGCGCGCGTTCACCGGCCGCTACTGGAACGAAAAGGCCGCCGGGACCTATCACTGCATCTGCTGCGGAGCGCCGCTCTTCCGCTCGGAATCGAAGTACGATTCGGGGACGGGCTGGCCTTCCTTCTTCGCGCCGATCGAGCCGGACGCGGTGGCCGAGAAGACGGACGTGAGCCACGGGATGGTGCGCACCGAATCCGTCTGCGCGCGCTGCGACGCGCATCTGGGTCACGTCTTTCCCGACGGCCCGAAGCCGACCGGCCTGCGTTATTGCATGAACTCCGCCTCGCTCCGCCTCGAGAAGGACGAGCCCTGAGATGTCCGATTCCGCCCTCGAGGCGCGCAGGATCAACGCCCGTCCGGGAACCCTGTTCGTGGCCGAGGACGCTCCGGAGCCGCGGATCCGCTACTTCGAGTACGACGAGGAGGTGCTCGAGACCGGCGAGGTCGAGGATCCGGAAGAGCTTCGATGTTATGCCGAGACGGAGCGGCCGACCTGGGTCGACATCCAGGGCTTCGGAGACGAGGCCTGCCTGCGCGCGGTCGGCGAGGTGTTCGGGATCCACTCGCTGGCGCTCGCGGACGCGGTCAACGTACCCCAGCGCGCGAAGGCGCAGCGCTATCCGGATCATCTCCTGATCGTCCTCCACGCTCCGCACGTCGCCTTCGACCCGGGCGAGCGGCTGCCGCAGGTCGCGATCCTGCTCGCCGGCGAATACGTCGTCACGTTCCAGGAGCATCGATACGGATTCTTCGACGAAGTCCGCGAGCGGATGCAGAACGCGCAGGGTCTGCTCCGCCGCTCGGGTCCCGCCTATCTCGCCTACGCCCTCGCCGACGCCCTGATCGATCAGTACTACCCCCTGATGGCGGAGCTCGCCGAGGAGCTCGACGCGATCGAGGAGGAGATCTTCGAGCGTGCCTCGCCCGAGCTCGTCGCCCGGGTCCACGAGCTGCAGCGCCGGACGACGCAGCTGCTGCGCATCCACCGCCCCCAGGTCGACGCCCTGCATCAGCTCGCGCGCATCGACTCACCGCTCGTCCCCGAGCCGGTCCGGGTCTACTTCGGCGACGTCGAGGACCACGCCCGCCAGATCCTCGGCAGCCTGGAGGCGGCGCGGGCCTCGGCGACCGACGCGATGGGCGCCATCCTCGCGCTGCTCGGCCATCGCCAGAACGAGGTCATGAAGGTCCTCACCCTGGTCGGCACGATCTTCATCCCCCTGACCTTCGTCGTGGGCGTCTACGGCATGAACTTCGACTACATGCCCGAGCTCCGGCAGCGCTTCGGCTACCCGCTCGTGATGGGGGTGATGGCCGTGCTCGCGCTGGTCATGGTCGTCTGGTTCCGGGTCCGGGGCTGGCTGGGCGGGCCCTCGCAGCGCTGACACGCGCCCGGGCGGCCGTCCTGCTGGAAACCTTCGACGAAGGCGCTCACCCCCGCTGGCGCGACCGCGGGCGAACGGGAATTCTCTGGGGCGACCCCGACCAGACACGCTTCTCCCTGAGAGACCACGAACGATGGCGAAGACCGATCCCAAGAAGAACGCAGCCCAGAAGCCCGAAGCGAGCAGGAAGAAGCGCGGCGCTTCCTGGATCAGCGATACCGAATCGACGATCGAAGAGCTGCGGCACACGCGCGCGGAGATCCGTCGCCGGATTCGCGAGCAGGACGACGATCTCGATCAGGAGGCCGAGATCCTCTGGGAAGAGCAGGAGGAGCGCTGGCAGCGCCTCGAGGTCGGCCTGAACAAGATCGCCGTCCAGACGAGCGATGAAGTCGCGCCGAACCTCGCGGCGGAGGTCGAGTCGCTGATGAACGAGCTCGAGGACAGCTACGAAGAGCTCGACGCGCTCGTCGATTGAGCCGCTCGCGAGCGGCCGCGCGGGCTCGCTCGTCGAACCCTCGTCGAACCGTCGTGGAACCATCGTCGATCCGGCGTCGATCCGGCGCAGAACCCGCGCCGGGCGGGCTTGACGCGCGGCGATCGGGGCTGACGTGAACCGGGGCGGGGGAGCGCGGCGCCCGGGCTCGGGCCTGCGGGTCCGCTCCACCGGGCCGGGAGCAAGCGATCGATGAATCCGTACCAGGTCCTGGGCGTCGCCCGCGAGGCGGACGCGGACGAGATCAAGAAGGTCTATCGCCGGCTCGCCCGCGAGACCCATCCCGATCTGAATCCCGGCGACGCGAAGGCCGAGGCGCGCTTCAAGGAGATCTCGGCCGCCTACGACGTGCTCTCCGATCCCGACAAGCGGCGGCAATTCGACGAGTTCGGCGAGATCTCCCTCGAGGCAGGCTTCGACGCCGAGCGGGCGCGCGCTGCCCGCGATCGCTTCTCTTCGCGCTTCGGCGCCCCCGGTTCGGAGGAGTACGGCGAGGGCTTCGCGTTCGGCGGCATCGAGGATCTGCTGCGCGGATTCGGGGCGCGGGGCGGTCCCCAGGCGGGTGCCCGCTTCCGGATGGACGGGCCCGACGTCGAGGCGTCCATGACGCTCGGCTTCGTCGAGGCGGTGAAGGGCGGCGAGCGGCGCTTCGCCATCGCGCGACCGCGGCGGGACGGCAGCCGGATGGAGGAGGAGATCACGGTCCGCATTCCGCCCGGGGTGACCGACGGCGGCCGGCTCCGGATCCCGGGCAAGGGCGGGGAGGGCATCGGCGGCGGCGAGCCCGGCGACCTCTGGATCCAGGTCCGGGTCGAGCCCCATCCCCTCTTCCGACGCGAGGGCTCCGATCTCGAATTCGAGCTCCCGATCACCCTCGCCGAGGCCATCGCCGGAGGCCGTGTCGAAGTCCCGACCCTCGAAGGCCGCGCGAGCGTCACGATCCCGCCCGGCACCAGCAGCGGCAGCCGCCTGCGGCTGCGCGGGCAGGGCGTACCGGCTGCGCGAGGGAAGCCCGCCGGCGACCTCTACGCGCGGATCAAGATCGTGGTCCCGAAGGACGCGGCGGAGAAGCTCGGGGACGCCCTCGCCGCGCTCGCGCAGGACGATCCGCGAGGAGGGCTCTTCGGATGACCCGCAGCCGTCGCATCGAGATCCGCGAAGTCCTGATCCATCTCGGCGGCGGTGACGAGCTGCTCGAGTCGCTGCGCGGCGAAGGCCTGTTCGAGTCGGATTTCGTCGATCCGCGCGAGGCCGACGAGCTCCGGATCGCGGCGTTGATGGTGGAGGAGCTCGGCGTCAATCCCGCCGGCGTCCAGGTCGCGCTCCACCTTCGCCGGCGCCTGCTCGCCCTCGAGGCCCGGGTCGCCGCGATCGCGGCGAGCCTGCACCGCGACGACGACGATCAGTAGCGGATCCGCCAGACGAGATCCGCGGAGTTGGTGCCCTGGGTCGTCGTCGAGCCCACGAGACTCCAGCCCGGCAGGAACTCGTATTCGATCGAGAGCTCCTGGCCGCGTTCGCCGCTGAACTCCTGGCCGAGCGCGACGAAGATGTTGCGGCCGACGTAGGCCCCGACCCGTGCCCGCGCGCTCGAGAGCTCCTCGATCTGGAGGCCGAGGGCGTCGAGGCCGATCGCGCTCGCGACGGTCCGGCCGACGGCCGTGATGCCGAAGGCGCTGGCGATCTCCTCCGCGCGCTGGCCGACGGAGACCTGCTGCTCCGCCGTGAGCTCGCCGGCGGGCCGCCCGAAGAGCAGGACGGCGAGGATGTCCTCCTGCGAAAGGCTGGGATCGGAGGAGAGCGTCAGCACGGGCTTCGACGCCGTGCCCGAAAGGCGCGCGTCGATCGTATGCGCGGGCGCCCGGTAGCGCGCGAGCAGATCGAGCTGGGGATCGATCTTCGCGCCGCCGACCAGCTCGAGGCCGCCCTCGATCAATCGGAAGCGCCGGTTCTGCAGATCGAAGAAGCCCTGCTGGGCGTCGATCCGGCCCGCGAGCGAGAGCGGCTTGTTGCGCGCCTTGCGCGCCTCGATGCGGCCATCGAGCAGGGCCTCGGCCTGCTCGTGCTTGATCCAGAGATCGCGGCCGACGTCGATGTCGACCTCGAGCTCGAGCGCTTCGAAGGTGGAGAGGAGGTTCGAGGTCGGGGATTCGCTCACGCCCCCGTTCGGTCCGCGGCCTTCGCCTTCGAAGACGATCGTCGGATCCCGGGGCGGCGGGCCGCTCGAGAGGAAGCTGAGGTTCGGCCGCAGGGTGCCCTCGACGATCGAGACCCGGCCCTCGACGCGGGGCCGTTCGAAGGTGCCGCGGGCACGCAGCTTGCCGGAGGCGATCAGGCGATCGCGCTTCGTGTCGACGAGGGGCCAGCGCTTCAGCTCGATCTGCGTGACGTAGTCGCCCCGCGCGACGGGGGCGTCTGCTACCTGCGCCGCCGGCTCGTCGATCGCGGGCGCGTTCCCGTCCCCGGCCGGTCCGCCGCCTTCGGGCGGCGCGTCCGCTTCGCCCGGTTGCTCGCCCGCCGGTGTCGGCCGGATCAGGCGGGTCAAGAAGACCGGGAGCGGGCCCTCGCCTTCCGCCCGGAAGCGCGCGCTGTCTTCGTAGCCCTCGACGGTGGCCGTCGCGCGCCGCACGAAGAAGCGGTCCTCGGCGATCTCGACGGCGAGCTCCCCCGCGATGAGGGTGACCCCGGTCCGCGCGGGGCGGCCCGTGAGGTCGCTCGCTTCGATCCGGCCGGAGGGGCGCAGGGCGTCCAGCGGGCCCTCGAGCGCGAGCTCGCAGCGACCGCGCCCACCGAGTGCCTTGATGCGCTCCTCGACGAATCCCTGGAGCACCGCGAGATCCCCCGCCTCGCAGGTCGCCCGGGCCACGAGCTCGCCGACCGGTTTCGCGGCGAAGCCCTGCTCCCAGGCGAGTGCGAAGGGCAGGCGCGCCTCGGCGTCGAAGCGGAGGTCGGGCGAGGTCGAGGCCGCGAGCTGGGCCTCGGCGCGGCGTTCGGCGTATCGCAGCGTCAGGGAGGCGGTCTCGATCGGCTCTTCCGATACGACGAGGCCGCGCGGCACGAGCTGCGCTTCGACGCGGGGCGCTGCGCCGACGCCACCGATTTCGAGATCGACGTCGAGCACGCCGCCCGCGAGCACCTCGGGCGAGACGAGCGCCGGATTCGCCCGGGCCCATGCGGCGATCGGGAGCGCCCGTGCCTCGAGCCGAAGGTCCTGGCGCCCGCGCCGCCCGATCCGGCCGTCGAGGGCGATGCGGGCTTCGCCGCTCGAGAAGCGCGCATCGTCGAAGGCGAGCGCGTCGCGGGCCGCCGTGAGGCGGGTTGCCCGGTCGAGCGACCAGTCGCCGAGCGCCGTCTCGAGCCGGAACGTCTCGATCGTCGCATCGAGCTGGCCCTGCGCGAAGCCGCCGCGGGCGACGAGGTCGAGGTGCGCAGCCGCCGTCTGGAACGAGCCGAGCCGGAAATCGGAAAGTGCGAGATCGGCCGCCAGCCGCGCGCGTTCCGGCGGACCGTCGAGGGCGAGGTCGCCGACGAGCCGTCCGCTCCCCTCCTGTCGCACGAGGGCGAGCAGCGGAGCGAGATCGTCGATCGCCAGGCGGGCCGAGAGGGTCAGGGGGCGGCCGGGCTTCGTCGACAGACTGCCATCGGCCTCGACTCGTCCGATCGGCGAGTCGAGGACGAGCTCGGCGAGATCGATGGTGTCGCCGGAGAGTGTCGCCCGGACCTCGGCGCTTCGGAGCGCGAGCTCGCCGATCCGCGAGGCGCCCAGCTGCAGCGTCAGGGCGCCTTCGAGGGCGCTGCGCTCCCGCCTGCGCAGATCGAGGGTTCCGCGGCCGTCGAGCGCGCTCGCCCATTCGGGATGGCCCGGGAAGGCGTGCGCGAGGTCGAAGCGCTTCGCCGTGAACTGCAGCTTCGTCTCGGGCGTTCCGAGGAGGGCGACGAGTCCCTCGGCGGCGAGCTCCCCCTGCGAGCCGGAGCGCAGGTGCGCGCCGAACGTGCCCTCGCCGTTCGCGAGCTCGAGCCGGAGATCGAGGGGGCCGGCGATCCCCAGCGCGGGAGCGAAGCGCGCGAGGTCGGCCGACTCGAGGCGCGCGACGATGGTCGAGCGCGGAAGGCCGAGCGCCCGGGGATCGCCGTGCAGATCGAAGGTCAGCTTCGTCTCGGGCCAGAGCAGCTGGCCGGTCGCGTCGAGCGCCTGCTTGTCGCCGCGGAGAACGAGCTCGCCGCTCGCCGGCGCCAGGAAGGCCAGGGACTCTGCGAGCGCCGGATCGATGCGGGCGAGGTCGGCGGGATGGAGCGATCCGATCGTGACGTCGAAGACATAGCGCCCCTCGAACGGCACCTCGCCGGTGGCCGAGAGCTGCGAGCGGCCGAGCGCGAGCGACGCCTCGTCGATCCGGAGCCGGCGCTGCTCGAAATCGAGGCGGCCGCGGGCGGCGAGGCCGTCGAGCCGGATCTCGGGCCGCGCCTGTGCGGCGATCGTGAGGGTGGCGTCCGAGATCGCGAGCGTCTCGACGACGACGGGCTGCGGCGTGTTCCGGGGCGGCCGCTCCGGATCGGGCGCCGGGATCAACGGCGCGAGCGCATCGCGCCAATCCCAGCCGAGCGCCGCGTGCTCGCGGAACACGACCTCGGGCGCCTCGATGTCGACGCGCGCGATCTCGACGCGGCCGAACAGGAGCGCGGTCCAGTCGACCCCGATCGCGATCGAGCGGGCGCGCGCGATCGGCTCGTCGTGCCAGGCCAGCGCGACGTCGACGAAGCGCAGGCGCGAGAGCGGCGAGCCCGCGAGACCGCCGATCGAGAGATCGCCGGCCATGCGATCGTCGAGCTCGGGCTCGAGGCGAGCGAGCAGGCGTGCGCGGAAATCGTCGGTGGTGGTGTAGAGGACCAGCAGCGCGGGCAGGAGCAGGGCGAGCAGGGCCAGCAGGGCGACGCCCCGTGCCAATCCGCCGACGACCGCTCTCAGGATCTTCATGGCCATCAGAAGAAGAACCCGATGTTGAAGTGGATCTGCCAGGGCGGCTCGCCGTCCTGGCGGTTGATCGGGAAGCCGGCGAACAGGCTGATCGGCCCGATCGGCGTCGCATAGCTGATGCCGGGGCCGGCCGAATAACGCAGCTCGTCCGGGACGAAATCGTAGCGGTCGAGCGAGACCTGGCCGAAGTCGAAGAATCCGACGACACCGATCTGTTTCCAGACCGGGATGCGGGTCTCGATCCCGCCCTCGATCAGCGTGCGCCCGCCGAGCGGGTTGCCATTGGAGGCGGTCGGGCCGAGCTGGCGTCGCCGGTAGCCTCGAACGCTGCCCTCGCCGCCGGCGTACAGCCGCTCGAAGATCGGAAGGCGTTCCTTGTCGCCGAACGCCTGCGCCGCACCCAGCTTGAGCCGGCCCGCGACGACGGCGAAGTCGAAGACCGATTTGAAGACCGCCGCCTCGCCCACGATCCTGAAGTAGTCGTAGGTCGCGCCGATCAGCCGCGTCGAGTAGTCCCCTTCGAGGCTCAGGGTGAAGCCGTTGCGCGGCTGGATGAGATCGTCGACCCGCTTCCAGGTGAGCAGGAGCTGTGGTCCGATCAGCGTGCCCTCGTCGCGCACGCCCCCGATCCGGTCCTTCACCTCCTGGACGACGTCCCGCACCGTCGCCGTCTCGACGCGCAGGCCCGTCGTCAGCACGAGGCGGGGGGTGAAGCTGTGCTCGAAGGCGGGTACGCCCTGGATCGAATTGCGCGTGAAGTTGGCCTCGTCCTGCTGGAAGAGGCTGAACTCGAACAGGCCGCGATTGTCGCGATCGCCGAGGTGGGGCTGGGCGAAGGAGAGCTCCGCGGCACGGACCAGGCTCGAATAACGTCCGGAGAGCAGGAGCCGGCGCCCGCCGCCGAACCAGTTGCGGCTCTGCCAGCGGATCTGCGCGCGCGCCAGCTCTTCCGTGCTGTAGCCGCCGCCGACACGGAGCTCGCGGGGCTTCTTCTCGCGCAGCGCGACGCTGATCGTCGCGACGCCCGGGTCGGCCGGATCGGTCTGCCACTCGATCTGGATCGAGCTGAAGAGGTCGAGCTGCAGCAGGCGCCGGCGCGACTCCTCGATGGCGGAGAGGGAGAAGCGGTCGCCGGGCTCGAAGGTGAGCTCGCGCTCGATGAGCGAGCGATGGACCTTCTCGAGGCCCGAGATCGAGACCGCTCCGATGCGGGCGGTCGGCCCGGGAACGATCTCGTAGCGCACTTCGACGCCCTCGCGATCGGGCCGGACCCGCGCGCTCCGCTTCGTCTCGACCGAAGCGTGGCCGCGGTCGAGATGGAGCGCGCGCAGCTGCGTCTCGAGCCGTTGATAGTCGGCCTCGCGGAAGGGCTCGCCGACCTCGAGCGCGCGCTGGCGGAGCGTCGTCCGATCGCGACGCGCCGCATCCGCGCGCTCGGATCCTTGCGATCCGGGATCGGCGGCGTCCGGCGCCGGGGCGTCGACGGGCGGATCGACCTCGATCCCGGTGACGAAGGCGCGCGGTCCCTCGTCGATCGAGATCGTCACGGCGAGGATCTCGGCGTCGGCGGTCTGCTTCGATTCGAGGTGCCCGAGGACGCGGGTCTTGAAGTAGCCCTCGGTCTCGTAGAGGCGCCGGATGCGCTCGAGGTCGCCCTCGAGGGTCGTCGGATCGAAGACCGGCCGCTCGCGCCAGAACGTGAGCAGACGGCGCGGTCGGGTCTCGATCACGCGCCGGAGCTCGGATTTCGCGAGGGCGTGGTTGCCCACGATCTCGATCCGACCGACCAGCCAGCGCCGATCGGGATCGAGGGCGTCGGTCGAGAACGCCGCCGCCGATCCCGAGAGCAGCAGCGCCACGAACAGCGCCACCGGAAGCGCCGCTGAAAGTGCCAGCGGCAGCGCCGACAGCGCGGCGAGCGCCAACCCGAGCCGCGGGCCGGGCTGCCGGGCGGATGCGCGGCCGACGGAGCCGCTCGGGCCGAAGCGCCGCGCAGCGCCGCCGGCACACCCGGGATCGGAGCGTCGAGGGCGGGCGCCGTTTCCGCCCGCGCGCTCAGGCGTGGCCACGTCCGCGTCGCCGCCGGCCGATCGAGACGTCCATGGCCGCGGGGTTCTTCTTTCCGCACCAGGCACAGAAACGCCACCGGTTGGCCATCGGCCAGCGGCAACGTTCGCAGGGATCGAGACCTTCGACCTTCCAGGGCCGCACGACCTTCTGTTTGCAGCCCGGGCAGTAGCGCATGAATCGATCGATCGGCGCACCGCAGCCGCGGCGGCGGCAGGTGCGCTCGCTCTGGCGGCTGCTCTTGATCGGCTTGCCGTTGCCCTCGAAGCGGCCGCGGCTGCAGGTCGGGCACGCCTTCCACTCCGGCCGCACGCCGCGTTCGCAGCTCGGACACACGAGCGGAAAGCGCGTCACGTGGACGAAGGAGTTGCGCGTCGTGCCGCACCACGGGCAATGGCCCATCGACTCCGAGATCGGCCCGTCGCAGGCATGACACGCGTAGGTCGCGTCGAGTGCGCGCCCGAAGCGCTTGCGGAACCACTCGATCTCGAGCACGAAGGGATCGGGCGGGGTGCTGGTCTTGCGCGGCCCGCGCGCGGTGCTGCGGCTCTTCTTCTTCGACTTCGCCCGGTCGGAGGCGGTCGATTCGATCGCCTTCGTGAGCGCCTCGTGGAACTCGACCGCGTCGCTCCAGCGCTTGCGAAGATCGAGCGTCAGCGCGCGCCGGATGACGGGCTGCACGCGCGCGGGGCAGCGCGCCACGAAGCGCTGTGCCCCTTCGAAGGGCCATTCGAAGGGCCAGCCCGGGAGCGCGCCCGCCCAGAGCTCGTAGGCCGTGAGCGCGAGGCTGAAGACGTCGCTGGCGAAGCGCGCCCGGCCGTAGGCCTGCTCGGGGGCGATGTAGCCGAAGGTGCCGACCTCCGTCAGCACGCGGGTCGCGGCGGGGGCGAGGCGCGCGGTGCCGAAGTCGCCGAGCTTCGCGCGGCGACCTTCGTAGAGGAAGATGTTGGCGGGCTTGATGTCGCGGTGGAGCAGGCCGCGGGCGTGGGCGTAGGCGAGCCCCTCGGCGACGTCGGCGAGGATCGAGAGGGCGAGATCGGGGGAGCGTCGCGCGCCGGGGTATTCGTCGAGGCTCGTGCGCGCGAGATCCGTGACCATCACGAAATGGTCGCCGATCCAGTCGGCGTTGCGGATGCCGGCGATGCGCGGATGGTCGAGCTGGGCGGCGACCCGCGCCTCGCCCTCGACCGCCGCGCGGCCCCAATCCGCGATCACCGAGTCGTTCACGACCTTGATCGCGACACGGCGACCCTCGACGGTGTCGCGCGCCCGCCAGACGACCGCCGAGCCGCCCTCGCCGAGCTTGCGCTCGAGGCGGTATTTGCCGAGGCGATTGCCGACCCGGAGCGACTGCGTCATCGGCGCGCTCCGCGTTCGCCGGCCCGCCCGGGGCGCCGCGCGGCCGGCGGGAGCCTGAGCGTCTTCGTCGCCCGGTAGAGCAGGGCCGTCGCGTCGTCGGGATGCGCCGGGAGCTTCGGATCGGCCCCGGCCATCGTGCGGCGCAGGCGCGCCTGCAGATCGGTCGCGGCCTCGAGCAGGGGGCCGATCCGGATCTGGTCGATCAGATCGCGCCGCTCGATGTTCTCGAGGACGCCGTCGGTGGCGAGCAGGAGCGTGTCCCGGGCGGCCATCGCGACCGGTGCGCCGACCTCGACGCGCATGTCGCGGGAGCCGACGCAATTCGAGAGCAGATGGCGCTCGTCGTGGTGATGGGTTTCGGAGGGCTCGAGCATTCCGGCTGCGACACCGTAGCCGACCGGGGAGTGCGGGATGGTCTCGAGTCGGACCCGCCCGCGTTGGCCGACGAGCAGCGCGCCCGAATCGCCCGCATGGTAGGCGCGGGCGGTCCCGCTGCGGACCTCGACGACGACGAGGGTCGTCGCCGCTCCGACGCCCTGATCGAGCAGCTTCGCGTTCGCATCGTCGAAGGCGTCGAAGATCGCCGAGCGCAGGTTGCTGCCGGCTTCCCGCGCCGCCTCGCGGGCGGCCTCCCGGGCTTCCTCCGGGTCGGAGATCCGATCGACGCCGCGGTCCGCGACGCGATCCGCGCGTGCGATCGTCCGCTCGATCGCGCGCCGGACCGCCCCGATCGCGGTCGCCGCGGCCTCGGCTCCGGCCGGCAGCCCCCCGACACCGTCCGCGACCGCGAGCACTGTCACCGCCCCCGGCAGCTCGCAGAACAGCGCCGCGTCCTCGTTGCCCGTCGGCTTGTCGCAGGCCCGGGTGCTGAAGAGGACGGCTTCCCCCCGCTCGGGCGAAAGGCGCTCGGGGCGCTCGTGATCGAGCTCGAGGAAGACCTGGGTCATGGGCGCGGGATGGCTCGCCTGTCGTCGGGGGGTTCGATGCGAAAGCCCAAGATCGGCTGTTCGCTGCCGCGGCGCAACAACGACCCGCGCGGCGCGGCGCCGATCGCATCCGGGGAGACCGGTTTTTCACGCTGCGCAGCGATCCGCGCGCAGGCGCGCCGGGGCGTCTCCAGCCGCCGTGCCCCGTCTTCAGAAGAGCAGCGACGATGCGAGCTGGAGCGTCAGGAAGAATCCGCAGACGTCGGTCAGGGTCGTGAGGATGGGGCCCGAGGCGAGCGCCGGATCCCAGCCGAGCCGCTTGATCAGGAGCGGCGTCGTGCCGCCGATCGAGACGGCGAGCAGCGTGTTGATCGCGAGCGCGAGGCCCACGACGGCACCGAGGACGGCGCTGCCCTGCCAGAGGTAGGCGAGCAGGGCCAGCATCGCGCCGAGGGCGATGCCGTTCAGGACCCCGACGAAGGCCTCCTTGGAAAGTACGTGCGCCAGCTCGCTCGGGCGCACGACGCCGAGCGAGAGCTCCCGCAGCGAGACGGCGACGGCCTGATTGCCCGAGCAGCCGCTCATGTCCGAGATGATGGGCAGGAAGACCGCCAGGGCGATGGCGGCCTGGAGCGTGTCCTGATAGGCCGCGACGACGCTGGCCGCGCAGAGGTTGAGCACGATGTTGAGCGAGAGCCAGGCGAGCCGGCGCCGGGAGCGCTCGAGGGGCGGCATCGAGCGCAGCTCCTCGCCGCTCGCGATGCCGAGGGATTTCATGTGGTCGCTCTCGGCCTCGTCGATCGCCGCGTCGTCGACCGCCGTCCGTTCGACGACGCCGAGCAGCCGCCCGTCCGCATCGATCACCGGCGCACCGAGGAAGCCCTCGCTGCGGAAGACGAAATCGAGGGTCTCGAGCGGATCGTCGACCTTGAAGACGATCGGATTGCGCACCATCAGATCCGCCAGCCGCGCCTCCGCGCGGGCGAGCAGCAGCGCACGCAGCGGGACGACCCCCTCGAGCCGGCCCTGCAGATCGACGGCGTAGAGATACTGGATCGCATAGCGGGAATAGGCCTCGGCCTCGCGGCGGATCTGGTCGATCGTCGCGGAGACGGTCTGATCGCTCCGCAGGGCGACGTACTCGGTCCGCATCAGGCCGCCTGCGGTATCGGCGTCGTAGGCGAGCAGTGCCCGCATCTCGCGGGCGGTCTCGATCTCGGAGGCGTCGAGGATCGCCTGGCGGTCGTCTTCCCACATCTCGCCGAGGACGTCGGCGCGCTCGTCGCTGGAGAGCTCCTCGAGGATCTCCGCCGCGGCCTTCGGCTCGACCTCCTCGATCGCCGCCGCGGCCTGCGAGAGCGGCAGGATCTCGATCAGCTCGGCGGCGGCCTCGGAGCCGAGCAGATCGAGCAGGCGGGCGAGATCCTGGGTCGGAAGGCGGCCCGCCGCATGGGTCCGGTCGCTCTCGGGCAGCGACGCGAAGAGCTCGCGCAGGGCGATCGGGTCGCCCTGCGCGAGGAGGTCGGAGAGCTGAGTGGTCGCGGACTCGGCCAAGCTGACTTCATCCTCGGATGGAGGCTGCGCCTTCGGTCGGCCCTTCGGCCCGGATTCGGCGGGACCGGAGCGCTCGGGCGCTCCGGACGACTCGAGCTACTTCGCGGTGGCGTCGTCCTTCGAAGGCGCCTTTTCCTTCGCGTCCTTCGGCGTGCTCATCGCACCGTGGCCCTCGCCGTGTCCTTCGCCGTGCGCGCCATGATGCTTGCAGGAGCCGTCACAGGCGTCGCCGTGCGGGCAGCTGGCATCGCGGGGGCAACGATCGCCGTGGCTGCACTCCTTGGCGTGGCTGCACTGCCCGTCCTGGCTGCACTGCTTGCCGTGCGAGGACCGTTCGCCGTGCGCGGGGCCGTGGCCGAAGGCGGCGTGGGCCTTCCTCATCTCGCCGCGGCATTCCTTCATCGGCCGATCGGAGCGGAGGCATTCGGCCATGCGCTGGTGGGCTTCGGCCATCTTCGCGCGGTCCTCGGCGCTCGGCTCGCCCCGGCCCGCCGCGTCCGCCGGCTTCGCCTTCGAGGATTCACCGTGGCTGTCCGCGAAGGCCGGTCCGGCGAAGAGCAGGGCGCAGAGAATCGGGACGGCGAGCAAGGATCGGTTTCGAAGCTTCATTTCATCGACCTCCAGGGACGTGGTTCACCCGTTCACTTGACGTTCGAACAATCCTCTACGTACCCGATCACGCGCAATCGTTCGCAATCCTCGCGCGTCATCTCGGCGTCTTCGCCGGCGACCGCCTTGCCCTCGGCGGCGAGGCGCTGGAGGCGTGCCATCTCCTCGAGGCGTGCCTCGGCGTCGGGATCGGCGAAGGGATCGGTCTCGCCCGGGTCGTTCGCGACGTCGTAGTAGGCGCGCTCGGGCAGGCCGCGCGGATTCTTCGGATTGGCGACGATCAGCTTCTCGTCCTCGGTTCGCAGGGCCCAGAGGACGTTGCCCTCGTGGTCCTCCTCGGCGAAGACCTGGCGGTCCTTCTCGAGCCTCGCCGCGAAGGGCTGGCGCAGGTCGACGCCCTGCATCGTCTCGGGGATCGGGAGGCCGGCGGCGCCGAGCAGCGTCGGGGCGATGTCGATCGAGCGGGCGAGGCCGGCCTCGGCGCCGGCGGCCGGCCGGGCTTCGTGGCGCGACCATTTGACGAGCAGCGGGACGTGGATCTGCTCGTCGTAGAGCGTGAGGCCGTGCCAGAAGCCGCCGTGTTCGGCGAACTCCTCGCCGTGGTCGGCCGTCAGCGCGATCAGCGTGTCGTCGTAGAGGCCCTTCTCCTCGAGCTTCGCGAGCAGCTTCCCGAACTGCGCGTCGAGATGGGCGATCTCCCCGCGGTACAGCTCGGCGAGCCGCTCGGCCTGCTCGGGCTTCGGATCGGGGAGCGAGACGCGGGCGACGCCGACGCCGTTGTAGGGATGCTCGAAATAGGGATCGTGCGGATCCATGTAATGCAGGAAGAGGAAGAAGCGTTCGTCGCCGCGCCGCTCGAGCCAGTCGAAGGCGACGCCGTTCACGACCTCGGAGTCCTGGTAGAAGTCGTTGAACCAGATCTTCTCGCCGCCGAACACCCCGAGCACGACCTGACGGACGAGCTGGTAGACGATGAGCTTCGAGCTCGATTCCCGAGCGCCCGCGATGTAGTCGGGTGCGAGGTAGTAGTAGTCGTCGTAGCCCTGGGCGAAGCCGAAGCTCTCGGCGAGGTTCACGTTCGAGACGATGCCGCCCGTCGCATAGCCGCCCTGCTGCATCGCCTCGGAGATCAGCGTCAGGTCCTGGGAGAGCGACGAAGGCTTCGACATCGCGCGATGGGTCGAGGGCAGGGTCGAGGTCAGCAGCGAGGCCGTCGCCGGCTTGGTCCAGGAGGCGTGGGAGAAGGCGGTGTAGCGCGTGCCCTCCTCGGAGAGACGACACAGATTCGGTGTCGGGATCGGCCCGCCGTGACAGGAGAGATGATCCGCGCGCAGGGTATCGACCATCACGAGGATCACGTTCGGCTTGTCGGCCAGGCCCGCGGCGATCGCCTGCGCCGGCTTCGCCTCGGGCGCGGGCGGGGCGAAGGCGAGCGAGAGCGCGCCGCCGAGGCCGAAGACGCCGAGGACGAGGACGGCGATGGGCGCCAGCGGCGTCGCGAGGCGCGTCGCGATCGGCGCGAGCACGAGGCGGAGCGGCCCGAGGATCAGCGCGAGCACGATGGCGCCGCCCGCGAGCACGGCGAGCACGACCGGCAGCGGCGGCATCTGCTCGAGATAGACGTCGCGCCGCAATCGGAAGAGCACGACGAACAAGCCGAAAGGCACGAGGCAGGCGCCGAGCCCGAGCCGCGGCACCCAGCTCCCGATCTCGAAGCGATCCATCGGGAGCACCGCGAGGAAGAGCCCTCCGAGGATCGAGAGCCCGCCGAGCACCGCCGCCCACATCAAGGGCCCGTACCAGAAGACCTGCGCGTCGGTCCCGAGCCCGCCCTGGGCGATCACGATCGCCTCGCCGAGCCCGAGCAGCAGCCCCGCCGTCACCCCCGCGAACGCGCCCGCCGAAGCGCAGCGCCAGAGCCGTTCGCCGAGCGGCGTCGCCGCGATCTCGCCCGCCTGCACGTCGACGTCCTGCTCGAGCGACGCCGCCGCGCGCGCCGCCTCGGCATAATCCACCTGGACCCCGTCGACCCGCGAGAACGCCGGCGTGTAGTCGGCGCCGCGTGCCCACCAGAAGAGGAAGCCCAGCATCGTGGGCGCTTCCGCGGCCCAGAAGCCGAGCGCCGCGGAGAGGATCGCCTTGGCGCCGCCGATCTGCTCCTTCAGCAGCACGTATTGCGCGGCCTCGCGGATGCCTTCGCCGGCGATCGTGAACGGGCTGATCACCGTGACGAAGATCTGGATCGACGACCCGAAGGTCACCTCCCAGAAATCCGCGCCCACCGCGCCGATCGCGAGCGCCGTGTAGTAGTACATCGCGGCGGTCGTGAAGTGGACCAGGAACGAGAGGAAGAGGATCTGGCCGACGAGCCCCGGCCGCGAACGATAGGCGGCGGCGGAGTTCGAGATGCGCGAGACGAGGCCGCGGATGCGCTGCTTCGCGGGGATCGGCACGTTCTCGAGGATCCACTGCACGAAGCCCGGGAAGAGCAGCGTCACCACGAGGCCGCCGATCACGCCGGCGGCGATCGGCACCGAAGCCATCGCGAAGAAGCGTGCGTTCTCGCCGAAGATCGCGATGCCGAAGGGAAGGGTCACGAGGAAGGTCATGAAGACGCCGGAGAAGCCGCAGACCTTCTCGACGAACTTAGCGGCGGTGACCTCTACGGTGCGGCCGCTCCAGCGGGCGGCGTCGAAGAGGGTGTAGCCGTCGAGCCCGGCGGTGGAGGGCAGGAAGGTGCCGATCGCGCGGCCGATCAGGAACGAGCCGAAGATGTGCTTGAAGGGGAGCTCGATGCCCTGCCCGCGCAGCATCAGCTGCCAGCGGAGCATCGAGGAGACCATGCCGATCATCTTGATGCCGGTCGCGAGGGAGACGAAGAGCCAGAAGGTGCCCGCGTCGATCTCGCCGATCGTGTCGCGGATCAGCTCGAGAGCGATGACCTTCTCGCCGGCCTCGTTCTCCATCGGATGCGTCAGCAGGGCCCAGAAGCAGAGCACCGTGAACCAGGCCTTGAGCAGGCTGAGGAGGCGATCGCGCGCCTTGCCCTTCGGCAGGCGCAGGCCGACCACGGCCAGCACGGCGATCACGAGGGCTTGCATCAACGTCGACATCGAGAGCGATCTCCGGCGTTGCCCGCCCTGGGACGGCACGCGGCGCGAACGGGACGATCGGGGCGACCTTCCCGGCACCCGGAGGCACCCGGCGGCCCCCGAGCGGACGAGACGGTAGCGGCCATCGGGCCGCCCGACCTGAGGCTTGGCCGCCGGTGTAGCGCCCGTCTAGCGGGGCCGGAGCAGCTCGCGGCGGGCGCGCTGGTAGGCCTGCTCGGTGATGCGGCCGGAGGCGCGATCTTCCTCGAGGTCGGCGAGGGCGCGGAGCTGCTCGGGGGTCAGCTCGTCGACGTCGACGTCGGCGCCCTGCATCGCCTTGCGCTCGGCCTGGGGAATCGGCGATTGCATCAGGACCTCGCGCCGGCGCTTCTCGCCGCCGGTCGAGCCGGGCAGGCGATAGGCGGTGCGGAAGACGTCGTTCTTCCAATCGATCTCGAGGGTCTGGGGGCCGGCGAAGTAGAGGAACTCGCCGGAGACCACCCGGAAATCCATCGGCCGCGTATCGCGCAGCGGCTCGGGCTGGGGCTTCGTCTCCTTGGCCTGGGGGATCGGCCATTCGGAGCGGTGGAGCTGGATGTAGAGGGAGTCGCCCTTCACCCAGGCGAGCAGGGTCGTCAGGTATTTCGTGTGGAAGATCCCGAGATTGCGTTCCTTGCGGATCGCCTGCAGGCCGACCTCCTGGTCGGGCCCGGCCTGGCGGAGCGATTCGGAGAGGGCTTCGGCGATCGGTGCGACGAGCTCGGGATGGATGCCGGGCTGCCGGATCGTCGCGCCGCCCTTTTCTCGCGTCTCGATCTCGATGGCGCCGAGGATGTGTGTCAGCCGCTCGGTCGAGAGGATGGCGGGATGGTCGAAGCCCTGCGGCAGCGTCTTGAAGCCCTGCTTGTAGCGGACGAGATCGACCTGCATTCCGGCGCGATCGATGATCGACTGGCGGGAAGGGCGGGTCGCGCAGCCGCCTGCGAAAGCGAGGACGGAGCCGAGCACGATCAGGGCGAGGAGCGGGGATGCGGAGCGGGACCGGGCGCGAATCATGCGGCGACGATAGCCGATCGGTTCGCCGCCCTGCGCCGGCCGCGTCACGCGAGGGCCTCGATCGCGTGGTAGGTCAGGAGGCTCGCCCCGTACGCCAGCGCCAGCAGATACGAGAAGGCGAAGGCGGGCCAGCGCCAGGAGTTCGTCTCGCGGCGCATGATCGCGATCGTGGAGGTGCATTGCAGCGCGAAGACGAAGAACACGAGCAGCGCGCCGACGGTCGCGGGCGTGAAGACGGGCCGGCCGGTCTCCGGGTCGAGATCGGATCGCAGGGCGTCGCGCAGCGAGGCGCCCTCGTCGCCGCCGGTCGCGTAGATCTGCGCGAGGGTCGAGACGAGGATCTCCCGGGCGGCGAGGCTCGCGACGAGGCCCACGCCGATCTTCCAGTCGAAGCCGAGCGGCGCGATGAAGGGCTCGAGCGCATGGCCGAGGCGGCCGGCCGCGCTTCGCTCGAGGGCGTAGGCCGCCGCGGCGCGCTCGTCGAGGTCGGCGGGCGCCTCGACCTGCGGAAAATGCAGCAGCAGCCAGAGGGTCACCGTCGCCAGCAGGATGATCGTCCCGGCCCGCCGCAGGAAGGCGCGCACGCTCGAGAGGACCTGCGAGAGCCAGAGCGCGAAGGTCGGCCGGCGATAGGTCGGCAGCTCCATCGTGAACGGCAACCCGTCGCCGCGCACGAGCGTCCGCTTGATCACCGCCGCCACGATCAGCGCCGCCGCCGCCCCGCCGAGATAGAGCGCGAGCAGCACCAGGCCCTGGGAGCGGATCGGCCCGAGCACCGCGCGATCCGGCACGAACGCGCTGATCAGGAGCGTGTAGACCGGCAGCCGCGCCGAGCAGGTCATGAGTGGCGCGACCAGGATCGTGACGAGCCGGTCGCGCGGCGAGGGAATCGTGCGCGTCGCCATGATCCCGGGCACCGCGCACGCATACGAAGAGAGCAGCGCGACGAACGAGCGCCCTTCGAGCCCGATCCGTCCCATCACGCGATCGATCACGAAGGCGGCGCGCGCCATGTAGCCGAGATCTTCGAGCAGATAGAGGAGCGAGAAGAGGATCGCGATCTGCGGCAGGAAGATCACCACCGCGCCGACACCGGCGATCAGCCCATCCGCGACGAGATCCGCGAGCCAGCCCGCCGGCAGCCCCGCCCGCGCCATCTGCGCGAGGGACGCGACGCCCGCATCGATCGCGTCCATGGCCGGCCCCGCGAAGCGGAAGATCAGCTGGAAGAAGGTCAGCATCACGAGCACGAAGAGCAGCGAGCCCCAGAGCGGATGCAGCACCACCGCGTCGATGCGCTCCGTCAGACGATGGCGGGTCGGGGGCTCGGCGATCACGTGGGCGGCGATCGAATCGGCCCAGGCGAAGCGCTCCTCCCGATCGGCGGGCGGAGGGATCGGCGGCCGCGACCAGGCGTCGGGATCCGCGAGCAGCGCGCGGAGGCGATCGAGCCCGCGGCCGCGATGGCCGACGACGCCGACGACCGGCACGCCGAGCGCCGCCTCGAGCCGGGCGAGGTCGACCACGCCGCCGCGCGCGGCGAGCTCGTCGAGCATCGTCAGGACGACGACGGCCGGGCATGCCTGCCGCAGCGCCTCGCCGATGAAGGGCAGGGTGCGCTGGAGCGAGCAGGCGTCGGCGACCAGGATCAGGGCATCGGGCCGGGCGACCCCCTCGACGCGCCCGGCGAGCACGTCCATCACCACCGCCTCGTCGGCACTGATCGGCGCCAGCCCGTAGGTCCCGGGCAGATCGATCAGGAGCGCGCGCCCGCTCGCGAGCTCGAGGGGCCCTTCGCGGCGCTCGACGGTGACGCCTGGGTAGTTCCCCACACGTGCGCGCAGCCCGGTGAGCGCATTGAAGAGCGTCGTCTTCCCGGCGTTCGGGCTCCCGAGCAGGGCGAAGACCCGCTCCTGGCTCATCGCGAGACCGCCCGCGCGCGCGCAGCCGCGTGAGCCCCGTCCGCGTCGCCTCGTCCCGTGTCGACCGCGATCTCAACAACGCGAACGCGAGCGCTTTCCGAGCGGCGCAGGCAGAGCTGGTAGCCACAGAGCTCGAAGACCGACGGATCGCCGAGGGGCGCCCGGCGCAGGCATTCGACGGCGATCCCCGGTCGCAGGCCGAGGTCCGCGAGCCGCCGCGCGACCCCGTCGTCGCCCGAAATCGAGACGATCCGCACGGGCTGGCCGATCGGAGCGTGGTCGAGAGTGGTTTCAGGCGTGGGCATGGGGGGCAGGCGACTTCGGGGGCATGGGTGGCAGGGGGTGGAAAAGAGGTGGAAAGGGGTGGCGAGCGGGTCTCGGAGGCAGCTCTTGGTTTGCGAACGGATTCGCTTCAGATCTCGGGGTCCCGTTCGCTGCGCAGCTGTCGGGTCATGAGGGCGTAGCCGGCCTCGGCGGGGGTCTTCTCCCCATCGATCACCGCGCGGACCATGTTCGTGATGGGCACTTCGACGCCGAGCCGGGCCGCGAGCCGGACCGCCGCGCGGGTCGTCTGGACGCCCTCCGCCACCTCGCCGAGCTCCGCCACGATCTCCTCGAGCTTTCTTCCCCGCCCGAGACCGAGGCCGATACGCCGGTTGCGCGAGAGGTCGCCGGTGCAAGTCAACAGGAGATCGCCGATGCCGGCCAGCCCGAGGAAGGTCTCGGCCTCGGCGCCCTGGGCGACGCCGACGCGGGTGATCTCGGTGAGGCCGCGGGTCATGAGGGCGGCCCGGGCGTTGTGGCCGCCGTCCATGCCGTCGGAGATGCCGACGGCGATCGCGATGACGTTCTTGAGCGCGCCCGCCGTCTCGACCCCGATCACGTCGCGCTGGGTATAACAGCGGAACCAGGGACAAGAGAGCGCCGACTGCACCGTCTTCGCATGCGCCTCCTCGTAGCAGGCGAGGGTCACCATCGTCGGCTTGCGCCGCGCGATCTCCGAGGCGAAGGACGGACCGGAGAGCGCGACGAGGCGCGCGTGGTGGAGCGGATCGAGGACGTCTTCGAGCACGCCGTGCATCGTCAGCCCGGTCTCGAACTCGATGCCCTTCACCGCGGAGACGACGATCGCGCCGGGCTCGAGGAAGGGCCCCGCGACCTGCATCACGCTCCGCAGCGACTGGCTCGGGACCGCGAGGATCACGAGCGCCCGGCCGGTGAGCGCCTCGCGCAGGTCGGTGGTCGCGCCGATGCCGGCGGGCAGCTCGATGTCGGTCAGGTAGCGGGGATTGCGGGATTCGCGACGAATCGACGTCGCCACGTCTTCGCGGCGGGACCAGATCAGCACGTCGTGCGCCCGGGACGCGAGCACGGCGAGCGCGGTCCCGAAGCTGCCGGCGCCGATGACGGCGGTGGAGAGACTCACGCGCGTACTCTAGGGCAGAACTTGCGCGCGCCCATTTCGTTGACCCGCAGAAGGCCCACGGCTAGTTTTGCGCCTCCCTTCGGGATCGGTCGAGCCGCCTGGGGTGGGCGCCGCCCGTCCCATCGCCGTCCGCTGTCCTCGCTGTCCGGTCGACTTCGTGATGGACGCTCGATCGAGGTCCGATCGAAGCCCGATCGCGCGGATGACATCGAACGCCCTTCGCACGCACGGGGAGCGCCATGCTCGAGCCGCAGGCGAATCCGGTCGCGTCGACTGCGTCCTCGGCGGAGGCCGTGCTCGGCTGGCTCTGCTTTCTGGTCCTGCTCGGCCTCGCGCTCGCGCTGATCCCGCTCGCGGCTGCGGCGATCCGCCGCGCGCTGCCCGCCGCCGCCCGGCGTCCGGTGCCGGTCGAACCGATCGCCTTCGGCCATTCGCCCCGGGCCCAGGGCTCGCCCCGTCAGCCCGTCCGGATGCATCGCACCCTGCTCGCCGCCGCGGTCCTGGCCCTGCCGGCGCTCCTGCTCCTGCTCGGCGCCCCGGCGTTTCCGCGGCTGGGCGTCGCCGCCCTCGAAGGGGCGCTCGCCCTCGCGCTGCCCTGTCTGCTCGTGACGCTCCACGCCCGCCGGCGGAGCCCGCGACCGTGATCCGCCCGGAGCCCGTATGTTAGGCGTCGGTCTCGCCGTCGCGTGGTTCGGCATGATCTCGCTCGTGCTCGTCGGCGCGGCGGCCATCGAGCGCCGCCAGCGGGTCCCGTTCTCGGCGGATCGGCCGGAGCTCGCGCCGCCGCGTGCGCTCTGGGGCGGCGGCCAAGTTCATCCGCCGGCGCGCTCGATGCTCGCCCGCGCCCTCGCGAGCGGAGCGCGGATCGTGCGCGCACGCACGCGGGTCGCCGATCGCAGCCGGGGGCTCCGCTTCGCCGCGCACCTCGTCGCCGGGATCGCGCTCGCGAGCGCCCTCGCGCTGGTTCCCTTCGCCGGCTCCTTCGGCGCCGATCCGGCGGGGGCTCCGCTCGTCGTCGTCGATCTCCAGCACGGTCTCGTCGCGATCGTCTTCTTCGTGCTGCTCGCGGCGATGGCGGAGGTCGCCGTCGGTCTCGCCGAGGCGAGCTTCTTCGCCCGGCTCGCGTGCGTCCGGCTCGCGGGCCGGGTGCTCGTGCTCGCCGGCGTCTTCGCGCTCGTACTCGCGCCGCTCGCCGTCGCGAGCGACACGCTGCGACTGCACGGGATCGTCCAGGATCAGGCCGGTCTCTTCACGCCCGCGGCCCTCGTCGATGCACTACTACACGACGCGGGCCTTTCGGGGCTCGGCGCCTGGGCCGGAACGCCGATCTGGCCCGCCTGGCATCTCTTCCGCCAGCCGCTGACGGCGCTGCTCTTCCTTCCGGTGCTCGGCCTCCTGTCGAGGCGACCGCTCGCGCTCGATCCGATCGGCAGCGGCGTCCGGCTCTCGGCGTTCGGCCACGACGACGATCCCGGCGAGCTCTACTGGGCGCGCATGGAGGAGCGGCTCGCCAGCGTGCTGCTCGCGGCGCTCTTCGTCGCGCTCTTCCTCGGCGCGGGCGCGCTGCCGTTCGTCTCGGCCGCCCGGATCGTCGCACCGCTGGCTCCGTTCTACGGCGAGGGCCTGCCCGCCGTGATCGCGGCGGCGATCGAGATGGCGGCATTCGTCGCGAAGACGCTCGGCATGCTCTTCGTCGTCGCCCGCGTGTCGCGCTCGATGCCGGCGCTGCGCGACGATCAATGGATCCGGTGGGTGACGCGGCGCCTGCTGCCGCTCGCCGCGTCGAACCTGCTGCTGGTCTTCGCGGCGCGATTGTTGTTGCTGGGTGCCGCGGGAGGCGCGCGGCCATGACCGGGCTGATCGCCTCCGCCGTCCTCGTCGCCCTCGTGTTCGCGCTGCTCGCCGTCCTGGTCGGCGAGGTCCTGACGCGTTCGATCGTCGCGGCGTCGGCGGCGCTCGCGGTGTTCGGGCTCGCCTGTCTCGCGGCGGGGGGATCGGTGGTCGCGCTCTGCCTCGTGATCTTCGGATTGATCGCGCTCGCGATCGTGCAGCTCTTCGGCTGGATGCTGGTCGACGTCGATCACGACCATCTGCAGCGCCTGGCGCTGCGGACCACGAGCGCCCGGGCGCTCGCCCTCGCCGTCTTCGCCGCGGGGCTCGTGCTGCTCGGCCGCGAGGCGCTCCGGCGCGGAGAGCTCGGGCCCGCCGCGCTCGTCGCGGGCGACGCCCCGGCGATCGAGCCGGCCGCGCTCGGGGCGTTCTTCTTCGGGCTCGAGTCGTCCGGCGCGCTCGCGGCGGTGCTGGGCTTCCTGCTCGCGGCGGCGCTCCTGACGGCGCTGTGCCTGCTGCGCGACGAAGGGACGGATGCCGGATGAGCGTCTCGTGGCGGGCGCTGCTCGAAGGCGGGATCGCGTGGAGCGGCGTCGATTGGCTCGTCTTCGGCGCGCTCGGGCTCTTCTGGGTCGGCCTGCTGGGGCTCGTCTGGCGCCGCAGCTTCGTCGGCATGCTCGTCGGCCTCGGCTTCGCGTGGACGTCGGTCGCGGGCACGGCGCTGGCCTTCGCGCTGCTGCAGCCCGACGTCGATCGCGCGGCGCAGGCGGGCGGGCTCGCGCTCTGCGCCGCGATCGTCGGCTGTCTGCAGGTCGCCGTCGGCGTCGCGCTCGTCTTCGCTCGGGTCAGTCGCCGCGGGACGATCGATGCGGAAGAAGCGCGGCTGCTCGAAGGTTAGGTGCGAAGCGGATGCGGATGAAGATGCGGAAGGCACGATGAACGGATTCGACTGGGACGAGAGGCTCACGGCATCGCTGATCCGCTGGATCGCGCTGCTGCCGCTGCTCGCGGCTCTCGCCCACGCGGCGATGATCGGGCTCCTGCGCCTGCAGATCGCGCCGCGCACGGTCTGGCTCGTCTCGAGCGCGGCGCTCGTCGTCTCCTTCCTGCTCTCCTCGGCCGCGATCTTCGACATCGTCGGCGGGGATTCGCTCGGGCCGATCGTGGATCGCGTCGGGCCCTGGCTCGGCGGCGGCGTCGGCGAGCGCAACTTCAGCGCGGATCTCTCGCTGCGCCTCGATCCGCTCTCCTCGGTCTTCTGCGTGGTCGTGACCTCCGTCGCCCTCGCGGTCTACGCCTACGCGCTCGGCCGGATCCAGAGCGGCGCGCTGCCCGGCGATCGGGTCCACCGCCTCTTCGCGCTGCTCGATCTGCTCGTGGGCTCGACCCTCGTCCTGCTGCTCGCCGACAACCTGATCCTCTTCTTCTTCGGCTGGACCGGCGTCGGCGTCGCCTCCCAGCTGCTCGCGTCCTTCGACTACGAGTCCGAGCAGGCTTCGCGCTCGAGCGCGACGACCTTCGTGGTCGGTCGCGTCGGCGACCTCGCGCTGCTCGCTTCGATCCTGCTGCTCTTCGACGGGCTCGCGCGCTCGCGAGCGCCGGCGCTCTCGTTCGCGGGCGTCGAAGCCGCCTATCGCCTGCTCGCGGGCTCGCAGGTCGAGCTTCCGCTCTGGCTCGGCGGCGGCGGCTTTCCCCTGCTCGAGCTCGTGGGCGGCGGGCTCGCGCTCGCGGCGATGACCAAATGCGCGCAGCTGCCCCTGCATTTCTGGCTTCCGGGTGCGTCGCAGGGGCCCTCGACGGCGACGGCCCTGATCCATTCCGTGACGACCGTGGTCGCCGGGACCTACGTGCTGCTGCGCTGCTCGTTCCTGCTCGGCGAGGCGCCGGTCGCGATGGGCGGCCTCGTCGTCGTCGGCGCCGCGACCGTCGTCGTCGCGGGCCTCGCCGCGGCGACCCAGCTCGACCTGCTGCGCATCGTCGCCTACTCGACGTCGGCGGCGCTCGGCTTCGTGCTGATCGGGATCGGACTCGGCGCGCCCTCGACCGCCACCTTCCTGCTGCTCTCGCACGCCTACACCAAGGCGCAGCTCGTGCTGGCGCTCGGCATCGTGCAGGCGAGCCAGAAGGGCGAGACGGATCTGCGCCGGATGGGCGGGCTCGCGCGCTCGATGCGCTGGACCCATGCGATGGCGGCGATCGCCACGCTCGCGGTGATCGGCCTGCCGCCGATCGGGACCTTCTTCGCGCTGGAGGAGCTGTTCGCCCAGGTCGTCGCCGAAGGCCATCCCGCCGTCTTCACCGCCTGCATCGCGGGCCAGCTGCTGCTGGCCTTCGCGCTCGTCCGCGCGCATCTGCTGATCTTCTGGGGCGCGCGGCCGAGCCTCGGCGAGAGCGAAGCGCGCGTCGCCCAGGATCCCGCAGGCATGATCCAGTACGGCCTGACGACGCTCGCGGTGATGTCCATCTGCGTGGGCATGCTCTCGCCCTCGCAGTTCTGGGGATCGCTGGTCGGGATCGAGCAGCCGATGGACACGGTCGGCCGCTTCCTCGCCGGAACGATCGCCGGCCCGCCGGATCCGGGCATCGAAGGCGCGCTGCGCTGGCAGACGATCGGCGCCGTCGTGCTCTGCACCCTCGCCGGCGCGGGCTGGGCCTTCCAGCGCCACGCGCGTCACGGCCATCGCGGCCCCTTCCGGCTCGCCGCCCTCGAGCACGCGACGCAGGCCCTGCGTGAAGGCCTCTACCTCGAGCAGGCCTTCGATCGCGTCCTCGTCCGGCCGCTCCGGGGCTTCTCGAGCCTGCTGCTCGCGGGCGTCTTCGAGGCGCGGCTGCTCGATCGAGTCGTCGTCTCCGGCGGTGCGGGGCTCGCGCGGCGCGTCGTCTGGAGCGGCCTGCGAAGGCTCCAGAACGGCCGGGTGCAGAGCTATGCGATGCTCGGCGTGATCGCGCTGCTGCTCTCGCTCGTCTGGTTGGCGGGCTGAAGCGATGAGCCACCTCCCCGATCCGATCCTGCTCTTCGTCGTGGCGCTGCCGGCCGTCGTCGCCCTCGCCCTCGTGACGATCGGGTTCGTCCAGACCTTCACGGGCATGACGCCGCTGCCGGAGCGGGTCTGGCGCGGCGTCGGGCTCGGGACCGGCTTCGCGACCTTCGCCTTGACGCTCGTCGGTGTCGCCTGGCGCTTCGATCCCGAGGCGATCGGCGTCCAGTTCGTGACCGGGGTCGGCGGCGCGCTGGCGACCGAGCCCCGCATCCTGCTCGGGGTCGACGGGATCGGCCTCTGCTTCGTGCTCGCGACGGCGGGCCTCGCCCCGCTCGCGATCCTCGCGTCGCGGCCGGATTCCGCGGACTCGGTGCGCAGCTGGATCTTCGTGGTGCTCATGCTCGAGTCGAGCCTGCTCGGCACGCTGACTTCGCTGAACCTGCACGCATTCCTCTTCTTCTGGGCGCAGACGCTGCTCCCGATCCTGCATTGGCTCGGGCGCTGGGGCGGCGAGGACCGCGGCCGCATGGCGACGCGGGTCTGGGTGACGGAGTCCGTCGGGCTGGCGGGCCTCTTGTTCGTCGCCTTCGCCCTGGCGGAGATGAGCGAGGCGCAGCTCGGCCACGCGGGCCTCGACCTGATCGACGCGCCGAACGCTGCGGCGGCGATCGGGACGGCGATCGCGTCGCCGGGCACGCTGCTCGATCTGCGCATCGCCGCGAGTGATCAGCGCTGGCTCTTCGGGATCCTGGTCGTCGCGCTCGTGACGCGCCTCCCGCTCGTGCCGCTGCATTTCTGGCTGCCGGGGGCGCATGCGACCTCGCCGACGGGCCTCTCGATCCTGCTCGCGACGGGCTTCGCGCAGACGGCCGCGATCGGCCTGCTGCGCTTCGCGCTGCCGCTCTTTCCCGAGGCGGCGCTCGAGGCGCGTCCGATCCTCGCGCTCGTCGGAATCGCGGCGCTCGGGTATGCATCGCTCGTCGCGCTGGTCCAGAAGGAGCTCAATCGGCTGATCGCCTACACCTCGATCGGCCATGCGGGCTTCGCGATGTTCGGGATCGCGACGATGAACGTCCAGGGGCTCACGGGGGCGGTCGTCCAGCTGCTGACCCACGGCCTCGCGACGGCGGGGATCTTCGTGATGATCGGCGCCCTCGCGCTCCGCCGCGGGACCACCGAGGTCGCGGCCTTCGGAGGCCTCGCGCGGCCGATGCCCGTCTGCGCGGCGTTCTTCGGGCTGATGGTGTTCTCGTTGATGGGATTCCCGCTGCTCGGCGGGTTCATCGGCGATCTCTTCGTCCTGCTCGGCAGCCTCGACCTCTCGCGCGAGCTGTCGGTCGCGGCCCTCGCCGCGATGGGCGTCGCGGCCGCCTATCTGCTCTGGGTCCAGCGCCGCGTGTTCTTCGGCCCGGTGGAAGAGCCGGCGAATCGCGGCCTCATCGATCTCGATCGGACCGAGCGCGCGATGCTGCTCGCGATCGCGATTCCGATCCTCGCGATCGGCGTCTATCCCAATCCCCTGCTGCGTCGGGTCGAGCCGGCCGTGCTCGAGATCCTGCATCAGATGGGCCGCGTGTCGCTCCCGGAATCGGAGATCGTCCCCGTCGTCGACGGGGCGAGCCGCTCGGCGATCGCCAGCGCGGGCAGCGAGGAGCCGGGATGAGCATCGTCCTGATCCCCGCGCTCGGTGCGCTGATCGTGCTGTTCGTCGATGCGCTGTTCGGCGGCGGTCCGCGCGGTCCTAGGACGGCCGAGTCGTCCCGGGCCTCGGCGCTCTCGGGCATCCGGCTCGGCTTGATCGCGGTCTTGACGCTGCTCTCGGTGCTCCTGCTCCTGCCGGTGCGCGCAGGCGATGGGGTGCCCGGCGTCTTCGCGCTCGATGCCTTCGCCGTCGTCGGCATCACGCTCGTCGTCGTCTTCAGCTTCCTGGTGCTCGCGCTCTCGTTGACGCATTTCGGAATGGCGCGCTCGCGGCCGGGCGAGCCCATCGGCTTGCTGCTCTTCTCGCTCGCGGGCTTGCTGGCCGCGATGGCGAGCCAGAACCTGCTCGTGCTGATGCTCGCCCTCGAGCTGGCCTGGCTGCCGGTGGTCGGACTCGTCGCGATCGACTCGCGCCGGCTCTCCTCCTCGGAATCCAGCTTGAAGCTCTTCTTCGCCCACGCCTTCGCGAGCCTCGTCTTCGCCCACGGCATCGCGTTCCTCTTCGTCGCGACGGGTCGGCTCGATCTGGCCCTGCTCTCGCAGGCGCCCCTCGCGCGACCCTTTCTCTTCGAGGTCGGCGCGGGCCTGCTCTTCACCGGGCTGGTCGCACGCTGCGCCGTCGCGCCTTTCCATCCCTGGGCGCCGGACCTGCACGAAGGCGCGCCCGCCTTCGTCGCCGCCCACGTCGCAACCGCCGCGCAGATCGCCTGCTTCCTGGTGCTGCTGCGCCTGCTGCATGCGACGCTGCCCGCCGACCCCGCGCTCGCATCGGATTTCGTCCGCCGTCTCCCCGACTGGATCGGCGGGCTCGCCTGCCTGACGCTCGTGTGGGGCCATGCAATGGCGCTCGTGCAGGTGGGGCTGCGCCGGCTGGTCGGCTGGCTCGCCGTCGGGCAGGTCGGGTTCCTGGCGCTCGCGCTGGTCGACGCGCGGGGCGATGGCGGCGCGGCGCTCGTCGGCGCCCTGATCGCGACGGGACTCGCGATCGTCGGCGTCTCGACGACGCTCTCTTCGCTCTCCCATCACGAGCGTGCCTGCGAGCACGTGGGTGATCTCGCGGGCATGTCGAGCCAGAGCCCCGCGCGCGCGACCCTGCTCGCGATCTTCCTGCTCTCGCTCGCGGGCTTCCCGGGCACGATGGGCTTCGCGGCACGGCGCGATCTGCTGACGGCGGTCGAGCACGCCGGCCATCGCGGCTGGCTGCTCGCCGGCGTCGTCGCGACGGTGCTGGCGCTGACGGCGGTCGGACGACCGCTCATCGCGATGTTGCGACCGAAGGCGGATCCGCGCGCAGCCAGTCGCGCGCTCACGAACGAGCAGGTCGTGCTCGCGATCTGTGCCGCGCTGCTGCTCTATTTCGGAGTCGCGCCCCTCTTCGGCGAGCGCATGCTCTCGGGCGCGCTGGCGCGCTGGATCGAAGCCGGCGTCGCGAGCCTGCGCGGTTAGCTCACGAGGCCGCGCGGCCAGCGCGGCGCGCGCTGCAGCAGACGGCGCATGCTCCCGTCGCGCCGCGTGATCTGCAGATCGTCGAGCAGCGCCATCAGCGGCATCGCCGTGCGCCGGCTCGCGCCGATCAGGGTCTTGAACGTCTGGGTATCGAGCTCGGATTGCGCGTCGAAATGGGCGAGCACCCGGGCGATGAGTGCCTCGACCGCCGCGCGATCGAAGAAGAGCTCCTCCGGCGCGGCGACGAGACGGCCCTGGCGCTCGAGGTGATGGGCGAGGGCACGCAGCTGCTCGGGGGGGACGGCGAGTTCTTCGGCGAGGACGCGCAGGGCGGGCGGCTCGAGGCTCGCCTCGACGAGGCGGAGGAGCAGCGCCTCGGCGAGCCGCTCCTGCCCGGGATCGAGGCGCGTGCGGAAGTCGGCGCGCGCGACGAGCTGATCTTCGATCGTCAGCCGACCCGCCTCGGCGAGCCGTGCGACGAGCGCGGCGGCGACCTCGGCGGGGACGTTCTCGGGGAGCCGGCCGAGCAGCGTGGCGCGGGGCAGGCCGGGCTTCAGGGGCTCGCTCGCATGGAAGGCGTCGACCGTCTGGCGGAGCGTTTCTTCGAGCCGCTCGGCGGCAGCGCGATCGAGGATCCGCTCGGCGCCGAGGCGCACGATCCCGCCGTCGTCCGCGAGGGCGGTGAGCGCGAGGTCGAGGTCGGCGGCTGCGTCTTCACTCTGATCGTTCTTCCGCTCCTCGATCGGGCAGCCCGTCTCGCGGGCGAGCTGCGCGCGGGTCGTGCCGGCGAGGCCTGCGCGCTCGATGCGGATGCGCAGGCCTTCGGCGAGATCGCCGGCGGCGAGCCGCGCGAGCTCTTCGGCGAGGCGCGGATCGCTGCGCCGGCGATGGGGCGGGGCGATGTCGACGACGCGGCCGCCGCCGAGCGTCCCGCCGATGCCCGCATCGCGGGCGAAGCCGCGGGCGACGAAACGATCGCCGGGTAGCAGCGGCAGCGGGGCGCCCTCGACGTGGATGCGGGCGAAGCCGCGGCTGCCCGGGGCGATCTCCACCGGGCCGATCGGTGCGATCTTCGCGCGGCGCTCGCTCGTTCCCGTGAGCAGCTCGATGGCGGTCCGGTCCGCGAGCGGCCCGCTCGCGGCGAGCCACTCGATCTCGGCGTCGAAGACGCTCGTCGCGAGGAGCGCGCCCGGCTCGCAGACGACGTCGCCGCGATGGACCTCCGCGATGGGGATGCCGTGGAGATTCACGGCCATGCGCGAGCCGGCGCGTGCTTCCGCGACGGCTTCGCCATGGCGCTCGAGCCCGCGGATGCGCGCGTGGCGCCCGCCCGGCTCGATCGCGACGCTCGTGCCGACGGCGCGTGGGCGACCCGACCAGGTGCCCGTCACGATCGTGCCGAAGCCGTGCTTCTCGAAGACGCGATCGACGTAGAGGCGCGCCGGCCGGGCGTCGTGCGATCGTGCGGGCAGCCCCGCGACGAGGGCCGCGATCGTCGCACGCACCGCTTCGATGCCCTCGCCCGTCCGCGCGCTCGCCGCGACGATCGGCGCATCGGCGAGGGGGCCGCCTGCGAGCAGCTCGCGGACCTCTTCTTCCGCGAGGCCGCGCATTCCGGTGTCGGCCTGATCGCATTTGCCGAGCACGACGAGGCCGCGTTCGATGCCGAGCAGCGCGCAGATCGCGAGATGCTCGCGCGTCTGCGGCATCACGCCCTCGTCCGCGGCGACGACCAGCAGGACGAGATCGAGGCCCGAAGCGCCCGCGACCATCGTGCGCACGAAGCGCTCGTGGCCCGGCACGTCGACGACCGCGAGCCGCACGCCGTCCGCGAGGTCGAGGTTCGCGAAGCCGAGCTCGATCGTGATGCCGCGCGCCTTCTCTTCGGGCAGGCGATCGGTGTCCTGGCCGGTCAGGGCGCGGACGAGGGCCGTCTTGCCGTGGTCGATGTGGCCGGCGGTGCCGAGAACGAAGCGCGGGGGCGGGCCGGACGGACCAGAAGGAGCGGACGGGGAGTCGCCTCGCATCGGGAGCTCCCGGATCGCATCGGCCGACTAACGCGGGCCGATGCGATCCGTTCCCAGGTAGGGGACGAGGGCCGCGGGAATGCGAATGCTCCCGTCCTTCTGCTGGTGGTTCTCGAGCAGCGCCACGATCGCGCGGGCGTTGGAGATCGCCGTTCCGTTGAGCGTATGGACGAGCTCGTTCTTCTTGCCGGCGCCGCCCCCTTCGCCGTCGGTGCTGCGACGGAAGCGGACTTTGAGGCGCCGGGCCTGGAAGTCGGTGCAATTCGAGGTGCTCGTGATCTCGCCCCAGTCGCCGCCGTCGCCGCGGCCGGGCATCCAGGCCTCGAGGTCGAATTTTCGATAGGCGGGTGCGCCGAGATCGGCGCTCGCGATGTCGATCACGCGATAGGGGATCTCGAGGGCGTCGAAGATCTTGCGTTCGAGGCGGAGCAGCTCCCGGTGCTGGGCCTCGGAGTCCTCCGGCCGGCAGAAGACGAACATCTCGACCTTGCTGAACTGGTGCACGCGGTAGAGCCCGCGGCTCTCTCGGCCGTGGGCGCCCGCCTCCGTCCGGAAGCAATGGGAGACGCCGGCGAGCTTCAGCGGCAGCTCGTCTTCGGAGAAGATCGAGTCGGCGTACATGCCGCCGAGGGTGATCTCGGCGGTGCCGATCAGGCAGAGGTCGTGGCCCGCGATGGAGTAGATCTGGCTCTCTTCGCCGCGCGGGCTGAAGCCGAGCGCCTCGATCACGTCGGGTCGTGCGAGGTCGGGCGTGACGATCGGAACGAAGCCCTCGGGCAGGATCTGGTCGAGGGCGAAGCGCTGGAGCGCGAGCTCGAGCAGCGCTGCCTCGCGCTTCAGGAAATAGAATTTCTGGCCCGCCACCGCCGCCGCCCGCTCGAAATCGACGAGGTCGAGGGCGCTCGCCAGGGCGAGATGATCCTTCGGCGGGAAGTCGAAGGCGCGGGGCTGGCCCGCGGTCTCGAGGACCGCGAAGTCCGACTCGTCACCGCGCGGCGACTCGGGATGGAGGAAGTTCGGAAGCGCGCGCAGCGCCGTCTCGAGCTCGGCCTCGGCGAGGCGAAGCGCCTCTTCCTGGGCGGCGACCTCGTCCTTCAGGCGTCGGCCTTCGGCGGTATGGGCTTCGCGGGCGGCCGGATCGAGCTTCTGCTTGCCCGATTTCTGATGTTCGTTGCGCAGCCGGTTGCTTTCGTTGAGAGCCGTGCGCAGGGTATTGGCGTGTCGATGGAGCGCGATCGTCGCATCGACGTCGGCGGGGAAGCGACGAGCACGACAGCTCTCGACGATCTCGTCGCGGCGCTCCTCGAGTAGACGCGGATCCAGCATGGGCGTAGGGAAGCACACGCTGTTTTCGGTCGCCATGAACGGCGTGTCCGAACGACGTGGGAAGTGGAGTCGGAGGCAGCGATTCGCCGGGGCGCCGACGCTCGGCGGATCGATTCGAGTCGTTCGAAGCGTGCAGAGGGGTGACTCGAAGCGCGCCCGAATCTAGATTGCCGTGCGGGTATCGCCCGGGGCGAGCCACGGTCGAGCAATGGAAGTGAAATGAAAGCGCAACGAATAGAGCACCGGGAGAGGGGACGAATGGATCGAATCGAGCGACGGGAGCGGAGAGGTCGGGGACGGTCTTGGATCGGGCGCGCGGGTACGGCCCTCGCGTGGGGGCTGTTCGCGAGCGGAATCGCGCTCTCGGGCTGCTCGAACGAGCAGGCGGACGAAGCGGCAGTCGAACCGGCCGCCGCTCCGGAGGCGCCCGCCGCGCAGGCACCGGCGGCGGATCCCGCGGTCGTCGCGCTCGCCGAGAAGGCGAAGTCCATGCTCCAGCCGCTGCCCGCATCGATGCCGAACCCGGCCAACGAGGCGACGCCGGCGAAGGTCGATCTCGGCCGGATGCTCTACTACGAGACGCGCCTCTCGAAGAACCACGACCTCTCCTGCAATTCCTGCCACCAGCTCGACAACTTCGGCGTCGACGGCGAGCCGACCTCGCCGGGCCACAAAGGCGCTCGCGGCGACCGGAACTCGCCGACCGTCTACAACGCCGCGCTGCACATCGCACAGTTCTGGGACGGCCGTGCCGCCGACGTCGAGGCGCAGGCCAAGGGGCCGATCCTGAATCCCGTCGAGATGGCCTCGCTCAGCGAGCAGGACGTCGAGGCGGTGCTCGAATCGATCCCGGGCTATGTCGAAGCCTTCGCCGCGGCGTTTCCCGGAGAGGCCGATCCCGTGAGCTACGAGAACATGGCCCGCGCGATCGGTGCCTTCGAGCGCAATCTCGTGACCCGCGATCGCCTCGACGCCTTCCTCGGCGGCGATCTCACCGCGCTCTCCGAGCAGGAGAGGCGCGGTCTCGAGACCTTCTTCAACGTCGGCTGCAATTCCTGCCACAACGGCCCCGCCCTCGGCGGCCAGATGTACCGCAAGCTCGGCTTCGTCTTCCCCTATTACACCGATCCGGAGAAGCCGGGCGATCCGGGTCGCGAGAAGGTCACGGGCGATCCCGCCGATCGGCACGTGTTCAAGGTCCCGTCGCTGCGCAACGTCGCGAAGACCGGCCCCTGGTTCCACGACGGCTCGCTCACGTCCCTCGACGAGGTGGTTCGCCTGATGGCCTACCACCAGGTCGGCCTGACCCTCGAGCCCGCCCAGATCGCGGACCTCGTGGCCTTCCTCGGCGCGCTGACCGGCGAGGCCGACGCGACCTACATCGCGAAGCCGGAGCTGCCCGAGAGCGGGCCGGAGACCCCGAAGCCCGACCCGAGCTGAGCCGGACCGGGACGGGCCAGATCGGGCACACCGTCTGGATTCCGCCCCGGGTCGGCATCCGAGGCGAGCGGGGGCGACTGGAACCGCGCCGCCCCCGCTCAAGACCGGCGCCGCCCCCGCCGACGAGTCGCCCATGGCGATTCACGAGGCGGAGCACGGAGATCGGCGCGGGATCTGCAATGGGCTGGACCCGTTCGCCGGGCGCGCCGCTGCGATCCGTGCGGCGCATGGCCCGGCCCCGGCTCGCGGGCGGCGCGGCTCCGGGGCGCGGGTGGCGCGCGGGGTGCGTGGGGCGAAACGTCTCGCCTCCTCCTCCGTCTTCTTATTGCTCGCGTGCGTCGCGGCTTCCGGATTCTTCGCGGAGGGGGCGAGGGCCGATCGCGCAGCGATTGCGGCGGCTTTCGAGGCGCGCATCGAAGGGCCCGATCAGGCGCCCGTCGAGGATGCCGTCGTCTCGCTCGTCCCCGTCTCCGGAGCCCGCGAAGGCATCTCCCGCGCGAAGCCTCCGCGCGCGACGATGGATCAGCAGGGCCTCGCCTTCGTCCCCCATGTGCTCGCCGTGGCGGTCGGTACGGTCGTCGACTTCCCGAACAGTGATCAGGTCCGGCATAGCATCTATTCCTTCTCCGCCGCCAAGACCTTCGAGGTGCGGCTCTACCGCGGCTTCGAGGCGCCGCCGATCACCTTCGACGCGCCCGGCCTCGTGGTCCTCGGCTGCAACATCCACGACCACATGCTCGGCTTCGTCTACGTCCTCGAATCGCCGCATTTCGCGGTCAGCGACGCGCGGGGCGCGGCCCTGATCCCGGACGTGCCCGCCGGCCGCTACCGGCTCGAGCTGCGGCATCCGCGGCTCGCGGAAGGACTCGTCGTCTCCCGGGAGATCGAGCTCCCCGCCGCGGCGCCCCTCGTGATCGCGCTGGGCGAGAGCCCGCCCGGCCGACCGCCGGCGCGCCCGGAGGTCGATCCCCTTCAATCCCTGTTCGGAGCGGGCTCGCGATGAGCGACTTCGGCCTGCGCATCCGCTTCCTCGCGACGCTGCTGCTCGTGATCGTCGGATTGCAGGCGGCGACGAGCTTCGTCGTCCTCGAACGTACGCGCCACGAAGCCGAGTCCCACGCGCAGGCCCAGCTCGAGGCCGGCGGTCGCGTCTTCGAGCGGCTCGTCGGCGAGCGCGAGCGCCAGCTGGTCGCGAACGTGGCGACACTGGCGGGCGACTTCGCCCTGCGGCGCGCGGTCGCGACGGAGGATCGCGCCACGGTCTCCTCGGCCCTCGAGAACCACGGCGCGCGCATCCGCGCGGACCTCGCGTTCCTGATCGATCTCGACGGGAGCCTCGGTGCGGTGACGCCGATCGGTGTCGAGATCGAGGTCGCGGACGAAGATCTGCGCCGACTGCTCGATCAGGCCAGGCAGACGGGCCGCGCCGCGGGCATCGGCTTCGTCTCGGGGCATCCCCATCAGATCGTGCTGGCGCCGGTGAAGGCGCCCATCCTGGTCGGATGGATTGGAATGGGATTCGAGCTCGATCGGGAGCTCGCGAGCGATCTGCGCCAGCTCACGGGCCTCGAGGTCTCGTTCTGGTCGACGCGGGGTCGCGAAGGCGGGGTCCAGCTCGAGTCGACGCTGCCGCCCGCGGATCAGGCGGCGCTCGCCGAGCGGCTCGCCCGGCGCGTCGTCGACTCGCCTCCGCCGGCTTCCGTCGCCGAGGACGAGCGCTGGTTCTCCCTGGCGGTCGCCGTCGGCTCCGGCGACCGCGCGCGGACCGGTGCCGTGCTCCAGACCTCGCGCGAGGCGGCCCTCGCGGCCTATCGAGCCCAGCGCACCGATCTGCTCCGCTTCTTCGGGGCGGGCCTCGTGCTCGCGCTCGCCGCCGCGCTCCTCACGGCCCGTCGCCTCACCCAGCCGATCGGCGCCCTCGCCCGCGCGGCCGCGGCGATCAGCTCGGGCGATCTCCAGGCGCCCGTCGCCGTCGCCGCCCGCCGCGACGAGATCGGCCGGCTGGCGGAATCGTTCCGCGTCATGCAGCAGGCCCTCGGCGAACGCGAGCGCCGCATCCTCCACGACACCCGCCACGACCGGCTGACCGGCCTGCCGAACCGCAACGCCGTCGAAGCCGAGCTGGCGGCGCGGCTCGGGCGCGGCGCGCGCTTCGTCGTGATCCTGCTCGATCTCGTCCGCTTGAAGGACGTCAACGACAACCTCGGCAATGCGATCGGCGACGAGATCCTGATCGGCAGCGCCGATCGCCTGCGCGATTCGGAGGCGGTCGCCTGGGCGTCGCGGGTCGGCGGCGACGAGTTCCTGATCGTCGTCGAGGGCGACGACGAGCATCACATCGCCCGCACCGTCGACCGGCTCGTCGCCGACCTCGAGGCCCCGCACGACGTGCGCGGCGCGAGTCTCGTTCCGCGCTTCCGCGCCGGGCTCGCCTTCGCACCGAAGGACGGCGGCGATCCCGAGGTCCTGATGCGCCGCGCCGAGATGGCGGTCGCGCTCGCCAAGGCCGATCGGGTGGACCGCGCCTGTTATGTGCCCGGCCTCGAGGAGTCGAACCACCGCCGTGTCGGAATCCTGATCGAGCTCGAGCGGGCGCTCGAGGCCGGCGATCTCGAGCTCTACTACCAGCCGAAGGTCTCGCTGCGCTCGGCGCGGGTGATCGGGGCCGAGGCGCTGATCCGCTGGCGCCACGCGAAGATGGGCCAGATGAACCCCCAGGAGTTCATCGGCATCGCCGAGCAGGCGGGCCTGATCGGGAAGATCTCGGAATGGGTGCTGAACCGGGCGGTCCAGCAGGCCGCGCTCTGGTCGACACGCGGGATCGACCTCCAGCTGAGCATCAATCTCTCGGCCGACGACGCGGCCACGGAGTCGCTGCCGGATCGGATCGCGGCGGTGCTGCGCGAGCACGGCGCGCAGCCTTCGCATCTGCGGATCGAGGTGACCGAGAGCGTGGTCATGACCGATCCCGAGCGCGTCTCGGAGCTGCTCGCCCGGGTTCGGGACCTCGGCGTCGGGATCGCGATCGACGATTTCGGAACGGGGCATTCCTCGCTCGCCCAGCTGCAGACGCTGCCCTGCGACGAGCTCAAGATCGACCAGGCCTTCGTGCGCGGGCTGCGGGCGGGAACGGCGAACGCGGTGATCGTCCGGACCACGGTCGAGATGGCGCATAGCCTCGGCCTCCACGTCGTCGCCGAGGGCGTCGAGGATCGCACGAGCTGGAACCTGCTCGCGCAGTACGGATGCGACGTCGCCCAGGGCTATTTCCTCGGCCGGCCGATGCCGCCCGCGGACTTCCTCGCCTGGCTGGATCGTTTCGCGAAGGAGGGCATCGATGCGTGAGCGTGGGGCTCGCGGAGGCATCTTGTGCGGCGCCGCAGCGGCGGTCATCGCGCTCTCGCTCTTCGGCGCCGTTGCGGCGCGGGCCGGCGGGCGGCTGCTCGCGACCGACGGGGCGACCCAGATCGAGGGCTCGGCCGGCAGCGGCATCGTGCCCTGGGCGGTCATCGCCGGCACGGAGACGCGCGACGAGATCGGCGGCTCGGGCTTCGCGACGGGCGTCTTCGTCGACGAGCTGCGGCTCGCGAGCTTCGGCATCGCGGCCGGGTTCTGGGATCGCGTCGAGCTCTCGTTCGCCCATCAGATCCTCGAGGTCCGTCCGCTGGACGAGGATCTCCGCCAGAACGTCTTCGGTCTCAAGGTCCGCCTGGCGGGTGATCTCGTCTACGGCCGCGTGCCGGCGATCGCCTTCGGCGCGCAGTTCAAGCACATGCTCGACTTCGACGTCCCGAAGGCCGTCGGTGCCGACGACGATTTCGGAGTCGATCTCTACGCCGGCGTGTCGCGGCTCTTCCTGGGCGGATTCTTCGGCCACAACGTGCTGCTGAACGGCGTCGTGCGCGCATCGAAGGCCAACGAGATCGGCCTGCTCGGCTTCGGCGGTCCCGGACGCGACAACTATCAATTCCAGTTCGAGGGGACGGCGGCGGTCTTCCTCACGCGGCGCGTCGCGATCGGATACGACTTCCGCCAGAAATCGAAGAACCTGCGGGTCGCGGACGAGGATCCCTGGCAGGACGTGTTCCTCGCCGTCGTGCCGAGCCGGCATTTCAAGCTGGTGGCGGCCTATGCCCGGCTCGGCGACGTCGCGGGCCTCGGCAAGCAGGACGGCGCCTACCTCTCGATCCAGGGGAGCTTCTGATGCGGGTCGAACGCCGGACTGCCCTCCAGCCGCCGCGCCGCCGCGCCTGCCGACAGCCCGTCGCCGCGTCGATGTTCGCTCTGCTCCTCGTCGCCGTCGCCTGCGCCGCGCCCCAGCTCGATCGCCGGCCGCTCTACGCGCAGCTCGGCGGCGAGGCGGGTCTCGATGCATTGGTCGACCGTTTCCTGCGCGAGCTCGCCGTCGATCCGGACGCGGCGCCGCATTTCCGGGGGGCCGACGTGAAGCGCTTCCGCGCCCAGCTGACGCTGCATCTCTGCCAGACCTTCGACGGGCCGTGTCGCTACGAGGGCGAGGCGATGCCCGAGGTCCATCGCGGCATGGCGATCACGCAGCGGGAATTCAACGCCGTCGTCGAAGATCTCTGGCGGGCGATGGAGGCGCTTCGGATCCCGACGCCGGTCCAGAATCGCGTGCTCGCGCGGCTCGCGCCGATGCGGGAGGAGATCGTCGGCCAGGTCCACCCGCCTTCCGCCGGTGCGGCCGAGTCGGCCGACGACGCGCCAGCCGCGGCGCCGCTGCCCGATCCGAAGGGCGGACCTTGACGAACGATCGTTCGTTCGGTGACAATGCGCCCCGGCAGCCTTCGGCCGCCCAGCGTCGACTCGCGCCCCGTACCCCCCGATCGAGGTCCGCTCGCGCTCCGCGATGAGCGCGCCCGGCCCGCGATCCAACCGATTGAGGAACCGCGAAGATGGTCGCCAGCCCGAATCCCGTCCCCGCCGATTTCCGCCTCGTTCATCCCGAGGACTACGCGCAGCACGGCTATCCCCATTCGATCTGGGCGCGCCTTCGGCGCGAAGAGCCCGTCTCCTGGCAGACGCAGCCCGGCAACGCCGTCGACTACTGGGCGATCACGAAGCACGCCGACATCACCGAGATCGGCAAGCGCCCCGACATCTTCCTCTCCGGCCCGCGCCTCGTCATCCAGCATCTCGAGGAAGAGGTGCGCGACATGCCCCCGACGCTGATCCAGATGGATCCGCCGATGCACGGCGACTTCCGCCAGATGATCAGCCGCCGCTTCACGCCGCGCATGCTCAAGAAGATCCACGAGCCGATCGAGCGCATCGGCCGCGAGATCGTCGAGAAGCTCTACGAGCGCGGCGACGAGGGGAATTGCGATTTCGTCACCGAGGTCTCGGCGCCGCTGCCGATCGCGGTGATCGGCTGGCTGCTGGGCGTTCCGGAGCCGGATTGGCCGATGCTCTTCGACTGGACGAACCAGACCCTCGGCGCCGGCGATCCCGAATACCAGATCGAGGGCCAGGACGCGCGCGCGACCGCGCAGCGCGCCCAGATCGAGCTCTTCGGCTACTTCTCGAAGCTCGTCGCCGAGCGGCGCAAGAAGCCCGAAGACGATCTCATCACGGCCTTCATCCAGTCGGAGTATCAGGGCCGGCCGCTGAACGACATGGAAGTGCTGACCTGGTGCTTCATCATCGTCATCGCGGGCAACGAGACGACGCGCAACGGCACGACCGGCGGCATGCTCGCCTTCATCGAGAACCAGCACGAGCTGCGCCGGCTGCAGAAGGACATGAAGCTGCTCGACTCGGCGGTGGAAGAGGTCGTGCGCTGGACCTCGCCGATCATCCATTTCGGCCGGACCGCGACGCAGGACTATCCGCTGCGCGACAAGGTGATCCGCAAGGGCGACTCGGTCGCGCTCTTCTATCCCTCGGCGAACCGCGACGAAGAGGTCTTCGAGGATCCGTACGCGTTCAAGATCGACCGGCATCCCAACCGCCACATCGGCTTCGGCGTCGGCGAGCATTTCTGTCTGGGCGCGCATCTCGCGCGGCTCGAGATGGTGGTCGCCTATCGCCACCTGCTGCCGCGCATCGACGAGATCGAGCTGACGGGCAAGGTCGACCGGCTGCATTCGGGGCTGGTCGGCGGCGTGAAGCGGCTGCCGATCCACTACAAGCTGCGCCGGGCCTGAGAAGCGGCCGGTGGCGATCGGCCGACGGCGATTCCTGCGGAGCGGCCTCGTCGGCGGCGCTGCGGTCGCCCTCGGCGGGGCGTCCGGCTGTGCGCTGCAGCCGCTCTCGCATCCGGGCGCGGCGCCGCGCGCGCCGGGCGAGAGCCCGTTCCGCCATGGGGTCGCGAGCGGAGATCCGCTCACCGATCGCGTGATCCTCTGGACGCGCGTCTCGCCCGAAGCGAGCGGTCTGCACGCTTCGATGCGCGTGGATTGGTGGATCGCGCAGGATCCCGAGGCGAAGCACGTCGTCGCCGGCGGCTTCCTCCACGCCCTTCCGGAGCGGGACTTCACCGTGAAGGTCGACGCCGCGGGGCTCGAGCCCGGACGTGACTACTCCTACGGCTTCGTAGTCGCCGGCATCGCTTCGCCGGTCGGCCGGACGAAGACACTCGCGGGCGACGCCGCCGCGAAGGCGAGGTTCGCGGTCGTCTCCTGCTCGAATCATCCCCACGGCTTCTTCAACGCCTATGCCTGCATCGCGCAGCGGGACGATCTCGATCTCGTCGTCCACCTCGGCGACTACCTCTACGAGTACGGCAATTCGGGCTACGGCGACGGCACCGCCCTCGGCCGCCTGCCGGATCCGCCCCACGAGATCGTGTCGCTCGAGGACTACCGGCGCCGGCACGCCCTCTACAAATCCGATCCCGACCTCCAGGCGGCCCATGCCCGCCTGCCCTGGATCACCGTCTGGGACGATCACGAGAGCGCCAACGACGCCTGGGCCGGCGGTGCCCAGAATCATTCCGCCGAAGAGGGCGATTGGAACGCGCGGCGCCTCGCCGCGATCCGCGCCTATCACGAATGGATGCCGATCCGCGATCTGCCCGACGGCCTGTTCCGGAGCTTCCGGATCGGCGGGCTCGTCGATCTCGTCATGCTCGACACCCGGCTGCACGGGCGCGACGCGCGGGTCGGCGGGCAGGATCACGCCGGCGCGTCGGATCCCGCGCGCAGCCTGCTCGGAGCCGACCAGGCGGCCTGGCTCGAGGCGCAGCTCTCGGCGTCGATGCGGGCCGGGACACGCTGGCGCGTCGTCGGACAACAGGTCGTCTTCGCCCCGATGCGCGGCGTCTTCGGCGAGTTCAACCCCGATGCCTGGGACGGCTACCGCGAGAGCCGCCGGCGGCTCCTCGCGCATCTCGAGCGCGAGCAGATCGACGACGTCGTCATCCTCTCGGGCGACGTCCACAGCGCCTGGGCCCTCGAGATCCCGGCGCTCGCGAGCGATGCGCCCGCAGCCGAAGAGCTCGCATCGGTGGGCGAGCGACGTTCCGGCGTCGTCGAGTTCGTCGCGCCCGCCGTCAGCTCTTCGCCCTTCGGCAGCCATCCGAAGGCGCGCGAGCTCGTCGAGAATACGCCGCCGGCGCCGCACGTTCGTTATTCGAACATCGACGAGAACGGCTTCCTGATCCTCGAGCTGACGCCCGAGCGCGTGCTCGCCGAGTTCTGGTTCAGCGATTCCGTGAAGAGCCGCTCCGCCCGCTGCCGGAGGGACGCCGCCTTCGAGGTCCTCGCCGGGAGCGGCCGGCTCGCGCGGATCAGCCGGGACGCGCCGCCGGCGCCGCCCGCTCGGTCCATACCGTCGCGACCGTGAGCAGCGCATCGCCATCGCCGCGATCGACGAGCTCGACGCGCGCGATCAGGCCGGCTGCCGTTCGCGCGAATTCCCGGGCACGGGCGCAGATCGGTCCCTTGCGGCCGAGCTTCAGGTATTGGAGCTCGAGGCCCCGGACGCGCACGCCGGCACCGAATACCGTCGCGGCGAGCCGCTCCGCCGCCGCCTCGGCCAGGATCGCGACGACACCGCCCTGCAGCGCGCCGAGCGTATTCTGGAGATAGGGATCGAGGTCGACCTCGGCCGAGCAGGTGCCCGCGCCGAGCTCGCCCGGCGCCGCGCTGGTCCAGCGCACGCCGATCGCCTCGAGCAGCGGCTTCGCGAAGCCCGCGCCAGCCGGAGCGTAGACCGTGTCCTCGCCGGTCTCCCGCGAGCGGTGCAGCTCGGCCTGCAGCGCGTTGCGGCGCGGAAGGATCGCGAAACCGAGGGTCGAGAGGCCGACCGTCTGCGCTGCCGCGTCCGGATCGTCCGTGCCCGCCAGGCTCGCATGATGATCGAGGCGCACCTCGATCACGATCGTCGTCGCGCCTTTGCGCAGCACCTTCGGATGCCCGACCAGCAGGCCCGAGCTCGGGAGCTCACCGACCTGCAGCGCGAGATTCGACGTCGCGATCCAGGCGGGCGAGACCTCCCGGATCGCTGTCTGTCCCGCGATCATGTCGGCGATGATCGCGGCGACGCCGATCCGCGCGCGGCCCGTCGCGTCCGCGATCGCCGGCACGATCGGAAGCCGGATGGCCCAGGCGCTTTCGTCGCTTCCGTCGCTTCCGACGTGATGGCCGCGATCGACCCGCACCTGCAGGTCCCGGACGATGTGATGCGGCGGGGGGTAGACGTTTGCCTGCTCGGACTCAGCCACGCTCGGACTCCGGATGGTTCTTCGTTTCTCTCGTGCGCTCTCCGCCTCGCTTCGGCGTGCCGTCTCGGATCGCTTCGCCGGCCTCGGCGGGCAGCGCCGGAGCGAGCGCGCGCAGGTCGGCGACGAGCCGCTCGAGCTCGAGCAGCAGCCGGGCCGGCAGGACGTCGCGGCAGATCGCGATCACGCTCTCGAAATACCAGAGCTGCTCGGATGGGCCGGCGTTGAAGCGGGCGAAGGTCGGCGGGCCTTCGTGGTGGAGATCCCAGACGAGGTCGCCGAGGTTGTGGCGCTTGTCGCAGGCGACGACGAGGCGGCTCGCCGGCGGTGCCTGCGCGAGCCGCGCGAGGAAGCGCTGCTTGCGTTCGCGCCAGGGGCGTTTGTCCTCGCCCGTCTCGTCGGGGAGCGTATCCGTGCAGTCGAGCACGATTCGCAGGACCGGCTCGCCGAAACGCTCGCGGATCTCGACCTCCCGCTCGCTGCGCGCGAGACGGTCGGGGACGTCTTCGAGTGCGTCGTGGAGCAGGGCGGCGATCGCCTCCTCGGGCCCGCCGCCGCTCTCGATCACGAGGCCCTCGACGGCGAGCAGATGGGAGAGATAGGAGGTCGGGCGGCCCTTGCGGGTCAGATGGCCGTGCCAGGCCCAGGCGAGCTCCGCCGCCGCGAGCAGCGACGTTCGGGCGTCCGCCCAGGCCTCGATCGGCGGGGGCGTCCGCGCCGTCGTGGCGCCGGGGCCGGCTTCTGCGCCCGGGGCGGGGGCGTCGCCGCCGCGAGACTCCGCTCCGCTCGCCGGTCTGCCCGTCGTCATGCGATCTCCCCGTTCTCGGCGTCGGAAGGATGCCCGCGCGCTGGCGCGACCCGCGGATCGCCGGGCCGCTCGTTCCGGCGGCGCAGTATGGCATAGGAAATCCCGCCGATGCGGCCGCCGGCGGCCGGAGATGCAGCCCCGCCCGATTCGTCTAGCCTCTCGCCATGACGCGAAAAATCGACGCCCGCACGAATGCCTGGGAGACCGACCGCTCGAAGCTCGAGCCCGAATGGCTGCGCGCCTTCGACTGGATCGAGCGCGAGCTCGGCCTCCGCATCCAATCCTTCGAACGTCAGCCACGCTGGCGCCCCGCCTACTACTGCGAGGCGGAGAAGGACGGGCGATCGATCCCGCTCTATCTGCGCGGCGAGCGCGGCGCCCTCGACCACGGCGTCTATCCCTTCGAGCAGGAGGCGAAGGTCTTCCAGGTCATGGAGGCCGAGGGCCTGCCGGCGCCGCACATCTACGGCGTCTGCCCCGATCCGAAGGTCATCGTGATGGACAAGATGCCGGGGCGCCCGGATCTCTCGACGGCGAAGGACGAGGCCGAGCGCAAAGCGGTGCTCGATCATTTCATGGATCTGCTCGCGGATCTCCATCGCATCGACCCCAAGCGCTTCGAGGAGATCGGCTACGAGCGGCCGCGCGACGCGCGAGCCCTCGGCCTCTCCGACCTCGATCGCTGGGAGCGCTCGTACCGCAAGGGCAAGAAGCGGCCCGAGCCGCTGATCGAGTTCGTGAACGACTGGCTGCGGCGCAACGTGCCCGAGGATCGCTACGAGCTCGCCTGCCTCCAGGGCGATACCGGCCAGTTCCTGTTCGAGAACGGCCGCGTCACGACCTTCATCGACATGGAGCTCGCCCACATCGGGGATCCCGCCGCCGATCTCGCCGGCCTGCGCGGCCGCGATCTCGCCGAGCCGATGGGCGATCTGCTGCCCGCCTACGAGCGTTATTTCGAGCGCACCGGGAGCCGGATCCCGTTCTCGGTGATCGACTACCACACCGTCCGTTTCAACCTGGCGACCCCGTTCACCTGCGCGCCGCTCGTCGCCGAGCCGCCCCCGACGGTCGATCTCGTCCAGTACCTCGGCTGGTACTGGGTCTGGTCGCGGGCCTGCATCGAGGTGATGGCGAACTCGATGGGAATCGACCTGCCGAGCCCGGCGATCCCCGAGCCCACCCGATCGCGTTATGCGAGCGCCCACGATCTGCTCGTCGCGAAGCTCGGCGAGCTGCGGTCCGCCGAGGAGGGCTTCAAGCGCTACGAGCTCGACACGACCTGGCGCAACGCGACCTATCTCTCGCGCGTCGAGTCGATGGGGCCGCAGATGGAAGCGGAGGAGGCGGTCGAGATCGATCGCCTGCTCGGGCGCCAGACGAAGCCCCTCGACCGCGAGGCCGAGCTCGAGCGGTTCGTGCTCGAGCAGGGCGCGAAGCACGAGGCGGAGCTGATGCAGCTCTTCCAGCGCCGCTGCCTGCGCCAGGAAGCGCTCTATGCGCCCGTGGCGCGCGAGCTTTCGGGAGTCTCGACGCAGCTGCTTCGGCGTTAGGTCGCCAGAGGGAGCGGGCGCCGTGCCGTGCGCCCCGGACGAGCTGCGCGGGGTTCGTGGCTCGGACGCACGCGTCGAGGCTCGCCGGCGCGTCCGTCGCCGTGCTGCGCGTGCGTCCATTACATCTCACCCCGCACAGCTCGTCCGGGACGCTCGGGCGTCGGGGCCGATCCATCCTGCATCCTGCGTCCTGGATGGATCGGGGTGGGTCGTGCTGGGCTCGGGGGCGTGTGGTGGATACGATGGGTGCGGCGGGCGTTGGTTTCGATGGCTCGTCTTGAAGGAGATGGATCGATGGCGGTCGTGAACCCCGAGCTGGGATTCTATGCGTTGGCGGGGCAGCCGAAGTCGCCGCGGGATCTGATCGAGGAGCTGCAGCAGGGGGAGGCGCTCGGGTTCGGGACGGCGTTTCTCTCGGAGCGGTACAACGGCAAGGAGATCGGGACGATCTCGGGAGCGGCGGGCGCCGTCACGCGCTCGATCCGGATCGCGACCGCCGCGACCAACCACAACACGCGTCATCCGATCGTGACGGCGGGCTATGCCCTGACGATGCACGGCCTGACCGGTGGCCGCTTCGTGCTCGGCATCGGCCGCGGCATCGCCGCCATGCAGAAGGCCTATGGCATCGGGCAGATCACGACGGCCCAGCTCGAGGACTTCGCGAATCTGACGCGTCGGCTGCTGCGCGGCGAGGCGGTGATCGGCCACAGCGGGCCCGTCGGCTCGTTTCCGTATCTCCAGCTCGGGCCGAACGTCGCGGACGAGGTTCCGCTGCTGCTCTGCGCCTTCGGGCCGAACTCCCTCGCGCTCGCGGGCCGCTGCTTCGACGAGGTCGTGCTGCATACCTACTTCACCGACGAGACGACGGCGCGCGCCGTGCGGATCGTGAAGGAGGCGGCCGAGAAGGCGGGGCGCGATCCGGCGAGCGTGAAGGTCTGGTCGTGCTTCGCGACGATCGGGGACCACATCCCCGAGGATCGCCGCCTCATGAAATCCGTCGGGCGGCTCGCGACCTATCTGCAGGGCTACGGCGACCTGCTCGTGCGGACCAACGACTGGGATCCGAAGGTGCTGGAGCGCTTCCGCGCGGATCCGATGATCGCGACCTTCCGCGGCGGCATCGACGTCCACGCGACGACCGAGCAGCTCGAGCACATCGCGACCCTGATCCCCGAGCAGTGGCTCTCGTACGCGGCGACCGGAAGCCCGGAGCGCTGCGCGCTGGCGATCCGCCAGCAGCGGGCGCTCGGCTGCGACGGCGTGATCCTGCACGGCGCGACGCCGGCGGAGCTCGAGCCGATCCTCGCGGCCTATCGCCGCGCGGTCTGATCCGGGAATCGGCGCCGCACGGCGATCGCGCCGAGCGTCGTCGCGAGCGCCGCGAGCCCGCCGATCAGCCGAGCGGCCTCGGGCACCTGGATCACCGCCTCACACGCGCCCGTGTCGCCTTCGTCGTCCGTGACCGTGAGGTGGATCGGGTAGGCGTCCTCGGCCGGGAAGATCTTGCTCGGCGCGGCGGCGAGCGAGCCGGTGCCGTCGCCGAAGCTCCAGGCCCATTCCACGACGCTTCCGTCGGCGTCGTTCGCATTCGCGCGCAAATCCACCGCCAGGGGGGCATCGCCCGAGGCGGGCGTCGCACTCACGCTGCAGGTGGGCCGACTCCCGATCGCGACCGGATCGAGCGCCCAGGGCGTCGCCGCCGGATGGGATTTGAAGAACGAGTACAGCTGCGCGCCGACCTTCGCGACGCCGTTGTTCGAAGGATGGATGAAATCGACCGGGGCGAGGTCGTTGCAGAGCCATTGCAGTCCGTCCGAACGCGGCACGGTGCCGTCGATCCAGAGATAGGGGCCCCAGAGCAGCAGCGGCGCGACGACGGCACCGCGGGCGGGATCGAACTCGAGGCTCGCATCGCCCGCGAGCTGCTTCTCGATCATCCAGCGCACCGAGAAGCCGGATTCGTAGGCGTAGGGCTCGGGGCTGAGGGCGTTCGCTTCGTCGGTGTAGGCGCGCGTGCGCGAGGAGAACCAGGCGATCTTCAGGTTCGGGAAGCGGACGAGCAGGCTGCGGGCGACCGCTTCGAGGCGCGATTGCAGCAGCTCGGCATGCGCCGGGAACTCGCCGTTCGCCGCTGGAAAATCGTCGGTCAGCTTGACCCACGCGACCTGGACCTGCTGCGGCGTTCCGCCGGCGGATCCGATGAGGGCGTCGAGGACGCCCCAGGTCGGTGCATCGGCGTCCATCCAATCGGCGGCGGTCTGGGTGTCCTGCGCGCCGTTGACGACGAGCAGCCGGGGATTGCGCGCGGCGTCGGCCTCCCAGAGATCGACGAAGCCGTTGAAGGCCGAGCGTGTATTCGACATGCCGACCGAGACGAAGACGATCTGGCCCGCGGCGGACGGCGCGCCGTTCGCGTCGAGGGGCTCGACCTCGCCGGCCCGGGTCACGGCACGAGCGAGATGTTCCGGAGGCGCCGTGCTGAAGCCGCCGGGATAGAGGCCGCCCGGGAATCCGCGGTAGAAACCGGCCGCGTTGTCGGAGAGCGGCGGGATGCCGACCGAGGTGAGGGAGCAGTCGGCGCGGGCGGAAGCGGAAGCGGACAGGACGCCCCACGCGAGCAGAAGCGCGAGCGAACCGGAGGCGGTGCGGCGACGAAGCCCGGCGGCGGAAGTGACTGGTATCCGATCGACGATCGTCGAAGTCAACATCGTGCTCCAGCCTGAAGGGCCTGCCGTGCATGGGCGCCTCGACGACGCCGGATCTCCGGAGATCTCCCCAGCGCGGATCCCCTCGTCATGCCCTAGACGGGTCCTTGATACCACATTTGATGGGTTCGGCGGGTCCGCCGCTCCGGGGGTGCTGGTCGTTGCAATGCCGCGGCCGAGACCCGCCCGCGAGCGAGGCTCCGCCCGGCCGCTCCGGCCTGTTCCCGCCTGTTCTGGCCTGCTTCGGCCGGATCGCGGTCGGCCGAGCGCTCGGCCGCCGCGTCGGGCGCCGGGCTCGGGCCGAGACCTCAAGGCGATGTCTCTGGGCGATGTCTCAGGCCGATGCCTCAGGCCAGGGCCGTTGCCTCGATCTCCGCGTCCACCGATCGCGCGTTCATGCGGATGCGCGGCACACGCGGATCGCCCGCCCGGGCGAGGCCGATGGTCGGGTTCGGCGGCCGCCGGAGGTGGTAGTTCGTCGCCGCCTGGAACGCCGCGATGACCGAGAGGATCTTCTCCTCCCCGAACGACGGCCCCCCGAGCGTCGTCGAGATCGGCAGCTCGATGCCGGCGGCGTTCGGCGCGAATCCGATCGGCAGCGTGCAGAGGGGAAAGCCGAGGGCGTCGAAGCCGGTCGTCGAGAAGATCACGTCGCACTGGGTCCAGAGCTCGCTGTAGGCGAGATCGTAGGCGCGCTGCCGACAACGCAGGCCCTTGTTGGCGGTCGGCCCGTCGATGAAGAGCGCCGAGACCCAGCCGGTGAGACGGTCGCCGAACAAGCGGACGTCTTCGCGCAGGTATTGGTAGTCCATCTCGCCGCGTTCGGTGCTGCTGACGTTGAAGGCGCCGCCGTTCAGCAGCACGTATTCGTCGGGGAGCGTCACGGGCACGATCTCGTATCCGATGTCGGCGAGCACGTCGAGCATCGCCGTCCGGGCGAGCGCCGTCGCCGACGTGCCGTCGGCGAAGCCGGCCGGTACGCCGACCTTGAGCCGCCAGCGCGGCGCGACGCGTCCCTTCCAGACCACCGGCGTCGCCGCGCCGATCAGGTTCGGGAGGCGCGGGAGATTGAGCGTGCGAAGGTCTTCTGGTGCCGGCCCGGCGATCACGCTCGTCACGATCGCGGCGTCCATCGCGTCGCGGGCGAGGGGGCCGATGTGGTCGCGGGTGATCGTCAGCGGGATCACGCCGAACACCGAGCAGAGGCCGTGGGTCGGCTTGAGGGCGGTCAGGCCGTTCGATTGTCCGGGGCCGGTGATCGATCCGCCGGTCTGGGTCCCCAGCGAGCAGGTCGCGAGGCGCGCCGCGGTGCAGCAGCCCGAGCCGCCCGAGGATCCGGACGGGCTCGGTCCCGGGTCGTCCGGGGACCAGGCGTTGCGCGTCGTGACCTCGCCGGTCGCGGGGTTGCGCGGTCGGCCGCCCGCGAGCGGGCCCATCTGGAGCTTGCCGAGCACGATCCCGCCGGCCGCCTTGATGCGCGCGACCGCGCTCGCGTCCACGTCGGGCACGAAGTCCGCGAAGATCAGCGACTGCGCGCTCGTCAGCACGTTCTTCGTGTAGAAGTTGTCCTTCACGGGCACCGAGACGCCGTGGAGCAGCCCGACCGGCTTGTAGGCGCGGTCGAGCTTCGCGGCGATCGCGCGCGATTCGTCCGCGAGCACGGTGTAGTAGGCCTGCCAGTAGTCGGTGTCGTAGAGACGGATGCGCTCGAGGTAGGCCTCGGTCAGCTCCGAGGGCTTCAGCTGTTTGCGCGCGATCAGCGTCGTGGCCTCCGCGATCGTCGCCTCGGTCGGATCCGCGAAGACCTCCGGCCGCACGGCGACCTTCGGAAGCGACGAGCCCGAATAGCCCGCCGCCCGCGCCGGAACGGGCGGCAGCTGCGCGAGCGCCACGCCGGCCGCGCCGAGCGCACCCATGCGCGCGATGAAGGCACGGCGATCGACGCGCGCGTCGAGCGTCTCGTAGTCGGTGCTCGGGAGCTCTTCGGACTTCGAATCGGGGAGGTCGGTCTTCAGGTCGGTCATCGGGTTGGACTCCTGCCGAATTCGATCGGCGCGGTGCGGGAGGGGAATGGGTGGATGCGGGCCGGCTTCACTTCGACCGGCGGGCGGTCCATGCGGCCTGCGGCGAGGCGTAGTAGGTCGCGAGGTGGTACTGGGGATCGAGCTCGAACTCGAGGACCTGCAGGTTCTGGCGGATGCGGTTTCGGCAGGCCGAGAGCACGTCCGACTGGTCGACGAGGGCGTCGGGATCGAGCACGGGAAGCACCGAGATGTCGATGCCCAGCATGCCGAGCGTGAAGAGGATGTATTCGTCGAGCTCGGCGTCGGTCGGAGTCGTCGGTTCGGCCATGGGATCCATCTCCTGTTGGAGCGCGGTGGGTTCGGCGATCTGCTCCGCCGCTCGCGTTCGACCGCCGCTCGTGCAATCGCTATGCCGCTGCGACTGCGTGTCGGGCCCGGCTCGACGTCGCAGACCCGATCCCGAACGATCCCGAGCCGACACGCCCGCTTGCCCGCGCGATGGGCGGCCCTGCCGCGTCCGCGGTCTTCGATCGGGTTCGCAGCGGCATCTCGTCGTCGCCGGCGGTCTGTGCCAGCATGGGTGCCCGCGCCCGGAAGAGGGGCCGGACGATGCAGGAGCCCACGTGACCCGATTCGTCGAAAACACCATCACGTTCCCCTACCGCCGCTCGCTCGGTCCGCTGCTGACGACCTTCATGACGGCGTTGACCGAGAAGCGCATCCTCGGGAGCCGCACCGGCGATCGCGTGCTGGTCCCGCCGATGGAATGGGATCCGCAGACCGGCGCGGACATCGGGCTCGACCTGATCGAGGTCGGTCCGGTCGGCACGGTCGAGTCGTGGACCTGGGTGCCGAGCCCGTCCGCGCAGCACCCGCTGCAGAAGCCCTTCGCCTTCGCGTTCATCCGCCTCGACGGCGCGACGACGCCGCTGCTGCATGCGGTGGATGCGGGCTCGCCGGATCGGATCGCGAAGGGCGCGCGGGTCGCGCCGCGCTGGAAGGCGAAGCGCGCAGGGCGGATCGACGACATCGCCTGCTTCGTGCTGGGGACGGAGCCCGAGGTCGACGGTCCCGATGGCCCGCCCGCCGCCGATCTGGTCACGATGATGGACTACCTCGCGACCACGACCTATCGAAATCCGGTCCCCGTCGCCGCCGATCGTGCGATCGCCGCGACGCGCGAGGGCCGGCTGCTCGCCCAGAAATGCCCGCAATGCGATTCGACCTACGCGGGCGGACGCGGCTACTGCGTGCTGTGCGCGGTCCCGCTCGGCATCGAGCACGAGGTCGATCTGCCGACGGTCGGGACCGTGACGAACTTCGTCGTGATCACGCCGGTGCAGTACCCGGGGCAGACCGAGACCGAGCCCTTCGTGCGGATGTTCGTGCTGGTCGACGGGACCCACGTCATCTACGGCTATCAGGCCGCCGTCGATCTGCCGTGGGACCAGGTGCGCGTGGGCCTGCGCGTGCGCGCCGTCTTCGCGCCGGCCAGCGCCGACCTCGAGGAGGTCGGTGCGATGGGCGGGAATCTGGGCAACCTGCTCGGCTGGACGGCCACGGGCGAGCCCGACGTCGACGATCCCGATCTCGTGAACCGGATCTTCTGAGGACCAATCTGAGGACCAATCTGAGGACGAAGATGGCAACCCCTTCCAAAGACATCGCGATCGTCGGCTGGGCCCAGACGCCGATGGTGCGCCGCACGGAACAGACCGAGACGCAGATGCTGATGCAGGTCATCACGGATCTGCTGAAGCCCCTCGGCCTCACGCGCGCGGACATCGACTTCACCTGCCTCGGCTCCTGCGACTACATCACGGGCCAGGCCTTCTCCTTCGTCTCGAACCTCGACGCGATCGGCGCCTGGCCGCCCAAGCGCGATTCGCACGTCGAGATGGACGGCGCCTGGGCGCTCTACGAAGCCTGGCTCCGGCTGCAGGAGGGCGACATCGAGATCGCCGTCGTGACGGGCTCCGGTCGCTCCTCGACGGGCGATCCGGCCCTCATCTACCCGATGGAGATGGATCCCTTTTTCCTTGCGCCTCTCGGCGCGGACCCGTTGACGTTCGCGGCGTTGCAGGCTCGGGCCGTGATCGAGGCGGGGATCGCCGACGAGCGACGGATGGCCGAGGTCTCGGTCCGCTCGCGCGGGCGCACCGGCCCGAAGGCCGACATCGATGCGCTCCTGAAGACCGACTACGTGCGCGAGCCGCTCCGCCGCCACGACCTGCCGCCGATCACCGACGGCGCCGTCGCGATGCTGCTCGCGACCGGGGACCGCGCCCGCAAGCTCGTGAAGCGCCCCGCCTACATCACGGGCTTCGACCACCGCACGGAATGCCACAATCCGTCCTTCCGCCGCCTCGACGATTCCCCGTCGACCCGGATCGCCGCCCAGGCCGCCGGCCTGCACGACGGCCCGCCCGTCGAGATCGCCGAGCTGCAGGCCGCCTTCAGCCATGAAGAGCTGCTGCTGCGCCACGTCCTCGAGCTCGGGCCCGACGTGCGCGTGAATCCCTCCGGTGGTGCGCTCAAGTCGAATCCGATCATGGCGACGGGCCTCTCCCGCATCGGCCATGCCGCGAACCACGTCTTCTCCGGCGGTCGCCGCGCGCTCGCCCATTCGACCAGCGGTCCCTGCCTGCAACAGAACCTGATCTGCATCGTGGAGGGCCGGTCATGATCCCGTGCGCAGTCGTCGGCGTCGGCCAGACGCATCACAAGACCCGTCGTCACGACGTCTCCTTCGGCGGGCTCGTCCGCGAAGCGGTGTTCCGCGCCCTCGAGGACGCCCACATGACGATGCGCGACATCGACGCCGTCGTGCTCGGCAAGGCACCCGACCTCTTCGAGGGCGTGATGAAGCCCGAGCTCTATCTCTCGGATGCGCTCGGCGCCGTCGGCAAGCCGATGTTCCGCGTGCATACGGCGGGCTCGGTCGGCGGCACGACCGCGATCGTCGCCGCGTCGCACATTCAAGCGGGCAAGCACAAGCGCGTGCTCGCCGTCGCCTTCGAGAAGCAGTCCGAGGGCAACGCCCAGTTCGCGCTCGGGAGCGGCAAGGGCGCCTCGCTCGGCGCCGGCGGCGCCTTCGCGCCCTTCATCCGCGCCTACATCCATCGCAGCGGCGCACCCGAGCACATCGGCTGGAAGGTCGCGGTCAAGGATCGTCAGAACGCGCTCAAGAACCCGTATGCCCACCTGAAGCTCAAGGACATCTCGATCGAGAAGGTGAAGGCCTCGCCGATGATGTGGGACCCGATCCGCTTCCTCGAGTCGTGCCCGTCGTCGGACGGAGCGTGCGCGGTCGTGTTGACCGACGAGGAGGGCGGGAAGGCCGCGGCGGCGGACGGGCGCAAGCCGGCCTGGATCCTCGGGACCTCCTCGCGCTCGGAGCCGCCGAGCTTTCCGGGGCGCGATCCGGTGCGGCCGGCCGCCTGTCTGCAATGCGCGGACGACGTCTACAAGCAGGCGGGCATCACGAATCCCCGCAAGCAGCTCAGCATGGCGGAGCTCTACGTGCCGTTCTCCTGGCACGAGGCGATCTGGCTCGAGGCCCATCGCATCGCCGAGCCGGGCGAGGGCTGGAAGATGATCGACCGCGGCGAGACCGAGATCGGCGGCGCCTTCCCGATCAACTGCTCGGGCGGCGTGCTCTCGTCGAATCCGATCGGGGCGTCGGGGCTGCTGCGCTTCGCCGAGGCCGCGAACCAGGTCCGCGGTGTCTGCGGCGAGACGCAGGTCGACGGCGCGAAGACCGCGCTCGGCATGGCCTACGGCGCCAACTCGCAGTATTTCAGCATGTGGGTCGTCGGGAACTCGCTGCGGCCGTTCGGCTGAGCGCGCCGGTGCGGTTCACGAGGCCTTCTTGATCCGTCCGACGGCGCGTCGCGGACGCGTCCGGGCCAGATCGTGGCTCGCCTGGAGCGTCAGCCAGAATTCGGGCGTCGTTCCGAACGCCTGGGCGAGAAGCCAGGCGGTCTCCGGACTGATGCCGCGCTTGCCGCGCACGATCTCGTTGATCCGCTGTAGCGAGATCTCGAGATGTTCTGCGAGGGCCACCTGGCTGATGCCCAGGGGCGTCAGGAACTCCTCGAGCAGGACTTCGCCGGGATGGGACGGAACCCTGTGCTTCGGTCGCATCGCTCACCTCGCTCGACGATGGGTGGTCACTGGTGATGATCAGCCGTGATCAGCCGTGATAGTCGATGACTCGAACTCCATGCGCGTCTCCGTCCTCCCAGCGGAAGACGATGCGCCACTGATCGTTGATCCGGATGCTGAACAGTCCCTGCAGGTCGCCTCGAAGCCGCTCGAGTCGATTCCCGGGCGGGCTGCGAAGGTCTTCGATCGACCGGGCTGCATCGAGCATGTCGAGCTTCCTCGTCGCGACGGAGACGATCGTCGGCGGAATGCGCCGAAATGCACGCGCCGATGCGCCGTGGAAGAGGGCCTCCGTTGCCCGATCGGCGAAAGACGCGATCAACGTCCGTACTTCCGCAAACGACGATGGAGCATTCACGGCTTCCATGCAATCGAAGCCGGATTGATTCGGCACGATCGCTTCCGAACTCGGTGGCCGGGGATCGACGGGAGTGAACCGGGCAGGCACCCCTTCGTCATCGCCGTATCGAGCCGTTCTCAGCCCGTGAACGACCGCTTCCGGGAGCGCGAGAAGATCCGCTCGGACCTCTAGAGCCGCAGCCCCGCTCCGTGCCGTGTCCCCGGCTTCGGCAGGGGATGGCGGTAGAGCTTCGCGGCGTTCTCGTGGGTGATCTTCCAGGCCTCGTCGTCGGGGACGCCGGCGAGCAGCTGCTCCATCACGGGCTGGGTATCGGGCCAGGTTCCGTCGCCATGGGGATAGTCGGACTCGGCGAGGATGTGATCGACGCCGATCGCGTGTCGGGTCGAGATCGTCGAGGGATCGTCGATCATCGTGAACCAGAAGTTCCGGCGCAGGACCTCGCTCGGACGCGTCTTCGGATCGGGCCAGCCCGAGGCATAACCCGAGCGGTTCGTCAGGTTCTCGAGCCGGTCGATCAGGCTCGCGACCCAGCCGATGCCGCCCTCGGAGAGCGTGATCATGAGCTCGGGATGGCGCGCGGGCCAGCCGCTCCAGAGCCACTGCGCGCAGGTCGTGAACGCTTCCGCCTGGAACATCGTCGAGCCGAGCTCGAGGATCGGCGCTTCGGGCGGGAGGTTCGGGAAGCCCGCCGAGCCGACGTGGAGCGAGAGCACCGTCCCCGTCTCCGCACACGCGCGCACGATCGGCTCCCAATGGGCGTTGAAGACGGGCGGGAAGCCGACGCGATGGGGCTGCTCGGGCATCGTCACGGCCTTGAAGCCGCGCTTCGCGTTGCGCCGGATCTCCTCCGCGCCCTTCGCGGGATCGCGCAGGTCCGTCAGGCCGAGCGGGATGATGCGATCGGGATGCGCCGAAACCCATTCTTCGAAGAGCCAGTCGTTCCAGGCGCGGATGCAGGCGTGGCCGAGCGCTTCGTCCTTCGTCTCGGAGAAGATCGTTCCGCCGAATCCCGTCGCGCCGGAGGGGAAGTTGAGCGAGGCCCAGACGCCGTTGATGTCCATGTCGCGGATGCGGTCTTCGATGCGGAAGCAGCCGGGGCGGATCTCGTCGAAGCGCGCGGGCTCCATCCGCCGATCTTCCCAGGCGCGGCCGGCCACGGCCTGGAAGCCCGACTGGAAATAGGGCGTGCCTTCGAGCACCCAGACCTCGTGGCCTTCCTCGGTCTCGACGACGCGCGGCGCCTCGGCCTGCAGCGCCTTCGGCAGCCGACCTTCGAAGGCATGCGCCGGCTCCATGAGATGATCGTCGGCGGAGATGATCGTGTACCGGATCGGTCGCGGCTCGGGATCCGGCAGCAGCGGCTTCGTGACGGGGCGCCGGACGCCCAGCTTCACCACCTTCACCATCTCGCGCCCTCCTTTCGCGGCGCGCGCATGGGCGCGCCAGCTCGGCTCGCGCGCAGCGGAGCGCGAGCGCTCCGGACGGATCCAGAGCATGCGTGCGGATGCTCCAGACGCGTTGGAAGCCTGTCAAGTCGAGCGGAAGGGCTTGCTCGCCGCCTCGCTCGCCGCCTCGGGCGAGCGCTGATCGTTCGCGAAGACCTCGGCGATCTCGCGTGTCAGGTCCTCGAGGTTCACGGGCTTTTCGAGCGCGCGCCGAACCCCGGCCGCCTGCAGCTCGGCCTCGCCGAGCGCGAGCACGCGCCCCGTCAGGATCATCACGGGCAGATCGCGTTGCAGCAGCCGGGCCTCGCGCGCGAGGGCGAGGCCGTCCATCTCGGGCATCGTGAAATCGGTGATCAAGAGATCGAAGGCTTCGGCGCGCAGCCGTTCGAGGGCGGCGCGTGGACCGACGGCGGCGACCACCTGATAGCCGGCACGGCCGAGCCGCCGGACGCCGAGATTCGCGAGCGCTTCTTCGTCGTCGACGAAGAGGATGCGCTCGCCCGCGCCCATCCGGACGGTCGGCGCAGCGGCTGCCGCCTGGGCCGAATCCGCGGCCACGGAGGGAAAGAGGCAATGAACGCGTGTGCCCCGGCCGGGCTCGCTCTCGATCCAGACGGTGCCGCCGTGGTCGCGCATGACGCCGTGCACCGTCGCCAGGCCGAGGCCCGTTCCCGCGCCCGTCGGCTTCGTCGTGAAGAAGGGCTCGAAGGCCCGGGCGCGCGTTTCGTCGTTCATGCCCCGCCCGGAATCGGAGACCGTCATGCGGACGTACGCACCTTCGCGGATTCCCGGATTCGCACGGACGAAGCTGTCCTGCGCATAGAACGGCTCGAGCGAGACGCGCAGCGTCCCGCCTTCCGGCATCGCGTGGGACGCATTGGTCCCCAGGTTCATGAGGACCGTATGCACCGAGCTCGGATCCGCGATCGCCGGATCGGGCCGGTCGAGGTCGAGCTCGATCTGCACCGAGGCCGGGAGCGCCGCGCGCAGCAGCCGCGCCGCGTCGGCGACCGTCGCGACGAGATCGATCGCGCCGAGGTTCAGCGATTGTCGCCGGCTGAAGCGGAGGATGCGCGACGTCACCTCCTTGCCGCGCTCCGCCGCCGCGAGCAATCCGTCGAGATCGGTCCCGACGTCCTGTCCGCTCCGGACGTCGGAGCGCAGGATCTCGGCATAACCCACCACGGCGCTCAGGATGTTGTTGAAATCGTGGGCGATGCCACCGGCGAGTCGGCCGAGGGCTTCGAGCTTCTGCGATTCGCGCAGCCGCTCCTCGAGCATGCGGCGATCGGAGTCGGCGCGTCGTCGCTCGGTCACGTCGACGACGGAGCCGAGCACGAGCAGGCCCTCGTCGGTCTCGATCGGATTGAGGCCGATCTCGACGGGCACCTCGCGGCCATCCTTGTGGATGCCGTGCAGCTCGCGGCCCGCACCCATCGCGCGCTTGCCCGGATCCGCGAAGAAGCTCGAGCGCCAGCCGGGATGCGCTTTGCGATGGCGGGTCGGGACGAGCACCTCGATGCTCTCGCCGAGCAGCTCGCCCTGCGAATACCCGAAGAGCCGCTCGACCTCGCGATTCGCGAGCAGGATGCGTCCGCTCGCGTCGACCATCAGCATGCCGCTCGGCGAGGATTCCACCGCGATGCGGAAGCGCTGCTCCGCGCGCTTGCGCGCGGAGATGTCGACGACCGAGCTCAGGACGAAGAACCCGTCGCCCGTCACGAGGGGCGTCAGGCCGACCTCGACGGGGACCTCGTTGCCGTCCTTGCGGCGGGCGAAGAGATCGCGGCCCTCGCCCATCCGGCGCTCGCGCGGCGTGCGATGGAACTGCTCCCGCCAGGCGACGTGGGGCCCCCGGATCCGTTCGGGCAGCAGGATCTCGATGGGGTGGCCGAGCAGCTCCTCGCGCGCGAATCCGGAGAGCCGCTCGATCTCGCGATTGACGAGCACGATCCGCCCATCGACGTCGGTCATGAGCAGCCCGCTCGGCGCCGAGTCGATCGCGACTCTCAGGCGCTGCTCGATCGAATCGGCGTGCGTCGGCATTGCGCCTCCTGCGACTCGGTGAACGGACGACCGATCGGACGCTACACCGATCCCGGACGATCGGCTCGTGGCGCGGCGCGTGGCTTGGATTCCCGGTGCCCCGGGCTAGCCTGTCGTCGAGCCCATGCCCGACCCCGCTTCCCCCTCACACCACCCCCCGCGCATCGCGATCGCCGGCCTCGGCGATACGGGCCTGCTCGTCGCCCTCGATCTGCATCCCGATTTCGAGGTCGTCGCGATCGCGCCGAAGCCCGCGCTCGTCAGCGGTCAGGAGCTCGGTGGGCGGCTGGCGGATCCCGATGCCTGGCGCCGGCGCTACCTGACGGACTACGCGCGCTACCGGCGCCTCGACGGGATGCGCATCGTCCACGGCCTGATCGAGACCGTCGATCTCGACGCGCGCCGGATCGGGATCCGGGGGATCGACGGCCGCCAGGAGGCCCTCGACTACGACGTGCTCGTCGTCGCCTCGGGCGTGCGGAACGGCTTCTGGCGCGATGCCACGCTCGAGGACCGCGAAGCCGTCGAGCGCCGCATCGACGCGGATGCCGAGCGGCTCGCGCGGGCGGGAAGGATCGCCGTCGTCGGCGGCGGCGCCAGCGCGGCGAGCGCGGCATCGAACCTGAAGGAGCGCCATCCGGCGACCGAGGTGCATCTCTTCTTCAGCCGCGACGCTCCGCTGCCCGAGCATCCGCCGAAGGTCGGTCGCGCGATCGCTGCGCGACTCGCGGCACAGGGCGTCGTGCTCCATCCGGGCCACCGCGCGCGGGTGCCGGCGGGCTTCGCCGGCGAACGCATCACGAGCGATGCCGTCGAGTGGGAGACGGGCCAGCCGGCTTTTCGAGCCGACGCGGTCGTCTGGGCGATCGGTCGGGAGCAGCCCAATACGGCCTTCCTGCCGCCCGGGATCCTCGATGCCGAGGGCTTCGTTCGCGTCGATGCGCGGCTGAGGGTGCCGGGCAGCGGGAACGCCTTCGCCGTCGGCGACGTCGCGGCCTCGGATCCGCGCCGCAGCTCCGCCCGCAACGGCGGCGCGGCGATCGTCGCGCACAACGTCCGCCGCCTGCTCGCCGGCGACGAGGCGCGAATGAAGGCGTACACGCCCCCGGCGCATCGCTGGGGCTCGGTGCTGGGACCGCAGCGCGACGGCCTGCGGGTCTTCACGCCGAGCGGCGCCAGCGTTCGCATCCCGCCCTGGCTCGTCGAGCGCGTGTTGTTCCCGCTGATCGTCGAACGCGGGATGTACAAGGGCGTGCGTCCGGAAGCGCCGCGCGCCCGGCCATCGGGTTCGCACCGCGACGTGGATCCGATCGGGCGCTGACGCCGCACACCTTCGCGCGAGGCGTACCGCAGCTCCGGGAATTCTCCGCCGCGATCCCGATTCGCCCTTGCGATCTTGCCTCGAACTGGGTTGAATGCGCCTCGGGAAGGGGAGGGATTCGCATTGAATGCGACCCGCCGGGCTCGACCCCTGTCCCAAATCCTGCTGGGAAATTCGCGGATGCCGCGTTGGGGAGAGTGCTCTTGCTGCTTCGGTCTTTGGGATTCTCGTTCGCCCTCGTTTCGATCCTTCCGTTCTCGCCGGTCGCGGCCGGCGCTGCGTCGTTCACCGGTCTCGGCGGTCTCGGTGTTCCGCCGAGCAGCCTCGCCTATGGCGTTTCGGGCGATGGCACGACGGCCGTCGGACGCAGCGCCTCCGGCGCGGGCAACGGCGCTTTCGTGTGGACCGCGTCGACGGGCATCCAGTCGATCGGCGACATCCCGGGCGGACAGTTTTCGAGCATCGCCTACGACGCCTCGGGCGACGGGGCCGTGGTCGTCGGTCAGGGCAACGACGCGTTCTTCCTCAACGAAGCGATGATGTGGACCGCCTCGACCGGTGCGACCGGCCTCGGTTTCCTGCCGGGCGGCAATTCGAGCCAGGCCAATGCCGTCTCGAACGACGGCACCAAGATCGCTGGCCAGACCGGCGCCGGCCGAAACGAGGCCTTTCTCTGGGATGCGACGAACGGCATGCAGGGCCTCGGCGATCTGCCGGGTGGCACGACGAATAGCGCCGGTCTCGACATCTCGGGCGACGGTTCGACGGTCGTCGGTCGCAGCAACGGAGCGAATGGAGTCGAAGCGTTCCGCTGGAACGCGATCGACGGCATGCAGGGCCTCGGCGATCTGCCCGGAGGCTCGTCCTCGAGCTTTGCTTCGGGCGTTTCGGCGGACGGCTCGGTCGTCGTCGGCCGTGGCTCGTCTGCTTCGGGATTCGAAGCCTTTCGCTGGGATGCGATCGGCGGCCTGCAGGGCCTCGGCGACCTGCCGGGCGGGAGCTTCTTCAGCGAGGCGACCGACGTTTCGGGCGACGGCAGCATCGTGGTCGGCCGCTCGAACGGCGCCGCGGGACAGCGCGCCATTCTCTGGGATGCGGCGAACGGGATGCGGGAGCTCTCGGTCGTCCTCGCGGTGCTCGGGATCGATCTGACGGGCTGGACGCTCACCGACATCAGCGCGATCTCCGAGGACGGCCTCACGATCGTCGGCACCGGCACGAATCCGAGCGGCTTCAGCGAGGGCTTCATCGCCGTCATCCCCGAGCCCGGCACCGCGATCCTGATGGGCTTCGGTCTCGCGGGACTCGCCGCCGGCCGGCGGAGCCGGATTCAGAACCCGCCGGGCTTGCGATAGCCGAACATGCCGCGCTCGCGGATCAGGGCGGCGACCGCGTCCGGCACCATCTTCTCCCAGGCCGCGTCGCCGCTCCGGATCAGCCGGAGCACGTCCCGGGAGAAGATCGGCAGGACCTCCTCGCGATAGCGCTCGATCGGCTTGATGCTCCCCTGATCGACGAGGAAGCGGTAGAGCGTCATCAGGTGCGGTGCGAGCTCGAGGTTCGCGACCGTCGTCAGCTTGCCGGTCGCGGGATCGCGCAGCGGATAGACGTACATCGTGAGGCCGTTCTTGAAGAGCCGTCCGAAGGACTCGAGGATGCCGCCGTCGAGGTTCTCGTAGTAGTGCGCCTCGAAGAGCTGGGCGAGGCTGCCCGCGCCGAGCACGATCCCGATCGGGCGATCGGTCGCGGAGGCGAGGTAGCGGGCGAGGCGGTGGAACTCGAAGTAGTCGGAGATGAGCACGGTATGGCCCGTCGCGGCGAGCACGTCGATGCGCGCCAGGAAATCCGATAGATCGAGCTCGCCCTCGGAGAGCAGGTTGTTCATCGTGAGCTCCATCAGCGGGAGCGGGGGCAGGGCGTTCGGAGGCTCGCTGCGCCCGATCTGCTCGCTGAACTGCTCGAGGGCGCTCGAGAGCATGTCGAGGTTGACGTGGGTCACCGGCCGGAAGCTCCCGCGCTCGACGAGCACGGGGCGTTTCCGGAGCGCCTCGGACGGCTGGAGCACGCTCCCATCCGCCGCGAACATCGCCGCCTCCGACAATCCGAGCTGCACGAGCCGCAGGCTCATGACGCGGTTGTCGACGTGGCGGAACTCGATGCCCGAGAACTCGATCATGTCGATCTCGATGCGCGCGGTGCCGAGGCCGTCGAGCAGGCTCTCGATCAGGACGTCGGGCTCCGAGAAGAGGAAGAAGGCGCCGTAGAGCAGATTGACGCCGACGATGCCGAGGGCCTCCTGCTGGAGCGTCGTCTCGGTATCGAGCATGCGGACGTGGATCACGATCCGGCTCGCCTGGTCGCGCGGATGGGATTGGAAGGTCACCCCCATCCAGCCGTGGCATTCGTGGTTGCCGCGGAAGCTGCGCGCGACGACGGTATCGGCGAAGGCGAAGAAGGCGGTCTGGTCGCCGCGCCGCTCGCGCAGGCGGTCGCAGTTCAGCTCGTACTCGTATTCGAGCATCTTCTCGAGGCGCTCGCGGCAGACATAGCGTTCGCAGGGGCCGTAGATCGCGTCGCTGACCGTCATGTCGTAGGCCGAGATGCTCTTCGCGATCGTACCCGCGGCGCCCCCCGCGCGGAAGAACCAGCGCACGACCTCCTGGCCGGCGCCGATCTCGGCGAAGGTCCCGTAGCGCCGGGGGTCGAGGTTGACGGCGAGCGCCTTGTCGCGGGCTTCGCGGGGCCGGGATTGAAGCGGGTTCGTGAGCATCCATTCTCCATCGGGTTCGCAGCGGGCCGCCGAGGTTCGCCGAGGGTCTCTGCGCCGAGCCGAGCCGGCGCCGAGCGCCGCCGCGGGCCCCGGGCGCGAAGTGAGCAAGAGACATGCCGAGCGCTGCGCGTCCGGAACACGACCCGATCGCGCCCCCTCGTCGATTCGGGCCCGGATCGTAGGCCGGAAGCCGACCGCGGAGGAGCAGCCCTGCCCAAGGAACGATCGGCCGGCGGGCCGCTCGGTTGAGGCCCGGATCGCCTGTCTCGGCGCCGGGCGCATTCCGAACGGGGCGCGCCGGACGCCGCGGCGCTGCCGAGGCTAGCTTCGCCCCATGCTCCGTCCCCCCGAATGCTTCGCCCCCGCGACCCGCGGATGGCTCGCGCGCCGATTCATCGCGCCGACGCCGGTGCAGCAGCGCGGTTGGCCGCTCCTGGCCGAAGGCCGCCACGCGCTGCTCGTCGCACCGACGGGCAGTGGCAAGACCCTCGCCGCCTTCCTCGCCGCGATCGATCGCCTCGGGCAGCAACCGGCCGACGCGCCGCGGGGGGTTCGCGTCCTCTACGTCTCCCCGCTGAAGGCGCTCGTCGCCGACATCGAGCGGAATCTGCGCGCACCGATCGCGGGGATCGCGGAAGAGGCGGCCGCTGCGGCGGGTGCGTTTCGTGCGCCGCGGGTCGCGGTCCGAACGGGTGATACCTCGCCGCGCGAGCGTCGGCGGGCCGTCCGCGATCCCGCGGAGATCCTCGTCACGACCCCCGAATCGCTCTACCTGATCCTCGGCTCGAAGGCGCGCTCGACCCTCGAGACCGTCGAGACGATCATCGTCGACGAGATCCACGCCCTCGCCGGCAGCAAACGCGGCGTCCACCTCGCGCTCTCGCTCGAGCGCGTCGCCCGGCGCTGTCGCGCCGGTGATCCCCAGCGCATCGGCCTCTCGGCGACGGCCCGGCCGGTCGACGCGATTGCGCGCTTTCTCGGCGGCGATCGCCCGGTCGAGATCGTGGACGCGAGTGCGCCGCCTGCGATCGAGCTCGAGATCCGCGTGCCCGTTCCGGACATGACCCGGCCCGATCTCGCGCCGCCGGATGCCAGCCGGCCGCAGGCGGCGCCGACGCCGAGCCTCTGGTCGGCGATCCACCCCGAGCTGCTCGCCGAGATCCGCGCCCATCGCAGCACGATCGTCTTCGCCAACAGCCGTGCCCTCTGCGAACGCCTGGCCGCGGCCCTCAACGATCTCGCCGGCGAGCCGCTCGTGCGCGCCCACCACGGGAGCCTCGCCCACGAAAAGCGCCGCGAGATCGAGTCCGCGCTCGCGGCGGGCGAGCTGCGGGGCATCGTCGCGACGAGCTCCCTCGAGCTCGGGATCGACATGGCGGCGGTCGAGCGTGTCCTGCTCGTCGAGAGCCCGGGCGCCGTCGCGCGCGGGCTGCAGCGGATCGGTCGCGCGGGGCATGCGGTGGGCGAGACCAGTCGGGGCGTGCTCTTCCCGAAGCATCGCGGCGATCTGCTCGAGGCCGTCGTCGTCGCCCTCGGCATGCGGGCGGGGGAGGTCGAGTCGATCGCGCTGCCGCAGAACGCCCTCGACGTCCTCGCCCAGCAGATCGTCGCGATCGTCGCGGAAGGGCCGATCGAAGTCGCTGCGCTCGAGGCGCTGGTCCGGCGCTGCGCAGGCTATGCGGAGCTCGATCGCAAGCTCCTGATCGCCGTGCTCGACATGCTGTCCGGCCGCTTTCCCTCGGCGGATTTCGCCGAGCTCCGGCCGCGCCTCCACTGGGATCGCACGGCCGACCGCCTCGTCATTCGCGACGGCGCGGGGCGCATCGCGCTGCTTTCGGGCGGGACGATCCCCGACCGCGGCCAGTTCGCCGTCCACATCGCGCCGGACGGCCCGCGCATCGGCGAGCTCGACGAAGAGATGGTGCACGAATCGAAGCCCGGCGACGTCGTCACCCTCGGCGCCTCGAGCTGGCGGATCGCGGAGATCGGGCGGGATCGCGTGCTCGTCCTCCCTGCGCCGGGCGAGGCGGGGCGCCTGCCGTTCTGGCGCGGGGACGGGCCCGGGCGGCCGATCGAGCTCGGCCGCGCGCTCGGGCGCTTCGTGCGCGAGCTGTCCGCGCAGGCCGATCCCGAGGCCTGGCTCCGCGCGCAGGCGCTGCTCGATCCCTTCGCGACGGCCAACCTCCTCGCGCATCTCGCGGCGCAGCGCGCGGCGACGGGGGCCGCGCCGAGCGACCGCGAGATCGTGATCGAGCGCTTCCGCGACGAGCTCGGCGATCTGCGCGTCGCGATCCTCTCGCCCTTCGGCGCGCGGGTGCATGCGCCGTGGGCGCTCGCGATCACGCAGCGCCTCGCCGAATGGGGCATCGACGAGGCCCATCCGCTCTGGACCGACGACGGCATCCTCTTCCGCTTCGCCGACGCGGACGAGCATCCGCCGCTCGCGCTCCTGCTCCCCGATCCCGAGTCGCTCGAAACCCTCGTCTGCGCGAGCCTCGAGGACTCGGCGCTCTTCGCGACCCAGTTCCGGGAGAACGCCGCGCGGGCGCTGCTGCTGCCCCGGCGCCGTGCCGGAGCGCGCATGCCGCTCTGGTCCCAGCGCCTGCGTTCCCAGAGCCTGCACGCGGTCGCGCGCCGTTTTCCCGACTTCCCGATCCTGCTCGAGACCTATCGCAGCTGCCTGAAGGACGTCTTCGACCTCCCGAGCCTCGCCGCGCTGCTGCGCGGAATCGAGTCGGGGGAGATCGCGGTGCGCGACGTCGAGACGCCCTCGCCCTCGCCCTTCGCCCGCTCGCTCGTCTTCGCCTACACCGCGAGCTTCCTCTACCAGCCCGATCTGCCCGCCGCCGAGCGCCGCAGCCAGGCGCTCGTGCTCGATCGCAACCTGCTCCGCGAGCTGCTCGGCGGGACGGATCTGCGCAAACTCCTCGACGCCCGCGCCCTCGACGAGACCGAGCGATCTCTCCAGGGTCTCACGCCCGACACGCAGGCGCGTCACGCCGACGGGCTGCACGATCGCCTGCGCCGATCGGGCGACGCGAACGAGGCCGAGCTCGCCGCACGCTTCGCCGGCGAGCCCGCCGACTACGCCCGCGCCCGGGATGCGCTCGTTCGTGCCGGGCGGATCATCGAGGTCGCGCTCGCCGGCGAGCTGCGCTGGATCGCGGTCGAGGACGCCGCCGCCTACCGCGACGGCCTCGGCGTCGCGCTGCCGCCCGGGCTGCCCGCCGCGCTGCTCGAGCCCGCGCACGCGCCGCTCGAGCAGCTCGTCATGCGCCATGCGAGGACCCACGCGAGCTTCGGGACCGATGCGCTCGCGGCGCGTTTCGGCCTGCGCCCCGCCGGCCTCGAGCCGCTGCTCGATTCGCTCGCCCGCCGCGGTCGGCTGCTCGCCGGCGAGTTCGATCCGCGCCGGCAGGGGCGCGAGTGGTGCGAGCCGGAGGTATTGCGGCGGGTCAAGCAGAAGACGCTCGCGCGCCTGCGCGAGGAGATCGAGCCGGTTCCGGGCGAGGCCGTCGCGCGCTTCCTGCTCGACTGGCACGGGATCGCCGCCCCGCGCCGGGGGCGAACGCAGCTCGATGCGGTGATCGATCGGCTCGAGGGCTTGCCGCTCTCCTTCGCCGAGCTCGAGCGCGCGATCCTGCCCGCGCGCATCGCGGACTTCGACCCCGCGCTGCTCGACGCGGCGGGCAGCGAGGGGCAGCTCGTCTGGATCGGCGCGGGTGCGATCGGCGAACGCGACGGCCGCATCGCGCTCCATCGCCGCGAGCGGCTCGCCGGCGCGGATCCATCGGCGCCAGGCGCGCCGGGGAAGCCGGGAGAAGCGAACGACCCGCTCACGCCGATCGAGGCGCGGATCCACGCCGGGCTCGAGCGCCGCGGCGCCTCGTTCTTCTCCGAGATCGCGAGCGAGATCCGCGCGAGCGATCCGGGGACGCCGGCGCCGGCGATCGAGGCCGGGCTCTGGGGACTCGTCTGGCGTGGGCTCGTCACGAACGACACCTTCGCTCCGCTGCGTGCCCGCCGCGCGCCCCGCGCGAAGCGCCCCCGGCGCCCGGGACGCCATGCGCCGCCTTCGTCGACCGCCGGCCGCTGGTCCCTCGTCGCGCCGCTGCTCGCGGCGAACCCGGGCGAGGCCGATTCGCCGACGGAGCGCCTGCATCGCCGCGTGCTCGGCCTGCTCGACCGACACGCGATCGTGTCTCGCGAATCCCTCGACGGCGAATCGCTGCCGGGGGGCTTCAGCGCGATCTACCCCGTGCTGCGCGAGATGGAGGAGGCGGGCCGGATCCGCCGCGGCCATTTCTCGGCCGGTGCGAGCAGCGCCCAGTTCGCACTGCCCGGCGCCGTCGATCGGCTTCGCGGTTTTCGCGCGCGGCCCGCGATCCCGCAGGCCGTCCTGCTCGCATCGACCGATCCCGCACAGCCCTGGGGCGCGCAGCTCCCCTGGCCCGCGCTCGCGAAGGGGCGGGCCCGCCGTGCGATCGGGACGGCCGTCGTCCTGGTCGACGGCGCCCCGCTCCTGCTGGTCGAGCGCGGCGGGCGGAGCCTCTCCCTGTTCGTCGATCCGATCACGCGTCAGGATGAACGCCTGCTCGCCGCGCTGCGCGCGCTCGCGGTGGGCGCGAGCCGTCTCGGGGTCAAGCGGCTCGCGGTCGAGCAGGTCGACGGCTCGCCCGCGCGGGAATCGACGATCGCGGGACTCTTCGAGCGCGCGGGATTCCGGACGGCCTATCGCGGCTTCGAGCTGGACGGTGTCGGGCGTCGATAGGCCGGGGAGGCCGGCGAGGTCGAGAAGGCCGATGACCGCAAGCCCCGCAAATTCCCGCTGGCGTCGCGCTTCGAATGCGTACAATGGCCCGGTCGCCGGCAGGCCCCCGCTCGCCGGCAGGCCGCGATGGCCGAGACGGCCGGGAGGGGAGTTCCGATGACGAAGGGCACGGTCTTCGCCGCAATCTTCCTGCTGTCGTACCTAACGGCGGGGCTCGCCTCCGGATCGGAGACGATTCGGAACGTCCCGCGCACGCCGCATGGCGCGCCGGAAGGATCCACGCTCGAGGACATCGGACGAGCGATCCAGCAGGTCGCCGGCGAGCAGAAATGGTACGGCGGGGTCGAGGGCGACGGCCTGATCGTGGTTTCGACGACGATCCGGACCCACCGCGCGACGGTCGCGATCGGCTACGACGCGGAGGCGTTCTGGATCGACTACCGCGACAGCTCGAATCTCGACTACAACCCGAACGATCTCGTCCGCCGTGGCCCCGGGATGGAGCGGCCCATCGTGAAGAAGGGGCCGCGGATCCATGGGAACTACAACGTCTGGGTCGGCGATCTCGCGGCCCATCTGGGCGCTCGGATCCGATCGGCGGTCCGCAGTTCGCAGGACCCGCCGACACACGTCGGCCCTGCGCTGATCGCCGACGAGCTCGAGAAGCTGGACGCGCTGCGCCGGCGCGGCGTGCTGACCCAATCCGAGTTCGATGCGCAGAAGGCCAGGCTGCTCGAGCGGGACTGACGCGCCCGGTCCGGACCGGTTCGCGAGGGGAGGAAGAAAAGCATGCGACGACGTCGGCTGCAGGCGATCGGGCTGCTCGCGGTTCTCGGGAGCTCGGGATGCACGGTGGTGCACGGCAGCCCGCTGCCCGGCGCGGTCGCGGGCGGAACGATCTGCGTGGAGCAGCATCCCGAGGACGAGCGCGAGCTGTCCGTGCAGGTGGTCGACGCCCTCCGGAAGCAGGGGCTCCGGGCGGTGGCCGCGGATTCCGGGAGATGCGATCCGCGCATCCCATGGCGTCTCGAATACACGGACAACTGGAGCTGGGACATCCGCATCTATTTTCTCCGCATGACGCTCGAGGTCTTCGACGTCGAGACGGGCGAGAGCGTCGCATTCGGTGAATCGACCCAGGACTCGTTGGGCGCGATGGGCGACAGCCATCGCGACGTGATCGATCGTGCGGTCCGCGCGCTCGTCGGAGGCGCCTAGCGATGGGAATTTCGCAGAGATGGCTCGGTACGGCGGGGATGCTCGTGGCGACCAGTCTGTCCTGTACGTCGATGTCGATCTACGAGAAGGTCGTCCTCTCGGAGCCGGTCGCCCCGCGATCGGATCGGGAATGCGACGTCCGCTTCTTCGCGCCGACCGCTCCGGTGCTGAAGCAATGCGTGGTCTCGAACGAGCTGGTGCTCCAGGATACGGGCTTCACGCTGACGAGCCGATGCGATACCTGGAGCGTGCGCGCCGCGATTCGCCGGATCGCGTGCGAGTACGGTGCGAACGTCGCGTCGACGAAGCGCCTCACGACGCCGATGTCGACCTGTGCGGAGACCGAGGCGACCCTCTACCGCTGCGACGAAGCGATCCTGCCGCCGCGCCCCGGCCTGGCCCGTGCGGCGGCCGCGCCGGCCGACGAGCCCGGCGAGGGGCGCTGAGGCAGGCCGGGGTCGGGACGCTAGGAGCCTGACCCAAGATGGGCGTGGATGCCTGAGCGTCGAGACGCGCCTCTCGCAAGGCGCGCGAGGGAGCCGTAGCCGAGCTACGGCGACTGAGCGCAACGCCGCGAGAGGCGATGGATCGGCGCTCAGGCGCCGCGCGGCCATCTTGGGTCAGGCTCCTAGTCCTTGCGGAGCTTCACGACCGTTCCCGTCAACGCGACGTTGGCAACGACGGCGCCGGCTGCGCAGCGGTATTCCGTGGCGCTCTCGAAGACGACGTTCTTCGTGTTCGAGCGGACGTCGACGATCGCATCGCCGCCCTCGCGCTGGGCGCGCAGCTGGAGCGACCGGATCGCCGAGATGAAGACGCGCTGGCACGCATCCGTGCTGGCCTTTCCGAAGGCGTTCGTGCGCTGGTTGGTCGGCCAGCTGCCGATCTCGCGGGCGACGGGCGGATGCGACTCGCCGGCCATGTAGAAGGGGATGTCGAGGAGTGCGGAGGCATGTCCGCTCGCCTTCGCCTCGGCGACCGGGAGGTCGAGCATCTGGTCCGCGGCGCCGGCGGCGCCTGCCGAGGCGAGCAGCAGCGCGGCGCCGAGGAAGAACGAACGGGTTCCGCGAAGGGGCGAGGTTCGACGAAGCATGGAAGGTCCTCTCGATGGGAAGGCAGATGGGAAGGCCGATGGGAAGGCGCGCGGCGCGCGGCGTCGGAAAAGATGGCGCCGTCTCCCGGTCGTCGCCAGCGGGCGAGCCCGGGGAGCGATCAGCTCCCGCTGGCTTGCGCGCGATCCGCGGCGAGCCGCTCGCTCTCGAAATACCGCAGGATCGCGGCGTTGACGCGGCGAGCGGAGATCCGGGCCGGCGCGGTCGCGTCGATCAGGGGGCGGACGTCGATCGGCTCGCCGGCGCGCAGGCGAAAACGCATCAAGGCATTCGGCAGCGCATACCAGGCCTGTCCTTTCTTGAGGGCGGGCGGGCGACAATCGATGTAGACCGGGATCACGGGCATCCCGGCCCGGATCGCGACGTGGGCCGCGCCGCGCTCGAAGCGCCGGAATCCCTCTTCGGGCGAACGCGAGCCCTCCGGAAAGAGGAGCAGCGAGCGGCCGGCGCGCAGCCGCTCCACGCACGCGTCGATCATCGCGCTCCCGTCGTCGTTCGGTACGTATCCCGCCGCGCGCACGATGCCGGCGAGGGCGGGGTTGCGCCAGGCCGCCCGCTTCACGACGCAATCGCATTGGGGAATCCGCGCGAGCAGCAGCACGACGTCGATCAGCGTGGGATGGTTGGCGACGATCAGCTGGCCCGGCTCCGAGAGCCGATCGAATCCGCTGACCTCGAAATCCCAGATGTGGATCCGCCGCCCGATCTCGATGAACGCCGCGAAGGCACGCGAGATCCAGCGCTGGGCGACGAGGTCGGCGGCCTCTCCGGCGCGCGCCCGCAGACGGGCGGCGGGCAGCAGCGCGGCGGCCAGTCCGACCGCGCCGATGCCGAAGAGGCTGAAGAGGAAGCCCGATCCGGCGATGCGCGCGATGCGCTCGGCGGACCGCGCGAGCGGAAGCCGGAACCGGGCGGTCTGCTTCGCGGGCGTTCGAGGGATCGACAAGAGGCGCCTTCCGCTTCAGCGGCCTTCCGTGCGGGCCGGGCGACGAGCAATCGGCCAGTTTACACCCCGAATCGCCGGTCCTATCGTACCCCGTCATCGGACCGAGCCGTGGGTGCCGTGCGACTCGCAGGCCCTCCGCCGGGTCGATCCCCGGAGTCGAAATGAGCCAGGCCGAACGACGATCCCACGACCGCGACGAGATCCTCGATCGCGTTCGCGCGATCCTCGCGGAGTCCTTCGAGCTCGAGCCCGAGGCGATCCAGCTCGACTCCCATCTGATCGACGATCTCGATCTCGACAGCATCGACGCCATCGATCTGGCGGTGGAGCTCGAGCAGGAGACGGGCCTGCGCGTCGAAGAGCAGGATCTGCGCAGGATCCGATTCGTCCGGGACATCGTCGATCTCGTCTGCAATCGACTCGTCGTCGCCTAGGAGCCTGACCCAAGATGGGCGTGGA
>JAWKRX010000020.1:0-106497 GCA_041389425.1 Myxococcota bacterium
CCTTCGAGGGCGCCGTCCGCGACGAAGGCGTCGACCTCCTCGGGCTTGCAGTAGCCGAGCTCGCAGAGCGCCATCACGACCGGGCCCGTGAAGTTCTCGTAGAGCTGCAGCACGTCGACGTCCTTCGGCCGGATGCCGCCGCGATTCCAGATCATCTCGCCGACGTTCTCGTAGTACATGCCGGGGAACCATTTCTTCTGGAACGCCGTGAGGCCGATGTCCGGCCCGAGCCCCTGGGCCGCCGCGATGATCGGCACGGCCTTCTGCTTCAGGTCGCGCGCGCGCTCGGGCGTCGTGATCACGAGCGCGGCGGCGCCGTCGTTCTCCTGGCAGCAGTCGAAGAGATGGAAGGGCTCGACGATCCAGCGCGAGTCGTGATAGGCCTCGCGCGTCAGCGGCTGGCCGTGGCGGACGGCGCGGGGATTGCGCTGGGCGTTGGCGTAGGAGGCGAGGGCGATCGCGGCGAGGGCCTCCTGGGAAACGCCGTGGTCGTGCATCCAGCGCTTCGTATGCAGCGCACACTCCTGGGCGGGCGTCATCTCACCGTAGGGCAGGCCCCAGGAGAGACCCTCGGGAGCGGCGCCCGCCGCGAGCGTCGAGCCCGAGCCCAGGCGGTAGAACTGGCCCTGCGCCAGCGCCCGGAACGAGACGACGTAGTTCGCATAACCCGCACTGACCGCGGCATCGGCCTGCATCACGCAGGAGGCCGAGTTGTTGCCGCCCCCGGCCCAGGGCGTCGAGGACCAGCGCAGCTCCTTCATCCCGAGCGCGGCGGCGACGCGGAGCGGGCTGTTGCGCGTGTCCATGTAGGAGATGAGGCCGTCGACCTCGCGGACGTCGAGCCCGGCATCGGCGCAGGCGCGCTCGATGGCCTGGCAGGCGAGCTGGAACTCGGTGTCGGGCGACTGCCCGTGCTTGTAGTAGGTGGTCTCGCCGACACCGGCGACGACGGCTTTGCCTTGCATGGGGTACGGGCTCCTGATCGGGCTGGCGGTGGACCCTCGCCGGGGCGGGGGCGCTCGCGCGACGGTAACGCGTCGGGATCGGGGCGGCGACGCTCGCACCGCGGCGATCAGGGGCGGTCGACCGCGGGTTCCGCAGCTGCGCCGCCCGGGCCGCCCAGGTACCGCTCGACGATCTTCCGGTCGACCGCGTCGGGGCGCGCCGCGAGGTAGCGCCGCAGCATCGCATTCGAAGCGTCCGCGTCGCCCGTATCGCGCAGGAAGAGCCCGAGGGCGCGCAGCGCATCGGCATCTTCGGGCGCGAGGGCGACGGCCCGCCGGTAGTCGTCCCCCACCGCCGGTGCAAGGCGCTGCTCGGGGTGGTCGCGCCGCGCGAGCTCGGCGCGCAGGAAATAGGCGCGGCCGATGCTCGGGTCCCGGGCCAGCTCGCGTTCGATCAGCTCCTTTGCATCGAGGCGCTCTCCGCCTTCGAGTGCCTGCAGCGCTGCCTCCAGGCGGATCGGATCGATCGCGCGTTCGAACGCCTCGGACGTGATGCGATCGCCGCGCGGATGGTTCTGCCGAGAAGCACGTTTCAGGTCGCTCTTTCGGAAGCGGAGGTTCCAGTGGCTGCTCCAGGCGGGTCGGAACTGGATGTCTGCCGCCGCCTCTTCGCGGAGATGCTCGAGGGCATGAATCGACGCGGCTGCGTCGTATCCGGCGGAGTTGACGAGGGCGAGGCCGAACTCGTCGGCTTCGCTCTCGTTGCGGCGACTCAGCCGCATGCGGTCGACGTGGGACGAAGTGATCTCGCCGTAGCGGAATTCGATCAGGCTGTGGCGCTTCACGACGTGAGCCGCCTCGTGGCCGATCACCATGGCCAGCTCGGCCTCGTTTTCGAGCGCAGCGAGCAGGCCGAGGGTGAGCAGGATCGTTCCGTCCGGGAGAGCAGCCGCATTGCGGTCGGGCAGATCCAGGACATGGAGGCTGAATTTCGGGCCGGTTTCGTCGACGGGGGGCACGATCGATTCGGTGAGATTCTGCAGGTAGGCTTGCAGCGGGTCGTCCGCGTAGATCTTTTCTTCCTCCTGGAGCTTCGCGAAGGTCTTCTGCGCTTCGCTCCACAGCTTCGATTCGTCGTCCGCCAGCGGCCCGATGGCGGCATTCGCTCCGCCCCAGGCGTCGACCTCGGGAAATCGCGGGATGGTCGTCTCGCCGGTCATGCAGCCAGCGCCAACGAGCCCGATCGCGAGCGCGGCGGCCGTGCTGGACGGATGCCTTCGCCGGGTCATGGTGCGACAGGCCAATCAAAAGGCCAGCTGGGCCTCTGCGCCGTCGGGAATCCGCGTTCGCGGATGTCGAGCGCCATGGGGCCCAGGGCAGAGTCGATCGCGCGGTCGACCGCGATCTCATCGCGCAGCCAGCGATCCTCGGGGAGCCGGTCGACCTGGCGTCGAATACTGAAATTGATCAGCGGTTCGATCCCGGCGCTGCGGAACGAGAGGCTCTCTCCATCGAGGTCGAACAGCTCGACCCAGAGCGAGAGTGCCGCCACCCAGCCCCACTCATCGCCGAGAAGCCACTGGCGCGCCGGCGTGTTGATCTGGACGACGACGCCATCCCAGCGTGCGCTCCCCCCCGCATAGAGGGCGCGAATGACCTGCACGCTCACGCGGATCAATGCCTCACATCCGAGCCCGGTGCGCAGGACGCGGATCATCTCCTGGCGCTGGGCCGCGAGCGCATTCGGGACCACGTTTCCGAATGCCGGGTCGTAGATCGCTCCCCAGCGCTCGTCGACCGCCTCGACGAGCGGCTCGGTTTCGCTGCTGCGGATCACCTCGAAGAGGCCCTCTTCGAAGCGCCTCGCGACCTTCTCTTCCAACATCGCCTTGCGGGGATCGTCTTTCTCGAAGGGGACGGAGGGCGGCAGCATGCAGAGCCGGACCGGGGAATCCGCGGATCCGGGCGTGGGCAGCCAGGCGAGCAGGCATGCGACGACGGTGATCCGTGCCCATCGGGCGATCGGGTCTCTGGCGATTCGCGGAGTGGCCAGCCAGCGGCGACGCATCTGCGCGACGTTAACATCCAGCCATGGGGGCTCATACGGTCCATCGGTGGATTCTCGGGGTGCTTTTCATCGGCTTCGTGCCCGCTTTCGCCGGCTGCGGCAAGCCGCCTCTGGGATTCCAGGTTCCGCCGGACGAGATCCGCGACGGGTTCGACGTCGTCGCGATCGCGCCGATGCGCCTTCCCCCGACCGAAGACGGCCATCTGGAAGTCCGCGCCCAGCTCGAAAGCCTGCTCCGGGATCGTCTGATCGCTGCGGGGCTCGAGGTCGTAGGATCCGACGAATTCGAGCCGCTCTGGCGCTCGCTCTCCGCCGACGTCGGTGGGATCCACGACCCGAAAACCGGCGTCGGCGACGAATCGAAGTTCGAGATCGTCTTCGACGCCGCCTACCGTGAGCTGCGCGCAACGCGGGGGGTCGATGCCATTGCCCAACTCTCGATCGGGTTCGATCCGGATTTTGCCGTGTCGGATCGGGCCGTGGCCTGCGGCGGATGGTCCAGAATCTACTGGCCCGGCGGATGGCATGGGGCACGCGCGACGATGGTCACGGTCGCCTGCCTCGATCTGAGCCTCTTCGACGAATTCCGACGTCAGCTCTACGGGGTCAGGACTCCCATCGAGGTGGTCGAGACCCACGGACACCAAACCCGAGCGCGCCGCCGCAAGGGCGAAGCCTTCGCCGATCCGGAGGGTCTCGAGCGGGCGCTCGATCGCGTCGTTTCGTCGTTCGTGGACGTCGTCGGGGACGGCGACTGATCCGCCGTCGCGCGGGTCCGGATCAGCCCCAGGGATCGACCATGACCTTGCACTGCGGCGCCCGCGCGATCAGCGCCTCGACGGTCTCCGTCAGCGCCTCGAGCGGAATCGTCCGGGTGACGAGGCAGCGGGGCTCGAGATGGCCCGCCGCGAGGGTCGCGATCACCTCCTGATAGTCGCTGCGGTCGTAGGTCATCGAGAAGAGGACGCGCAGCTCCTTCAGCAGGGGCACGGCCGTCGTGATCGGCTCCGGATGGAGGCCGTAGCCCATGCAGACGATCGTGCCCTTCGGCCGGACCAGCTGCATCGCCTGCATGACGGCGCCGGCGAAGCCCGCGCATTCGAAGACGACGTCGGGCGCCTCGCCGAGGGCCGCGCGGATCCGGCCCTCGATCTCCGCGTCCGATCGGCCGCTCGTGGTGACGAAGTCGCTCGCGCCGAGCTTGCGCGCGAAGCCTTCGCGCCGCGCGGACGGTGCGGCGACGACGATCCGCGCCGCGCCCCGGCGCCGCGCCCACCAGGTCGCGGCGAGGCCGATCGGGCCCGCGCCGAGCACGAGCACGCGCGAGCCGCGCCCGACCTCCGCGATCCGGACCCCGCGCAGCCCGACGGCGAGGGGCTCGACGAGGGCGCCGTCCTCGGCGGTCAGCGGTGGCGGCAGGAGGTAGGCCTCGCGCGCCGGGAGCGTCATGTACTGGCCGAAGCCCCCGGTCGGATGTTGGCGCCAGGCGGGGCAGAAGGTCAGATGGCCCTGGCGGCATTCCTCGCACTGGCCGCAGGCGGTGACGCATTGGGCCGTCACGAGCGCCCCGATCTCGAGGCCTTCGACCTCGGCGCCGCGCGCGACGATCTCGCCGGCGAACTCGTGACCGTAGACCTTGCCGCGCTCCATGCCGGCGTCGCCCGTCCAGGTGCTGACGTCGGTCGCGCAGATTCCGCAGCGCTGGATCCGGACGAGGATCTCGTCGGGTCCGAAGGCGGGGATGGGCCGCTCTTCGATCCGGAAGGGCTCACGCGGACCGGTGTAGACGGCGACCTTCATCGGCGGGCCACTCCTTTCATCGTGCGAGGCCGTCCTCGCCGCTGGCGAAGGCGCCCGGCGCGCGCGCGGCCGCGGCCTACCATCGTCGGCGCATCTGCGCGCCCGTCCGTCGCCGCCGCAGCTGCGCGTCGCGTTCGGCGGGCGGGACGACCGGCGTGTCTGGCGGGAGGAGGTCGCGGATCTCCGCGCACTTCGTGCGCGTGATGGTGGGGCAGGGCGCCGAGCTCGCCTGGTTCCAGCGGTTCTGGATCACGCCGCGCAGCCGGCCGGCGGGATCGAGCCAGTTGGGGACGCCGGGATCGCGGACGGAGAGCACGGCGCGAAAGCGGCCGTCCGCGTCGAGCCGCGCCTGATGGCCGTTCAGGCTCGACTGGCGATGGGTCCAGTCGATCGTCGCGAAGAGCTCGTCCGCCAGCATGAAGGACCAGTAGCGGACCTGCTCCGGAACGTCGGTCTCGATCACGAGGGCTTCGTCCTCCGCGATCTCGAAGAGCGTCTCGAGGTAGACCTGCGGCCAGGAGCGGCCGGTGAAGCCGCTGTAGTCGGTGACTTCGAAGCGGTTGACGACTTTCTTCTTCCGGCTCGCATCGAGATGGATCAGCCAGTGCTGGATGCTGTACTCCATCCACTGTGCGATCTCCTCCATCCGCTCGGCGATCTCGGACGCGCTCGGGCGCGGCCGCATCGCCGGAACGTCGAGCCGCTCGATCGCCATGCGGGCGTCGACCTCGTTCTCCCAATCGACCATGGCATGGCGGACGCCGAGATTCGTCGCGCCCGGATCGAGCCGCCACCAATCGCCGCGCCAGTCCTTCGGACGCTCGGCGCTGAGCAGGACCTCGTAGTGGCCGTCCGCGCCGATCGAGAGCGTGTCGAGATCGTAGTTGGCGAGCCCGGGCTTCGGCGTGTCGGTGCGCGTGAAGTAGGTCTCGCTGACCGTGACGAAGACGAAGCGGGACGTGCCGCGGTGGCCGCTGATGCGATAGGTCCCCTCGCCGCGGATGGGGGCGTAGGTGTAGACGAAGTCGGGGACGGGGGCGGCGAAGTTGAGGGCCTGCGAGAGCATCGGGACGAACTCGGGATAGTCGGGATCGTTCGCCACGAGCCCGAAATGCCCGCCGGCGAGGGCCGAGAGCATCATCTGGTAGAGCTCCTGGCGATCCCGGGCATCCGCCGGATCGCGCAGCCGCGCGACGAGGCGGTCGGCGACGGGGACCCAGCGGGCCAGGTAGTCGTTCCATTCGGGCATTCGGCTCATGCGAGTTGCTCCCGGATCTCGTCGGCGCAGAGACCGTAGTCCTCTGGTGTTTCGGTGCGGCGGCCACGGGCGAGGACCGCGTCGCGCGCCGGCTGGGCGCGGATCCAGTCCTGCATGCGAGCGGTGACCTCGGGCGTGAGCTCGAGATCGAAGCGCGCGTACACACCGCGCACGACGCCCATCGGGTCCGCGGCGAGCTCCGCCTGCTCGACTTCGTGGAATGCTTCGGGGCGGCGTTCGCGGACGGCGCGGGCATGGCGCGTCGCCTGCGCGTAGACGCGCAGCTGGCGCGGGCCGATGCGGCGCGCTTCGGGGCTTCCGGGCGCGGGATCGCCGCGATAGGCGGCGAGCAGGCTCGAGAGCGAGACGAGGGTCGCGACGGGATCGCGGTGGGTCAGGATCACGCAGGCATCGGGGAAGACCTCGAGCAGGCTGCCGACTCGCAGCAGATGGGTCGGGTTCTTGAGCAGCCAGGTCTTCGTGCGCTCGCGGTGGCCGATCAGCCGGAGATTGTCGGCGAGGCGGCGGTAGCCCGCGCGCTCGTCCTGCGCGAGGTACCAGTCGTCGTAGGTCGGCAGGTCGAGCAGCGAAGGGATCTGGTTGGTGACGAAGGTCTGCAGCATGACGGCGAGGCATTCGTCGACGTCGTCGGGGGCGATGCGATGGAGCGCGGCCGCGCGCGGGGCAGCCGCTTCGAAGGCCCGGGCGCGCTCGCACGCCGCGCGGTAGAGCGGATGGGCGGGCCATTCGTCGCGCGGCGGGCGGACGATCGGATTCGGGATGATCCAGCTCTCGAGCCCCTGGAAGCGGGGATCGAGGGCGAGCAGCTGATGGAGGGCGGTCGTGCCGGTGCGCGGGATGCCGGCGATGACGACGGGGCGCACGATCGGCGCGTCGAGGCAGCCCGGCGCGGCCTGCCAGCCCGCCTCGGAATGCAATCGTCCGACCAGGCCGGGCAAGAGGAAGGCGAAGACCTGCGCGCGGGTCGCCGGATCGTCGGGGAGATCGCTTTCGCAGGCGGCGAGGATGCGGTCGAGCCCCTCGCCGTAGTCGTCGATTCCGAAGGCGGCGAGTCCGGTTGCGCGACGGGCCGCCCCATGCAGCGCGGGCCCGAACTCTGCATAACGTTTCGGAACGGGATCGCTCAAGACCGCGGCCTCCGCTGCGCGAACGCGGCGCTCACCACCGTTCCCAGTGGATCACCTCGGAGACGGGCTTGCGTTTCACCGGCCCGAACGGGCGGTCCGGATACCCGAGCGCGATGCAGACCGCGATCGAGCAGTCCGCGGGAATCCCGAGCACCTCCCGCATCTCGTTCTCCGTCGCGACCTGCAGCGTCGTGAACGTCGTCCCGAGACCGAGCGAACGGGCGGCGACGATCAGGTTCTGGGCCGCCGGGTAGAGCGCCGCGTCGACCATCTGGTCGGTCGCGGCCCCGGGCGGATAGACCTTGCGGCCGCAGACGATGATCCAGACCGGCACGTTCTCGAACTCGCGAACGAGATGCTGTGCGCCTTCGACCGTTCGCGCCACGCTGCCCGGCGTCGCCGGCACGCGCTGGATCAGCGGCAGCAGTCGCTCGCGGATCACGGGGCCGAGCTTCTCCTTCGTCGCGCGGTCGCGCAGCACGACGAAATCCCAGCCCTGGGAGTTGCCCGGGCTGGAGGCCCGGGTCGCGGCGTAGATCACCCGCTCGATCAGCTCCTGCGGCACCGGATCCGGCTTCAGATACCGGATCGCCCGACAGGTCTCCATCGCCTCGATCACGTCCATCGCGCGTCTCCCCTTGATCGCCCCGCGCGGTCGATCCGCTCGCACGGGCGAGACGGAAGCCCCGCGACCGCCGGGGCATTCTGTCAAACCCCGGCACCCGACAGCAACCCCGATTCCCGGTCGCCCGCGCAGGAGCCCGGGGCCGCGACGCGTCGGCGGCCTGCGGACCGCACGCCCGGTGCGAAACGAATCCGCAAGCGGCGTTCGAATTCGCGTATAGTGATCGCGCCGCCGACGACGAAAAAGGAGAGCGAGCATGGGACGCAAGTACGCAGTCATTTCCGGAGACGGTCATGTCGAGACGCCCCCCGAGTCCTGGGTCAAGTACATGCCCGAGGAGCATCGCGACCGCGCGCCGCGCCTCATCAAGCTGCCGAAGGGCGGTGAGGCCTGGCTGATCGAGGGCCAGCCGCTCATCCCGAACGGCCAGAACATCACCGGTCGCGGCCCCATCAAGATCTCCGGCGGCACCTACTACAAGCCGGATGGGTCGGCGGCCGAAGGCGCCGGCGACGCGCGCCAGCGCCTGCGCGAGCAGGACATCGACGGGATCGACGCCGAAGTCCTCTTTCCACCGATCTTCGCCTCACGAGCGATCGAGAACATCGCCGACAAGGACGTCTATCGCGCGCTGATCCGCGCCTACAACACGTTCCTCGCCCGCGACTACTGCGCGGTCGCGCCCGATCGCCTGATCGGCAACGGCGTGATCCCCTCGACCGGGGTCGACGACGCGATCGCCGAGCTCGAGTTCCTGCATCGCGAGGGCATCCGCTCGATCTCGCTCCACGCCTTCCCGAACGGCTCGGGCTTCGCCCGCCCCGAGGACGACGCATTCTGGAAGCGCACGCTCGAGCTGGGCGTCAAGCTCTCGCCCCATTTCGGATTCGGGCAGATGGCCCCCGGCATGGACCACGTCGGGCTCGGGACCTCGGGCGATCCCTTCGCCGGGACCCTCACCCAGCGCGTCTCGGGCCAGCCGCCGATGTACACCATGAGCCAGCTGATCGTGGCCGGCGTGTTCGACCGCTTCCCGAAGCTCGAGTTCTACTTTGCCGAGGTCAACGCGAGCTGGCTGCCCTGGGCGCTCTTCGTGTTCGACGACAACTACGAGATCTTCCGGGGCCCGTACAACCGCACCCTGAATCGCAAGCCCTCGGAGTACGTCCTCGACCATTTCTGGTTCGGCATCATCCGCGATCCGAAGGCGATCGCGATGCGCGACCACGTCCCCTTCGACCGGCTGATGTTCGGCACCGACTTCCCCCATTCGGTCGGCTCCTACCCGAACTCGAAGCAGTTCCTCGACGGCTGCTTCGCGGGCGTGCCGGAGTCGTACCGGCGCAAGATGCTGCTCGAGAACCCGGCGAAGTTCTACGGGCTCGATCTCGCCAAGGACATCACGGAGACGCCCCGGGCTTGAGCGTCCGACGAGCCGGTTCGAGAGCCGAGGAGGATCGATGGCGGAGCCCGTGAGCGATGCGGCGCTGGTCGAGCGCTTTCCCTGGGTGCAGATCGACCACGACAACAAACATCTGTTCCGGGGCTGGCTCGATCGCCGGCTGCTGATCCAGCGCTGCGGGGATTGCGGTCGGTTCCACCATCCCCCGAAGCCGATCTGTCCGGCCTGCTGGTCGTCCCGCCTCGTGCCGACGCCGGTCTCGGGGCGGGGCGTCGTCCACCTCGCGATGTTCCTGCGCCAGGGGGCACCGGCGCCGGGCGTCGATTACGAGAAGGGCCCGCATCCCGTCGTCACGATCGAGCTCGAGGAGCAGGAGGGCCTGCGCTTCACGAGCACGATCGTCGACGCACCGCTCGCCGAGATCCGCATCGGCCTCCCGGTCGAGCTCGCCTGGATCGATCGCTACGGCGCGCCGTTCCCGGCGTTCCGCCCGCGCCGGGGAGATCGCTGATGGCCGCCGCCCGCTATCCGATCCGGGACCAGATCGCGATCGTCGGCCTCGGTTCGACCGAATTCAGCCGCGACGCCGGCGGGCGCTCGCCCGCCTCACTCGCCTGCGAGGCCTCGATCGCCGCGATCCACGACGCGGGCCTCACGAAAGCCGACATCGACGGCGTCGTGGGTGTCCTCGAGCCCGCCGCACCCCGAGCGAATCAGATGGCGGCGCTGCTCGAGCTGCCGAACGTGACCCATCATTCGGGGCCGATGCCCGTCGCGATGTTCGGTCTGATCGACGCGATGACGGCGATCTTCTCCGGCCAATGCGACACGGTCCTGCTCTACTACGCCTTCACGCGCCTGCCCTGGAACTCGCGCTCTGCCGCCCAGGATCCGTTCCGCCGCTATGTCATGATGGGCGGGGGCACGGCCAGGCCCCCGATGCCGGAGTCGATGGACCCTTCGGCGGCCTACACCGCCTGGGCCTCGCGCTACATCCACGAGTTCGGCGCGAAGCGCGAGGATTTCGGCCGCATCGCCCTCAACATGCGCGCCAACGCCGCGCGCAATCCGAAGGCCGTCATGAAGGCGCCGCTCTCGATGGAGCAGTACCTCGCGGCGCGCATGATCCGCGATCCGCTCTGCATGCTCGACATGGACGTCCCCGTCGACGGCGCCGACGCCTTCATCCTGACGACGACCGAGCGCGCGAAGCGCATGACGAAGAATCCGGTCGTGGTCCACGCCGCGACGGCCGGCATGGTCGGACGCAACGACGAGGACCAGCTCCCGTCCCTCGCGCGCCACGGCCAGCACGTCGTCGTCGAGTCACTCCGCGCCCGCGGCGAGCTCTGGCTGGACGACGTCGACGTCTTCTTCCCCTACGACGGATTCTCCATCATCACCCTCGGCTGGATCGAGAACGTCGGCTACTGCAAGCCGGGCGGCGCCGGCCGCTTCATGCAGGAGCACTGGGACGAGAAATCGGGGCGTGTCCTGATCGACGGCCGTGTCCCGATGAATCCCCATGGCGGCTCGCTCTCGGAAGGGGCTTCGCGGGGAACGGGGCATCTGCGCGAGGCGGTGACCCAGCTGCGCGGGGAGGCGGGACCGCGTCAGGTCGAGAACGCGCGCACGGCGCTGATCGGGTGCGGCGGGTTCTTCTTCAACTCGCAGGGGGCGATCCTGCGGCGGATCTAGCGCGCACCAGCTTCCCCGGCAGCTCCCCGGTATGCACCGCATCCCGAACGACGATCCGGCCCGCGACGATCGTCGCCGCGATGCCCTTCGCCCGCTGCTCGATGCGCTTCTCGCCGGCCGGCAGATCGTGGACGACCGTCGGCATCGCTGGCGAGACCGTCTTCGGATCGAGCACGTTGAGATCCGCGAGCAGGCCCTCGCGCACGAGGCCGCGGTCGTGGAAGCCCCAGGCGCGGGCCGGCGCGAGGGTGATCATGCGGATCGCCTCTTCGAAGCTGAAGATGCCGAGGGCGCGGACCCAATGGGCGAGCAGATGGGTCTGCAGCGAAGCGTCCGCCATCTGGCTCACGTGCGCCCCCGAATCCGAGAACGAGAGCACGGCCTGCGGATGGCGCAGGATGGCGGTGATGTCGTCCATGTCGAAGGGCGAGAGGGTCTGCACGAAGAACTGCCGGAAATCGGTCTCGAGGGAGAGCTGGATCATCAGCTCGACGGGATCGAGGCCGCGGGCGCGCGCCGCCTCCGCGACGGTCGGGTTCGGCGGAACGGGCGCATCGAGCACGCGCATGCGATCGAACTCGGGCGGCCGGGCCTCGCCGCCGACGGCCTCGCCGTAGGGGCTCTCGTGGGCGCTCTTCACGAGGCGCTCGACGAGGGCGCGATCGACCAGGCGCGCGCGCTGCTCTTCGAGGGGGAGCGCGCGCAGCTCGCGCCAGACCGGCAGGCGATCGAAGGGCAGCTGGGTCCGGAAGGAGGACATCGTGCCGATGCCCCGGCAATGGGCGAGGCCGAAGAGGCGCGCGCCGCGCGCCGTCCCGAGATCGAGCATCGGGAGGACCTGCTTCGCACCGAGCAGCGCGGGCACGGCGAAGGGAACGCCCGTCGACGCCGAGAGCGCGATCAGCTCGTCGCGGCGCGCCTCCGCGCGGTCGGCGGGGGCGGGATCCTCGACGTATTGGAAGATGCCCCGGCCGGCCTCGCCCATCGTGCGGACCAGCGCCTCGACCTCGCTCCAGGCGGCGAGGCGGGAGGCGACGGGGCGATCGTCGGAGGTGCGGTGTTGATGGGTGCGCGAGGTCGTGAAGCCGATCGCGCCGGCGGCGAGGGCCGAGCGCAGCTCCGTCTGCATCGTGCGCAGGTCGTCCGCGTTCGCCGTCTCTTCGAAGGCGCGCTCGCCCATCGCGTAGGTGCGTAGCGCCGAATGTCCGATGTTGGCGGCGTAGTGGATGCCCTTCGGGAGGGCGTCGATCGCGTCGAGGTATTCGGAGAAAGTCGTCCAGCTCCAGGGGATGCCGGCGGCCATGGCCTTGCCCGAGATGTCCTCGGCCCGCTCGAGGCTGCGGACGACGAGCGGCGCGTCCTTTTCGGCGGAGGGCGCGAGGGTGAAGCCGCAATTGCCCATGACGACGGTCGTGACGCCGTGCCAGCAGGAGTTCGCGCCGGTCGGATCCCAGAAGATCTGGGCGTCCATGTGGGTATGGCCGTCGATGAAGCCCGGAGTCACGACGAGCCCTTCGGCGTCGATCTCCTGCTGGCCGCGCGCGTGGATGCGACCGATCGCCGCGATGCGATCGCCGACGATGCCGACGTCCGCGCGATAGGCGCCGAGCCCCGAGCCGTCGACGATCATTCCGTTTCGGATCACGAGATCGAAGGCCATGGCGCTTCTCCTTGGGGCGGCAGGAATCTCAGGCTTCCCGGAGCTCGGCGAGGGGAACGACCCGGGTCACCGGCTTCTCGATGTCGCCCTCCGGCAGGAGAAAGCGCCAGTAGAGCGATCCGAAGTGCTGGCCTTCCGTATCGATCCAGTTGGCGACCTTCGGGCCGGGGTTCACCGGCGAGACGACGAACGTGAAGCGCCCGTCGGCATCGGCCTTCATCTGGCGCCGGTTCAGCGAGCAGGACCGGTAGCGATAGTCGCCCGTCTGCTGGAAGCGGTTCCAGAACATCACGTTCGCGTAGACGCACTCCGGCCAGCGTGCCTCGACGACGAGGGCCTCGCCCGGCTGCAGGAAGACGAGGCCCGCGCAGTAGGCGTTGTCGATCGCGCCCGCGCCGCCGCCCTCGCTCGGGACCCATTTCTCGGGCTTCGGGAGCTGATTCGGGACGAGCGAGAACCAGGCGGGCGTCTTGCTCGGATCCTGCGGGCCGCGGGCGAGGGTCTGCGAATGGATGAAGGTCATCGCCGCGCGCAGCTTGTCGGCGAGGGCAGGGGGCGAGAGCGGGCGCGGATGGCCGGGCTCGTCGAGGCATTCGATGGCGATCTCGCAGACGAGACGCGGATCCGCCATCGCGCAGGTCTCGCGTTCGAAGTAGTGGCGTGCGATCACGCAATTGGGCTTGCCGGGCTGCATGTGGAGCGCGCCGGCGCGGGGCGCAGGAAGGATGTCGATCGAGAAGCGGCCATCGGCGTCGCGGGGGAACTGGGTGTGGTTGAGCGCCGAGACGACGCCGTCGTTGAAATCGCCTTCCTGCTTGCCGGTGTAGATGGTGAAGCTGATGTAGGCCTCGTCGCGCATGCGGCCGGTGATGCGGTAGCGGCGCGTCGGATCGAGGGGCGCGAGGTGGGAGGGGTTGTCGGCGCCTTCGCCGCCCCATTTGAGGACGGCGCTGGCGAGGGGCGCGAAGCGCGGGCGGCTGGCGTCGTTGTCGACCCAGGTATCGAGACCGCATTTGATCAGGTGGAGCAGCATGTGCTCGCCGGCGGCGACGTCGGAAGCCTGGGTCACGTTGCGATCGGCGCCGAGGAACTCGCGATCGACCTGCTCGATCAGAGCGAGGAATTCACGCAGGGCTTCGCGGCTCGGCGGGGTCGGTTCGGGGGGCATGAGGGGTCTCCGGTTCGGCGTTCGGAATGCGGGCGAAGATCGCGCCGGGCTCTGCTCCGGCGGAGAGGGCCCGGACGCGCCGGTTCAGGCGCCGGGCGCGGCACTCGGGGTCACGGGCCTCTGGTGCATCTGCTCGAGCAGTTCGGGATCGAGCAGGCGTTCGTCGAGGCGGAGCTTCTGGATGCGCCAGCCGAGCGCGGTGCGCACGGCTTCGACCGTGTAGAAGCCGACACCCGAGAGGTGGCGATTGTGCTGGAAGGTCTTGAGCGTGGCGCGGTTGCCATCGACCTCGACGAGGTGGGTATCCATGTAATGCCAGGGCAGGGCGCCTTCGCGATCGCCGACCTGGTCCTTCAGCCACTGCGCGATCGCCGGAAAGCCCTCGAGCCGGACGTCCATCGGGAAATTCACGCCTTTGTATTCCGCGACGGCGTCCGCGGTGAAGGTCGCGCGCAGCAGCGTCTCGTCGCGGCCGTCGATGGCGTGGGCGTATTGGTGGATCAGGCGGATCACGGCCTGGCGATCGGCTTCGACTTCGAGCGCATCGATGCGGCGGTCGAGAGTCGCGTGGCCGCAGCCGAGCGCGAGGGCGCCCAGTGCGAGCCCGACCGCGGCTGCGACCGTGCGCGCGAGGCGGGATCGATTCGTCGTTCGATGAGACGGCATGGCGGGCTCCTCCTGGGAAGCGCGCTTCGCCGGGTCGCGGCGGGAACCGGACGGGCGGAGCGCGGTTCGCGAAGCCTACCCATTCGCGATCGCGAGGGATAGCCTCCCGCGATGCCCCGCTACGGATACGCGACGCTCAATCACTCGCCCCTCCACGGCCTGCCCACCTGCTGGGATGACCATCTCGAAGCCGCCGCCCGCGCCGGCTTCGACGCGATCGCCCCCGACATCTTCTGGCTGCGTGCGCTCGAAGCCGAGGGGATCGCCCTCGAACGGGTCGCCGACGGATTGCGCGACCGCGGACTCGCCTGCATGGAGATCTCCGGGCTCGCGATCGGTGACGACGCGCGGACGGCGAGCGAGCTGGAGGAGAACCTGCGCTATTCGCGGGTGCTCGCGGCCGAGTTCGTGAACACCCGCATCGTCGTGCCCGTCGACGACGCGGTCGCCCGGCGCCTCCGGCACTGCGCCGTCGAGCTCCGCACGAAGGGCGCGGCGGAGGGCGGGACGGGCATCGCCCTCGAGTTCTCGAGCGGCAGCCAGCTGCGGAGCATCGGCGAGACGCGCGCGCTGATCGAAGCCGCCGGCGTCGGTGGTGTCGGGGTCACGATCGATACCTGGCATTTCTTCAACCATCCGGACGGGCCCGACTGGGCGGCACTCGAGGCCCTGCCGTCCGAGCGCCTGGCGAACCTGCAGGTCTCCGACGGCGTTCCCCTCGGCACCGATGCCTTCTGGGAGGCGACGATGAACCAGCGCCGGATTCCGGGCGAGGGCAGCTTCGCGCTGGACCGGCTGGCGGAGCATCTGCGGGGGCGCGGCTTCGACGGTGCGATCGTGCTCGAGGTCCTGAACGCGGAGCAGCGTGCGCGTTCGCTGGCGGACTTTGCGGCGGACAGCCTGCGCGGCGCGAAGCAGTTCTTCGGCTGATCGCGTCTCTGGTGCCGCGCTCGCATGCCCCGATGCCGGAGCCCGCGCCTCGGCGGGCGGATCAGGCTTCGCTTCCTCGCAGCGTCTGCCAGAGAAAGAACGCGATCAGCGTCGAGCCGAGCTCGAAGGCGATGCCCTGCGTCGTGTACGCCGAGAACTCCGATGCGCCGAGCGCACCCATCAGGCGGAAGCTGCCGAGCCCCGCGCATTGGAAGGCGGTCGCGAGCAGGATCGTCGGCGCGTAGGCCGGCCGGAGCGCGCCGAAGAGCGCGAGGGCTCCGAAGCCGGCCTGGAGCCCGCCGTACATCGCCTGCAGCTCGATCGTGCCCGTCGTCGACAGCGAGCCGACGCCTGCGAACTCCGCGAGAAAGCCCGGCTGCAGAAAGCAGTACAGCCCGTAGGGAAGAGAGAAGAGCCCGAAGACGGCGAGAAAGATGCGAGCGGCCATGCGTCACCTCGTGCAAGCCATTCTGTCAGAGTCCGCACGCCCCCGGCAAGGCCGTTTCGAGCGGATTCGAAATGCGCGATGCTGGTCGCGAAAGCCGGTGGTCTTCCATGTCGCAGTCCGTGAACCCCTTCGATGCGCGAGAGGCCCTCGATCGGATCGGATCCGAGGTCGATCTGATCGTGGTCGGGAGCGGCGCGGGCTCGATCATCGCGGGCCTCGTCGCGAAGCAGCTCGGCCGCAGCGTCGCGATCCTCGAGAAGCAGGCGAAGGTCGGGGGCTCGACGGCGATCTCGGGCGGCGTGCTCTGGACGCCCTGCAATCCGCTGATGGCGGAGGAGGGCGTCGCCGATTCCCAGGAGCGTGCGCGGCGTTATTTCGATTCGGTCGTGACCCATGAAGGGCCGGGGACCTCGCCGGCACGACGCGAGACCTTCCTGAAGGTCGGACCGCCGATGATCGAGTTCCTGCGCGCCCGCGGCATGCAGTTCTTCCGGCCCGAAGGCTGGGCCGACTACTACGACGATCGCCCCGGCGGCGAGCCGCGCAGCCGCTGCCTGATGGCGCCGCTCTACGACGCGCGGGCGCTCGGCCCCTGGGCCGCGAAGCTCGCCCGCTCCCCGGTCGGGGCGGGCATGCCGGTGCACAGCCACGAGCTGCCGGTTCTCTACCTCGCGAAGCGGACCTGGCAGGGCCGGGTGATGGCGCTCCGCCTCGCGGGCCGCATGCTGCGGGCCAAGCTGACCGGCGCCGACCTCGTCTCGAACGGCGCAGCGATCCAGGGGCGATTGCTCGAGATCGCCCTGCGCGAGGACATTCCGATCGTGCCGGAGGCGCCGGTCGTGGATTTCGTCGTCGAGGGCGATCGCGCGGTGGGTGTCCGCATCGCGCTCGCGAGCGGCGAGCGGATCCTGCGCGCGCGCTCTGCGGTCCTGCTCGATGCCGGCGGCTTCTCCCGCAGCGACGCGCTGCGCGGGCGCTTCGGGCCCGCGCCGACCCGGGCCCAGTGGACCGCCGCGAATCCCGGCGATACGGGCGAGATCCTCGAGGCTGCGATGCGGCACGGGGCGGCGGTCGACAACATGGACGCCTTCTGGTGGGTGCCGACGACGCAGGGCATCGACGGCCGCTGGCCCGAGGGCACGACGATGCCCGACGGCACCCTGGCACCCTGGACCCACCATCTCGATCTGAGCCTGCCGTTCTCGATCGTGGTCGATCGGCGCGGCGAGCGTTATGTGAACGAGTCGGCCTCCTACATGGAGGTCGGCGAGCGGATGCACGAGCGCGAGCGATCCCACGGCTCGGCGATCCCGAGCTTCGTCGTCTTCGATGGCCTGCACCGCAGGCGCTATCCGTGGGGCACCGCGTTGCCCGGCGTGACGCCGAAAGCCTGGCTCGAGAGCGGCTACATGAAGAAGGCCGATTCTCTGGCGGCGCTGGCGGCTCAATGCGGCATCGATCCGGGCGGCCTGGCCAAGACGGTGGAGCGGTGGAACGGGTTCTGCCGCTCCGGGATCGACGCCGACTTCCATCGCGGCGGGCGCTGGTTCGACCGGGCCCACGGCGATCCGACCGTGCGCCCGAATCCCAATCTCGGCCCGATCTCGACGCCGCCCTTCTACGCGGCGGCGATGGTGCCGAGCGACGTCGGCACGGCGGGCGGGCTGGTGACCGACGAATGGGCGCGCGTCCTGCGCGAAGACGGCCGCGCCATCGAGGGGCTCTACGCGACCGGCAACTCGACCGCTTCGGTCATGGGGCGCACCTATCCCGGGGCCGGGGCGAGCATCGCGGCGGCGTTCGTCTTCGGATTCGTCGCCGCGCATCACGCCCTCGGCGCCAGCGATCGGATCGAAGCGATGGGCGAAGGGGCCCCAGGAGGATCTTCCGCGTGACGAGCTCGCCTTCCCGACTGCTCTCGTTCCCCCATCGGATCGAGCGCCCCGAGCGGATCCCCGCGGCGCGTTATTTCGATCCGGAATTCTTCGCGCTCGAGCGCGATCGGCTCTGGCCGAGGGTGTGGCAGATGGCGTGCCGCCTCGAGGAGATCCCCGAGGTCGGGGATTTCGTGGAGTACGAAATCCTCGGCCAGAGCGTGCTCGTCGTGCGCACGGCGCCGGACCGCATTCGCGCCTATCACAACGCCTGTCGCCATCGCGGCATGCGCCTCGCGACCGGGCGCGGAAACGCGGCCAACGGTCTCGTCTGCCCCTTCCACGGCTGGTGCTGGAATCTCGACGGCTCGAACCGCTTCGTCTTCGCGCCGAACCTGTTCCGCGAGGATCAGCTCGAGGCGGGCGAGCTCCGCCTGCGCGAGTGCCGCCTCGAGACGTGGGGCGGCTGTGCATTCGTCAACTTCGACGACGACGCGCCCCCGCTGCGCCCTTCGCTCGAGCCCTTCGCGACCTACCACGACGCCTTCCGGGTCGAGCGCATGCGGGCCGAGTCGTGGTACGAGACGGTGCTGCCCGTCAACTGGAAGCTCGCGAGCGAGGCCTTCATGGAGGGCTATCACGCGACCCAGACGCATCCCCAGCTGCTCGCCCGCTCGGTCAAGCAGGGCTACGGCGCCGGCACCGATACCGTCGGCTTCACCGATCCGGACGACGTCGTCGGGAGCTCGATCTACTTCATGAAGGTCCTCTCCGAGGGCATGGGCGGCGGGATGATCCACCCGAAGGACATCGCCGTCGCCGAGGACCTGAAGAACATGCCGCTGCCCGCGGATCCGATGGAGGCGATCGTCGCCTGGAACACGCGCCTCAACGAGGAGATCGTCCGCCGCAATCGCGAGGCCGGCGTCCCGATGCCGGATCTCAACGGCCTCGTCGCATCGGGCCACGTCTCGTCCGTCAACTACTGCTTTCCGCACTATTACCTGCTGCCGGTCTACGGCAACGCCGCCGCCTATCGCGTGCGTCCGCTCGGTCCCGAGCAGACGCTCTTCGAGATCTGGACGACGACGCTGATGCCGGAGGGGGCGCCGCACGTCCCGCCGCGGGCGCCGACCCGGCTCGATTGGGACGATCCGCGCTGGCCCGACGTCGTGCGCCAGGATTTCGCGAACCTGCCGCGGCAACAGGCGGGGCTCCGCAGCCCGGGCTTCGAGTACATGCGCCTCTCGGGCGAGGTCGAGGGAATGATCAGCAACTTCCACCGCGTGATCGACGGCTACCTCGCGGGGCGGCCGCATGCGGCGCTGCTTCCGAACTTGCAGAGGGTCTCGGGCGGAATCGACGCGCCGATCCGGCCGATCGAGTGGTAGATTACGTGGCTCGATGAATGGATCTTGATTGAGCCGATCGAAATCATTCGATCGGCTCGCGCGTACGCGGGCTCGGATGGCACCGGACTTCTGACTTGCGCTCGGCCAACCCGCCTCGTTAGTCCCGCCGAATTCAGAGCCTTCGTTGTCGTCGCATGAAACGGCTGATGAACTGCCCCCGGTAGGCCTGTCGCACGCGCTCGGGCAGCTCGATCTGGCTCGGAAAAAGCCGAGCCCTTAACACCCGCCCGATGCTCCATCGCACCCGCGTGATCCCGAGCCGCTGCGCCGGCGTCCCCTTCGTCGGCTGACGCTCCGAAGCCACCTTCACGAGGTTCCGCCACACCTGGAAGATCGCGTGGCGATGGATCACCGCCTGGATCCGCTTCGAGAACGCCACCGTCTCGCGCTTGTGGTTCGCCCCGCTGTGCCGCACGAACATGTGATGCGCGTTGATCGCGAAGAGCGGGTTCTTCGCCGTTCGCGGCGCCTTCGAGTGGGTCGTCTCGTGCTCGATTCCGGGGTGTCCGAGGCGTTTCAGGGCGGTTCTGTATTCGGACTTCTCGTCGGTGCGAAGCTCGATCGGGCCTTCGGTGGGGAGGTTCGTTCGGAGCAGCTCGAGCACGTCGCGGGTCAGGGCCTTCGGGTCGGGGCGGCCGAGCTTCTCCTCGTAGGCCGCCCTTCGCTTCTTCTGGAGCTCGGTCATCGTCCCGCCGCGGCGGCGTTCGGTGACGACGAAGTCGTGGCTGTAGTAGGTGGCGGCGCCGACGAGACCCGTCAGCTCGAGGGGCCAGTACTGGCCGCCGGCGAAGGTGCCGAGGCCGTCGAGGATGACGGGCTCTTTGGAGAGATGGGCCCGGGCCTTCTTGCGAAAGGTCTCGTGGAGGAGCAGGCAGTGGCGGCCGAGGCGGTCGACGAGGCGCTGGATGGTGGCGTGGACGACGCCGAATTGGCGGGCGATCTGGCGGTGGCCGGAGCCGGCGACCTCGGCGCGGAAGACGGGCTCGAGCAGGTCGGGGCGACGGAGCCAGTAGGTGGGGGAGAAGGTCTGTGAACTGAACGCGCGATGGCAGTGTGAACAGCGGTATCGCTGGATGCGGTGGGGGCGGGCATCGCGGTGGTAGAAGCCGGCTCGCTTGAAGCGCCAACCGGTTGAATCCAGATGGAAAAGGCACTCGGGGTTGGGGCAGTGGGGCGGCTTGAAGGCGGTGCGTGAATCGGAGGGCGTCGGCATGAACCTGCTGAGAGCAGGGATCGTGCCAGGAACAATCAACGATCCACGTCAAAGGCGAAGACTCGGCGGGCGTTCTCGACGAGGATCTTCTGCTTCGCCTCCGCCGAAAGCCCCGCCCTTTCCTCGATCCGCGCCACGAGATCGCCCGCGACCGCGTCCGGATGCGGGTAGTCCGTCGCGAAGACGACCGATTCCTCGCCGCAGAGCGAGACGACGCTCTCGATCGTCCGCTCTCCGGGGTCGCAGGAGATCACGCATTGGCGCGCGAAGTACTCCGAGGGCTTCAGCGGCAGCTTCGGCATCGCCCAGCCCCAGCTCTGCGCATGGTCGTCCATTCTCTCGAGCCAGTGGGGCAGCCAGCCGCAGCCGCTCTCGAGGAAGACGACGCGGAGGCCGGGATGGCGTTCGAGCACGCCGCCCATCACGAGGGCGAGGCAGGCGAGCTGCTCTTCGTGGGGATGCGAGGCGACGTGGCGCAGGGCGAAGTCTTCGAAGCGGTCGTTGCCGGATTGCGGAACTTGCTGTGTGGTTCCTTCGTGGACGCAGAGCGGGATGTTCTCGGCTTCGAGGAATTCGTAGAGCGGCGTCCAGTCGCGATGCAGGAGCGTCCGGCCGTTGATCGGATTCGGGCGCAACATGACGCCGCGATAGCCGTATTCGCGCACCGCGCGCCGCGTCTCTTCGAGGGCCGCGCGCGGATCGCCCTGGGGCGGGACGGCGATGCCGACGAGGCGCTTCGGATCGGCGCTGCAGAACTCGGCGAGCCAGTCGTCGTAGGCGCGGCAGAGGGCGATCTGCACGTCCAGGCGGGCGAGGCCGGCGAAGGTGAGGCCGAAGGTCGGGAAGAGGATCGAGCGCGCGATCCTCTGGCGGTCCATGTCGGCGAGGCGGCGCTTCGGGTCGTGGCCGCCGTCGGGAATCTCCCAGGTGCCCGAATCGGGGACGGGGATGTAGGGCATCCATTCGCCGCCCACGATCTGGCGGATGCGGCCGCTCGCGTCGATCGCCTGGCGAGGCGCGAAGTCCCGCATGCCGGCGGGCAGGCGTTCGGCGATCGCTTCGGTGGGTTCCTGGACGTGGCCGTCGGCGTCGATCGTCTGGGACATGGGGGGACTCCTCGCTGGGGCCGGGCAGGGCCGGGCGACCCCGAGATAGATCGCGATTGACGAACTGTAAAGAGCGGTGGAGTCTTGCGGAATGACGACACGACGACCCCTGCACATCGCCATCATCGGCGCCGGCCCGGGCGGGCTCTGCATGGCGATCAAGCTGAAGGAAGCGGGCTTCGACGATTTCGTGCTCTTCGAGAAGACGCAGGAGGTCGGCGGCACCTGGAACCACAACCGCTATCCGGGCTGCGCCTGCGACATCCAGAGCGAGCTCTACTCGTTCTCGTTCGACATCAACACGAGCTGGTCGCGCCCCTACGCGCCGCAGCCCGAGATCCTCGCCTATCTCCGGGGCGTCGCGGAGCGCCACGGCGTGCTGCCCGCCTGCCGCTTCGGGATGGAGGTGGTCGGCGCGGATTGGAGCGAGGCGGACTCGAAATGGACGCTGCGCCTGCAGGACGGGACGACCCACGTCGCGGACGTCGTCGTGAGCGCCCTCGGCATGTTCAACGATCTCGCCCTTCCCGAGATCGAGGGCCTCGAGGATTTCGCGGGCACCACCTTCCACACGGCGAAGTGGAACTGGGGTCACGATCTCGCCGGTCGTCGCATCGCGGTGATCGGGAGCGCCGCCTCCGCGATCCAGCTGATCCCCGAGGTCGTGAAGACCGCGGGCCATGTCGACTACTACCAGCGGACGGCGAACTGGGTCCTGCCGAAGGAGGACGATCCGTACTCCGAAGAAATCCTGCGGCAGCGCGCGGCGGATCCCTCGATCGTGCTCGCCCGCAGGCAGGAGCTCTACGAGACGACCGATTCCGGGACGAGCTTTCTCAACGAGACGCGCCAGCGCGAGCTCGAGGTCGTCGGCCGGGCGGTGATGGAGGTCGTCGCGGATCCCGAAGTCCGCGCGAAGCTCCTGCCCACCCATCCCTGGGGCTGCAAGCGGCCGCTCTTCTCGAACGACTACTACCCGGCCTTCAACCGGCCGAACCTCGAGCTCGTCACGGAGCCGATCGAGCGCATCACGAAATCGGGCGTCGTCGCCGGTGGCGTCCTGCGGCCCGTCGATACGCTGGTCCTCGCGACCGGCTTCGCCGCCAACCGCTACCTCTCGGCGATCGACGTGCGCGGCCGCGGCGGCCTCTCGATCCAGGACGCCTGGAAGGAAGGTGCCCAGGCCTATCTCGGCGTCACGACGACGGGCTTCCCGAACCTCTTCCAGCTCTACGGCCCGAATACCAACAACGGCTCGATCATCACGATGATCGAGTTCCAGGTCGACCACGTCGTCGACCTCGTCGGGCGGATCGCCGGGGAGAACCTGGCCTGGATCGACGTTCGCAAGGACGCGATGGACGTCTACAACGAGGCGCTGCAGAAGGCGATCGAGGGCGTCACCGTGTGGCGGGCCGGCTGCAACCATTATTACGCGAGTGAGTCGGGGCGGATCGTGACGCAGTACCCCCACTCGATGACCTTCTTCAAGGACGAGACGAAGCACGTCGACCCGTCGGTCTTCGAGGTCGCCCGGCTCGGGTAGGCCGCGGCGGTCGGTCGGGAGATCGCTCGTCCTGCCCCCCACCCGATTCGGGGCGAGTCGGCCGGCCGGTCGCGCAGCAGGCGGGCGTCGTCTAGCGTGATCGAGGTCCGTCCCAGCCCAAGGAGCTCCGATGAAAGCCGCACGACTCGAAGAAGGCGTCCTCCACATCCGCGATCTGCCCGTGCCGGAGCCCGGCCTCGAGGAGGCGCTCGTCGAGATCCGCTCCGCGGGCGTCTGTCATTCGGATCTCCACATGGCGCGCGGCGACTGGTTCGGCCCGATGTCCGGGGGCGTCGGCCACGAAGCGATCGGCATCGTGAAGGCCCTCGGTCCCGGCGCGGAGCGGCATGTCGCGGTCGGCGACCGCGTGATCCTCGGCCTCGGCGGAACCGGCGGCGGCTATTGGTGCGGCGCCTGCGAGTACTGCCTCGGCGGCAACCCGCGTCACTGCAAGGACTCGAAGGGCATCATCGGGACCTTCAGCGAATTCTTTCCGGTCTACGCCCGCTCGCTCGTCAAGATCCCGGACAGCATCGGCGACCACGAGGCGCCGCTGGCCTGCGGCGGCCTCACCGCCTACGGCGCCGTCAAGAAGCTCGCGAAGCACCACGTCCTGCCGGGCCGGCCGATCGCGGTCATCGGCGCGGCGGGCGGTCTCGGGCATTATGCGGTGCAGATCGCGACGGCGTTCGGCTACAAGGTCGTCGGCGTCGACATCGGCCCGGAGCGGCTCGCCTTCGTCGAATCACTCGGCGCCCATCGCGCCGTCGGCGCGGACGAGGCGGCCGCGGTCGTCGAGCGCGAATACGGGGGCGTCGATGCGGTGCTCGTCTTCTCCGCGCGCATGGCGGGCTTCCGGCTCGGCTTCGAGCTGCTGCGCAAGGCGGGCCTGTTCGTCGCGGTCGGCCTGCCGGCGACGAGCGAGGGCAACATCGAGCTCAATCCCTTCGCGTTCTTCATGAAGGATCCGACCGTGATCTACTCGGCGGTCGGCACCGTGCAGGACATGCGCGAGCTGGTCGATCTCGCCGCGGCCGGTCGCGTCAAGAGCCACGTCTCCCGGCGCGGTCCGCTCTCCGATCTGCCGTCGATCTTCGACGAGCTGGAGTCGGCCAAATATCTCGGGCGCGCCGTGATCGACGATCTCGGGCGCTGAATCGGAGCCGCATTTGAAGCTCGACGTCTTCTGCGAAGCGCAGCGTGTCGGACCCCGCGACGAGGGGGCGCTCTACCGCGACATCCTCGAACAGGCGCGTCTGGCGGATCGGCTCGGCTTCACGACCTGGTGGATGGTCGAGCACCACGGCGCCGGCGAGTACAGCTACAGCTCCACGCCGGAGATGATCCTCGCCTGGATCGCGACCCAGACCGACCGCCTCCGACTCGGCCACTCCGGCGTCCTCGCGCCCTTCAAGATCAACCATCCGATCCGGGCCGCGGAGCGGGCCGCGATGCTCGACCTCATGAGCGAGGGGCGCCTCGAGTTCGGCATGGCGCGCTCGCTGGCCGGCGAGTGGGACGCCTTCGAGATCGACGTCGACACGAGTCGCGACCAGCTGGTCGAGGCGCTGCGCATGATTCCGCAGATGTGGACGAGCGAGCGCTTCTCCTGGCACTCTTCGCTGTTGCGGATCCCCGAGCGCAACATCGTTCCGAAGCCCGTGCAGAAGCCGCATCCCCCGTTGTGGGCGACGACCGGGAGTCCGGCCGCCTTCCGGCTCGCCGGTCAGCTCGGCGTCGGCGCCCTGGGCAATACGCTCCTCGCGCCGCTCGACGGGATCGCCGCGCTGCTCGCCGAATACGACGCCGGGCTCGCGGAATGCGATGTGCCGGCGGGCCGCTTCCGCAATCCCCGGCGTTCGGTCTTCACCTTCGTCCACGTCGCCGAGACCGAGAAGGCAGCCGTCGAGAGCGGTGCCTGCCGGGCCGCGCTCTGGTACATGGCGCGGATGCCGGAGGTGTTCCACTCGCCGCCGGAGGTCGTCTGGGAGCTGATCCGGGGCGGGCTGCTGCCGAACAATCCGGCCGACGTGCGTTCGATTCCGGAGCCCGACGTCCAGGCGATGGCGCGGCAGCAGAACGAGCATCCCGTCGTCGACCTCGTGAAGCGCCAGGCGGCGGGCGAAGCGATCGGGAACGAGGAGGCCTACGCGCTCCTCTCGACGCTCGATTCGGTGATCGTCGGCGATCCGGCGACCTGCCGAAGGAAGGCCGAGGCGTACGCCGACCTCGGCGTCGACCATCTGAACTGCTTCATGCAGATCGCGGACCTCTCTCAGGCGACGGTCCTCGAGGGCATGCGCAACGTCGGCAAGCATCTGATTCCGCATTTCGATCGATCGCACTGAACCGGGCGAACCCGCCGGGTCGGCAGCGACCGCCCGGTGCGGGCAGGGAGGATGGAGATGGCCGCAGCCGAGCTCGACGACATCGGGGCCGAGGTGAAGAGCGGGATGTATCGCCGCGCGGGCTACCCGCCGGTCGATTTCGACGCGTTCCACACGCGTGCGCTTCCGCAGAAGCTCGCCGAAGGCGCGTCCGAGAAGGTCCACTGGGACGTCGTCGGGGCACGGCCGATCGCGATCGTGCTCCCAGGCGAACGTGCGTACAGCTTCGTCAGCCGCGCGGATCGTGTCGACGTCGTCGCCGGCATCGCGCCGGATGCCGAGACCGTCGTCGAGATGAGCGAAGAAGCCTGGATCGACTACCGCTACGAGATGCGCACGCGCATCGGGCTGCTCTACTCGAACGCCGTCCGCTTCCGCCGCGGCAGCTTCGAGACCTGGGATCGCTGGGCGCCGGCGATCCGCTGCCTCTACTCGGATCGCCCGCTCTACGATTGGCGCAATCTCGATTTCCGCGATCTCGCCGGCCGTCCCCTCGATCTCCATCGGCGCTTCGAGTGGAGCGACGACCGCGAAGAGATGTCGAATTTCCTGCGCCAGACCGGCTATCTCGTCGTGAAGCGCGTCTTCGATCCGGCGACGATCGCGCGGCTCTCGGCCGAGCTCGACCGGGTGCGCGACGAGGCCCGGGAGGGCGAGCTGACGTCGTGGTGGGCCGACGACGGCCGCGGCGGCCGCTTCCCGTACCGCCTGACCTATCTCTCGGAGAAGTCCCCGGACTTCGCGGCGCTCTACGACGATCCGCGGGTGATCGAGCTGCGCGAGCTCTCGCGCGAGAAGATCGTGCCGATGGGGGACCGGATCGAGGGCATCCTCGCGGTCCTGAAGGAGTTCACGCCGGGCGCCGAGGTCTCCGCCTTCGCCAACCTTCCGTTCCACAACGATTGCGGCTTCGGCGGCTGCCACATCACCTGTCCCTGCGTGCTCGTCGGGGTCCAGCTCGACGCGGCGAATGCGGGCAGCTCCCAGCTCCACATGATGGCGGGCAGCTGGGGCAAGGCCTTCCATCCCTTCCCCGACGAAGAAATGCGCAAGAAGCTGCCGATCATCCCCATCGTGACCGAGCCGGGCGATGCGACCGTGCACTTCGGCTGTGGCCTGCACGCGGGGCCGGGACCGACGGGGCCCGCCCGACGAAGGACGATCTACATCCAGCACTACAGCCCGCGCACGCCCGAGATCATCGGCTGGCACGCCGGCTACAACCAGATGATGCCGGGGTACGGCGAGGGCAACATCCCGAACTTCGACGAGGTCCAGGAGATCGTCGGCTAGTCGGAGCGCGAGCAGGGGTCGGAGCGCGAGCAGAGGTCAGAGCGCGAGCAGATGTCAGAGCGCGAGCAGATCCGCGATCGACTTCCCGAAGAAGAGCTCCCGCGCGTGCTCGTCGACACCGTCCATCTGCGACTCGAAGATCTGCCGCGACTCCCAGCGCCCTTCCTGATGCGGGAAATCGCTCGAGTAGAGCAGCATCCCGGGCGGGACCCGATCCAGCGTCGGCCGCAGCGCCTCGCCCGCGGCGAGGACCGAGACTCGCACCTGCCGCTCGAGGTATTCGGAGGGCTTCAGCGGATATTTCCAATCGCCCGGGCCCATGCCGAACTGGGCGCCCCAATCGCCGACGATCGCCCCGTCGATCAGCTCGAGAAAATGCGGCAGCCAGCTGATGCCGAGCTCCTGCACCATCACGACCAGCCGCGGATGCCGCGCGAAGACGCCCTCGAGCAGCATCGCGGCGAGGGCGAGCTGCGGGACGACGGGGCTGTTGATCAGATGCAGCAGCGCGAAGTGGCCGGGATCCCCGCCGTTGAAATACCAGCCGCGTTTGATCTCGGCGCGGCCGCCGGCGATGTGGAAGATCACCGCCATGCCGAGATCCTCGGCGGCGGACCAGATCCGCTCGTGGTCGGGATGGGCGAGGGATTTCGTCGCAGAGACGGGCTCGGCGCGGATCTGGACGGCCCGGCTGCCGGCGCGACGCATGCGCTCCATCTCGGCCAGCGCCCAGTCGACGTCGGCGAGATCGATGAGGGTCGTGGGGATGAGCCGATCGGTATGGCCGCTGAGCGTCTGCGCCGTCCAGCGGTTGTAGGCGGTGAGCGAGCGCTGGGCGAGGTCCGGGCGACCGATCTTCATGGCCGCGGCGTAGGCGCCGGTTCCCAGGGTCGAGTTGAGGATCTGGACGTCGATGCCGTGCTGGTCGAGCAGCGCGATGCGCTCGTTCGCGTCGTAGCTGCCCGGCGGGCCGGCGAGCTTCGCGTCTCGGATCTCGGCGTTCTCCGCGAGCAGCGCCGCGAGCGCGCGGCGGCCGGAGGGCGCCAGCAGGTCGATCAGGTTCTCGGGACGCTGGCTGCGGGGGACGACTTCGAGCAGATCGCCGACCACGCCCTGCACGATGCGCTCGATCGGATCACCGGGCGGGATCTGCGCCGCGAGCTCGGGATCGATCGCCTGCAGCCAGTCCGGCGGCTCGAGGAAATGGCTGTCGACGTCGATCAGACGCATGGACGCTCCTCCCGCTCGGACCCGAGACGTCGCGCCTTCGCGCTCGCGCGCGTCGGCGCAGGCCCGGGCACCCGCGACGCATCGCCTCGACGCTAGCCCTGCCAGGCGCCTCGGGCGACGGCCGGCACGAAGTCCGTGAGGTCGCAGGGCATCGCGATCGTCCGGCCTTCCTCGGCCGACTTGTAGCAGGCCATCAAGACCTCGGTGACCGCGAGGCCGTCGCGCCAGCTCTCTTCCGGCATGCGGCCGTCGAGGAAGGCCTGGACCATGTGGCGGTTCTCGTTGACGTAGCCGTAGAGCGCGGCCTCGTCGGAGACGACCGGCATCAGGCCCTGCTCGGCGTTCTGCTTCTCGACGAGATCCTCGCCCTCGGCGCCCGTCACCCGGCGGCTGAAGAAGACCGAGAGATCCGTCTTCAGGCTGTCGGCCTCGAGCGCGTACTCGGGGCCCAGCAGCTCCGCGCGCAGGCGCAGCGCCGGCCCGACGAAGCTCCACGACGTCGTCGCCTCGACGATGAGCGGCTCGCCGCCCGGCGCACGGAGCTTGACCGTCGCCCGCGCGAAGTCCTCGACCGGCGCGCGCCGGAAATCGAGCGCCCCGTCCGAGCGCTCGCGCAGGAGCTCGACGTACTCGGGCCGCGTCCATTTGAGCGAAGCGATCTGCGCGTTCACCTCCTCGACGCGCAGCGACTCGCGCGGCTCGCCGGGCTCGGTCAGCAGGAAGCGCGCGACCTCGTAGCTGTGGCATAACATGTCGGACAGGACGCCACCGCCCTGGCGCACGCCGTCCCAGAACCACGGCATGTGGGGGCCGCTGTGCTCCTCCGCGGCGCGGGCGAGATAGGGCCTTCCGGCGATCGGTACCGCGCGGCGCCAGACGATCTCCTTGCCACGCACGACCGCGGGCTCGAAGACCTGGTTCTCGAGATAGCCGTGCAGCAGCGGGGTCGACTCGACGAGCTCGAGCACGCGCTTGGCCTCGGCGAGGTTGCGCGCGAGGGGCTTCTCGCAGGCGAGCCCGACGAGCTGCCAGCGCCCGCGCCGGACGCCCTCGACGATCTCCTCGACGATCTCGACCCGCAGATCGTTGGGCGTCGCGATCCAGAGCGCGTCGATGGCGGGATCGGCGGCGAGCTCGGCGAGCGAGTCGTGGACCCGGGGCTCGCCCACGCGCAGCGCCCGGGCGAGGCCGGCGAGGGACTCGGCGTGCGCGCGGGTCGGGCTGAAGACACCGGCGGCTTCGCAATCGCGCACCCCGACGAGGCTCTGGACGTGGAAGCGGTTCATGAAGCCGGCTCCGACGAAGCCGATGCCGAGCGTTCGTTTCGATCTCGCTGCCAAGCGATCCTCCCCGATCCGGCCGTGCGGATCCCGCCCGGAGTCTGGCTTCCCGTCCCGGGAATCGCTAGCGGTTCCCGACGCAGAGAACCGGCGATTCGGCGAATCGACGAGCTCGAGAGCGGGAGCCGGGACACAAGGTTCATGGACGGCGCGCCTCCAGGCGCGGGGGGCGACAACATGCGCGTTGGGATCTTCGTTTCGGAGACCTGGGGGCCGGCATCGCCGATCGGCGAGGTGCGCGAGCGCGCGCTCCGCGCCGAAGCGCTCGGTTATGCGAGCGGCTGGGTGCCCTATCTGCCGTGGTCGCTCGATGCGTTCTCGGCGATCCAGGCAGCGGGGGAGGCGACGCGTTCGATCCCGCTCGGGACGGCGGTGGTCCCGACCTATTTCTTCCATCCGCTCGCGATGGCGCGGCAGGCGGCGACGGTCCAGGCGGCGATCGGGCGGCCGATCGAGCTCGGCATCGGCTGCTCGAACGTCGCCGTCGTCTCGATGCACGGGCTGCCCTACGAGCGGCCGGCGCGGCATGTGCGCGAATACGTCGAGATCCTCGCGAGCGCGCTCGCGGCGGGGGAGAAGCCGGCGGGCGAGCGCGAGAAGGCGGGCTTCGTCCAATACGCGGGTGATTTCTTCACGCTCGGCTCGATCTACGGCGCGCCGGAGACGAAGCGGCCCGGGCGGCTGCTCGTCGGCGCGCTGGGGCCGCAGATGCTGCGGGTCGCGGGGGCGTTTGCGGACGGCACGATCGCGACCTGGGCGGACCCGGGTGCGATCGCGCGCGGGATCGTGCCGGGGCTCACGCGCGCTGCTCGCGACGCCGGCCGGCCCGCGCCCACGGTCGCGGGCGTGGTTCCCGTCTGCATCACGCGCCGCGCCGACGAGGCTCGCGCGTTCGCGCAGGCGGAGTTCGGCTTTTACGAGAGCGCGATGCCCTACAAGCGCATGCTCGAGGTCGGGGACGCGAAGAAGATCGGCGACGTCTGCGTGATCGGCGACGAGGAGGCGGTCGCGCGGCGGCTGCGTGCGTACGCCGAGGCCGGCATGACGGATCTGCTCGCCGCGCCGCTCGCGTTCGGGGAGTCGACCTGGGCTTTCACGGCGGAGAAGCTCGCCGCGATCCACGCCTAGCAGGGGATGTGAGGCAGGCCAGCGCGGCGACGCCCGCCACGAGCGGCATCGCGCCCGAAGGCTCGGGCACGAGCGCCGGCTCGCAGGCATCGCCGATCAGATCCTGATCGGCGTCTTCCTGGGCTGCCGAGCAGAAGCCGCCCGCGCCGCAATCGACGTTCGACGCGCAGGGGAAGCCGAGGCGCGAGGCGTCGCCCGATGTGCACGTTCCATGGCCCGCTGCGTTCGGCGCGGCGGGGCAGTTGTCGAGGCCGTTGAGGACGGTGTCGAGGTCGCGGTCGCGGGCCATGCGCTGGCCGCTGCCGGGCGGAACGCAGGTGAAGGTCAGCGACTGGCCCGCGACGGCGCCCTGGGCGCGCAGCGCTGCGGCGGAGATCGCGGCCGTTCCGTCGTCGGGCAGAAAGGTGCCGCTGCTCTGGCGCAGATAGCCCCGCGTCAGGGCATTCCCCGCGCCGCCCTGCTGGACGACCTGCGCGATCAGCTCGCATTCGCTCGTCGCGCCGCCGAGAATCTGGGAGGTGAAGGGCGCCGCGGCGCGGGCGATCAGCAGATCGGCGCGGGCGTTCAGCGCGGCGGCGGTCGGCCCCCCGAGCAGAGCCGGCGAGAGGGTCACCTGCTGGCCGACGATCGGCGCGAAGTCCGTCGGGAAGACCATCATGAAGGCCTCGAGGTCCTGCTGCTCGGCGCTCGAGAGGCTGAAGACCCCGTTGCTGAAGAAGCGGAAGGCGGTGTCGATGCTGCCGTCGTGATTGAAGCCCGTCCCGCGGATCTGCGGTCCCTGGTGGTCGAAGTTCGCGTCCGTCGTGTTCCCGACGTCGGGCTGACCGAACATGCCGACCTTCTGATAGAGGTTGCGCAGATGCGGGACCTTGAAGAACTGGGGCTCCGCGTCGAAGGTCGTCTCGCCATTGCCCCCGAAATGCCCGGCGGCGGGATTCAGGGTATGGCACTGCTCGCAGGTCGCGACCGCATCGGTGATCGGCGCAGGACCAGCGGCTCCGTAGAGCGCGGCGCCGTCCGCTTCGTTGGGTCCGGAGGTCGGGTTGCGGAGCGTGCCGTCGAGCGCGCGGATCGGGTTCGGCGGATAGCGGAGTTGCAGGGCGAATAGACGGAACGCCGTCATCTGGGTCCCCGCCAGCAGGCCCTCGTCGCGACCGATCAAGCCGGGAAAGGCGACGTTGAAAGCCTGGAAGGCCGCGATTTCGTTGCCCTGACGATCGCCGCGCCAATGCTGCGGGCCCATGTTTGCAAGGCCGCGCAGACTCTGGGTCGTCATCGGGCCTTTGTGCGGGTGGAAGACGCGGACCTGGGGTGGGACGAAGATGACCGGGTTGAAGGGATTCGTGTTGATCGCGACGTCGCCATCGGGGTCGCCGAGGTCCCATGCGAGGTCGTCCATGTCGCCGAAGAGATGACAGGACGCGCAGGACGCCTCGCCGTTGCTGCTCGTGAGGTTTGCGTCGTAGAGGAAGGGGCGGCCGGCGACGACGGTCGCGGGCTCGGGGTTCGCGAGCGGGATCCGCTGCAGCTCGGCCTTCGTCGCGAGGTCGATGATGCGGACGGCGTTGTCGAAGCGGGTCGTGACGTAGAGACGGTCCGCGAGCCGGAGCAGGCCCGAAGGTCCGCCGCCGGCGACGGGGATGTGATCGCTCGCCTGGACGCTGAAGGTATCGGTCTCGAGGCCGGCGACGTCGTAGACGCCGATCCGGTTCGAGCCGAATCCGGCGACGTAGACCTTCGCGGCGTCGGCGGAGAACGCGAGACCGAGCGGCGTCGAGAGGCTCTTCTCCTTGACGCCGGGCGGGATCGGCGTCGCGCCGTAGGGGATGTGTTTGTTGAGATGGCGCGGCGTGACCGAGCCGGTCGCGGGGTCGATCAGCGTGATGCGCGACTGCGCGAGGTTGCCGCGGACGGTCGCGGGCTCGCCGACGGGCTTGAGCCCGTTCGCCGAGACGTGATCGCCGGGGCCCTCGAAGCGGACGTGGTTCATCGCCTCGGTGTTGGTGACGAAGAGGCGGCCGCTCTGCGGGTGGACCGCCATGTTGAAGAGCGTCGTCCCGACGCCGGAGAAGGGCATGCCGATCTCGACCGGAACGGCTGCGCTCGCATCGATCGTGAAGACGTCCTGGTCGGGGAGGTCGAAGCGGACGAGGTCGCTCCAATCCCGGCCGAGCTCGTCCTGCCAGGCGCCGCTCACGCCGCCGTCGCGGTCCTGGCGCACGATCAGGCCCGTCTCCGGTCCGGCGACGCCGGCGTGGTTCTTCAGTGGAGTCGGGAGGCCGCCGGGGGAGGTCGTCGCGTTCGCGCCGCCGCCGACGAGACAGGGGCCCTGCACGATCTCGTTCGTGCGATTCGCCGCGGTCGTATCGCAGACGGCCTGCTCGTGGATCGGTGTCGTGCGATTGCCCGAGCGGAACACGGCCGCGTAGACGCGATCGCCGGCGGCATTGCGCGCGAGGGCCCGAGGGCGGTCGCCGAAGAGCGTCACGACGGCGACCCGATCGCCGGCGAGCGAGCTGCCGAGATTCGCCGCGTCGAAGACGTAGACGTCCGCGCGCCCGATGCCCGGGACGTCGTAGTCGCCGTCGACGACCGGCGCGTTCTGGCCGCGATGGGCGGCGCTGATGAAGGCGCGGCTCCCGCCGGGCCCGGCAAAGACGATGTCGTTCGGCTCGTCGCCGACGAGCAGCGTGCGCACGACGCGCGGCGCATCACCCGAGACGTCGACGATGCTCACGCTGTCCGAGAGGTGGTTCACGACCCAGACTTCGTTCTCGTCGCGTGCGGCGACGGCGACCGGCTCGAGGCCGACCGGCACGCTCGCGATCGGCGTCAGGAAGCCGGCGGTATCGACGCGGAAGATCTCGAGCTGGGCGTCGGGCGTATTGACGACGAAGAGCTTCTGGCCGCTCGGCGAGAAGGCGAGGGGGCGGACGGGGCCGGATTCGAAGAGCTGATAGGTCGACTGGGCGAGGGCGGGCGCCGCGACCACGACCGGGAAGAAGAGGGCGGCGAGCGCCGCGGCGGCTCGGGAGGGGAGAAGGGGCACGTTGGAGTCCTCGATGATGGAGCGACCGCTGTCCTGTGAAGAGGACAGACTGCTCCGAAACGGGGGGAGGGGTCAAGGAAAACCCGGGGCATTGGACTTCTGCGACCGGACTTTCACGGAGATTGCCGGTCGGGCATCGATTTCCTGCGTCGGCCTTCGCGCCATCGATTAAGCTGCCCGGTGCGCCTCGTCACAAAAATGCGGTCCCGCGAAATCCCCAAGGAGAGGTGAGGCGATGCTGGGACGACGATCGGCCACGACGTGCTTCGGATCTCGAACGGACTTCGGTCCCCGATGGGCATTCCTGGTCGCCAGCGCACTGCTTCTGCTCGCCGGCGCGGCGGAGCGCGCCGAAGCGCTCGGGATCTCGATCGTGAATCTCTCGAGCACGGGGAGCAGTGTCTCGGAGCTCGCGGTCGGGGACATCCTGACGGTGGATCTCGTGGTCCACAACGAGACGAATCTCGACGTCTACGGGATCGGACTCGGGGCTTATGGATACGACGCGAACGGGAATCGCGAGGCCGACGATGGTCTCCGAATGATCGGCATGACCGCGGCGCAATCTGTCTTCAACACCACGGTCGTCGCGCCGGGACTCGTGTTCGGCGGACTGGACAATTTGAGGGCTCCGAATGGAGATGAGATCACGCAGGGCGGGTCGAGTCTCCACGCCCATTTCATCGCGGCCATCTCGGCTACACCCGTCAGGGGCGACGGGAGTCTGGATATCGGGATCGGCGGGGCTTCGATCGCGGATGGCGACGTTCATTTCCGGATTCTCTTCCAGGCGAGCTCCCTGCCCGATCCCACGGAGCTCATGCTGACGTTCGGGACGCGACCGGAGCCGTACTTCGGTGACGTCGTCGTGGGGACGGGGGGGACCCTTCTGCCCTTCGAAAATGCGACGCTCCGCGTCGCGATCCTCGCCGATCCGGACTACGTCCCGCCGGCCGGCTCCGGCGGAGGAGATTCGTCGGGTGGCGGGTCGACGGACGGATCCGGCAGTGGGGGCAGCGCCGGGGGGGCGACGGGCGGTTCGACCGGCGGAACGGGTGGAACGGGTGGAACGGGCGGAACGGGCGGTGGTTCGACCGGCGGCAGCAACGACGGCTCGACGGGCGGCTCTACGGGCGGCAGTGGAACTACGGGCAGCGGCGGCGGGGCGGTCGGCGCCGTGCCCGAACCGGGCGCTGCACTGCTGTTCGCGGTGGGCCTCGCGACGGCGGCGCTCGTCCGGCGGCGCTGAAGGCGACGACCGAACGTCTACGGCTTCGCGCTCTCCCGCGCGGCGGCCGGAGTCCATTCGCGTGAAAAACGCCCGTCCGCCTAAAGAATCTTGTGTTGGACGCCGGGACTTCAATTAGATGTTGCGTGCCGGGTATCAAAGATCGGGTCGTGGGGCCCGCGCTCCCGTCAGCACCCAGGGAGGATCTCCATGAAGGATCGACTTCAATTCGAAACGAGAGCCCGATCGGCTGGCCTTCGATTCTGCACCCTCGGCCTTGCATTGGTCCTGTTCATCGTGGCGAGCCTCGCTGCGAGCCCTGCCGACGCGGCAGGCATATCGATCGTCAACGTTTCGAGCACGGGGAGCAGCGTCTCGGAGCTCGCGGTCGGGGACATACTGACAGTCGAGCTCGTCGCGAACAACGATACGAATCTCGAGATCTACGGGATCGGAATCAGTGCCTTCGGTTACGAGGGCAGTCTCGAGATGGTCGGTGTGGAGGCGGTGTCGTCGATCTTCAATACGACGGTCCTCTCCGACGGAACGCCCATCGGCGGCTTCGAAACGAACTACGCGAATCGCGGACTGGAAGCCGTCTTGGATGGGACGCTGCGAACGGCGCTCTACTTGAGTGCCGATCTATCGCCTCATACGGGAGACGGGAGCTTCGACCTCGGGCTCCGCGGAACGCCCATCTCCGAAGGAGACGTTCATTTCAGGATCTCGTTCCGGGCGACCTCGCTCCTCGACACGACTGAGCTCGAGGTGATCTTCGACGCGAATTCGGCGATCGGAGACGCCGTCGTCGGCACCCAGGGAATCCTCCTGCCCTTCGAGCGGTCGACGCTGCGCGTCGCCGTGCTCGGCGACCCCGACTACGTCGCCCCGCCGGGTGACGATGGAGAGGAGCCCGGGGGCAGCACGGGTGGAGGCGGTGGACAGCCCGGCGGCGGGACGGGCGGATCGGGCGGCAATGGCGGTTCGACAGGGGGAGGGGGTGTGGTGGGCGCCGTTCCGGAACCCGCCGGGGCGCTGCTCTTCGCCGCAGGTCTCCTGACGATCAGGCTCGCTGGGCGCCGCTGAGCTCGAGGCTCAACCGGCCGTCGATTCGATGGAACCGCTCTTCGGTGTTCCGTAGCCGGGTCGACGACGCTCCCGGTCTTGGGTCTGCGCGTTCGCAGGCCGAGGCTATGGACGCTGCGCACCTTCCGCCGTCGCGGTGAACAGCAGCCGGTTGCGATTCTCGACGAGGGCGACCTCGATCTCGTCCGCGTAGCGGACCCGGGCGGGCATCGGCGAATACTGGGGCGACGGCCGGAAGAATCCGAACGGCAGCTGCTCGAAGTCGATCGTCGGGAGCTCGACGTCGACGAAGACGTCGTCGAGGCGGCTCGGATCGAAGGGCGCGTCGGACCGGTCGTCGAGGAACCGGGATCCGAGCCAGGCGGTGGCGAGCGCAACGGCGATGATGGCGGCGTAGAAGAGGTCTCCGCGACGGCTCTTCGCGCCGGCTCCTCCGGAAGGCTTCACGGCAGGCATCACGACGAATCCCCCGCGCGCGCGACGAGCGCACACGCAGCATTGGGGGATGCGGCGACCCTAGCAGACGAGTGCGCGAGCGAATAGGGCGGATCGGTGTCGGGCGCGCGAAAAACGCGTGGGTGCGGCCGCCTCGGCGGTCCCTAGCAGCAGCGGTCGCGGCCGCTCGCCTGGCTTTCGAGCGCGCGCTGCGCGGCGCCCGGCTCGCGCGCGATCGCCGTCGGGCCGACGAAGCCGTGCAGGAAGTCGCGCAGCGCCGCGCCGAAGGCGTTCAGCGCGGAAGGCCATCGGCGGATCGCCCCGGAAGCGAGTTCGGAAGGCGTTCGTCGCGTCATGTCCGCAGCGTCCTCCACCAGACCCGCGCGGCATCGCAGACGACGACCGTCACGAGCACCATGAAGAGCGCCGTCACGGCCGCATCGAGCCGGTTGTTGAAGATCACGATCTGGGTCTCGGCGAGCTTGCCCGGCGAGATCAGGCCGGACGCGAGCTGGCCCGCGAGATGATCGGCCTGTGCCAGGAAGCCGATGCGGCGATCGGGATCCCAGATCTTCTGGACCCCGGCGGTCATCGTGACGGAGAGGAGCCAGGCCAGCGGCAGCGCCGGCGCGAGGGCGAAGAGCGGCCGCGACGTCTTCAGCACGATCGTGGTCGCGAGGGCGAGCGCCGTCGCGGCGAGCAGCTGGTTCGCGATGCCGAAGAGCGGCCAGAGGGTGTTGATGCCGCCGAGGGGATCGACGACGCCCTGGTAGAGGAAGTAGCCCCAGCCGGAGACGATGAGTGCCGACGCCAGCAGGTTCGAGAAGAGGTTCGAGGTGCGGCCGAGGGGCGCGTACATCTGGCCGAGCAGATCCTGGACCATGAAGCGGCCGACGCGCGTCCCGGCATCGAGGGTCGTCAGGATGAAGAGCGCCTCGAACATGATCGCGAAGTGGTACCAGATGGCCTTCACCGCCGGCCCGCCGAGGGCCTGGGAGAAGATCTCCGCCATGCCGACGGCGAGCGAGGGCGCGCCGCCGGTCCGGGAGAGCAGCGAGTGCTCGCCGATCTCGCGCGTCAATCGCTCGAGCGCCGGGCCATCGAGCGGGAAGCCCCAGCCCGAGATCGTCGCCGCGGCTTCGCCGACCGTCGTCCCGATCAGCGAAGCGGGCGAGTTGATCGCGAAGTAGACGCCGGGCTCCATCACCGCGGCCGAGAGCAGCGCCATGATCGCGACGAAGGATTCCATCAACATCGCGCCGTAGCCGATCATGCGCGCATCGGGCTCGGAGGCGAGCAGCTTCGGCGTCGTTCCCGACGAGATCAGCGCATGGAAGCCCGAGATCGCACCGCAGGCGATCGTGATGAAGCAGAAGGGAAAGAGCTTGCCGGCGAAGACGGGCCCCGAGCCGTCGATGAATTGCGTCAGCGCCGGGAGCTGCACGGGCGGATGCACGATCAAGAGCCCGGCGGCGAGCAGGGCGACCGTCCCGATCTTGATGAAGGCCGAGAGATAGTCGCGCGGGGCCAGCAGCAGCCAGACCGGCAGCACGCTCGCGACGAATCCGTAGGCGATGATCGAGAGCGCGATCGTCCGTTTGTCGAGATCGAAGTAGACGCGCAGGGCCTCGTTCTCGTCGATCCAGCGCCCGCCGAACAGGGCGAGCACGACGAGCCCGAGCCCGAGCACCGTCGCTTCGAGCACGCGCCCGGGCCGGATCCGGGTCATGTAGATGCCCATCAGCACGGCGATCGGGATCGTCGCGCCGACGGTCGAGGTCGCCCAGGGGCTGCCGACCATCGCATTGACGACCACGAGCCCGAGCACCCCGATCAGGATGATCATGATCGCGAGCACCCCGACCAGCGCCGCCGCCCCGCCGATCGGACCGATCTCGTCGCGCACCATCTGCCCGAGGCTCTTGCCGTCGCGCCTCAGCGATCCGACCAGGATCGTGAAGTCCTGCACCGCGCCGCCGAGCACGACGCCGATCACGATGTAGAGCGTGCCCGGCAGATAGCCGAACTGCGCCGCGAGGATCGGGCCGACGAGGGGCCCGGGCCCGGCGATCGCCGCGAAATGGTGCCCGAAGACGACCCAGCGATTGGTCGGGATGAAGTCCTTGCCGTCGGCGAGCCGCACGGCGGGCGTCGGCCGATTCGCATCGAGGGCGAAGACGCGCAGCGCGAGGAAGCGCGAATAGAAGCGGTAGCCGAGGGCGTAGATGCAGACGGCGGCGACCAGGAACCAGGCGCTCGAGAGCGTCTCGCCGCGGGCGAGGGCGATGGTGCCGAGGGAGAACGCGCCGAGCAGCGAGACCGCGATCCAGAGCAGCACGCGCAACCCGCCCATCCGATGCCTCCGATCGTGCCGGCCCGGCGAGGCCGCCCGCTGTCCGCGCCGATGCGACGATCGCACCGCGGTCGCCCGAGCGGCGGGGCCCGGGCTCCCGGTCCCGCCGCGCATCGCGCCGCCGCATTGTTGCCAGCCCGGCCGGGCCGAGCAAGGGGCGGAACGGGCAGGGAGGCGGTCGCGCGGGCGAAGCGAACGCGCGCGTCAGAGCACGAGCGGAACGATGAAGCCGCACCAGAGCGCGGCCCAGAGCGCGGCGAGCACGTCGAGCACGGCCCCGTTGCGCGCCATCACGGGGATCGTGACATAGCCCGAGCCGAATACGATCGCGTTCGGTGGTGTGCCCGCCGGCAGCGCGAAATCGCAGGACGCCGCGAAGGTCGCCGCGAAGAGCACCGGTTCGACCTGGCCCGGTGCGACGCTCGTCGCGAGGATCGGCAGCAGCACGGCCACCGTCGCCGCGTTCGACGCGAACGCCGAGAGCGCGACCGTCACGAGGCTGACGAGCACGAGCTGCGGCGTCGGGGCGAGCGAGCGCAGGGCGACCAGCTGTGTGCCGAGCCAGGACGAGAGCCCGGAGCCCTCGATTGCCCCGGCCATGGCGAAGCCCCCGCCGATCAGGAGCAGTGTCTTCCACTGCAGCGTCCGCAGCGAGCGCGGCTCGAGCACTGCCCGGCCGCCGACCCGCGCGAGCATCAAGGTCGCGCTGGCGAGCAGCGCTGCGCCCGCTTCGACGAGCGCCGTCGTCGCCGGCACGCCGGCGGCCCGGAGCGCGGCGGTGATCGGCCGGCCCGACATCCAGATGCCGGCCGCGGCGACAAAGACGACGAGCACGATCCACTCCGCCCGCTGGATCTTCCCGAGCCGCTCGCGCTCGAGCTCGAGAGCATGGGTCCCCTGGGAGGCGTCGGGCGCATCGCGTCGCCCGAGGCGCCAGAGCGCAGCCCACGCGACGCACAGGAAGACCGCCGCGAAGGGCACGCCGATCAGCATGAACTCGAAGAAGCCGACATCGCGGCCCTGGCTCGCGAGGTAGCCCGAGAGCTGGGCGGAGGGGACGGTCCCGATCTTGCTGCCCGTGCCGCCCAGGTTCGCGGCGTAGGCGATCGCGAGCATCAACGCGGCGCCGTAGCCCGTGAGCCGGCGGCCGGATTGATGTTCGAACTCGGCGATGATCGCGAGGCCGATCGGGAACATCATGGCCGCGGTCGCGGTATTCGAGATCCAGAGCGACACGAAGCCCGTCGCGAGCAGCAGGCCGAGCAGCATTCGCCGCGGGGAGGGGCCGACGGCGCTCATGATCGCGAGGGCGATCCGGCGATGCAGGTTCCACTGCTGCATCGCCGCGGCGATGCCCATGCCGCCGAGAAAGAGGAAGACGTAGGGATCGAGGTAGGGGAGCAGCGCGCTCTTGGCGTTGAGCGCGAACGGTTCGCCATGGAGGTTCGAGAGGGGAATGACGACGAGCGGGAGGCAGGCCGTCCAGTACATCGGGATCGCTTCGCTGATCCACCAGAACGCCATCAACGCGGTGAGGGCCGCCGCGAGCGCCGGGCGCGCGCCGAACTCCCCGACGTCGCGCAGCGGCGAATCGAGCAGCCAGACGCCGAAGAAGAGCAGCAATCCGGCGGCGACGAGTCGCGGCCGGATCACCCGCTCGCCCGTCCGACGCGGCTGTGATGGCGGCTGTAGGCGAAGTAGACGACGAGGCCGATGCCCAGCCAGATCAGGAACCGGATCCACGTCTCCTTCGGCAGCGCCGCCATCAGCCAGAACGCCCCCGCCGCGGCGACGAGCGGGAGCAGCGGAACCCAGGGCGTGCGGAACGGCCGCGGCCGATCCGGCTCGGTCCTGCGCAGGACGAGGATCCCGATCGACACGACGACGAAAGCGAAGAGCGTGCCGATGTTGGCCAGCTCCGCGAGCTCCTTCAGCGGAACGAAGCCCGCGATCACGGCGACGATGAGGCCGACCCCGATCGTCGCGACGTGCGGCGTTCCGAAGCGCGGATGGATCGCGGAGAACAGGCCGGGGAGCAGTCCGTCCCGCGACATCGAGAAGAAGATCCGCGACTGCCCGAGCAGCAGCACGAGCAGCACGCTCGAGAGCCCGGCGATCGCGCCGGCGGAGATCAGCCCGCCGGCGAAGTCGAGGCCATGGCTGCGGAAGGCCTGGGCGACGGGCGCGGCCGTATCGATCTGATCGAGGGGGACCATGCCCGTCACGACGGCGGCGACAGCCAGGTAGAGCACGGTGCAGGCCGCGAGCGAGCCGATGATGCCGATCGTCATGTCGCGCTCGGGGTCGCGGGCCTCCTCGGCGGCGGTCGTCACGGCATCGAAGCCGATGTACGCGAAGAAGACGGTCGCGGCGCCCGTCACGACGCCCTGCAGGCCGAAGGGCGCGAACGGGCTCCAATTGTCCGGCGTCACGTAGAAGCCGCCGACGGCGATCACGAAGAAGACGACGAAGAGCTTGATCGCGACGATGATGGCGTTCGCCCGCGCGCTCTCCCGGATCCCGACGACGAGCAGCGCCGTCATCAGCAGCAGGATCAGGAAGGCCGGCAGGTTGAAGACCGCGCCGGACAGCGTGCCGGGCGAGCCCGCGATCGCGGTGGGCAGGTCGATGCCGAAGCCCGTGAGGATGTCCCGCGCATAACCCGACCAGCCGACGGCGACGGCGCTCGCCGCCAGCGCGTATTCGAGGATCAGGTCCCAGCCGATGATCCAGGCGACCAGCTCGCCCAGTGTCGCGTAGGCATAGCTGTAGGCGCTGCCCGAGATCGGGAGCATCGTCGCGAACTCGGAATAACAGAGGGCCGCCAGCGCGCAGACGATTCCGGCGATGGCGTACGAGGCGATCACGGCGGGACCGGCGTGGTGGACGGCGGCGACGCCCGTCAGCACGAAGATGCCCGTCCCGATGATGCAGCCGATCCCGAGCAGCACGAGGTCGGCGGCGCCCAGCGCGCGCCGCAGCGATCGGCCCTCGGCCGCGAGGTCGGCCTCGAAGGCGACGATCGACTTGCGATTGAGCAGCGAGCCGGCCATGGATGGCGCCCTCTCTGTCGGACGAGTGAGGGGATGGAGTGGGGAGTCGAACGAGCCTGGGGAGCCTGGGGAAGAGCCGGAGATCAGGCGCGGTATCGGAGCAGCGCGAAGAAAGCTTGACGGCGGCTGCGCGAATGGATCAGCAGGCCGAAGAACATCACGATGTACAGCGCGCCGAACGCCAGCCGGACCTCGGCGTCGGGGAAGAAGAGCTGGACGCCGAAGGCGCCCGTCAGCAGGACCGCTTCCGTCCGCGAGAAATCGAGGTCGATGATGAGCATCGTCGCGAGCAGGGATTGCGCGGAGGTGAGGAAGAGCTCCTCGGATTGCCGGGCGTCGAGCGGCAGGCCGATCAACGCCCCCGAAGCGACCATGAAGGCGACGGGCAGGGCGCCGACGAGCAGCGTCCACTGATTGACCTTCGAGGAGATCAGCGCGCCGATCCCGAGGTCGCCGCGCATGCGCCAGGCGAACATCAGCGCGACCAGGAACTCGGGCGATTCCGAGGCCAGCGGGGCGACCCATTGGACGAGCAGGAACTCGTCGATCGGGAGCCCGTGGCCGAGCTCGACGAGGCTCTCGGCGAAGGGCTCGGCGGATTGGAAGATCGCGACCGTGGCGTAGACGAGCAGGAAGGTCGCGACGAGCCGGCGGCCGATCGTGTTGGTATGCGAATCGATGAACGCGGCGGGACCGACGAGCTCGTTCTCACCGTGCTGTCCCTTGGTCGCGGCGACGACGTAGGCGATGAAGAGCCCGAGCAGCACGACCGCGTCGATCAGGTTCAGCTCGCCCTTCAGCGGGATCGTGAAGGAATAGAGGGTCGAGAGCAGCAGGTATCGCATCTCGAGCCGGTGATGGGCCGGGATCAGGAGCGAGTTCGAGCGCGCTCGCCAGCACGAGACCAGCACCACCGAGGTCCAGCCGAGGCCGATCAGGAGCCGGTTCGCCCCCGTCATGTTGGCCACGGCGTAATGGGCGTAGGTCGGATCCTCGGCGGCCTTGACCGCGAAGGTCAGATCGACGGCGTACTCCGGCAGCACGCTGACCAGCGCGAGCACGAGCAGGGCGAACGATTGCGGCAGGTCCTGCTCGCCGAGCTCGACCGACCAGGAGAGCAGGAACGCCGCGCCGACGATCGCGATGCCCGTGAGCGAGGCGATCGCGACGTTTCCGATGGACTCTTCGGCGACCAATAGCCACGGCAGCGGCAGGGCCAGGGCGATGGCCAACCACGCGACGACGCGAAAATTCGATGAAGCTGCGGGCGCGCTCATGAAGGGCCGGCAGCATCGCCGGGTGCTCGGCGTGCGTCAATGGTCGTACGCGGGGCCCGCGGGGTTCGCACGGATTCAGCTGCGCGATCGGCTCTCGGCCTGGATCTGGCGCCAGCGAAACGGCGAGGCGAGCTGTCCCCAATAGGTCTGGGGAAAGGCCTCGAGATCCGGGATGCCGATCGACTCGGGCGGCCTTCTGTCCCGGGGCCAGAAAAAGGTGCCGAAGACGAGGTCCCAGAGGATCAGGTTGGAGCCGTAGTTGGTGTTCGCCTCTTCGAGGTTCTTGGCGTGATGCCAGCGGTGGAGCTCGGCCATCGAGAAGAGGTAGTTGAGGGGGCCGAGGGAGAGCTGCACGTTCGAATGCTGGAGGTAGCCGAGCACGGCGGTCGCCAGGGCGAAGAGGATCATGACCTTGGGCGGCGCGCCGAGCAGGGTGAGGGGAATCAGGCCGGCGGTCGTATCGATCACGATGTCGAGGGGGTGGAAGCGCGCTGCATTGAAGAAGTAGAGGCGGGGCGCGCTGTGGTGGGTGGCGTGGAGGCGCCAGAAGGGCTCCCAGGTATGGGAGAGGCGGTGGCTCCAGTACTGGAAGAACTCGGCGGCGACGAGCGCGAGGGGAAGCTGGAGCAGCAGCGAGGCATCCTTCGGCCAGAGCGCGGCGGTGCCGAGGGGTTCAACGCGGGCTGCGATCGGCGCGAGCAGCATCGGAACGACGAAGAGCGTCGCCTGGGACGCGATCGTGACGCTGACGGCATGGCAGAGGTCGACGAGCACGTCGCGATGGGAGCGGTTCCAGCTCGGCCAGTTCGGCTGGATCCGTTCGAAGAGGAAGACGACCACGGCGGATCCGAAGAGGATCGGCGCCGTGTTGCCTCCGGCTTCGATCACTTGATTGCCGGCGATGAGGGAGACGATCAGCACCACGGGAAAGAAGAGCCAGGAGACGAGCTTGTCGAGCATGGACGGGCCCCTGTCGGAATTCGTGGCTCCGACTGTACCAATCCGCGAAGGGCGCGGGCTAGCATCGCGTGATGGCGAGAGCGGGGACCGCGGACGTCTGCGTGATCGGGACCGGTGCTGCGGGCGGCGTCTGGATCGACGCGTGTACGCGGGCCGGCCTCCACGTCGTCGCCCTCGAGCGCGGCCCCGAGCTGGGCCCCGCCGACTTCGTCCGCCACGACGAATGGACCAACACCCATCGCGGCGTCGGCTTTGCCCCGAAATGGCGCGACACCCTGCGCGAGGGCGAAGACGAGGTCGCGCGCCTCGGGCGTTCGGCGATGCTGGCGCAATGCGTCGGCGGCGGCACGGCCCATTGGGGCGCCCAGAGCTGGCGATTCCGGGAAGACGAATTCCGGGTCCTCTCCACCGAAGGGCCGGTCGAGGGCGCCAATCTCGCCGACTGGCCGATCGGATACGCGGATCTCGAGCCCTGGTACGAGCGGGCGGAGCAGCGCCTCGGCCTGGCCGGCCGGGCCGGCGCGAATCCCTTCGAGCCCGCGCGAAAGCGCGGCTACCCGAATCCACCCCATCCGCCGCGCCGCGCGACGCTCGCGCTCGAGCGCGGTGCGAAGGCGCTCGGGCTGCATCCCTTCCCGACGCCGCTCGCGATCAATTCCCGGCCCTACGGCGGCAGGGGGACCTGCTTGAACGGCGGGCAATGCTCGAACTTCGGCTGCCCGACCCAGGCGAAGGCCTCGACGCTCTCGATCCAGATTCCGGCGGCGCGTGCGACCGGGCGCCTCGATCTCCGGACCGGGACGCGGGCGGTCGAGCTCGTCGTCGGCGCCGATGGGCGCGTCCGCTCCGTCCGCACGCTCGGCCCGGATGGGCGGGAGGGCGAGGTGGTCGCGAAGCATTTCGTGCTCGCGGCGGGGACGCTCGCGACGCCGCATCTGCTGCTTTCCTCGCGCTCGGCCCGCTTTCCGCAGGGCCTGGCGAACCAGTCCGGCCTCGTCGGTCGGAACCTGATGTTCCACATCTTCTCCTACGTCGGATTCGAGCTGCCCGAGCCCTCGCTGGGGGCACTCGGCCCGGCGGGCATGGTGTCGATCGACGATTTCCATGCGAGCGATCCGAAGCGGGGCTTTCGCCGGGGCGGCGTGATCTCCGAAGCGGCGGAGCCGGGGCCGCTGTGGGCGGCCTACAAAGCGCCCGACTTTCTCGGTCGCAAGACGGGGGTCTGGGGGCGCCCGCTCAAGGACTACCTGCGGCGTTATGCGCGGCTCGGCGCGATGATCTCGATCGGCGAGGATCTCGCGCGCTGGGAGAACCGCGTCGATCTCGATCCCGACCACGTCGACGACGACGGCATCCCGCTCCCCCGCATCACCCATCGATCGCATCCGAACGATCTCGCCCTGGCGCAGGGGCTCGAGCGGTCGATGACGGAGATCGCCCGGGCCGCGGGTGCGGAGAAGGTCTTCGCCTACGACTTCACGCGGGCCAAGGGCGGGACCGGCCACCTGCTCGGGACCTGTCGCATGGGCGACGACCCGGAGAAATCGGTCGTCGATCGCGACGGCCGCGCGCACGACGTCCCCAATCTCTACGTGCCCGACGGCAGCTGCTTTCCCAGTGCGGGCGGCTACAACCCGACACTCACGATCTTCGCGAATGCCGAACGCATGGCCGCGCGTTTTCTCGAGCGGCTCGGAGGGGGAGAATCCGCATGAGCGACGATCGCGACGGGCACGCCCAGGCGGCCGAAGTCGGAGCGCCGGCCTCGGACGGGCTCGACACCGTCTCCCGCCGCGCCTTTCTCGCCGGCAGCGCGGGGCTCTGGATCAGCCTCTCGATTCCGCGGCCGCTCGCCGCGGCCGCGCTCCCGAACGCGGCGCCGCAGGCGCTCGAGCCCCTCGAATGGCAGGCCGTCGAGGCGATCACGGCGCGCATCCTCCCGACCGACGATCTGCCCGGCGCGGTCGAGGCGGGATGCGTGGTCTTCATCGACAAAGCGCTCGCGCACGAAGACGCCGCCGCGCTCCCCGCCTATCGCAGCGCCCTGCGCGAGCTCGACCGGGTCTGCCGCCGCGCGGAGGGCGACCGCTTCGCGGCGCTCGCGCCGGCGGTCCAGGACCGGATCCTCGCAGCCCTCGAAGAGGGGCGATTGGCGGGCTGGCGCCCGGAGGCCGCGGATCCGGTCGCGTTCTTCGCGACGATCCGGATGCACACGATCCTCGGCTTCGTGCTCGACCCGCGCCACGGCGGGAATCGCGACTACGTCGGCTGGCAGGTGATGGGCTACCCCGGCCCCGTCCACCATCTCGGCGGCGCCCAGCCCGATCAGATGATCGGGAAGGTGCGCTTCGTTCCGATCTGGGAGCGACAGGCGATCTCTCGGCGGGATGCGCAGGCGGCGTCGCCCGGCGGCGCTACTCCACCCGCCGCTTCACCACGACCAGCTCATAGCGACCCTTCTCACCGATGAAGGCACTGCCGATCCAGCCGGTCAGGCCGACGACGATCGAGGTCCCGAGCGCTGCCCAGAAGCCAGAGAGACTGAACCCGGGCAGGAGCCATGCGACGAGCGCAACCATCCCCGCATTGATCACGAGCAGGAAGAAACCGAGCGAGAGAAGCGTGACCGGCAACGTCAGCAGGAATACGATCGGGCGCACGACGGCGTTGACGACACCGAGCCAGAGGGCCGCGAAGACGAAGGTCAGCGGACCCTCCAGCGAGACCCCGGGCACGAGACGCGAGGCCAGCCAGAGGCCCAAGGCCGTGATCGCCATCCGGATCAGGAATCCCATGCTTCGTCCTCCTCCTCGATCTTCGCGCCTCGGTCCGCCGGGCGCGGCGCGCGGGCGACCGCCGGGCGCGACGGGGAATCGGGAACGTGCGCGTTGAGGCCGCGTTCCGCCAGATGGCGCCGCCAGTCTCCGCTCGCGACCCGCGCCGCCGCGCCGAGCGCGCGATTGTAGACATAGATCCAGGCCCGCACGCCCGGCGGCTCCTGCAGCACGACGCATTCGCGGAGATAGTCCGATCCGGCCGGATCACTCGGCTCGTAGCCTTCGAAGGCGTCGAGAACGTCGAGGACGCTCGGATCGAGGATCGCGTGGAGCTCGCCGCAGACGCTCGCGGCGCCAGACGTGCTCCGGCGCAGCGCCGGGTAGGGGCCGAGATCGAAGAGCTCGCCCGCGACACGGCACGGCCCGATGCGGCGCAGCTTCGTGCCCACCCCCAGTCGATCGAGCAGATCGCCGCCCGCCCCCGGTTCCGCGGGCCCCGCGCCGATCTCGTCGCCCGCCGCGGGCAGGCCGCGCATCAAGGACCCGTAGACCACCAGCCGATCGGGCGCCTCGCGTCGCTCCGGCTCGGGCCCGGCGACCGGCAGCGCGTCGGGATCCGTCTCCGGAGCGCGCCCGAAGACCGCCATGATCGAAGTCCGGATGCGTTTCATCGATCCCCGCCCGCTTACTCTTGCCGCCCGCCCGCCCTCGAAGGCCCGCGCGAGTCTAGCCGTCCCGCTTTCGAGAAGGGATGCGAGCGCCTACCGTCCGGCCGCGCGCAGGCCCGCGCGCCCCGATGCTGGATGGATGCGTGATGACCCCTTCCGAAGAGAAGTCCGGATCCGAAGCGACCTCCCGTCCCGGAGCACGTCCGCGACTCGAGGGCAAGATCGCGATCGTGACCGGTGCGGCGCGCGGAACCGGCGAGCAGACGGCGCGACTGTTCGCGGAGGAGGGGGCACGTGTCGTCGTCGCCGACGTGCTCGCGGAAGAGGGCGAGAAGACCGCGGCGGAGATCGGCGACGTTGCCACTTTCGTGCGCCTCGACGTCACCGACGAGGCGAGCTGGGCGAACGTCGTCGAACAGACCGTGCGGCGCTTCGGGCGACCGACGGTGCTGGTGAACAACGCGGGTCTGCTGCACATCGAGGCCCTGATCGAGACGCCGGCCGCCGTCGTCGAGCGGCTCTGGCGCGTCAACACGCTGGGGCCCTTCCTCGGCATGAAAGCGGTCGCGCGCGAGATGCAGGCCGCCGGGGGCGGCTCGATCGTCAACGTCTCTTCCGTCGACGGACTCTCCGCGAAGAACGGTCTCGCCGCCTATGCGCCCACCAAATGGGGCCTGCGCGGTCTCACCCGCGTCGCGGCGCTGGAGCTCGGCCAGATGGGCATCCGGGTCAACGCCGTGTGTCCGGAGGCGGGCGGCCCGGGCATGCGCCGCGCCTTCACGCCCGAAGGCATCGATCCGATGATGACCCTGGCCTTCACCCACGACGTGATCCCGCACAACCAGAAGCGGCCGGGCATCGAGATCATCCGCGACATCGCGCGCATGATCCTCTTCCTCGCGTCGGACGACAGTCTGTCGTGCAGCGGCGGCGACTACCCGGTCGACGCGGGCTGGACCGCCGGGCGGCGCCTCAAGTTCAATCCGGGTTATTCCGCCGGCTGAGCCGCTTCTTCGCCTTCTTCGGATCGGGCGCGTGCGGCCGCGCAGGACTCCCCTGCGGCGCGCGATCGGCCCCGGGATCCGCGGCGGCGCGCGTCGCCGACCATTTCGCGAGATAACCGGTTCCCCCGCTCGGGGATTCGAAGCCCGCCGCGCGGACGAGCTCCTCCATCGGATGGGTCGCGTAGTGGGCGTAGAACGGCTCGTGGAATTCGCGCGGGAAGAATTCGAGGGCCCAGTCGAGCTCGGGATCGTCGCCCTGCTGCAGGGAATCGACGAACCCGAAGAAGCCGCCCGGGCGCAGCACGCGCCGCGCCTCGGCCAGGACCTGCTCGCGGACGGGCAGTGGCAGCTCGTGAAAGAGGAAGACCGAGTAGACGGCGTCGAAGCGGCCGTCCGCGAAATCGAGTGCGGCGGCGTCGCCCTGGACGCACTCCACTCGCGGATACGCGGCGAGCCGTGTTCGGGCGTGGTGCGTATAGGGGAAGCTGAGATCGAGGCAGGTGATCTTCGCGCGCGGGAACGCGCGGGCGATCGCGTGGGTCGCGCCGCCGGTCCCCGAGCCCAGCTCGAGCAGGTGCAGGCCGCTCCCGTCGTGTGCGCTGCCGAAATGGCGGCGCAGGGGCGGCACGATCAGGCGCCGCATGGCGTCGGCGCCGCCGCGGAAGAGCAGCTCCACCTGGTGCTCGTACAGCTCCGCCGAATCCGCGGAGAGGTAGCCGTCGGTCTGATAGTGGAAGTTGCGGCGATAGTAGGCGGGGAGCTCGTCGAGCCAGGGCTGTGCCTGCGCACCGAAATCCCGGGCGTCGCGGCGGCCGCGGCGCGCGACGACGGAGCGCGCGTCGCCGAGGATGCGCAGGAAGCGGGTGCCGTGGCGAAGGGGATCGAGGGCGTCCCGCGGCGCGAGGACCGAGAGCGGTATCACGCCCTCGGCGATCAGCCGGGCGTCCTCCTCGAAGAGCGCGCGCAGGCGTTCGAAGGTCAGCTCGAGCGCACGGCGCGACGGCGCCGGGCGACCGCGGCCCGCCGGCGGACGCTGGAGCCAGAAGAGCGGGACGCTCTCGGCGAAGAAGAGGGCGCTGCGCAGGCCGTGGGCCGAGAGCGCGGCCCAACGGGTGATCTCCCGCTGGATCGCGATTCCGGCCGCGGCCTTCGCGCCCGTCGCCGTGCCCGCGCCGGCCGTCCCGGGGCTCGCCGTCTCCGCTCCGCTCATGCCCGTCCTCCCGAATCCCTCGCCTTTGCCATTCCGAGCAGCGCCCGCGTCTCGGCGAAGCTCGCGAGCGGGCGCCCGACCTTTTCACAGAGCGCGCGTGCCTCCCGGATCAGCTCTTCGTTCGACGGGCTCCGCTCCTTCGCGTAGAACTCCTCGACACCCACGTGGAGATGACCGCCGCGCTCGAGGGCGAGCTTCGCGATCGGCGTCTGCATCAGATCGCCGCCCCAGACCGAGACCGACCAGGGCAAGCCGCTGCCCTCGAGCATGTCGAGGTAGGCGAGCAGGCCCGCTTCCGTCGGCATGAGGCCGAAGCTGACGCCCGGCTCCGTCGACATCAGACCGTATTCGCCGCCGAAGTAGAGCTTCACCATCGTGCCCGCCGGCAGTCGCCCGGCGCGTTGCCAGGCGAGGGTCGTGCGCAGGGCGTTCGGCTCGTAGATGCCGAGGGCGGGCCCCATCCGCAGCCGCTCGCAGAAATCGAAGGCGATCCGGACGTCGTCGTACGAGACCGCGTAGACCCCGCCGACCGGCAGCCCGTCCGGTCCGGGGGCGCCGATGTTGGTCGAGCCCGGATCGAAGGCGCACATCGGCACGGAGATCGATCGGGCGATGAGCTCGATGTGTTCGAGCTTGGCCGCCATGCCCGCGCCGCTCGTCAGCGTCGGATACCAGAGCGCGTCGGGCACCTGCTCGAGGATCGGTCGCCAGGCGGCGAGGTAGTCGTCGGCCGCGGCGCGGCCGGACAGGGCGATGTCGCTGTTGTGGGCGTGGACGATGCTCGCGCCGAGGGCGAAGCAGCGCAGGGCCTCGCGCGTGATCTCCTCGGGCGTGCGCGGTGCGTTCGGGTTCTTCGCCTTCGAAGTCATGCCGTTGATGGCCGCTTCCAGGATCACGGGGCTGTCTGTTCGGGGCATGCGGTCTCCTCCTCGATGGGTGTCCGGTCGGCCGGCTCGGCGAAGGCTCGCCGCTTCGTCTCGAACGCTCCGGCTGCGATGCCATCCCGCGCGACGCCCTCCGGCTGAGATGCCGTGCGGTGCGGCGAGAGCGGAAGGCAGCGGGGTCCGGGCGGAGCGAGCGTATCAGCGATGTGCAACTCCAGCCTGACCCCGCGGGCCTTCTCAAGTGGATCTCCCACACGGCCGATCCCGCGACGGTCGCATCCTGTCCGACTGCGCCAAGGGAGAGCTCTGCCATGTCGATCCGCGTCCAATCGCCCGTGAGCCGACGTCCGCGAGCGGTCTTCTCCCGTGCTCTGCGATCCTCTCTCTCGCGGTCTCTCTTCCTGCTCGTCTGCGCGGCCCTCGCGGGCTGTGCCGGCGGCGCTTGGAATCGCGCCGTCGACGAAGACACGCCGGCCGCCTACTACCGGTTCCTGCGCGATCACGCCGAATCGAAGCACGCCGCCGAAGCCCGCGAGCGGCTCGAGTACCATAAGCTCCTCGCGAACCCCTCGCTCGCCGCCTTCGAGGCGTTTCGCAAACGGCATCCGCAGAGCGCGCTTCTCGCGAGCCTGAAGCCCGCGCTCGAAAAGCCGGCCTTCGATCTGGCCCGCACCCGTGGAACCGCTTCCGCCTACCGCGAGTTCCTCAGCGAGTTCCCGTCCGGGCCGCTCTCCGCGCGGGCGATCGGCAACGCGACCTACCTCGAAGCGCAGGCCTTCCGGGGCGATCCGGCCCGGCTCGCCGACTTCGCCCGCCTGCATCCCGAGAGCGACTTCGCCGCCGAGGCGACGCGGACCGCGGAGACCGTCGCCGCGCGCGCGCGGACCGGTCACGAACGGCTCGGGGTTCGATTCGCGATCGCAGCCGATACGCCCGAAGCCCGGCGCGTCCGGCAGACGCTCGAAGACCGGATCCGGGAGCTCGCCCTGCGGGCCGGCATCCAGCTCTCCATCCTGCCGGACGGGCCGTCGGAAGGCGGGCCCGATCTCGTGCTCGAGGTCCAGCACCACGAGGAAGCCGTCACTTCGGCACCCGAGCCCGGGCGGCTGGGGCAGCGGGTCGTCCTCGGCGTCACCCGCCTCGCCCTGCAAGATGCGGCGAGGGATCGCACGATCTCCGAGCGCCAATTCGAGATCCGCGTCGAGGACAAGGCGCACGTTCCGGGGACCTCGGTGCTCTTCTCGGCGGCGGCCCCGCGCTACTGGCAGGACTTCTTCGTGCCCTTCGCGCGCTGGAACAACGATCGCACGGTCCGTCCGGCCTTCGCGCTCGACCGGCCGGTCGTCGACATCGAGGGCATGGGTGATCGCAGCGTCGTGTTGTACGAGAACGGCGACTTCGATCTCTTCGACCTCGCGGATCCGCACGCGCCGGTGAAGCTCGCCTCGTACGTCCGCGGCGAGAACTTCAAGAAATGGAGCGGCGTGCGGGTGATCGGCCAGCGTGTCGCGATCTTCGGTGAGGAAGGGCTCGAGCTGGTGCGCTTCGACTCGGGCCGGGCGACGCGCGAGCGATCCTGGACCCGCGGCGAGATCGGTCGCGTCCTGGGCATCGCACCGGTGGGCGGCGAGCTGGTGACGGTCGGTGCCAAGGGCATGCAGATCATCGACCTCGAGAAGGGGACGATCCGGCGGGCGATGCGGCGGGTGATCCAGGGGCTCGATGCCGCGGGGGCGGCGCTGGTCTTCGCGGACGGTGAGTCGATCTTCGTCTCGAAGCTCGATCTGGTCGTCGACGAGCGCGTGATCGCGCAGATGAAGCTCGGACGGACCTTCGGCCCCGACCACGTCCGCGTGATCGATCGAACGGCGATCGTGACCGGGCCCGGCGGTGCGCTCGTGATCGACATCTCCGTGGCCGAACGGCCGCGTGTGGTCGGCAAGCTCTACGCCCGGGAGATCGGCGAGGTCTTCGATGCGACGCGCATCGACGGGCGCATCTATCTCGTGGGACAGCGCGGACTGCAGGTCTTGAACCGCAAGCTCGACGGCGTCGAGGAGACCGTGGACGTCGGTGCGCGAACGCGCGTCTCGGCGATGGGCCGCCATCTCGTCACGGCCGATGCCGGGGGACTGCAGGTCGTCGACGGATCGCCCTGGGCGGTGCATTCGCTGCCCGCATCCGCGGAGTAGTCGGCGGCGGCGAGCTTCGCGCTGCGCTAGACACCGCGCGGCCATGCCGCGTCGTACCGCGAAGCGAGCCCGCTCACGCGGTCGCCGAAGGACCCGATCCCGATCCCGCCGCCGCTCCGGCGCGCGCGCTCTCTGGCGGCGCATCTCGAGCCGTCGTGCGCGCGGGCGGATCGTGCGCGCCTGGCGATCGTTGCCGGATGCGCTGCAGTGGCCGCTCGGAATCGCACTCGTCGCGGGTCTGCTGGTCGTGATCAACGTCGCGTATCAGGTCTTCCACAAGCCGACCGAGCTCTACTTCCCGATCGAGGACTCGCTCCACAAGACCCACGAGCAGACCTGGCGGGCCTACGGCCATCTCTTCGAACGGCATTCGACACCCGTCATCACCGCGGATTTTCTCGCGGGCCTCGCGCAGATCGAGGCCTCCGGCAATCCGGTGGCCCGCACCTATTGGCGCTTCGCCTGGACCTCCGATCCCTTCGGCATCTACCGGCCGGCCTCGAGCGCGGTCGGGATGTTCCAGATCATCGACGGCACCTTCGCCGAGGCGAGCCGCTTCTGCATCCACGATCATCGCGTCGTTCGGGAGGGCCCGTGGTACGACTGGCAGAGCTGCTGGTTGAACGAACTCTACTTCCGGACGATTCCGTCCCATTCGATCGAGCTGACCTCGGCCTATCTCCATGTGCACGTCGAGGAGGCGCTGCGTCGCCATCCGGTGCGCGGCGCGACGCTCCGCCAGAAGCAGGAGCTGGCGGCCCTGATCCATCTCTGCGGGGCGGGCGCGGGGCGGGCGCATGCGCGGCGCGGGTTGCGGCTCACGCCGGGGCTGCGCTGCGGGTCGCACGAGGCCTATCGCTACGTCTCGAAGCTCCGGATGGCACAGGCGCGCTTCGCCCGGCTGGCCGCAGCCGATCGCTCGGGCTCCTAGCGACGGGTGCGCCCCGTGATCCGGACCGGAATTCCCGCGCTGAAGAGCGCGACGCGCTCGACCCTCGCCCAGTCGACCCGGGCGATCGAGTCGCCTGCGGCCCGCTCGACGACCGAGCGCAGATCGGGCGCCGGCTCCCGTTCGAGCTTGCCGGTCTCGTCGAGGGCCAGCGCGCGATCCTTCTCGGGGTGGACCTCGAGATAGAGCTCGCCGCCGATCCAGCCGGTCTTCACCGGCTCGTGGACGACTCTCACCTTCGTGCCCACCGGCACCCGGGCGAAGAGCTCCTCGATGTGTTCCGGGTAGAGGCGGATGCAGCCGCGGCTCGAATGGCGCCCCACGCCGCGCGGATCGTTCGTGCCGTGGATCAGGTAGCTCGGCCAGCCGAGGTAGAGCGCGAAGGCGCCGAGCCGGTTCTCGGGGCCCGGCGGAATGGCGCGCGGCAGCGTCGGCTCGTCGCGCAGGGCGGACGGCCCCGGGTACCAGGTCGGATTTTCCTTCTTGCGGACGACCTTCGTATCCCCGTGCGGCGTCGCATAACCCTCCTTCGCGATCCCGATCGGATAGCTGCGCGGCGACTCGCCGGGGATGAAGTGGTAGAGGCGCATGTCGCCCGTGTTGACGACGATTCCGTCCCGCGGCCCGGCCGGAAGCAGATGGACGTTCGGGATCACGATCCGCGCGCCCGGCGTGGGAACCCAGGGATCGAGGTGCTGGTTGGCGGCGACGAGCTCGACGTACCCGACGCCGAGCGCGGGGGCGAGGTCGACGAAGGTGTCTTCCTCGGCGGCGGCGCGGAAGGCGAGCCGCCCGACGAGGTCGGGGGAGGGCGGCGGATTCTCGAGCAGGTGGCGCGGTCGACCCTTCGGTGTCGCCTTCGGCAGCAGGGTGCAGCCGCCCAGGGCCGCGACGACGAAGACCGGAACGAGGAAGGCGGCGAGGGCGCCCCCCGCGCCCCGTCGCCCGGAGCGCAGCGGGCTCCCCGGGCGGCGCGGCTGCGCCGCGCGGCCATCTTGGGTCAGGCGCCTAGGGCCGGATTTCGATGGGCGTTCCATCGGAGACGAGGTCCCAGATCTCATCGATTTCCTCGTTCGAGACCGCGATGCAGCCTCGGGTCCAATCGAGCCCCGCATGGTGCTGCCCGATCCAGCCCGCGCCGGCCGGCAGCCCGTGAATCATGATGGCACCGCCGGGCGAGGTGCCCGCTCGCCGCGCTTCGTCCACGTCCGCCGGCGACGGATACGAGATCCGTAGCGCGCGGTGGTAGCGGCTGTGACGATTCCGCCCGTCGATCCAATAGCGACCCTCCGGCGTCCGTCCGTCGCCTTGCCTTCGCTTCGGCCCGACCGGCACGTTGCCGAGCGCGACCCGGAACGAGCGCACGGGAAAGCCCTCGTACCAGAGCGTGAGCTTGCGCGCGCGCTTCTCCACGACGATCTGGTCGACCCGCGGACGGATCCGGCCCGTCGCGAGATCCGTGACGCAGGCCTCGCGGAGCAGGGCCGTGCGTCCCGGGTTCTCGCTCTGGAACGCGGTGTTATTTATGCAGAGAGCGCTGAAAGATGCGGTCGGCCTTCTCGCTCGCCGTCCGCGCCTCCGTCGCCGCAGCGTCCGCCGCCGCTCGGGCCGCGCTGGCATCGCTCTGGGCCGCCGCCGCCGCCGCGCGCGCCTCTTCGGCGATCCGCCGCGCCTCGGCCGCATCGGCCTGGGCCGCGGAGACGTCGCTCCGGATCTGGGTCAGGTCCGAGGTCGAAGCACAACCGGTTCCCGCCAGCAGTCCCGCCAGCGCCAATCCCGAGATCATCTTTCGCATGTCATCCCCCATTGAAGTGAGCCAAATTCGCGAGCCGTACCCGTCCGTCCGCGCGATCCGCGATCCGCGATCCGAAGACCGGACGACCGGCTTCGGCCGGGCCGACGCCAGCCGGGCGCATATTCGTCGGGTTCCGATGCGGGTTCTGTGACGACGCGCACGCTCGCCCGCGATTCTCGCACGCGCCGCGTGTGTCGTCACGCAGTGGAAGGCCGGAGACGCTATTCGACGCCGAGATCCCGGGGCGTCAGGCCCGATCGGACGAGCACCACCTCGGGCCCCTTGCGGTGGAGCGGCATGCGATGGCCGAGGTAGGCGCCGTCCTTCGCGTCGAACCAGAACGAAAAGCTCGGCAACAGTCGACTGGCGAAGTAGGCGACCGTCCGGCCGAGGTCCGGGCCGTACCGGATCTCGACGACTTCGCGGCCGTCGCGCTCGAAGCGGGGGCCGCGGACCGCGATCATGTCCTGGAGCTTCGGCCCGTCGCTGCAGAGGACGATCTGGAAGCGCACCTCTTCCACCTCGCCCCGGACCAGCGGCTGGAAGAGGAGCTGCATCGGCACGTTGACGACGCGATCGGGATCCGGGAGGTCGACGTGGCGCGCCGCCTCCGCGCCGCCCTCATCGGGAATACAGGAGGCGCGCCCCCGCTCGTGGTCGATGACGAGCAGATCGAGGCGGACGCCGTCCGCGCGCGTCGACTGCGAGCGCTCCTCGATCAGTCGCAGGCCGTCCGCGCTCCCCGCCTCGCCGGCGGGCGCCGGTGCGAGGGTCGCCTCCGACACGTTCTGACCGCCGGCGTCGACGCCCATCTCGATCTCGAGCCGCCGGAGGCCCGCGGCCAGCTCCTCGACGCGGAAGCTCGAGTGGCCGACGGCGCGGCCGGAGGGATCGAAGGTCGTCGCCGCGAGCGACGGCGTTTCGTCGAGGCGCGGCAGGCGGATGAGGGATTCGGCTCCGGCGGGCGTGGTCGCGAGCGCCGCGCAGCCTAACAAGGCGAGGGCTGCGGCGAGAACGGAGCCCCGGGCAGCGGGGGCGGGCAGCGGGGCGGAGGCGGTCGGAGTGGCCGTCGTCATGCCGATAGACTGCCGGCGGGCTGCGCCGCTCGCAAGCGACCCGCTGCGCGGCGGGCGCGCTCGCCGTGTCACCGCCCCGTCACCGGGCGCGCATCGACGGCGCGGACCCGGCCCCGCTATGCTGGCGCGATGCCGAAGGTCTGGACTCGAAACCGAGCCGGAACCGCTCCAATGCCGGGGCGCGTCCTGCATCGCAGCCCGCTGCCCGAGCGGCCCCAGATCCACATGCTCTCGCTTCCGCTCGAATGGGAGCTCGAGTCGACCCAGGTCTACTTCATCGAGGACGATCCGCTCACCCTGATCGATACGGGCGTCAAGTCGCGCGCGAGTCTGGCGGCGCTCGAGTCGGCCCTCGACGAGCTGGGGTATGGCGTCGCGGACATCGAGCGCGTCGTGCTGACCCACGGCCACCGGGATCATTTCGGGCTCGTCGAGACGCTCCGGGAGCGCGGCGCACGGCTCGAATGCTGGGTGCACGAGGCGGATGCCCCGATGGTCGAGGACTTCGAGCGCGTCGTGCGTGCGCGCCTCGGCGATGCGCTCGAGCTCTTCCGGGAGTCGGGTGCGACGGCGGAGGTGCTCGAGCGGATCGAGGGCGATCGATACCACGCCCTCGACCAGAATCTCGCCGAAGGCCAGGCGACCCGCGTCGATCGCGCGCTGCGCGAGGGCGATCGGGTCGAGTGGAAGGATTTCGCGGTCCGCGTCCTGCACAGCCCCGGTCATACGCCGGGCCATCTGCTGCTCGAGGACGAGCAGGCGGGCCTGCTCTTCACGGGCGATCAGGTGATGGGGCAGGGCGTGCCGCGCGCGGAGACCTTCTATCTGGACGCGCTCCCCGATCCCTCGGACGGGTGTCGGCGTCGGCCCCGTTTCAAGGGGCTCGTCGAGCTCCGGCGAAGCCTGCGTCGCCTGCGCGGGCGCAGTGACCATTGGCTGCTGCCCGGCTTCGGGGGCCTGGTTCGCCGGGCGGACCGGACGGTCCGGGACACGATCCTCTATTACGACGTCCGGCTCCAGCGCATCGAGCGCGGCCTGCGACATCTCGCTGCGATGGATCAGGAGGTCACGGCCTTCGACCTGCACACGGCGCTGTTTCCGCCGGACGAGTCGCTCGAACAGACCCGCGCGCAGCTCCTGCTCCTCATCGGAGCCCTCGATTGCCTCGAGCAGGACGGCCTCATCGCCACGCGCCGGCGCAGCGATGGCGTCCTCGCCCATCGGCACCGATGAGCCCTCAGCGACCGGCCTCCTCGGCGACCTCCTCGGCGGCCTCCCGGGTGAAAAGGTACGCCGCGAGCGCGAGGCGATCGGCCTCGGGCAGGTCCACGACGGGCATCGGCGGCTGAGGCGTCAGGAGGAAGGCGGCCAGGCTCTGCAGCGTATGACGCGCTGCGAGATTCTCGAGCGGCTTCACGATCACCCCGGGCTCGGCGCGGCCTTCGACGTGGCAGCCCGCGCAGGCCCGCGCGGCGAAGAGCTCGGCGCCCCGGGCGACGAGGGCCGTGCGGGCCTCGCCCGTGTACTCCGCGAGCGGATCGTCGACGGCCCGCGGCGTCGGGCCGCCGATGGCCAGGCTCGCCGGGGCCTGCGACGAATCGGAACGCGTGATGCGGTAGATGGCGGCGGCGTAGTCGTCGCTGACGTAGATCGCGCCGTCCGGTCCTTCGGCGACGTCGACGGGGCGGCCGATGACGTCGTCGCCGACCTGGAAGCCCGTCAGGAAATCCGACTGCGAAACGGTGCCATCGGCGTTCCAATGGAGCGCGACCACCTTGTAGCCCGAGAGCTGCGAGCGGTTCCACGAGCCGTGCAGCGCGACGAGGGCGGTGTCGTGCTGCGCGGCGGCCGCTTCGCTCGCCGATTCCGAATGGCGCAGGAACGTGATGCCGAGCGGCGCCTGGTGTGCGCCGAAGGCGTGGACCGGCGGAATCGAGCCTGCGATGCGGGCGGGCTGACCTTCTCCGAAATCGGGGTCGACCTGGTTCATGCCGTGGGCGTAGGGCCAGCCGTAGAAGCCGCCGCGCTCGATGCGATTCAGCTCGCAGGGCGGAACGTCGTCGCCCAGCAGGTCGCGACCGTTGTCGGTCGCGTAGAGCTCGCGCGTCCCCGGACGCCAGTCGAAGCCGACGGAGTTGCGCAGGCCCGAGGCGTAGATCTCTTCGCCCGAGCCATCGATCGCATAACGGATCATCGCGGCACGCCGCGGATCCTTCTCGAGGCAGACGTTGCAGCTCGAGCCGACGGTGAGATAGATCAGACCGTCGGGACCGATGCGCAGCGTTCGCGTCCAGTGGTTCTGGCCCTCGGGAATGCCCTCGACGATCCGGATCGGCACGCCGGATGCGCGGAGCGTATCCGGCCCCGACTCCGTCACGGCGACCCGGGCGATCGCCCCGCCTTCGGCGACGTAGAGGAAGCCATCGGCGAAATCGAAGCCGTGCGGGCGGTCGAGGGATTCGAGCAGGACCTGCCGGCCGTCGGATCGGCCGTCGCCGTCTCCGTCGCCGGAGAGCTTCAGCAGGCGGCCGAGGCGGGGCTGGCTGACCACCAGGGATCCGCCCGGGCTGAAGCGCAGCATGCGCGCATTCTGGACCCCTTCCGCGAAGAGCTCGACTCGAAAGCCCGGGGCGACCGAGAAGCGATGCTCGACGACCTCGGGCTTCGGAGCCTCGATCGAACGCCCGGTGATGGAGTTCAGGACCGGTCCCTTGACGACCAGCCCGTCCGGCAGGAGCAGTCGACAGGCCATCACCAGGGCGATCCCCAGGACGACGATCGTGACCACGAATCTGCGCATCTTCGCCTCCCGCCCGGTCCGGGGCGGCGCGAGCTTAACCCAGCGTGCTCGGGACGCGGGCCCGCGCCGGGCGAAGAGCGCCGCGGATCGAGGCAGGGGGCCCGAAAACCCGCCCGGGACCTTGACGAAAGCCGTTGTCTGGCGGATACATACGCCCTCCCAACACCGGCCCTGGCCGGAGGCAGGATCCAATGCAGAAGATTCGCAAGGGCGACCTGGTCCAGGTCGTGAGTGGCGCCGGCTCGGCGAAAGCGGTGCAGGGCAGGGTGATCGCGGTCGATGTGGAGCGGGGACGCGTCCGGGTCGAGGGCGTGCGCGTGCAGACGCGTCATCTGAAGCCGGGGCGTGCCGAGGCGCGCGAAGGCGGCATCGTCTCGAAGGAAGGCTTCATCGATGCGTCGAACGTGATGCTCGTGAATCCCGCCGACAACAAGCCCTCCCGTGTCCGCTTCGAGACGCGCGACGGCAAGCGCGTTCGCGTGTTCGCTCGAGGCGGCGCGCTGGTTCCGGATCCCGCGCGCGCTTGAACGTGCCAGCGGGCTTCGACAGACTGGCCTTTTCGGACCGGCATCGAAGATCGACGACCGAAGACAGGGAATCCGAGACCGCCGACCGAGGCGATCGAGACAGACGCCGCCCCGCGCGTGAGCCGCAGCGGGCAGCGCAAAACGAAAGACGAACGGCAAGACCATGGCCAAGAGCAAGCGCGAGAAGATCAAGCTCGAATCGTCGGCGGGGACGGGTCATTTCTATACGACCTCGAAGAACCGGACCAACACGCCGAACAAGATGGAGCTGAAGAAGTACGACCCGGTCGTGCGCAAGCACGTCGTGTACAAAGAGACCAAGCTGAAGTAGTCGGGCCTTCCGGGCGCGCCTCGCGGCTCTTTTCGGGACCATTGATCGACGCGACGTCGATGTGGTCCCTGGGGCGGCAAGGGCGTTCGGAGCAGCACGCCTTCGAAGTCCGATCGAATCAACCAGCCGAGTACGAAGACGAAGAAGAGAGGGAGTTGGAATGGCCTGGGTCATCACCCGCATGTGTCGAGACTGCCTGGATATGGCTTGCGTCGAGGTCTGTCCCGTCGACTGCATCGTCCAGCACAAGGACAAGGGCGAGGCCGCCGGCTACGCGAACCAGCTCTACATCGATCCCGAGGAATGCATCAACTGCGGCGTGTGCGAGCCGGAGTGTCCCTGGGAGGCGATCTTCGAGGACGAGCAGGTCCCGGCGGTCTTCCAGGAAGACATCGCCCTCAACGCCAAGATCGTCGAAGAGCGCGACGACTTCGAGGTCCCCGAGCGAGCGGATACGGAAGTGCCCAGCGCCGATTCCATCGCCGCCAACAAGGCGAAGTGGGGCTATACGGGCTGATCCCGGTCGGCTGCGTCGAAAGCCGCAGCCATCACGTCCACGATCCCGTCGAGCGCCGCTTTGCTCGGCGGTTCGGGCAGTCGCGTCGTCCAGAGACGCAGCTGTTCGACCGCCTGATGGACCAGCATCCATTTGCCGCCGACGGTGATGGCGCCGCGGGCCTCCGCTTCGGCGAGCAGGCGCGTGCGCTGCGGCGAATAGACCGCGTCGAGGACGATCATCCCCGCGCCGAGCGCCCGTGCATCGACGGGCGAGACCCATTCCCCGAGACCGACGCTGGTCGTGTTCACGACCAGCTCGGGTGCGAGCTCTGCGAGGGCATCGAGCCCGAAGGCGCCCTGGGCATCGAGCGCCTGCGCGAGCGCCTCGGCCCGGTCCCGGGTGCGATTCAGGACGAAGACCTCGCATTCCCGCTGGCGGAGCGCGTAGACCGCGGCGCGGGCGGTTCCGCCGGCGCCGAGCACGACCGCGCGCTGCCCGCGGATCGTCGTCGCGCGCTCGAGCGCGGCCAGCACGCCGATCCAATCCGTGTTGGTGCCGATCAGGCGCTCGCCGTCCCGGATCACGGTGTTGAGGGCGCCGATCGCGTGGACGACGGGCTCGAGCGCGTCGACCAGCGGGAGCATCGTCTCCTTGTGCGGGATCGACACCGAGATCTGTCGCACGCCGCGGGCGCGCAGCGCGCGCACCGTCTCGGCCAGCTGCGGCGGCGGGACGTCCCAGGCGTGGTAGTGGGCGTCGAGGCCGAGCGCGCGGTAGGCGGCGTTGTGCATCGCCGGCGAGCGCGTGTGGCCGGCGGGATGGAGCACGACGCCACATTCGAATCGCGCACCCTCGCTCAAGCCCGGCTCCGTTCGAGGGCGGCCTTGAGATCCTGCCAGACGGCCCGGCGATTCTCCGGCGTGTATTGCCGCAAGACGTACGCGGGGTGGAGCGTCGGCATCAGCGGGATGTCGCGATAGGTCTGCCAGGTGCCGCGGACGCGGGTGATCGAGATCTCGCGGCCGAGCAGCAGGCTCGCCGCCGGCTTGCCGAGGGTCACGATCACCTTCGGCGCGATCGCCGCGATCTGACCATCCAGGAAGGGCCGGCAGGCGCTCACCTCCGGCGGCAGCGGATTGCGATTTCCCGGCGGTCGGCACTTCACGATGTTGCAGATGTAGACGGCGCTGCGCGGAATCCCCATGCCCTTCTCGATCATCTGCGTCAGCAGCTCGCCGGCACGGCCGACGAAGGGCAGCCCAGTCCGATCTTCCTGCTCGCCGGGGCCTTCGCCGACGAACAGGATCTCCGCATCGGGGTTGCCATCGCCGAACACGATCTTCTGGCGCCCCTCGCAGAGCCCGCAGCGCCGGCAATCGCCGAGCTCGCTGCGAACCGCTTCGAGCGAAGTACTTCCGCCGTGCCCGGTGCCCGGTCGCGCGCGGGCGGGCGTGAGGGGCGCCGCGGTGGCGGGCGCGGATTGCGTCCGGTTCGGTGCGGCGAAAGGTCGGCCGGGGGCGGCGGAGGGCGACGCCGTGAGTGCCTCGAACGGCGCCAGGGCCGGAAGGCGCTCGAAGCCGGTCACGCCCTCTTCGACGAGCTCGCGCACGAGCGCCGCGGCCGAGGCGATGATCGCCCGCGCCTCGCTCCGGCCGTCCTCCGGTTCTGCATCCGCCGCCACGACCGGGGCTCAGCCCGGCTCGGAGCGGGTCAGCGGGACGTATTGCCGGTCGGGGGGCAGCACGGCCGCGGAGCGGCCCGCGCGGGTCGCGGCGGCTTCGATCGTGCCGTGACGCTGGGCATCGATCCGCTTCTCGACCTCGAACTCGAAGCCCGGATCGTTCGCCTGGTCGTGGCAGGTCCCGCAGACCTTCAGGATCACGCACGAATCGCATTTGTCGCCGAGCGAGAGGATCGTGCCGACGCGGCGGGCGGTCTCGCCGACGTGGTCGCCGCCCGGGCCGTGGCAGGATTCGCAGCCGACACGGGCGAAGTCCGGCGACGCTTCGGGCGCACCGCCTTCGGGATAGCCGCCGGGCTTGCCGTAGGCCGTCGTATGGCAGCCGAGGCAATCGGCGTTCGTCTGCTTGCCCGCCTTCTCGAGGGTCTTCACCGCATGGGCGTGGGGGCTCGCCTGCCAGGTCTCGAACTCCTTGGCATGGCAGCTCTGGCAGGCGTTGGATCCGACGTAGTCCGCCTGGGTCGGGAGCAGCTCGCGGGCCGGCCCCCCGTCCTCGCGCAGCTTCGCGCGCTCGGCGTTGGAGAGCGAGGCGATCTTGGCGTGGGAGATGCGCGGCTCGAAGGTCGCGTAGTCGAACCCGAGCGAATGCGTCGGGTTGTGGCAGGTCGCGCAGACGGTCTCGTAGGCGTCGTCCTTCACGAAGCCGGGAGAGAGATGCGGGCCGCCGCGGCCGTGACAGGATTCGCAGCCGACGTTCTCGAGGTGGGGCGGGCGGCGGGTGAAGTCGTAGCCGCCGAAGGCGTCGAGGCCGACGACGTGACACCCGGCGCAATCGGTCCGGCGGTCGGCACCATGGGCGACGAGGGTATCGAAGGCGGAGGCATGCGCCGTGTACTGCCAGGTCGCGAGCTCCTGCTCGTGACACACGCCACAGACGTCGTTGCCACTGAATCCCTTCGGATCGAGCAGCATCGGGACGCTCGCTCCGGCGGCGCGGGCCGCGTGCATGCGCAGCAGGGCGCCATCGCGCAGCTCGTTCCAGCCCTGACCGCGGTGGCGGATGCGGCCCTGCGGATCGAGGACGAGGAAGACGGGGACACCACCGGTGACGCCCCAGCGCTCGGTCGCATGGCCGCCGGGATCGAGGTACGGATCGAAGAAATCGAGACCGTGCTCGGCCATCGCGGCGCGGACCGCCGTCGGATTGTTCTGGATCGAGATCGCGACCAGCCGCGGCTTCTCCGCGTCCGACATCTTCGCGAGGGTTTCCTTGATGGACTCGAGGGCCTTGTGGCAATGCGGGCAGGTGTGCAGGAAGAAGATCACGATGGCCGCGCGGCCGGCGAGCATCTTCGTCTCGAGGACCTTTCCGCTCGACATCTCGACGACGCCGAGCTCGGGTGCCTTCGGCCAGTGCATCAGCTCGCCCGGCTCGCCGGCGGCCCGGCCGGTCGTCGCCTTCGCCAGCTGCAGCGCCGCATCCGGCGCGTCCATGCGGAGCTCCTTGCGCAGATCGGCCTCGACCTGATCCGTGAGATCGCCGCCGGCCGCGAAATGGCCGATCGCGAAGGACATGAAGCCTTCCGGATCGATCCCGAGTACACCGAGCGGCGCCCGCAGCTGGACCTTCTGGGTGATCGAGCCGCTCGAATCGTCGATCACCGGGAACGAGACGCCGCTGGACGCGACGAACGCCGCCAGCTTCGCCGCGTCGGAACCGACCCCGACGCCGACGACCTTGAAGTTGTGCTCGGCGGCCTGTGCGTGGATGCGCTCGACCGCCCGGGCGACGGGCAGGGCTTCGGGGATCTCCGGGTTGAAGAAGAAGAAGACGCTGCGTGCGCCGAGCAGGCGGGCGACCTCGATCGTCTCGCCGGCGAGCGTCGTGCCCGAGAAGGCGGGTACGGGGCGTTCGTTCGGGAGCCTCGGTGCGGAGCGGGGCTCGGCCTTCGCCGTCGCCTTCGCGGGCTGGACGGCCGGGGTCGCCGTCGACGCGGCGGATGCGTTCGACTGCGCCGACGCGGTGTCCGCACCTCCGTTCGCCGCGCCCTGATCCGAGCATGCACCGGCGACGAGCAGGAGAAGCAGAGAGACGATCAGGCGGGACAGGGACGGGAGCGCGGAGCTCGCGGGACGTGTCTTCGACATGCGCGGCAGGTTAGCAGCCGGGCCTCCGCCGGCTCGGCCCCTCGTCGCGCGCCGGATGGAGCCGGATCCGCGCCGCGACGGGGTGTGCCGAGGGGCCGCTACGAAGCGGCTTTCAGCCGGGCGCGCAGCTCCTCGAGCATCGCCTTGAATCCCGCGTTGCCGGCCTCGAAGGTCAGGGCCATCTGCAGATGGCGGATCGCGGCGGCGACGTTGCCGGTCTTCAGCTCGGCCTCGGCCTTGGCGTGGTACTGGCGGCCCTGGGGCGTCGCTCCGCGGCGCTCGGAGCTCTGCTGCGACGTATGCGCCTGGCGCGCTTCGGCGAGCTGGATCCGGAGTGAGGCCCCTTCTTCGGTGCGCCGGGCGTCGTAGCTCTTTCGGCGCCGTGCGTCGCGCAGGACGCAGTAGGCCTCGGTGATCCGCTTCGAGATGCGCGCGCACTGCTCGCGCAGCTCGGGCGGGAGGCTGCGGTTCGCGTCGGGGTGGTAGCTGCGCGAAGAGGCGTGGAAGGCCTGGCGGATCTCGGACGCGCTGGCGCCCGCGTCGACATGCAGGAGCTGGTAGTAGTCCAGCTCGTCCATGATGCGGGCGAGGGCGACGATTTCGAGGGGGTCCAGCGTGGCCATCGTGTTCTATCCGAGATTTTCGTCGGGGTCGGGCGCCGCGAGATCGTTGCCCGAACGGTCGAAGAATCCGTCTTCGTCCACGCTCGTCGGAACCTCCGTATCGAGCTCGATCTCCGCGGGCGGGGCCTCGGGACGGGTCCGTGCGGCGACCTGGATCTCGAGATCCTCCTCGAGCAGGTCGCCTCCGCCGTCGAGATCGAGATCGTCGAGCCCGTCGAGCGAGTCGAGCGCATCGAGATCCACCTGGGCGGGTGCCTGCGCAGCGACCTTCGCGGCCGGACTCGCGGCGCGCGCCGCGCCCGGACCGGGCGCCGGTGCCATCGGGCCGGAGCGCGACGGCGCCTGCGCGGACCGGGCGGGCGGGGCGTCGGCGGTGACCACGCGACCGGCGACGTCGTTCTCGATCAGCTGCTCGATCTGGTCCTCGGCGAGGCCCGAAGAGAGGGTGATCGTCGTGCTCGCCTGCTCGCCCGTCACCTGATCGGAGGCGGTGACCGACACGATGCCGTCCGCGTCGATCTCGAAGGTCACGTCGATCCGGACGTCCGAGCGCGGGCCCTTCTGGAAGCCCGAGAACTCGAACTGGCCGAGCAGCGTGTTGTCTTCGGCCATGCGGTGGTCGCCCTGGTAGACGCGGATCTGCACCGACTCCTGATAGTCGGCGACGGTCGTGAACGTGCGCGTCTGCTCGATCGGAACCGGCGTGTTGCGCTCGATCACCGGCTCGGCGAGGCCGCCCGCGACGCCGATCCGCAGATCGAGGGGCGTCACGTCGAGCAGCATCGAGTCCTGCACCTCGCCGACGAGCGAGGCCGCGTGGATCGCGGCCCCCATGGCGACGACCTCGTCCGGATCGACGTCGACGCGCGGCTCGCGCTGGAAGTAGTGGGTCACCGCCTCGCGGATGATCGGCAGCCGCGTCGGGCCGCCGACCAGGATCACGCCGTCGAGATCGCGCACCGTGAGGTCCGACTGCTGGAGCGCCTCGTCGCAGACCTTGAAGGTCCGCAGGATGAGATCGTTGACGAGCATCCCGAACTCGGCCCGCGTCAGCTTGCGCGACAGGCCCATCTCGGTCCCGTCCTCGGCTTTCAGCACGCAGGGGATCTCGATCTGCACCTCGTCGTCGATCGAGAGCTGCTTCTTCGCGTTCTCCGCGGCGAGCTTGAGCCGTTCGAAGGCGAAGGGATCGTTGCGGGGATTGATCTTGTAGCGGCCGACGAAATCGTCGGCGAGCAGGTCGAGGATGCGGTCGTCGAAGTCGTCTCCGCCGAGGAAGGTGTCGCCGCAGGTGGCGAGGACCTCGAAGACGTCCTTGCCGATCTCGAGCACCGAGATGTCGAAGGTGCCGCCGCCGAGGTCGTAGACGGCGACGCGCTGGTTCAGGCCCATGCCGAAGCCGTAGGCGAGGGCGGCAGCCGTCGGCTCGTTCAGGATCCGCAGGACCTCGAGGCCGGCGATGCGGCCGGCATCCTTCGTCGCCTGGCGCTGGTTGTCGTTGAAATAGGCCGGAACGGTGATGACGGCCTTCGTGACCTTCTCGCCGGTCTGGAGCTCGGCGACCTGCTTCATCTCGCGCAGCACCATCGCCGAGATCTCGGGCAGGGAGAACTCCTCGTCCCGGATCTGGATGCGCACGCCGTGATTCGGGGCCTCGACGATCTCGTAGGCGCAGATCGCCTGGGCCTTCTTCACTTCCTCGGAAAAGTAGTAGCGGCCGATCAGGCGTTTCGCGGAGCTGATCGTATGGGCGGGTGCATGGATCACCTTGGCCTTGGCCGAATTGCCGACCTCGACCGTTCCGTCGTCGCGGAAGTGGACGACCGAGGCGGACGTGCGCTCGCCGTAGGCGTTCGCGAGCACCCGGATCTCGCCGCCCTGCATCATCGCGACGCAGGTATTGCTGGTGCCCAGGTCGATGCCGATGGCGATCTCCGCCATTTCGAACCCTCCTCGGCGACGTCGCCCCTGCCCGAATCGGATCGGAGCGGCCGTGCTCGCATGCGGATCGCGGTCGGGAGGCGGGATCGACCCACGGGGGGACGGTGCACCCCGACAACGCCCACCGCCTATCGGCCGGGCGTTTGCGGGACTGAATCGGAAGGCGCGGCTTCGCGGGGACCGGGCGCCCGCTCGATGGCTCCCGGATCCGGGCCTGTGCTAATTCGAGCGGGGCTCGAACCGCACCGGCGCGTGCGGGGCGTACAGGGGCAGGAGATCCATGTCCGGACATTCGAAATGGTCGACCATCAAGCGGAAGAAGGGCGCCCTCGACGCCAAGCGGGGCAAGATCTTCACCAAGCTGATCCGGGAGCTGCAGACCGCGGCGCGCCTCGGTGGGGGGGACATCGACTCGAACCCCCGGCTCCGACTCGTCGTCGACAAGGCCAAGACGGCCAACATGCCCAAGGACAACATCCAGCGGGCGATCCAGAAGGGCCTCGGCGGCGGCGACCAGGACAACTTCGAGGAGATCGTCTACGAGGGCTACGGACCGGGCGGGACCGCGATCCTGATCGAGACCCTCTCGGACAACAAGAACCGCACGGTCGGCGACCTGCGCTACGCGCTCTCGAAGCACGGCGGCAATCTCGGCGCCTCGGGCTGCGTGGCCTTCCTCTTCGAGCGCAAGGGCGTCATCGGCTTCGACCGGGCGGCCGTCGACGGCGATGCCCTGCTCGAGGCGGCGCTCGAGGCCGGAGCCCTCGACGTCGTCGACAACGGAGATCGCAGCGAGGTGCTGACGGCGCCGACCGAGCTCCACGCCGTCCGCGACGCGCTGGCCGAAAAGGGCTTCACGGCGCTGTCGGCGGAGTTCACGCAGCAGCCTTCGACCACGGTGAAGCTGTCCGGCAAGGACGCCGAGCTGATGCTCAAGCTGGCGGAATCCCTCGAAGACCTCGATGATGTGCAGGAGTTCTACGCCAACTTCGACATCTCCGAGGAAGAGATGGAGAGCCTCGCCTAGCGCGCCCGTCCGGGCGTGGCCGGGCGCGGCCCACGCGGCGTCGATCGGGGGGTGGAATGCGGATCCTGGGGGTGGATCCCGGTTCCCATGCGACGGGCTTCGGCTCGATCGAGCGCGTGGCCGGCCGTCTCGTCCATCGTCTTCACGGGGTGCTGCGTCCGCCGCCGTCCGCCGCGCTGGCGGATCGGCTCCGCTATCTGCACGCCGAGCTGCTCGCGATCACCCGGGCCGAGGCGCCCGAGGTCGTCGTCGTCGAGCGTGTCTTCCTGGCCGCCAATCCCCACTCCGCGCTCGTGCTCGGGCAGGCACGCGGCGCGATCCTGGCGAGCCTGGGCGAGGCGGGGGTGACGGTCGTCGAGCTGTCGGCACGCCAGGTCAAGAAATCGGTGACGGGAACCGGCGGCGCCGCGAAGGATCAGGTCCAGACGATGGTCGCGCGTCTGCTCGGGCTGGCCGAGCTCCCGCCCGCCGACGCCGCCGATGCCCTCGCCCTCGCGCTCACCCATGCCCAGGCCGGTCCGCTCGCCGGGCTGGCGCTGCCCTCGCGCCGCCGCTCCTCGCGCCAGGCGATGACGCGACTCGTGCTGGAGCGCAGGCCGTGATCGCCTGGCTCGAAGGGCTGCTGCGGGAGCGCGCCCCGACGCGCATCGTGCTCGACGTTCGCGGCGTCGGCTACGAGCTGTTCGTTCCGCTCTCGACCTCCGAGGCGCTGCCGGAGCTCGGCAAGACCGTCTCGATGCTGGTCCACACCGCCGTGCGCGAAGACGCGATCCAGCTCTTCGGCTTCCTGACGCCCGCCGAGCGCGAGCTCTTCCTGCTGCTGCTCAAGGCCAATCGCGTCGGTCCCCGGCTCGCGCTGACGATCCTCTCGGGCATGGCGCCGCGGCGGCTGCTCGCCGTGCTGCGCGACGGCGACGCGTCGGGGCTGCGCAAGGTGCCGGGGGTCGGGCCGAAGCTCGCCGAGCGGATCGCCGTCGAGCTGCGCGACGATGCGGCCAAGCTCGCCGGACGTCTGGCGGACGATCCTGCGGAGTCGCTCGTGCCGTCGATGCAGGCCGCCGAGCCCGACGAGGAGCTCTTGTCGGCGCTGGTGAATCTCGGCTATCCCCGCTCGCAGGCCGAGCGGGTCGTCGCGGCGGCGCTCGCCGAGGCGCCGCCGGATGCGCGCATCGAGGTCCTCATCCGGCTCGCGCTGCGCCGGCTCGCGAGCTGAGAGAGCGTGGTAGCGGCGAGCGGATCGGGAGAGCGCGCGACGCGCGGAGGAGATCAGATGGAGCGAGGCGAGCTCTCTCTTTCGCGACAGCCCGAAGAGCGCAGCGCCGAGGAATCGCTTCGCCCGAAGAATCTCGAGGAGATGATCGGGCAGCCGCGCCTGCGCGAAAATCTGCACGTCTTCGTGCGCGCCGCCCGGGAGCGCGGTGAGCCCCTCGATCACGTGCTCTTCCACGGCCCGCCCGGCCTCGGCAAGACCTCGCTCGCGCGCATCGTGGCCGTCGAGCTCGGGGCCCAGTTCCGGGCCACCAGCGGGCCGGCGATCGAGCGACCGGGGGATCTTGCGGCGCTGCTCTCGAATCTCGAAGCGGGCGACGTGCTGTTCATCGACGAGATCCATCGCCTCTCGCCGGCGGTCGAGGAGATCCTCTATCCCGCGATGGAGGATTTCCAGCTCGACCTGCTGATCGGCGAAGGCCCGACGGCGCGCTCGATCCGCCTCGACCTGCCGCGCTTCACGCTGATCGGTGCGACGACCCGCGCGGGGCTGCTCACCTCGCCCCTGCGCGATCGCTTCGGCTGGTCCGCCCGGCTCGAGTACTACCCGGTCGACGATCTCGAGAAGATCGTCGTGCGCTCGGGCGGGCTGCTCGGTCTCTCGATCGAGTCGAAGGCGGCCTTCGAGATCGCCCGGCGCGCCCGGGGCACGCCGCGGATCGCGAACCGCTTGCTGCGGCGTGTGCGGGATTTCGCAGCGATCCGCGAGGGCGGCGGCGCGAGCGTGGGTCTCGACGTCGCGCGCTTCGCGCTCGCGCGCCTCGATGTCGACGACGCGGGCTTCGACGGCCTCGACCGGGCCTTCCTGCAGACGCTGGTCGTCAAGTTCGGCGGCGGGCCGGTCGGCCTCGAAACCCTCGCCGCGGCCGTCGGCGAAGACAAGGGAACGCTCGAGGATGTCGTCGAACCCTTCCTGATCCACTGCGGTTTTCTCGCGCGGACGCCGCGCGGCCGCGTCGCCACGCCCCACGCCTTCGCCCATCTCGGCGTGCCGCTGCCCGGCGCCTGATCGGGCCGCCGGCCCGGGCATCCCGGCCGCGCTGCTCGCGGGCTCGGATCAGCGTGGCCCCATGCGGGTCGGGGTGCCCGGCAGCCGGCCGAGATTCTCGAGCACGAGCAGCGGCGGTCCGGGCTCGGTCGTCGTGAAGGCGACGAGATCGTCGAGGCCGTCGCCGTTCAGATCGGCGGCCCGTGTGGATCCGCTCGAGAGCGGGACCGATTGGCGGCCGAGGGGACTGCCCAGGAGGGGCGCGCCGGGCCGCCGGCTGCCGAGCCGGAAGCGGATGGAATCGTCGCCGTCGCCGACGAAGAGATCGAGCTGGCCGTCGCCATTGAGATCGCCGAAGCCCGGGACGAGGCCGACGACGCGGCTGTTCTCGAAATCGAGTGCGAGCGCGATCCGGTCTTCGAAGAGCGTGCGCACGCCGCCCGGGCTCGTGGGATCGAGTCGAAGGATCCGGACGGTCGTCTCGGCCCGCTGGGTCACGAGCAGCCGGATCAGCTGCAGGATGCCGAACTCGAAGCTCGTCTCGAGGATCTCGCTCACGCCATCGCCCTCGAGATCGACGAAGTCGACGCTGGAGAAGCCTCCGCTCTGCTCGCGGACGGCGGTCGGCGGGGTGTCGAGCGAGACGCCGCCCGCGCCGCCGAGCTGGAAGCGCGTCGTCGAGCGTCCTCGCGTCAGGCCGCCTTCGATCGTGTTCAGCACGAGGTCGGCGCGGGTGTCGCCGTCGAGATCGCGGGCGAAGAGGTTGTGGGCGGTCGAGCCGGGGCGGCGCTCGGTCTCCTCGTCGAAGGGGATCCAGTCGAGCTTGCGCGAGGGCGACGTCGGCAGACCGTCTGCCCCAGCGTGGTAGATCCAGATCGACCAGCGCGAGAGCGCGAACAGGTCGCGCCGGCCGTCACCGTCGTCGTCGCCCCGGGCGATCGTCGGCCAGCTCACTTCCTGCACGAGCCATTTCCAGACGGTCTCGGGCAGGAAGGGCATGTAGCTCTGGTAGCTCGCGTAGACCGGCATCTCGATCCGGCGCGCCGTGCCGGCGGGCAGCGCGACGAGCCAGGCACCCGTGAGCGCCGGGACGAGGGCCGCGATCCGGCCGTCGTCGTTCCAATCGTCGACCAGCGCCATGCGCCCGATCTCCCAGGGCCGGGGCGGCAGCGGGAGGCCGCCCGGAATCGGGAGATCCAGGGGCAGCGGATCGCCTTCGAGCGACTCGATCCGAATCCCGGCGGCCGAGACGGAGAGAAGCTGCGGGCCCGCCCGGCCGGGAATCCGGGCGACGTCGACGAGCACGGCGGCATCCGGCAGGCGCCGCACGACGATGCGCGGTGCGCCCGGCACGAGCGCGGATCCGCACGGCAGGAAGGTCGCAAAGCGGACCTGCGCCGGCGGGCCACCCTCGCTCGAGAGCACGAGCAGGTCCGTCGAGCCGTCGGGGCAGTCGGCGACCGCGAGCGGCCAGACCTGCAGGATCCGCCCGCGGATGGCGTGGAGGTGCGCGCGGAACGGCTCCGGCCCCGCGGCGGCCCGCGCGGGCCGGGCGGCGGCGAGGGCGAGGGCGAGCGCCAGTGCGAGGGGCAGGCCGCAGGCGAGGCCGCGGCGCGCAGCTCGGCCGAGGGACCGCGGTCGCAGGCGGAGCAGACCCCGGTCGAAAGACCACGGTCGCAGGTGGAAGCGGCAGCTCTGGCGCAGGGAAGTCGGCAAGGCCCGGAGCATAATCGACGGCACCCGCGTCCGAAGCGGCCCGATCCGGACTCAAATCGGCCTGCTGCTCCGCCGATAGCGTTCGGGATCGGCGCCGACGGGGGACCGGGCGGGACCAGGCGGTCCGGCCCTGCGCCGATCGGGTCGACGACACAGCCGCGCGATCGTGCGGGCGGGTGGATACGAAGCGTGCGCAATCTGGCGAGAGTCCTGTCGTTCCCGTTCGCCGTCGTGGGTCTGCTGCTCGGCGGATTCGGCGTGCTGGCTCTGCATCTGCCGGATCACGCGCTGACCGCCGTCGCGCGGGGCGGCATCGAGGCGATCGCGCAGGGGCTCGTCGATCTCGAGATCGGTCTGCCGCGGCCGCTCGCATCGCAGCTCGAAGAGTGGATCGCGCGCACACCGGTCTGTCACGTCCTGCTCGGCGTCGGAGCGCTGCTTTCGGCGTTCGCACTCGGCGCGATCGGAGGTGCCGCCTCGCCGCGGATCGCGGACCGGCATGACGACGCCGGGGCCGAGGTCAAGCTCGACAAGAAGCAGGCGCGCAAGGTGCTCAAGGAAGCCCAGGCCCTGCGCAAGCGCGGGGAGCTCGTCGAGGCGGCGGAGCTGCTCTGGAGCAACGATCAGCTCGATACGGCCGCCGCGTACTTCATCGAGGCGGGCGAGTTCTCGCGCGCGGCGGAGATCCGCCACGACCAGAATCGCTTCGAGGAATCCGCGGACCTGCACCGACAGGGCGAGAACTTCGAGACCGCGGGCTCGATCTACGCGCAGCAGGAGAACTGGGAGGCCGCCGCCGACTGCTACATCAAGGCCGGGCTCAAGAGCGTCGCCGCCGAGATGTTCGAGAAGGCAGGGAAGTTCCGCGAGGCTGCGCGCGCCTATCGCGAGACCGAATTCATGCGGCATGCCGCGGCCATGTTCGTGAAATGCAAGGACTGGCAGCTCGCCGCCGAGTCCCTCGAGGCGGTCTTCGTCGACGAGGGCGCCCGCTCCATGATGGATCCGAAGAAGGCCGCGGAGATGGCGAAGCTCGTGCGCCAGGCGGGCAAGCTCTTCCTGAAGGCGGACCAGCCCGAGCGCGCCTACAAGATGTTCGAGCGCGGCAACTGCGCGCTCGAGGCCGGCGAGGTGGCGAGCCTGCTCGGAAACCACGAACAGGCCGCCGTGCACTTCCGCGCCGCGGGCGACGTGGAACGTGCGGCCGAGGCGCTCCGCAGCTCGGGCCAGGCCCCGGAGGCCGAACGCGTCCTCGGACAGTTCCACCGCGACAAGGGCGATCGCGAGCGCGCGGCCGTCCACCTCGAGCAGGCCGGGGATCACATGGAGGCCGGCGATCTGTATCGCAGCCTCGAACAATTCGCGAAGGCCGCCGAATGTTATTCGCGACATCACGGCTACGCCCAGGCCGCCGAGATGTTCCAGCTCGCCGGCCTGCGGGCCGAGGCGGGCGACGCCTTCGAGAAGGCCGGGCGATTCACCGAGGCCGCCGAATGCTTCGCGCTCGCGGGCCTGCCCCGGCGCGAGGCCGAGCTGCTCGACAAGGCCGGCGATTTCCTGCGCGCGGGCGAGATCTTCCATCAGGAGGGCATGGACGACGAAGCGATCTCGGCGCTCCAGCGGATCCCGTCCGAGGACGAGGATTTCGGCCGCGCGGCGGCCCTGCTCGGGGAGGTCTTCGCGAGCCGGGGGCAGCTCCCGCTCGCGATCACGAAGCTCCAGCAGGCGATCGGGGACACCGAGCTCTCGCGCGACAGCGTCGACGGCTACTTCAGGCTCGCCACCATCTACGAGCAGGACGGCAAGCCGCGCGAGGCCGCCGAGATCTTCGAGAAGGTGATGGCCTTCGACTATCACTACCGCGACGTCGCCGACCGCCTCGCCGCCGCGCGCGCGGCGGCGGCGGCCCAGGTCCTCGCGGCGGCATCGTCGCCGGCCGCCGATCCCGCCGAAGGCGCGGCGCGCAAGCTGGCGAACGGAAGTGCGAACGCCGACGGCCGCTACCAGATCGTCGGCGAGCTCGGCCGGGGCGGGATGGGCATCGTCTACAAGGTGCAGGACACGACGCTCGATCGCGTCGTCGCCTTCAAGGTCCTGCCCCAGGCGCTCACCGAGAACGAGCAGGCCGTCGCGAACTTCGTCCGCGAGGCGCAGGCGGCCGCGAAGCTGAACCACCCGAACATCGTGACGGTGTACGACACCGGCGAGCAGAACGGCCGCTACTACATCGCGATGGAATACGTCGAAGGCACGACGATCAAGGAGATCCTGAAGCGCCGCGGGCCGATCTCGCCTTCGGGCATCCTGCACGTGCTGATGCAGATAACCGAAGCCCTCGCGTATGCCCACGAAAAGAAGGTCGTCCACCGCGACATCAAGCCGGCGAACGCGATGTGGACGCGGGACAAGAAGGTCAAGCTGATGGACTTCGGGCTCGCGAAGGTGGTCGAGGAAGCCCGCAACCACACGACCGTCGTCGCCGGCACGCCCTACTACATGAGCCCCGAGCAGACCCTCGGCAAGAACGTCGACCACCGCACCGACATCTATTCGCTCGGCGTGACGCTGTTCGAGATGGCGACGGGGACGGTGCCCTTCAAGGAGGGCAACATCCCCTATCACCACGTCCATACGCCGCCGCCCTCGGTGCGCGAGCTTCGCCCCGACCTGCCCGAGAGCCTCGCGGCGATCATCGAACGTTGTCTGCAGAAGGATCCGGCCCTGCGCTTCCAGTCCGCGCGGGAGATCCTCGCCGAGGTGCGCGGAACCCTGTCCGGCTCCGTCGTCGGCTGAGGCCCCTGCGGTCGAGCGCCGGCCGCGGCGCGATTGTCCGGCGATCCGCCCACGCTACGCTGCGGCGCGCACTCGCGCGGAGCCGGGGCCGTCGCCCGAGGAGGGGCGTTGCAACAGACGACGATCGCGCGGGCCGTCCGCTGGCGAGGGATCGGGCTCCACGGGGGCAAGCCCGCCGTGGTCGAGGTACAGCCGGCGCCGGTCGACGCGGGGCTCGTCTTCGTCGTGCCCGGCGAGGCGGGTGAGCGCGACGTCGAGATTCCGGCCCTGCCAGCTTCCGTCCATTCCACCGCGCGAGCGACGACGCTCGCCTCCGCCTGCGCCGCGCCCGAGAGCGCCGGGGATCGGGGCGCGGACGATCCCACGCGAGCGCTCATCGCCACCGTCGAGCACCTGCTGGCCGCGCTCTACGCCCTCGGCATCGATACGGCGCGTATCGTGGTGGGCGGGGGCGAGATCCCCGTGCTCGACGGGAGCGCGGCGCCGTACGCGCTGCGTCTGCGCCGCGCGGGCACGCGGCGGCTCGGCGCCCCGCGCCGCAGCCTCGCCGTCGTGCGGGAGCACGAGATCCGTCTCGACGATCGCCGGATCCGGGTGGCGCCGTGCGACGGCCTGTCGATCGACTACACCATCGATTTCGACCATCCCTGCATCGGCCGCCAGCATTTCGAGCTCGCCCGCCTCGATCCCGCGACGTTCGAGCGGGAGCTCGCGCCGGCGCGGACCTTCGGGTTCGCCCGGGAGGTCGAAGCGCTGCGTTCGCTGGGACTCGGTTGCGGCGGCGACCTCGGAAATACCCTGGTGCTGGACGAATCGGGGCTGCTGAATCCCGACGGCCTGCGGTTCCCGGACGAATTCGTCCGTCACAAGGTCGTCGATCTGCTGGGCGACCTCGCGCTGCTCGGCGCCGATCTCCAGGCACGCGTCACCGTCGAGCGGGGCGGCCACGGGCTGCACCACGCCTTGATCCGGGCGCTCCTCGAAGAGCCGGGCCTCGTCGCCTGGCAGACCGGATCCCGCGCCGACGGGGTCGGCCGGGCGCGCGCCCAGAGGCTGTGAAGACATCGCCGACCGAGCGCCGCCGCCAGCGACGCGACCGGGACGATGTCTTCACGGTCTCTCAGCCCGGGTAGTCTTCGAGCTCGCGGGCGAGCTCCGCCGTCGCCTTCTGGTCGACGAATTGCAGCCCGACGCCCGGCGTGCGCACGGCGCCCCCCGGCTCGCTCTGCGCATCGTGATGCCAGGTGACGCGCGCCTGGAGATCGTGGAGGACTTCGCCGCCGGGCACCCGGAAGCGCACCTTCACGAGATCGCCGCGGCGCAGCGGGAGCTCCGTCTGCAGGAACATCCCGCCGGCACCGAGGGTCGTCGCGTAATCGCAGTGGATGGCGCCGTTCGTCTGGTAGTCGACGAGCATGCGGACGGTCATCCGGCGGTATTTGCGCGTGTTCTTCGGTGTGCGTGTCGTCATGTCGTGGCCTTCCTGCGCGCTCCCGGGGCGCGATCCGAACTAACGGCTCCGCTCGAGCTTCTCGCAGAGGAGCTCGGCGATGCGGAGCATCAAGAGGCGCGCCGCCTCGCAGCTCGAGACGAGGCCTGCGATCTCGGCGCGATCGGGATCGGCGGCATCGCGCGTCCGCTCGTCGAGGGCGAGGAGCGCGAGCAGGACCGGCCGGAGCGGCATGCCCTCCCGCTCGAGGATCTGCGCGGCCGCGAGCGCGCGCAGCTCGTCGCCCCAGGCTTCGTGATCGAAGGCTTCGATCGCGGGCAGGCTCGTCTCTTCGACGATGCGGCGGACCTTTCGGCGCGTCCAGAGCCCCAGCATCCGGTCGAGTGGATCGCGGAAGCGCGTCTCTCCGCCGTTGCCGCCGGGATCGAGGAAGAGTCCCGCGAGCGAGAGGAAGAGGCTCCGCCGCAGGGCGGCGGGCTGGCGGGCGAGATGCGGTGCCGTCAGCTCGTCGAATGCCGCCAGGATCTCGGCGGTCGGCAGGTGGTCGGCGTGGGGCGGCGCGTCGGACTCGCCTTCTTCGAGCTCGAGCAGACGAGCGAGATCGTCGCGCACCTGGTGGGCGAGGCGGCGAAGGCGCTCGGCGTCGCGCGAAGGCAGCGGCGGACCGGCATGGAGTGCGAGGCCGAAGGGCAGGCTGCGCTCGGGTGCGTCCGCTGCGGCGAATCCGAGCGAGGCGAGCACGTGGCGGGCACCGGTCGCGACCTCGCCCTGTCCGCGCCGCTCGGCGAGCGTCGCCAGCGCCTGGAGCGACGCAGGAGAGGTCGGGTTCGTCGCGAGGATCTCCCGGTGGAGCGCGAGCGCCTCGCGCCAGCGATCGGGCGCGTGCAGGAGCAGACCACCGAGGGCACTGCGGGCGACGGCCAGCCCGGGCAGGAGGGTCAAGGCGCGTTGATAGGCACCGATCGCATCCTCGAAGGATTCGAGCGGCCCGGAGAGCAGTCGGCCGCGCTCGAGATGAACGTGCGCGAGGCTCGGGCTCTCCGCGTCCGGATGCGACTCGACGAAGCGGGCGAGGATTCCGTCGGCTTCGATCCAGTCGCCGGCCAGGCGAGCGAGTCGGGAAGCACAGAGTGCGGCTTCGCTGCAGCGCGGATCCCAGCGCGCGGCTTCGGCATAGCGGGCAGCGGCTTCCCGCCGGTCCCCGGCGACCTCCGCGAGACGCGCCAGACGCAGGGCGATGCGCGCCGAATGGGCGCCGGGCACGACGTGCTCGAGCGCGCTCTGGCAGAGCGTGCGCACCTGCTCCTCGTCGCAGTGTTCGGCTGCCAGGTCGCAGGCCAGGACCCAGGCCTCGGCGAGCTCGGGATCGTCCCGGGTCGCCCGGTCGAGGTGATCGCGGGCGCGCTCGATCTCGCCGAGCGCGAGGCGGTGTTCGGCTGCGCGCAGGCCGGCCCGGGCGCGCAGACCCGCGTCGCGTGATTCGGCGACCCAGCGCTCGAGCGCGGCCAGCGCTTCGTGCGGGCGCGCGGCGCGTTCCTCGAGGCGGACGAGCGATTCATGGGCCGGATCGAAGCCCGGATCGATCGACAGCGCCTCGCGCAGCGGCTGCGCCGCACGCTCCGTCTCCCCTTCGGCCTCGAGGGCACATGCGAGCATCCAGAGTGGGCGAACACATTCCCCGCCCGACGCGCCGGCCGCGAGCCGACGCTCGAGGAAGGGCTTCGCAGCGCTCGCGTCCCCGGCCGCGAAGTGCGCTTCGGCCAGGCCGTCGAGTGCCTCCGGCAGATCGGGGGCCCATCGGATCGCGGCGCCGTGCAGGCGGAGCGACGCGCTCGGCTGCCCGAGCCGGCGCGCGGCGCGGCCGCCGAGGAGCGCGAGGTCGAGGCGCTCGTCGGCTTCCGTTTCGCGGCCCTCGGCGATCTCGAGGGCGAGCTCGGCGTGGCGGATCGCGTCGGCCGGCCGGTCGAGTGCGCTCTCGATGCGGGTCAGCGCCTGGTGCGCGGGGAAGGAGGTCGGATCGGCCTCGACCGCACGCAGCAGCAGCGATCGGGCGCGCTCGGCGTCGAGCGGCGCAGCGATCGCGGCGGCGAGCGTGCAATGGCGGGCCGCCTCGATCGGGAGCGCGTGGGATGCTGCCCGCTCGAGTGTGGCGATCGCTGATTCCGAGCGGCCCTGCGCGTGTTGCAGACGGCCGAGCAGTGCGAGGGCGCCCGCGTGCTCCGGTCCGATCGCGACGGCCCGCTCCGCGCGCGCGAGCGCCGCGGCCGTCTCGCCCGCCTCGGCGAGCTGGCTCGCGAGCCGCAGCTGATCCTCGACACGCGCGGTCGTGTCCTCGCGATCGCACCAGCGCGCGAAGGTCGCGCGGAACTGCGAGACGTCTCCGACCCCCTCGTAGAGCTGCGCGAGGGCGCGCTCGTCGGCGGGCGCCAGGGGCTCCAGCTTCTCCGCCTCGCGATAGGCGGCGATCGCGCGCTCCGCGCCGGCTTCGCTCGTCGAATGGAGCGCCGCGAGGCGCAGCTGGATCGTGCGGCGCCGGTCGCGATCGGGTGCGGCGTCGCCGTCCCGCAGGCCGAGCTCGCGTTCGTAGAGCGAGATGGCCTCGCCGGGTTCACCCCGAAGCTCTTCGATCTCGATGAGCGAGGCCATGGCCTCGCGATCTCGCGGATCGAGGTCGAGCGCGGTGCGGTAGGCCGCCCGCGCCTCGTCGAGTGCATGCAGGCGCTTCCAGGCGAGATCGCCCAGACGGCGGGCGAGTGCCGAACGCGCGCGGCGCGGAATGCGGTCCTCGAGGGCCAGCTCGTCGCGGAGGGCTTCTGCGAGGGCGGTGTCGTCGCGGAGTCGGTCCGCGCAGCGGCTCCGCCCCCGAACGGCCTCGAGCACGAGGGCCGGATCCCGCTCGGCCTCGCGGTAGGCGAGGGCGGCTCCGCGCCAGTCGAGCCGATCGGATTCACGGAGTGCGGCGAGCTCGAGCCACTCGCGCGGCGTCCCCGCGCCGCTCGCGAGATGGGCGGCGAGTCGGCTCTCGAGCTCCGCCTTGCGCCCGGTCCGCCGGAGCAGGTCGAGCAGGCGTTCGCGGAGCCTACCGGGCACACCCCCTTCGGCGAGGTGCGGATCGTCGCAGAGCTCCCGAACCCGCTCGAGTGCGCCTTCGGGATCGCCCAGCACGCGGTCGAAGATGCGCGCGATCTCTTCGCGCAGGAAGCGTTGATAGTCGATCGGGGTGTGGTCGCGGAGGGCCGGATGCGCGCCGATCCGGTCGAGCTCCCGGGTCGCGACCGCTGCCCACTCTTCTTCCCGTCCGCAGGCGCGCAGGGCCGCGGCCAGCACGCCGAGATGGTGGAGCTCCTCATCGGGTGAATCGCTCGTCGCCTCGACGTTCGCCCGCAGATGGACGAGTGCCTGCTCGGGCTTCGCGAGGGCGACGCAGTAGATCTCCGCGAGCTCCCGGCGCAGCGAGATGCCCGGACGTCCCGGCATGCGGGCCACGCGCTCCTCGAGGAAGACGGCCCGCTCGAGCGGCCGGCCGAGGGCGGCGAGCAGCGCGTCGAGCCGGACCAGGATGTGCTCGCGGTCGCTGGCGAGCTCGAGGGCCGATTGATAGGCGAGTACGGCACGGCCCGGGGCCGAGAGCGGACCTTCGAGCAGGGCCGCCCGCTCGAGCTCGACACGCAGGCGTTCGCCGGGTTCGGTGTGGAGCAGCAGTTCTTCGTCGAGTGCACGCAGCGCGGCTTCGAAGCGTCCGGCCTCGCGGTGGAGGGCCGCCTGCCGGGCCCAGAGTCGCGGGTCGTTCGGCCGCTCGGCCCGCAGCCGCAGGAGCCAGGGGAGTGCGGCGTCGGGCTGGAGCCGCTCGCCGGCGAGGGCGAGGCCCTCTTCGAGCAGGGATGCCCGTTCGCGACCGGATGCGCTCTCGGCCAGGGTCGAGAGGCCTTCGAGGGCGGCGGGCCAGCGGCCGAGCTCGATGAGTCGATCGCAGAGCGCACGGCGCGCGCGCGTTCGGGAAGGCTCGAGCGCAAGGGCATCGCGCAGGTCTTCGACTGCGGCCTCCTGCGCCGCGGGCTCCGCGCCGGCGAGCTGCGCGCGCCTTTCGAGGCAGTCGGCACGGACGTCGGGCGGGAGCGGAAGCGCCAGGGCGCGATCGAGCAGGGTGCGGGCGCGCAGCGGCTCGTCGATCCGGGTGGCGAGGGCGACCGCGAGGTCGAGCGCTTCGTGGTGATGCGGAATGCGCGCGAGCACCTGCTCGAGATGGGGCAGGGCGAGCTCGGCCTCGTCGGCCTCGCTCGCGTACAGACGCGCGATGCGCAGGCGGAGCGCGAGCTCGGTCTCGGCCGGAACGAAGGCGAGGCGGCGCTCGAGCAGCTCGATCAGCGGCTCGCGCTCCCCGAGCCGCTCGTACACCTCGATCAGCGCGTCTTCGACATCCGGATCGCCGGGGGATTCGGAGAGCGCAGCGCGGTAGTTGCGTGCGGCCTCTTCGAGGTCGCCCAGGCGCGCGGCGGATCGCCCGAGCCGGATCCGCCAGGGACGGCGGTCCCGCTCGCCGTGGACGCAGGCGAGGGCATCGCGGCAGAGCGCTGCGAGCGCCGCATCGGATCGTGGTCCGCCGCTGCGCTCGAGGATCTCGGCGAGGGGCTCGGCGACCTCCGGGACCGCTCCTTTGCTGGTGCGGACCGATTCGAGCAGTTCGCGCGCGCGGGCGTCGCCGCCCAGCTCCTGCGCATGGATCCGCGCGAGTCGCAGTCGGAGCTCGTCGCGATCGGCGCTGCGCGCTTCGTCGAGGCGTTGCAGATGGCTCTCGAGCACGCGCGCCACGTCCTCGGGCCGGTGTTCCCGCTCGTAGTGTCGGACCAGGATCTCGACCGCTTCCGCATGGCTCGGGTCGAGCTCGAGAACCCGCTCGTAGTGGCCGATCGCTTCGCGCGCCTCGCATTCGTGCGGCCGCTGGCTGTCGTCGAGCAGGACGCGACCGATCGCGACGCGCAGCGCCAGCTCCCGACGTGGCGCCGGGACGCTCGAGAGCTCGGCGCCCGCGACCCGGAGCCAGTCCGCCGGTCGGCCGAGCACGCGCATGTAGAGATCCTGGAGCTGCTGCCAGACCGCGACACGATCGGGATGCGCGGCGGCGATCGCCTCGAGCTGGGCGGCGCAGCCGGCCGGATCCTGGAGCTGATCGCGACAGATCTCGGCGATCCGTTCGCGCAGCGGGATGCGCTCGGGTTCGGGCGTCTGCGCGAGTCGCGCGAGCAGCAGCCGCTGGAGCCGGGGCCATTGTCCGGTCGCCTCGCAGAGCGCTTCGAGTCGCGCGCGCGCGAGCACCGCCGCCGCGGAATCGGGGACCGATCTCAGGAGATCTTCGTAGACGTCGCAGGCGTCGTGGGGGCGACCGAGCACTTCTTCGAGGAGCTGCGCGCGCTCGAGCTCGAAGGGAGCCCGGGCGACCGGACGCGGCTCCCACGCCGCACGCCGTGCCAACAGCTCGCAGAGGCCGTTCGCGTCGTGGCCCGCGCGCAGGGCGCGCTCGAGGAGCGTGAGGATCTCTTCGTCGCCGGGCTCGCGTTCGTGGAGCGCCCCGAAGATCGCGGCTGCGCCTTCGCAATCGCCGAGGGCATCGAGCAGGAGCCGGCCGCGCCGGAGGTCGAGCGCGCGGGCTTCGGGCGTCTCGTCACCGAGGCGCTGCCGTTCGCGCTCGAGCAGCGCGGCGAGCTCGCGATGACGGCCTGCCAGCGCGAGCAATCCCTCGAGTGCTTCCGCGGCGCCGGCCGGCGACGGCTCGAGCTCGAGCAGTCGGGAGCGCACGGCGATCGCGGCATCGAGGTCGCCGATCGGATCTTCGAGCAGCGAAGCGAGGCGCGTCATCGGCTCGGCCCGGTGCTCGGGCGGGAGCCGATCGCAGAGCAGTCGCAGGCAGCGGGCCTGATCGATCGATCGGCCCAGGCGATGATAGGCGTCGACGAGGGCCTCGAGGGTCTCGACGCGATCCGGCTCGCTCGCCAGCGCCGCCTCGAGGGAGGAGGCGGCCGCATCGGGATCACCCAGCTCGAGCAGGAGCTCGGCGCGTCGCTGCAGGCGGCGGCTTCGCTCCGGACCCGCGAGCCGTTCGGCGAGCCGGCGGAGCGTCTCGATCTCTTCCGCGGCGAGGCCCAGCTGGCTCTCGAGGTCGGCGCGCGTTTCGAGCAGCGCGAGCGATTCGGGTTCCGATTCGCTCGCGCGGACGGCCCACGCGTGGGCGCCGGGCAGGTCGCCGCGGCGGGACAGGAGCGCGATGGCGCTCCGGGCGATCTCGGCGAGCTCGCCGGGCTCTTCGCAGATGTCCGCTTCGCGCTCGCAGACCTCGAGCAGGAGCGCCTCGTCCCCGCTCTGCTCGCCGACGCGGCGAAGGCCCGCGAGGGCCGTCCGATCGCGCGGCGCGAGGGAGAGCGCCCGCTCGAAGAGTGCGCGCGCCGCATCGGGGGCTTCGAAGCGGGTGAGCAGCAGCCCGCCGAGCGCGCTGCAGAGCGAAGGCGACGCGGAGGCGCCCGCCGCGCGGAGCGCTGCTTCGTGGGTCGCGCGCAGGGCGGTCCAGTCTTCGCGCTTTTCCTGCAGGCGGACGAGCGCCGCGTGCGCCTCGCCGTCCGCGGGATCGATCGCGAAGGCGGCGCTCCAATGGAGCTCGGCCGACGAGGGATCGGAGAGCTCCTCCTCGCATAACGTCGCGAGCTCCCGCAGATGGCTCGCCTGCTGCTGCGGGCTCTGGCCGGCCTCGAGGGTCACCAGCGTCTCGAGCACTTCCGCGAGCTCGCGCTTCGCCCCGGTCGCGCGCAGACAGTCCGCGCGCAGGGCCAGCACGCGCTGGTCCTCTCCCTCGCGCGGTGCGGGCGCGCGCTGGAGTGCGACGAGCGCCTCGGCGGGGCGGCCCCGGCGCGCGTGGATCTCGGCCAGCTCGATGGTGTAGGGCCGCGAGAAGCGCGGGCCCGCCGTCGCGACGAGGCGTTCGATCACTCCGGCGAGCGCGTCGTCGTTGCCCTCCGCGCGTTCGAGGTCGGCGCGCGCGCGCAGGACCGAGCCATCGTCCTCCGCGAGCTCGCGGGCGCGCTCCACCCAGGCGCGGGCGCTCGGGCGGGCGTGGCGCTGGTGCAGGTGGATCTGGCTCGCCTCGACGGCGATCGAGGCACGATGACGGGCGCCGGCGGCGAGATCGAAGCGGTGCTCGAGCAGCCCGGCCACCGCCTCCCAGTCTTCGTCTTCGGTCGCGAGCAGGAGCGACCATTCGACGGCGGCGGTCAGCAGGGGATCGTCTTCGAGGGCGGCGGCGAAGCTGCGGCGCGCACCCTCGCGATCGGCCTGGACGAGCGCCTGGAGCCGGCCGAGTGCCAGCCAGAACGGTGCGCGCTCCGGTCCGCGCAGGCGGACCGTGAGGCGCCCGAGCAGATCGGCCGCTTCGTCGATGCGTCCGCTCTCGAGACACAGCTCCGAGAGCCCTTCGAGCGCGGGCGGGAAATCCGCTTCCGCCGCGAGGGCGCGCTGATAGGCGCGTTCGGCCTCGCCGAGATCCCCGAGCTGCCTGGCCCAGATGCGGGCGAGGTCGGACTCGAAGCGCGCGCGCTCGTCCGGCGGCATCGCCGTCGCCCCTTCGAGCTCCGCGAGCTGCAACACCATGTCCCAGCGGGCGCGGCGTTCGTGGATGCCGCGCAGCTGGCGAAGGGCCGGCCGGTTCGTCGGATCGAGCCGGGCGAGGGTCCAGTAGACCTCGCTGGCCGCGTCGAGATCGACCAGCCGCTCCTCGAGGATCTGTCCGAGGCGGAGCAGCAGCGCGCCCTTCTTGGCCGCATCGCCCGAGATCGAGGGCGCTGCGATCCGGTCGCGATAGATGCGCGCGAGCGCAGCCCAGTCGCCTTCGAGGAAGAAATGCTCCTCGAGCGCTTCGAAGGCGCGGCGGTCGTCGGGATTGCTTGCGAAGATCTGCTGCTGCGCGTCGAGACCTTTGGCCAAGGATCCCTCGTGATCGATGCGAGATCGGTCGGTGCGAAAACCATCGGCGCGAGCGGCTCGCCGCGGTCGGGTTTCGGGCGTAATCCGGATTGCCTATCGACCGCGTGCGCGGCCCGCTTGACCGACGATTTCGCCTGCCCTTCCGCAGGGATCGGCGCCGCAGGCGCGGGTGGGAGATTTCCGGTGGAAGCGCGGATCCGACGGGCCGGGCAGGAAGATCTGGAACGTCTCGAGACGCTCGTGCGGACCTGCTTCAGCGAGGGCTGGGGCCGTGCCGCGCTGGCCTCGGCCCTCGCCGGACGGGAGGCCCGGATCTGGCTGGCCCTGGGGCCCGACGGGGGCGGGGCGGACTCCGCCGGGATGGGATTCGTCCTCGCTCGGCGGATCGTCGACCTGCTCGAGATCGACCTGGTCGGCGTCGATCCGGCCGCGCGGCGGGGCGGGGTCGCGCGCCGTCTGCTGGTGCGGCTGCTCGAGGTCGAGGCGGGGGCCGGACTCGCCGAGGCGCGGCTCGAGCTCGCCTCGGACAACGCCGCTGCGGCGGCACTCTACGCGGGCCTCGGTTTCGTGGTCGTGGGCAGGCGTCCACGCTATTACCCCGGCGGCAGCGATGCACTGCTCCTCTCGCGCGTGTTCGACTGAGCGTGCGCGCCGGGCCGGAGCTGCGGGAGAGAACGGTCTTGTCGGCGAACCACGGTGCTGCGATTGCGTCTTCGCCGGTCCGCAGCCGCGCCCGCGTCCTCGCCCAGATCCCCGAAGGCCATGGGCGACGGCTCCGGCTCGCCGTGCCGGGCTGGAGTGGATCGGCGCCCGGCCAGTTCCTGATGCTGGGGGCCGGTGCGGAGGGGAGCGTCGTTCGCCGCGATCCGCTGCTGCCGCGGCCGATGGCGATCTATCGCGAGCTCGGCGCGTCCGAACGCGCGGGCGAGCGCGTGATCGAGGTGCTCTTCCGCGTCGTCGGCCGGGGCACGGGCCTGCTCGCCGACCTGCGAGACGCCGAGGTCGTTCCCCTGGTGGGGCCGCTCGGGCGGGGCTTCGATGCCGTCGACCCCGAAGCGGCGGAGGCCGCGGGGCCCGCATTGCTCGTCGGCGGCGGCACCGGCATCGCTTCGCTCTACGAATGGGCGCGGGTGCTGGCGGCGCGCGGCCGTCCGGTCACCGTCCTGCTCGGTGCCCGGAGCGCCGGGGATCTGCTCGGCTGGTCGGATTTCGAGGCCCTCGGCGTCCCGCTGGTCGCCGCGACCGAGGACGGTTCGGCCGGCGTTCGCGGCCTCGTGACGGCCCCGCTCGCCGATCGGCTGCGAGAATCGCCGGGGGCGACGGTGTACGCGGTCGGGCCGACGCCGATGATGCGTGCGTGTGCCGCGCTCGCGGGGTCGGCCGGGGCGCGATGTTATGTCTCGCTCGAGAATCCGATGGCCTGCGGCTTCGGCGTCTGTCTCGGCTGCGCTGCGCCGCGCAGCGGCGGGGGATTCGCGCTCGTCTGTCGCAACGGGCCGGTCTTCGACGCCGCGGAGATCGACTGGGCGGGCTTGCCGTGAGCGAACCGCGGCACGGCACGTCCGGGCCGGGCGGCGGCGCAGTGGCGGGCGACGCGCGCGTGGGCGAGGTCGACGAGCGGGTCGTGCTCGCCGGGATTCCGCTGCGCAACGCGGTGCTGACCGCATCGGGCACGTTCGGCTACGGCACCGAGCTCGCCCCCTTCCTCGACCTGACCCGGATCGGCGGCTTCGTCGCGAAGAGCCTGACCCTCGAGCCGCGGCACGGCAATCCGCCGCCGCGCATCGCCGAAGCGCCGGCGGGCATGTTGAACGCGATCAGTATCGAGAACGTCGGCGTGAAGGCGTTCCTGGAAGAGAAGCTGCCGGCGCTGCCGGAGGGTGTGGTGGTGATCGCGAGTGCCTTCGGGACCGAGCCCGGCCTCTATGCCGAGCTGGTCGCGCGGGTGACGGCGCATCCGCGGGTCGCGGGCATCGAGATCAATGCGTCGTGCCCCCACGTGAAGGCGGGCGGGATCGAGTTCGGCCAGGACCCGAAGCTGCTCGCCGAGCTCGTCGCGACCGTCCGGCGGGCGACGGCGGGCCCGCTGCTCGTGAAGCTCTCGCCCAACGTCACGCGGATCGCGGACATGGCGAAGGTCTGCGAGGCCGAGGGCGCCGACGGCATCACTCTGATCAACGCGATCCAGGCGATGGAGGTCGACGTCGAGCGGCGACGACCGGTGCTCTCGAACGTGCTCGGCGGGCTATCGGGCCCGGCGATCCGGCCGATCGCCCTGCGGATGGTCTGGCAGGCGGCCCAGGCGGTCCGGATCCCGATCTGTGGCGTCGGCGGCATCGCGAGCGCCGAGGATGCGGTGAAATTCCTGCTCTGCGGGGCGAGCGCCGTCCAGGTCGGGACCCTGAACTACCTCGATCCCACCGCGGCGGTCGCGATCGCCGAGGGCATCGCGGATTACGCCCGGCGCCACGGCTTCGCGCGGGTCGCCGACCTCACGGGAGCGCTCGTTTCCCCCAAGGGCAAATAGCCGAAAAACGCAGCTTCCTTGCCATCTTGCCGGCACTCATTTAATTTGCCCGGGCTCGCGCGGCCCGTCACGGGCTGCATCGGGTACAGCTTTTCGGGTCGATCGGTGTGGCGCGGTGGGGATCCGACGAAGTCCCTGGCCGAAGCGTCGGAAACGGCGTGAGGGTCGCACCGGTTCGAAGCCGCCAGGAAAGTGGGCGATTCGTCCGCTTTTTTTTGTTTTGGGGGTCGGTTTTCATCGCTCCCTCGCCGTCCTTCGGGAGCGCGGCGGGTGGATGCAGTGCGACCGGCCGGCGGCCGGTTCGGGTGCGTGGGGACGAGCGAGGATGACGCGCCTGGAAGGCGCGAGAGGAAGAGAGGAAGCCAACATCTATCGGGACATCCCGGAGCCGATGCGCGCGCTGATCGAACCCGTCGTGGACGAGCACGATTGCGAGCTGGTCGACGTCGAGGTGACCCGTCCGCGTGGGCCGGGCCTGCTGCGGATCGTGGTCGACAGTCGGGCGGGGGATGGCCGGGTGCCGATCGAGCGATGTGCCGCGATCTCCCGGGAGCTCTCGACGCTGCTCGACGCCGCGGACTTCATGCCGGGCGCCTATCGGCTGGAGGTCTCGTCGCCGGGACTCGATCGGATGTTGACGCGGGAGAAGGATTTCGACGCTGCGGTGGGCAAGGAGATCCGGGTGCAGACCCGGCGGCCGCTCGAGGGTCGCAAGCGCTTTCGCGGACGACTGGTCTCGTTCGACGCGGGCGTGCTGAAGATGAACGTGGATGGGGATCCGGCCTTGATTCCCTTCGACGAGGTCGAGAAGGCCAATACGATCTATGAGTTCACGAGCGCCGACTTCGCGAAGGAGTCGAGGCTGCGTGACTCGAGCCAGTCGGGCGGAGTGTGATGCTGGGAAATCTCAAGCGAGAAATCGATCAGATCGCCAAGGACAAGGGCATCGATTCCAAGGAGATCACGGGCGCCCTCGAGGAGGCGATGCGCCAGGCTGCGCGCCGACGCTTCGGCCAGGACAAGGAGATCGAGGCCCGGTACAACGACGAGATCGGCGAGGTCGAGCTCTTCGAGTTCCGGGAGGTCGTCGAGGAGATCACGGATCCCGAGACCCAGATCCTCATCGCCGAGGCGCGCCGCGACTACGATCCCGAGGTCGAAGCCGGCGACGAGATCGGCGTCAAGCTCATACCTCCGGACTTCGGACGCATCCTCGCCCAGGCCGCGAAGCGGTGATCATCCAGCGCCTGCGCGACGCGAACGCGACAACACCTTCGACGAGTACCGTGATCGCCAGGGCGAGGTCGTGAACGGCATCGTCCGCCGCTTCGAGAAGGGCTCGATCATCGTCGACCTCGGACGTGCCGAGGCGATCATCCCGCCGAAGGAGCAGGTGCCGCGCGAGCTATCGGCCAGGCGATCGGGTCCGCGCCTACGTGCTCGAGGTGAACAAGAACGCGAAGGGGCCCCAGATCGTGCTCTCCGCGCTTCGATCAACTTCCTCGACGAAGCTGTTCGAGCAGGAAGTCCCGGAGATGTACGAGAAGATCGTCTCGATCGAGTCGGCGGCGCGCGAGCCCGGCGGGCGATCGAAGATCGCGGTCGTCTCGCGCGACAGCGACCGACCCGGTCGGTGCCTGCGTCGGCATGAAGGGCAGCCGCGTCCAGGCCGTGGTGCAGGAGCTGCGCGGCGAGCCTCATCGACATCGTGCCCTGGAGCCCGGATACGGCGCGTTATGTCTGCAGCGCCCTGTCGCCGGCCCAGGTCTCGAAGGTCATCATCGACGAGCAGGAGAAGGCGATCGACGTGATCGTGCCGGACGATCAGCTCTCGCTGGCGATCGGGCGGCGCGGACAGAACGTGCGGCTCGCGGTGCAGCTCACGGGCTGGAAGATCGACATCAAGAGCGAGACCAAGATGCGCGAGATCGCGGACTGGCTCTCGAAGGCGGTCTCGGTCGTCGACGGCTGCGGGGATCCCGAGGCGGATCTGCTGCTCCAGCAGGGCATCCTCTCGCTCGAGGACCTCGCGAACTGCAACTCGGACGTGCTCACGGCACTCCCGGGGATCGACGAAGCGGGCGCGGGGCGGATCAAGCAGCAGGCCCGCGAGCTGGTGCAGGTCAAGGTCGCGGAAGAAGAGCGCAAGGCCCAGGAAGAGGCGGCGCGCGAGCTCCAGAAGCGAGTCGAGGCGGAGGCCGCATCGGCCGCGCTGCGCGCGGAACGGAGCGAGAGCGGATTGCCGGCGGAGCCGCCTTCGGGTCCCGCGGCGGAGCGGGCCGAATAGCAGGAACGGGCGACTCGGGGGCAGGGCGTCGGCCTTTGGGGCGCGACGGGGAGCCCGGAACGAACAGGATCGAGAACGCGCCCGGGGCACGCGCATCAGGCGGGCCGGGCGGGAACGACACGGGAATCGATGGCAAAAGTCAGGGCATACAAACTCGCGGAAGAGCTCGGCATCGAACGCAACGAGTTCGTCGAACAGGCGCGTACGCACGGCGTCGATCTGAAGAGCGCCATGGCGTCGCTCGAGGATGCCGAGGTCGAGCTCCTGCGCGAGAAGATCGGCGGCGCGGTGAAGGCGAAGGCCTCCGTCGACGAGCAGCGCCTCGAAGGCAAGAGCGGGACGACCGTCGTCCGGCGCCGAAAGCGCAAGGAGCCGGAGCCCGAGCCGACGCCCGAGCCGGAGCCGATCGCGGAGCCCGAGGTCCGATTCGACGAGGGTGATGACGCTGCGCCGCCCGATTCCGAGCTCGAGCTCGAGCCCGAGAACGAGGAGGAGCTGGCGGCCGAAGCGGATGACGAGGCGATCGAGGCCGAGCCTGCGTCGCCGACGTCGCCGCCGGCGCTGCGCAGCATTCCGAGCGGTCCCGCTGCCGGTACCGCGACGGCACCGACCGGCCCCGCGGCCCTGCGCACCGGGACGACGATCACGGACCCGGCCGCCGGTCCCGATCGCAAGGGCAAGCAGCGCAAGCGCGTCCGCGAGGTCGTGAATCTCCAGGAGCAGGAGCAGTTCGCGAAGCAGATCACGAGCCGCGGCTCGGGGACCCGCCGCGCGCCGATCGTGGCGCCCCGAACGATCGTGAACCCGCGCGCCCGGCGCCGGGACAAGCTCTCGCCGAAGCCGTCTGCGGCGGCGCTCGCGAACCAGACGAAGGTCGTCCGCGTGTCGGGCGAGATCTCCGTCGGCGAGCTCGCGAAGCAGGCTGGCCTCAAGGCGCCGATGATCCAGGGGCGCCTGATGGCGCTCGGCATCATGGTGTCGGTCAACCAGCGGATCGATTTCGAGACCGTGTCGAAGCTCGCCGCCGGGATGGGCTTCGAGGCGGTCGACGTCGGCTTCAACGAGGCGCAGTTCTTCGAGCCGGAGCCCACGGAAGAAGCCGAAGCGGCGCCCGGCAATCCGCGGCCGCCGGTCATCACCGTGATGGGCCACGTCGATCACGGCAAGACCTCGCTGCTCGACGCGATCCGCAAGACCAAGGTCACGGAAGGCGAAGCGGGCGGCATCACGCAGCACGTGGGCGCCTATCAAGTCGAACGCGGCGGCCACCGCCTGACCTTCATCGACACCCCGGGCCATGCGGCCTTCACCGCCATGCGCGCCCGCGGCGCCGCGGCGACGGATCTCGTCGTGCTCGTCATCGCCGCCACCGAAGGCGTGATGCCGCAGACCGTCGAGGCGATCCAGCATGCGCAGGCTGCAGGCTGTCCGATCGTCGTCGCCGTCAACAAATGCGATCTGCCCGAAGCCGATCCGGCCAAGGCGCGCCAGCGGCTGATGGAGCACAACCTCGTTCCCGAGGACTTCGGCGGCGACGTCGTCTGCTGCGACGTCTCGGCGAAGACGGGGGCGGGCATCGATCACCTGCTCGAGATGCTGGTCCTCCAGGCCGATCTGCTCGAGCTGCGGGCCGATCCCGCGCGGCGCGCGGCCGGCGTCGTGCTCGAGGCGCAGCTCGACAAGGGCCGAGGTCCGGTGGCGACGCTGCTCGTTCAGGACGGCACCCTCGAGCAGGGCGATTCGATCGTCGTCGGCACCGAATGGGGCCGCGTGCGCCAGATGCAGGACGACACGGGGCGCGGCGTCAAGCAGGCGGGCCCGTCGATGCCGGTGCAGATCACTGGCCTGTCCGGCGTTCCGCCGGCAGGGGCCAGGTTCCACGTCGTCGAGAGCGAGCGGGTCGCGCGCCAGATCGTCGACCACCGCGAGGACAAGGAGCGGGTCGCCTCCGTCGTGCCGCGGCCGAGGCTCACGCTCGACGAGTTCTACGCGCAGGCCGCGAACGAGGGCCCGAAGGAGCTCTCGATCGTGCTCAAGGCCGACGTGCAGGGCACCTGCGAGGCGGCTCGGGATGCGCTCGAGAAGCTGTCGACCGAGACCGTCGTGCTCAAGGTGCTCTCTTCCGGTGTCGGCGCGATCACAGAGAACGACGTGAACCTCGCCGCCGCCAGCGGTGCGATCGTGGTCGGGTTCAACGTGCGGCCCGATCCGTCGGCCCGGCGGCAGGCCGACAACGGCGGCGTCGAGATCCGCACGTACTCGATCATCATGGCGATGCTCGACGACGTCCGGGCGGCGATGGCCGGGCTGCTGCCGCCGATCGTCTCCGAGAACCTGCTCGGGCGCGCGGAGATTCGCGAGACGTTCACGATCCCCAAGATCGGGACGATCGCGGGCTCGTACGTGCTCGAGGGCAAGGTCGTCCGCAACGCCCATTGCCGCATCGTGCGGGACGGCATCCAGATCTATCAGGGTGTCGTCGGCTCGCTCCGCCGCTTCAAGGACGACGTCAAGGAGGTCACGAACGGCATGGAATGCGGTATCGGCGTGACCAACTACAACGACGTCAAGGTCGGCGACGTGATCGAGACGTTCGAGCGCGTGGAGCGCGCGGCGACGCTCTGACCGCAGACTCCGGCGGGCGCCGCGGAGGGGGTCGCTCCCATCCGCCGCGCCCCGTCCCGGCGTCGGATCCCGACACGGGATCCCGTCGCCGTCCGGAGCAGCACCCCGGCGGTCGGGGGCCGGGAGGGGGCGGCGCATGATCGTCGGAGTGGCCGTCGTCGAGCTGCGGGTCCACGAGTCGCAATCGCTGAAGGAGAAGCGGGGCGTGGTGCGCCGGATCGTCGGGCGCCTGCGGCATCGCTTCAACGTGTCGGTCGCGGAGGTCGGCGGGCAGGAGACCTGGCAGCGGGCGGTCGTGGGGATCGCGTGGGTCGGCAACGATGAAGGCGTCGTCCGGCGCGGGCTCCGGCAGGCCCTCGAGCTCGTCGACGAAATGCATCTCGCCGAGGTCCTCGGGAGCGAGATCGAGCTGATGCGATTGCCGCTCGACGCCGGGGCTTTCGACGCCGGCGACGCCGACGAAGACGCGTTCGGAGACGGTACGGGCCGCGCCGAACGCGGGGAAGAAGATCTGGATCTGCCGTGGTCGCGCGCGTCTTCGGACCCCGCCGGCGGCGATGAGGGAAAGGGGTAGGACGGCTTGGCCGATTCGGTCCGCGTACAGCGGGTGGCGGAGCAGATCCGCGCGGAGCTGTCGGGAGTCCTGCGCGACGAGGTGCGGGATCCGCGGCTGCGCTTGATCACGATCACGCGCGTGAAGCTCGCCGTCGATCTGGGAGCGGCGACGATCTTCTACAGCCCGCTCGGCGAGGATCCGGACGTGGATCGCCAGCACGAGCTCGGCGAGGCGATGGCCTCCGTTTCCGGCTTCCTGCGGCGCCAGCTCTCGCGCCGCATGAAGCTGCGACATACGCCGGAGCTGCGCTTCGTGCTCGACGATTCGATCGCGGAAGGCAGCCATATGCTGAGCCTGATCCGATCCCTCGACATCCGACCCGAACCCGAACCCGAACCCGAACCCGAGTCCGAAGAAGAAGAGGAGGAGGCCGATGTCTCGCCGCAGTCCGAGACGTAGCCGCTCCGAGCAGCCCGGTGCTTCCGGGTTCCTGGTCGTCGACAAGCCGGCCGGCCGGACCTCCCACGACGTCGTCGACGAGGCCCGCCGCTGGCTCGGCACGCGGCGCGTCGGACATCTCGGCACCCTCGATCCCCAGGCGACGGGCGTGCTCCCGCTCGCGATCCGCCAGGCGACCAAGCTGATCCCCTTCATCGAAGCGGGCAAGAAGGTCTACGACGGAACCGTCGTGCTCGGGATCGAGACGGATACCCTCGACGCCGAGGGCGAGGTGGTGGCGCGCCATGCGGGGCCGCTGCCCGGGCGCGAGGAGGTGGAGGCCGCGCTGCTCCGCTTCCGGGGCGACGTGCAGCAGGTGCCGCCGATGTACAGCGCCGTCAAGAAGGACGGCGTCCCGCTCCATCGGCTCGCGCGCCAGGGCATCGACGTCGAGCGCGAGCCGAAATGGATCACGATCGAGGAGATCGTGCTGACCCGCTTCGAATCGCCGGCCTTCGACCTCCGGGTCCGCTGCAGCGCGGGGACCTACGTCCGGGTGCTGGCTTCGGATCTCGGTCGGGTACTCGGCTGCGGCGCGCATCTCTCAGGCCTTCGCCGCACGTCGAGCGGTCCCTTCCGGATCGACCAGGCGCGCAGCTTCGCGGACTGCGCGACGGCGGCCGCCGAAGGCAAGCTCGAGGGGCAGCTGATCTCGCCCGCCGACGCCCTGGGCTTCCCGGTGCTCGCGGTCTCCGGGGAGCAGCAGCGGCGCCTCTCGAACGGCGGTGATCTGGCGGCCGGTGATCTCCATCGAGAGCCGCCGGGCACCCGGGTGACGCTGGTGGATGCGCAGGGTCAGGTGCTGGCCGTCGCCGAGCTGGGGGCCGATCGGCGGCTCTGGCCGCTCCGGGTGCTCGCGCCCGACCCGGTCTGACCGGATTTCGAGGCGCTTCCGGCCTCGGAGGCACAAATTGCCCGTTGCCAGGGCCAGCGGCCTACGCCAAACTGCCGCGGTTCGAAAAACGGATGCAAATCAAAGGGTTCTCGTCCGGAGCGCGCGGTGCGCGCAGCGCGGACGAGGGACGGCTTCGACGGGTCGACACGCTGTGTCGCTCATCCGGCGGGCTGTGAATCGGAGAGGACGAAAGACTTGATCTCTGCAGAGAAGAAGGCCGAAATCATCGGAGCGAACCAGCGCGGCGCGGCCGATACGGGCTCGCCCGAGGTCCAGATCTCGATCCTGACCGAGCGGATCTCCGGGCTGCAGGAACATTTCAAGGTCAACGAGAAGGACCACCACTCGCGCCGCGGCCTGCTGCGGATCGTGAGCAAGCGGCGCCGTCTCCTCGACTATCTGCGGCGCAGCGATGCCGCGCGGTATCGTGCGCTGATCGAGAAGCTGGGAATCCGACGCTAGTGGATCCCGAAAGGGCGCGCCTCGTGCGCGCCCTTGGTCCGTTCGGGGTCGGGTCCGGATGCAGTGCCCGCCCCCAATCGGCCCGAACACGAAGTTCGAGACTCGATCGATCATCGATCGGGCCTCGATCGACATTGGATTGGCCTGAGCCGTTCCGACGGGACCCCGTGCCATGCGGGAGTCGGCCATACGCGAACCATCCCCCCCTCGAGCGCGTTCTTCGCGTTCGTTCGCGCATGGGTGATCCTGCATCGCTCGTGGAACTCGTCGGAATCCGGGTGAGGCGCTCAGGGAGAGCGTCCCGCCTGGCAGGCTAGGAACGCATCGGCGCTGGCTCTGACTCGAGAAGAGTGAGGAGAGGCCAGGCCGGTGAGGAGTATGGAATGCCTTATTGGTTCGAACCCACGTCCATGACCGTCGAGATCGGCGGCCGGACCATGAAGATCGAGACGGGAAAGATCGCCAAGCAGGCCGCGGGCGCCGCGGTCGTGACCTTCGGCGATACGGTCGTCCTCGTGACCGCCGTCCACTCGACCCCCCGACCGGGGATCGACTTCTTCCCCCTGACCGTCGACTACGTCGAGAAGTTCGCCGCCGCGGGCAAGATCCCGGGCGGCTTCTTCAAGCGCGAAGGGCGCCTCGCGGATCGCGAAGTGCTGGTGTCGCGCTTCATCGATCGTTCGATCCGGCCGCTCTTCGCGGACGGCTACAACGACGAGACCCAGATCACGGCGACCGTGCTCTCGTCGGACCCGGATCATCCGGCCGACCTGTGCGCCTTCGTCGGCGCCTCGGCGGCGCTCTCGATCTCGGAGATCCCGTTCCTCGGGCCGATCGCGGCGGTTCGGATCGCCCGCGTCGGCGGCGAGTACCGCATCAACCCCGGACCGGAGGCGGCCGAGGGCAACGACCTCGATCTGATCGTCGCCGGCAGCCAGGGCTCGATCGTGATGGTCGAGGGCGGCGCGAATCAGCTGCCCGAATCCGAGGTGCTCGAGGCGCTGCGTCATGCGCATCGCGAGATCCAGAAGATCATCTCGGCGATCTCGGATTTCGCCGCGAAGGTCGGCAAGCCCAAGCTCACCCCGCCGACCAAGGTCGACAAGTCGGCCCTCGAAGCCGACATCCAGAAGCGCGCCGGCGATCGCCTCGGCGAGGCCTTCACGATCAAGGACAAGAAGGCGCGCAGCACCGCCGTCAAGTCGATCGAGAAGGAGATCAAGGAGCAGATCCTCACGGAGTACCGCAACGCGGAGTTCAATCCGCGCACGCTCGCCGACTTCGAGGCGCGCACGAGCGGTCTCTCGGCCCTCTCGAGCCAGGTCGGAAACATCCTCCACGACCTCGGCGGCGAGATCATGCGCGAGCGCGTGCTCGCGACGGGCGAGCGCATCGACGGTCGCCGCAGCGATCAGATCCGTCCGATCGCCTGCGAGACGCGGCCCGTGCCGCGGCCCCATGGCGTCGCGCTCTTCACCCGCGGCGAGACCCAGGCGCTGGTGACGGCGACCCTCGGCAGCGGCTTCGACGAGCAGACGATCGACGGCATGGCGGGGCGCTGGAAGAAGACCTTCATGCTGCACTACAACTTCCCGCCCTTCTCCGTGGGCGAGGCTCGTCCCCTGCGCGGTCCGGGCCGGCGCGAAGTCGGCCACGGCGCCCTCGCCGAGCGGGCGATCGTGCCGGTGCTCCCCGATCACGAGGAGTTCCCGTACACGATCCGCGTCGTCTCCGAGACGCTCGAGAGCAACGGCTCGTCGTCGATGGCGACGATCTGCGGCGGCGTGCTGGCGCTGCTCGATGCGGGCGTGCCGCTGAAGGCGCCGGTCGCGGGCATCGCGATGGGCCTCATCACCGACGGCAAGCGCACGGTCGTGTTGTCCGACATCCTCGGCGACGAGGATCATCTCGGCGACATGGACTTCAAGGTCGCCGGCTCGAAGCAGGGCATCACCGCGCTGCAGATGGACATCAAGGTCCAGCAGATCGACTGGGACATCATGGAGAAGGCCCTCGAGCAGGCGCGCGCGGGACGGCTCCACATCCTCGATTGCATGGACAAGGACACGCCGGACCTCCAGGGCCTCCGCGCACGGACGGAGCTGCACGCCTTCGCCCCGCGCATGGAGACGCTGCAGATCAAGCCCGATCGCATCCGCGACATCATCGGGCCCGGCGGCAAGGTGATCCGCGCGATCCAGGAGACGACGGGCGCCAAGATCGACGTCGAGGACTCGGGCAAGGTCACGGTCTTCGGGCCGGACGGCGCGTCGGTGACCCAGGCGATGGCGATGGTCAACGAGCTGACGCAGGAGGCGGAGATCGGCCGCATCTACCTCGCGAAGGTCAAGCGGATCGCCGACTTCGGCGCCTTCGCCGAGATCTTCCCGGGCACGGATGGCCTGATCCACATCAGCCATCTCGCCGAAGGTCGCGTCGACAAGGTGACCGACGTCGTGGAAGAGGGCGACGAGGTCCTCGCCAAGTGCATCGACATCGATCCGACCGGCCGCATCCGCCTCTCGCGCAAGGAAGCACTGGCGGATCAGGCTGCCCGGGCGAACGAAGAGGCGCAGGCCGATTGAGCGCCGACCCGGGAGCCCGCCGCGGCGGCTCGGGGCAGGGCGGACGAATCGGAGAGCGTGCGCGCATGCGGGTGGAGATCACTCGCCTGCGCCACGCGTCCGACCTGCCCCTGCCGCAGCCGGCGACCCCGGATTCCGCCGGCATGGATCTGCGCGCAGCCGTGGCGGAGCGGGTGCGGATCCTCCCAGGTGAGCGCCGATTGATTCCCACCGGCTGGTGCATCGCCCTGCCGAGCGGCTTCGAGGCCCAGGTGCGTCCGCGCAGCGGGCTGGCCCTGCGCCATGGCATCGTCATTCCGAATGCCCCCGGTACCATCGACGCCGACTATCGCGGCGAAATCCAGGTGATCTTGTGGAACGCGGGCGCCGATGCGTTCGATGTCGAGCGGGGCGATCGGATCGCCCAGCTCGTCGTGGCGCCGGTCATCCTGCCGGAATGGACGGAGGTCGACTCGCTCGGGGAAAGCAGCCGAGGGGCCGGCGGATTCGGGCATACGGGGACCGACTGACTTCCGGGTGACGGGGCTGATCGCAGGCAAGCGCCGGCAAGTGCGCGTCGCCGGGACGGACTCGGGTCGGGGGGCGAGGCATGGCAGCCGTGAGAGGGGAAACGGTGGAGCAACGGGACGCGGAGCAGGCGAGGGCCGTCTTCGCGATCGGTGGGCGACTGCCGGAGTCCGCCCGTCCGATGGCCGGGGCAGGATCGCCGCCCGGGCCGGCGATCGAGGCCGAGCCGGGCGCTTCGGATTCGTCCGGAGCTCCGGGCCCGGGCGCACCCTTCGCCGCCAGCGCCGATGCGATCGCGGCCGAAGCCGCGCGGGCCGCGGCCCGGCGCAAGGATCTCCAGACGCGGCTCTGGACCGCAGCCGTCCTGATTCCGTACGTGCTCTGGGTCATCGCCCATGGCGGGCTTCTCTATCTGGCGAGCGTGATCGTGATCGGCTTGCTCGCGCAGAAGGAGTTCTACGGCCTGATCGTCGACAAGGGGGCCAGGCCGCTCCAGGCCGTCGGTCTGGTGTTCGGCGCCGCCGTCATCCTCGTCGCCCACGTCGGCAACGAATATCACGCGATGCTGCTCATGACGCTTTCGCTGCTCGTGATGATGGGTGCCCAGCTGCGCAAGGCCGAGATCCAGGAGGCCATGGCGAGCATCTCGGGCACGTTCTTCGGCGTGTTCTATGTCGCCTGGCTGCTCTCCCATGCGGTGCTGCTGCGCAAGTTCACGGAGTCGGCCGCGGCCCACTACGACGGCGCCGCGCTGCGCACGATCGGCTTCACGCCCGAGACCGGCATCTTCCTGATGTACTACAGCCTGGTCACGATCGTCGCCTGCGACGCGGGCGCCTATTTCGCCGGCCGTGCCTGGGGGCGACAGAAGCTCGCGCCCGCCATCAGTCCGAACAAGAGCGTCGAAGGCGCCCTGGGCGGCATCGTGATGGGCGCCGTCTTCGGGCTCGGGACGAAGCTCGCGTTCGACATCTTCTGGCCCGACGCGTCGGAGGCGCTGCCCTGGTCTGCGGCGATCGCCTTCGGCCTCGTGCTCTGCGTCGTCGGGATCACCGGCGATCTCGTCGAGTCGCTGCTCAAGCGCGATGCGGCGGTCAAGGACACCGGCGCGCTGCTGCCGGGCATGGGCGGCGTCCTCGATCGGATCGACGCACCGCTGCTCGGGCTGCCGGTCATGTACTACATGATGCTCGGCTACATCTTCTTCCGGCTGGACTGATTCCGGCTGGACTGAAGCTTCCGGCTGGACGGATCGCGGCCGGCCGCTCAGGCGAGGCCGAGATTGCGCCGGATCCGCGCGACCGGCTCCTCGAGATCGGGGACGAAGGCGCGGCCCGTCACCTGCTCGAACGCGTCGATGTAGCGCGTCGCCGCCTCGACCCGGACCTCGATCGGGAGCTCGGGCGGCGGCCCTTCGCCCTTGTAACCCTGCTCCGCGAGCCAGAGGCGGACGTACTCCTTGTCGATCGCGGCGGGCGAGCCGCCCTCGGAGAGCGCTTTCTCGTAGCCTTCGATGCGCCAGTAGCGCGAGGAATCGGGGGTGTGGATCTCGTCGATCACGACGAGCTCGCCCTGCTCGTCGAGACCGAGCTCGTATTTCGTATCGACGAGGATGAGCCCCTGCTTCGCGGCGTGGCGCGTGCCCTCCGCGAAGAGGCGCTGGACCAATGCGTGGGCGGCGTCGAAGAGCGCCTCGGAGAGGGTGCCCCGGGCGAGCAGCTCGTCGCGTGAGGTCGGCGCGTCGTGCTCGCCGTGCAGGGCCTTCGTCGTCGGCGTCAGGAGGGGCGTCGGCAGCTTCTCGTGGCGCCGCAGGCCCTCCGGCAGGGCGTGGCCGCAGAAGCGCCGCTCGCCCCGCGCATAGGCGGTCCAGATCGAGGTCGAGGTCGTCCCCGTCAGGTAGCCGCGCATCACGAACTCGACCGGGAGCGTCTTGCATTCCTTCACGATCGAGACGCTCGGATCGGGGACGGAGATCAGGTGGTTCTTCGCGATCGACGCCGTCTGTGCGAACCAGAAGGCCGCCATCTGGTTCAGCAGCTGGCCTTTCACCGGGATCGTGCCGACGACGCGATCGAAGCAGCTCACGCGATCCGTGACGACCAGCGTACGCCGGCCCGGTGCCAGATAGCTGTCCCGCACCTTGCCGACCACGCGCTCGCCGAGACCGCGGAAATCCGTCTCCCGGAGCGTCTGATTGCACAGCGCCTGCAGGTCCCTGCGGTCGATCCCCATGAGCCGATCCTCTCGCGTCCGGACCTCCGAGCGGTCGCGGCCGATGGAAGCCCACGACCCGTCGTCGGGCAAGCGGCCGGCGACGGGATCCGCCCGGTTTGACCGCGGTTGGACCGATGCCTACCCTACGCCGCGTCCCGACCCATCCCCAGCGCGGAGCCTCGATGAGCGACTCTTGCCTTCCGGATCGCTTTCCGAATCGATCTCTGCATCGCCTTCCGCCCGGCGACCGCCCGATCGATCGCTTGACGGCTGCGGAGTCGAGCGATCTCGAACGCGCGCACCGGGCCGATCGTTTCCACGACGCCTGCGGCGTGTTCGGCGTCCACGGCGACGACGAAGCCTCGCACCTGACCTACCTCGGCCTCTACGCGCTGCAGCATCGGGGCCAGGAGTCGTGCGGCATCGTCTCTTCGACCGGCAAGGAGCACATCGCCCATCGCGCGATGGGCCTCGTCGCGGATACCTTCGGCGCGCCGATCCTCGATCGCCTGAAGGGCCGCCACGCGATCGGTCACGTGCGTTATTCGACCTCGGGCGAGAGCCTGCTGCGCAACGCCCAGCCGATCTGCGCCAATACCGATGGCGGCCCGGTCTCGATCGCCCACAACGGAAATCTCGTCAACTTCCATGCGATCCGCCGCGAGCTCGAAGGCCGCGGCGCGATCTTCGGCTCGACCTCCGACAGCGAGGTCATCCTGCATCTGCTGGCCCGCTCGCGGGAGCGGCACATGGAGGATCGCTTCATCGACGCGATCTCCCGGGTGAAGGGCGCGTACAGCATCCTGCTCCTGACCGACGACGCGCTGATCGCCGCCCGCGACCCGCACGGATTCCGCCCGCTCTCGATCGGCCGCAAGGACGGCGCCTACGTGCTCTCGAGCGAGACCTGCGCGCTCGACCTCATCGGGGCGGTCCACGAGCGGGACGTCGAGCCGGGGGAGGTCGTGGTGATCCGCCGCGGCCGGCTCCGCAGCATCCGGCTCCTCGCCCGCGAGGCGAAGGAGCATTTCTGCATCTTCGAACACATCTACTTCGCGCGGCCGGATTCGAACCTCGTCGGCCACAACGTCTACGCCTATCGCAAGGAGCTCGGCCGCGTCCTGGCGCGCGAACATCCGGTGCCCGCGGACATGGTGACGCCCGTGCTCGATTCGGGCAGCGCCGCGGCGCTCGGTTACGCGGAGGAGGCGGGCATCCCGTACGAGACCGCGCTGATCCGGAACCATTACGTCAGCCGCAGCTTCATCGAGCCGACGCAGACGATCCGCGACTTCAAGGTGCGCGTGAAGCACAACGCGATTCGCGGCTTCCTCGAAGGCAAGCGGATCGTGCTCGTCGACGATTCGATCGTGCGCGGGACGACCCTGCGCAAGATCGTCGGCATGCTGCGGGCGGCGGGGGCCCGGGAGGTCCACGTGCGGATCTCCTCGCCGCCGACCATCGGTCCCTGCCACTACGGGATCGACACGCCGAATCGCGAGGAGCTGATCGCCCACGACCACTCGGTCGACGAGATTCGCGAAGATCTCGGCGCCGATTCGCTCGGGTACCTGTCCATCGAGGGCCTGCGCGGCACGGCGGCCAAGGACCTCAAACGCGGGATTTGTGACGGCTGCTTCTCGGACGAATACCCGGTGCCGATCGAGCCGCAGGAAGGCGTGCCGCAACTCACGCTGTTCCGAACCGCCTCGGACAAGGATTCCTAGCGCGGACCCGCCCCGGATGGCGCCTTCGTCCCGAAGGGGCGCGGTCGGAAATCCTTGGGATACGGCCGGAGACGGTCGAAGAGGTCGACGTCGCCGGAATCCTTCCGGCGGGCTCGCGCTCGTGCGCGGGGCCATCTCCAGCCCAGGGAAGACGGCGGCGTTGCGAATCCGAACGCTCCAGATGCGCTTCGATACACCGGCGGAGCTGCGCGCCGAGTTCGAGAAGAACATCTCGAATCGGGGCATCTTCGTCGTCACCGACGCGGAGCTCGACGTGCGCCAGGCGGTGGACGTCGAGATCGAGATGTTCTGGGTCCCGTCGCCTTCGGCGCGTGTCGTGCTGCGCGGTGAGATCGTCCACCGTGTCTCGCCGGAGATGGTGCGCGGCGGCGGGCAGGCGGGCGTCGCGGTTCAATTCGAGGCCTCGGTGGCCGAGCTCCGCGCGGAGTTCGAGCCCTTCCTCGGCGAAGAAGCGCTGCCGGATCCCGATACCGATCAGGGCGGCGAGCGGCGGCGCAGCGCGCGTCGCGCGACCGTGCGGGTTCCCGTCCGCGTGCGCGGCGCCGGGCGCCCGGCCTTCGCAGCGACGAGTCGGGACCTGAGCGGCAGCGGCATCCTGCTCTCGATTCGCGACGAGCCGCTCGCGATGAACGAGATCGTCCGCATCGCGCTCCGACATCCCGCCGGCGAGCCGAGCGTCGAGATCGCGGGCCGGGTCGTCCGCGAGGTTCGGGACAAGCGCGGTCGGCTCGCCGCCGTCGCGGTCGCCTTCGATCGGCAGCAGGCCGCCGATCCGGAGATCCAGGCGGTGATCGCCGCGCTGCGCGAAGCGAGTCATCGCGGTCGACTCGGCGGGATCAGCGGCTCGATCGTCGACCTCGGCCTTCCGAACATGCTGCAGATGTTCGGGAGCTCCGCGCCGGAGGGCACGCTGGTCGTCGAGCGCGAGGGCGAGCAGGGCTGGATCGCCTTTGCCGGCAATCAATTCGTCGCCGCCGAGCTGGGCTCGCTCACGGGCAAGCCGGCCCTCCAGGAGATGATCGGCTGGACCGAGGGGCGCTTCGAATTCGAAGCGCGGATCGATCCCGCCCTGCTCGGGGACGGTCCGCGCGAGTCGCTCCCGGGCGTCGTGCTCGAGGCGGTCTGCGCGCGGGACGAGCGCGACCGTCCCGCAGCACCCGAGCTCGCCTCCGTCTTCGATTTCGCGGGTGATGCGATCTTCTCCGTCGACGTCGAGCAGGAGGAGATCGCCCGGGCCTCGCTCGACAAGACCGAGCTCGCCGTGCTCGATCTCGCCCGTTCCCGCATGAGCGTCGCGCGCATCGAAGCGATCATCCCCGAGGCGCCCGAGCGCATTCGGGGCGCGCTGGCTTCGCTGGTCGAGATGGGCGTGCTGATTCCGGAAGCGCCGGCTCGCGCGCGCCGCAGCTAGCCCGCGCCCGGGCTCCGCGCGCCACGACCCCAGCGGAGGCGGACGAGCGTCGCCAGCGCGAGTGTCGCGGCGAGCGCTGCGATCACGCCGCGCAGGACCAGCGGCGAGCCACTGCCATCGCGCTCGGTTTCGTCCTTCGCGGACGCGCAGCCGGAATCCGCCGGGTAGTCGATCGCGAGGTCGCCGTCGTCGTCCTCCTCGTTCGAGCAGGCGGGCCGCGACCAGTGCAGGATCTCGCCCCGGTAGCTCACCAGGTCGGCGGCGTAGGTGCTGTCGCCGTACATCGAGGTCTGCGCCGGGGCGCGCGAGAAGCCCGTCACCGAGGTCATCATTCCCGCGAGCAGCCATTCGCCGCTGCGCTTCACGAATACGGCACCACCGGAGTCTCCCACCGCGGCCTGGGCCTCGAATCCGGTCGCCTGGGCCGTTCCGGGCGGATCGAAGACGAGGGCGAAAGAGTGGGTCGTCCAGCTGCCCTGGTAGAGCATCTCATCGATCGTCGCGATGCGGTTCGTGCCCCAGCGCTTGCTGCCCTTCTGGGTCCAGGAGAAGCCGAACTGGGCGGGCCCGTCCGACTGCACCTCGACGACGCGCTCGCGCTCGCGGCCGAAGCCGATCAGGAGGACTTCCTCGCCCGGGTGGGGAGACTCGCGTGCGATCGGCAGCGGGGGCAGATCCTCGAAGCCGTCGGGCAGTGCGATCTCGAAGAGCATGGCGTCGGCGGGGGTTCCGTTGGCATTCAGGAGCGTGCGGCGAGAGCCCGCGACCGGCAGCAGGATCTGCCCGCGCAGGAAGATTTCGCCCATGCCGACGTGGCGCGCGGTCAGCGCGAATCCGTTGCCGAGATAGAGGACCGTCGGCCCTTCGTAGCGGCGCTGGGTGACGTGGTCCCAATAGGGAAAATCCGGCGGTTGCGTCTCGTGCGGCTCCGATTCGGGGCTGGCGAAGACGAGGGCCGGCGCGGGAGACGATCCGAGCAGGACCGTCCACGCGAAGCCGATGACGAGCAGGAAGCGAGCTAGCTGGGGCTGATCCAGGGAGACTCTCCGCGCTGGATCAGCGTATCCCGGCCGAAGCCCTGGTCGTCGCGATCGGGATGGTCGAGATTGAAATGCAGGCCGCGGCTCTCCTTGCGCAGGCGCGCCGAGCGGATCACGAGGTCGGCGACCGTCGCGAGATTGCGCAGCTCGATCAGCTCCGGCGTCACGCGGAAATCCCAGTAGTAGTCGTTGATCTCCTCGCGCAGGTTCTCGATCCGGTGTTGCGCGCGCAGGAGCCGGCGGTCGCTGCGCACGATGCCGACGTAGTTCCACATGAAGCGCCGGATCTCGTCCCAGTTCTGGGTGATGACGACCGCTTCGTCGATCTGGGTCGCCTCGCCGTGGCGCCAGGCGGGCACCTCGCCGGGCGGCGCGACCTGCGGTCTGCGCGCGATCGATTCGCTCGCCGCGGCATCCGCGAAGACGAGCGCCTCGAGCAGCGAGTTCGATGCGAGGCGGTTGGCGCCGTGCAGGCCCGTCGCCGTGACCTCGCCGGCGGCGAAGAGGTTCGGGATGTCGGTCTCGCCCGAGAGGTTCGTGCGCACCCCGCCGCAGGTGTAGTGCGCGGCCGGCACGACCGGGATCGATTCGCGGGTGATGTCGATGCCGAACTTCAGGCAGCGCTCGAAGATGGTCGGGAAGCGGCCGCGCACGTAGGCCGGGTCCCGGTTGCTGAGGTCGAGCACGACGTAGTCGTCGCCGGTCCGCTTCAGCTCGGTGTCGATCGCCCGGGCGACGATGTCGCGCGGCGCGAGGTCGCGCATCTCGTGGTAGTCGGCCATGAAGGCGTGGCCGTCTCGGCGCCGCAGCACCGCGCCTTCGCCGCGTACCGCCTCGGAGATCAGGAACGACTTCGCCTGGGGATGGAACAGGCAGGTCGGATGGAATTGCATGAACTCCATGTTCGCGAGCGTCGCACCGGCGCGATAGGCCATCGCGATGCCGTCGCCCGAGGCGACGTCGGGATTGCTCGTGTAGAGGTAGATCTTGCCGGCCCCTCCGGTCGCGAGCAGCGTGATCGGGGCGGTATAGGCGTGGACGTCGCCGGTCGCGGCGTCGAGGACGTAGGCGCCGAGCACGCGGTTCGATTCGGTCCGGCCGACCTTCGTCGTCGTGATCAGGTCGACCGCGCAGTGGTCCTCGAAGAGGGTGATGCGGGGATGGGCGCGGGCGCGCGCGAGCAGGGAGCGCTCGATCTCGCGTCCGGTCGCGTCGCGGCGATGCAGGATCCGGCGCCGGGTATGGCCGCCTTCGCGCGTCAGGTCGTAGGGGACGGGCGCGTCCGGTTGGCGCGCCGGATCGAACTCGACGCCGCTCTTGCGCAGGGCATCGATCGCCGCGGGGCCGCGCTCGACGACGAATCGGACCGTGTCTTCATGGCAGAGGCCGGCGCCGGCGACGAGCGTGTCGCGGACGTGGGCATCGAAGGAGTCGGCGGGATCCAGCACGGCCGCGATGCCACCCTGGGCCCAGTCCGTCGCGGAGTCGGTGGCCTTGCGCTTGGTGATGATCGCGACTTCACCGACGTCGGCGACGCGCAGGGCGTAATGCAGGCCGGCGAGTCCCGAGCCGAGTACCAGGAAGTCGTAGCGCCGGGCCGTGGTCGACTCGCCCGTCAGGGCGCCGCTCGCGGCGCCCTTCCGTCCGGACTGGGCGAGTTGGCTCATGCCTTGCTCCTGCCGGTGCCGGGGCTCCGGGGCGGGTGCTCCGCCGGGTCCCTGCCTGCCGACTGCGCTTCGGGCGGGATTCGGCGACGCCGAATCTCAGGTCCCACCCGGAAGGCTCCGATGGTTGAAAATCGAGAAGTCTATCGGCGTCTTGGAGTCGCTTCCAAGGTCGAGCAGGAAGAAAGTGCGGCCCCATGGGGCCAGGCCCGGCCCGGTCCGGACCCAACGCTTCGAAGACCTGAGGAGTGTGGATGCGTCGGAGCGCAAGGCGAGCGGGTTTCGGGCTGCTCGTCTCCGTCGGAGCGATGCTGCTCGCGCTGCTGCCGTCCCCGGCCAGCGCGGGCGATGCGGTCTACCGCTATGTCGACGCCCGCGGCGTGATGCATTTCACGAATGCCCCGGTCGATGCGCGCTTCCAGCGCGAGGATCCGGTCCGCGTCGAGGGGCTCGCGATCGCGCCGCCCCGTCGCGTCCGGGTTCCGACCGAGCGTGACTACGACCATCTGATCCTCGAGGTCTCGGCGCTGCACGGGGTCCAGCCGGGGCTGGTCAAGGCGGTCATCGCGGCGGAATCGAATTTCAAGCCCCAGGCGGTCTCGCGGGTCGGTGCCCAGGGCCTCATGCAATTGATGCCCGCGACCGCGGCCGAGCTCGGGGTCGATCGGCCCTTCGGTGTGGTCGAGAACATCGATGGCGGGGTTCGCTATTTGCGGGCCATGCTCGACCGGTTCGGCGACGTCGCTCGCGCGCTGGCGGCCTACAACGCCGGGCCGGGAGCGGTCGATCGCCATCGCGGCGTTCCGCCGTACCCGGAGACGCGGGCTTACATCAAGCGGGTGCTCGAGTACCATCGCCGCTACCAGGCCGATTTCGATCGACTCGACGAGCAGCGCATGGCCGGTTCGGCAGGGGATTCGCGCCCGGCGGTGCGCCGCGAGGGCGAGCGTCCGGCCGCCGCCGTCCCGCTGGCCTCGCGCGTGGAGCCCTGAAGTCGTGGGGGGCTGGGCGAGCGCCGCGCTGGAAGTGGGGAGGAGCGGGAAGTCCATGGACCGAGAGGCCGTCGCCATGCCCGTCCAGGAGGCGGCGCCCGGGTCCGGAACGCGGTCGGCCTCGAACCCGAGTGAGCTGCCGCGCGAGCGCTTCTGGAATCTCCCGAACAGCGTGACGATGCTGCGCATCGGGGTGGTCCCCGTGCTGCTCTTCCTGCCGATGGCGACGACCGTCTCGGGCAGCCGCTTCATGGCCTGGGCGTTCATCCTCGCCGCCGTGACCGACATCCTCGACGGCTGGCTCGCGCGGCGAAAGGGCGGCCGGGACATCACCCGGATCGGCAAGCTGCTCGATCCCCTGGCCGACAAGCTGATCGTCTCGACGGCC
>JAWKRX010000021.1:0-100789 GCA_041389425.1 Myxococcota bacterium
GCGCCAGCAGCGTTCTCGTGATCGACCGGGGAATGGGCATGCTCGGCGTCGGGATCACCGGCCTGCTCGGCCTGCTCTTCTTCGGCGGCGAGCGGATCGGCTTCTCGTCGGCCGGGCTGGCTGGGCTCGCCGCGATCGCGGCACTGCTCGTCTTCGCGCTCGCGTTCGCGCGGCGGATCGCCGAGCGCTGGTTCCCGAACACGCTCGAGCTGCTCGATCGTTTCGTGGGCGAGCCGCGGCGCGTCGCGAGCCTGCTCGGATCCTCGCTCGTCATCCTCGCGCTCTGGATCGCCTCGGTCGTCGTCCTCGGCGCCGCGCTCGCGCTGCCGGTCTCGGCGGGGGCGCTGGCGGCCGCGGCTTCGCTCGTGACCCTCGCGACGCTCGTGCCGATCTCGATCGGGGGCGTCGGGCTGCGGGAGGCGGGTTATGTGCTCCTGCTCGGCCCGTTCGGCGTCGCGGCGAGCGACGCCATCGCGCTCGGCCTCGCGCAATACGGCTGCATGGTCGTGACGGCGGCGGCAGCCTGGCTGCTCTTCCCGAGCGGACGGCTGTCGATCGATCGCTCCGGGGAGAGGGCGCCGGCGGCTTGACTCAGCGCCGCGGGCCGTCGATCCGCAGCACGACCTCCCAGCCGCCGACCCAGCGCCAGAGCAGCCGTCCGCGCCCGCCGACGCGCTCGGGGAGGAGCGCGGCTTCGGCCGCGGCGGGCGCCTTCATGAGACGGGCGATCAGCGTGCGGAGCGGACGCGTCGTGAAATCGCTCTCGACGACGGACGGCGCGCTGCGCAGCAGGCTGCCCTCGAAGCCCATCGTCTCGAGGAACCCGGCCCAGAAGGCCGGCCCGAGATCGTGCAGGTGGCGCGGCCATCGCAGCCGGTAGCCGGGGACGAGGGTCGCGAGCGGCGCCTCGTAGGGCGTGCGCGCATAGAACACCGCGCCGGGAGCGCAGAGCGAGAGGAGCTTGCGCGAAGTCCACGCGAGATCGACGAGGTGTTCGAGGACCGCGCTGGCGAGCACGACGTCGAAGCGCTCGCCGAGCGCCGCGAAATCCGTGACGTCGAGGAATCGGATCTCCCTGCCGGCCCGCTCGTCCACGAAATGGTCGACGACGGTGAGCTCGATCGCCCGATCGAAGCCGTCCGCGACGAGCGCATCGCGGTAGGCCCGCGAGAGCGTGCCGTCGCCGCCGCCGTAGTCGAGCACGCGCAGGGGGCCCGGCGTGCGGGGAACGGGGGCGTGACGAACGATGTGGCGGGCCGCATGGCGGACGGCATCACGCGTGGAGAGGAGATCCGAGGCGTAGGCGGAAGGCGCGTAGAGCTGCTTCAGGAACGCGGCATCGGGCATGCGCGACGCGCTCTGCGCACGACAGGCTTCGCAGGCGAGCAGCGAGACGTCGGGGCCCCGCTGGAGAAGCAGGACGGAGCGGCGCGGCGCCCGGCTCCCGCAGATCGTGCAGGCATCCGAAGGCGCGGAGAGATGATCGTCGGGAACGCGCTGCACGGCAGCGGCGCTAGACAATCTTCTCGCCCTTCTGCATGTCGCGGTAGAGCGTCGCGAATCCCGCGAGCCGGCCCTCGATGGAGTCGTGTCGGAAGACCTTGTGGGGATCGATGTCGTCGACGCCGTGCACGGTGCGTCCGTCGTAGATCACGATGTCGCCGTACTGGCATTCGGTCTCGAAGTAATGCCGCTCGCCTTCGATCTCGACGAAGCCGCCGCCTTGTTCGAAGTCGATGCCCTTGCGGCTCATCACCATGATCGGCTGGTAGAAGCTGTCGAGCCCCTGTCGTTTCTGGACGACCGGCACGACGGTATCACGGTGCGAGATCAGGAAGCCGCCGCCGCGCGGGTAGTGATGGATGCGGGACGCCGTCCACATCTCGCGCTCGATGCCGTCGATCGCGAAGTCGATGGGCAGGCCGTAGGCCATGTTGCGGACGCGGGCGAGGGTGCGAAAGCTCTCGCGCAGGCCGTAGACGTCCTCGGCCCACATCGGGTTGTAGATCGTTCGCAGACAGCGCGGGCGGTAGACGCCGTAGCCCTGCGCGCCGCCGATCGACAGCTTCTGGAAATTCTGTTTGAGCGACTGCGGATCCTCGCCGAGGCTCGGATGGTCGTCGGCAGCGGAGAATTTCCGGGCGAGATTCGCGCGGGCCCGGACGATCGCTTCGTGATCGACGACGCCCGTGATGCGCGCCAGCGAATACTTCGAGAGCGCGTGGATCACGGCCTCCCGGTCGAGATCTTCGGGGCGATCGATTTGAAAGGTGGTCTCTTCCAGGATCTCGCGGGTCGTGATCGGCATGGCCTTTTCATCGGCCGGATGCACGAACTCTTGAAGTCCGAAAGCGACGCGTTCGCCCCGGATTCGAGGCCCTCCGCGCCGGATTGGACGCGCTTCGCGCGGGCGATCCCGGCAAGCGCGCGTCGGCTTCAGGAGCCGTGCCCGGCGAGCGCAGGAGCGCGCGGAATCGCGCCGACCGCCGGCGCCCCGGCGCGCCGGACCCAGACGAGCGCACCCGAGAATCCGCTCCGCTCGACGCGTCGAACGCGGACCTCGCTGTTCGGATCGCGCTCCGCCGCCCGGGCGAGGCGCAGGACCTCTTCGCCCCCGTGGCCGCTGTTGCTGAGGACGAGCACGAACTCGGGCGGAAAGGCCTCGAGCGGAGCACCGCGGTAGGGCGGGAGGAAGACCGGCCGGATCTGCGGAAGCGGCGGCACCGCATAACCCATCATCGGACTCGAGAGCATGTAGTGGATTTCCTTCGAGACGAAGACGGGCATGTCGGCCGGCAGCTTCTCGAGCCCTTCGATCAGCTCGATCTGGAGCCGGTGGAAGTCGTGATAGGCGGCCGACCGCTCCACGATCGAGAAGCTCTGATGATCCGGGCGGTATAGCGCGCCGGACCGGTTCGCGAGATTGAACGCGCAGCCGATGCAGAGGCCGATCAGGGCGATGCGCTCCTTCCCGGCGGCCCGCGCGTGGTCGAGGATCGAGGCGACCGCGAACGGGATGATCGGCACGAGGTAGCGCGGCAGGAAGAGCGACTCCGAGAAGATCGAGTGGACGATGCCCGCCGAGAACACGAACGGCAGGGCGAGGCAGACGACCTGCGCCCCGCGGCGCCAATCCAGGCCGAAGAGCCTGCCCGGCGCCAGGCCCCCGGCCGCGAAGGCCAGCGACCGCACGAGCGTGCCCGCGAGGGCGAGCAGGACGAGCAGCGTGACGTCGGGAATCGCCGCGAGCCGCTCGAGCAGGGCCTTCGCCAGGAACGCCGGCTCCCCCCAGCGCGGATGGTCGACGACCGTCGCACCGAGCCAGCCCGGCAGGCCCCGATTCACGACGAGCGCGAGCGCCAGCCCGGCGAGCAGCGCCCATCGCCGCACGCGACCCGGGCGCTGCGAAAGGACCAGCGCGAGCACGACGCAGGCGACGATCGCGATGGCCGTCAGCTTGACGAAGAGCGCGATCGCGCAGATCGCGGTCGCGACCCCGGGCTTGCCCAGGCGCCAATACGCCCAGGCCGCGACGCCGAGCGCCATGACCCACGCCTCGGTGTAGAGATATCCGATCTGGACCGACACGAGCGGCAGGCCGAGGACGAAGAAGCTCGCGGCGAAGATCGTCGCCGGACGAAAGCCGTCCGCACGCAGGGCCCGGCCGAAGAGCACGAGCGAGCCGGCGACGAGAGCGAAGGTCACGAGGCGGACGATCGCGAAGGTCGCCGGCGCGGAATCGGTGACCGCCATGACGACGGCGAGCAGCCAGGTGTAGATCGAGAGGGAGTGGACGTTCGGCCCACCGAACCACCAATTCGGTTCGGCGAGCAGTCCGCGAATGTCGAAGCCGTTCTCGTAGAGATAGATGGCGGGCGGGAAGACGCCCATGGCGCTGTCCCAGACGGGCGGCTCGAAGAGCACGTCCGCCTTCAGGAGCAGCAGCACGAGGAGCCACGCGCCGAGCTGGATCCATCCCGGCGCTGCGAGCAGCCGATCGGCCCGGTCGCCGAGCTTCGCGAGGAATTCGCGCGGTGCGGCGGCACCGGAATCCGTCGTCATCGACTGCACCACGCGGCCGCCTTCCCGTTCCCGAGATCCGAGTGCTCGCTCGCGTCGACTGCCGAGGCGGCCGACGAGCCCGAGCGACCCGCGTTTCATCGGCAGCCGCCGTGCAGGACTGAAGCCTCCGCCGGAGCCGCATGCCGGGGTCGTGAGCCCGCGCTTTCCGGTCCGCACTCCGCCCTCGTGCCGGGTCTCCGCCCGGGCTTTTCCGCTCGTTCGCCCCGAATTCGCCGGATCGCGACGATCCAGCTTCATCCGATCCGCCGGCCCGCCGATTCGCCGCGAGATGTTCGGCAAACACCTCGTCGAGCGCGGGCTGCTGCGCGAATCCGACCTGATCGAGGCCCTCGATCGGCAGGCGAGCATGCGTGTGTCGATCGGTCGGCTCGCCTATCAGATGGGGCTCATGTCGCTCGACCAGGTCATGAAGGTGCTCGAAGTGCAGCGGGCGAAGCCGGCGAAGTTCGGCGCCCTCGCCATCGACCTCGGATTCATCTCGGTGGACCAGCTGGAGAAGCTGCTCGAGTCCCAGCGCGGCTCGCGCGTCCCCCTCGGCCAGATCCTCGCGAGCCTCGGCTTCCTGAGCCCGGAAAAGCTCGACGAAGAGCTCCGGCTCTACCTCGCGAACAAGCGCGCGTAGGCGCCCGGCTCCGTTAGCCTCTCGCGAGCCGGCGCGATCACCGCGCGGCGACATCGGACGAGGGGCGGGCTTCATGGCGCTCGACATCGTGCTCTTCGATCTCGGCGGCGTATTGATCGAGCTGGCGGACATCCAGTCGATGGGCCGCTTCTTCGGCGACGAGCCCGAAGAGGACGTCTGGCGCCGCTGGCTCGCGTGTCCCTGGGTCCGCCGCTTCGAGCGGGGCCAGTGCAGCCCCGACGAGTTCGCCCGCGGCATGGTCGAGAGCTGGTCGATGCGCGCGACGCCCGAGATCTTCCTCGACGCTTTCGTGCGCTGGCCGCGGGGCCTCATGCCCGGGGCCCGCGCGCTCGCCGAAGCCGCGCGCGCCCGGATCCCGATCGGCTGCCTCAGCAACACCAACGCGTTGCACGCCGATCGACACGCCTCGGAAGAAGGGGTGTACGGCCTCTTCGATCATCGTTTCCTGTCCCACGAGCTCGGCCTCGTGAAGCCGGACCGGGAGATCTTCGAGCACGTGCTGGGCGTCCTCGGCTGCCGTCCCGAGCGCGTGCTCTTTCTCGACGACAACGCGATCAACGTCGAAGGCGCCCGCGCGGCGGGATTGCGCGCCGAACGGGCGCGGGGCGTCGCCGAGGTCCGCGGCGCCCTCGCCCGCCACGGCATCGAGCTCGACTGATTCGCGGCTCGACCGGCCGGCGCCTGGGGCGGGAGGGTCCGGCTCGGAGTTCCCGCAGGGATCGAGATTCAGCCAGCCCCCCGGCGGGAAATCAGCTCAGCCCAGCCCGAGGCCCCAGCTCTGCGATCCAATTCGCGTTTCCCGCCCGCCGGGCCCGTGCAGCGCGCGCCCGCGCGGCTATACAAGACGCTCCGTATCGTATATCGTGCGAAGCGCTCGAATCGAGCGTTTCCCGCCCGGTCCACCCCACTCGGAACGAGTCGTAGGAGTCACCCGATGGATTTCGATTTCTCCCCCGCCGAACAAGCCTTCGCCGACGAGGTCGACGCCTGGCTCGTCGAGAACCACGACCCCGTCGTCATGGATCACCACCGCGAGAACTTCACCCAGCTCTCCGACACCCCCGAGCGCCGCGCCTTCATGAAGAAGCTCGCCGCGAAGGGCTGGCTCGGCATGTCCTGGCCGAAGGAGTACGGCGGCAAGGAGATCGAGGGCGTCACAAGTATCCTCAACGAAGGCGCTCTCGAAGCACACCGCCCCCGCAGATCGGCAAGGGCGTCGGCATCATCGGCAAGACCGCCTGATCCGCCACGGCAGCGACAAGCTCTCAAGCAGGAGTTCTGCCCAAGGTGCTCGACGCCGACGTCGAGTTCGCGGTCGGCTATTCGGAGCCCGCCACCGGCTCCGACGCGGCGAACATGCAGCTCCAAGGCCGAGGAAGATCGAGGCGGCTACCTGCTCAACGGCCAGAAGATGTGGACGACCTCGCGCATTTCGCCGGCTGGTACTGGAGTCGCCCCGCACCGACCCGGACAAGCCGCGCCACGACGGCCTGTCGCTCTTCCTGATCCCGATGGATCACCCCGGCCTCGAGGTCCAGAGCCTGCCGACGATCGGCAAGGACACGACCAACCAGGTCTTCTTCGAGAACGTGTTCGTGCCCGACGAGTACCTCGTGGGCAAGCGCGGCCGCGGCTTCCACATGATCTCCGAGGCCCTCGATCTCGAGCGCTTCACCATGTTCACCCTCTCGCCGATCGCCAACCGCACGGAAGTGCTCGTCGACTGGGTGAAGAAGGCCAAGCGCGACGACGCGCCGCTGAAGGACGATCCGAACGTGCGCCGCACGATCGCCCAGATCGTGACCGATACGGCCGTCGCCAAGGGCCTCAGCACGCGCTTCGTCTGCGCCGCGAAGTCCGGCGGCAAGCCGCCGACGATCGAGTCGTCGCAGTACAAGCTCTTCACCACCACGCTGTCGCAGCGCGTCTGCAAGGACGCCCTCGACATCCAGGGCCACGAAGGCACGCTCATGGAAGGCCAGGAAGACGCGCCGATCATGGGCCGCTTCGAGGGTGCCTACCGCGCGACCATGAACGAGACGGTCGGCGGCGGCTCCTCGGAGATCCAGAAGAACATCATCGCCCGGCGACATCTGGGCCTTCCCAAGAACTTCTAGGCAACGCCTAGCACGGGCCGGCTCCGCCGACGCGGGGCCGGTCCGACCTCCCAGGAGGATCCAAGATGGATCTCGATCTGACCGAAGAGCAGCAGATGGTGATCGACATGACGCGGGGGATGCTCGCCGAGCATTCGACGACCGCGATCGTGCGCGACATGGAAGACGATCCGAAGGGCTATCCCGAGGCCCTCTGGAAGCAGATGGGCGAGCTGGGCCTCAACGGCCTGCTGATCCCCGAGGCCTACGGCGGCGGCGGCCAGACGCTGCTCGAGGGCGCGTTCGTGTACGAGGAGCTCGGCCGGGCGATGGCGCCGACGCCGCATTTCGTGTCGTGCGTGATGAGCGCGGGCGTGCTCCTCGAGGCCGGCAGCGAAGACCAGAAGCAGGCCTGGCTCGGCCGCATCGCGAACGGCGACGCGATCCTCACCCCCGCCTGGCTCGAGCCCCAGCGAAGCTTCGGCGAGGCCGGCATCGCCCTCGCGGCGACCGCCGACGGCGACGGCTTCAAGCTCTCCGGCCGCAAGCGACTCGTCGCCTACGCGAGCTCGGCCGAGCGGCTGATCGTGCTCGCGCGCACGAAGGCGGGCGTGGATCTGTTCCTCGTCGATCCGCGCGCGAAGGGCGTGCAGATGAAGCAGCTCCTCTCCCAGGGCCGCGAGGCGCAGTACCAGATCGACTTCACGGACGTGAAGGTCTCGGCCGCCGATCGCATCGGCGCGCCGGGCTCGGGCTGGCAGACCTGGCACAAGGTCATGCTGCAGGGCATCACGCTGCTCGCCGCCCAGGCGATCGGCGGCGCCGCCCGCTGCCTCGAGGAGACGGTCGTCTACGCGAACCAGCGCGTGCAGTTCGACAAGCCCCTCGGCGCCTTCCAGGCCCTCGCGCATTACATGGCCGACGCGTCGACCCGCATCGACGGCGGCCGCGTGCTCGTCCACGAGGCGGCCTGGAACCACGCCCAGGGCCGCTCGATCGAGCGCTTCGGCCCGATGGCGAAGCTCTTCTGCTGCGAGACCTATCGCGAGACGACGCGCGTCTGCGCCCAGATCTGGGGCGGCGTCGCCTTCACGATCGAGTACGACCAGCAGATGTTCTTCCGCCGCGCCAAGGCGCTGCAGCTGTCGTGGTGGGACGGGCCCTACCTCGAGGAGCTGATCGCCCAGGACGTGCTCGACAAGTAGGCGTCAGCGCGCGGCACGTCCGAGGGGCGTGCCGCGCGACATCCCTCCGCCGCCCGGCATCATTCCTTCAACGGGCGCCGTGAAGGGGACCCCGCTCCCGTCGCCGCAAGGACCGCCCCGCGACGGTGATCGCACCCGAGACCAGCAGACCGATCGCGGGCAGGCCGAGCGCCGGAACGGCCGCACCGACGGGCGCCGAGCTGACACTCGAGACCGACGTCAGGATCCGCACGAACTCGCCCGAATCGACGCTCTGCCAGTTCACATCGAGGACCGGATTGCCGAACTGCGCGCCGGGCACGACCAGCTCCGGCGGCGAGGACGAATAGACCGTCGCGGCGAGGTCGAGAAGAGCGAGATCGAGCGTCTGCAGAACGAAGGTCTCGTCCGCGTCCGCGTTCGAATTGTAGACGCTGAGCGGGTCCGGCAGATTCGACGAGAAGCCCGCCGAGCCCGTGAAGACGAAGACGGACCACTGATGATTGCTGCCGTTGTCCGCCGCCAGCACGCCCTCCGAGCTGACAGCGAGCGTCAGCCCGTTGCTGATCGTCAGCGTCAGGTCCGAGATCGCCCCGGCGTACTCCGAGATCGTCGTTCCATTGCCGCCCGAGAGCGGCGCCGCGTCGTCGAACCGGAAGGTGAGCGTGAAGGTTTCGCTCCCGTCGACCGGATCCGGATCGTTCAGGAAGAAGTCCTGCGGCACCTCGAGGCCGAGGATCGAACCCGTGATCGTCACGTCGTGCAGATCCGCCCGGGCGACGAACGGCAAGAGCAGGATCAGGCAGGTCGAGAGTGCGAGCGGCTGGAAGTGCCGTCGCTGCGGGCACAGCGGTCGAGACGCGGGGAGCATGAGCAAGGTACCTCTGATGGATCGGATGGAGCAGGAGCCACGATCGGCGGGCCGACGCCCGAGCCACGTAGCGACCCCAGCCTATCAGAAACGGCCGGTCCTCAGGCCAATCGATTCGGGCCGGATCGGACCGTGCGCCATCTTCGACACGCAGCTGCGTCCCTGAATCGAAACGCTCGTTTCTGTCACGAAACCATGCGCGCGATGCACCATCCACGCCCGGCACACCACCCCCGAGTGATCCTCCCGCCTTCGCGCAGGGCCAGGCCACCAACTAGCAATGACCGCGAGACTGCCGCCCGATCGCGAGCGGCTTCATGCCGATTTCCCTGCGACGATTCGATCGAATCGATCCGTCCGCCGCGCAAAGCAGCGCGCGGCGCCGTCCACCATCGCAAGTCTAGGCCTGCGTGAGTCCGAGCAAGCGGGCCACCTGCCTGTGCAGGACGTCCGGCGGAACCGGCTTGTGGAGCAGCTCGAGGCCGGTGGCGCGGGTCTCGCGGATGCGGTCGGGGTGGGTATCGCCCGTGATCAGCAGCGCTTCGACGGGACGGGCGAGCGCGCGGCGCACCGCGGTGACGGCCTGGTGGCCGGTCTCCCCGCCGCGCAGGCGATGGTCGGCCAGGATCAGATCGAGATGTGCGGCCTGCTGCGCGACACGGGCCGCGGTCTCACCGCAGTCGGCGACCAGCACGCGTGCGCCCCAGCCGCCGACGATCGATTGCATCGCGTCGCGGACGTCCGCCTCGTCGTCGATGACGAGGACCGTGAACCCGTCGAGGCGGGGCGGCGGGCCGGCGATGCGCGGCGGCGCGGCGGTGCGCGGCGGCGCGGCGGTGCGCGCCGGTCGCGCGACGCGTTCGAGTGTGACGCTGAAGCGCGATCCGCGGCCGACCACGGACTGGACCTCGACTCGGGTACCGAGCAGCTCGGCCAGGCGACGGACGATCGCGAGGCCGAGGCCGATGCCCTTGCTGCGATCGCGCTCCGGGTTCTGCAGCTGCGTGAACTCGTCGAAGACGAGCTCGAGCGCGTCCGAGGGAATGCCCGGGCCGGTGTCCTGCACGATCAGCCGGAGCGGCGGACCGCGCCGCACGCCGATCACCACCGCGCCCTCCCGCCCATGGCGCAGGGCATTCGAGAGCAGGTTGGACGCGATGCGCCGAAGCAGCGTCGGATCGCTCCGGACCCAGACGCTCGAGGGATGGAAGCGCACGCGGGGCCGGTCGCCCGGGAAGGCGGCGACTTCGGCCTGCAGCTCGTCGAAGATGCGCTGAATGGGAAATTCCTCGGCGCGTGGGGCCACCGCGCCGGCATCGAGCTTCGAGAGGTCGAGCAGCCCGTCGAGCAGGCCGCGCAGGGATGCGCTCGTCGCCCCGATCCGCTCGGCGAGGAAGCGCGTGTTCTCGTCCGCGAAGCGGCTCGCGAGCAGCGCGTCGACGTAGAGCGCCTGGGAGTGCAGCGGCTGTCGCAGGTCGTGGCTGGCGGCCGCCAGCAGCTTCGCCCGCGTCAGCGAATGCTGCTGCGCCGTCACGAGCGTTCGCCAGCGCGACAGCGCGAGCAGGAAGGCGAAGAGGATGGCATGGCCGATGAAGAGCTGGTTGGCGACGGCGATGCGGACCGCCTGCGCCAGATCCTCGTCGACCGGGTCCAGCTCCGGTGGGGCGATGAAGTAGGCGGCACCGACCACCGCCAGGCTGAGCACGAAGAGCCCCGCGATGCGCTTGGCGAGGCGCTCCTCGAAGAGCGCGAAGACCAGCACCAGCATCATGGGCAGCCAGAAGTTCGTGTTGACGAGCTCGCGCAACGTGTCGCGGTGGCTCGCACTGCCGAAGAGGATGAACGCGACGTTGCCGAGCAGCATGCCCAGCTGCGTCGTGGCCAATGCGATCTTCGCCGCACCGACCGCGTCGCGGCGGAACCAGAGCGCCACACCGCTGCCCATGAACCCGAGCGCCACGATCGGAAGGGCGATCTCGACGAACCGCCCGATCGGCTGCTCGGTCCCGCTCGCCTCGCGCTGCAGGATGCCGAGCACCGAAGCGATGGAGCCCAGGGCGCAGACCCAGAGCAGTACGCGCCGTGAGGTGTCGTCGTTCACGTCGGAGAGGCCCGTGATTCCCCTCGACGTCCATGCGCTGGCAACCATGGCGGCAGGGTAACGCGCCGGCGGGCGCGTCGGAGGGCGGCGCGGCCCCGAGCGCCGGCGCTCGCAGCCCGTGTGGGATCGCTGCTTTTCCGGTCCATCGAACCGCCTACCTTCCGCGCCCATGGGATCCTCTCATCCGGGCGAGCGAGCTTTCGGTGAAACGGCGGGCAGCGGTGGCGAGCGGACGCTCGCGCTCCGTGCTCTGGGCGAGCGGGGCAACGCGCTCCGCCTGCTGGCCGCGGCGCTCGTGGGTGTTGCGGGGGCCTGGCTGCTGCGGGCACCGAGCGATCCGGGGCGGGTCCTGGTCCTGCTCGCCCTTCTCTCCGGGCTCTTCCTGGGCGCCTTCCTGCGCGGATCGACTCGCGCCGTGATCGCCGCACGCGGCGAGAAGGAGCGCCGGATCCGGGATCTCGAGGCCGCCGCGGCGCGGGTGCAGGAGGCGAGCCGCGTTCAGGCGCGACTCCTTTCGGCGACGGGCCACGATCTGCGGCAGCCGCTCCACGCCATGCGGCTGACTGCGAACGCGCTGCGAAGCGCGACTTCGGACGCCGAGCGCGACCGGCTCGCCGCGATGCTCGATGACGCGACGGCGTCGCTGGGTGCCCAGCTCGATCTGCTGATCGACTTCGCGCGAACCCTGGCCGGCGACGTCGAATGCCATCCGCGGATCTTTCGTGCGGGGAGCCTGCTCGATGCGATCGAGGCAGAGCTCGGGACAGCCGCTCGGTCCCGGGGACTCGAGCTGCGCGTGGTGCGCAGTGGTGCTTGGCTCGAGAGCGATCCCGAGCTGGTGAAGGCGATCCTTCTTCAGCTCGTGCTCAATGCGATCCACCATACGGAGACGGGACGGATCCTCGTGGGGTGCAAGCGCGCAGGCGACCAGGTCCGCATCGGCGTATGGGATACGGGGCCGGGCATCGCGGAGGAAGACCAGCGGGCGATCTTCCGCGCGTTCGAGCGCCGCGGCGGTACGACGCAAGGCAGCGCGGCGCGCGGCAGCACCGCTGCGGGCAGGACCAGCGGCCACGGACTCGGGCTCGGGCTCACGATCGTCGAGCGACTCGCTGCGCGGCTCGGGCATCGCGTCGTGCTTCGGTCGAGCGTGGGTCGGGGCTCGTACTTCGCGCTCGAGGTGCCCTGCGCACGGGGGCACGAACCGAAGGCAGTTTCGGGAAGCGGAGCCCGATCGCTCGCCGGCCTCCGGGTGGCGATCGTCGACGACGATCGCGAAGTGCTTCGCGCGAGCGAGGCGCTGCTGCGCGCCTACGGCGCGGAGCCGCGTGGTCTTCACGACCCCGAGCACGCGCTCGAGCTGCTCGGGCAGGAGTGGATTCCGGACGTCCTGCTCGTCGATCTGCGGCTCCCGGGCGAACGCGACGGCGTCGCGTGGGTCGACGCACTGCGCCGGCGATGCGGCGTCCCCATCCCTGCGATTCTCGTGACGGGCGATTCGGAGGCCGACGCTCTCGAAGTCGCGCGTGCCGGTCGGTTCGTCCTCCTCGGCAAGCCCGTGAGCGGCGCTCAGCTCCGCCAGGCGCTGGAGCGCTTCGTCGCATCGTGAGCACGGAATCGAGTCCTACGCAGGTTCCGATCCTGCGCATGGGGCGGTGAATCGAAAGATTTCGATTCACGGGATCGAATTGCTTCGATCGAATTCCTGCGCGAACGACGACACGCCCTTGCATTCGTTCGACCCCATCGACGACCGGTCGTCAGGCCTCAATCCCGCTCGGAACAACCCCGATCTCAGCCCCATTCGAACGCCCGAGCCGGCCGCGGACACCGCGCCTGCCGAGCGAAATGGAGGCGAGCATGAGGACTTCGAACGAACGCGCTTCGATCCGATGGATCATGATGGGCCTGGCCGCGCTGACCCTCGTCGTCGGCGCCTGTCGCCAGGGCGGGGCAGACGACGAACCGGACGCGACGCCGGCGGCGACGCTTTCGTCGATTTCCGTGCAGCCCGAGAGCCCGTCGATCGCCTTCGGCCTGAGCCAGTCCTTCACCGCCATGGGCAGCTACAGCGACGGCTCGACCCGCGATCTGACGGCGAGCGTGACGTGGACCAGCTCGGATGCCCAGCGCGCGACGATCGCCGATGGCGGAATCGCGAGCAGCGTCGGCGAAGGAACCGCGACGATCAGCGCGAGCCAGGAGGGCGTGACCGGAACGACCGAGCTGACGGTCACGCCTGCAGCGGTCGTCTCCGTCGCCGTGACGCCCGAGACCGCCACCCTCCCCGTCGGCGCAACGCAGCAGCTGACGGCGACGGCGACGTTCTCGGACGGGAGCACACAGGACGTCACGACACCGGCCCTCTGGTCGACCCGCCAGGGAATCGAGGTCTCGATCGGGAACACGCTGTCGGACAAGGGCCTGGCGACGGCGCTGAGGGAGGGAACCGCGGGGATCACCGCGCTCTACGAGGGGGTCCGGTCGAACATCGCCGTACTCACCCTCACCGCACCCGCGCTCGTCTCGATCGCGATCAGTCCGGCCGATCCGACCGTCGCGTTGGCCGCGAGCCCGCAATTCACCGCGACCGCGACCTACACGAACGGTTCGACCGTGGACCTGACCGACGCGGTCCTCTGGACCTCGAGCAACGAAGGCATCGCCACGATCGGAAACGGCGAAGGCACGCACGGCCTCGCCGATCCCGTCGCGGTCGGCACCGCCACGATCGGCGTCGAGTACGAGGGCACCGAATGGCAGACGACTTCGTTGACCGTCGCCGGCCACGCCTGGACCGCGACGGCGCCCGCGCCGTTCGACATCGTCGCCCCCGTCCCCGTCGGCCAGGACGCCGAAGGCCGCATCCTCGTGATGAACACGGCCGACCCGGCCGAGAGCGCCTTCTACGATCCGGCGACGGGGCAGTGGTCCGCCGTGCCCAGCCCGCCCTTCGCCGGGCTCCTCGAGGCCGTCGCCGTGGCGCCGCTCCCGGACCACAAGGTCCTGGTCGCGGGGGGCTACATCTTTCTGTTCGACGAGGAAACGCAGGAAATTTTCGAGGAGTACTTCGCAACGGCCTCGATCTTCGACATGAACGCGGGGACCTGGACGCCGACGACGAGCATGAGCCGACCGCGTCGGGGCGCGGAGGCAGTGGCTCTGTCCGACGGACGCGTGCTGGTCTTCGGGGGCGCCGATGGATTCCTCGCCGAAAACCTGCTCCGCGACGGCGAGCTCTACGACCCGGTGACGGGAACCTGGACGAGCGTGGGCGAGACGTCGATCGATCTCTCGGTGCGCGAGCATGCCATCGCAGCCCTCCCGGACGGGCGGGTCTTCATGACACTCGGTTCGACCGTCGAAGTCTTCGACCCGGCCACCGGCAGCTGGACGATTGCGGCGAGCCCGGGCACACCCCGTCGATTCGCGACCGCCACGCCACTGGCGGACGGTCGCGTGCTGCTGGCGGGCGGCGTGCCGCTCCCTTTCGGCGCGGCCTTGTCCAGCGCCGAGATCTACGACCCCAGCGAGGATGAGTGGGCCGCTACCGGTTCCCTGAACATCTCGAAGTGGAGGCCTGCCGCGACACGATTGTCCGACGGACGCGTCCTGATTTCGGGCGGTCAATCCGGATTCATCTCCACCGCTACCAGCCATAGCGAGATCTTCGATCCCGCGAGCGGCAGCTGGAGCAACGACGCCGGGAACATGGTGCGCCGCCGCGGAGGGCATCGACTGATGACGCTGAACGACGGTCGGGTCTTCGCGATCGGGGATGCGGGCCCCGGAGACGATGACGCAAACCGGATCGCGGAGCTCTGGCAGTAGGCGCGCCGAGCGCCGCCGGTCCTCCCCCTCAGAGATTCTCTCGCATGCGCAGGTAGTACTGGATCAACTCCGCGTTGCTCGCCGCCCCGACCTTGCGGCGGATCGCCTTGAGATGGGAGCTGATCGTGCTCGGCTGGATGCCGAGGGCGACGCCGATCTCGGACGGGCGCTCGCCGCGGGTCAGGCGCTCGAGCACATGGAGCTCGCGGCCGGTGAGGGCGGGCTCGGTGTCGGCGGTCGCCGGCGCGCGGAAGAGCAGCTCGGCGATCGGCGCGGTCACGAAACGGCCCTCGCGATGGACCGCGCGCACGGCGAAGAAGAGCTCGTCGAGGGAGCGGGTCTTCGACAGGTAGCCGTCCGCGCCCCCGCGCAGGATCTCGAGGGCGAGCGGACCCTCGCGCTGGGCCGTGTAGACGAGGATGCGTCCGAAGGGATGGGCTTCCTTGATCTGGCGCACGAGCTTGACGTCGCTCCCGCCGCCGAGGGCGAGGTCGAGGATCAGCACGTCCCAGGCGCCGGGCCGCGCCGCCGAGAGGAGCGCCTCGGCCGTCTCGGCCTGGCCGACGATCTCGAAGCCGGGCTGCTGGCCGAGCAGCGCCGCGATACCGCTGCGGACGATCTCGTGATCGTCGGCGACATAGATCTCGATCGGGTCGGCCGACGGCTCGGCCAGACCTCCGGCGTGCGTCATCCCATCCCTCCGGCCGTGCGTCGGCGCATCGCGACCGCCGGATTCTAACCAGACGCAATCCGAGTTCACACGACTCGAAAAAATTCGAGTCCGCCTCGAAGGGCGCTCGATGATCCGCGTGCCTCGGATCGCGAGTCGCCGGTCACCTCGAGCCCGGCTGCCGGGCGCGATGGCGCGGCCGGCGGGCGACATCCGCGCGGCGCTTCTCGAGCCCCCCGCCCGAGACGTCGCGGCACCTGATGAGCCCGTACCACCAGCCCCAAAACGGGTAGGACTCGGCACGCTCGTCGACTCGATCGCGGCCTCCTCGTCTCGGATCGACCGCATCGCGCGTGCGAGCTTCGTCGGGGAAGTCTCGATCAGCGCGCGCATCCGTGGCACGCGATCGGGTGTTCGCAGTAGGATCGATTCCGTCTCGAACGAGTCCGATCGAGTGGCTCGACGCCGTCGCCACCGCCGACCCGGGAAGCACGGACGAGCAAGGAGACGCATCGCCGTGGCAGGGCGGGTGGAGCGGATGAGGATCGCCGTGATCGGCGCCGGGGGCGCCGGGGCCTGCACGGCGCTGGAGCTGGCCCGCCGCGGCCATTCGGTCGAGCTCTTCGATCGCCATGAAGAGGCGGTCTCCCAGGCGACCTTCGCCAACGAGGGCAAGATCCACCTCGGCCTGATCTACGCCAAGGACACGACCCTCGCGACCGCCCGCCAGATGATCGAGGGCGCGATCGCCTTCGAATCCCTGATGCAGCGCTGGCTCCCCTTCCGCGCCGCCGACCTGCGCTCGACGCCCTTCTACTACGGGGTCCACCGCGGCTCGCTGATGCGCCCCGACGCGCTCGAGCATCACTACCACCGCTGCGGCGACTACCACGACGAGCGCGCGCGCGCCCTCGGCCTCGACTATCTCGGCCTCGGAGTCGGATGCCGTGCGCGCCGGCTCGCCGAGGCCGAGTATCCGGACGGCGTCGACCCGGCTCCGCTCGAGGCGCTCTTCGAGACGACCGAGCACGCAATCGATCCGCGCGCGTTCGCCGCCTGCGTGCGCGCGGCGCTCGCGGCGGAGCCGCGCATCCAGCTGCGACGCTCGCAGCGCGTGACGGCCGTCGAGCCGCTGCCGCGGGGCGGCTACCGCGTCGCCTTCGAGCACGGCGGTCGGCGCGAAGCCGAGACCTTCAGCGACGTCGCCAACACGAGCTGGCACGAACGCCTGCCCCTCGACCGGCCGCTCGGCATCCGCCCGCCCGGCCCCTACAGCCATCGCTACAAATTCGGGCACCGCATCGCGATTCCCGTCGCGCCGGGCCGCATCCCCTCGCTCACCTACGTGCAGGGCCCCTTCGGCGACGTCGTGAACTTCCGCGCGAACGGCCTCTTCCTCTCGTGGTACCCGACCGGCCGGACCGGCATGTCGACCGCCGAAACACCACCCGATTGGCACGCCCTCTATTCCCGCGACGAGCGCATGGCCGTCTTCGACCGCAGCTTCGACGCCTGGCGCAAGCGCTGCCCCGCGCTCGCAACGCTGCCCTTCACGAGCGAGCAGGTCGATCCCTACGGCGGCGTGATCTACGCGCTCGGGACGACCGACGTCGACGACGCGGCGAGCCGCCTCCACGAGCGGCGCGAGATCGGCCTGCAGAGTGTCGGCCGCTACCACTCGCTCGATCCGGGCAAGTTCACGCTCGTGCCCTGGTGGGCCGTCCGCCTCGCGGATCGGATCGAGGCGGCCGCGGGATGAGCCGACCGCGGGTCAGCGTCGTCGTGGCGACCTACGACGCGAGCCATCTGCTTCGCTTTGCGCTGCAGAGTCTCCTGCTCGGGAAGTGGACGGACTGGGAGGCCATCGTCGTCGGCGACGCCTGCACCGACGACACGGAAGACGTCGTTCGCGCCCTCGGCGACGACCGCATCCGATTCCGCAATCTCGAGCGCAACAGCGGCCAGCAGGCGACGCCGACCAACGTCGCGCTCGGTCTCGTCCGCGGCGATTTCGTCGCCTTTCTGAATCAGGACGATCTCTACCTCGAGCACCATCTCGCCGTGAACGTCGAGCGGATGCGAACGAGCGACGCGGGCTGGATCTGCTGCCCCTACGCCGAGATCCCGCCGGAGCAGCTCGAGCGGATCGAGCGCCGCGAGGTGGTCGCGCGCGTTCGCGGCTTCGCGCCGTCGGGCCGCTTCGACCCGCGCCGGTTCCACGTCGCCTCGTCCTGGTTCGTGCGGCGGGAGGTCGTGGAGCGCGTCGGCCCCTGGCGGGTCGAGCGGCAGACTTTCGTGACGCCCTCGCAGGACTGGCTCTTTCGCGCCCATCGCAAGGGGATCGCGATCGCGTGTCCGCAGGAGGTCTCGCTGATCGCGATCTACAGCGGCGAGCGCCGCGGCTTCCTGCGGCGGCGGGACTCGCCGGAGCACGAATTCGTCTTCCGCGAGATCGTGGCAGGGCGGGCCCTGCGACCCGAATTCGAGCGGGCGATCGCGGCTTCGATCGAAGAGAAGCGGGGCGGGCAGCGGGTGGCCGCCGCCGCGGGGGCGGCGCCGCTGCGCGGGCGGCGCCGCGGGCCGCGCTGGGCCCTGCGCAAGCTCGAGCGCGGCGTCGAGGCGGTCGCGATCCGCTTCGGGGTGCATCCCAATGCCCTGCGCATGATGCTCCGCTACGGCGGGCGCGGCGGTTATGTGCGCGAGATCGTGAAGAGGACCGGGGCGCTCGAGAAGCGATCGAACGGGTCGCCGCCCGCCTGAGCAAAAGTCGACTGCCAGTGTCGAGCGCGATCCGATCGTCGGATCTAGGCTGGCCCGTCGACGCGCGCCAGAGAAGACCCGTCCATGGAATCCACGTCCGGCCCCCTCGATCCCGACCGACTCGACGTGATCTCGCCCGAGAAATACGAGCGCGAGGGCTATCCCCACGCCGAGTGGACCTGGCTGCGCAAGCACGATCCGGTGCGGCGCTTCGCGCCCGAGGGCTGCGATCCCTTCTGGGCCGTGACCCGCCACCACGACATCGTCGAGATCGGCAAGAACCCCCGCGACTGGATCATCGAGCCGAGGCTCGCCGTCTTCACCGATCTCGACATGCCCGACGAGCGCAAGACCCGTCATCTGCTCACGATGGATCCGCCCGACCACGGCCGCTTCCGCAACCTGACCGCCAAGGCGTTCACGCCGCGCTCCGTGCAGATCTGGGCGCCGAAGGTCGCGCGCATCACGCGGAGCGTGCTCGATCGGGCCGCGGCGAAGCAGACGATCGACTTCGTCGCGGACGTCTCCGCGCCGATCACGATCGAGGTCATCGCGCTGATGCTCGGCGTTCCCGAAGCGGACTGGCCCCTGCTCTTCCGCTGGACGAACGAGATCATCGCGCCCTCGGATCCCGAGTTCCAGCGCGGCGCCACGACCGACGAGACCTTCGAGCGCGCGCGCAACGAGCTCTTCGCCTACTTCCACCAGCTCTCCGAGGAGCGGCGCGCGCGCCCGGCGGACGACATCCTCTCGCTCGTCGTCCAGGGCCGGATCGACGGCCAGCCGCTCCCGCCGCTCGAGCTCCTCTCCTACTACTTCCTGCTGGTCGTCGCCGGCAACGAGACGACGCGCAACGCCATGACCGGCGGCGTCCAGGCCTTCCTCGACCATCCCGACGCGTGGGTCGCGCTCGTCCGCGAGCCCGGCCTCGTCGACGGCGCCGTCGAGGAGACGGTGCGCTGGACGACGCCCGTCATCCAGTTCGCGCGCACGGCGACGCGCGACCTGCGCCTGCGCGACCAATCGATCCGCGCGGGCGAATCCGTCTGTCTCTTCTACGCGTCGGGCAATCGCGACGAGGCGATCTTCGACGATCCCTTCCGCTTCCGGATCGACCGCCGGCCGAACGACCACGTCGGCTTCGGCCGCGGCGAGCACGTCTGCCTCGGCGCCCACCTCGCCCGACTCGAGCTGCGCACGATGTTCGCGCAGCTGCGCGAGCGCCTCGTCGAGATGGAGCGCACGGGCCCGGTCGCACGCGTCCGCTCGAGCTTCGTCGGCGGCATCAAGCGTGCGCCGATGCGCTGGCGGCTGCGCGAGGCGTCCTGAGCGAACACGTCGAGCTGTTCCGACTCGACGACGCGAATGGCCGCGTCACCCGCTGGCCCTCAGAGGTGGACCGATGAATGCACCCGGCACGAACCCTGCGTAGTCGGGGTTCATGTCGAACCTCACCTTCCTCCGCCGGCCCCCCTTCTGCCCCAACCCCGACTGCGATTCCCGAACGAATCCAGCCACCTGGCGCTTCCAGCGCAAAGGCTTCTACCCACGCAGCCAGCCCCCGCATCGCATCCAGCGCTACCGCTGTTCACACTGCAGCCGCTACTTCAGTTCACAGACCTTCGCGGCCACCTACTGGCTCAAGCGCCCTCGGCTCCTCGAGTCCGTCTTCCACCGCCTCGTCGCCTGCTCTGCTCTGCGCCAGATCGCCCGAGAACACCAGGTCTCCCACTCGACCATCCGGACCCTCTCGGACCGATTGAGTCGCCACTGCCTCCTCTTCCACGAGCGCCTCCGCCCCAAGACCACACCGACTGAGCCCCTCGTCCTCGACGGGTTCCGGACCTTCGAACACAGCCAGTACTGGCCCATGGACGTGAACCTCGTCGTCGGGACGTCGCTCTTCTTCGTCTACGGCTTCAACGACGTCGAGCTGCGGCGAAGCGGGGCGATGCGGCCCGCCCAGCGGACGAGGCGCGCCGTGCTCGAGAGGCGACACGGCCGGCCCGATCCCGATGCGACCCGCAAGCGAGTCGAGGCCTTGCTGCGGCGGGTGATTCCAGCGCGGGCGAGGCCGTGCTTCGAAGCGACGAGCACCCGGCCTACGTCCGGGCCATCGCGCGGTGCTGGGACCGGACATCCTGCACGAGCGGACCAGCTCGAAGGCGCGTACGACACGCAATCCGCTCTTCCCGGTGAACCTTGTCGGACCTGCTGATCCGGCACAGCAGTGCGAATCATAAGCGGGAGACGATCGCGTTTTTCGAAGCGGCGTCAGTCGGCGCTGTACCGGCTGGCGGCATGGGTCGTGTGTGGCGCAACTACATGAAGGGGCGGTCGGAGAATCGGCGTCTCGGTCCGCCGGCGATGGCGTTGGGCTGATCGGCGAGGCGCTCACGGTTCGGGAAGTTCTTCAGAAGAGGCTGTTTCCGGAGCGGGTTCTACCCGAACGGCTACTTCGGGAGTGTTATTTCGGGCGGATCCCGACGCGGGCGATCGTGCGTTGTGCGTCGCATCGGGCGAGGTACGCGGTCTAGGTCAAACGGAGAATCGATCAGCCGACGGGCGAAGGGTTTCGTTGGAAGAGGTGCATTCTTCGGTCCACGTCTCAGGCCCCGCGGCGCGACTCGATCGCCCCCGTCCGAAGGCCTTCTTCCCATTCGACCGCCGTCAGCCCCGCGACCTCTCGCAACACCGCTTCGTTGTCGTGACCGATCGACGAGCCCGAGTGCGTCGTGCGCCCCGGCGTCGCCGTCAAGCCGAGCGGGATGCCCGAGGCAGAGACCTCGCCGCGCTTGTAATGCGGGATCGTCTCGAAGAACGCCCGCGCCGCGAGCTGCGCATCGCGCTGGTACATGTCCTCCGCGCTCTGCACGACCCCCGCCGCGATCCCCGCGCGCTGACAGCGCTCCATGACGGCGTAGTCTTCCTGCGCGCGCGTCCAGTCCGCGATCTTCTCCTCGAGGGCCTCCCGATGGGTCACCCGCGCCGCCATCGTCGCGAAGCGCGTGTCCTGCACCCATTCCGGGTCGCCCATCGCCTCGCAGAGCTTCCGCCAATCCGCCTCGTCTTCGACCGCGAGGACGCACCAGCGATCGTCGCCGCGACAGGGAAAGGCGGCGTGGGGCGCGAGGTCGCGCTCGCCGTTGCCGAGCCGCGGCGGCTCGCGGCCCGTCACGGCGCTCTCGAGCAGAAGTGGCCCGATCGCCGCGACCGCCGTCTCGAACTGCGACATGCGGATCACCTGCCCGCGTCCGCTGCGCGTCCGCTCGTGCAGCGCCGCCATCAGCGCGACGAGCCCATGCAGGGCCGAGAGCGGATCGGGGTACGCGAAATGCGAGATCGTGCAGTCGCGATGGGCGAAGCCCGTGAAGCTGCCGAGCCCGGAGAGCGCCTCGATGTTCGGTCCCCAGGTCACGTACTTCGCGAACGGCCCCGACTCGCCGTAGCCGTTCGACTCGAGCATCACGAGGCGGGGATTGCGCGCCGAGAGCGCCGCCCAGCCGACGCCGAGCTTGTCGAGCACACCCGTCGAGTAGTTCGCGATCACGGCGTCGCTCGCGTCGACGATCCGCCGCGCGAGCTCGGCGCCCTCGGGCTTCCGCAGATCGAGGGCGACGAAGCGCTTGCCGGCGCTCCAATCGGTGAACCAGGGCGAGCACTCGGGCTGCGTACCCTGCTCGGGGCTGCGGGGCGGGACGAAGAGCCGCGGGACGTCGGGATGCGCGTGGGACTCGATCTTGATCACGTCCGCACCGGCCCAGGCGAGGATCCGCCCGATCCAGGGCGCGGCGAGGCCGGTTCCGAACTCGACGACGCGCAGGCCCGCGAGGGCGAGCGCGGGTGCGCCGATCGATTCGCGCGTGATCTCGCGCGGCGACGCATCGGACGTCCGTTTGGCCGGATCCGAACCCCGACCCGGGTCGGTCGCGACGCTCGCATCGGTTGCCGCGAGGACCTCGTCCCGATGGGCACCCGCAGCCGGAACCGGCCGCTCGATCCGCCAGGGCGTCCGCGAAAGACGGTAGGGCGCCCCCGGAGCGCGGAGCGTGCGGCCATCCTCGAGCGCGAGCGGCACGAAGAAATCGCGTGCGGCGAGATGTTCGTCGGCCAGGATCCGCGCCGCGGTGTTCACCGGGGTGAAGGCGATGTGTCGTCGCTGGCCTTCGTGATAGGCCTCCGAGACGGTGAGCTGCTCGGTCAGATCGCCGATGAAGACGTCGAGCAGCTCGCGATAGGGCAGGCGATTCGAAGACGGCCCGCGAAACTCGGGCAGCAGGACCTCCTCGTTGCCCGTCCGCTCGTGGATCCAGCTCGCGAGTGCTTCCCAATGCGCCGGCCGGTTCACCATCAGGTAGACGAGGCCGTCCTTGCAGCGATAGGCGCCGGAGGGCACGGAGGCGACGAGGCCCGTTCCGACGCGTTTCGGGACGATGCCGTCCTCGAGCCATTTTCCGACGCCCGCGATGTGGGTGATCGCGGCCATCGCCTCGAGGCTCGCGACGTCGACGTGCTGGCCGCGGCCGGTGCGATCGCGATGCGACAGGGCGACGAGGCTGCTGCCGGCGGCGAGCGTCGCGGTGATGACGTCGGCCTGGTGGCTCGCGAGGCGCACCGGCGGATCCTCGGGATCGCCGATCGAGATCATCGCGCCGCCGAGGGCACTCGCGACGAGATCGTTCGAGCGCCAATGCGCCCGCGGCCCCGTCTGGCCGAAGCCCGAGATCGAGGTGAGCACGAGTCCCGGATTCCGCGCCGCGAGCGCGCTCCAATCGAGTCCGCGATCCGCGAGCTGGCCGGGCGGGAAATTCTCGATCACGAGATCCGCGGTCGAAGCGAGCGCCCGGAACGTCTCGCGATCGGCTTCGGCGTCGAGGTCGAGCACGATGCCCCGCTTGTTCGCATTGGCGTAGGCGAATGCGAGCCGCTCGAACTCGCCGCGATGGCGCGCCGGCTCGCCGCCCGGCGGCTCGATCTTGACGACGTCGGCGCCGAGATCCGCGAGCAGCTTCCCGCAGTAGGCGGCGCCGCCGATCGCGAGATCCAGCACCCGGATGTCCGAGAGCGCGCCGTCTTCGATCGCCGTCGTCATGCCGTCGCCCGCCCCCTCGCCTCGTGTCCGACAGGGATCACGGGCGCCCGTCCCATTTCCGCCTCTCGAACCTTTTCACCCCGCTCGCCTTCCCACCCGACCTTCGCCCGGATTTCTCCCTTCCTTCTCCGCCATTGCGCCCTTCTCCGGGTTTCACCGCAAGACCGGTCGGAAACGATCCACCTCCCGACAAAGAAATCTGTAGGGCGATCGGGGTTCTTCCCGATGGCGACGCCGAGAAATTCCTTAGCGTCCATTCGATCGCGTTCGAGGCAACCAACGGAGGATTCTGCATGCCCATCCGAGAGTCGGCCTTCGATGCTCCCAGACCGTCGCAAGATTCGAGGCCCCAGTCGAGCGGGGCGAGCCGCCGCCCGCCCGGCCATCGTCGCTCTGCCCGCCGCCGCTTCCACCCCGTGGTCGAGCGGCCCTCGCCGACGACGCCGCGCGGCTTCGGCCTCGCGATCCTGCCCCTCGCCGGGCTCTGAGGCGGCTGGGCGGCCTCGGGCGGAGGGCGGAGGATGAAGGGCGGAGTTCAGCCGTTCTGCAAAGCCTGCAGCGCCTTCATCGCGCGCCAGTCCGAGAGCGCGATGATCGGCCGCTGCCCGCCCGCCGGCGCGCCTGCGGCCGGCTCGCCGTAGGCGCCCGCGGCCGGCTCGCCGTAGGCGCCTGCGGCCGGCTCGCCGTAAAAGGCGATCGCGCCGTGGACGTTCGCGAGGTAGACCGTCTCCTCGGGATGATGGGTCGCTTCGTGTTCGGCGCCGTTGGGCTCGTAGATCCAATCACCCGCGCGCGAGACGCCGCCGCGATATTCCATCACGCCCGACAAGACGTAGAAGTCGGCCGGGCCGAGATGAATGTGCGGCGGGTTCGTCGTTCCCTTCGCTGCCCGGAAGAGCGCGCTCCAGGAGCCCGTCTCTTCGGAGACGCGCAGGATCTTGAGCGAGTTGCCACCCGGCGTCTCGATCCATTTCAGGGCGTTCGTATCGACGAGGGTTCCGAATCCTTCGATTTCCATGGGGGCTCCGCGTGGTCGTTCGAGTCCGACTCTACCATCGGCACGGCCGTCGCCAGCCCGCGAATCCGGGGCCTTCGGCGGATCGGGGCGCGATGCCGGAGGCCGAATCGGTGTGATAGCGTCGGGGCCATGCCGATGCCCCAGAATGCACCGATCGTCGATCTGATGTTGTCCTTCCCGATCCTCGACCTCGAGGCGACCTACGGCAATCTCCGCCGGGCCGCCAACGACGCGGAGTCGAAGGAGGGATTCAAGTTCCCCGCCCAGTACATGTTCAAGGGCGTGCCCCACGGCTGGGGCGAGGGCCGCGATCCGATCGAGGTCACCCTCGAAGAGATGGATAAATGGAGCGTCAAGACGGCGCTCGTCGGCGTCGGACGCCCGGAGGCGGATGCCGCGATCAAGAAGCATCCGGATCGCTTCGTCGGCAACGTCCACGTCGATCCCAACGACATCATGGGCGCGGTGCGCCGGATCGAGCAGGCCCACAAGGAGCTGAACGTGCGCATGGCGAGCACGTTTCCGGCGGGCAACGTTCCGCAGATCCCCGTCGACGGCCCGCAGATGTATCCGCTCTACGCCAAATGCGTCGAGCTCGACATCGCCGTCGGCCTCAACATGGGCGTCCCCGGCCCGCGCGTGCCCATGGATCCCCAGCGCGTCGAGCGCCTCGATCGCATCTGCTACGACTTCCCGGAGCTGCGGCTCGTGACCTTCCACGGATGCGAGCCGTGGGAGGCGCTGATGGTCAAGCTGATGCTGAAATGGCCCGGCCTCTACTACTGCACGAGCGCCTTCGCCCCCAAGCACTATCCCAAGGCGATCATCGACTACGCGAACACGCGCGGCGCCGACAAGGTCCTCTACGCCGGTTATTTCCCGATGGGCCTCTCGCTCGAGCGCATCATGACCGAGATGAAGTCGGTGCCCTTCCGCGATCACGTCTGGCCGAAGTTCCTCTACGAAAACGCGCGACGGGTGCTGAAGCTCGACGCATGACCGGGGCCGCCGGGAGCCCCGGGGCCACCGCATCCGGAAGACGGCGCGCAGCGATCGCGGGCGCATTCCTTCCCTGGCTCATCGCGGGCGCGTGCCTCGCCTATGCATTCGAGGTCGTTCCGTTCGAGGAATGCCTCGCGGCGCTGCGGCAGGTCCGTCTCCCGATCTTCCTGCCCCTCGTCGCCGGCGCCGTACTCGCCTGGTTCGGCCTCGAGTCCGCCACCTTCGCCTATACGTTTTCGCGCTTCAACGGTCCGCTCTCCTGGCGCGATGCGCGCTCGCTCCGGGCGCTCACCTATCTGCTCACCGTGATCCATTGGCATCTCGCGAAGGCCGCCATCGTCCTCCGCCTGAACACGGCCCACGGCGTCGGGCTCGTCGCGGCGACCAGCACGCTGCTGCTCTACCAGATGATCGGCGTGCTGGTTCTCGCGCTCTTCGCGAGCGTGGGCGCGGCGTTCCTGCCGGGGCCGGCGGGACTCGGCTCCGTCGCGCTCGCCTCCCTCGCCGGCGCCGGGCTCGTACTCGCTGCGTTCGCGGTGATCCGGATCGATCGGCCGCGGATGCGGCTGCTCGACGAGATCCGGGCGCTCTCGCTGCTGCAGGCGCATCGAAAGCTCGAGGTCCGCGACGTCGCGATCATCGGCGGGCTCAAGCTCGTCTATCAGCTGCTCTTCGTGCTCGTGTACTACTTCGGGCTGCGGGCGTTCGGCCTCTCGCCCGCCTTCTCCCTCGTCCTGCTCGCGACGCCGATCCTCCAGGCCATCGGCAGCCTCCCGATCGCGCCGGCGGGATTCGGGACCCAGCAGGCGGCGATGCTCTTCCTGTTCGCGGATCCGTCGGCCGACGGCGCCGACGGTGCAGCGATCCTCGCCTTCGGATTCAGCCTGCCGATCACGACGCTCGCGATCCGCGGACTGATCGGACTCGCCTATCTGCCCGATCTCTCGCGCCCCGCCGCGGGCGATGCGAGCGCATCGAGTGCGACCGGCTCGAGCAGCTCGGCGACGACACGCGTATAGAGCGGGCTCGGATGGCGGTCGCGTGGATGCAGGCGCAGGGCGTCGTCCGGATGCCGCGCCAGCGCGGGGAGTGCGTCGACGACTTCGACGCCCGCGGCCTCCGCCGAGGCCCGCATCGCGCGGTGGGCCTCGGCAAAGGGCGAGTCCGCGATCTCGAAGGGCAGCGGCAGCAGCAGCAGGACGAAACGCCCGCCGCTGTCGCGCGTGCGCTCCGCGAGGGCCGCGATCCGCTCGAGCGTCGGCTGCCAGGCGGCGGGTTCATGGAGCGCGCGATACCAGGCGATCGTCGCGTTCGTGACGCTTCGATCCGCGAAGAAGCGCTTCACCAGATCGACGATCCGGAGCCGGCCGCGCACGCTCTGCCCGATGCGCGTCGAAGTCGGCGACCGTTCGAGCCGGGTCCAGCCCTCGTCGAGCATGTCGTGGATCGGCGATTCGGGCCGGGGCGCGGCGCCCGGGATCGGATCGTTCATGAAATAGCCGTAGATCAGGAGATCCGGGGCGAGCTGGCGCAGAGCCCACCGCGCGGACCGTTCGATGCCGGGCAGATCCGTATCGCCGCGGCCCAGGTTCAGGACCTCGACGGAACTCGCGGCGAGACCGGAACGGGGCGTGCCCCGTTCATGCTCGAACGCGCGCTGCAGACGGGCTTCGAGCAGCCGGGGATAGGCCAGGGCTTCGGGCAGGCCGTGGCCAGCGGTGAAGCTGTCGCCCACGACGACGACGCGGCGGACGCCGGACCGTTTCGGCCCGATCTTGCGTTCGCGAAAGCCCGAACGGTCGAGCTCGGCGGTGACGGCCCAGGGTGTCTCGCGCCATCGCTCGCGGAGCTCGTCGGGATTCTCGAGACGCGCCGCGAGACGCTCGCGCAGCGCGTCGTCCGAGAGATCGAGATCGAAGGCACCGGTCGGATTCGTGTCGTAGGCCATCAATCGGAAGCCGGGCCCGCGGAACTCCTGGAGGAAGGGCCCGCTCTTCGGCAAGGAGAGCACGCGCAGCCCGATCTCGCCGGCGGCGAGACCCACGAGAGCACCGATCGAGACGAGGAGGGCACGCGCGGCGACCGTTCGCGCCCTCATGTCCCCGCCGATTCTTCGAGCGCAGGTGCGCCCGACCGGGGCGGCCTCTCGCCAGGCGGTGCCGCTCGCACCTCCGTCTCCGGAGCGCTTCTTCGCGTCATGACCCAGAACTGCCCGTACCGCTTCACCGGCGCGAAACGTCGCTTCAGGAAGCGATCGATCTCCGGGGCGAAGGCCGCGAGCGAGCGGTCCGGCAGGGCGTCGATCGAGACCGGGGAGTACACGGCGACGCGCGCGGGGGATCGATCGATCTCGTCGATGAATTCCGCAACCTCGGCGTCGGTCGTGAGGTAGCCCGGAAAGAGCCAGTCGAAGCGCGTCGGATTGGGGCGATCCGCCAGGAAATAGACGATCGGGTACCACGGCAGCACGACGATCGGCTCGCCGGGCGCGGTGCGCCGGCGCAGATCGGCGATCAGATCGTCGAGGGCCTGCGATCGCGCGACGAGGGGCCCGCCGGGCATGATCTCGAGCTTGTCTCCTGAATCGCGATGGCGGCGCAGCGCGCGGTCGAATTCGTGGATGCCGAGCGAGGCGACCAGTGCGAGCAGGACGAGGGGATGGGCGATCCAGGCGGTCCGCGCCGGAGCCCATCGCCGCCAGCCCCGGGCGAGCCAGTCCGCGCCGAGGACATAGGCGGGGAAGAGGACGGGCGCGAGGTGGTAGTAGTCGGAGCGGCCGGTCGCTCGCAGATAGAGAACGGCGCCGAAGAGCGCGAGCGCGAGCCGCTCGAGCGTCGCCGGAGCCAGCGGCTCCGCGGATCGCGATCGGCGCCGATGCCACTGTGCGCGGGCGAACTCGAAGAGCGCCGCGAGATAGAGCACGAGCGGGATCCGGAACTCCCAGCTCACGAACCATCGGCGGATGCCGCGCCGGCTCCACTCGCCGGGCCAGAGCTCGAAGCCCGGCATGGGGAGGTTGAACTCGCCGCCCTCGAGATACTGGCCGAAGGATGTCCAGAAGACCGCCAGCAGGAGATCGCCGAGCGCACCCTGCATGGCGTAGAAGAAGCCGATCGGAACGACGACGGCCGACACCCCGAGCGCGATCCAGGCGAGCTGCCCGAACAGCTTCGAGCCGAGCCCCGAGCGCGCGAGCAGCACCGCGGTTCCCGCGAGCCCGAGTCCGACCGCCGGCGCGAGCCGGAACGCGAGAGCGAGCGCCGAGAGCACGCCGAGCCCGAACAGCGCACCGCGCCCGATCGAGCCGCGCTCGTCCGCGCGCGCGAGCAGCAGCAGCGCCGCCATCGGAACGGCGCCGTACAGATGGGCGTAATGACAGCCCTCGAGGATCACGTGCCAGCCGGTCCCCGCCACGAGCGCCGCGGCGAGCAGCGCGAACGGCGTCTCCATCCAGCGCCGGCTCGCGACGAAGACGATCACGGCGAGAGCCAGCGTCATCGCGACGTGGAAGGCACGCACGACGAGCAGGCTCACGCCGAAGAGGTCGAAGAGCCAGGCGACGAGCTGGAAGCTCGCCGGGGGATAGACGGTATAGACGTCGCGATAGAGGATCTCGCCGGCGGCGAGGCGGCGTGCCCCGTTCGCGAGATGGCCTTCGTCGATCAGCCCCACGCCTTCCCGGAACAGCACCGCCTGATAGGCGATCCCGAACCCGAGCAGGACGAGCAGGGCCCATCGATCGAATCGGCGCTCCATCGACCTCCCCGGCGTCGCGATCGCGTCGACCCATCCCTCCGCCGGGCGACTCGCCGCCCGATACTAACCCAGCCCGTCGTGCCTCCTCGGGCTGAAATGCTCACGATCCACGATCGGATCGGGCTATCGTCGCCGCGATGCCCGCGACCGAACCGGCAACGAGCCTTCCGCGCGCGCCCGCCGAGCCGATCGCGCCGGGTCGCCGTCGGGTCCTCTTCGGCGCGATCTTCCTCGTCGCCCTCGCCCTGCGCGTCGCCTACGTCTTCGAGGTCTGGCCGCATCCGGCGGCGCGGCTTCCCATCCTCGACGCGGAGGCCTATCGACGGATCGCCCTCGGAATCCGCGCCGGGGACTGGCTCGGCGATTCGGTCTACTACCTCGATCCGCTCTATCCCTTCTTCCTGGCCGCGATCTACGGCTTCGTCGAGCCCGACTCCCGCGGCGTACTCCTCGTTCAGGCGCTGCTCGATTCGCTCTCGGTCCTGATCCTGATGGGCCTCACCCGGCGGATCTTCGGGGATCCCGCCGCGCTCGCGGCCGGCGGGATCGCGGCGCTCTATTCGCTCTTCTTCTTCTACGACGGCCTCCTCCAGAAGGAGGCGCTGATGATCTTCCTCACTTCGTCGGCGCTGCTGCTCTGCCTGCGGGCCGCGGAGCGCGATGGCGCGCTCGCCTGGCTGCCGGCGGGTGGGCTGATCGGCCTCGCGGCGCTGACGCGCGGCAACTCGCTTCTCTTCGTGCCGGCGCTGCTGCTCTGGATCGCCGTCGCCGGCAACGGGCCGTTCGCGCGGCGGGCACTCGCCGGATTCTGTCTGGCGCTCGGTGTCGCGACGATCCTCGTACCGGTCGGCCTGCGCAACCGGATCGTCGGCGGCGATTTCGTGCTGCTGAACAGCCAGGCCGGCCAGAACTTCTACATCGGGAACTTCCGGGGGAATGCGACCGGCGCCTATCTCGCGCCGCCCTTCCTGCGGCCGAATCCGGAGGTCGAAGAGCAGGACTTCGCGGCGGAAGCCCGCCGACGGACCGGCCGCGACGATCTCCGCCCCTCCGAGATCTCGAATTTCTGGCTGCGCGAGGGCCTCGGCGAGATCGCCGCCGACCCGGCGCATTTCGTCCGCCACCTCGGCCGCAAGCTCCTCGTCTTCGCCAATCGCTACGAGATCCCCGACAACGCCAGCTTCGAATACTTCCAGCAGGACGTGTCGCGGATGCTGAGGCTGCCGTTCCCGGGCTGGGGCGTCGTCCTTCCCCTCGCCGCCGCAGGCGCGTGGATGGCGCGCGCCCGCCGTTTCGCCTGGATCCCGATGCTCTATTTCGCGAGCTACACCGCGGGCATCCTGCTCTTCTTCAACCTCTCGCGGATGCGCCTGCCGGTCGTTCCGGTGGCGATCGCGTTCGCCGGGTTCGCCGTCGTCGAGCTCTTCGAGCGCTGTCGCACGCGGCGGCTGCGGAGCGTCGCGATCCCCGTCCTGCTGCTCCTCGCCCTCGCCGCCACGGCGCGCATCGAGCTGCCGCACCAGCCGCTCAACATCCGCTACTTCAATCTCGGATCCGCGTTCCTGCGCCGAAGCGAAGCCGCCTGGAGCGAAGGGCTCGCCCTCCGCGAAGCGGGCGACGAGACCGGCGCACGCGCGGCCTTCGATCGGGCCCTCGAGGAGAGGAGCCACGCCGAGCACGAGTTCGTCCGCGGGCTCGAGGCCCATCCGGATTTCGAGCGTCTGCGCTCCGCGCTGCGGGTCTCGCTGCGCAATCGGGTCGTCGCGCTCGAATTCCTCGAGGAGGACCGGGCCGCGCTCGATGCTGCGCTCGAGCTGACGCGCCGATTCGATCGCTTCCCGCCGGGCTTCGTCGAGCTCGGCCAGGCGTGGGAACGTCTCGAACGCCCGCAGCTCGCCGCGGCTGCCTTCGAGCGTGCGCTGCGGCTGGCACCCGGAAATGCGGAGGCCGCCGCCGGGCTCGCCCGCGCGAAAACGGCGCTGGAGTCCGGTCCTCCGAAGGATTAACGTCGATCCGATCCCGGACGTCTCCGAACGCGAAGGCGCCCCTGCCCTCTCAGCGACTCGAAGGAATCAGTGCCATGAAGCTCGGATACATCCCCCCCATGACGAAGGGCCTGACCCTCGATCGCGATTACGTGATCCGCCTCGCCGAGATGCTCGAGAGCCAGGGCGTCGAATCGCTCTGGACGGTCGAGCACGTCGTCATGGCCCGGAACTACGATCCGCTCTACCCCTACTCGAAGGACGGCATGGCGCCGACTGCGCCCGACACGCTCATGCCCGATCCCCTCGAATGGCATGCCTTCGTCGCCGCACGGACCGACCGCATCCTTCTCGGCACCTCCGTCGTCATCGCCTCGCAGCACAGCGCCGCGATCCTCGCCAAACGTGTCGCGACGCTCGATGCGCTCTCGGGCGGCCGCCTCCGGCTCGGTGTCGGCATCGGCTGGCAGCGCGAGGAGTACGAAGCGGTCGGCGTTCCCTATCGCGACCGGGGCCGAAGGCTCGACGAGACCATCGAGGCCATGCGCATCCTCTGGCGCGACGAATGGGCGACCTATCACGGCAAGCACGTGAACTTCGAGAACGTCCACATGGACACGAAGCCCTTCCATCCGGAGGGCGTCCCGATCCTGATCGGCGGGAGCACCGACGTCGCCGCCCGCCGCGCCGGCCGCCTCGGCGACGGCTGGTATCCCTACGTGATCTCGCCCGAGGATTTCGGGACGGGCGTCGAGACGATCCGCGAGGTCGCGAAGGCCGCGGGACGCGATCCGAGCCGGATCGAGATCACGGTCTGGCCCGCGAGCTTCGATTTCACGAAGACCTTCGATCTGCCGTTCGTGAAGAGCTACGTCGACCGCGGCGCCGAGCGCCTCGTCGTCAGCCAGGGCGAATCGATGACGACCGACATCCAGGGACAGCGGGATTTCGTCCGCCGCTATCAGGATCAGGTCGTCGCGAAGCTGTAGCCGGCGCGGGCGGGCGGGCGGGCGGCCCATCGATCTCCCGCGCTCAGCGAAGGAGCGCGCGGACCTCCGCTTCGACGACGGTCCCGTCGAAGAAGTCCGGATCCGCTTCCGCCCACATCGTCGCCGCGTTCTCGAAGACGAACTCGCGGAAGTCCTCTTCCTCGATGAGCCCGTCGTCGACGAGCTCCCAGGCCTCGGCGACCGTCTCGCTCATGTCGGTCACGTCCCAATGGCCGATGTCGGAGCTGAAGATCGCCCGCATGCGGGCTCCGAGCGGCAGGATGCCGCGATCGAAGCCGACGGCGTTCATCGGGTCGTCGGCCTCGCAGCCGAAGCGGAAGTTGCGCTCGAAGATCGCTTTGACGTCCGAAGCCTTCTCGATGCCCGTGCCCGCGAAGTCGTCGCGGAAGAGCCCGGGCCCGGAGAGATGGAGCAGGCCGGCCTCGAATTCGTCGAGGTGCTTCTTGAAGCGCTCGGAGCCGTGGCTCTCGAAGAGCTGGCGGATCCGCTTGCGATCCATCGAATCGGGATCGTAGGCGTGGATGCCCGGCAGGCCGCGCTTTTCGAAATGGCCGATCAGATCCGAATAGAGGTTCGAGGCCCAGCCGACGCCGCCTTCGAGGAAGCCGCAGCGCAGCTCCGGGAAACGATGGGGCACGCCGTGCATCACCATCTGCCGGCAGGTCGCCTCGCCGGCCGCCGCGAAGTTCCCGATGTGGTTGAAGACGTAGTTCGAGGGCGATAGCCGGCTGCCGAAGCCCATCGCGCTGGAATGGAAGTTCGGCGCGACCCCGAGCTCGACGCATTTCGCCCAGACCGGATCGTAGTCGTACGGGCTCTCCGGCCCGAAGGCATCGACCCAGCGGGCGCCGCGCACCTGGTCCCGGCCGAGCGGCCGGTAGACCAGACCGTTCAGCAGCACGACCTTGAGCCCGAGGACGTTCCGGCAATGCTCGAGCTCGGCGATCGCCTCCTCCGGGTCGTACATCGGGATCATCGCGGCGGGCGTCATGCGATCCGCGAAGGGCGCGAACATCTCCGCCGCGCAGCGGTTGAAGGCGCGGATCGAGGCGTTCCGGAGCTCCTTCTGATCGAGGCTCATCGCGGTGAGCCCCATCGTCGGGTAGAGGACGCAGTAGTCGATGCCGAACTCGTCGAGGCGTTCGTAGAGCAGCTTCGGGAGCATCCCCGTCGCGCGATCGAGCGAGTTCTTCGCGGGATAGGGCCACCAGGTCAGCTTGAAGACCCCGAGCGCCCGCTGCTCGTCGAGGGGGAGCGACTCGAGCCGGCGGCCCGCTTCGACGACGGCGTCGAACTCCTCGGCGAGCTTGCGCCCGCCCTCCTCGACGAGGAAGTCGCGCACGGCGGGCAGGAACTCGATGATGTGGCCGTCGGCGTCGATCACCGGGTGATCGAGCCGCGCGCGGACCGCGCGCGAGCTCGCGGAATCGCCCTGGGACATCATCGCCTCCTTCCCGCCGGGCCTCCCGCCCGGCCTCTCGCCTAGCGCAGAGAATCGACCTTCACGACCTTCGTCTTCGGCTTGCCCGGCGCGGAGATCGGAAAGAGGTAGCGCCAGTACATGTGGCCCTTCGCCCGCCCTTCCGTGTCCAGCCAGTTCGGGACGCCGGGATCGCGATGGGCGACGACGATCCGGTAGCTGCCGTCCTTCTCGTACTCGACCTGGTTGCGGTTCAGCGAGATGCGGCGATTCGCGTAGTCGTAGCTCTGCATGAAGGCGTTCCAGAGCACGACGTTCGCGAAGCGACACTCCGGGAAGCGGCCCGTGATGACGAGCGCCTCGTCGGGCGCGAGCTCGTAGTTGGCCGAGGCGTACCAGGCATGCGTATTGCCGTAGGCGTTCTGGCCGGAGGCCGAGCGCCACTGGCCGGCGGGGTTGAACTGGTTGGGGACGAGCGAGGTCCAGCCGAGCTGCTTCGCCATCTCGGGGGACGTCTTGCGAAACGTCATCGCGCTGTGGTCGCGCACGAAGTTCGCGACCCATTGCAGCCGGGCGGCGTTGCGGGCATCGCCGCCGTTCGGCGCGAGCGGCTCGGGATCGAGGACCTCGATCGCGATCGGGATGACGCGCCCGGGGATCGTCGCGACGCTCTGGCGGGACTCGTGATAGTGGCGCGTGGTGATCTGGCTGGAGTTGGGGCCCAGCCGCAGCCAGTTGCCGGAGGCGGGCTTCGTCTGGCTCACGATGATCTCGTAGGAGCCGTCGCTGTTGATCTCCATCTCGTCGTCGCCGAGCGCCGCCGACGAGCCGCGCGCCGCATGGCCCTCGGCCGAGCCGTCCTCGATGGTGAACGACGTGAAGGTCGCGGCGCCGACGTTGCCCGTGACGCGATAGGTCTTGTCGGGGCGGATCGCGGCGAAGTAGTAGAGCGAGTCGGGATTGCAGCCGAGGAGCTTGCGCGTCGGCGTCACGTAGGGCTTGAAGACGGGCCGGTCGAGATCGGCCTCGAGCCAGAACTCGAGCCCGGTATGCAGGATGTGGGCGATCGCGCGCTCGGCCTCGGCGAGCTCGGCCGGATCGGTGAAGCCGGCTTCCGGGGTCAGCAGCTTCGACTCGACTTCGCGGATCACGTCGAAGATCGCGTGCATCGCCTCGCGGGATGCGATTCCGCCCGAGGCCGAGCCCGAGGCGGAGGCCGCGCCGTGGCTGTCGGCCCGCGCCGTGCCCGCGGCGAGGCCGCCGAAGCTCGCGAGCCCTGTCGCCATGCCGCCCGCCACGCCCACGCTCCGGATGAATTCGCGCCGATCCATTCTTCGATCCTCCTTCGATTTCGGTCTTCGAGTCCGACCGCCAACGATGGACGGCCGGAGAGCGGAATTCAATGGGGTCCGGGCGATGGAGCATGGACCGTGAGCACCGGGCACGGCGCGTATTCGACGACGCGGAGCGTCGTGCTCCCGAGGAGGAAGCGGCGCAGCGGCGAGCGGGTGTGGGTCGCGATCGCGATCACGTCGACGGATCGCTCGGCGGCGAGGGCGAGCACGACCTCCGAGGGATCGCCGCGCTCGATGATGGCCTCCACCTGGAAGCCACGACGGCGGAGGCGCTCGACCACCGGCCGCGCCGCGGCCTCGGCGAGCTCGCGGGCGTTCTCCACGAAATAGGGCGGCATCGCGTCGCCGAAGCCGGTGAAGGGAACGACGCTCGCGGCGAGGTGAAAGGCGTGGACCAGCAGGATCCGGCTCTCGGGGCTGCGCGCGAGGAGGTGGATCGCCGAGAAGAGCGCGCTCTCGGCCTCGTCCGTCAGGTCGGTGGGAAAGAGCAGCGTTCCGACGGGCTCGACCGGGCGGCGATCCTCGGGATGGATCGTGAGGACCGGCTGCTGCGCCGTGCGGACGACGGATTCGACGACGCTGCCGAGCAGCAGATGCTCGAAGCGCGTATGGCCCCGGGCGCCGATCGCGATCAGGTCCGCGCCGAGCGCATTCGCGCGCTCGGTGATGCGCTGGGCCGGAATGCCGTGCTCGAGATGCGTCGACACGGCGATGCCGGCGGCGCGGACGCGCTCGGCCTCGCGCTGGAGCGCCTCGCTGGAGAGGTCGCTGAGGCGGCTCTCGTAGTCGGGCGGGACGACCATCATCTCCGGCGAAGCGAGGGTCGGCAAATCGGGCTGGACGACGTGGACGAGCGCGATCTCGCTCTCGTGTCGGCGCGCGAGGTCGATCGCACGATCGAGGACCTGCGATGCGGTCGGCGAGAAATCGGTCGCGACGACGATCCGCGCCAGGGGATCGTGGGCAAGGTCGACGGCGGTCGCCATGGCGGGCTCCTCTTCGATGCGGCCCCGGCGCGGGACCGAACCGGACGATCGATGCGGTGCGGCCCCTGCGGCTGCAGCCGTCTCAGCGCATCCCCACCCCGAGCGTTCCCCCGCGCGCCGCGCCGAAGACGCGGCGCAGGAGCGCGGTCGTCCGCGCCGCCGGATCCGCTCGGATGCGCCCCTCCTCTTCGGCGAGGCGGCCGAACAGCGCGGCGAGCGTCCGCTCGGAGACGTAGGCCTCGAGATCGACCGAAGCGGGCTTCACGAGCGGGATCCGATCGTAGGCCGCGCGCAGATCGTCGTAGATCGCGTAGAGCCCCACCTCGCGCATGGCGCCGGCCGCGACGGGCTCGAAGCGGCGCTGCAGCTCCGCCGAAGTCCGCACCTCGAAATAACGCGTCGCGGCATCGTTCTCGCCGTTCAGGATCGCGAAGGCATCCGCGATCGTCATCGATCCGATCGCCGACGCGAAGACTGGAACGGCCTCGCCCGCGGCCGTTTCCGCCGCCCGGTTCATCGCGTCCTCGAGCGCGTCGACCTGGCCGCCGAGTCCGACGCCGCGCAGCGTCTGGGCGAAGCGCCCGAGCTCACCGGGCAACCGCAGGCGCAGCGCGGGATTCGCGCCGAAGGCCCCGGCGGCCGAGAGGCTCGTCGTCGTGCGCTGGATGCCGACGTCGAGGGCCTGTCGCAGGCCGCTCGCGACCGTCGCCTCGTCGAGGGGGCCCGCCACGCCCGCCGGAAAGGCCGAGCCGAGATCGATGCCCTCGAATCCGGCGCAGCCGGGAACGAGCGAGAAGACGAGCATCGCGAAGCAGACGGCGAGCGGTCGCGGCGCGGCGGAACGGGAGGACGGGGCGATCATCGAGACCTCCGATGCGGGACCGACCGCGCGACTCTAGCGGATGCCGCTGCCGCACCGATCCGCGCCGCGCATGCCCCGATTCCGATCATCGCCCAACGCCCGGCGGGCCGTGGTCTGACGAACCCCGCCCGTGAGCCTTGTGGCCGCGCCGGAATCCCGGATCCTCCGGCCCCATGCAGCAGCCGACCCATCCGAAGCCCATCCGCACCGCCCTCGTCACCGGCGCCTCCTCCGGCATCGGTGAGGCCACGGCGCGCGCCCTCGCCCGAGAGGGTTATGCGCTCGCGCTGATCGCGCGCCGCAAGGACCGCCTCGATCTGCTCGTGAAGGAGATCGAGGCCGCCGGCGGCCGGGCGCTCGCGATCGCCGCAGACCTCGCCGAGGGCGACGCGACGGACCGGGCCGCCCGGGAGGCGCTCGCCTTTCTCGGCCGGCTCGACCTGCTCGTCAACAACGCGGGCTACAGCCCGGGCGCCGCGATCGAGCAGGTCTCGCGCCAGGATCTGCGTCACATCTTCGACGTCAACCTGCTCTCGGCGCTCCAGCTGATCGGCGCGGTGACCCCGCCCATGCGCGCCCAGGGCGGCGGCCGGATCGTCAACGTCGGCTCCGTCGCGGCCCTCGTTCCGGCGCCCCTCGCGATCCCCTACGCCGCGACCAAGATCGGCATGCACGCGGCGACCGATGCGCTCCGCCTCGAGCTCGGCCGCTTCGGGATCACCCTTTCGCTCGTCATCCCGGGCTTCGTCGATACCGCCGTCTTCGACAACGCGCGCACCGCGAGCCAGGCCCTGCGCGACGATCCCGGGAATCCCTACCGCCAGACGATGTTCGACCTCGACGAGCTCGCGATGAAGAACCTCGAGAACCCGCTGTCGCCGGACGACGTCGCGAAGGTGATCGTCCGCGCGGCGACCGACCGGCGGCCGAAGGCGCGCTACTACGCGCCGCGCTCGACGCTGCTGCAGAAGGTCTTCCTCGGGATGCTCCCGGCGCGGGGGCTCGACGCGATCCTGCGCCGGGTCTACAAGCTGCCGCGCCCGCGGCCTGCGGTGGCGCCGCCGCCGCTCTGATCGGTCGGCGCGCTTCGCCGCTCGCGAAGGCGGCTCCGCGCGAACCGTTCAGCGCGAAGCGAACGGCTCGGCTTCGATCCCGAAGCGCTCGCGATAGCCCTTGAACGCCGAGTCCACCTCGTCCGCGTCGAGCGAGAAATCCTCGAGGCTGTAGCGATGGGTCCCGAACTCGTCCTTCGGATGCCGGGCCAGATAGGCCTGCATGCGCTCGCGGGCGAGGGGCGTCAGCTCGAGATCGAAATGGCGGTAGATCTTCTCGACGCTCGCCATCGGCGCGCTCACGATCTCCCTCATCGAGAGATCGAGGATCTGCCGCTCCCGGTCGGGCCTGCGCGCGCGCGCTGCCATGCCCTGCTCGAGCAGCGTCGACCAGGTCCGGATCATCTGCCGTCCGACGCGCGCGGAATCGACGTCGTCGGAGGAGACCATCCGCATGGTGTACTCGAGGCTCGCGACCGAGGGCACGACACGGATCGGATCGCGGTGGGTCTGGATCAGCATCGCGTCGGGATAGACGTCGAAGAGCGCATCGATCGGCCCGAGATGGCCGGGGGATTTCAGGATCCAGCGCTCGCCCTTGTGGCGGTACTGCATGTGCTGCAGGAAGCGGCGGTGGTGTTGATAGGTCTCCGTCATGTCCTGCTGGAGCAGCCAGTCGTCGTAGGACGGGACGTCGAAGCACATCTGGAACCGGATGCTCATGAACTCCGAGGCCGTCGTCACGATGCATTCCTGGGGCATCAGCGCGCCGACGGGATGGATCGCCTGGAAGCCGGGGGCGAGGCGATTCACCTGCTCGAAGCGCTTGCGGGTCGCCTCGATGCGCGGGTCGGTCGCGTAGGTCGCGGTCTCGGCGGGGGGACACGGCGCGTCGATCTCCCAGGAGAGCGGCGCGCGATGGGCGGGATCCTCGGCGAGCAGGCCGTAGAGCAGCGTCGTCCCGGTTCTCGGCAGACCGACGATGAAGAGCGGGCGGACGATCTTCTCGTAGAGGACGGCGTGGTTGTGCTTGCGATAGTCGGCGAGCTGGAGCCGATGCGAGAGCAGCTCGAGGATCTGCCGCCGCGCGAAATAACGCCCGAACAGATTGAGGCGCGCCTCGCTCTCGAGCGCCTCGACGAGCTTCACGAGCCCGGGGCGGAAGCTCGGAAGGCCGAGGTCGTAGAGCTTCATCTGCTTCTTCGCGGCCAGGATCAGGGCGCCCGGATCCAGATCGATCGGGACCACGCCGAATCGGGCGAGCCCGCGGCCGAGGGCGTTCATCGCCCGGATCGGGAGCGGACGGAAGGGCTTCGCCAGGTTGTTCGCGGGCTTTGCGTCGGCCATCGACGGGCTTTCCAGTCTCGACTTGCGGTCTCGCGTTCTCGTCTGCGTCGCCGGCCGGCCGCGCCGGCGGACCGTGCCGGCAGATCCGCCCGCCGGGTCAATCGCGCGCGGCGCCCGCCCGGGCCCCGACGAGCTCGGCTTCCGCCTGGGCGAGCGCCTTCCGGTAGCCGGCGATCCGCGCGAGCTTGATCTCTTCGTAGCCGCGAACGCGATCGGGCAGCGCGGCCAACGCTAACGCGCTCGCGCGGTTTTCGCGCGTGATCCGGGGCAGGATCCGGTCGAGCACCGCGATGTATTCGCCGGGCAGGCGCCGCTCCTCGCGGCGGACGCGCGCCCAGCCGAAGACGTCGAAGGGCGTGCCGCGCAGGAAGCGCAGACGCGCGAGCATCCGCACGAGCGGCGCGGCCGCCGTATCGATCGCGAGCTTCCGGCGAAGCCCGAGCGCTCGCAGGATCGGCGGATGCAGCCACCAGGCCATCCGGCCCCGGGCGCCGGCGACGGCCCGGGCAGCCGCCATGCCGTCCGGATCGGTCATGAGGCGCGCGACTTCGTACTCGTCCTTGTAGGCGAGGAGCTTGAAGAGCGCGGCCGCGACCGCGGCGAGCAGCGCGTCGCGATCGGGCTCCGACGGCGTGGACATCGGAGGCGAGATCGACCGTTCGGCGTGGGCGACGCGTTCGAGCACGTCGAGCCAGATCCCGATCGCCCGTTCGCCCGCACCCGATCCCCGGAACACACCGCCCCAGGCTTCGAGCTCCGCCGCATAACGCTCGAGCTCGGCGGCGAGGGGCGTGCCCGCCGGGGCGAGCGTTTCGATCCGAGCCGCACAGGCGCGCGACGGCCGGCGCGCCTCGGCGAGGATCGGCGATTCGCCGATGGCATCCTGCAGCGCCGCCCGCCGCGCGCGCTCGAGCGCCTCGGGCTCCGCGATCCGCGCGCGCCCCCAGCGGAAGGCCGCGACGTTCGCGTCGACGGAGACGCCGTTCAGCCGGATCGCCTCTTCAACCTTCGCCGGATCGATCGGCAGACAGCCGGCCTGCACCGCCATGCCGACCACGAAGATGTTGGCCGTCGTCGTCGAGCCGAAGAGATCCTGCGTCGCTGCCGCCGCATCGGCCCAGAAGCCCGCCTGGCTCCGGGTCCGTTCCGCGATGCGCTTGATCAGCCGGTCGGCGCTCGGCATCTCCAGCTCGGGGTGGGTGATCATGTCGCCGGTCGGCGTCGCGCTCGTCGAGCCGACGACGGTCGTGCGGCCGGGGTCGGCGGTGAGCAGGCCCTTCTCCGAGGCGGCGACGAGCTGATCGAAGGCGAGCAGCAGGTCGGCCTGTCCTTCGCCGATCCGGTTCGTCGCGGTCGGTGCGCTGCGCGAGAGGCGCAGATCGCTGACGACCGGGCCCGCCTTCTGGGAGAGGCCGATCTGATCGAGTCCGCGGACGTGAAATCCGTCGAGCATCGCCGCGGTGCCGAGGACCTGGGCGACGGTCACGACGCCGGTCCCGCCGATGCCGGTGATGCGAACGGCGAACTCGTCTTCGGGCACGATCCGCTCGATCGGCGCGAAGGCTTCGGGCGCGGCGGGGAACGCGCGGCGCGGGCGGGCGGCCGGAGCGGCGGCGGGCGCCTCGGGCAGGGTGATGGTCACGAACGAAGGGCAGTCGCCCTCGAGGCAGGAGTAGTCGAGGTTGCAGCTCGTCTGATCGATCGTCGTCTTGCGGCCGAAGGGCGTCATGACGGGCTCGACCGAGAGGCAATTGCTCACGCGGCCGCAATCGCCGCAGCCCTCGCAAAGGCGGTGATTGATGACGACGCGCTGGCGCGGCGTCTCGATCAGGCCGCGCTTGCGGGCGCGGCGCGCCTCGGCGGCGCAGGCCTGGTCGTGGATCAGGACCGTCGTACCCGGGATCTTCGCGAGCAGCTCCTGCGCCTCGAGCAGGCGATCCCGGCCCCAGACGAGGGTGCCCGGCGGGAGGACGGAATCCGCATAGCGCGCGACGTCGTCGGTCGTGATCAGGATCCGCGCGACACCCTGACTGGCGAGGGTCGCGGCGACCGCCGGAACCGGGAGCTGCCCCTCCGGATGCTGTCCGCCCGTCATCGCGACCGCCCCGTTGTAGAGGAGCTTGTAGGTCACGTTCACGCCGGCGGCGATCGAGGCCTGGATCGCGAGCTGGCCGGAATGGAAGTAGGTGCCGTCGCCGAGATTCTGGAAGAAATGTTCGCGCCCGACGAACGCCGACATGCCGATCCACTGCACGCCCTCGTTGCCCATGCAGCCGAGCCCGCCGATGTCGCCGACGCGCCGCTCGTCCATCAGCAGCGCCATCGTATGACAGCCGATGCCGGCGCCGACCAGCGATCCCTTCGGAACCTCGGTGCTGCGGTTGTGCGGGCAGCCCGAGCAGAAGAAGGGCTTGCGCGCGACGGGCAGCTGGATGGGTGCCGGCGGCGCATCCGGGCGCTCGGGCACGAGCCGGTCGCGCAGGCGCGCCCCGAGCCGGCGACGCAGCCGCGGAATCAGCAGATCGGCGTCGAGAGCGCCGTATCCGGGCACGAGCCCGGCGCCGCTCTCGTCGAAGCGGCCGACGACGAGCGGGCGTTCGGCGACGTTGTAGAGCGCATCCTTCACGAGCGCTTCGAGGCCCGGGCGCTTCTCCTCGATCACGAAGACCTCGGAGAGACCGCGCGCGAACTCCCGGACCGTCTCCGGCTCGAACGGCATCGGCATGTTCATCTTCAACATGCGGATGCCGCAGGCGGCGATCTGCGCGTCCGTCGCGAGCCCGAGGCGCGCAAGGGCCTCGCGCACCTCCCGATAGGTGATCCCCGACGAGACCAGCCCGATCCAGGCTTCGCCGGGATCGACGACGGCGCGATTCAGGCGATTGAGCCGCGCATAACGGCGCGCGAGCTCGTAGCGGACCTCGATGATCTCGCGCTCGACCTCGAGGGTCCGCGGCGTCAGGAGCTCGCCATCGGCGCGATGCAGGTAGGGACGACCTTCCCGCTGCGGCAGCACGGGGACGATCCGCTCGGGATGCAGCTCGACGGTCGCCGTCGCATCCGCGACGTCGGCGACGATCTTGAGCGCGGCCCAGAGGCCCGTGACCCGCGAAAGCGCGATCGCATGACGGCCGAGATCGAGCGCCTCCGCGGGATCGCCGGGATAGAGCAGCGGGACGTGCATGTCGGTCAGGCTGCCCGCGGACGACGACGGGACCGTCGAGCTCTTCGCCGCGGGATCGTCCCCGACGATCGCGACGGCACCGCCGTGCATCGAGGTCCCGGCGTAGACCGCATGGCGGAGCGCATCGCTGGCCCGATCGACGCCCGGCGCCTTGCCGTACCAGAGCCCGACGATCCCGTCGAAGCGGCAATCGGGCTGGGCCGCGGCGAGCTGCGAACCCATCACGGCGCTCGCGGCGAACTCCTCGTTCATGGCCGGCCGACAGACGATCGGCAGCTCGGGCGCGAGGCGCGCAGCGTCGGCGATCGCGCGGTCGTAGCCCCCGAGCGGCGATCCGGGATAGCCCGAGACGAACGCCGCCGTGTTCAGGCCGCTGCGCCGGTCGACCCGCAGCTGCTCGAGGGGCAGGCGCGCGAGGGCCTGGATCCCCGTCAGGAAGACACGCCCCTCGTCGGCGAGATAGCGATCGTCGAGGGCATAACTCCGCTTCGTCGTCATGCGCGCTGCTCCTCCGCTTCCGACGCCACCGGATCACGGGCTCCGGCGAGCTCGCTCGTCGGCTCGCTCGCGATCAGCCCCGTGCGGCGCAGCGTCCGGTCGATTCCGGCGAAGACGCTGCGCTCGAGGCGGAACGTGACGTGTCCGCCCTGGTACCAGACGATCTCGGGCTCCTCCCAATGGCGCCAGAGATCGCGCACCTGATCGGGGGTGACGAGGCGATCGGCGACCGCGCCGAAGAGCATCCGCCCGGCCTTCGGCACCTTCGGCGCGAGGGCGAGGGGCGAGACGACGCGCAGCACGTCGGCGGCGTGCTCGAGGGAATAGCCGCTCCGCAGCGCGCGCTCGAGCTGCCGGGGCACCGCGTGGCGCGCGAGCATCCGCGGGATGTCGCTGAGCGGGATGCCCGGGATCGCGCAGGCGAGACCTTCTTCGATGCTCGTGTAGACGGCCGTCGTGTAGCCGCCGAGCGAGAGGCCGAGGGCGCCGATCGCGCCGGGCTCCTGCGCGCGGATCCAGCCGATCAGGCGACGGATGTCCCAGACGGCCTGCGCTTCGGCGTGGAGCGTGTCGAGGACGTCGAGACCGAGAAAACCGGTGCCCGAGTGGCGGGCACGGCGGCGCGGGCCGTGCAGGGGAAGAACCGGGATCAGGACGTTGAGGCCGAGACGGCCGTAGAAGCGCTCGAAGACGCGCGCGTCGATCGCGAGGTGCCCCATGCGGTAGCCGTTGGTGCAGACGAGCCAGGGGCGGCCGGCGCCGCCGCCGCGAACGACGTAGGCGAAGGCGTCGCGACAGCTGCCGTAGCCGAGCCAGCGCTCGCGGCCCGGCTCGCCCTCGCGCGGCGCATAGCCGCTCTCGAAGCGGAGGATCTCGATCGCGCGGCCCGCGATGCGGCGCGTCCGGATCTCGGGATCGACGAGCGGCGGCGGCGCGACATGATAGGTCTCGGGCGCCGCGAGGAAGCCCTGATGCGCGAACGACTCACGCGCGAGTGCGACCTCTTCGACGCAGCGGAGGAGCTCGGCGTCGCCCGCGAATCCCCGGCGCTGCGAGAGCTCGAGCCCGAGCAGGGCTTCGTCGGCGGCGATCTTGGCGGCGAGCGGCCAGCTGCGCTGGACGGTCGGGATGTCGTCTTGCGGGGCCTCGAGCTCGACCGCCCGATATCCGGCGGCGAGCGCGGCGAGCGCGGCGCTCGCTGCGAGCAGGAGGGCCGGGAGCAGACCCACCGCCAGGGCGAGCGGCAGGGCGAGAACGACGCCCGCGAGCCCCACCAGCGCGCCGACCTCCGTCCCCCGGCGATCGCCGGGCCGGAGCAGGGACGCGACGGCGGCGCCCGCCAGCAGCCCACCGATCAGGACGAGCGGAATCGCCCCGAACACCGCCGCGTACGGAACGCGCGAGAGCCAGACGATGCCGGCTCCGATCCCGATCGCGGCTGCCGCCCATCGACCACGCGATTGCGCCAAACAGGCCCCCCTCGCTGGATGCGTTTTCGGAGACTACCGGATCCCCGCGGCCGGGGTCGTATCTCGGCACCGGCGTTCCCGGCGTTCATCGTCCGCTGACAAAACTGTCTCAAGCATCCGGATCAGCGTGGAAATTCTGGTTTTGTCGGGCGTTTGTCCGCCCATCCCGACAAAACACGGGCAACCCGCCGATTCGGCTCGCGGAATCCCGGATCCGGACCGCGCCGGGGCCTTCGAACGCCCCGCCCTGCCGAGCGGACGAACCGAAGTCGCCCGGCGCCCTACTCCGGTCGCCGCCAATACGCCCGCATCAGCTCCGAGGACCAGGCCGGCTGCCGGACCGGCTCCCGCGGCAGGAACTCCTGCATCACCGGCTTCAGATCGACGACCGGCGTCCCGTCGATCGCGTCGAGCTCGGCGACGACGAGCCGTCGGCCCTCGCGGCGGACGACCCGGCAGATCGTGCTGCCGAGCCGGTTCGGCCGGTTCTTCCCGCGCTGGGCGAAGATGCCGACCGCGGGCCAGGCCTTCTCGCCCCGGGGATGGCGCGCGCCCGAGACGATCTTCGCCGGATCGACCCGGTCGAACACGAAGATCACCTCGACGTGGGAGAAGCTCTCGATCCCGGCGAGCGCGTCTTCCCCGAAGCGCGCATCCAGCACGATCCCGGCCTCCGAGTTCCCCCAATCGTCGTCGATCGGGAGCTTGCGCTCGGCCTCGACCCGGCCGATCGCCTCGATCTCGAACTTCGCCATGCGCCCGCCTCCGCTGGAATGCGCGCGAGCTTGGCAGGCGGCTCGGCTCCGGGCAATCGACTCGGCGCTATCGTCCGCCCGCCGCCGATCCGGGCGGGGAGGAATCGCGATGACCGAGCAGGACGACGAGCTGCGCCGGGAGCTCGAGCGGCTGCGCGCCGAGAACGAGGCCCTGAAGAACCAGGGGCGTCGCGGGCTGCGGCTCCAGGTGAGCGAGAAGGGCGGCGTCTCGCTGTACGGCATCCGCCGATTCCCGGTCACCTTCTACAAGGAGGAGTGGGAACGCATCCTCGGCATGGAGCCGGAGATCCGCGCATTCATGACCGAACATGCGACGGAGCTGAAGACGAAGGCGTCGGGGGATTGACCGCCCGCCGGGCGAGCCGACCGGCGCCCGCCAACCCGATCGCCGTCCCCGTCACGATCCCCGGCAGCCCTTCGTAGACGGCGTCGTGCCAGCCGAGCCAGCGCCAGAAGAGCGCGACGCCGATCGCGCCGAAGAGCATCGCGAGCGCGGTCGCTTCGTCGATCCGGCGGCCGAGCGCGTAGACGACCAGCAGCGGTGCGAACGCGCAGGCCAGCGTCGACCAGGCGAGCACGACCAGCTCGAAGACGCTGCGATTGCCCGAGAGGGCGATCACGAGCGCGAACCCCGCCGTCGCCGCCGTCGCGAGCTTCGCCTGCCAGGCCCGGTCCCAGGGCGACTTCGGCAGATCGCTCGTCAAGGTCGCCGAGCACGCCAGCACCAGGGAGTCCGCCGTCGACATCGTCGCCGCGAAGATCCCCGCGAGCAGCACACCGACCATCGCCGGATGCAGCAGGGCCACCGACATCGTCGGCAGCGCCAGCTCCGGATCGAGCGAGGCCAGCTCCGGCAGCTCGAGCCGGGCCAGCATGCCGACCGCGGTCGCGAGCGCGTAGAACGCGATGAAATAGCTGTAGTACCAGGCGCGCGCGGCGCGCAGATGGCGCTCGTCGTCGAGCGCCATGAAGCGCACCATCACGTGGGGTTGCCCGATCACGCTGAGACCCGCGAAGAGCCAGCCCACGATGAAGAGCAGCAGACCCGGTGCACCGGGCAGGAGCAGATCCCGCGGCATCCAGTCGAGGAAGCCCGGAATCTCGCGCATCTGGCCGACGACCTCGGCGAAGCCACCCCGAGAATCGACCGCCGCATAGCAGAGGATCCCCATGGCGCCGAGCATCACGAACGACTGCGCGGCGTCCGTCCAGATCGAAGCACGAATGCCACCGGCGGTGCTGTAGACGAGCACGACCAGCGCGACGAGCACGGCGCCGACGGCGGGATCCCAGCCGAGCACGCCGTGGAGGGCCTTCGAGCCCGCCTTGATCTGGGCCGCCGAGTAGACGCCGAGGAAGACGAGGGAGGTCACGGAGGCGATCCGTCGCCAGAGCGTGAAGTCGACGCTTCCCATCCAGCGCGAGAGCGCGCCGACGTAGGACCGCTCGTTGGCCAGCTCGGTGGCCCTGCGCAGCCGTGCATGGATCGCGAGCGAGGCCAGGAAATCGCCCAGGATCCAGCCGAACATCAGCCAGAACGCCGAGAGGCCGTTCGTGTACGTGAAGCCGATCACGCCGATGAACATGTAGCCGCTGTTGTTGGTCGCCACGGCCGACAGGCCCGAGAGCGCCGGCCCGACCGATCGGCTCGCGACATAGTAGTCGTCGACGGTGCCCCGGCTGAGATGGACCGACGCGATGCCGATCGCGAGGAAGATCCCCATCAGCCCGAGGAAGACCCAGAGCGTCATCGCCCGATGGGCTCGAACCGACGACTGGCGAGGAACTCGGGCCGGGGGCGCAGGCCATCCTGCGGATCACCCAGCTGATTCGAGACCGCGTTGTAGACGAGGAAGAGATTCGAGCGCGGCAGCGGCGTGATGTTGCCTGCGGAGGCGTGGAGCAGATTGCAGTCGAAGAAGACGACCGTCCCGGCTTCCCCGGTCAAGGCCTCGATCCCGTAGGTCCGGGCGAGCTCCGTCAGGAGATCCGGATCCGGAACGCCATAGCGCTGACGCCGGAGCGACTCGAGGTAGTGATCTTCCGGCGTCTCGCCGGCGCAGGGAAAGAAGCGCAGATGCGAGCCGGGGATCACCATCAGGGGGCCGTTGCAGGCGGTGTTGTCGTCGAGCAGGATGGAGGCGGAGACGGCGCGCATCGCCGGCATGCCGTCCTCGACGTGCCAGGTCTCGAAATCCGAATGCCAGGGGAAGGTCTCGCCTTCGAAGCCCGGCTTGTAGTTCAGCCGCGATTGGTGGATGTAGACGTCGTCGCCGAGCAGCCAGCGCGCGACGTCGAGCAGCCGGACGTCGGCGGTGAGCTCGCGGAAGACGTCGCTCTGGCGATGCGTCTCGAAGATCGAACGGATCGAATCGCCGCCCGGCTCCCGCACGAGGGTTTCCGGATCGACGAGATCCGCCGCGCCGCTCTGCAGGCGATCGGCCTCTTCCCGCAGCCGCGCGACCTCGTTCGCGGAGAAGCGCCGGCGGAAGACGAGATAGCCGTTCTCCTCGAAGGCCAGCTTCTCGCCGATGCGCAGCGGCGAACCCGGGCGCCAGGTCGACCAGACGACCGGCTCCTGACGTTTGCGCGACGGCGCCGCCAGCGCCGATCGGCTCGCGTAGGCCTCCGCGCTCATGGCCCCTCCGGATGAGCCGCCGCGGGAGGAGGAGAAGAAGAGGCTCCATGCGACCCGGCGTCGACCGCCGGATAGCTGCCGCTGCGGTCGTGGACTTCCCGGCCATGGAGAGGCGGGTTGAACACGCAGGCGAGCACCAGCTTCGTCGTCGCATGGAGCCGATGGCGATCGTGCTGATCGAGCGCGTACACGACGCCCGGCTCGATCTCGTGGCGCTCGCCGCGGGCGAGATCTTCGATCGCGCCCTGCCCTTCGATGCAGTAGACGGACTCGAGATGGTTGAGATACTGCATGTCGATCGAGCTGCCGGCGTCGATCGTCGTCACGTGGAACGAGAATCCCATCCCGTCCTCGGCGAGGATCAGGCGCAGGCTCCGCCACGACGTGGTTCGCACGTCCCGATCGGTCCCGGCGGCATCGGAGAGCTTGCGTACGATCACGACGAGAGTCCCTCCTTGCGGGCCGCACCGATGGCGTCGAAGAGGATCTGCAGCCCTTCGTCGAGCTCGTCCTCCTCGATGATCAGCGGAGCGAGGATCTTGACGACCTCGCCGCGCGGACCGCTCGTCTCGATGATCAGCCCCTCGGCGAACGCGAGCTCGACGACCCGCGAAGCCATCTCGCCCGAAGGCATCTCGATGCCCTGCATCATCCCGCGTCCCTTGCGCAGCAGCTCGGGGAACTGCATCACGAGCGAATCGAGGCGCAGCCGGAGCATCTTTCCGAGCTCTCGCGTGCGAGCGGCGAACGCGTCGTCCTGCCAGAAATGCCCGAGCGCCGCCGTGGCGGTCACGAACGCGGAGCTGTTTCCGCGGAAGGTGCCGTTGTGCTCGCCGGCGGCCCAATGATCGAGATCGCGGCGGATCAGCACGGCCGCCATCGGCAGCCCGTAGCCCGAGAGCGATTTCGCCATCGTCACGATGTCCGGCCGGATCCCCGCGAACTCGAAGCTGAAGAAATGGCCCGTCCGCCCGATGCCGGCCTGGATGTCGTCGACGATGAGGAGCGCGCCCGAGCTGCGAGCGATCGCCTCGACCCGGCGCAGCCATTCGGCGCTCGCCACGTTGAGGCCGCCCTCGCCCTGCACGGTCTCGAGGATGATCGCCGCCGGCCGATCGACGCCGCTCGACGGATCCTCGAGCATCTTCTCCAGCAGGGCGAGACCGTCGAAATCCTCTCCGAGATAGCCCGCATACGGAATCCGGGTCACCCCTCCGAGCGGCAGCTCGCCGTCCAGGCGGTGCAGCCGATTGCCCGTGCAGGCCAGCGCGCCGAGCGTCACGCCGTGGAACCCGTTCGTGAAGGCGATGACGTTGCGTCGCCCCGTCACCTTGCGCGCCAGCTTCAGCGCCGCTTCGACCGCGTTGGTCCCCGTCGGCCCCGGAAACTGCACGATGTAGTCGAGCTGGCGGGGCCGGAGGACCCGCCCCTCGAACGCTTCGAGAAACTCGCTCTTCGCACGCGTGAAGAGATCGAGCCCGCAGCTGATCCCGTCGGATTCGATGTAGCGGATCAGGGCTTCCTTGAGGGCGGGATGATTGTGTCCGTAGTTCAGCGTCGAACAGCCGGACAGGAAGTCGAGATAGGATCGACCCCGCGCATCGAAGATCCGGGTTCCCTCCGCCCGGTCGAACAGCACGGGGAAGCTCCGCGAATAGCTGCGGACGGCCGATTCCCTGCGCTCGAAGATCGTCGACTTCGCGGGCGTCCGGACCGGCCCGCCCGGATTCCGGGACTCGTTCCGATTCCGGGCCACGTCGATTCTCGCATTCATGCTCTCCCCCTTTCTCGTCGACCGGCGAGGTCGACCTGGATCGGGGGCTGACGCCCCGCTTCGATACCGTCGATCCGAATGGACCATTCACTGTCGTGCCGCGATTGGAAGGCTTCGCTCTCGTCGAGCCACGGCGTGAGCTCGACCCGCGAGCCCCGGCTCTGGGCGAAGCTCTCGAAGAATCCGAGCGAGGCCACGTTGGTGGCCGTCACCGAGGCACCGACCCGAGCGACGCCATCGCAGGCGTCCCGCGCGAGGATGTCGTCCAGCAGCGCGTGGGCGAGGCGCGTGCGCCGCGCCGCGGGTGCGACCGCCACCTGCCAGACGAAGAGCGTCTCCGGTTCGGTCGGTGGGCGATGGGCCGAGAGCCAGCCGAGGACGGATTCGCCGTCGGTCGCGTCGATCGCGATCGCGCAGGTCGACGCGAAATGCGTGCACTGGAGCAGGTTGCAGTAGAGCGAGTTGATGTCGAGTGGCGGACAGGAGCGGATGAGATCGTGGACGGCGACGCCGTCCTGCATCGTCGGGGGCCGGATGATCCGGGCCGTCCCGACTGGCTCCACCGTCTGGCCGGAGGGTTTTTCCTTCGATTTCTGAATCTTTATCTGACCTGACCTTTCGCCGCTGCGTGCTCTAAACTGGCCGATATCAATGGTTTTCATGGATTTTACGGCCCTTTCTGACTCATCGACCCTCTCGATGGGTCGGGCAGTGTATCGGATTTTATTTCGATTTCAAAAGTATCTTCCGACACACCCCCCTGGGTGCCCGATTCGCTCCGCGCAGGAGCGCCTCCGGGACACGGCTACACTCGTGCTCTTTTTTCGCGCGGAGAGGGCGTCGTACTTCATGGTCGAGCTGGCAGAGCAGGCGCTGATCGCACTCCGGCGCATCATCCGGGTCACGGAAACCCACTCCCGCGGACTCGCGCGCGATCTCGGGACGACGGCTTCCCAGGTCATCGTGCTGCGCATCCTCGCCCAGGCCGGCGAAGCGACGGCGGGGCAGATCGCCGAGCGGGCGAGCATGTCGCAAGCGACGATCAGCACGCTCCTCGACAGCCTCGAGTCCGCGAACCTCGCGGTCCGAAAGCGCGGCGAAGGCGATCGGCGGCAGGTCTGGGTCTCGTTGACGCAGACCGGCCGCGCATTCCTCGACTCCATGCCCGACCTGCTCCAGGAGCGCTTCGAGACCCGCTTCCAGAAGCTGCCGAGCTGGGAGCAGGGCTATCTCGTGGCCGCGCTCGAACGCATCACCTCCCTGCTGGGCGCGGAGGAGATCGACGCATCGCCGATCCTCGACGTCGGCGCGATCGCGAGAAGTGAAGATTCAGCGAGCGCGCCGCCGCGGCGCAGCCCGACCCGCCGTCGCAGCCGCTCGTGAGCGGCCCTGCGCGGGGATCGAACCGGGCTCCACGATCGATGCGCTAGGCTGGTCCTCCGCGCAACCACTGGAGCAAGCCATTTGAAAGATGCGATCGACCTCACGGAATTCGAATCGAAGCTCGTCTCGCGACCGCTCCGGAAGCAGGACTACGAAGCGGTCACCGCACTCGAGGCCCGCTGCTTCCCCGGCCAGAAATCCTGGAGCCGCGCGCAGTTCGAGAGCCAGATCACGATCTTTCCGGAAGGCCAGATCTGCCTCGAGTACGACGGTGAGATCGTCGCCTCCTCTTCGAGCCTGATCGTCGATTTCGGCGACTACGACGATTGGCACAGCTGGCATCAGATCGCCGACGAAGGCTTCATCCGGAACCACGAAGCATCGGGCGACACGCTCTACGGCATCGAAATCATGGTCGACCCCGAATTCCGGGGCTATCGCCTCTCGCGCCGCCTCTACGAGGCGCGCAAGAATCTCGCGCGCGAGAAGAACCTGCGCCGCATCATCATCGGCGGGCGCATCCCGGGCTACGGCGCCCATGCGAACGAGCTCTCCGCGACCGAATACGTCGAGCAGGTGATCGCCCGCAAGCTCTACGATCCGGTCCTGACGGCCCAGCTCTCGAACGGATTCGCGCTCCAGGGACTGATCCCCGACTATCTTCCCTCCGACGCCGAATCCCGCGGATACGCGTCCTATCTCGAGTGGAGCAATCTCGACTACCGCCCGAATCCGGGCCGCAAGCTGCGCTCGGTCTGGAACCAGCGCATCAGCCTCGTGCAGTACCTCATGCGCCGCGTCGAGTCCTTCGACGAGTTCGCGCGCCAATGCGCCTTCTACGTCGACACGGCCGGCGACTACCATTCCGACTTCGTGCTCCTGCCCGAGCTCTTCACGACGCAGCTGCTCTCGCTCGTCGACGAGAAGCAGCCCGGCCTCGCTGCACGGCGCCTCGCCGAGTACACGCCGCGCTATCTCGAGCTCTTCTCCGACCTCGCCCTGAAATACAACGTCAACGTGATCGCGGGGTCGACCTTCGTCGAGGAGCAGGAAGATCTCTACAACGTCGCGTTCCTGTTCCGCCGCGATGGTTCGATCGACAAGCAGTACAAGATCCACGTCACGCCGAACGAGCGGCAATGGTGGGGCGTGCAGCCCGGCAGGAGCGTCAACGTGATGGACACGGATCGCGGCAAGATCGCGATCCTCATCTGCTACGACATCGAGTTCCCCGAGCTCGCGCGCGCGGCGGTGGCGCGCGGCGCGAAGTCGATCTTCGTCCCCTTCAACACGAACGATCGGCTCGGGTACCTGCGCGTGCGCAGCTGCGCCCAGGCGCGCGCGATCGAGAACCAGGTCTACGTCTCGATCGCGGGCTGCGCCGGCAACCTGCCGTCCGTCGAGAACGCCGACATCCACTACTCGCAGTGCGGCATCTTCACGCCCTCCGACGTCGGCTTCGCACGCGACGCGATCGCCGCGGAGAGCACGCCCAACATCGAGACCGTGCTGACGCACGACGTCGACACCGAGCTGCTTCAGCGCAACCTCCACACGGGAACGGTCCGGCCCTGGGCCGATCGCCGCACGGATCTCTACCGGGTGCAGTGGCTCGGCGAGGACGATCCGGAAGGCAGCTACTGAATCGGCGGGGGATTCAGCGGGCCGGCTCGCGGCCCGTTTCGCCGCTCTCCTCGCCGCCGGCCTCGCCCGGGCGCGCGGCTGCGCTCGCGCGGCCGCCGGGACTCGCGCTCGCGCCGTCGCGAGCCTCCGTGGCCCCTCGGAGCAGGAGCGTGAAATCCGCGCCCGAGGGCGCCTGGAAGACCCGCAGCCCGAACGCGGGCACCGTCGCCAGGATCCGATCGAAGAGATCCGATTGGAGCCGTTCGTAGGCGACCCATTCGGTGAGCCGCGAGAAGCAGTAGATCTCGATCGGAACACCCTCGGAGGTCGCCGGGAGCTGCCGGACCATCAGCGAATGGCCCGATTGGTGGATGTCCGGATGGCGCCGCAGCAGCTCGAGCACGAATGCGCGAAAGGTCCCGAGGTTCGTCAGGCGGCGGCGATCGGCGTCGACCCCCGGCCGGACCTCCGCGGACTGCTCCGCCCGGGCGAGCTCGTCCCGCTTGCCCTCGATGTACTCGGCGAGATGGGACCAGCGGCCGAAGCGTTCGATCTCCTCGTCCGTCAGGAAGCGGATCGTCTGCAGATCGATCCAGACGCTCCGCTTGATCCGGCGCGCGCCCGAGCTGGACATGCCGCGCCAGTTCTTGAACGAGTCGCTGATCAGGCGATAGGTCGGAATCGTCGTGATCGTCTTGTCGAAGTTCTGGACCTTCACCGTGTGCAGCGCGATCTCGAGGACGTCGCCGTCGGCTCCGAGCGCCGGCATCTCGATCCAGTCGCCGACGCGGAGCATGTCGTTGCTCGCGAGCTGGACGCTGGCCGTCAGCGAGAGCAGCGTGTCGCGGAAGACGAGCATCAGCACGGCCGTCATGGCGCCGATGCCCGAGAGGAAGATCCAGGGCGAGCGGTTCATGAGGGCCGCGAGGATCAGGAGCCCCGCCGCGAAGTACACGAAGAGGGCGATGACCTGGAGGTAGCTCTTGATCGGCCGCTCGCGGTACTCGGGATGGCGGTCGTAGATCGCTTCGGCCGCCGCGAGAAAGCTCGTGAGCGCGAGCGCGCCGACGAGGATCATGACGGAGATGGCCGCACGGCGGCCGAGATCGACGACGGGATCGGGCAGGCCCTCGATCAGCTCGAGGCCCTGGAAGACGACGAAGGCCGGGGCGATGTGCGCCAGGCGCGCGAAGAAGCGGGCCTCGAGCAGCGCGTCGTCCCAATGCGTCGAAGATCGCTCGACCAGCCGGCGAACGGCCCGCAGCAGCCCCCAGCGGACGACGAAATAGACCAGCGTCGCCGCGAGCATCACGAGGCCGATGTCGGCGAGCTGGACGAGGCCCGTGCGGCTCAGAAGCCCGGATGTCATGCTGCCCCCCCATCGCTGCGCAGCAGCGGAACACCGCAGCGACGACAGAAGCGCGCCTCGGGCTCCCGGTCGACGGAGCCGCAATCGCCGCACGTCTGCACGCCCCCGGATGCGACCGAAAAGACCAGCGCGCCCGACGCGCTTGATGCGCCGGATGCGCCCGACGAATCACGCGAGGAAGCTGCGATTTCGGCAGTGATGATGCCCGTCGGGACCGCGATGATCCCGTAGCCCATGATCATGACGATCGAAGCGAGGGTTCGTCCGAGCGCGGTCTGGGGCGTGATGTCGCCGAAGCCGACGGTCGTCAAGGTCACGATCGCCCAGTAGATCCCGCTGGGAATGCTGGTGAATCCGTGCTCCGGCCCCTCGATCATGTACATCAGCGAACCGACCACGACGACGATGCTGACGATCGCGACGAGGAAGACCGAGATCTTGAAGCGGGAGGCGTTCAGCGCCGAGAGCAGCACGTTCGCCTCGCTCGTGTAGCGCGCGAGCTTGAAGACCCGGAACACGCGGATCACGCGGAGGATCCGGACGACCGTCAGGAAATGGCCTCCGGGCAGTACGAGGCTCAAATAGGCCGGGAGGACGGAGAGGACGTCGACGACGCCGAAGAAGCTCCGCGCATAGGCCCCCGGATTGCGCAGACAGGCGAGGCGCGCGACGTATTCGACCGTGAAGAGGGCCGTGAAGAGCCACTCGCAGGCGACGAGCACGCCGGCATGCCGGAGGCGGATCTCGGGCACCGATTCGAGCAGGACGGCGAGGACGCTCGCCAGGATCGCCGCGATCAGGACCGCATCGAAGACCCGGCCCCAGCCCGGCTCGCTCTCGAAGATGACGTGATAGGCACCGAATCGCAGGCTGCCCGGATCGCCCGCCGGCTCGAGTTTCGTCATGGGTCTCCGCTCGTCTCGGCCGCGCGCCGCGGCTCGGCGAAGCGCGATCCTAGTGTCCCATCCAGGAAATACGCTTGCATTCGAACGCGCCGTCGGGCCGCTCGCCGCGTTGCGCTCCCTCACCATGACGACGGCCATGGCTCGGTCGCGCGCCTTGCGAGCGGCCCGACGGCACGTTCTCGGTGCACTCCGGGGTGCTTCTGTGTCCCCACGACTTCGACAGCGTATTTCCCGGATGGGACACTAGCGAACGTGCGTCACGCCGGCGGATCCTCGTGCGATCGCCTTCCCCGGGCGTCGGCACCGCGGCGGAGCAGGACGGCGGGGGCTTCGATCGAATGCAGGCGGAAGGCCTCGAGCACGCGCAGGTGGACGTCCGTCTCGAAGGGCTTTTCGTAGCGACAGTCGAAGACGTAGGGACGCGCCTTGAGATGGATCGCGAAATAATCCTGGAGGATCTCCTGCTTCACCAGCACGGGGACCGGATGCTCGAGGAACACGTACGGGCTCGTGAGACAGGCCTCCCGCACGATTTCGATCGCCTTCTGGACGTCCTGATCCACACCGACGTAGAAATCCATCGGGACCTGCATCTCGAGCAGACCGTAGTTCCCGCTCGCCGGGACGTCGGTGAAGATGCGGTTGTTCGGGATCGTGATGACGTTGTGGTCGAGGGTGTTCATGCGCACGCTGCGCAGGCCGATCTTCGTGATGTCGCCGTACTCGCCGCCGTACGACACGCGATCGCCCACCTGGAACGGGCGATCGAACATGATCGTGATGCCGGCGATGACGGAGGCGACGAGATCGCGCAGCGCGAAGCCGACGGCGAAGGCGAGCGCGCCGCCGATGACGGTCAGCGCCGTCGCGTCGAGGCGGATCGAGAGGCCGGTGACGATCACCAGCGTGACCAGATAGATCAGGAACCGGATCGAGGTCTGGACCTTCTGGATCGTCGGACGATGGCCCGTGAACCGCTCGCCCAGCTGGTTCCCGAAGCCCTCGACGAGGCGGATCGCGAAATACGCCAGGAAGAGCACGGGGATCGAAGCCGTGACGCCTCCCCATTGGATCAGCTCCGCGATCTGTCCGATGTCGGGCGCGTCCTGCGCGTGCGCCGGGCCCGCCGCCGCGAGGGCAGCGATCGCTCCGGGCAGGAACGCGAGGCGGCTTCGCGCGGGCGTTCGTCTTCTCTTGGTTGCGCTCTTCATTGCGCCCTCATCAGGCGGCGGCGCTCGAGCAGGCGCATGACCGGGCGCAGCCAGCTCCAGGCGACGCGGATGCGTCCGTTCTCCGCGACGAACAGACCCTTCGCTTCGCCGAAACGGATCATGTCGAGGACGTCCGCCGCGGGCAGTCGGGTCGTCTGCGCCAGATCCTCGGGCGTCGAGGGCGTCGACTGGACGATGGCGCGCAGGACGAACAGCGCCGCATCCGGGAGCGCTTCGAGCAACGACGCATCGGGCACCTGGAGCGAGCGGACGCGAACGCTCCCCGCGGCATCCTGGGCGAGCGACGACCGCCAGACCTCGAGCGCGATGCCCGGATTGCCGCCCGAATGATCCCAGAGCATGCGCTCGTAGCCCGCGCGCTTTGCCTGCACGGCGTCGTAGCGATCGAGCTCGTCGGCACCGAGCGGGAGGCGATCGATCAGATCGTCGAAGACCGGCGTGATCTCCGCCCGGCTGCAGCGCTGCATCAGCAGGGCGCCGATCTGCGCTTCGTTCCAGGGCTCGAGCTCGAGGACTTCGTCGAAGAGCGGTCGCGAATCCCGCGAGCGCTCGAGGTAGGGCCAGACGGACGCATCGATCGCGAAGACCCAGAGCGTCCGCTCGTCGTTCGCGCGCGCGAACATGCTGATCTCGTCGAAGACGTGCAGGCCGCCGATGACGAGCCGGACGAGCGCGTGGGCATCGTCGAGCATCACCAGCGCCGGAAGGGCATCGGGAGCACCGGCGCCGCGAAAGGCAGCCGAATCGCTCGATCCGGACGAGCCGTCCGAGCCCCCCGATTGCTCCGATTCCGTCGCCTCTTCGCGCGCGAGCGCGGCCCGGACCACCTCGAGGGTCGTGTCCGGGCGGCAGGTGACCGTCACGCTGCCATCGATGCGCGCCCTCGCCTCGCGCACGATCGCCGACTTCCCCATGCCCCGGCTGCCGATGACGGCGACGACGCCTCCCCTCTTCTTCAGGGCGCGGTCGACGAGGGATTTCAGCACGTCGTCCGCCGGCGACGACAGCCAGCGCTCGTGGGGCCGTTCCGGATGGAGCAGCTCGAGCGTCTCGGGCTCGATCGGACGGAGCACCGAGCCCCGGTTCGTCTCTCCCTTGCGTTCGATCTCGAGCTGGAAGAGGTAGGCGTGGACCCGCCTCGCGGTCTCGAATCCGGACATCCAGCGTGCGACGACCTTGCGCGTCTGGGTCACGACGAGATGGACCCCGCCCACCATCGCCGCCAGGAAGCTCTGCCATCCCTCCCGGTTCGCGAGGACCCAGGCCTCCAGCTTCGACTTGCGCCGCACGCGATCGATCCGCGAGAAGATCGCCCCGCGCCACCAGCGGATGAGCACCAGGAAGACGGGAATCGCCGCGAACCAGCAGAGGGAGAAGGCCCAGCTGTAGATCGTTCCCCGTCCGACCAGCCGGTCGCTCAAGACCAGCACGAGCGCGAACACGACGATCGTCTTCCCGACGAACCCGAGCGAGCGCAAACGGAGCTCGGCGATCGCCTTGTCTTCGTAGACGGCGGTCGTCCCGGAGACGGCCGCGATCGCGTTGAGCGCGCCCACGACCAGCCGCCCGCCCAGGATCCAGCCGGCGACCGACGTCGCGATCTGGACCTCCAGCAGGTCGAACGCCCGGTCGGGCAGCAGCCAGAGCGTGCCCGCGAAGAACAAGATCCATTCGAGCGAGCCATGGACACGGCCGAGCACGGTCATCGCGCGCGTCTGCGGGCTCGGGAACGTTCGCCGCGCGGCGCGGTCGGCGGCGACGAGGCGAAGCTGCGCGGCCCGAGCGAGCGCGGGCGTGCGGCGCCGGAGCGAGAGGAACACGGCGGCGAAGATCGTCCAGGGAACCAGGACCCGGGCAGTGTCCCAGGCATGGGCGACGGTGGGGCCCCCGTTTCGCAGGTCCGTGACCCAGGTCCGGAAGGCGTGCTCGTGGTATCGCAGGACGAGAGAGAGGTGGCGCACCTCGGCGCGGGCCTGATCGAAGCCCGCGGCGGTGAGGCCGACGATCGCTCCGCGCTTTTCCGAAGAGAGCCCGGACAGCAGGCCGAGGCGCTCCCGATTCAACGCGTCGATCTCGAACATCAGGGCTTCGGCGCGCGCCTTCCGAAGCTCCCGCTCGGCGCGCTGCGCGGCGGCGATCTCCCCGGCGAGCGCGACCCGCCGCTGGCGGACATGGCTCGCATCGATGTCGTCGGGCACTGCGCTCAGCGCGTCTTCGCCCAGCTCGGGCGCTCCGGAATCCTGCGATCGAAGCGACGAGAGCGCAGCGTCGAAATCGTCGCGCGCGCTCCGCAGGGCATGGCGAAGCGCATCGTAGGTCTCGTCCGCCACGGCGTGGGATCCGCCCTCGGCTTCGCGCACGCGGCGCTGCCATCCGAGCACGACGTCGCGGCGCTCGGCGAGGGCCGCGCGGCTCTTCTCGAGCTCGGCGACGAAACGCCCGACGCGCTCGCCCACGGCGATCAGCCTCGCCTCCTCCTCGCGGACCAGCCGCTCGGCCTCCGTCCGGGCGATCCGCGCCGCCTCGAGCGCCCGCTGGCGCTCTTCCTCCGCTTCACGGATGCGCCGCGCCTCCGGGCTCTCGCGCGGAATCGCCGCCTCCTGCCGATCGGCGTGGATCCGGAGGAGTTCGTCGCGCCGCTCGCGCGGGAGGGAGAGGAAGGCGAGCCTTGCGCGGTCCAGCCCGATCCGGCGCTGCCATTCACCGGTCGCGAGCTCGGCCAGATCGCCCTGCAAGCGGATCTGCGCCGGACCCGGTGCGGGCGGCGGGGCCGCCGCGCGACCGCGACCGGCGGCGGCGGAATCGGGCTCGGGAGCGGGAGCGACCGGCTCGGCAGCGGCTTCGGCGGCCCCGACGACGAGGGCGAGCCGCGCCTTCTCGATCGCGATCTCCGACTCGTCTCCGAGCGCGACGTCGAAGAGCGAAGCGGGGTCGATCGCGACGTCGAGCGCGCCTTCGAGCAGGGATCGGATCTGGATCGTGCGGGGGTCGTCGCTCGCCGCGGCCTCCGCATCCGCCGGCTCGCCGCCCGCCGTCCGGACGGCTGCAGTCGCGGGGCCCGATGCCGACACGTCGACCGGCGGCTCCGTCTGGGCAGCGGCCGCGCCGGCCGTCAGGGCCCAGAGCACTCCGAGGAGGAAAGCCGGCTTCGAAATCGAGCCGAGTCGCTGGGCCTGCATAGCATCAGACGCTACCTCGGTCGTCGATCGCGAACAACCGAGATCACCGCTTGCTTCTCCGATCCGTTTCCACCGGCCGCAGATCCTCGGAAAAATCGCGCAGGGCCCTGTCCTGGAGCTGACTCGCCAGCTCGCGGAAGAGCGCCCTGCCCGGCGACGTCGAACGCCAGGCCATCGCGTGCGTCCGTTCGAGCACTTCGCCGTGCACGCTCGCGATCCGGAGCTCGCGCGGGCGATGGATTTCGCTCCGGATGTAGAGCGCCGGAAGGAACGCGATGCCCATGCCCATCACGATCATCTGCCGCAGGCTGTCGAGGCTCGTTCCTTCGTAGTCGCGCCGCATGTGGGCGCCGAGGCGTTCGCAGAGCTCGGCGATCTGGCGATGGAAATGATGATGCACCTCGATCGTCAGCACCGATTCGCCGACGAGATCCTTCCGGTCGATACGTTCGAGCGTCGCCAGGCGGTGGTCGGCGGGAACCACGAGCTTGAGGGTTTCCCGAAAGAGCGGGACGACGGTGAGCCGCGGCTCTTCGACGGGAAGCGCCGTCAGGATCACGTCGAAATCGCCGCTCGCGAGCCCGGCCTCGAGGGCGCGCGGGGGGCCTTCGCGCACGTAGAGGCGGAGCGCCGCATAACGCTCGTGGATCGCGGGCAGGACGTGGGGCAGGAAGTAGGGGCCGAGCGTCGGGGTGACGCCGAGGCGATAGGTACCGGAAGGCCCGCGCGACGCGGATTCCGCCTGATCGACGAGCCCGCGGAGCTCTTCGAGCACCCGGCGCGCGCCCGGCAGCAGCTCCCGACCGATCGGCGTCAGGACCGTCCCGGCCCGGGATCGCTCGAAGAGCTGGACGCCGATCAGGGATTCGAGGGCCGCGATCTGGTTCGTCAGCGTCGGCTGGCTCGCGCGCAGCCGCTCGGCCGCGCGCCGGTAGCTCGAGAGATCGGCGACGGCGACGAAGCATTCGAGCTGGCGGATCGAGGGCGGGCTGCGGTCCAGGGCGGGGCTCCTTGGGAACGGGAGGCGGGGCGGCCGGGCGCGAGGTGCCTCGACGCCGGGATGCTGATTTGGTTACCGTATCAACTTTCGATTCTCTGTCGAATTGTCGAATCAGTCGACCCGACTAGGATCCCGCCCGCCGCCCCGCCCCGCCCGGCTGCGCGAACGGGCGTCCTCGAATCGGCCAGGAAGAACATGACCACTCCGACCAGGCTCCTCTCCGGCGTTCGCATCATCGAATCGAGCCTCCTGATTCCCGGCCTCGTCACGACCTTCCTCTCCGACCTCGGCGCCGACGTCATCAAGGTCGAGCCGCCCTCCGGCGACTACATCCGCCAGATGACCTGGCCCATCGTGAAGGGCGTCTCGCTGCTGCACCTGCACATCCATCGCGGCAAGCGCAGCGTGGGCATCGACCTGAAATCGCCCGAAGGCATCGCGCTCTACAAGGAGCTCGTGGCCACGGCCGACGTCGTCGTCGAAGCGATGCGGCCGGGCTCGCTCGCGAAGCTCGGCCTCGGTCGTGCGGACCTCGCGAAGATCAATCCGAAGCTCGTCTTCTGCACGATCTCGGGCTTCGGCGCGACCGGGCCCTATCGGGACCTGCCGAGCCACGGCATCGCCTTCGATACCTGGTCGGGCATCGTGCAGCCGATGGAAGACGACCAGGGCTTCAAGCGGATCCCGCCGATGTTGCCCAACGTCGGCATCAACGTCGGGCCGATGGTGGGGGCGATGGCGGTGCTCGCCGGCGTCATCCGGGCGCGCGAGACCGGCGAAGGCTGCGAGGTCGAGCTCGCGCAGACCGACGCCTCGGCCTACATGGACTGGTACCGGATCGAGACCGAGCGGGCGTATCTGCGCCCCGAGACCGAAGTGACGGGCAACCCGTCGGACGACTACGAGCGCCGGCCGCCGGGGCTCGGCGGCATGTGGGGCGGCGTCCGCTACCAGATCTACGAGGCGAAGGACGGCCACATCCTCTTCATGGCGAGCGAGCAGGCGTTCTGGAAGAACTTCTGCGAGGGCATCGGGCGCCAGGATCTGTTCGAGAAATGGCCGGGCTCGAAGTACGCGGACCACGCGCGCAACAACCTCGAGCTGCAGGCGATCCTGCGCGACATCTTCAAGACGCGCACGGTGGCCGACTGGATCGCGTTCGCGAACGAGAAGAACACGACGATCGCGCCCTGCAATACCCAGGCTTCGCTCGCGGAGGATCCGCAGTTCAAGGTGCGGATGGGTTTCTATCCGACGGAGCAGCTCGGCTGCGAGCAGCTGCCGCTGCCGGTGTTCGTGAACGGCGAGCGGCCGCCGTGCCCGACGATGGCGCCCGAGGTCGGGCAGCATACGGACGAGGTGCTCTCGCGCTTGCTCGGCAAGAGCGCCGCCGAGATCGAGAAGCTGCGCGCCTCAGGAACGATCGCCTGACGGCCCGATCGGGGGGCTGGAATCCGCGATCGCGGCGGCATAACGCGCGAGCGCCCGGAAATAGGCCGCCTGCGCGAAGAGCAGCGCCCGGGCCGCATCCGCCGTCTGGATCTCGCGAATGTTGACGTCGATCAGATTGCTCGATCCGAGCTCGAACTTCCGCTCCTCGCCGAGCTGCAGCCGGGCGGCGAGCTCGTAGTTCTTCCGGGCGAGCCGGGTCTGGTCGAAGGCCGCCTCGAGCGCGGCCATCGATCGGCGGATCTCCGCCTCGACGGCATCGCGCGCATAACGCGTCTCCTGCTCGAGCCGGATCAGCTCGGCGCGGTTGCTGGCCAGCCGACCGCGCGCGCCGCGCTGGAGTGCGGGCACCTCGAAGCGCATCGTCGCCTTGAGCTCGGTGTCGTCCTTCGGATTGTCCGAGAGGCTGCCGCTCGAATCGATCCCCGCCGAGCTCTTGCCGAGATCGCGGGAGCCCTCGACGCCGACGCGCAGGTCGGGGAGCAGGGCGTTGCGGCTGAGCGCCAGCGTCGCGAGCAGGCCGTCCCGGCGCAGCGTCAGCTCGCGCAGGATCGGATGGCGCTCGGAGGCCGCGGCGATGTCGACGGCGAGCCGATCCGCGCCCACGATCGACTCCTCGGGAAAGTCGCGCGGCAGCCGGGCCCGATCCGGGATCTGCATCTCTCCGCGCGCATCCCGGAAATAGAGCGCGAGGGTCACGGCCGCCTCGAGCGCATCCCGCTGCGCCCCGCGCAGTCGGATCTCCCGGTCGACGATCAGACGCTCGTTGTCGACCACCTGGATCGCCGGAATCGCGCCGCGCCGGGTTCGCCCCTCCAGCTGCGCGCGCCGGGCCTGGGCGGCCTGCAGCAGATGCCGCTCGACGTCGACGTTGAGGCCCATCGCGACCCAGTTCCAATAGGCTTCGCTCGCCTGGCGCACGATCTCGAGACGACGGATCTCCACGCGCGGATCGGCACTTCGGCGCTTGATCTCGCTCGCCCGGAGATTCGTCCGGGCCGCGTCGATCGCGCCGTCCTTCAAGAGCGGGATCTCGATGCCGGCCCGCAGCTCGCCGTCCTCGTTGGTCTTGACGCCGCCGAGATAGGAGGGGAAGTCGCCGCGCCCGATGCGGTAGCCGGCGTACAACCGGCTTCCCCAGAGACGCGTCGGCTGCTCGATGCCCAGGTCCGCCGTGTAGCGATCGTAGTATCCGGTGGGTGCGGCTTCGCCGCGCGCGAAGAGGCGCGTATCGAAGCCGCCCCGGGCTGCGAGCAGGTCCCCCTCCGCGATCTCGAGCTCCTGCCGAACGGCGATCAGCAGGGGGAACGCCTCGTCCACGGAAGCGAGGACCTCGTCGAGGCCCAGCGCAGGCCGGCGTTCGTCCACCACGAGGTCGTCGCCGTAGGCGGGCGGGGGCGGCAGATCGCCGGAGACGACGAGCTCGTCCTCCGTCAACCCGGACGGGCTCTCGCCCCCCGTTTCAGCCTGAGGCTCCGCGAGCCCGGGCCCCCCGAAGCAGGCGAGGAGCAGGCCGATTCCGAACCCTCGAAATCGATGCGTTCGCCCGGGCATCGCCGTCATTTCTTCGAGCCCGACTCTTCGCCGCTCACGGCGGCTTCGCTCGTTCCGCCCTTCGTCCCGGGCATCGTCTCCGTCGGAGCCATCGCGACGGTCGGCGGGAAGCCGTTCGCCTGGCGCCAGAGCTCGTACCCGAGCGAAACCTGGTCGAGCAGCACGAAGCCGTTCGCACGGGCGCCCTGCCGAAGATATTGCGGGCTCGGCCAGGGCTCGTCGTCCGGATCGGGGACCACGAGGATCCGGAACCGCCCGAGACCGTCTCCGCTCGAATCGACGACGGCCACCTTCCCACCGAACGTGCCGACCGCGACCGAAGGCCAGCCGCCGAACTGCACACCCGGCCAGCCCTCGAACTGCAGACGCACGCTCCGGCCTTCGCGCATCAGCGGCACGTCGTTTCCGTCGACCCAGAGCTCCACCGCCTGGGACTGGGCATCCGGCAGCAGCGCGACCAGCGGGTCGCCGGCCTTCACGAGCTCCGCGCCCGGGCTCGCAAAGAGACGGAAGACGGTACCCGAGCGGGGCGCCGTGATGTGCTGCGCGTTCTGCTGCGCGATGCGGACGGAGAGGTTCGCGAGCTCCTGCTCCTTGCCCGCCGCTTCGGATTCGGCGCCCTGCTCCTCGGCGCGCGCGGATTCGATGCGCGCCTGCGCTTCGGTCTGGACGCGACCGAGCTCCGCCTTGCGCGCCTTCTCCTCTTCGAGACTCGCCTCGAGGGCCTGTCGATCCTGCGAGAGCTCGGCCTTCGCCTGCTTGTAGATGCGGTCCGCGACCTCGAACTCGAGGGCCGCGGCGAGCCCCTCGTCGACGAGCTGCTTCTGGCGCTCGTAGTTGAGTGCGGCCTGGGCGACCGCGGCTTCGGCGGCCTCGACACCGTGCTGCGCCGATCGAACCCGGGCTCCGGCCACCTCGACGAGGTTGCGAGCCGCCTGCATCGACAGCTCCTGGGCGCGGGTCAGAGCCTCGACCTGCATCTGGTAGACCCGGACCTTCTCGCGCGACGCGGAGAGCTGACTCTCGAGGGCCGCTCGCTGCTGGTCGAGTCGCTGGACGATCTCCGGATCGAGATCGACGATGTCGAGCAGCCGGTCGCCTTCCTGGACGCGCGTGCCCTCGATCACCCAGGCCTTCTGGACCCGCCCCGAGACGGGCGAGGCGACGGTCTGGATCCGATCGAAGGGATCGAGCGCCGAGACCCGCCCCGCCGCAGGCACGTTCTGCTGCCACGGCACGACGACGAGTGCGAGCAGCGTCGCGCCCATCGCGCCGTACAGGATGCGGTAGAAGATCCGCAGGGCGTCCGGCCCCTGGACGAGCAGGAGGGAGGAGACCACGCGCGGCGATTGCCGGCCGTGCCCGCTCATCGGGAGCCTCCGGAATCGGCGCGGCCGTGCGGCTCGCTCGGGGGCCTGTTTCGGCCGAGGTCGATGCAGCGGGAGCAGCGGGCGAGGACGTCTTCGCGGTCGGAGACGACGATCACGGTCCACGGCGCTTCCGGCGCGAAGAGGATGTCGCCGATCCGCGCGCGCGCCGCCTGGTCGAAATCCTCGAGCACGCGATCGACGAGCAGGACGCGCGGCCGGCGCAGGATCGCGCGCGCGATCATCAGGCGGGTCAGCTGGACCTGGGAGAGCGGGCGCCCGTCCGTCGAGAGCTCGGTGTCGAGCCCCTCCGGCATCTGCCTCAGCTCTTCGAGCAGGCCGACCGCGTCGAGCACTCGCATCATCTCGGCGTCGTCGAAGCCGGTCCCGCCTACGCGGACGTTGTCGCGAACGGTCCCGGCGAAGGTCTCGCGCCCCCGCACGAGGGCGACGACGTCACGGATCGACTCGATCGAGAGCTCGCGATAGTCGCGGCCGTCGATCGCGACGTAGCCCGCCGAGGGCTCGCGCAGGCCGAACACGAGATCGAGCAGCGAGCTCTTCCCGCTGCCCGTCGGACCCGTGATCGCGACGCGGGCGCCGGCCTCGATGCGCAGATCGAGCCCGCCGAAGACCGGATCGCCGCCGTAGCCGAAATGGACGCCGACGAGATCGATCCCCGCCGCGCCCGCCGGCCGGACGAGCTCGTCGCCGTCGTCGCGCTCGAGCGGCAGATCGAATAGCAACGAGAGCTTGTCCGTCGCGGCGAGCAGGTCGTAGAAGCGTTCGAGCTGCTTGCCGAGCTTCGCGACGGTCGAGACGATCGCGGTGATGATGAGCTCCGAGGCGACGAGCTGCCCGAGCGTCAGCTGCCCCTGAACCACGAGCATTCCGCCCAGCGCCAGCAGCGCGGCGCTCGCCGCCACCTGGAGCGCGAGGGTGCCCGCGTGCTGACGCAGGACGATCCGGAAATGCGCCCGCCGCGCACCGACCCAGCTCGTCGCCAACGTGTCCACGTGACCGAGCGCGAAGCTGCGCTGATCGGCGTCCCGGAACGTCGAGGGATGCCGCGCGAGCTCTTCGAGCCAGCCGAAGACGTCGTATTTCGCCTTCGATTCGGCGATCGCCGTCGGCACCGCGCGCCGCCCGAGCACTGCGACGACGAGCACGATGCCCACGATCAGGAGCGCGCTGAAGGCCAGCATCAAGGGGTGGTAGAACGAGAGGATCAGGAGACCGACGGCGATCTGCAGCGCGGCCGCCGAACCCTCGAGCAGGAGCGACGAGAGCGATTTCTGGACCGTCACCACTTCGAAGATCCGGTTCACGAGCTCCGGCCCGTGCTGGCGATCGAATGCCCGGTGCAGCACGCGCGGGATCCGCTCCGCGACGTCGCTGACGACACGGACGAACAGCCGCTGCTGGATCAGCTCGATCACGAAGGTCTGGACCAGCGACATCGCGGCGGAGAATCCGAGCACCGCGAGCAGGAGCAGCGCGAGCACGACGACGGGCTGGATCAGGCCGCCGAAGGCGATCGAATTCACGAGCTGCTGGACGGCGATGGGCGTCGCGAGGCTGAGGCCGCCGATCGCTGCCGCGAACGCGACGATCGCCCAGAGGTCGGATCGCTCGGGTCGGATCAGGCTCGCGAGGCGCGCCGCGGGCGACATCTCGGCGGAATCGTGTCCGCCATGATCCGATCCGCCCGCATGGGATCCGGCCCCGATCCGTGCGCCCGACGCGGGATGCCGGCATTCGACGACGAGCCAGCTGATGGGCACGTCCGGATCGACGCCGCCGAGGAATCCGACGAGGTCCGCGAACGAGAGGATCCGGCTCTTTCCGGACTCGAGGGATGCCCGGACCTCGCGCCGCGAAGACCGGTCGAGCGCGAAGAGCTCGGGCCGCTGGCCCGTTGGATCCGGCCGGATCGACACGAACGCGCAGCCCCGGCTCGCCGCGCCAAACGCCTCCCGCACCGACCAGAGAACCCGCCGGGACCGGAGCCCGAGCGGACGACACTGCCCCTCGAGCGTCTGCTGCCAGGTCGACTCGATCACCCGGTGCTCGTCGACGGCCGAGACCGCGGCGGGATCGACGTGCGTTCCGGTCCTTTCCGCGAGGCAGAGCAGGAAGGAAAGCGGAGCGACCACCCGATCCGAGGGATCGATCGGCATGGCGCTGCTGAGGGTCGGCGAATCCGGAGCGGACGACATCCGCGGCAGACAATAACCTGCCCGCCGAGCGGTGCATGCGCCCCGTCGACACGGCGGCGGGGCGAATCGCGAGTGGGGGGCGACCGATCCGATCAAGCTTCAGCCGGGGCCATCCGATCCGGACGCGGAGGGGGTGTGAACCCACCTGCGGAGGGGCCCATGAACCGAATCCTCGTCTTCACGCCGCCGGAAGATCATCGCCACCGGGCCGTCGGACTCGCCGCGGCCCTCGCGAGGCGCACCGGTGCGTCGCTGATGCTCGTGCGCGTGCTCGAGGAGAATGCGAGCTGGTCGCGCGGGCCGGGCGGGAACGAATCGGAACACAAGCTCCGAACCCTGCTCGTCGACCGCGAGACCCGCGCGCTCGAGGCCATCGCAGCACCCCTTCGATCCGATGCGAATGCCCCGCTCGAGGTCGAGATCGAGGTGCGCTGGGGCGTACCCTGGGACGTCGTGATCGAGCTCGTCGATCAGCGCCGCTGCGACCTCGTCGTGAAGCCGGCACGGGGATTGAGCCATTCCGGTCGTGTCTTCTTCGGCGCCACGGCACTCCATCTCTTCCGGCGCTGCCCGTGCCCGGTCTGGGTGGTCGGGGACGACGGCAACCTCCCGCAGAAGGTCCTCATCTCGATCGACCCCTCCGAGGACCAGACCCGGCGCGACATGGCGTCCAAGCTGCTCGAATGGGGCGACGCCGTGCGGGCCGCTTCGGGTGCGGAGGTGGAGATCGCTTCGGCCTGGCAAGCCCCCGGCGCAGACGTCTTGAAGGAAGTCTTCGAAGGCGCGGAGCTGGATGCCTTCGTGAAGGACGCGTTCGAGCGGGCGGAAAAGGGGCTCGGGACGATCATCCGGGAGAGCCGGTCGGGCCCCGCCGTCCTGCGATGCCATCTGCTCGAGGGATCGGCCCGCGAGCTGATCCCCGATTTCGCCGAGGATCGGGGCTTCGATCTGGTCGTCGTCGGAACGCTGGGCCGCACCGGCGTCGCCGCCGAGATCCTGGGCGAGACGGCCGAGCTGATCCTCCGCGGCGTCCGGTGCTCCGTCCTGACCGTCTCTCCGAATCACCGCTCGCCTCGCGAACGCGGCGACTGATCCCGGCGAGGGGGAGCTGCGCGGCGACTACTCCTTCACGGGCTCCTTCACCGGCCTCGATCCGAGCTTCGTCCTCGGATCCCGCGGCGTCGTCTCCTCCCAGAGGCGCTCGTAGGTGCTGAACATGATCCGCCACCGCCCGTCGAGCTTCGCGTAGGACTCGTCGTAGAGGGCGCTGCCCTGGAGCGTCGTGTCGTCCTCGAGGTTCACGAACACGTCGTGCAGGTACCACTTCCCGCGCGCGGTCTCGCCGTCGACTTCGATCTCGGGCGTGTGGGCGTGGTGCATCCCGAACTTCGCCGTCGTGAAGGCGCCCTGGTAGAACTGCTCGATCTGCGTCCAGCCGGCGGCGGTGATGTCGTAGTCGGCGCCCTTGAAGCGGATCTCGGCGCCCGGGGCGAAGACCTCGTCGCGCAGGCAGACGAGGTTCTTCGTGTCGATGCAGCGCATGAAGCGCGCCTTCAGCCGCTCGATCTCGTGGATCGCCTCGAGACGCGCGACCTGCGCCCGGAGCTCCGCGATCGCCCGGCCCCCGTCCGCCGCGCACGATTCGCTCCCGGACGCTTCGCTGCAGCCGCGTGCGTCTCCCCGCGGACGCGAGCCGCCCGGGGCGGCGCAGCCGAGGGCGGCCACGAGGGAGAGCCCCACCGCTGCGGCGAACCGCAGGGGCGACCTGCGAACAGGCGATTCTCCAGGCCGCGCGGCAGCGGCGCCGGCGTGAAGATGTGTTCGTCGTGACGAGAGCGGGGCGGGGCGGGCCATGCGTTCCTCCTCCGAAGCGAGGCGCGCATCCTAACCAATCTGCGGATTCCGATGCCCCTCAGCCCTGGGACTGGGCCTGCGATTGCGTCCGGGTCTGCCGGCGCGCCGCCGCACGATCGTTCGCGTGGACGCGCGCGCGCAGGGACTCGATCGATGGCGCGAGGAACTCTTCGTGGATGGCGTCGCAGAGGATGGCGGTCTCGTCGACGACCCAGGTCGCCACGCGATGGATGCCCTGGCGCCGGACTTCGTCGATGTCGAGCTGGAGCACCGAGCCGCGGAAGCGCTCGAGCGATTCCCAGGCCGGGCTGCGCCCGTTCGAATCGCTGCTCTGCCGCAGCCGCTCGAGCAGCCCGCGCACGCGGTCGAGGTTGTGGAGGACCGAGCGCGGGAAGGTCCGCTCGAAGAGCAGGAACTCGGTGACGGCGGCGCCCGAGAGGACGTTCGACGCGCGCTTGAAGAAGGGCTCGTAGGCCGAGCAGGAGCGCAGAATCGCGAGCCAGCGCGCCGCCATCGCGGCGGACTCCTCTTCGACCGCGGAGGATTCGGCGAGCGCGTGGTGCCGCACGTCGAGGATGCGGGCCGTCTGTCCGACGCGCTCGAGCGCGCGGCCGAGCTTCATGAAGGTGAAGGGATCCTCGTGGAGCATCGTGCTGTAGCAGATGCCGTGGAACATCATGCAATCGGAGCTCAGCCGCTCGTAGAACGCGTCGCGCTGGCGATCGAACAGGCGCTTGGCCGAGCGGCTCGTCAGCCAGAGCCACGACTGATTGACCGCCTCCCACATCTCGACACTCATGACCTCGCGGATCGTCCGCGCGTTCTCGCGCACGGCGCGCATCGAGCTGTAGATCGAGGCGGGATGCCGATCGTCCCAGACGAGGTAGCTCTGGACGATCTCCGCATCCTCCATGCTCGCGGCACCGATCCGATCGAGGAAGTCCTGCTCCTGTCCGACCACGATCACGAGCGGTCGCCAATGCTCCGAGCCGTCCGAGCCGACGTCGAGGCTGAAGCTCGCCGTCACGTCGAGCAGCCGCGCCCAGGTATCGACGCGCTCGAGATAGCGCGTGAGCCAGAAGCAGGAGTCGGCGACGCGCGAGATCATTTCTTCTTCTCTCCCACGACCCAGGTATCCTTCGAGCCGCCACCCTGACTCGAGTTGACGACGTAGGAGCCCTTGCGCAGGGCGACGCGCGTCAATCCGCCCGGCAGGACCCAGCTGCGATCGCCCGTGACGATGAAGGGCCGCAGATCGACCCGCCGCGGCTCGACGCCCTTCGGTGTCCAGGTCGGGCAGCTCGAGAGCTCGATCCGGCTCTGCGCGATGTAGTTGCGCGGATCGGCGGCGACGCGCTGCTTGAAGTCGGCGAGCTCCGCGCGCGTCGCGCTCGGGCCCATCAGCATGCCGTAGCCGCCGGCCTCGTTGACGGGCTTCACGACCAGCTCCGCGAGGTGATCGAGGACGTAGCGGCAATCGTCCGGCCGCGCACAGACCCAGGTATCCACCTGCGCGAGCAGCGGCTCCTCCGAGAGATAGAAGCGGATCATGTCGGGCACGAAGGGATAGACGCCCTTGTCGTCGGCGACGCCGTTGCCGACCGCGTTCACGATCGCGACGTTGCCCGCGGCCCAGGCGTCGATCAGCCCGGGCACGCCGAGCATGCTGTCGGCCCGGAAGACGTCGGGATCGAGGAAATCGTCGTCGATCCGCCGGTAGATCACGTCGATCGGCGCGGGCCCCTGGGTCGTCTTCGCGAAGACGCGCCGGCGCTCGACGAACAGATCGCTGCCCTGGACCAGCTCGCAGCCGATGCGGCGCGCGAGATAGCTGTGTTCGAAGTAGGCGGAGTTGAAGGCGCCCGGCGTCAGCACCACCATGCGCTTCGTGCCGCCGGCGCCCGGGGCGACCGCGTTCATCGCCTCGCGCAGCTTGTGCGGATAGCTCTCGACCGCCTCCACCCGGACGTTGCGGAAGATCGCGGGGTAGGTCTTCTTCATCGTCTCGCGATTCTCGAGCACGTACGAGACGCCCGACGGGACGCGCACGTTGTCCTCGAGCACGCGGAAGCGCCCCGCTCCGTCGCGGATCAGATCGACGCCCGCGATGTGGATCCAGACGTCCTTCGGCGGCCGGATGCCCTTCAGCTGCGGCCGGTAGCCCTTCGAGCCCTCGACGAGATGGCGCGGGATCACGTCTTCCTGGAGGATGCGCTGGTCGCCGTAGACGTCGGCGAGGAAGCAGTTCAGCGCCTTGATGCGCTGGACGAGCCCGGCTTCGATGCCCCGCCATTCCCGCGCGGCGACCACGCGCGGGATGAGGTCGAAGGGGAAGATGCGCTCGGTGCTCGAGTTGCCCTCGTAGAGGGTGAACGTGATGCCGCCTCGGAGGAAGGTCGCGTCGGCGAGGCTCTGGAGGTGCCGGAAGTCGCGGCGCGTCAGCTCGTTGAGGCGGTCGACGACGGCGGCGACGGCGGAATGGGGCTTGCCGTCCGACTCGAAGAATTCGTCGTAGGTGCCCTCGAGGCGCTGGTAGCCGTCGAAGATCGCCTTGCCCACGCCACCTCTCGTCGGTGTCTGCGCCATCTCCCGAGATTAACGGGAGTCCCCGAATTTCGCGCCGACAGCAGCTCTTCGTGGCATCCCCGCTCGCGCAGCGGACGGCACGAATGGGCCGGATCCGGCCGGTCGGCCGGCGGGCGCGGGATTCGATACGCTGCGTTGATCGTGGATGGATCCCCCTTCTCGCTGCACGAACAATTCGCGCTTTCCTTCGACGGAAGGGCATCGCCCGCGGTCTCCTTGAGGGGCGAGGCGGAGGATCAGCCGCACCTGCTGCCCTCGACCTGGGGCTTCGGCTGGTATCCCGACAACCAGCGGGCGGCCGCCGTCCTGGGCGACGTCGGGCGTGTCCAGCCCCTGCCCCGGCCCGGATTCCGGGAGCGCCCGGAAGAGATCGTCTCGAGCCTGTTCCTCGGGCATACCCACGGCCTGCATCAGGCCTCCGGTGTCGACGAGCCCCAGCCCTGGGTCAAGTCCTATGCCGCACGCCAATGGCTGTTCTCGAGCGCGGGCGAGCTCTCGCCGGACCTGCGCACGGTGCTCTCCCTCGACGAGCAGTTCGACATCGCACCGGTCGGCCCCTCGCCCGCCGAGCACGCCTTCAGCTGGATCGTCGCCGCCATCCGGAGCGAGGGCTGCCGGACGATCGAGGAATTCGGCTGGCCCCGGCTGCAGGCGCTGCTGCTCCGGCTGAACGAGTTCGGTACCGCGAGCTTTCTGCTCTCCGACGGCATCGACCTCGTCGCCTACCGCGATCTGCACGAACGCGCGCCGCTCCACTGGGCACGCATGACGCCGCCCCATGCGACGACGCGCCTCGACGGACGCACCTTCACGATCGATTTCGACGGGCCGCTCGACGTCTCGCGCACGCTGCTGGCGATCTCGACCTATCCGATGCGGGGGGCGCAGTGGACGCCCATGGAGCTCGGCGAGCTGCGCGTCGCGCGCCGCGGCGCCTTCGTCTGGAGCAGCCATCCGAACGGCATCGAAGAGCAGGTCTTCTCCTTCCTGCGCCTCTCGCCGCCCCGCAGCCGGCAGGCCTCTTATTCGCCCTATCCCCACGCGACCGCCGAGCAGCAGCAGCTCGCGACCGCGAACCCGCCCGTGGCTCCGCAGCCGCGCTCCGCTCCCGAAATCGCGACGCTCTCCGTCGTTCACGAGACCATCTACCGCTATTCGATGCCCGTCGAACGCAGCAGCCACCGATTCTGCCTCCGCCCCGTGCGCGACGACCGCCAGGAGGTCCTCGAGCATTCCCTCGCCGTCTCGATCGACGGCCTCTGGCGCGACTTCGAGGACGTCTTCGGCAATCGCGCGACGCTGCTCGAAGTCTCTGTGCCCTTCCAGGAGATGCGCATCGAGAGCCGCTCGACGCTGCGGGTCGCGGGCGTGCACGCCTCGCAGTTGAAGAGCCCCCTCCGCAACCAGCAGATCCCGCTGGTCTGGATGCCCTGGCAGCGGCAGATGATGCAGGCCTACCTGATGCCGCCGGAGCTCCCGGAGCCCGAGCTGCGCGAGCTCTCCGAGTTCGCGATGAGCTTCGTCGTCCGCAACGACTACGACCTCGTCGAGACCCTGCTCGACATGAATCGCACGATCTACCGCGACTTCGTCTACGTCCCCGGATCGACGAACATCGAGACGACGCCCTTCCAGGTCTACGCCCAGCGGCGCGGCGTCTGCCAGGATTTCGCGAACGTGATGATCTGCCTGGCCCGGCTGCTCGGCGTCCCGGCCCGCTACCGCGTCGGATACATCTACACCGGCGCGAGCTACGAGAACCAGATCCAGTCGGATGCGTCGCACGCCTGGGCGGAGGTGTACCTGCCGTGGACGGGCTGGTTCGGATTCGATCCGACCAACGGCTGCCTCGCCGGCTCCGACCACGTCCGCACCGCCTGCGGCCGCCAGTTCCGCGACGCGGCGCCGACGACGGGGACGATCTATCGCGGGGGTGGCAGCGAGACCCTCGAAGTGAAGGTTCGCGTCGAGCGCCTCGACGGGTACGACGTGCCTTTGCGCGGGGTCTAGCTCGGGCGGGCGCCTCTTCTGATCTCACAAGACGCGCGCGGCGCGGGGCATCGGATGCGGATGGCTCGCCCTTGGCACGGCCGGCGTCGCTTCTCGGAAGGAGCTGCCTCGGCCATCGCCGAGCAGTGGCGAGCTTCGGCTGCGCTTTACTCCGCATCCGATGCCCCGCGCCGCGCGCTCGCCTGGGTGCTGGAGCTGCGAAGCGGCGAGCCAGTTCCGGTCGACGAGGCGAAGGCGGACGACGAGGCGCTCGCCGCTCCGAAGAGGGGGGTCTTCCGCGCGACCGCCTCGACCGATCCACTCGCCCGAATCCGCACGATCGGCGACAAGCGGACGATCCCATTCGATCCGAAGGCGCGTCGCTCTCTCGCGGAATAACACCACGGCATGGCGCCACCCGATCCCGAGCGATCGTGCCTGCCCCGTCCCCCGCCCCGGCACGCCCCGTCCTCGCACCCCGCGAGCGCCCGGCGCGAGAGGGGGGATGCGAAGTCAAGCGCAGCCGAAGGTCGCCGCTGCTAGACGAACGCCGAGGCAGCTCCATCCGAGAAGCGACGATGGCCGTGCCAAGGGCGAGCCATTCGCATCCCCCCTCTCGCGCCGGGCGCGCCTTGTACCGCGACTCGAGGCGCGTGCCGGGGCGGGGGACGGGTCAGGCGTGATCCGGCCCCGTGGTGAAGTTGGCGGAAGGATCCGTCGCCGCACCCACCGTCGCGTCCTCGCTCGACTTCGGGAGGGGCTCGAGCCGCCCGAAGATCTCGACGAAGCTCTTCTGCCAGGTTTCCCGGAGCCTCTGGTAGTAGGCGGTCTCGGCGCCGATCCGGACCTGCGACGAGAGCGCGAAGGTATCGGCCGCGTAGGTCGCGAAGTCGAACGGGAGGCCGACGGTGATGTTCGATCGGATCGTCGCGTCGAGCGAGACGAGGGCGAGCTTCGCGGCGTCGCCGAGGGCGAGAGAGTGATGGACCAGGCGATCGAGGATCGGCTTGCCGTATTTGGTCTCGCCGATCTGGAGGTAGGGCGTCTCGTCGGAGACGCCGATGTAGTTGCCCTGCGGATAGATGAGGAAGATGTCGGGGGCGCGGCCGCGGATCTGGCCGCCGAGGATCAGCGTGACCTCGCCCATCACGTTGCTGCGGACGAAGGCGGCGCCGTGACGCTCCTGGATCTGGCAGGACAAGCGGCCGACGTATTGTGCCGCCTCGAACAGGTAGGAGACGGAGAGCAGCGACTCGCCGCTCGGCGCGCGGTCGAGGTCGCGGCCGATCTCGTCGATCAGCTCGCGCGTCGTCGCGAGGTTGCCGGCCGCGAGCAGCACGAAGACGCGATCGTCCGCGGGACGGAAGACGTGCATCTTCCGATAGCTCGTGACGTAGTCGACGCCCGCGTTCGTGCGGGTATCCGCGGCGAAGACGATGCCTTCGTCGACGCGGATCGCCAGGCAATAGGTCATTCGAGAAGCTCCAGGCCGCGCCGAATCGACTCGAGACCCGACGAGGGGCGCGGACCGGACCCCGACCAGGCGGCGGGGGTCGCCCGCTTCATCCCCACGGATGACGCGGCGAGGCCCAGCGCAGATCGAGGATATGCGGGAAATGCGGATGCGGCTCGACCGGAACCGGCCGGAACGAGCCCTGCATGTGCCCGCGATGCTCGAAGCGCGCGAGACGACGGCTCTCGGCGGCCGCGGCGTTGATCGGGCGGACCTCGGAAGCCCGGCCACCGGGATGGACGACGTGGTACGTACAGCCGGCGACGCTCCGCTCGTTCCAGACGTCGTAGAGATCGACGTGCAGCGGCGAATGGATGGGGATGCGCGGATGCAGACAATGGGGCGGCTGCCAGGCGCGGTAGCGGATGCCGGCGACGAACTCGCCGTTGGTCCCGGTCGGCCGCATCGGCACCTCGAAGCCGTTGCAGAGCACCTTGTAGCGCTCGCTCGCGAAGCCGAAGACCTTGACCTGCAGCCGCTCGACGGAGGAGTCGACGTAGCGCGCCTGCCCGGTCGAGGTCGACTCCTCGCCGAGCACGTGCCAGGGCTCGAGGGCGCCGCGCAGCTCGAGGCGCATCGTGTCGAGGGTGATCTCGCCGTAGTACGGGAAGCGGAACTCGAAATGCGGCTCGAACCAGCGCCGGTCGAACGCGTAGCCGGACTGGCCGAGCTCCGAGAGCACGTCGTCGAGATCGTGCTCGACCCAATGGGGCAGCATGAACTGGTCGTGCAGCGCCGTGCGCCATTTGATGAGCCTTCGCTCGTCGGGCGTCTTCCAGAAGCGCGCGAGCAGCGCGCGGACCAGCAGCTGCTGGACGCTGCTCATGCGCTCGTGGGGCGGCATCTCGAAGGCGCGCAGCTCGAGCAGGCCGAGACGCCCGGTCGGCCCGTCGGGCGAATAGAGCTTGTCGATGCAGAACTCGGAGCGATGGGTGTTCCCGGTCATGTCGACGAGGATGTTGCGGAGGACGCGGTCGACGACCCAGGGCGGCGCGGATTCGTTCGCCCGCGGCAGCTGCGCGAGGGCGAGCTCGAGCTCGTAGGCGGAGTCGTCGCGGGCCTCGTCGACGCGGGGCGCCTGGGAGGTCGGGCCGATGAAGCGGCCCGAGAAGAGGAACGAGAGCGCGGGGTGGTTGTGCCAGTAGCGAAGGAAGCTGCCGAGCACGTCGGGGCGGCGCAGGAACGGGCTCTGCTCCGGCGTGAGGCCACCGAGCACGACGTGATTGCCGCCGCCCGATCCGACATGGGCCCCGTCGATCTCGAACTTCTCCGCGATCAGGCGCTCGCGGCGCGTCGCGTCGTAGAGCTCTTCGTTCTGCCGCACCGCCTCGCGCCAGGACGTCGTCGGCGGGACGTTGACCTCGATGACACCGGGATCCGGCGTGATCCGGAAATCGCGCAGGCGCGGATCGCGCGGCGGCGGATAGCCCTCGAGCTGGACGGGCAGGCCCGTCTCGCGGGCCGTCGCCTCGATCGCGGCGACCAGCTCGACCCAGGGCTCGAGCTCGAAGAGCGGCGGCAGGAAGACCTTCAGCTGGCCGCCGCGCGGCTCGACGCAGAGCGCGGTCCGCACGATGCCGGGCGCCGATACGCCGCGGAGCGGCCGGGCGTCCGGCGAAACGTCCATGAGCGGGCGAGCGCCCTCGCCCGGCGTCGGATCACCGCCGACGAGCCCGGCGATTCCGGCGCGCTCCTTCGACTGCGGCCGGAGATCCGCGGGCTCGGCGCGCCGCCGGAGGGGGAAGACGAACTCGCTCGGGAGCGGTGCCCGGGGAGCCGCGGGATCGACCTGGAATTCGAGCGGGAGATCGCCCGTCGCCGCCCAGGGCAGCGAGTCCATCGGCAGCCGGAAGCCCATCGGCGAGTCGCCGGGCATCAAATAACAGCGCTCGGCACGCAGGAACCAGTCGCCGTTGACCCAGCCGCTCCGCCAGGCGAGCGGCAGGACCCAGCCCACGATCCGGTCGAGGCCCCGATCGAAGATGCGACCGAGGCGCGCGCGTTCGGTCTCGTCCGAGAGCTTCGCATCGAACGGATCGACGTTGGTCGGCAGGCGCCGCTCGCGCCAGAGGTAGTACCAGGCGTCCTCGTAGGCGTCGATCAGGCGCGGGCGCTGCAGGCCGAGGCGATCCGCCAGGCGCGCCGCGAAGCGCTTCGCGTCGGCCTCGTCGTGGCCGTAGTCGCGATCCGAGTCGGCGATGAGCGCCGGATCGCGCCAGAGCGGAAGCCCGTCCGCGCGCCAGTAGCAGGCGAAGGCCCAGCGCGGCAGCTGCTCGCCCGGATACCACTTCCCCTGGCCGTGCTGGACGACACCACCGGGCGCCCAGAGCTTCATCAGGCGCCGCGTCAATCGATCGGCGATCTCCTCCTTGCGGCCCCCGAGCGCCGCGACGTTCCATTCGGGCTCGTCGGGCTCTTCGGCGCTCACGAAGGTCGGCTCGCCTCCGACGCTGAGCTGTACGCCGGCCGCTCGCAGCTCTTCGTCGACGCGATCGCCGAGGGCGAGGACCGCGGCCCACTCCGCCTCGCCGTAGGGCTTCGTGACGCGCGCCCGATCGACGACGCGCGTCACGCTCATCTCGAAGTCGAACTCGCATTCGACCTTCTCGACCGCGCCCGTGATCGGCGCGGCGCTGATCGGATTGGGCGTCGCCGCGAGCGGGATGTGGCCCTCGGCGGCGAGCAGGCCGGAGGTCGGATCGAGGCCGATCCAGCCGGCGCCCGGGACATAACATTCGCACCAGGCATGGAGATCGGTGAAGTCGCTCGCCGGCCCCGGCGGGCCCTCGAGCGGCTTCTGGTCGGGCATCAGCTGGATCAGATAGCCGGACACGAAACGGGCGGCGATGCCGAGGCGGCGCAGGACCTGAACCAGCAGCCAGGCCGAATCGCGACAGGATCCGCGGCCGAGCTCGAGCGTCTCGGCGGGCGTCTGCACGCCTGGATCCATGCGCACCACGTATTCGACGGCGGCGGTGATCGCGCGATTCGTCTCGACGAGCAGATGGTTGGTGTCGCGCGGCCGGCGGTCGAGCTTGGCGAAGAAGGCCTCGAATGCCGGAGTCGACGGGAGGCAGACCAGATAGGGCTCGAGATCGCGCGCGACGTCCTGCGCGTACTCGAACGGCCATTCCTGGGCGGACTCCTCGAGGAAATAGTCGAAGGGGCTGTAGGCCGCGAGGTCCGCGACGATGTCGACGTTCACCTCGAACAGATCCGTCTTGTCGGGCACGACGATCCGCGCGAGATGATTGCCGTGCGGGTCCTGCTGCCAGTTGAGGAAATGCGTCTTCGGATGGACGTCGAGGGAATAGCGGTGGATCGGCGTGCGGTTGTGGGGCGCAGGGCGCAGCCGGATCGTCTGCGGGCCGAGCAGGACGGGCCGAGCGTAGCGATAGCGGGTGCGGTGATGGAGAGCGACGCGAATCGTCAATCGGGATCCTCGGGGCCGGGGGGCGCGAACCGCGAAGATAGGCCGGTTCGCGTTCGAAAGCGCCTGATGCACTTGCTGCGCACGGGATGCGCGCGGCGCGATCCCCCTGCGTGACAGGAGTGCGCTCTCTTTGGCGCACTCCCGCAGCCGTCCGCGCACCTGGCACCACCCGGGGGCCAATCCGACGCCCGATCGTGTCCGAGAGCATCTCGACGCCACCCGCGAATTGCCGGTACCCTGGGCTCCGCCGCCCGGCACCACCCATCCCGCACGCGCTGCGCAGCGTCGACACTTCGTGTCCGGCGACCGATCGCGACGCGTCCGGGAGGCACGAAGAACGAGCAGAATACGAGGAGCCCATGAGCCGCATTCATTTCATCGGAGGAGAAAAGGGAGGCGTCGGCAAATCCGTCGTCGCGCGCCTGCTCGCGCAGTACTGGATCGACCGGGGAACGCCCTGGACGGGATTCGACACCGACCGTTCCCACGGCGCACTGCTGCGCCACTACGGCGAATTCTCCCAGCCGCTCGAAATCAGCAAGATGGAAGATCTCGATCGCCTGATGGAGGCGGCGACGGAGGCCGATCAGCAGGTCCTCGTCGATCTCGCCGCGCAGTCCGAGCAGGATCTGCATCGCTGGATCGCGACGAGCGGCGTCCTCGAGCTCGCCTCGGAGCACGGCATCGAGGTCCTCTTCTGGCACGTCATGGACGACGGCAAGGACTCGCTCGAGCTGCTCGACCGCCTGCTCGGCCGCTACGGCTCACAGGCGCATTGCGTGATCGTGCTCAACCACGGCCGCGGCGAGAACTTCGCGACGTTCCACAAATCGCCGGTCGCGCAGAAGGTCGTCGAGATGGGCGTGCCCGTGCTCGAGCTGCCCGCGCTCTACAAACCGACCATGCGCAACATCGATCATCGCGACAAGAGCTTCTGGGCCGCGATGACCCACAAAGAGGGCCAGGGCGCGCTCGGCCTCGTCGAGCGCCATCGCGTCAAGGTCTGGATGCGGAACGCGAACGCGGAGTTCGAGAAGCTCGGAATCTGAGGCGCCGCGCGGGCCGCTCTCTGCAGCGGCCGGCGCGGCCCGCGCGACCCGGTCGGGCGCACCGCCTCCTCCTGACGTCTCATGCGTGTCGGCGAGCGACGCCGATTCCGCAGCGCTCGCGGAATCCGTCGCCGCCGCGAGCGCTCGCGGCCTCGTCGGTCTCGCTCCGCTCGGAGAGATCTTCCGGGCGCGGATCCGAAAATTGTAGAATCGGCGACGTTCGATCGACACCGCGCCGCGACGACCGTCGAGATTCGTCGTTCGCACCGTCGGGATTCGGCGTTATGCTCCGAGTCGTCCCGCCTCCCCGTCGCCTCGGCGCATCACTCCGAAAGGAGTCCCCATGCCCCGATCGGATTTCCGCCTCGAAGTAGCCAGCAGGCCTCCGCTCCCCGTCGAGTGCCCCCCTGCACCGGATGGCTCCCTCGAGTCCCTCGCTCGTACCAATGGACCCGAGATCTCCGCTCGAATCGGAGGATGGCTGCCGCAATGAGCCCGGCGCGGTCGGCACCGCGCGTCGCAGCATCGCGAGTCACCACAGCCCGCCTCGACCACTCAGGAGGAGCCGAGCATGACCGCATTCTGGATCGTCGTCGCCTTCACGGCGGCCATCGGACTCGCCTTCGCGGGTCGCGGGCGCGCCGCCTGGATCGCTCCCGGTGCGGGCCTGCTCGTCGTCTGGCTGCTCTCCGGCCCCGAATCCTGGCTGCTCTTCCTGGGCGTCTCGCTCCCATTCGCAGCGGCGATCGCGCTCCTCGGCTCCCCTGCCCGTCGCGCAGCGTTCGTCACCCCCCGCCTCGCCCCCATCGTCGCCGGCATGCTCCCGAAGCTCGGGGGCACCGAGCGTGAAGCGCTCGAGGCCGGAACGGTCTGGTGGGACCGCGAGCTCTTCTCCGGCCGGCCCGACTGGCAGGCGCTGCGCGACTTCGAGCCCATGCAGCTCTCCGAGGCCGAGCAGGCGTTTCTCGACGGTCCGGTCGAGCAGCTCTGCCGGATGCTCGACGATTGGGCGATCGTCCAGCGTGGCGATCTGTCCGAAAGGGTCTGGGCGTTCCTGAAGGAGAAGCGGTTCTTCGGGATGATCATTCCGGAGAAATTCGGCGGGCTCGGCTTCTCGGCGCAGGCCCATTCGCGCGTCGTCGAGAAGATCGCGAGCCGCAGCGTGACCGCCGCCGTGACGGTCATGGTCCCGAACTCGCTCGGGCCGGGCGAGCTGCTGGTCCACTACGGAACCGAGGAGCAGAAGGCCCATTACCTCCCCCGGCTGGCCCGGGGCGAAGAGATCCCCTGCTTCGCGCTGACGGGCCCGGAGGCCGGCAGCGACGCCGCCGCGACGCAATCCATCGGCATCGTCTGCCGGGGCGAATACGAAGGGCGGGAGGTGCTCGGGATCCGGCTCTCCTGGCGCAAGCGCTACATCACGCTCTCCTCGGTTTCGACGCTGATCGGTGTCGCCTTCCGATTGAGCGACCCCGATCGCCTGCTCGGCGGCGAGGAGGATCGCGGCATCACCTGCGCCCTCGTGCCCTCGCGGCTGCCGGGCGTCGAGATCGGAAGGAGACACGACCCGATGGGCGTGCCCTTCCACAATGGTCCGACCGAGGGGCACGACGTATTCGTGCCGCTCGACGCCGTGATCGGCGGCCGCGAGGGCGCCGGGCGCGGCTGGACGATGTTGATGCAATGCCTCGCCGTCGGGCGCTCCATCTCGCTCCCTTCGCTCTCGACGGGCGGTGCCAAGCTCGCTGCGCGGCTCGTGAGCGCGTACGCGATGGTGCGCGAGCAGTTCGATACGCCGATCGGGCGCTTCGAAGGCGTGCAGGAGCCGCTCGCCCGCATCGCCGGCCTGACCTACCTGATGGACGCGACCCGCGCGTTGACCTCCGCCGCCGTCGATGCGGGCGAGAAGCCCGCCGTGCTCTCCGCGATCGCGAAGGCCTGGCTGACGGAGGCGATGCGCGACGTCGTCGCCGACGCGATGGACATCCGCGCGGGCGCGGCGATCCAGCGCGGCCCGCGCAACGTGCTGGCGCGCGCCTGGGCCGCGGCACCCATCGGCATCACCGTCGAAGGCTCCAACATCCTCACGCGCTCGATGATCATCTACGGCCAGGGCGCCATCCGCTGCCATCCCTTCGCCCTCGAGGAGATCCTCGCCGTCGAGAACGACGACATCCAGCGGCTCGATCGCGCGTTCTTCGGACACGTCGGCCACGTCGTTCGGACGGCCGTCCGCGCCCCCCTGCTCGCACTCACCCGCGGACGTCTGGAGACCGGCGTGCCGGGCGGACCGCTGCGACGCGAGCTGCAGCGGCTTTCCCGCCTCTCCGCGGCCTTCGCCCTGGTTTCCGAGGGCGCGATGGTGACCCTCGGCGGCGCGCTCAAACGGCGCGAGTCGATCACGGGAAGACTCGCCGACGCGCTCGCCTGGATGTACCTGGCGTCGGCAGCGGCCCATCGCTTCGAGCACGAAGGCAGGCCCGAAGGCGACGAGGCCTTCGTTCGCTGGGGAATCGAGCACGCGCTCGCGCAGGCCGAAGCCGCTCTCGACGGCGTGCTGCGCAACCTGCCCGCGCGTCCCGTCGCCGGCCTGCTGCGCGCGCTCGTCTTTCCGATCGGTCGCTGCGAGCCCGGGCCGGACGACGCGCGGGGCAGCGAGGTCGCGCGGACGCTGCTCGACGATCCCGACGCGCGTGACCGGCTCACGGCCGGCATCTTCCGCCCGCCGGCGGACGAGCTCGGCCTCGGTCGGCTCGAGGCCGCGCTGGAGAAGGCGACCACCGCCCTGACCGTCGAGGCGCGGCTGCGCGCCGCCGTGCGCGATGCGCGGCTCGAACATGCGCCGGGCGACGATCTCGCACGCGCTGGCGTCGCGGCGGGCGTGATCTCCGAGGCCGATTTGAAGGCGCTCGAGGCGGCGGACGCCGCACGCGAAGAAGTCATTCGCGTCGACGATTTCGACGAAGAGGAGTACGTCGGCTTGCGCGGCTGAGCGGGCGCGCGGGGCACGCGAAACGAGCTGGCCGTTTCCGGCGGCCTCCTCTCGAACCAGGTCGGCGTCGGAATCCTGCCAGGCGCGGGCGATCGCAGGAAACCTTCCGACAAGCAGCGACGCCGTGCGTGCAGAGAGCCCAGGGCCCGCATGTCGAGATCCCCGGGATCGAAGGAAGCCGTCCCTCCGGTCGATCCGCCAGCGCACGTTCGACTGGAAATCGGGAGCAGATCCCAGTCGGCCCGGGTGGACCGAAGGCATTCCGCCCGATCGACGGAACGTCGGGCTTCGACCCGGCGCAGCAGGTCGAACGACCCGGATGAGCGATCGAAACCAGACAGTGTCGTGCGAGCCCCCCCAAAAAATCGGGTCATCTCACGAGCTCGATCACCCAGGACGCCGGAAAATCACGATCCCCCCGCCACTTTCCGATCCGAGTCGCCACTCGAACCCAGACTCGAACCCGGAGGGGCGTGGCATGCGATCCAGCAACGTGGTGACGGTTCTCTCGAACGGATGGCTTCGCTCCGGCCGGGTCGGCGTGTGGCTTCTGGTCGCCGTCGCAGCGGCCTCCCCCGGGATTTCCCAGGCCCTCGAGATCGTGCTCGCCCCGATCGGCGGGAGCGCGACGGGTCGGGTCGGCGAAACGCTTTCGATCGGCATCGATCTCGTGATCGGCGAGGACGAGTTCGTGACGATCGCGGATCCGACGCTGCAATGGGATCTCGAAGGCGGCGACGTGCTCGATGCAGCGACGGCTCTCAATTCCGGTGCCGTGGCGGGCCAGGTTCCCCTGGCACCGCTTCGCAACGATCGCTGGCGCGTCTTCGACCCGACGTCGATCGACGAACGGGGGCGCGGCGACGATGGGTATCCGATCGAAGACGTCAGCGTCATCGGCGACACGCGGTTCGGCGCGACGGCACTCTGGGGCTTCGAAGTGACCACGAGCGTCGTCGACGACGACGGGATCTTGCAGATCTTCCGCAACGGTGCCTTCGAGCCGGGAACCTATCGGATCGGTGTCGTGGATTTTCTCTTGAAACAGATCGGCACGACGACGATCTCCTACGTCACCGACGAGCGCTTCGCCTTCGGCAGCTTCTTCACGGGGCGCGAGTTCGTCGAACTCCCGAACGACGAGATCGGTCTCCAGCCCCTCGAAATCTCGGCGACGGATTTCGCATCGCTGCAGATCGTCGTGATCCCCGAGCCGACGACGGGCGCGCTGCTCGGCCTCGGGCTGATGGGCCTGTCGCTCGCCCGCGGAATGCTCCCTTCTCCCGACGGAAGGTCGCGAGACGAGTGAGAAGATCGCCCGATCGATCACGACGCGTCCCCCCAGCGAGATCCCCTACGCTGCGAGGCCATGCATTCCGAACGATCCTCGCCGCCTCCGCGATCTGCCGCGCGCTGGCTCGCCTGGGCCTCATGGGCCGCACTCGGTCTCTTTTCCGGCGTCGCGCTGCTCACCTTCGCCTTCGCCGGCGGCACCGCCTATCTCCGCGACGATCCGAAGGCCTGCCTCAACTGCCACATCATGCGCGAGCAGTACCAGGGCTGGCAGGTCGGCGCGCATCGGCGCGTGGCCACCTGCAACGATTGTCACACGGGCCATTCGATCGCCGCCCACTACGCGAGCAAGGCGGTGAACGGCTTCAACCATTCCTGGGCCTTCACGACGGACCGGTTCCCCGAGCCGCTGCGGATCAACGCCTTCAATCGCCGGATCGCGGAGGCCAATTGCCGCCGCTGCCACGGCGCCCTCGTCCAGGCCGTGGACGGCCCGGGGCCGCACCCCGAGCCCGGCGACTGCCTGCGGTGCCACGCGGACATGGGGCACTAGCATGGAGGACGCTCGATGACAGGATCGGATCGGCCGGCTTCGCCCGTGCGTCGCCGCAGGATCGCAGTCCTGCTGCTGTCCCTGCTGGGCACCGCGCTCGTCCTGGCGCTCGCCTTCGACATCGCCCGTAAGAAGGCAGAGGGTCGTCTCACGCCCCTCCCCGCCCTCGAGCTCACCGGCGACGTCGACGACCCCGAGGCATGGGGAAGCTCCTTTCCGCATCATCTCGCGGAATACCGCAAGACGGTCGACTCGCTGCGCACGCGGTTCGGGGGCAGCGACGCGGTCCCGAGGACGCCCACGGCCGGGGACCCGCGCACGACGGTCGCGCAATCGAAGCTCGATGACGATCCGCGTCTGCTGCGCATGTGGGCCGGCTACGCCTTCTCGATCGACCATCGCGAGGAACGCGGCCATGCCTACATGCTCGACGACCAGACCTTCACCGAACGGCACCGCAAGCCGCAGCCCGGCGCGTGCCTTCAATGCCATGCGAGCATCGTCACGGCCAACCGCACACTGGGCGCCGGCGCGCCCGCCGCTGCCGCCGCCGCCACCGGAGCGGCACGGCTGAATGCCATGCCCTACGCCGAGGCGCGCACGCACGTGGACCGCGCGATCGGCTGCGTCGACTGCCACGAACCGGAGACGCTGCGCCTTCGCATCACGCGCCCGGCCTTCAGCGATGCGATCGACCGCCTCGAGGCGAGCCGGGGGCGGCCCGACTACGACGTCGAAACGATGGCCACGCGCGCGCAGATGCGGAGCTACGTCTGCGCCCAGTGCCATGCCGAATACCATCTCGTCGGCGCCGATACCCAGCTCCGGCATCCCTGGGACGATGGGCTGCGCGCCGACGAGATCCTCGCCCACTACGACGCGATCGGCTTCCGCGACTGGGTCCACGCCGAGACCGGCGCCCCGATGCTGAAGGCGCAGCATCCGGAGTTCGAGCTCGTGTCGCAGGGCATCCACGCGCGGGCGGGCGTCTCCTGCGTCGACTGCCACATGGCCTACGAACGCGTCGGCGGAGCGAAGATCACGAACCACCACGTCCGCAGTCCGCTCCTCGACGCCGGGCGGGCGTGCCAGGTCTGCCACCCGATCGCCGCCGAGGAGCTCGTCGCCCGCGCCGAGGCGATCCAGGAGCGAACGCTCGCGATGCAGGACCTGGCGATCGATCGCCTGATCGATCTGATCGACGCGATCCAGGCCGCCCGCGCGCTCGATCCCGACGATCCCCGGCTCGAGCCGGCCCGTCAGGCCCAGCGCCGGGCCAGCTTCTTCATCGACTTCGTCTCGTCGGAGAACTCGGCCGGCTTCCACGCCCCCCAGGAGGCCGCGCGCCTGCTCTTCCTCGGCCTGGACGAGATCCTTGCCGGCACGCGAGCGCTCGGGACCCGCAATCCGAAGCCGAGGCAGTAGGCCGACCGGCCGACCGTCGACGGCACCGCCGTTCTCGCGGGCGATCTCTCCTGATTTCGACGAAGAGGAGTACGTCGGCCTGCGTGGCTGAGCGGGTGTCGTGGGGCCGAGACGGCGACCCATCCGTGGATCGTCGGCCGGAGCTAGCGAGACGCTCGTGGGGCCTCGACTCCCGCCGCGATCGACGGCCGACCAACCCGCGAACGGGCGAACGAGCGAGCGACTGCGCGCCACGAGCGATCGACGGCGAGACGCGCGGACTTCCGGGCGATCGACGCGACGACGCGCGGATCCAGATAGTGGCGGAAGAGCATCTCGCGTGCGGCGCGCTCGAGCGCCTCGCGTGAGAGCCCGCCCGTCGCGAACGCGGGCGTCGACTGAGCCTCGACGGATTCGATGCGGCGACCGGCCGCGCGGACCTGCGCGTGGTAGCGCGTCCCGGGATAGGGATGCGCGAAATGGATCGTCAGCAGATCCGGGCGGACTTCGCGCGCGAAGCGAGTCGTCTCGGCGATCGTCCCGGGCGTGTCCCAGAGAAATCCGATCATGAAATAGCCGAGTGAGAGCACCCCGGCGCGATCACAGGCGCGCATCGCGCGGTCTGCGCGGGTGAGGTCGGGGCGCTTGCCCACCCGCTCGCCGATCTCGCGGCTGCCGACGTCGATGCCGAAGCTGAGGCCGTAGCAGCCCCCATCCGCCATCGCTGCAACCAGCGCGTCGTCGACGCACTCCACACGCGTCGTCGTCACCCATCTGGCTTCCGGCGCCAGGCGGCCGATCGCCCGGCTGGTTTCGAGGGCCCAGGCGCGATCGAGGGAAAAGGTGTCGGCGCGCAGATAGAAATGGCGCGTGCCTTCGGCGCAGAGATCCGCCAGCTCCTCGGCGATGCTCTTCGGCGAGCGATGCCGCGCCTCGCTTCCACTCACGCGGCCGACGAGGCAATAGCTGCACGGAAACGGGCAGCCCCGCTGGACCCGGACGGTCGCCTGCGGCGCACCGAGGCCCCGCACGCGGTAGCGGCGGCCGTCGACGACGTCGCGTGCAGCGCGCGGAAGGGCATCGAGATCGCGGGCGTAGGGCGCTGGCGCACCCTGCGTACCGCCGCCGGCGCTGCGCAGGATCACACCGGCGACGCGATCGGGCGCGGCGTGGACGAGGTCGCCGAAAACGAGCTCGTATTCCCCCTGGACGCAGAAGTCGAGATCCGGGGCCTCGGCGAGGATCGCCTCGGCATGGATCAGGGCCGGGGTCCCGCGCGCGGCGATCTTCGCCGCAGGCAGCGCGTCGCGAATCCGTTTGGCCCAGCCGAGATCGAAATCGAGCGAGCCGAAGGTCGTGACGAGGACGACGAGATCGGGCCGGATCTTCGCGAGTCTCGCCAGGACGGCGGCGTCCGAGAGTCCTTCGGCGGGCGCATCGACGACGAAGGGCGTCCCGCCCGCGGCCCGGATCGCTCCGGCGGCCTCGCATTCCTCGAGCGGCGCGCGCTGGGTCGGGATCAGGTCGAAGCGGAAGCGGCTCTGGCAGCGGTCCTCGCGACAATAGAGGCCGGTCGGCGGAATCACGAACGCAATGCGGGCAGGCCCCGCACCGAGGGGCACGTCCAGTCGGCGACGCGGGTCCAACTTCTCCGGACCTCGCTCAGGCGCGCCGCGGACGCATGGCCAGCAGTCCCGCCGCGACGAGTCCGAGTGCATAGATCGCCATGCCCCAGCGCGAGATCGAGGGCACGGAAGCCGGCGCCCCCTGGACGCTGATCGGGCTCACGTTCATGCACGTTCCGTCGACCGGATCGCAGCTGTCGACCGTCGCGGGATTCGAATCGTCACAGCTGCAGTCGAAGCAGGTCGACGAGCCGGCGTTCGATTGGAAGGAGTCGGGCGCACAGTCGACGCAGGCGAGCGCACCCTGCACCGCGCTGAAAGAGCCCGGCGAGCAGAGCTCACAGACCGACGAGCCGAAGTTCGCTGCGAACGAGCCGACACCGCATTCCACACAGGCCGTACTCCCTGCCGTGTCGACGAACCGCCCGGGCTCGCAGAAGAGACAGGCCGACGAGCCGGCCGACGGCTGAAAGGCGCCCGCCGAGCAGTCGATGCAGCTCGAGCTTCCCGGCTGATCCTGGAAGCGGCCCGGCTCGCAGTCGACGCAGGTCGAGCTGCCGGGAGTCGCATTGAAGCGGCCGGGGCTGCAGGCGACACAAGCGGTCGCGCCCGGCATGGCGCCGAAGGTACCGAGGGGACAAGCGACGCACTCGATCGCGCCCGTGACCGCGCTGAAACGTCCGACCGGGCAATCGACCCGGTCACGGCCATCGGGGCAGAAGCTACCGGCCGGACACAACGTGCAGACGTCCGCCAGGAGGAACTCGCCCGGATCGCAGGGGGCCCCGCCCGACCCGCCCGATCCGTCGCTACAGGCGGTCAGTACCGCGGCCGAGAGCAAGAGGCAGAAGCCGGCGAACCGCGCCCACGAGATCCGAACGAGCATCGCGCCCCCGCCTCCAGATGCGGGCCAACCTAACGCGGGGCCGCCGGAGCGACCTCGGGGCTTTCCGAGGATCCTCTCAGGGCTTTCCCGGATCCTCGCCTCGGCGCTGCCGCGCCTGCTCGAGCTCGCGCGCGATCGCGCCATCGTCAGGACGCTCCGCCCGTGCGCGCTCCAGCAGGAAGACCGCCTCGTCGAGCCGACCGGCCTCGAGGAAGATGCGGCCCAGGCGAAGCGACGCCGACCGATCGTGCAGCCCGGTTCTCGAGACGTTCGCGTAGAGGAGAGTCGCGAGCGCGGTCTCGCCCTGCTGACGAAGGACGTCCGCGAGCTCGCCCTGCGTGTAGGCCTGGGCGGGCCGGGCGAGCAGGCTCTCGACGTAATGGTGTGTCGCTTCGACGAGCTCGCCGCGGCTGCGGTGCCAGACGGCCAGCCGGTGGTGGGCGTACCAGTTGTCCGGGTCGACCGCGATCGCATGGCGGAAGAGCGTCGACGTATCGCGCCAGACCGCGACCTGACGATGACTCGCGAAGGCCCATGCGAACAGGAGGACGGTGGCCAGACCAGCGGCGCCGCGCTGGCGCGCGCGCAACGATCCGGGAAGCCGCCCTCGTTCGGCCCACTCCTCGAAGGCCCAGGCGACGATCCACGCGAGGCCGAGCAGCGGCACGTACATCCAGCGATCGGCCCAGGCCTGCATGCCGACGCCGACGATCCCGATCACGGGCGCCAAATGAATCAGGAACCAGAGCCAGCCCGCGAACAGCCATGGCCGCCGCCGGGCTTCGCGCGCGCAGAGAACGCTCACGACGGCGAGCGCGCAGAACGCCAGCAGTGAAGCGAGGCGATCGGGCGCCGCCTGCGGCAGCGGATGGAAGACCGAGAGCCCCGTCGGCCAGAGACTCTTCGCGAAGTACCAGACGTACGCGATCGGCGCGTGTGCGACGCGGTCGACGAGCGGGCGATCCGCGGTGAACGACCTCCCGCCCATCGATTCCTGGGTCGAGAGGACGACGAGCCCCGCGCCGAACGCCATCGCGAAGAGCGGGAGCTTCTCGATCACGAGACGCGCCACGCAGCGCAGATCGACGAGGCCGTCTTCGCCCCGGAGAAACCGGCCGAGGGGCCAGAAATCGAGGATCAGGAGCGCGAGGGGAAACGTGACGAGCATCGGCTTCGCGAGGAGCCCCAGCGCGAGACAGAGCGCGACGGCGAGCTCCCCGAGCGCCGGCCTCACACGCCCAGCCGGCCCCGCGTCCCCGCCGCCCATCCGCGTGTTCGAATGGAGGCGGGCATGGAGACCCATCCCCGCCAGGAAGAAGAAGGCCGACAGGACGTCCTTTCGTTCGCTCGCCCAGGCCACGGATTCGACGTGCAGAGGATGCAGGGCGAAGGCGGCGGCGACGAAGGCGCTCGGCCCTTCCGCACCGGTCATGCGCGCGAAGATCCGGTAGACCAGCAGCACGTTCAGCGCGTGCAGCGCGACGTTGACGAGCACTGTCGCTCCGGGCGCGTCGCCGAAGAGCAGGAAGTCGATCCGGTAGGAGAGCCAGGTCAGCGGAATCCAGTAGGCGGCATGGGGCTCGAGGAGCGCCCGCCGGATCCAGGCGGAATCGAGCGGCTCTCGCAGCCAGGAGTTGTCGCGCAGATAGATGTAGTCGTCGAAGTCGACCCACTGATGGCCGGCCACCTGACCGAACACGGCGACGACGCTCGCGACGAGCAGGAGCATGACGAGGGCTCGACGTCCCGGCATGCGCCGCAGCATACCCGTGCGCTCGGGTGATTCCCCATCCGGATCGCCGCCGGCTCCGTCGAAGCGCGCCGATCAGACCAGCGCCCGCCCCTCAGATCCCCAGCGGATGCTTCCTCTGCCCGATCGCCCAGGCCGGCGCCGCCGGCCACGCGTTGCGCGTCCGCCGCTTCGGATGCTCCGGATCATGCAGGGCGCAGAGGCGCTCGTACTCGCTCCGTACGCGCATCATCCCGTTCCAGGAGTAGTAGTCCTCCTGCCAGGACCAGAGGCCGTCGCCGGCGTAGACCTGGACCGTGACGCCCGAGAAATCGAGGGGCGGCCCGCCCGGCTCGGGGTTGTCGAAGCGATTGATCATGCCGTTCGTGACGGTATTGCCCTCGATCGTATGCCAGTCGTAGACGGTGTAGAGGGCGGGCATCTCCTCGAGCATCACGCGCTCGAGATAGGCGCGGATCTCGCCCCGCCCGTGCTTGACGCCTTCGATCACGCGATCGATCAGGATGGCGTCCGGCGTGTAGAGCTGCGCGAATTCGGCCCAGCGCTCGCCGGCGCCGCCGAGGCTCCAGTAGTGCTGGAAGGCCTCTTCGATCTCCTGGCGCGGGAAGGCCTCGTTCGAATCGACGGGGCTGATGGCGGATTTCACGGAATGGCTCCTCCGGGCTTGCGGGACGCGGAGCGCTCGCCTCGAGGCTCCGGCTCCGGGTCCGTCACGAATCTCTCCGCGACGTCGGCGAGCGTCGCCGCATGGCGTTCGGGCGAGAGCGGGTGCGCGTCGCCCGGCCCCTCGCGGACGGTCCGCGCGGTCGTCACCGTGCCGATCGCGAGGATCACGCGCGACGCGCCCGCCTCGAACAGGCTCGCGACGAATGCGGGCGAAGTCGACTCGTCGACCGCCGCCATCGCCGTCACGTCCATGGCCGCGGGATCCCGCCCCTCCGCCTCGCAGAGCGCGTGCAGTCGTGCGACGTCCCGTGCGAGCGATTCCGGATCCGTGGCGATCGGGATCCAGCCGTCCGCCCAGCGGGCGGCCAGCTTCAGGCCGCGCAGGCCGTGGACACCACAGAGCACGGGGATCGGCTTCTGAAAGGAGGGATAGCGGCAATGCAGCGGCGGGAAGTCCACGAACCGCCCGTGGAACTCGACGACGTCCTCGCTCCAGAGCCGGCGCAGCACGGCGACGGTCTCCTCCAGGCGTTCGAAGCGCGTCGCGAAATCGACGCCGAAGAGCGTCATCTCCTCGATGAGCCAGCCCGCGCCGGCCCCGACGACGAGCCGGCCGCGCGACTGGCGATCGAGGGTCGCGAGGATCTTCGCGAGATGCAGCGGATGGCGGAGCGGCAGCAGGCCGACGGCCGTGCCGAGACGGATCGTCGAGGTCGCCCCCGCGGCCTGGGCCAGCGTCATCCAGGGATCGGCGAGGTTCGTGTAGAAATACGGCAGATGGCCGTCGACGAGCTGGACGTAGTCGCGCTCGATGCGGACGGGGATCGCCGGATGCTCGCCGACCCAGATCGATTCGAAACCGAGCGATTCGGCCACGCGCGCGTAGTCGGAGGGCAGGACGTCGTTCGGACCGGCGGGGCAGAGGACGCCGACCGGACGCGGCTTCACAGCCCGGCACTCCCGGGCGCGAGCACGGGCCGCGCCGACTCGGGCCGCGCGCCGACCAGCGCCTTCACCGCCTGCTCGATCCCGTCGACCGTGAGCGCGTACATCGGGAAGAGCGTCGAGATCGTGCGGCAGGTCGTCGACATCGCCCATTGCGGCGCGTCGTCGGGGTTCAGCCAGACGCTGCGCTCGAAATGGCGCTCGAGCCGGTCGAGCCAGACGAGGCCCGAGGTCTCGGTCTCGCGGCGCGGATCGATGTTGCCCCGCGCCGAGGTCAGCTCGGAGGGATGCATCGCGGCGTCGCCGACGATCATGAGCTTCCAGCGCTCGCCGTAGGTCCGCAGCAGGTCCGTCGTGGAGATCGACTGCTTGCGCATCAGCTGGGCCGTCTCGAAGACGCGCTCGTAGACGCAGTTGTGGAAGTAGTAGGCCTTGAAATCGCGCAGGCCGCGTTCTTCGTGGAGTGCCGAGAGCAGCCGCGAGACCGGCTCGAAATACGGATCCATCGTTCCGCCGACGTCCATCAGGAGCAGCAGGCGGACGTCGTTCTTGCGCTTCGGGCGGAAGACCAGCTCGATCTCGCCCGCCTCGCGGCAGGTCTTGTCGATCGTCTCGTCGATGTCGAGCTCGGCGGGGCCGTCGCTGCGCGTCAGCTGGCGCAGGCGGCGCAGCGCGAGCTTCACGTTGCGGACGTCGAGGGTGACGTCGGTCCGGTAGTCCGCGAACTGGCGCTCTTCCATGACCTTCATCGCCATGCCGCCGCCGCCCGGACCGCCGACGCGCAGACCGGTCGGATGGTGGCCGCCGTGACCGAAGGGCGAGCGGCCGCCGGTGCCGATCCAGCGCGAGCCGCCGTCGTGGCGCTCTTTCTGCTCGGCCATCGTCTCGCGGAAGCGGCGCATCAGCTCTTCGAGGTCGAGGTGCTCGAGCGCGAGGCGGAGCTCCTCGGAGAGCTCCTCCATGGGGCGGGGATCGGCGAGCCATTCGAGCAGCTCGGGCGACAATTCGATCGCCCCCTCGATGCCCTCGAAATAGCGCGCGAAGACGAGATCGAAGGTGTCGAAGTCGGCCTCGCTCTTGACGAGGCAGGCGCGCGCGACGCGGTAGAAGCCGGCGAGCTTCGAGTCGTGGAGGCCCTTCTCGAGGCAGGTCAGCAGCATGCGCCACTCCTGCAGCGTGACCTTGAGACCGGCCTCCCGGAGCGCGTAGAAGAAGTCGAGGAAGACCATGTCCGACTCCCGCTCCAGCGCCTAACGCCGGAGGCCGCCAGCCTCGTTCCAGGTCTTCGGCGTCTTGCCCCCGCGCGCGACGTAGCCTTCGATCGCGCGGGTATCCTGCTCGTTCTTGAGCAGCGCGCCCATGAACGGGATCTCGGCCTCGAGCCGGGCCGGGTCGATGCCGGCGCGGACGAGCGCCGTGATCCAATCGATCAGCTCCGAGGTCGAGGGGCGCTTGCGCAGCTCCTTCTGGTCGCGGAGCCAGTAGAACTTGAGCAGCACCTGCTCGAGCAGGGTCTTCTCGACGTCCGGATGATGCACCGCGACGATCTCCCGCATCTGGGCGACGTCCGGAAAATCGATGAAATGGAAGACGCAGCGGCGCAGGAAGGCGTCGGGCAGCTCCTTCTCGTTGTTCGACGTGATGATCACCATCGGCCGCTCCCGGGCGACGACCTCGTCGCCGGTCTCGAGCACGGTGAACCGCATCTCGTCGATCTCGCGCAGGATGTCGTTTGGGACCTCGAGGTCGGCCTTGTCGATCTCGTCGATCAGCAGCACCTGGCGGCTCGCCGCAGAGAAGACGCGGCCGAGCGGCCCGAGGCGGATGTAGCTGCGGATGTCGCGCACGTTGCCGTCGCCGAAGCGGGCATCGTTGAGGCGCTGGACCGTGTCGTAGACGTAGAGCCCGTCTTCGGCCTTCGAGGTCGACTTGATGTGCCAGCTGTCGAGCGGGAGGCCGAGGCCCTCGGCGACGTGGCGCGCGAGCAGCGTCTTGCCCGTGCCCGGCTCGCCCTTGACGAGCAGCGGGCGCTCGAGGGCGAGCGCGCAGTTGACCGCGTCGACCAGGGCGGGCGACGCGATGTAGCTCGTCGTACCGACGAATCGCTCGAAGCGGGCGGGCGGGGCGGAATCGGATCCGTTCGGGGACTTCGCCATGTCGGGCCTACGCGCGCCCGTGGACGAGCAGCTTCTTCTCGCCCTCGAAGAGCACGACGATCTTGTCGCGGCCCGTCAGCTCCTGGACGACGCCGAGGCCGAGCGTGGCATGGGCGATGCGATCGCCCGGGGTGTACGCGTCGCGGATCGAGTAGGTCCGGACCGGGCGGTCGGGATCCGCCTCGACGATGAGCGAAGCCGGATCGGTCTTCTTGGACGATTTCGGCTTCGCCTTGAGCTTGCCGGCGCTGCCTTCCCAGGCCTTCAGGAATCCGATCGGCCCGGAGAGCAGCGGGCCCTCGTCGTCGTATTCCCAGCCGGGCGTGCCCGCGAGCGAGAGACCCACGAAGAAGACCTCGCTTCCGATCGTCTCGGCCGCTTCGCGCGCGATGCGCTCGAGCTCGCGAATCCAGGCCGCGCCCTTCTGCGCCTCGCGCTTGCGGCAGAGCTCCCAGTAGCGCGGGCTCGCGGCGATGATGATCGCCGGCGCCTCTTCGCCCGTCGTCTTGCCCGAGGCCTTCGCGATCTCCTCGCGCAGGGCGAGGCGGTTCGCGTCGTAGGCCGCCGCATGCGCGAAGCCCTGCAGGAGCAGTCGGAGCGGGGTGTCGTTCGCGCCGCTGCGATTGGAGTCGGCGTCGATGAATTTGAGGACGACGACCGCCGGCCGGTCCTCGCCGAGCACCGCCAGCAGCGGGATGTCCTCGATCCCGTGGTTGGGATCGGCGCTGCCCTGCGCGGGGTCGGGGGCGGCGATGCGGATCGGGACGTTGTGATCGACGAGGGTGACGACCTCGCCGCTCGGCAGCTCGAGGGAGCGATTCGGGGGCGTCAGGTTTCCGGCGGCCGCGGCGCGGCCGATCGCCTCGGCGAGATGGCGCTCGTCCCGGCCGTGCTGACGTGCCTTTGCGCGCCGCCCGGTCTTCACGCCGAGGTACGCGAGACCCTGCTCGGATCGCTTCGGCGCGGCGGCCACCTCGCTCTGGTAGTCGGCCTCGAGGGAGGCTCCGGTGATCCGCTCGGCGGCCGCGCGGAAGCCTTTGGCCTGCTTCACGTCGTGGTCCTGGACGAGGGCGAGGATCGGATGGGGGCTCACGGGCGGGGCACTCCTGTGCACGTTCGGTGCGCGCCGGAGCGCGGGCACCGCTTCGAAGGCCGCGTTTTCGCCGGGTTTCCGGCAAAGGCGTCCTCCGAACGAACTCGAGGCCCCGTCGTCTGGCGCGGGGCCTCGCGTGCCACGTTAACACCGGTCCGTGGAGATTTCTTGATAAAGGAAGCTCGACCCGCGGGGGCGGGTGCGGACGGTGCGGATCAGCCGTTCGGGCGTCGGAGCCGGAGCTCGCCCGAATCGAGCTCGAGGATCAGCTCCCGAGCCCGGGCTTCCGTGCGAAAGAGCGTCGCGTCGAGGGCGGCCTGATGCTCGATGGCACTCGCCGACTCGCTCGGACCCGGGGCCCACACCACGCCGACCGCCCCGGTCTCGTCCGACTCGATCCGTCCCCTCTTCGACATCCGCGCTTCTCTCCGGTCGATCGGGCGGAGCGCCCGACGCTTTGGCTCCCGACTTATCGCGACCCGCACGGCGAGTCTTGAAGAGATTTCGCGCGCGCGTGAAGCATTGATGCGTGCGCGGCGCGTGCGGGCCACGCGTTCGAACCGAAGCCCCTGCGGCGACGTCCCTCCGGCGTTCAAACTGGAATCACGGCGCGCCGATTCGCGTGCCGACGCAACTCGACAGCCTGCGGCGCGCGTACGAGACTGGGCACCGTGATGATCCGCGACCTCGCCGACCCGACTCCGACCCGATCGACCCGACTGCCCCGATCGACCCGATCGCCTGTGGCCGGCCGGGCCGGGCGCTTCGCGGCCCTCGCCTTGCTGTCCACCGTGGTCGCCACGTCGACCGGCTGCGGCGCACTGCTCCTGATCGGCGGTGCCGGGACGAGCGCCATCGCCTTCGCGACTGGCGAGCTCCGCTCCCGGGAGCCCTCCCCGATCGCCCGGCTGGATGCCGCCTGCGCGACGGCCGTCGACGTCCTCGCCTACGACGCGGTGGAGACCGAACGCGCAGAGAACCAGATCCGTTGGCGGGCGCGCACTGCGGCCGGGGATCCGGTCGACATCCGCCTGGTCGCGAAGGGACCGCAGGCGACCGAGGTCCGGATCCGGATCGGGGTCTTCGGCGACGAGGCGAAGTCGCGGCTCGTGCTCGAAGAGATCCATCAGGCGCTCTGAAGCGGCGGGCGCGTGTGCTAACCCTCTGCGACGATTCCGCCCCGAATCGAAGCGAGCGTGCCCCCCAGCGCGAGCGCGAGCGCGGCGACGCCATGCGCCGCCCGAACCCTGTCGAGGCAGCCCCTTGTCCGGATCCCATCTCGCCGATTTCGCGCGACCGAGCGATGTGTTCGCGCGCCGCCACCTGGGCCCCCGCAGCGGGCAGATCCCGGAGATGCTCCGGGCGATCGGGCTCGAGCACCTCGAGGATCTCGCGGCGGCGGTGATCCCGGAATCGATCCGGCGCAAGGAGCCCCTCGTGCTCGAGGGCCTGCCGGACGAGCCGATGGGCGAGCACCAGCTGCTCGGGATGCTGCGCGAGATCGCCTCGGAGAACAGCGTCCACCGCAGCTATCTCGGCCAGGGCTACCACGACGTGATCGTGCCCGGCGTGATCCAGCGAAACATCCTCGAGAGCCCCGGCTGGTACACGCAGTACACGCCCTATCAGGCCGAGATCTCGCAGGGGCGTCTCGAGGCGCTGCTCAACTTCCAGACGATGGTCGCGGACCTGACGGGGCTGCCGCTCGCGAACGCGTCGCTGCTCGACGAGGCGACCGCCGGCGCCGAGGCGCTCGGGCTCTGCCGCGCGGTCTCGGGGGGCAAGAAGCGCGGCTTCTTCGTCTCTTGGGATTGCCATCCGCAGACGATCTCCGTGATCCGCACCCGCGCGGAAGCCCTCGGCGTGACGCTGCATGTGGGCGATCCGGAGCAGGCCGATTTCGCGGCCCTCGATTGCTGCGGCGTCGTGCTGCAGTACCCGGCGAGCGACGGGCGTGTCTTCGATCCGCGCGCGGTGATCGAGCGCGCCCATGCGGCGGGCGCCCTCGCCTGCGTCGCGGCGGACCTGCTCGCGATGACGCTGCTGACGCCGCCCGGCGAGCTCGGCGCGGACGTCGCCTTCGGCACGACCCAGCGCTTCGGCGTTCCGATGGGCTTCGGCGGTCCCCATGCCGCCTACTTCGCGACCAGCGACGCCCATGCGCGGCGCCTGCCCGGCCGGCTCGTCGGCATCTCGAAGGACCGCCGCGGCAAGCTCGCCTATCGCCTCGCGATCCAGACCCGCGAGCAGCACATCCGCCGCGAGAAGGCGACGAGCAACATCTGCACCGCGCAGGTCCTGCTCGCGATCATGGCCAGCATGTACGCGGTCTACCACGGCCCCGAAGGCCTGACGCGCACCGCGCAGCGCATCCGCTTCCTCACCGCAGTGCTCGCCCTCGGCCTGCGAAAGCTCGGCCACGAGGTCGCCGACTTCCCCTTCTTCGACACCCTGCGCGTGCGGCCGCGGGCGGGCATGAACGTGCAGTCCGCGCTCTCCGCCGGCTGGGAGCGGGAGATGAATTTCCGCACCCACTACAAGAGGGCGGAAGGAAAGAAGACGGACGGGCGCAAGGCGGAAACCCGCGCCCGGGATGCGCAGCCGGATCCCGAAGGCCGCCCCGACGGCAGCCTCGGCATCACGCTCGACGAGACGACGACGCGGGAAGACGTCGAGGACATCCTCGAGGCCTTCGCGAACGACCGCGATCTGCCCTTCGGCTTCGCCGATCTGGCCGCGGAGCTCGAGAAGACGGGCGGCCTGCCGCCGCTTCCGGACGCGCTCGTCCGCCGCTCGCCCTTCCTGACGCATCCGGTCTTCCAGCTGCATCACTCCGAGACCGAGATGCTCCGCTACATCCATCGCCTGCAGGCGAAGGACCTCTCGCTCACGACCTCGATGATCCCGCTCGGCTCCTGCACGATGAAGCTGAACGCGACGGTCGAGATGGTGCCCGTGACCTGGCCCGAATTCGGGCGGCTCCATCCCTACGCACCGGCGGATCAGGCGGCGGGCTATTCAATCCTGTTCGAGCAGCTCGAGACCTGGCTCGGGCAGATCACGGGACTGCCCGCGGTCTCGCTCCAGCCGAACGCCGGCTCCCAGGGCGAGTACGCCGGCCTGCTCGCGATCCGGCGCTTCTTCCAGGCGCGCGGCGAGAACGAGCGCGACGTCTGCCTCATTCCGGTGTCGGCCCACGGCACGAACGCGTCGAGTGCCGTCGTCGCGGGCTTCCGCTGCGTCGCGGTCAAATGCGACGAGCGCGGCAACATCGACGTCGACGACCTGCGCCAGCGCGCCGCCGAGCACCGCGATCGCCTCGGCGCGCTGATGATCACCTACCCCTCGACCCACGGCGTCTTCGAGGTCTCCGTGAAGGAGATCTGCGAGATCGTCCACGAGGCGGGCGGCCAGGTCTACATGGACGGCGCGAACATGAATGCGCAGGTGGGGCTCACGTCGCCCGGCGACATCGGCGCGGACGTCTGCCATCTCAACCTCCACAAGACCTTCTCGATTCCCCACGGCGGCGGCGGCCCCGGCATGGGACCGATCTGCGCGGCCGAACATCTGCGCGATTTCCTCCCGGGCCATCCCGGCTTCGGCGAGGGCGCCGTCTCGGCGGCGCCGTTCGGGAGCGCCTCGATCCTGCCGATCTCGTGGACCTACATCGCGTTGATGGGCGCCGAGGGCCTCACGCGTGCGACCCAGCTCGCGATCCTGAACGCGAACTACATGGCGCGCCGGCTCGCGCCGCATTACGAGATCCTCTACTCGGGGCCCGGCGGCCGCGTCGCCCACGAGTTCATCATCGATTGCCGCCCCTTCGAGCGCAGCGCGTTCGTCACCGTCGAGGACATCGCCAAGCGCCTGATGGACTACGGCTTCCACGCCCCGACGATGTCCTTCCCCGTCGCGGGCACGCTCATGATCGAGCCGACCGAGAGCGAGTCGAAGGAAGAGCTCGATCGCCTCTGCGACGCGCTGATCTCGGTCCGCGAAGAGATCCGCGCGATCGAGCGCGGCGAGATCGCCGAGGCGGACTCGCCCCTGAAGTTCGCACCCCATCCCGCGGATCTCGTCTGCGGCGACGAATGGCCGTTCGCCTACGGTCGCGAGCAGGCGGCCTATCCCGCCCCCTGGACGCGACAGCACAAGTTCTGGCCGCCGATCTCGCGCATCGACAACGCCTTCGGCGATCGCAACCTGGTGTGCACCTGCCCGCCGCTCGAGGATCTCGCCGAGCCCTGAGCCGGGTCCGCCGAGGCGCCGGGCGGCGCGCAGGGGAGTGCTACGGTGGCGGCCTGCCCGCAGACCGGAGCGCGTCCCATTGGGTGATCCGACCGCTTATTCCGAAATCCTCTGGTCCAGCGATCCGGCCACACGCCGGATGCTATGGACCTGTTTCGGCCTCACCCTCGCCCTCGCGCTCGTCGTATTCGCACCGCTCGCCCTGCGCGCGCTCCGGCTCTTCTTCCTCGAGCGGCGGCTGCGGGACAGTCTCGACGAGCACGAGCCCAACGGCGCCGTCGCCCAGCGCACGGCGCTGCGCGAGCTGATGCGGGATTCGGTGTTGCGCGCGCCCTTCGAGACCTTCGAGCGGCGCTGGACCACGGCGCAGATCGCCGAGGGCGGCGGTCGCGCGCCGATCCGCCTGCTCGACGTCCTCGAGGACCAGCCGCTGTTGCCGGTCGGGCCGCGCCGGAGCCTGCTGGCGGTGCTGCCCGGGGTGCTGCTCGGGATCTGGGTCCTCGGTGTCCTTTTCGGTGTCATCCCGCCGGGCGCGGTCGGTTCTGCAGCGGCGGGCGGCGCCGCCGGCCCCGATCCGCTGACGCTCCAGCTCGGGCTCGCCCTGCGCGGCCTCGCCTGGGGCTTCGCGTCCCTCATCGCGGCGTCCGTCGCGAGCAGCCTCGTCGAAGGCAGCTTCGAGGCCCGCAGCCGCGGGCTCGACGACGTGCTCGTCCAGGCCTACGAGGCGGTCTCGCCGGGCGAGCTCGCCGAGCTCACCCGTCAGACCCAGCAGAAGAGCCTCGACATCCTCGGTCGCGAGCTCACGCAATTCGCGCACGAGCTGAACGAGCGCATGGAACGCGGCCTCCAGCGCATCGAGCAGTCCTCGGCGCGCGCGGCGAGCCTCGTCTCCCAGGAGCAGCGCGGCGCACTGCACAGCATCGTGCAGGAGCTGTCGCTCTCGGTGCGCCAGGGCGTCGATCACCACCTCGCCGAGCTCCGGAGCGCGCTGCAGCGCGCGGTCGACTATCAGAGCTCGGTGACGAACGGGCTCTCCGAGACCTACGAACGGATGGTCGAGAACGCGCAGATGCAGGATCGCGTGGCGCGCACGCTCGCCGATTCCGCGTCGGCGCTCGACGCCGCCGCCCGCTCGCTCGGGACGAGCGGCGGGCCGCCCGCGCCCTTCGTTGCCCCCGCGATCCGCCCGGCCGAGGTGGACGCGATCGCCGAGCGATCGCGCGCGGGGGACGACGTCGCCGCGCGCATCGCGGTCGAAATCGGCGACGCCCTGCGCGGCTTTACGCAGCAGGTGCAGCAGATCGACAAGACGATGGAAGCGCTGCGCAGCGACCTCCAGCCGGACGGCCGATCCCGCCCGGATTCCGGCGGCGGCGCGGCGGCGCGCACTGCCGGCCCCCCCCCGCTGCCGCCCCGCGAGCGGACCTGGGCCGCCGCCCCCGATCCCCGCCCGCTCGCCGAGCGGCCCACAGCGCCAGCGGCACCGCCCGCCCCGTCCGCCTTCCCGGCCCCTGGATCACCGGCCGCTCCGCCGGCGGCATCGACTGCCTACTCCGCCGCGAGTCGGGCCGCGCCGAGTCCGGCTGCCGCGAGCCCGGCGGGCACCGCGCCGGCCGCTCCGCCCCCGCCCGCCGCACCTCCGCCGGCCTCCGCGCCCGCTCCCTCGATCGTGGCAGCACGCCGCGATGCGGATCGCACGGCCCGGAGCGAGGCCGGGCCGGAGCGTCCCGCCGAGCGGACGCCGGAGCGCGCACCCGACCGTGGCGCCGATCTCGCGTCGGTCGACGGTCCGATCGGCCGTGAGCTCTCGCTCTCCGGATTTCGCGTCGGCGCGCCCCGCGCCCAGGGCCCCGATCCGTACGAGCGCTTCGCGAGCGGGGACGAGCCGCCCTCGAACGTCCGCCATTTTCCCACCCGTGATCGCGAGCTCGGCGACGAGCTCAAGCTCTCGGGCCTGCTCGGTCCGAGCGCGCCGGCCGGCTCGGCCCCCCCGCAGACGCGACCGGAG
>JAWKRX010000022.1:0-98474 GCA_041389425.1 Myxococcota bacterium
CTGCCCGACGATGGCGCCCGAGGTCGGGCAGCATACGGACGAGGTGCTCTCGCGCGTGCTCGGCAAGAGCACCGCGGAGATCGAGAAGCTGCGCGCGGGCGGCGTTCTCGGCTGATCGCCCGACGCCCGCTGGCCTCCGGGCCCGGCCGCATGCCCCGAATCGGGGGGCGAGCGGCCGGCGCTCCGAGGCTGGTCGGTCTCGCTTCCGCGCGTCATGCTGGGGCCTCGGGCCGGATTCGGCACGCCGTGCCGAGCGCGCCGGGAGAACCCGGCGAGCGCCCGCGGAGGCTCCATGCGACAGGCAACGCAGACGCTCGACGTTCGGCGACTCTCGGGCTCTCTCGGCGCCGAGGTCCGGGGCCTCTCCCTCGCCGAGGCCGGCCCGGGCGATGCCGACCGCCTGAAGGCCCTGCTGCTCGAGCATCTCGTGCTCTTCTTCCCCGACCAGCATCTCACGCCCGAGGCCCACATCGCCTTCGGTCGCCTCTTCGGCGCGCTCGAATCCCATCCGAATCTCGGCCTCGACGCCGAGCGTCCCGAGTTCTTCGAGCTGAAGGCCGTCGATGGCGCCGGCGCCGTCGCCGACGAATGGCATAGCGACCTGACCTGTCAGGCGAGCCCCTCCCAGCTCGCGATCCTGCAGATGCGCAAATGCCCCGAGGTCGGCGGGGACACGCTCTGGGCGAACATGTACAAGGCCTTCGAAGCGCTCTCGCCGCCGATGCAGGCCTTCTGCGAGGGGCTCACGGCGCTCCACGACGCGAGTCCGCATGGACATCCCGAGCGCAAGGCGATCCATCCCGTCGTGCGCGTCCATCCCGAGACCGGGCGCCGCTCGCTCTTCGTGAATCACCATTTCACGCGGCGCATCGTCGAGCTCTCGCAGGACGAGAGCGACATGCTGCTCGCGCATCTGCGCCATTGGGTCGCGAGCCCGCGCTTCAGCGTCCGCTATCGCTGGAGCGAGGGCACGATCGCGTTCTGGGACAATCGCTGCACCCAGCACCACGTCCTCGACGATTTCGAGGGCGAGCGCGTGATCCAGCGCGTCACCGTGATGGGCGATCTCCCGAAGGCGGCGACGCCGACACGCTGGGCGCCGTTCAAGGATGCGTTCAGCGCGGGAAGCTGGCGGGATCTCGGGCTCTGGAAGTTCTTGAAAGAGCGGTAGCGGGGCGCGACTGCGGATGCCGTGCCCGGTGCCCCGGCGAAGCGGCTCGGGGTTCGTGGCTCGGACGCGCGCGTTCTGGATCGCCGGCGCGTCCGTCGCCGTGCTGCGCGCGCGTCCATTACGTCTCACCCCGAGCCGCTTCGCCGGGGCACTCGACGCGCCGACTCGGAATCGAGCTCACACCCCGCGTCTCGTTGGGATGGGGGGCGTGATCGACTTCAGCGGGGGAGGGGGAGGTCGGGCCAGAGGTCGAGGAGGGGGGAGTCCTTCACGACCTCGGCGATCTCGTGCTGCTGCTCGAGGGTGAGGTCGGACTTCCACTTGTTCAGGCTCTCGGTCGAGTTGCGGTAGACGCTGTAGAAGCTTCGGCGGACGTCGAGGCCGGGTGTCGGGCCCTGGGTCGAGGCCTCGATGAAATCGCGCGTCGGCTGCAGCAGGCGCCAGCCCACGAAGTCGAAGAGCTCGTCGGCGCCCGCGAAGGGATCCTCGCAGAAGCGTTCGTAGACGATCAGCTTCGCGTGGGCGTGGCGCGTCGCGAAATCCGCGAGGGGCTCGGCCTGGATGCGCCAGCGCAGGGCCTCGAAGGCGGTGACGGGCAGGCGCCGGACCTGGCCGCGGAAACGCCGCAGATGCGAGAGCTCCGGCCGCTCGAGCAGCTCGAGGACGCGCTCGGCACCGTCCGGGCTCGGCGGGCGCCAGAAGGCGCCGGAGTCGCGCCCCTTCAGCAGCGAGGCGACGTTCGCGAAGGGATTGCGGACGACGGCGACGAAGCGCGGCGCGATGACTTCGCAAAGGCGTCCGAGCAGCTCGTTCGGGAAGTTCACGTCCTTGATCAGCACCTCTCCGTCGCCGCCGAGGCGCGGGCGGCCGAGGAATCCGTAGACCGGATCGAGCGCCGGGATCCGGATCGCCGCGCGGCGCAGCAGCGCGAGCGGCCGCGGCGGCAGGCGCCGCATGCCGGCCTGCTGCGGCAGGGGCTCGTCGATGCTCGCGTGGCAGCCTCGGCAGGCGCGTTCGAAGAGGCGTCGCAGGGCGGCCGTTTCCCCGGTCGGGAGCTCGGCGAGGAATTCGCGAAACGGCGTCGGCTTGTAGTCGAGGAAGGGCTCGTGCTTGTAGATGCAGCGGTCGTGGGTCGCGAGGATGTTCGCGAGCCAGGTCGTGCCGGAGCGCCCCTTGCCGGTCAGGAAGACGTACGGAGCCCGCGCGGTCTGCATGCCCATGACTTGCCCTCGTCGCGGAGGGTCCCCCCCGAGCCCGTTCCGCGATGCGGAGGAAACCGCGGCGGGATGGCAGGGCGGGGGCGGGGCCGGGGCAGTTGCGACGCGTTCTCGCGAAGGCAGATGTCACGGAGCGGCGGCTTCGGGCGGACTGGGTGAAGGTGCACGGCAAACGCGGGACGGCGGCGGGCAGAAGCCGCGTCTATTCGCGGCGCAGGGTTCGGGTTATCGTGCGCTCCCCTTCCCATTGCCCGCCATCGGAGGTCTCATGTCCCTTTCCATGCATTCCGCGAGCGTCCCCGTCTTCGTGAAGATGTCCAAGAACATGCTGGTCTGGCTCGACAAGGCCGAGGCCCACGCGAAGGCGCGCAAATTCGATCCCGAGAACTTCGTCGGCATGCGGCTCGCGCCCGACATGCTGCCCTTCGCGCGGCAGATCCAGATCGCGAGCGACGCCGCCAAGGGCGCGGTCGCGCGGCTCGCGGGCGAGGAGCCGCCGAAATGGGCCGACGACGAAACGACGCTCGCGCAGCTGCGCGCGCGCATCGAGAAGACGATCGCCTACGTCGAGTCCATCCCCGCGCACCGGCTCGAGGGCTCCGAGAAGCGCGACGTCGTCATGCCGATCGGTCCCGACCGCACGCTGCGCATGTCGGGCGAGGCGTTCCTCGAGAGCTTCTCGATCCCGAACTTCTTCTTCCACGTCACGATGGTGTATGCGCTGCTGCGCCACGGCGGGGTCGAGATCGGCAAAGGCGATTACCTGGGATTGATGCCGTAGCGCGGGTCTGCATCGGAGGACGTGCCAGGCGTCCCGGTCGAGGGGCTCGGGGTTCGTGGCTCGGACGTGCGCGTTCTGGATCGCCGGCGCGACCGGCGCCGTGCTGCGCGCACGTCCATTACATCTCACCCCGAACCCCTCGGCCGGGACGCTCGGTGCGCCGCGCAGGAGTCATCGCTGCGTCGTCCATTGGGGCGGGGTGTCGGACGCCCTGCTCGATGCGGCGTACTCGTCGGGGGACGGAGATCGCGTTCGGGCTCGTCTGGCGCGCGGCTGAACGGGGGATCGAGGAAAGGGTCGCGAGTCCCGGATTCGCCATGCGCGGCGGACTCGCGCCGATTACCCCCTCGCGAAAAGGCGTTTGCGCCATCGCCACGAGCGCCCCGGGCGGGCGGTGCGGGGTGAGATGTGATGGGCGTGCGCGCAGCACGGCATCGGACGTGCCGGCGAGCGACCACGCGCACGTCCGAGCCACGAACCCCGTGCCGCCCGCCCGGGGCGCCGGGCACGGCGTCCGAATGCCTTCGAACGCGCTCTGGCTATGGGCGGAGCGGCTGACGTAACGTCAGCGCAGCCCGCACAGCCCGGGAAGGAGAACGAGCGCATGGCCGATGAGCGAGACCCCGCCCACGAACGGATCGAACGCATGAACCAGCGCTTCGCGGCGCTGGCCGGATGGTGCTTCGATCATCGCGTGGCTGTCGCGCTGGTTTGCGTCCTGCTCTTCGCCGGGAGCTTCCAGCTCGCCTCGCAGGTCGGCCAGGACGCCAGCTACGAGTCCTATTTCAACGAGGGCGACGACACCTACGAGTCCTACCAGAAATACCTCGAGGACTTCGGTTCGGACGAGGTCGGCTACATCGGTTACGAGGTCCCGGAGCTCGAGCACGGTGTCTGGAACGTCGACGCGATGGCCGCGCTGATCACGCTGACGGAGGCGCTCGAAGACGAGGTGCCCTTCGTCTACGAGGTGACGAGCCTCGCGAACGCGGAGTACACGGTCGCGACGGAGGAAGGCCTCGAGATCACGAAGATCCGCGACGAGTGGCCGCTCACCCAGGAAGAGCTGCTGGAGCGCCGCGAGGGCTACCTCAACAAGCCGCTCATGGTCGGCGGCATCGTCAACCAGGACGCCTCCTTCGCGGCGATCGTGCTCGAGATGGATCGCACCAGCACGGATCCCGACGAGGAGATCATCTGGGATCCCGAGGCGCCCGCCGAGCTCGAGAACAAATATCCCCAGGTTTCCGATACGAAGATCATGGAGATCCTCGCGCGCCCCGAATTCTCGGATTTCCGCTTCTTCCCTTCGGGCGACGTGCCGCTCAACGCCTTCTTCAATCGCGTGCTGGAATCCGAATGGCTCTCGCTGCTCGCGATCACGCTGCTCGTCATCAGCGTGCTGCAGCTGATCAACTTCCGGAGCTTCGTCGGCGTCGCCGCGCCGCTCTTCGTGCTGCTCCTGACGGCGTTCATGACCGTCGCGTTCATGGTCGTGCGCGGCTACGAGATCGGGCTCTCGTTCACCGCGACCCCGACGCTCCTCGCCGCCATCGGCGTCGCCTACTGCGTCCACGTCCTCTCGGAGTTCCGCATCCAGATCCGGCGGACCGGCGACCGCCGCGAGGCGCTCGTCGCCACGATGTCCCTCGTCGGGCTGCCGTCCCTGCTGACGGCCGTGACGACGGCCGTCGGATTCGCCTGCATGTCCTTCGTGCCGATCCGCACGATGGCGGAGGGCGCGGTCTACCAGTCGTTCGGCGTGATGGCGGCCTATTTCTTCTCGGTGACGGTCCTGCTCGCGATGCTGTCGTTCGGTGCCCGCCGGCCGGCGTGGGCGCAGGCGGCGAACGACGGGGCGACGGCGCCCGCCGCGACGGCCCCGGCCGAATCGGGGCCGATCGGCCGATTCCTCGACCGCGTCACGGATTTCAACCTCGCGCATCGCTTCGGATTGCTGGTGGCGTTCGCGGTGTTCACGCTGGCCTGCATCGGCGGCGCGACGATCGTCTCCGTCGATTCGAACTGGCTCGCCGATTTCTGGGAGGGATCGGAGATCCGCACCAACATCGTCAAGGTCGACGACGAGATGGGCGGCATGAGCAACGTCATCTACCTCTTCGACGGCGGGGCGGACGAATCGATCAAGGAGCCCGCCGTCCTGCGCGAGATCGAGCGGCTCGAGAAGCTCGCCCTCGAAGATCCCTGGCTCGTCCGCAAGACCTACTCGATCGTCGACATCGTGAAGGACCTGAACCAGTCCTTCCACGCCGACGATCCCGCCTACCACCGGATTCCCGACACCCGCGAAGAGGTCGCCCAGTACCTGCTTCTCTACGAATCCTCGGGTGGCGAGGAGGCCTCCGAGCTCGTCTCGCCGGACTATCGCGTCGCGAGCCTCGAGCTGCGGATCCGGGTCGGCCGGATCGTCCACATGCAGGCGCTGATCGATCGCCTCGACGCGGCCCTCGAGAAGCAGCCGATCGAGAACGCGAGCCTGACGCTGACGGGCATCGGTGCGCTCTGGCTCAAGCTCACGAGCTACATCGTGACGAGCCAGATCCAGGGCTTCGGACTCGCCCTCGTGGCGGTGTCGATCGTGATGATGCTGCTCTTCCGCTCGGTGCCCGTCGGGCTGATCGCGATGGTGCCCAACATCGTGCCGGTCCTGCTCGCCCTCGGTGCGATGGGCTGGTTCGACATCCCGCTCGACTACAACAAGGCGACGATCGCTTCGATCGCCCTCGGCATCGCCGTCGACGACACGGTCCATCTCATGTCGCGCTACCGGCTCGAGTTCGGCATCCATCGCGACTACGCGATCGCCCTGCGCGCCGCGATGCAGGACGTCGGGCGGGCGCTGATCAATACCTCCACGGCGCTCGTGCTCGGCTTCCTCGTGCTGATGCTCTCGGATCTGCGCTCGGAGGCCTATCGCGGCCTGCTGCTCGCCGCCGCCCTGACGACTGCCCTGCTCGCCGACCTCTTCCTGCTGCCGCCCCTGGTGCTCTGGCTGAAGCCCTTCGGGCCCGAGCGCGCGGGCCGGGCGGAGGAGCGGGCCCCGGATTCCCTGCGCGCCGCGGCCTGAGCGCCGATCGGCGGGAAGCGGCTGCGCCGATCAGCGGGAAAAGCCGAGCGCTTCGGCGACGATCGGATGGACGATCGCGCCGGCGTCGACGGTGAGCCCCGTCGACAGCCCGGGCTCCCGTTCCAGGGCCCCATCGACGCCGAGTGCCGCGAGGCGCCGCACGAAGGGCAGCGTCGCGTTGGTCAGCGCGAAGGTCGAGGTCCGCGGGACGGCGCCCGGCATGTTCGTCACGCAGTAGTGGACGACGCCCTCTTCGACGTAGGTCGGGCTCGCGTGGGTCGTCGGGCGGCTCGTCTCGAAGCAGCCGCCCTGATCGATGGCGACGTCGACGACGACCGACCCCGTCGGCATCGCGCGCACCATCGCGCGGTCGACGAGCTTCGGCGTGGAGGCGCCGGGAACGAGCACCGTCCCGACGACGAGATCCGCCCGGGTCACGAGCTCGCCGATCGCGTCGCGGGTCGAGTAGACCGTATGCGCGCGCCCGAGGAACTGGCTCGCGAGCTCGCGCAGGCGGGGCAGGGAGCGGTCGACGATCGTGACGTCGGCGCCGAGGCCGATCGCCATGGCCGCGGCATGGGAGCCGGCGATGCCGCCCCCGATGATCACGACCCGCGCCGGCGGCACGCCGGGCACCCCGCCGAGCAGGATCCCGCGCCCGCCGGATGCGCGCTCGAGGCAGTGGGCGCCGACCTGGATCGCCATCCGGCCGGCGACCTCGCTCATCGGCGTCAGCAGGGGAAGCGAGCCGTCGGGAGCCGTCACCGTCTCGTAGGCGATGGCCGTCGCGCCGGAGGCGAGCAGTGCACGGGCCTGGGCCGGATCCGCGGCGAGATGCAGGAAGGTGAACAGGATCTGGCCCGGCCGCAGACGGGCGCATTCGACGGGCTGGGGCTCCTTGACCTTGACGATGAGCTCGGCGGCGGCGAAGAGCTTCTCGACGTCCGGCTCGATGCGGGCGCCTGCCGCGGTGTATTCGGCGTCGTCGATCCCGACGCCGGCGCCGGCACCGGCCTGGACGACGACCTCGTGCCCCGCGCGCGTCAGCTCGCGGACGCCGCTCGGCGTCATGCCGACCCGGTACTCATGGCTCTTGATCTCGGTCGGTACACCGATCCGCATGCCGCCCCCCGCCCGACTGCGCGTCGGCCCAACATACAGCGGGAGTGCGGGCCGGCGCCTTGAGGCGACGATCGGAGCGCCGGCTCCGGCCGATCCGGGGCGGGCCGCCTCGATCCGATGCGAAACGTCCCAGCCCCGCGGCCCGCCGCGCCGCTCGAACGGCTCCCGAGACGGCATGCGGCTTGCTCAAGGCCTGCCCAGGACCTGCGACCGAACGAAGGAGAAAGCCCCGATGCCCGATCTCGATCCGTCCGATCCCCTGGTCGCGCTTCGCGAGGAGAACCGCATCCGCCTGCTCGAGAGCCAGGGGGAGTGGACCCATCGCCTGGACGCGATCCGATCCGACCGCCGGCGCGCGCGCGGGCCACTCGATCCCGATTTCTCCGAGCAGGCCGTCCAGCGTCAGAACGATCAGGCCCTCGACGCCCTCGACGAGCGAGGCCGCGCCGCACTCGTGGCCATCCGTGCGGCGCTGTCGCGGATCGAGTCCGGCAACTACGGCTGGTGCGTCGCTTGCGGGGCGCCGATTGCGCTCGAGCGATTGCGGGCGGAGCCCACCGCCGATCATTGCGTGGCGTGCTCGCGCTGAGCGTGACGCGTTCTCCATGAGCGTGACGTGTTCGCGCTCAGCGTGACGCGTCGCGTACGGTGTCTTGCCCGGGTGCCCCCCGAACGCCGATCGGCGCGCGGACGGGCGATTCAGACGGACAGCACGCAGGCGGCGATCGCGGCGACCGTGAGGGGGGCGCCGAGCCGGATGTAGTCTCCGAAGCGATACCCGCCCGGACCGTAGACCATCGTATTCGTCTGATAGCCGATCGGCGTCAGGAACGAGCTCGACGCGGCGACCGCAATCGCGATCGCGAAGGCGCGCGGATCGGCGCCGAGCTGCCCGGCCGTCGCCATCGCGATGGGAAACATCAGTGCGGCCGAGGCGTTGTTGCTGATGAACTCGGTCAACACGACGGTCGCGACGACGATCCCGAGCAGGACCGTTCGGTCGCCGAACCGGGCGAACCCTTCGACGATCCCCGAGCCGAGCGCCGCGGCGAGCCCCGAGGCCTCGATCGCCGAGCCGATGCCGAAAGACGCGGCGATCACGATCAAGACGTCGATCTCGATCGCATCCCGTGCGGACTGCGCCGAGAGCACGCGCGTCGCGACGAGCACGACGGCGCCGATCAGCGAGGCCTGCAGGATCGGGAGCGTGCCGCTGCCCGCGAAGGCGACGATCGTGAAGGTCACGAGGCCGACCCACATCGCGGGGCCGGTGCGGATCGGCGTCTCTTCCTCGCCGTCGAGCGCATTGATGACGAGGAAGTCCGGGCGCCCGCGCCAGCGCTGGCGAAAGCCCGGATCGGCGAGCAGGAGCAGCGTGTCGCCCGTGCGCAGCTTGACCTGGCCGAGCTTCGCGACGAGCGGCTGGCCCTCGCGATGGATCGCGATGATCGCCGACTGGTAGCGCTCGCGGAAATTCGCCTCCTTCGGCGTCAGGCCGAGCAGCGGCGATTCGCGGCCGATCACGACTTCGATCACGTGGCGCGCCCGCTCCTCGACGCTCGCCATGTGGACGCGTTCGGCCGAGTCGAGCCCTTCGATGTTCTGCAGGTCGAGGATCAGGCGCGCCTGGCCGACGAAGAGCAGATGGTCGCCGTCGCGCAGCGTCGTCGTCGGGGCGACGGGGGCGATCGGATCGCCGTCGCGTTCGATCTCGACGAGGAAGACGCCCTCGAGATGGCGCAGCCCCGCCTCTTCGACGGTCTTGCCGTCGAGCGGGCCGTCGGTCTCGACGACCATGCGCACGACGAAATCGCGGCCGGGATCGTCGAGGCCGCCGCGCGGCGGCTGGCGGTCGGGCAGCACGCGGCTCGCCGAGAACGCGATGACGAACAGGCCGACGACGGCGACCGGCAGGCCGACGTGGCTCATCTCGAAGAGCCCGAGCGGCGGCTGGCCGGAGGCCTCGAGCAGGCCCGAGACGACGAGATTCGTCGAAGTACCGATCGTCGTCACGACGCCGCCCAGGATCACCGCGAAGGAGAGCGGCATCAAATAACGCGAAGCGGGCAGATCGTTGCGCGCGGCCCATTCGGAGACGGGGCGGATCAGCATCGCGACGATCGGCGTGTTGTTCAGGAAGGCCGAGGCGGCGGCGGAGGGGATGCACAGCCGCAGGATCCGGACCGGATCGTTCGATCCACCCCCGAGCGCGCCGCGCACGAGCGGCCGCAGGGCGCCCGTATCCTCGACGGCGCGGGCGACGACGTAGAGGGCCGCGACCGTGATCGGCGCCGAGTTCGAGAAGCCGCTGAACGCCTGGCCGGGCTCGATCACGCCGGCGGCGAGGAGCGCGACGACCGCCGACAAGATCGCCGTCGCCGGCGATGCGGTCCCGCGCGCCATGAAGGCGAACATCGCGGTCACGACCGCGAGCGTGTACCAGGCTTCCCAACCCATGGGCGCCGGAGCGTAGCCTCTTGGCGGGGTGCGCGAGACCCTTTGGCGACCGCTCAGGCCGCGCCGGGATGTCGCGGGGCGTGGCAGGCCGTGCAGGATCCGGCGATGCGCGCGGCGCCGCTGTAGTCGGGGGGATCGCGGCGGGCGCCCACGAGCGCGCGGTCGACGTCGCGCGTGAAGCGCGGCGCATCCTGATGCAGGCCGGGATGATTCGATTCGGCGCCCGACGCGAGATGGCGCGACTGCAGCCGCAGCTGCTCGAGGATGCCGATGACCGCATCGCGATCCGCCGCCCCGGCGCCCCCCTCCCGCGTCAGGATCGCGTCGAGGGCGTCCACCGAGCGGGCGAACTCGGCCATCGTGCCCTGGATCTCATCGCGTGTCAGATAGTGGAAGTCGGGCGGGTAGGTCAGCGCGCGGATCGGCGCGAGGGGCGCTTCGCTGCAGGCGAGCAGGCAGAGGGCGATTGCGGCGACGAGCCCAGCGGCGAACGGCTGGCGGATCGCGTTGCACGGCTGGCTGCGCGTCGAGGGCTTCGGCGTCGGGCTCATGGGCGGATCGGACCTCTCGTGGGCATCGGGATCAGCGATCCCGCTCGCGCAGGATCGCATCCGGCGCAGCTCGGCGCATCTGCCCGGTGCTCGGCGCATCTGCCCCCGCGCCCGGGACGTTCTCCGCGGTCTTTCCTCTCGCGCTCCGGCTCGCGACACTCGTGCGGCCGCTGCGATCGCGGCGGCGCTCGCATCCGCGAGGGCAGAGGAGGAGCATCTCGATGGGACGTCTGCGGGTGGTGCAGTGGTCGACGGGTGGGGTCGGCGCGATCGCGCTGCGGGCGATCGCCGAGCGGCCGGATCTCGAGCTCGTCGGGGTGTGGGTCCACGGCGCCGACAAACACGGGCGCGATGCCGGTGAGCTCGCCGGGGGGGCGAAGCTCGGCCTGCCGGCTTCCCCCGACGCCGACGCGCTGCTCGCCCTGCGCCCCGACTGCATCTGCTACACGGCGAGCGGCGAAGCGCGCCCGCGCGAATGCCTCGACGATTTCGAGCGCATGCTCGCCGCCGGCATCAACGTCGTCACGACCTCGGTTCCGGGCCTCGTCCATCCCGCCGGCTTCGATGCACGCCAGGTGGAGCGCCTCGAAGCGGCGGCGCGCCGGGGCGGGGCTTCGCTCTACGCCTCCGGACTCGAGCCGGGCTTCGCCGGCGACGAGCTCGTGCTGCGCCTCGCGACCCTCTCCCATCGCATTCGCAGCGTCCGCACCCAGGAGATCTTCTCCTACACCGACTACCCCGTCCCGTTCACGATCTTCGAGGTCTTCGGCTTCGGCAAGCCGCCGGAGGCGGTCTGTCTGATGGAGCGGCCCGGGGTCCAGTCGAGCGCCTGGGCGCCCTCGGTCCGGATGGTCGCCGATCATCTCGGCGCGAAGCTCGATCGGATCCGTGAGACCTACGAGAAGCGGATCACGCCCCGCCGCATCGAGGCTGCGGCGGGCGTCATCGAGGCGGGCACGGTCGGGGCCGTGCGCTTCGAGACGATCGGCGTCGTCGACGGGCGCGACGCGATCGTGATCGAGCACGTCAATCGGATGGCGGACGATCTGGCGCCCGAGTGGGCGACGGCGGCGCGCGACGGGACCTATCGCATCGCGTTCGAGGGCGAGCCGGATCTCGCCTGCGAGCTCACGCTCGGGAGCGCCGACGACTACTCGAAGCAGGGCATGATCGCGACGGCGATGCGGGTCGTGAACGCGATCCCGTACGTCTGCGATGCGGCGCCGGGCCTCGTCGGCGCAGCGCAGCTGCCGCCGCTCGTGCCACGGGACGCCTTCACGCTCCCGTCCCCGGAGAATTAGGCGTCGCGGTCCGTCGTCCGCCCAGGCTCGGGCAGGGCGAGCAGCAGGAGCAGGCCGGGCAGGGCGAGCACGGCGGTGCAGACCCAGAAAAGGGGCCAGCCGGCCTCCGTCGCGAGCCAGCCCGAGCTGCCGGCGAAGAGCGTCCGGCCGAGCGCCATCAGCGAGGTCAGGAGCGCGAACTGGCTGCCGCTGAAGGCGCCGCGCGAGAGCGAGGAGAGGTAGGCGACGAAGGCAGCGGAGGCGACGCCGCCCGTGAACTGGTCGGCGACGATCGCGGCCGCGAGGACGCCCATGTCGTGGCCCGCGGCGCCGAGCCAGACGTAGAGCAGGTTCGTGACGGCCTGCAGGCAGCCGCCCAGGATCAGCGCGGGACGGACGGTGGTCCGGGCGACCAGCGCGCCGCCGACGAGGATGCCGACGACGCTGGCGGCGAGACCGACGACCTTGGTGATGCTCGCGATCTCGACGCCGGTGAACCCGAGCTCGACGAAGAAGGGATTCGACATCGCCTGCGCGATCGCTTCGCCGAGCTTGTAGAGGACGGCGAAGGCCAGCACGAGCGGCCAGCGCGGGCGGGTCGCGAGGTCGACGAGCGGCTCGAGGAAGGCGCGGCGAAGATTCGTGGCGAGGACTCGCCACGAGCCGGCCCGCCCCGCAGCCATCGCGTCGCCCGCGTGCGCCGAGCCGGGAGCGGCGGTGGGGATCCGGACGGGCTCGCGGGAGGCGACCACGGCGAACATCGAGAGCCCGATCAGGAGGGCGAGCACGCCGAAGGTCTCCCGCCAGCTCGCGTAGTCCGCGAGGGCGAGGGCGCCGGCGCCGGAGGCGAGCATGCCCGCGCGATAGCCCGCCTGGGTCACCGCCGCGCCGGCGCCCTGCTCGCGGTCGCCGAGGATCTCGATGCGGTAGGCGTCGATCGCGATGTCCTGGCTCGCCGAGAAGAACGCGATCGCGAGGACGACGGCGGCCGTCGCGAGGGGGGCCGCTTTCGGATCGACGAATCCGAGCGATGCGATCGCGGCGACGAGCGCGGCCTGCAAGAGAACGATCCAGCCCCGCCGTCGGCCGAGCGCGGCGAGCCCGGGCGGCGCGGCGTGGTCGAGCAGCGGCGCCCAGACGAATTTCAGCGCGTAGGGCAGGCCGACGAGGGCGAACAGGCCGATCGAGGTCTTGTCGAGGCCGTCGCGGGCGAGCCAGTAGGCGAGGGTCGTCGTCGTGAGCGGGAGCGGGAGGCCGCTCGAGAAGCCCATCGCGAAGATCGCGAGCTGGCGCGGATCGCGGTAGACCGCCCAAGCCCGCATGAGCGCGCGCAGCCCCTTCGGTTCGGATGCGCTCGGAAGGGGGGCGGGATCCAGGGCCAAGCCGAGCCCGGCCTAATGCAGGTACGAGATCACGGCGATCCCGGCGACGAACAGGAGGAAGAGCCCGATCGTCGCGATCTCGAGGTAGTCGTCGAGCCATCGCTTGGCGGTGGGCCCCGCGAAATGGAAGACCGTCGCGACGAGGAAGAAGCGGCCGCCGCGGCCGAAGAAGCTGGCGACGGCGAGCACGGGCAGCGGAACGCCGAAGACCCCGGACGCGATCGTGAAGACCTTGTAGGGGATCGGGGTGAAGGCGGCGCCCAGGATCGCGAAGAAGGCGTTGTCGAGATAGAGCCCGCGCACGTGCTCGAAGATCTCGGGCGTCATGCCGGGAATCCAGCTCATGAAATGGTGGCCGACGAGATCCCACGCAAAGGAACCGATCACCCAGCCGAGCAGCCCGCCGACGACCGAGGCGGCGAGGCTGGTCGCGGCGTAGAAATAGGCGCGGCCCGGATTGGCGACCGAGAGCGCGATCTGCAGCACGTCGGGCGGGATCGGGAAGAAGCTGCTCTCGGCGAAGGAGATCACGGCGAGGGCCTGGGTCCCGTAGCGGGTCTCCGCCCAGTGGAGCACCCAGGCGTAGAGGCGTCGCAGCGGGTTCGGGGACAGGACGGCCGCGCCGGGGCGGCCGGTCGGAATCTCGGGAATGCGCTCGGGCTGGGCCAAAATCGGAGCTCCGCTCGGCAGACGGGGAATCGGAAACCGGCGACGCACGCCGCCGCGCGGGAGTGTGGCGCGTCGCGCGCTGCTTGTCGGCCGTTCGTCGCCCCGGGCTGAGCTTCGAGGGCGCTCCGGATGCGCGTTCGGGGCGGCCCGGTGCGCAGCCGCCTGTGGGCCGAGCCGGTATGCTGCGCCTCCGTGACCACCGAAGCCAGCCGCCGAAGCCTCCGGTCGCTCCCGCACAGGTCGCGCTTCGACCTCTCGGCGCCGCAGCTGCTCGCCCTGTCCTTCGCGGCGTTGATCGCGATCGGCTGGCTCGGCTTCGTCGCCCTTCCGGGCCTCTACGCGGGCGAGCCGATGCGCTGGATCGATGCGCTCTTCATCGCTGCGAGCGCCGTGTGCGTGACGGGGCTCGCGACCGTCGACATCCCCGCCGTGCTGTCGTTCTGGGGCGAGCTCTGGCTGCTCCTCCTGATCCAGGCGGGCGCGCTCGGCATCCTGACATTCGCCACCTCGGTCGCGGTGGCCGCCGGCCGGCGGGCGGGGCTCGACGTCGAGGAGGCGGCGGGCAGCTTCACCGCGATCCTGCCCTCCGGCACGCCGCGCCAGATGCTGCGCACGATCCTCGGCGTCACGGTCGTCTGCGAAGCCGCGGGCGCGCTCTTGCTGCTCGCCTGCTTCTCGGGCGATCACGACTTCGGCGCTGCGCTCTGGCTGGCGGTCTTCCACTCCGTCTCGGCGTTCTGCAATGCGGGCTTCTCGCTCTTCTCGGACAGCCTGGTGGGCGTGCAGGACCGTGCGTCGATCCTGCTCGTCATCGCCTTTCTCGTCGTGCTCGGCGGCATCGGATTTCCTGTGCTGCACGACCTGCGCGCGCGCCTGCGCGGCAAGCGCCGCGTCTCGACGCATACGCGCATCGTGCTCGCATCCACGCTCTTTCTCGTCGCGTTCGGGGCGGGTGCGTTCCTGGTCTTCGAATGGGACCGCACGCTCGCCGGGCTCGGGCCGGTCGACCGCGTCGTCAACGCCTTCTTCATGGCGATCACGCCGCGAACGGCCGGATTCAACACGGTCGACTACGCCTCGGTCTCGAACGATTCCCTGCTGCTCACGGTCGCCTTGATGTGGGTCGGCGGCGCGCCGGGTTCGGTCGCCGGGGGCGTGAAGATCACGACGGTCTCGCTGCTCGCCCTGCTCGTCTGGGCGCGCCTGCGCGGCGATCGCCACGTCTCGGTCGTCGGGCGGACGGTGCCCGACGAGACGGTCCACCGCGCGACGGGCCTCGCGGCGGGCATGGTGCTCATCCTGATCGTCTTCACGACGGCGATGCTCGAATTCGAGCAGGTCGAAGCCGAACCGGGTGCCGAGCGGGCGCAGATGGTGAGCCACGTCTTCGAGGTCCAGAGCGCGCTCTCGACGGTCGGCCTCTCGATGAACCTGACGCCGACGCTCGAAGCCGGCAGCAAGCTGACGCTCGTGCTGCTGATGTTCCTGGGCCGCGTCGGGCCGCTCGCCGTGCTCGGCGCGATGGCGCGACGTTCACACAACTCGAGCTTCCGGCATCCGCACGAGGACGTCCTGATCGGTTGAGAGGAGGGGATATGCGGGTCCTATTGGTCGGGTTCGGCGCGTTCGGCCTCTGGTTCGCGCGCGAGATGTGCGAGCTCGGACACGAGGTCGTCGCGATCGAGCGCGACGGCGATCTCGTCGATCGTTATGCGGATTGGGCGACGCGCGTGATCGTCGGCGACGCGACGGATCCGCTCCTGCTCGAGCGCGCCGGGGCGCGCGAGGTCGACGCGGCGGTCATCGGGACGGCGGAGGCGCTCTCGACCACGATCCTCGCGACGATCGCCCTGCGCGATCTCGGGGTGCGCCAGATCTACGCCAAGGTCCGGAGCGAGAACGAGGCCCGCGCGCTCGAAGGGCTCCACATCACCGAGGCGATCTTCCCCGAGCGGGAGGCGGCCTTCCGCCTGGCGCATCGGATCGCGACCTCTTCGGTCCTGCAGTACACGCCGATCGCGCCGGGCTTCTCCGTCCAGGAGATGGCCTGCCCCGACGAATGGATCGGGCGCACGATCCTCCAGATCGATCCGCGGGTGAAGCTCGGGATCCAGGTCATCGCGGTGAAGGACGCGCTCACGGGCCGTTTCCAGCTGCCGCCCGATCCGGGCGTCGCCTTCAAGCCCTCGGACTCCCTCGTCCTCGCGGGCAGCGACGAGGCCCTCGCGCGGCTCTCGCAGGGCTGATCGGCGCGCGCGAGGGCGACGCCCTCGCCGGCCTTCCGAGCCCGGCCGGGGCGGGCGTTCGCTGGCCAGCGTCGCGGCTCTTGATAGAGTGATGGCCTCCGACGCCATCGTCTCGGATCAGGAGAGCGCCCATGCCGACCGTCCTTCCGGAGCGGATCATTTCCGCCGATTGCCACATCAACGAGCCGCCGCACGTCTTCGACGGCCTGCCGGAGAAGCTGAAATCGCGGGCCCCGAAGATGCTGCGCGGCGCCGACGGCGGCGACGGCTGGAGCTTCGACGGCGGCCCGCCCAAGCGGACCTTCGGCATCGAAGCCACGGCCGGCCGCGCCGCGGGCGACAAGAAGATGTCGGGCCTGCGTTTCGACGAGATCCTGCCCGGCAATCACCAGGGCAAGGCCCACGTCGAGGACATGGACAAGGACGGCATCGACGTCTCCGTCGTGTACCCGGCCTACGCGGCGCAGGCCTACGTCATGCCCGACCGCGAGCTCGGCGTGGCCTGCATGCGCTCCTACAACGATTGGATGCTGGGCGAGTTCCAGGGCGCATCGCCGCGCCGCATCGTCGGGCTCCCGCTGTTGCCGGTCGACGACGGCATGGAGATCTGCCTCGCCGAGTTCGATCGCTGCGTCCGGGCCGGGGCGAAGGCGATCCTGATCCCCGGACTCCCGACCCGGCCCTACCACGATCCCTACTACGAGCCGCTCTACGCCCGCGCCTCGGAGAGCGGCATCCCGCTGACGTTCCATCGCACCTTCGGCGGCCGCGCCCAGGAAGCCGACTGGGACGGCATCGCGGATCTGCAGATCACGGCCGGCGGCACCGTCTGGCGCTTCTTCTCGGCCGTCCGGACCTTCACCTATCTGGTCTACGCCGGCGTCTTCGATCGTCATCCGAACCTGAAGATCGTCGCCGCCGAGGTGAACTTCGGCTGGCTGCCCTTCTGGCTCCAGACGATGGATCAGAACGTCGCCGTCCGATCCGAGCTGAAGGACGCGACGCTCCGGCAGACCAAGACGCCCGTCGAGTGCATGGGGACGAACCTCTTCGTCACGGTCCTCGACGACGCGGTCGGCTTCGATCTCGTCGCGAGCCATCCCTGGCTCGCGGACTGCGCGATGTGGTCCTCGGACTATCCGCATAGCGTCACGCTCTGGCCGCGTTCGCGGCAGATCCTCGCGGATCTCGCGAAGAACCTGCGCCAGGACCAGCTCGACAAGATCGCGTTCGGCAACGCCGCGCGCGTCTACGGGGTCTAGTCGTGGAGCCGAATCCGAAATACGGCGTCGTCTACAAGGTCCAGCCCGAGCCGCCGGATCCGGCGGCCTGCACGCCCTTCGAGGCGGGCGCGGTGACGTTCGTGCTCGAATACCGCAGCGTCGATCCCGAGCGCCTCGCGAAGGCCTACGCCGATCGTCCGGACGATCTCGCGGAGATCCTGAAGTTCTCGCCGGAAGGGGGCTTCACGGATACCGGCGTCTCGATCCACGTGCTCGGAACGCAGGATCGCCACGAATACCTGCGCTTCGACGTCTTCGCGGACGATCCCCACTATCACTACGTGCACCCCTCCGGCGACCGGAACCACTGGGTGCCCTTCGATCCGGTCGCGGGCGGCGAGATGCTCGGCTTCGCGCTGACCTGCCTGCGCGAGCGGCTCGGTTCGATGCTGCAATTCGCGGGCGGCGAAGCGGTCGCGGCCGCCCTCGATCCCCGGCGCATCGGGCCCGCGGTCGACGCCCTCGAGCAGAGGGCGCGCATCCTCCAGGCGGAGGCTCGCCCCGAGCCGGCCTGACGTGTGACGCCGCGAGGAGTGCCCATGGCGATCGATCCCGTCTGCGGCATGAGCGTCGATCCCGCGGCGCCGCGGGGCGGGTCGTTCGCGCATGAAGAGCGGGTCTATTTCTTTTGCGGCCCCGGCTGCCGCACGAAGTTCTCCGCCGATCCGGCCAAATACCTGGCCACGCCGGTCGAGCCGCGTGCTCCGGCCGCGCAGGCCGCATCGGGTCGCCCGCCCGTCCGCGCGGGCGCCGCCGGCGACTACATCTGCCCGATGGATCCCGAGGTCGTGAGCGATCGGCCCGGCGATTGTCCGATCTGCGGCATGGCGCTCGAAAGGCGGGTGGCGAGCGCGGAGCCGGAGGCGGACGGCGAGCTCGCCGACATGACGCGGCGCTTCTGGGCCAGCCTCGCGCTGGCGCTCCCGGTCTTCGCGCTGGCGATGGGCGAGATGATTCCGGGCGATCCGCTCGGCGCGCGCTATTCGCCGCGGGTCCTCGCCGGGATCCAGTTCCTGCTCGCGACGCCGGTCGTCCTCTGGGGCGGCTGGCCCTTCTTCGTTCGGGGCGCGCGCTCGCTGCGCAGCGGCCACCTCAACATGTTCACGCTGATCGCCCTCGGCACCGGCGTCGCCTGGGCCTTCAGCACGCTCGCGCTGCTCGCGCCGGATCTCTTTCCCGCGGCGTTCCGCGGCCACCACGGCCAGGTGGCCGTCTACTTCGAAGCCGCGGCCGTGATCGTGACGCTCGTCCTGCTCGGCCAGGTCCTCGAGCTGCGCGCGCGCAGCGCTACGGGGGCTGCGATCCGGGCGCTGCTCGGCCTCGCGCCGAAGACCGCTCGGCGCATCGAGCCGACGGGCGAGGAGGTCGACGTTCCGCTCGAGGCGGTCCGCGTCGGGGATCGCCTGCGCGTGCGGCCGGGCGAGAAGATCCCCGTCGACGGGCGCGTCGCCGACGGCCGCAGCACGGTCGACGAATCGATGATCACCGGCGAGCCGATGCCCGTCGCGAAGGCCACGGGCGATCCGATCACCGGCGCGACGCTGAACGGCAGCGGGTCGCTCGTGATCGAGGCCGAGCGCGTCGGGAGCGAGACGTTGCTCGCGCGCATCGTCGAGATGGTCGCGGCGGCGCAGCGCAGTCGGGCACCGATCCAGCGGCTCGCGGATACGGTGTCGGGCTATTTCGTGCCGGTGGTCATCGGTGTCGCGGTCCTCACCTTCGTGGCCTGGGCCGGGCTCGGGCCCGAGCCGCGGCTCGCCCATGCGCTGATCAACGCCGTCGCCGTGCTCATCATCGCGTGCCCCTGTGCGCTCGGGCTGGCGACGCCGATGTCGATCATGGTCGCGACGGGCAGGGCCGCGAGCTTCGGCGTGCTGTTCCGGGATGCGGCGGCGATCGAGCAGCTGCGCGACGTCGATACCCTCGTCGTCGACAAGACCGGCACGCTCACCGAGGGCCGGCCGCGGCTCGTGAACGTCGTGCCGGCGCTCGGCTTCGACGAGGGGGCGGTTCTGCGCGCGGCGGCTTCGCTCGAGCGTGCGAGCGAGCATCCGCTGGCGGAGGCGATCGTCGCGGGCGCGGCGGCGCGCGGGCTCGAGTCGGCGCCGGTGCGGGGGTTCGAATCGCAGACCGGGCGCGGGGTCGTCGGCGAGGTCGACGGTGTCGCCGCCGCGATCGGGAATCGGGGGCTGATGGAATCGCTCGGGATCGCGATCGATCCGCTCTCGGCGCGGGCGGACGCGCTTCGGGCCGAGGCCCAGACCGTCATGTTCGTCGCCTCGGGCGGGCGGCTGGCGGGAATCGTCGGCGTCGCGGATCCGATCAAGGCCTCGACGGCGGCGGCGATCGAAGGACTGCGCGCGGCGGGACTTCGCATCGTCGTGCTGACGGGGGACGATCCGGCCACCGCGAATGCGGTCGCGCGGCAGCTCGGCCTCGAAGAGGTGATCGCGGGCGTGCTGCCGGAGCAGAAGGCCGAGGTCGTCGGCCGGCTGCAGCGCGAGGGGCGGGTCGTGGCGATGGCGGGCGATGGCGTCAACGACGCGCCGGCCCTCGCCCTCGCCCAGGTCGGAATCGCGATGGGCACGGGCACCGACGTCGCGATCCAGAGCGCGGGCATCACCCTCGTGAAGGGGGATCTGCGCGGCATCCTGCGCGCCCGCCACGTCAGCCTGCACGCGATGCGGAACATCCGCGAGAACCTCGCCTTCGCCTTCGTCTACAACGCCCTCGGCATTCCGATCGCGGCGGGGCTCTTCTATCCGATCTTCGGCTGGCTGCTCAGCCCGATGATCGCCGCGGCGGCGATGAGCCTCTCTTCGGCGTCGGTCATCACGAATGCCCTGCGGCTGCGGCGTCTCGCGGATCCGGTCGCGCAGGGATGACGATCGCGCGTTACATCGTCTACGGAGCAGGCGGCATCGGCGCGAGCCTCGGCGCGCAGCTCCACGCCGCCGGCTGCGAGGTCCTGCTGATCGCCCGCGGTGCCCACGGCGCCGCGATCGCGGAGCGGGGGCTCGAATACGTCACGCCGAAGGGGCGGTCGCGCCTCGTACTGCCCGTCGTCGCCGAACCCGCCGCCGTGGAATTCCGGCCCGGCGATGGCGTGATCCTCGCGATGAAGACCCAGGACTCCCTCGCCGCGATCGAGGCCCTCGCCGCGGTGGCGGATGCCGAGATCCCGATCCTCTGCGCGCAGAACGGGGTCGAGAACGAGCGGCTCGCGCTGCGCCGGTTCCGCTCGGTGATCGGCCTCGCGGTCTGGATCCCCGCCAGCTTCATCGATCCGGGCATCGTGCTGAACTACGCGCCGCATGCCCCCATCGAGCTCGGCGGGGTGCCGGCGGGTGTCGATGCGCGTGCGCAGGCGGTGGCCCGCGATCTCTGCGCCGCGGGCTTCGCGGCCGAGGCGCGCGCGGACGTGCTCGCCTGGAAATACGCGAAGCTCCTGACCAACGCCGTCTCGACCCTCGACGCGATCTGCGGCGGCCGCGCCGGTCTCGACGACGTCGTGCTGCGCATCAAGGAAGAGGGCGGGGCCTGCTACCGCGCGGCGGGGATCGGCGTGGTCGCGCCGGCGGAGTACGAGGCGCGCGTCGCGTTCGCGATCGCCGCGATGGGGGAGATCGACGGCGCGCCGCGCGCAGGCGGCTCCGGCGTCCAGAGCCTCGCCCGCGGCCGCGGCTCGATCGAGACCGACTACATCAACGGCGAGATCGTCCTGCTCGGGCGGCGCTTCGGCGTCGCGACGCCGGTCAACGAAGCCGTGCAGCGTGTCGCCCGGGCACTCGCTCATCGGCTTCGCCCGGGCCCGCTCTCGCCACAGGCGCTGCGGGCGGAGATCGACGCGCTGGAGCAGCAGCACTGAATCCGGTTTGCGGGCGCGTGAGGGCCGGCAATCCGAGCGGGGCAGCGGAGCGACGGAACGCAAGAACGGCGGACGACGGACGACGGACGACGGACGAACGGAGCGAAACCAGGCGCGGGAGCGCGGAAACGGGGCAATCGGGATGGATCTGAGACTCGCGGGCAAGGTCGCCCTCGTCACCGGAGGCAGCAAGGGAATCGGAGCCGCCATCGCCGCGGCGCTCTCGCAGGAAGGCGTTCGTGTCGTCCTCTGTGCGCGCACGACCTCCGAGGTCGAGCGCACGGCGAGCGCCATCGCGAAGGCGACCGGCTGCGAGACGCTCGGGCTGACGGCGGACGTGACGCAGGCGGGTGACATCGATCGGGTCGTCGCGGAGGCCGAGGGGCGCTTCGGCGGGATCGACATCTTCGTCAGCAATGCCGGGGTGCCGGGCGGGATCGGCTTCGGGCCCCTCGATCGCGTCGAGGACGCGAACGTCATGAAGGATCTCGAGACGAAGTTCCTCGGGACCCTGCGCGGCGCCCGCGCCGTCGTGCCGCACATGCGGCGGCAGGGCTTCGGGCGGATCATCGGGATCGTCGGCCTCTCGGCCCGTTATTCGAGCGCCTACGCGAGCGAACGCAATCCCGACGGCGCCTTCAACTACTCGGGTGGCCCGCGCAACCTCGCCGTGATCCACCTCATGCGGACGCTCTCCCACGAGCTCGGCAAGGACGGCATCACCGCCAACGCCGTGCTGCCCGGCGCCACCCGCACCGAGGATCTCGACGCGATGCTGACGCGGCGCGGCGCGCTGCTCGGCAAGACGATCGACACGATGCGACAGGAGACCTCGAGCATGAACGCGATCGGGCGCTGGGTCGATGCGAGCGAGGTCGCCGACGTCGTCGCCTTCCTGGCCTCGCCGCGCTCCGCGAGCATCTCGGGAGAGGTGATCGCCGCGAGCGGGGGTGCGGGCATGGCGGTCTTTTTGTAGCGCGAAGGTCCGAGCGGGGACCGGGCGCGCACTCGCGTTCGGGGGTACGTTGCCCGGACTCGCATCGAATGGTCAGGAGTCTGCATGCAGCGCCGTACCGGATGGATCGCCCTCCTCGTCACCCTCGTCGCGCTCCCGTTCTTCGCCGGGGCGTCGAAGCGCCTCGATCGGCTGCCGCCGATGCCCGCGTCGGAATGGAGCCCCGAGGTGCGCGAGATGCTCCACGGAACCCAGGCCAAAGTCGCCTCGCTCGAGGGCAGTGGCAAGCGGGAGCCCGATCAGGTGCTGAACATCCTGCGCACGCTCGCCTATCACCCGCGCCTGATGAAGCCCTTCCTCGGCTTCGCCACGGCGATCGCCCAGCAGGGGGCGCTCTCGCGGCGCGAGTCGGAGCTGCTCGCCCTGCGCGCCTCGTGGAATTGCCAGAGCGATTTCGAATGGGGGCATCACGTCGAGTACGCCCGCGTCGCGGGGCTTTCGGACGCGGAGATCGCGCGCATCGCCGAGGGGCCGGAGGCCGCGGGCTGGAGCGAGGCCGATCGCGACCTGCTGCTCGCCGCCGACCAGCTCCACGTGCGGCAGCAGATCGAAGACGCGCTCTGGCAGCGGCTCGCCGGCCGATACGCCCCGGATCAGCTCGTCGAGCTGCCCTTCGTCGTCGGCCAGTACACGATGCTCTCGATGGTCGCGAACTCCACCGGCGTCGCCCTCGAGGCGGGCCATTCTCCGCTGCCGGAGAAGGGGCGCATCGCGTCGCCCGGGAGCGGCACTGCTTCCGGAGGCCATTAGGCGAGCGATGGTGGACCGTTGAGCGCCTATCTCCTCTCGCGCCGCGCCATGCTCGTCGTCCTCGGCTGCCTCGTCTGCCAGATGGGGGCGGGGCTCTTCTACGCGAGCCGGGCGATTGCGCCCGACGTGATCGGGGATCTCGGCTGGACGCGGACGATGTGGTCCTCGGCGATGGCGCCGATGATCTTCGTGACCTCGGTCTGCCAGGCGCTGATCGGCATGGCCTGCGTGCGCTACGGGATCCGGCCGGTGCTGGTCGTGGCGGTCGTCTGCCTCGGTGCGACCTGCCTGGTCCTCGCGACGATGCAGTCGCTCGCCGCGTTCTACGTCGCGACGATGCTGCTCGCGCTCGGAAACGCGGGCATCGGCGACGTCTCCGTGGGCGCGGTCGTGACGCGCTGGTTCCAGCGGTCGCGGGGCATCGCCCTCGGCTTCGCCTTCGCCGGATCGAACATCGGCGCCGTCGTCTTCGTCCATGCGATCGACGAGTGGACCGGGCTCTTCGGCTGGCGCGGGGCGACGGCCGCCGTCGGCGTGGCGGGGATGGCATTGATCCTCCCCTTCGCGCTCTTCGTCGTGCGCGATCCCGGTGCGGGCGAGGGCGAGGACGCCTTCGAGGCAGGGGGCGGATCCGGGGCGGGGGTCGCCGGGCGAGGGGCCGCCGGCCGGCTCGGCGCCGGCGCCGCGAGCTCGTCGATCGCCGCGCACCCCGCCGAGGCCGGCCCTGCGGGCGCCGTCGCGGAGGACGGCTCCGCGACGCTGAAGCAGGCCCTCCGGCGCGCCCCGTTCTGGGTCCTGTTTTTCACGGTCTTCTGTTATGCCGTCGCCCAGCTCGGCATGATCGACCATCTCGTCCTCTACCTCGTCGACCTCGGCTACGAGCGGAGCGAAGCGGCCGACGCGCTGGGCCTCACGGTCGGCGCCGGGATCGTCGCGAAGCTCGGCGCCGGAGCAGTCGCCCTGCGCATTCCGACCCGCCGGCTGCTCGTCGCGAACACGGCGCTGCTCGCGCTCGCCGTCGCCCTGCTGCCCTTCGCGGCGGATCCGCGCATCCTCGTGGCGGCGGGCGTCGCGTTCGGCATCGCGACGTCGGCGCGGGACGTCCTGATCCCGCTCTCCGCGGCGGAGTTCTTCGGCTCGCGCTATTTCGCGGAGATCTACGGCGTCATGATGCTCGCCTACTTTCCGGGGGGCGGGCTCGGGCCGCTCGTGCTGGCGCGGGTGCGCGACGTGACGGGGAGCTACGAATCGGGCCTCGCGATCTGCCTCGCCATCCTGCTCGTCGCGCTCGCGGGGCAGGTCTTCGCGGCGCGGCAGGCCTTCGGCGCCCGGCCTGCGCTCGTCGCGGGCGCCGCCGCCGTCGAGCCCGCGTCCGGGGGAGGGGGCGTCTGATGCGCGTGCTCGAGGGCATCCGGGTGGTCGAGGTGGCGCAGTACGTCTTCGTGCCGCTCGCCGGGAGCGTGCTCGCCGAGTGGGGGGCGGAGATCGTGAAGGTCGAGCCGCCGGGGGGCGGCGACGCCTATCGCGGCCTGCGGCGGACTGGCGCGCTCGCGATCGAGGGGCCCGTCAACTTCGCGATCGAGCATGCCAATCGCGGCAAGCGCAGCATCGGCCTCGACCTCGCGACGCCGGGCGGGCGCGAGGTGCTCGCCGCGCTGGTGAAGAGCGCGGACGTCTTCCTGACGAACCTGCTGCCGGAGTCGCGCGAGCGGCTCGGGATCGAGCTCGAAGACGTACGCGCCTGGAATCCACGCATCGTCTACGCACGCGGGACGGGCATGGGCGAGCGCGGCGCCGAACGCAATCGCGGGGGCTTCGACTACGCGACTTTCTGGGCTCGCGCGGGCAGTGCCTACGGCGCGACGCCGCCGGGCGCCGCGCGGCCCTCGCCGATGCCGGGGGGCTCGTACGGGGATTCGCTCGCAGGCCTGACCCTCGCCGGCGCGATCTCCGCGGCGCTCTTCGCCCGGGAGCGGACCGGCGAGGCGCCGGTCGTCGATCTCTCGCTGCTCGGCATGGGCATGTGGGCGATGGGCATGGCGATCGCGGGCTCGCTCGCCCAGGGCACGGTCTGGCAGCCGCTGCCGCGGGTGCCCGAGACGAACGCGCTGGCGGGCACCTACCGCACCCAGGACGGGCGCTGGATCGCGCTCGTCTGTCTTCAGGCCTACCGCCATTGGCCGGAGCTCTGCCGCCTCGTCGGCCATCCCGAATGGCTGGAGGATCCGCGCTTCGGGACGGCCGAGCTGCTCCAGCAGAACAGCGCCGACTGCGCGGCCCTGCTCGACGCGCTCTTCGCGAGCGCGCCGCTTGAGCATTGGCGGCGCGTGCTCGCGCCGTTCAGCGGCGTCTGGGAGGTCGTTCAGGATACGCTCGAGGTCACGCGCGATCCGCAGGTGGCGGCCAACGGCCTGCTCTCCCGGGTCGAGGCCGGCGACGGCTCGAGCTTCCAGCTCGTCGCCAATCCGGTGCAATTCGACGAGACGCCGGGCACGGCGCCACGGGCGCCCGAAGCCGGGGAGCATACGGAGGAGATCCTGCTCGAGCTGGGCTTCGATTGGGAGCAGATCGGACGACTGCGCGGAGAGGGCGCCCTATGAGCACGCTGCGCGACCAGACGGCGATCGTCGGCGTCGGCTACACGCCCTTCTCGAAGAACTCCGGCGCGACGACCCTGACGCTCGCCCTGCGCGCGATCGCCGCGGCGCTGGAAGATGCCGGGCTCTCGCCGGGCGACGTCGACGGGCTCGCGACGTTCCGCGTCGGAGATTCGGTGCTCCCGATGGTCGTCGCCCAGAGCCTCGGGATCCGCGACCTGCGCTTCCACCTCGATCTCTTCGGCGGCGGCAGCATCTCCCATGCGATGGTCGGCCAGGCCGCCCTCGCGCTGCATGCGGGCGTCGCGGACGTGATCGTCTGCTACCGCGCGCTGAACGCCCGCTCCGGCTTTCGCATGGGCGGCACCGGCCGGCCCCTCGTCGACGCCGTCGAGACCCCCTTCCAGGCGCCCTACGGCTATTTCACGCCGCCGCAGCAATTCGCGATGGAAGCCCGCGCCCACATGGCCCGTTATGGCACCCGCGCCGAACATTTCGGCCAGATCGCCGTGCAGCAGCGCGCCTTCGCCCGGGACAACGAACGGGCGATGATGCGCGGGCCGATGACGATGGACGACTACCTCGCCGCGCGCTTCGTCGTCGAGCCGTTCCGGCTCTTCGATTGCTGTCTCGAGACCGATGGCGCCGTCGCGCTCGTCCTGACTCGCGCGGATCGCGCCCGCGACCTGCGTCAGGTCCCGATCCTGATCCGCGGGGCGGCCTGGGGTGGCGGGCAGAATCTCTACGCGAACCAGGTCGAGGACCCGACCCGGACCGCGGCCGCCGACATGGCGCCGCGGCTCTACGCGATGGCCGGGGTCGGCCCCTCGGACTTCGATCTGGCCGAGCTCTACGACTGCTTCACCTACAGCGTCCTCGTCCAGCTCGAGGACTACGGCTTCTGCGCCAAGGGCGAGGGCGGCCCCTTCGTCGCGAGCGGCGCGACCGCGAGCGGGGGCGCGATCCCCGTGAATACCCACGGCGGCTTCCTCTCCGAGGGCTACGTCCACGGCCTTAACCACGTCGCCGAAGCCGTCTCGCAGCTGCGCCATACGGCGGGCCCGCGGCAGATCGAGGGTGCCGAGCTGGCCCTCAGCACCGCCCAGCCCGGCTACGTCGCCGGCTCGACCGCGGCGCTCGTGCTGCAGCGGGGGGCCTAGCATGCAGAGGCGCGGGCCGCGCTGCGCCGTTCAGGAGGGCCGGACATGATCGACGAGCTGCCGGAGCCGACGCCGGATCTCGACTCGCAGCCCTTCTGGGACGGGCTCGCCGCGGGCGAGCTGCGGCTGCAGCGATGCGGCCGCTGCGAGACGCTGCGCTGGCCGGCGCGCGCGATCTGCGATCGCTGCGCGTCGTTCGACGCCGAGTGGGTCGCCTGCTCGGGGCGCGGCGTCGTCTCGAGCTGGATCCGGACCCATCAGGTCTTCGCGCCGGCGTTTCGGGACCGCGTGCCCTATGTCGTCGTGCGCGTGGCGCTCGAAGAGCGCCCGGGGATCCGGATGATCGGCGGATGGCAGGGCGGGCGCGATCCGGTCGTCGGGGAGAGGGTCTCGGCGCGCTTCGTTCCCCGTCCGGGCGGCGCCGTCGTCCTCGACTGGGAACCCGCGCCTGCCGGCGCCGGCGCGCCCGCCGCAGACTAATACGGCACATCCCCCGCGATCGTGACCCGATGCAGGATCCGCCGCTCGTCGTAGTCCGGCACCGCGTAATGCTGCGTGCAGCGGTTGTCGAGGAAGACCAGCGACTCTTCGTCCCAGCGGAAGCGGACCTGGAACTCGGGCGTGCGGACGTGCTCGAAGAGGAAGCGCAGGACCGCCTCGCTCTCCGCGTCCGGCAGCTCGCGGATCCGGGTCGTCGAGTTGGCGTTGACGAAGACGAGCTTTCGCTTCGTCACCGGATGCGTCCGGATCACCGGATGGCGCACCGGCGGCAGCCGCCGCTGGATCTCGCCGAGGCTCTGGGTCACGTGGCCCGCGCGGATGCCGCGGGTCGCGGAGCGCGTGATGTCGTGGACCGCCGTCAAGCCGTCCAGCATGCGGCGCATCGGCTCGGAGAGGGCGTCGTAGGCGGCGTACATGCTCGCGAAGGCGGTATCGCCCCCGAAGCGCGGGACCTTCACGGCGCGCAGGATCGAGCCGAGGGCGGGACGCGAGGTGTAGGTGTGGTCGGCATGCCAGTTGTCGGCGCCGTCGCCGCGGGGCGAGACCTGGTCGAGGACGTTGATCTCGGGATTCTCGTGGTATTTCGTCTTGATCGGTGGGACCTGGATCTCGCCGAAATGGCGCGCGAAGGCGATGTGGTCCGCCTCGCCGAGGCGCTGATCGCGGAAGAAGAGTACGAGATGGGCGTGCAGCGCGTCCCGGATCGCGTCGACCGCTTCGCGCGAGAGGGGCTTCGCGAGGTCGACGCCGCGAATCTCGGCGCCGATCGTCGGGGTGACGGGCAGGATCTCGATCGTCATGCGCTTCTCCTCTGCGGCGGCGGCGATGCCGGGCGATCGGCCGTCGGCTTCCGCGGTCTCAAGCCAGCTCGAGCCACGCGCTCTTCGTCTGCTGATACCCGCGCAGGCTCTCGAGGCCCGAGTCGCGGCCGTAGCCCGAGTCCTTGTAGCCGCCGAAGGGCACGGCCCAGTGGATCCGGCGGTAGCTGTTGATCCAGACGGCGCCGGCCTGCAGGTCGCGGACGAAGCGGTGCGCGCGGCCGAGGTTCTGGGTCCAGACGCCGGAGGCGAGGCCGTAGGTCGTATCGTTCGCGATCGCGAGGGCCTCGTCGTCGTCGTGGAAGGGGATTGCGCAGGTCACGGGACCGAAGATTTCCTCCTGGCAGACGCGCATGGCGTTGCGCGCGCCGCGGAAGAGCGTCGGCGCGACGAAATAACCCTTCGCCAGCGGTGAGTCGGCCGGGAAGTTCTCGGGGCCGAAGCGGCCGCCGAAGGCGATCTCGGCGCCTTCCTTGCGGCCGAGCTCGATGTAGCCCTTCACCTTCTCGAACTGCTCGGCGAAGGCGATCGGGCCCATCGTGGTCGAGGCGTCGAGGGCATTGCCGAGGCGGACGCTCTGCTTCACGTGCTTCTCGATGCGCTCGAGGAAGGCGTCGTAGATCGTGTCCTGCACGAGCAGGCGCGAGCCGGCGACGCAGGTCTGGCCGGCGCCGCCGGTGAAGATGGCGGCGGTGCTCGCGCCGATCGTCGCCTTGTCGAGGTCCGCGTCGGCGAAGACGATGTTCGGGCTCTTGCCGCCGAGCTCGAAGGCGAGGGGCTTGAGGCCGGGGGCAGAACGCTCGGTGATGCGGCGGGCGGTCGCCGTCGAGCCCGTGAACGAGATCTTGCGCACGTCGGGATGGCGGACGACGGCGTCGCCGGCGACTTCGCCGAGGCCCGCGACGACGTTCACGACCCCGGGCGGGAAGCCCGCCGCGTCGAAGAGCGGGGCGATCGCGAGGATCGAGGCGGAGGCCTGCTCGGCGGGCTTGAGGACGACGGTATTGCCGGCGGCGAGGGCCGCGCCGACCTTCGCCGCCAGGATCGCGAGCGGCGAGTTCCAGGGCACGATCAGGCCGACGACGCCGAGGGGCTCGTGGAGCGTGAAGTTGAAGCTCGTCTTCGAGACCTCGATCGTCTCGCCGTGGATCTTGTCCGCGGCACCGGCCCAGTAGTTCATCATCTCGCTGACCGAGGGCAGATCGCCGGCCCGCGCCTCGGCGATCGGCTTGCCGTTGTCGCGGCATTCGATCGTCGCGAGCTCCTCGGCGTGCTCCGCGATCTTGCGGGCGACGGCGCGCAGCAGGCCCGCCCGGCCCATCGCCGGCAGCGCGCGCCACGGCCCCGCGAAGGCCTTCTTCGCCGCCGCGACCGCCGCGGCGACGTCGTCCGCGTCGCCCGCCGGCACCTCGATCCAGGCGGTTCCGAGCGAGGGATCGATGCTCGGGAGGTAGTCGCCGGAGCGGGGGGCGACGCGCCGCCCGTCGATCCAATGGTCGACGCGTCCGTTCGGCAGTAGCGTAGTCATGCGAAGCTCCTTTGAAGCCCTTCAGTCGAGCCGCCCTTCGAAATGGACCGGATCGCGAGGAGAAGACCATGCGCGCCGCCGTGATGCACGAACCGAATCGACCGCTCGTGATCGAGGACGTCGACGTCGAGAGTCCGCGGGCGGGCGAGGTCGTCGTCGAGATCGCGGCGTCGGGCGTCTGCCGCTCGGACCTGCATGCCTGGCACGGCCGGACGGCGTTCATCACGCCACCCGTCGTGCTCGGCCACGAAGGCGCGGGCGTCGTCGCCGAGGTCGGCCCGGGCGTCACGGGGGTCGCGAAGGGCGATCCGGTGGTGATCGCGCTCTACGGGCCGTGCGGGCAATGCGGCGAATGCCGGACGGGCGACGTCACGCGCTGCTGGAGCGAGACGCGCGTGCACAACATGCACGGCCGCATGGCCGATGGCACGACGCGCCTCTCGCTGCGCGGCCAGGCGGTCGTTCCGATGGTCGGAGCAGGGACCCTCGCCGAGCTCGCGGTCGTGCGCGAGGCGCAGGTCGTGAAGATCGATCGCGGGATCCCCCTCGAGCTCGCCTGCCTCGCGGGCTGCGGCGTCACGACGGGAGTCGGCGCCGTGCTCAACGTGGCGGAGGTCCGCGTCGGAACGAGCGTCGTCGTGATCGGCTGCGGCGGTGTCGGGCTCAACGTGATCCAGGGCGCGCGGATCGCCGGCGCGGGGCGCATCATCGCCTGCGATACGCAGCCGGAGAAGCTCGATCTCGCGGCCGATCTCGGCGCGACGGACGGCCTGCTCGTGCGCGAAGGCGAGGATCTGGTCGCAGCGATCAAGGCCCTCGTGCCCGGCGGTGTCGACTACGCCTTCGAGGTGATCGGCCGGCCCGAGGTCGTGCGCACCGCCTTCGCCTCGACGCGCATCGGCGGCACGACGGTGATGGTGGGCTCGCCGGCGCCGGGCAGCGAGATCTCGGTCGACGGCCGCATGCTCTTCTCCGACCGGCGGCTGCTCGGCACGACGGGCGGCGGCAACATTCCCGCCCGCGACATTCCGCGCCTCATGAAGCTCTACCAGACGGGCCGGCTCGACCTCGAGCGGCTCGTGTCCCAGCGGATTCCGCTCGCGCGCGTCAACGACGCCTTCGAGGCACTCGAACGCGGAGAGGGCGCGCGGACGGTCGTCGAGATTCGAAGCTAGGCGAACGGACATGCTCGGCCCTTCGGGCGGATCGGCCTCACGGCGCCTCGGGGCACCTCACGGGTTCTCAGCTCGGGATCCAGTCGCCGGCGACGGTGACGCGGTGCATGATGCGCCGCTCCGAGTAGTCGGCGGTCGCGTAGTGCTGCGTACAGCGGTTGTCCCAGATCGCCACCGAATCCTCTTCCCAGCGGAAGCGGACCTGGATCTCCGGTGAGCGGACCCAGTCGAAGAGGAAGGCGAGCAGCGCGTCGCTCTCGCCGTCGCTCATGCCGAGCAGGCGGGTCGTGAAGTTCGAGTTGACGTAGAGGAACGGGCGGCCCGTCTCGGGATGGTGGCAGACGACGGGATGGATCTCGTCGGGCCATTTCGCGCGTACGGACTCGAGATCGCCGACGCTATGTCCGCCGGCGATGGCGCGGCGCAGGGGGCCCGTGATGTCGTGGGCGGCTTCGAGGCCTTCGAGGCAGCGCTTCAGGGCGGGCGAGAGCAGCTCCCAGGCCTCGATCATCGAGGCCCAGCTCGTATCGCCGCCGCAGGCGGGCAGCCGCACGGCGTGCAGAATCGCGAGCTTCGGCGGCCTGCGCATGAAGGTGGAGTCGGTATGCCAGCGGTTCGCGCCGTCGCGCTTCGGCTCGGTCTGGTCGAGCAGGCCGACCTCGGGATGGGTCTCGAGATGACGGCCGAAGGGATGGATGTCGATCGCGCCGAAGCGCCGGGCGAGGGCGACCTGCTCCTCGGGTGCGAGGCGCTGCTTGCGGAAGAAGAGCACGTGATGCTCGACCAGGGCGCGGTAGAGCGCGTCGAACTCGCTCTCCGAGAGCGGCTTGCGCAGGTCGATCCCCGAGACGAGCCCGCCGATCGACCGTGTCATCCGCTCGACTTCGAACGTCATTGAGCGCCTCCTTGCGATGCCGGGAGAATCCGGCCGCCCGATCCGCCTTCGAACCGGCCCGCCGACGGACGCGCCGGCGCGGTGTGCAGCGGATCAGCCGACAAAGGGCTGCCCCCAGCGATTGGAATGACTGACCTTCGCGACGGGCAGCCGCCGCGGCGCGCCGAGCTTCTCCTCGCCGTAGCCGAGGAAGATCGCGCACTCCATGAAGATCTGAGGCGGCAGCCCGAGGATCTTGCGGATCTGTTCGCGTCGCAGGAAGAAGAACGTCGTGAAGAGCGATGCGAGACCGTAGGCGCGGGCGGCCAGCATCATGTTCTGCGAGGCCTGGAAGAGACTGACGCCCCGGCCGCCCGGGATCTCCCGCGTCTCGCGCAGCGAGCCGTCGGGGTTCTCGGCGTACTCCCCCTTCATGCGGATGCCGCGTTCCGGATTCCAGCAGACGACGACGATCACCGGAACCTTGTGCAGGTTCTCGACCGCGGCACGCCCCGTCACCGAGCGCCCGGCGCCGTCGGTCAGCTGCTCTTTCGTCTGCGCCCGCTCCTGGTCGATGACCTCGAAGGCGAGTTTCATCTCGGCCTGGATCTGCCCGCGGATCTCCGGATCGGTCACGACCACGAATTCCCACGGCTGCGTATTGCCCGAGCTGCAGGCCATCGTCGCCGCCTCGAGCACGCGCTCGACGATCGCCGGCGGGACCGGGCGATCCTCGAAGATGCGCGTCGCGCGCAGCCCGTAGATCGCGTCGAAGAGCGACATGTCGGGCCGCATTTCGGCGGGCGTATCGGAGAGGGAGGCTTTATCGAGCGCTTCGGCCATCGGGGTCGATCCTTTTCGGTCGGGCCGGCACGCGCGCCGGCCCCTGGTCGCGGCCTACGCGAGTGCGTAGAGCCGGCGCGCGTTGTCGGCCAGGACCGCGCGGCGCTGGTGTTCGCTGACGGTCGTCGTCTCGCGCAGCTCGGTCGTCGCGCCGGGGAAGACGCCGTCGCCATGGGGATAGTCCGAGGCGAAGACGACGCTCTCGGGATAGGCCTCGAGCATCGCCGCGAGCCCGGGCTCGACCTCTTCGACGCTGACGAAGCCCTGGCGGCGGAACTGGTCGGACGGCTTCTCCTTGGGACGAACCGGGAATCCGAACAGCTCGAGATGCTCGTCGAGGCGATGCAGGTGGGCGAGGGCCCAGACGGCGCCCGTCTCGAGCAGCGCGACGCGCAGTCCCGGATGGCGGTCGAGGATGCCGAAGCAGACGAGCTCGGTGAGCGCGAACATCTGCTCCATCGGAAAATGCATGGCGTGCATCGCGGAGTAGTCGTCGGCGAGGCGATGCCGGAGCTCGGTACAGGGGATCAGCCCGTTCAGCCCCGGATGGATCGCGAGCGGCCGACCGGCCTCCTCGAGATAGGACCAGAGGGGCTCGTACTCCGGGGCGTGGAGGGCAGGCGTTCCGGGGATCCGCTCCGGCCGGCGCCAGACGGCCCGGAATCCGAGCTGCTCGATGCAGCGCTTCGCCTCGGCGAGCGCGCTCGATGCGCTCGTCTGCGGCAGCACGCCGACGCCGAACAGGCGCTCGGGCGCGGCGCGACAGTAGTCGGCGAGCCAGTCGTTGATCGCCTGGCAGAGGGCGGTCGCAGCCTCCGGATCCTTTACCTGCTGGATCATCAATCCGAAGGTCGGGAAGATCACCGCCTGGTCGATCGCGTCGAGATCCATGTCGGCGAGGCGGCCGGCGGGATCGTGCGCGCCGGCGCGGACGCTGCCCGCACCGCTGCGCTCGCCGTGCTGCCGCGGCGCCGACAGGCTCTCGGGGCGGGCGCGGATCGCGAAGCTCTCGTCTTCGCCGCTGCGGAACCGGAAAAGGTCGCCTTCGACGACCGCCCGCGGCGCGAGTGCACGAAATCGGGGCGCGAGGCGCTCGAGGAAGACCGCGTCGGGCTCGACGACGTGGCCATCGGCGTCGATGATGGCGGGGGCGTTCATGCGGGGGGCGCTCCGATTGCTTCCTGGTAAGATACATTTCGAGCCGGGCCGGTCGAGGCCCGGAAGGGGCGCGCGTCGCCCGTCGGGCCGGGAGCCCGGCCGGCTCTCGCATCCGCCATCGCGACCGAAGCGCGATCGAATCGAGATCGAGAAGGATCCACGCATGCCGCCTCCGCCCGCACGGCGCCTACCGAGGTCTCTCGAATCGCGGAGCGAGGAGGCGCCGCGTCGCGCCGCGCCGGGCGGAGGGGCGGCGAGCCGCACGCGGCTGGTCGCTGCGCCGACGGCGGTCGAAGCCGCGTCCGCGCCGCGACCGCTCGATCTCTTCACGCGGCTCTCGCGCACGGGCATCTTGCTCGATGCGCTCCAGCGCGAATGCCTCGAGCCCCACGGTCTCGCCTTCGCCGAGTATTCGGTGCTGCGCATCCTCCAGGCCGAGCCGCAGCGGCGCCTCTCGCCTTCGCGCCTCGCCGAGCGGATCGTGCGCACGACCGGCGCGGTGACGAAGCTGGTCGACCGCCTCGAGGCCACGGGCCTCGTGCGCCGGCAGCGTGACGCGTCGGATGGCCGAGCGGTCCACGTCCAGCTGACGGCGGCGGGCAGTCGCCTCGCGAACGCCGCGAGCCGTTCGTACACGGCGGGGCGCGAACGGATCCTCGCCCGACTCGGCGAGCCCGAGATCCAGACGACGATGGCGGGACTCGACCGCCTGATCCAAGTGCTCGAGCGCGACCTGTCCGAGGTCGCAAGGAGGCCCTGATGAGCGAGCTTTCCCTGTTGATCCGGGGTGCCGAGGTGATCGATGGCAGCGGTGCGCCGGCGGTGCGAGCCGACGTCGGCGTTCGCGACGGGCGCATCGCGTTCGTCGATCCCGGCGGAGCGTCCGCACGATCGGAGCGGGCGCGGGAGACGCTCGACGCCGATGGCCTCGTCGTCTGCCCGGGCTTCGTCGATCCGCACACGCATTACGACGCCCAGCTCGTCTGGGATGCGAGCGCGTCGCCTTCGAACCTGCACGGCGTCACCACGATCATCGGCGGCAACTGCGGCTTCACGATCGCGCCGATCGGCGATCGCGACGGCGACTACATCCGGCGCATGATGGCCGTCGTCGAGGGCATGCCGCTCGAGGCGCTCGAGAAGGGCCTCGACTGGAGCTGGCGGAGCTTCTCCGACTGGCTCGGCCGCTTCGACGGGCGTACCGCCGTGAATGCGGGCTTCCTCGTCGGGCATTGTGCGCTGCGCCGGACCGTGATGGGCGAGCGCGCCGTCGGCTCGCAGGCCTCGCCGCAGGAGGTCGAGCAGATGAAGGCCCTGCTGCGCGGGGCGATCGCCGCCGGCGGCCTCGGCCTCTCGACGACCCGCTCGTTCACCCACAGCGACGGCGACGGCCAGCCCGTCCCTTCGCGCTTCGCTTCGGAAGAGGAGCTGCTCGACCTCTGCCGCGTCGCCGGCGAGCATCCGGGCACCGCCCTCGAGTTCATCACCGACGGCTGTCTGCGCGGATTCGACGACGCCGAGATGGACCTGATGGCGCGGATGTCGCTCACGGCGGACCGCCCGCTCAACTGGAACGTCTTCACGATCGACTCGAAGGAGAAGGCGCGTTATGCGAACCAGCTGCTCGCCTCCGAGCGGGCCGCGGAGCGGGGCGCCCGGGTCGTCGCGCTGACGATGCCGACCCTGGTGGGCATGACGATGAGCTTCGACACCTACTCCCCGATCCACCAGCTGCCCGGCTGGAAGGCGATCCTCGGCCTGCCGCTGCCGGCGCGCATGGCGGAGCTTCGCAAGCCCGAGGTGCGCGCGAAGCTGCTCGCCGGTGCGCGCTCGCCCGAGGCGGGGGTGTTCGCGCGGGTCGCCGACTTCGCGAACTTCAAGATCGGCCAGACCTTCTCCGCCGCGAATCGCGGCCTCTCGGGCCGCTTCGTGAAGGACGTCGCGAAGGAGCGGGGCCAGGCGGATTTCGACGTCCTGCTCGACGTCGTCCTCGCCGACGAGCTGAAGACGGTGCTCTGGCCGGAGCCCCCGGACGGCGACGCCGAGAGCTGGCAGATGCGGAAGGCGGCCTGGGAGAGCCCCCATTGCCTGCTCGGCGGCTCGGACGCCGGCGCCCACCTCGATCGCATGTGCGGTGCGCCCTACACGACCGATTTCATCGCGGACTGTCTGCGCGGCAAGCGGCTCTGGCCCGTCGAGAAGGCGATCCAGGCGCTCTCGGATGCGCCGGCGCGGCTCTTCGGTTTGAAGGGCCGCGGGCGCGTCGCGGCCGGCATGCACGCCGACCTCGTCGTCTTCGATCCGAAGACCGTCGGCTCGGCCGAGATCCACGAGCGCAGCGATCTGCCGGGCGGGACCTCGCGGCTCTACGCCGAGTCGACGGGCGTCGTGCGTGTGTTCGTGGCCGGCGAGGCGATCGTCCGCGACGGCAAGGCGACGGAGGCGCGGCCCGGGCAGGTCATCCGATCGGGCCGGGACACGGAGACGGTCTCGCTCGCGAAGCGTTAGGCGACCACCGGACGGTGGGACCACGGGAAGAGGAGTCGAGCCATGGGCCGAGCCTTGATCATGCACATCGACGAGGCGCCCTGGGTCCGCGGCGGGCCGCGCGACGAGGGCGAGGGCGCTCATCCGGACGGCGGTGGACAGCTCGTCGGCGATCTCGAGAAGGGCCCCTGGGTCCACGTGAACTGGTTGCCCGGCGGCCTCGTCGCGCCGCCCCACAGCCACGATCACGACGAGGTCATGTACGTCCTCGAGGGCGGCTTCTCGATGGGCCGGCGGCGCTGTGGCCCCGGGACCGTCGTCTACCTCGAAGCGGGAACGCAGTACGGCTTCACCGTCTGGCCCGAGGGCGTCCGCTTCCTCAACATCCGGTCGGGTCTCGCGCGTTATGCGGAGGCGGGCAAGGAAGCGACGAATCCCTACGCCGTGGCGTCGGCCACCGAGCGCGCCTGATCAGGGAGGCCGAAGAGCCGCCGGGCATTGTCCGAGAGGATCGCGGCCTTCTCGGCGTCCGAAAGCGAAGAGGCCTCGATCTGCGGCAGCAGGTGGCTGATCCGCCGGCCGACGGGATGCGAGTAGAGGTCGGTGCCGAACACGACCCGCTCGGCGCCGAAACGCTTCGCGAACTCCTCGATGAAGTCGAAGTTGTAGGAAAGGCTCGTGTCGAACACGATGTTCGGCGCGACCTCCGCGATGAAGGAGCATTCGCGCGTCGCCTCGAAGGAGCCGAAGGCGTCGAGGGCGAGGACGGGCGTCTGCGGAATCGAGCGCGCGAGCACCGCGAGCTTCCAGAGCGCTTCCTCCGGCGTCTCGTTCATCGCGTGGATCACGGGCACGAGCCCCAGCTCGGCCATCTTCTCCACGTAGGCGAGGATGAAGCGGCTATCGAGGGAGACGCCCTGAAAGCGCGTATGGAAGCTGATGCCGGCGAGGCCGAGCTCGTGCTTGCAGCGCTCGAGCTCGGCGAAGCTGGCGTCGCCGTAGGCGGGCTCGACGATGCCGACGGCGGCGGGGAAGCGGGCGGGCAGGCGGTCGCGGTAGCGGGCGATGAGATCGTTCTCGGCCATCGTGTCGGGCAGGCCGCGGGAGCGGAGGTAGCCATGCCCGGGGATCACGATCGCCTGGTCGACACCGCCGGCGTCCATGATCTCGAGGCGGCTCGCGAGCTCCCGCTCGGCGGGGGAGGGCAGCGCCGTCGAGGCCGCGCCGCGGGAGCCGTCGTCGATGGGGCCACCGAGGGCGAGGAAGGCGCTGCCCACGTGGTGGTGGACGTCGAGGACGCGAAATCGCCGCTTCGCTTCGCTCACGCTCGGTCCTCGCGCGCTCGGGCCGCGTCGTTCCCGTCCGCCGCTCCGGCGGCTTCGGCCGCTCCGGTCGGCACGAGCCGGACGCGCAGCGTGCGCGGCCCGAGCGCCCAGAAGACCGGATTCGGATCGAACACGTAGCCGGGGGCCAGCTCGAGCCGCAGAACGCGGTCCAGCAGCGTCTCGAGGGCGACCTTCGCCTCCATGCGCGCGAGAAAGGCGCCCGGGCAGACGTGGGGGCCCGCGCCGAAGGCGACGTGGTCGCGCGGGCGTGGGCGGTCGAGTCGGAATTCGTCCGGATCGTCGACGAATCGCTCGTCGCGATTGGCGGAGGCGAGGCTGTAGAGCACGCGGTCGCCCTGCGCGACGGGGACGCCGTCGACGTCGATCTTCTCCGTGCAGGTCCGGGCGAGCAGCTGGACCGGCGAGTCGAAGCGCAGCGATTCCTCGATCGCGTTCGCGATCAGCGCCCGGTTCGCGCGCAGGCTGGCGTAGCGGGCCGGGTCCTCCGCCAGGCGGTGGATCAGGTTTCCGAGCAGGTTCCGCGTCGTCTCGTTGCCGGCCACGATGAGGAAGATCGTCTGGGTCAGCACTGCGCGGCGCGAGAGGCGTTCGCCGTCGATCTCGGTGCGGAGCAGGCGCGTGATCATGTCGTTGGGCGGATCGGCGGCTTCGATCCGCTCGTCGATGCAGGACTCGAGGTAGGCGGAGAATTCGGGATGGAGCTCGGCGATGGGGGCGTTGAGGGCGTCGGTCTGGCTCTGGCGCTGCAGGATCTCGTCGGACCAGCGCGCGAAATCGTCGATCCGGTCGTTCGGGATGCCGAGCACCTCGGCGATCACGGCGCTCGGAATCCGGCGCGCGAAGGTCTCCATGATCTCGACCTCACCGGACTGCCGACAGATGGCCAGCGTCTCGTCGAGGCGATCGTTCGCATAGCGCCGGACGAAGGGCTCGACCTGCGAGGCATGGTTGTAGGCGAGCGCGGAGTTGAAGAGCTTGCGGATCTTGCCGTGGCGCGGCTCGGGGATCGCGGCGAGCAGCGTATCCTCTTCCTTCGACTGCCCGACGTCGCCGAAGCTCCCGACGAAATGATCGACGCTCCGCAGGCCCTGCAGGACCGCGCTCTGCCGCACGAAGAACGTCTGCCCGCTCGCGACGCGCGTCGCGGCGCCCTGCGCGCGCAGCCCGGCGAACGCGGCGTAGCGGCTCTCGGCGTTCGAATCGAAGGGATCGACGGCGATCTCGGGCGCGTGGCTCGCAGGGGTCATCCGGGCGGATTCGGGCTCGGCGGGCATGGGCGACCTCAGCTCCGTTTCGCGAGCAGCGCCGCGACCTCGGCCGCGATCGCGGTGCCCTCGAAGAAGCGCGGGTTCGTGTCGGTGTAGAAACGGGCGGCGTTCTCGAAGGTGAAGGCGCGGAACTGGTCGCGGTCGAGCCGACCTTCTTCGACGAGCTCGAAGGCTTCGTGCAGGACGCCCCGCATGTCGGGGACGTCCCAATGGCCGACGTCGGAGCCGAAGATCGCCTGCAGCGGCGCGCCGCCCGGGATCGAGGGGGTCTCGAAGGCGTGGTGGACCAGCGGATCGTCGGCTTCGCAGCCGAAGAAGAAGTTCGGGACGAAGCGCTTCGGGATGTCGTCCTCGCTCTCGAGGCCGCAGGCGCCGAACTCGTCGACGATCCCGCCGCCCTCGGTGTTCGAGCCGAAGGCGAGCTGCTGGATGTCGGGGCCCGACGACGCCATCTCGGCGAGCTTCGCGCCGTAGCGCTCGAAGAGGTCGTTCCAGACGCCGCGGTCGAAGCTTGCGGGATCGTAGTGGCGGATCGCGACGGGATTGCGCTTTTCGTAGTGGCCGACGAGATCGTGCAGCAGGCGCACGGCCCAGGAGGCGCCGCCCTCGAGCAGGGCGATGCGGAGCTTCGGGAAGCGATGGGTGACGCCGCCGAGGAAGAGCGAGCGGCAGAGGGCCTCGGCGGGCGTCGCGAAGAAGCCGAGATGGTTGAACATGTAGTTCGAGGGCGAGCGATGGCCGTCCCAGCCGACCGCGCCCGAATGGGCGGCGGGCGAGATGCCGAGATCGAGGCAGCGCTGCCAGAAGGGATCGTAGTCGTAGAGCGAGTCGAGGCCGAAGCTGTCGACCCAGCTCGCCTGTGCCGGGACCTCGCCGCCGAGGGCCGCGACGGATTCGATCGGGCGGCGCACGAAGCTCGCGATCAGCGCCGCCTTGAAGCCGAGCGTCTGGACGGCGTATTCGAGCTCCTGGATCGCCTCCTCGGGCGTCGTCATCGGGATCACGGCGACCGGCGCGAGGCGCCGCTCGGTCCCCTGGAAGACCTCCGCGAGGAACTGGTTCAGCGCACGGCAGCAGGCGCGCCGCAGCTTCGCATCCGGGATGTCGAAGACCGGTAGCCCCATCGACGAGTAGACGACGCTGAAATCGAGACCGAGCTCCTCCATCCGCTCCGCCATCAGGTTCGGCATGCTCGCCGTCGCGAAGTCCCGGGTGTTGCGGGCGGGCACCGCCCACCACGACGGCCGCACCGATCGCCGCCGCAGCCGCTCCTCCGGCGAGAGCGCGCCCCACATGCCCGAGCCCGGATCGAACAGGCGCGCGAAGAAGCGGGAAAGGTCGTCGGCGACGCCCGCCTTCTGGAAATAGGGAATCAGTGCAGGGAGGTATTCGACGGTATGACCGTCCGCATCGAGGATCGGATGGTCGAGGCTGGCGCGGATCGCGCGGGCGGAGTCGGTCGACATGCGGGAATCCTCCTCGTGGCCTTCGCCGGGGCTCTCGTTCGCGCCCGGGCCGTCCTATCGTAACCCACGAATTTCGCGTTTCTCGCCGTATTTCCGGCAAGAGGAGGTCGACCATGTTGCTCGAAGGACGGACTGCGATCGTATCCGGCATCGGCCCGGGAATGGGCCGGGACATCTCCCTGCGCCTCGCGCGCGAGGGGGCGGACATCGCGATGGGCGCGCGCAGTCGCGCGAGCCTCGAGTCCGTCGCCAAGGAGGTCGAGGGCCTCGGTCGCCGGGCCGTCTGGCTCGAGACGGACCTGACGCGGGTCGATGCGGGCAAGCGCCTCGTCGATTTCGCCGCCGCGGAGCTCGGCCGCGTCGACGTCCTCGTCAACAACGCCTTCCATACGGGGACGATGACGCCCTTCGAATCCGACGATCTCGAGACGGGCTGGCGCGAGACCCACGAGGTCAACCTCTTCGGCACGCTGCGCATGACGCAGGCGGTCCTGCCGATCATGAAGGCGCAGAAGAGCGGCTCGATCGTCATGATCAACACGATGACGATCCGCACCGTCAATCCGGGCTTCGCGGCCTATGCGAGCTCGAAGGCCGGTCTCGAGGCGGCGACGCGCGGGATCGCCCGGGAGGTCGGGCCCTACGGCATCCGCGTCAACTCCGTGATGCCCGGCTACATCTGGGGCCCTTCGGTGAAGGGCTTTCTCGAGGCGCGCGCGAAGAAGGAAGGGCGCTCCTACGAGTCGGTCCACGGCGAGATCGCCTCGTCGATCCCGCTCGGGCGCATCCCGGACTCCCACGAGATCTCGGGCGCCGTCGTCTTCTTCGCGTCGGATCTCGCTTCGTGCATCACGGGGCAATCGCTCGACGTCAACGGCGGCCAGGTCATGTGTTAGGCCCGGCCGGCCCGATCGCCTGCTCGGCGCGTGCATGCGCGATCTCGGCCGGCGAGAGCGCGAGCCAGTCGCGCAGGATCTCCTCGGTATGCGCCGAGAGCGCCGGGCCGGGATGGCTGATCCGGCCCGGGACGGCGCCGAGCTTCGGCGTCGGCGAGACGAGGTGGAGCGCGCCGAGGGCCGGGTCGTCGAAGGTCGTGAGGCTCGCCCGCGCGAGGACCTGGGGATCGCGGGCGACCTCGGGCAGATCGTGCACGGGCCCGACCGGCACGCGAACGGCTCGGAACGCGGCGAGGACCTCGTCGCGATCGCGCTGGGCGATCCAGTCGGCGACGAGCCCGTCGAGCTCGTCCGCGACGCGCAGCCGCGCGGCCGAACGCCCGTAGCGCTCGCGGTCTTCGGGGCCGCTGCGGCCGATCGTCTCGAGCACGCGGGCGACCTGGGCATCGGTCGTTCCCGAGAGCGCGATCCAGCGATCGTCGCGGCAGCGGTAGAGATTGCGCGGCACGCCGCCCTCGACGCGGCTGCCGTTCCGCCGCGGCCCGGCGCCCGTTCCGTCCCAGGTCGCGAAGGGCAGGCCGAGCAGCTGCAGGATCGGCTCGTACATGCTGACGTCGACGTGCTGCCCGAGGCCGCTGCCGCCGTCCCGGCGATCGCGCCAATAACAGGCGAGCAGCGCGCCGATCACTCCGGAGAAGCCCGTCATCGCATCGCCGAGCGGGAGCGAGGGGAGGATCGGCGGGCCGCCGGCCTCGCCGTTCATGTGGGCGAGGCCGGCGAAGGCCTCGGCCAGGGCGCCCGCGCCGGACTCGCTCGCGCGGGGGCCGGTCTGGCCATGACAGCTGACGCTGACGACGACGAGGCGCGGATGCGCGGCCGAGAGGGAGGTGTAGTCGCAGCCCCAGCGCTCGCGCAGCGCGGGCGTCAGGTTCTCGACGAGCACGTCGGCCTCGCCGACGAGGCGGCGGAACAGGCGCTGCCCTTCCGGGCGGTCGAGGTCGAGGGTGATCGCGCGTTTGTTGCGAGAGACGAACGCCCAGGCCGGCGAGCCCTCGCCGCGGCGGACGCCGATCTGGCGCAGGGGATCACCGGACGGTGGCTCGATCTTGACGACGTCGGCGCCGAAATCGCCGAGCATCGCGGCGATCTGCGGCGCGGCGAGCAGCGTCGTCAGGTCGAGGACGCGCAGGCCGTGGAGGGCCGAAGGGGCGGAGGGGAGCACGGGGCGACGGCTCGGAGCGGGCATCGCGCGAGCATAACACCACGACGTCGGCGGCGGGCGTGCAGCGCCGAGAGCGGCGATGGATGATCGCTCGGCTCGCGAAACGCATGGATCCGATCGACCGCCTAGGAGGTCGGAACGAGGACTCCGCTCTGAACCGGGTCGAAGACCTTCGACTGGAGGATCCGCGCCTCGAGTGCGGGCGCGAGCTCGACGGTGTCGAGCCATTGGCGGGCCGCTTCGGGATCGGTCTTCATCCAGCCGATGCCGACGGCTGCGAGGAGCCGCTCGCGCATCTCGGGGTCCTTCGTCCGATCGGCGAAGGCGAGGGCGCGTTGCGGATCGATCGTCGCCGTTCCCGACAGGTAGCGCTTGAAGACCGGCTCGAGGACGCTGCTCGGCTCCTGCGAGAGGAGCCATTCCTCGGCCTCGTCCGCATGGGCGTTCCGGAAGCTGATCCAGACGCGCATGACGATGCCGGGACGCTCCGGCGACTCGGGCAGATGCGTTGCCCACTCCATCGCGGTGGGGCCATCCTTGGCGCCCCAGGAGAAGGCCATGTGACGCAGGATGCCCGAACCGTCCCGCCCCTGGCCGTGCTCGAGGCCCCACGCCTTCGCGCGTTCGATGTCGTGGTCGACCAGGGCCTGGCCGAATCGGGCGAGCATCTCCTGCTGCACGCTCACGCCGAAGTCTTCCTGCTTCGGGAGCGATTCGATGAACTGCTCGGTCGCGTCGATGCCTCGATGTTCGATCGACTTTTCGATCAGGCGCTGGATCGCGCCCGCGCGCGGCAGGACGGGGAGCTCGCTGATGAGGGCGTAGAGCGGGAGGATCTCCGGTGAAGTCGGCTGATCCCACCAATGCTCGACCAGAACGCGGGCGACCTCGACCCGGCCGCGATCGGGATTGGGCGGCAGGGTCGCTGCCGCTTCGGCGGCGCGCTGGGGATCCGTGCTGCTCCAGGTGCGCATGACTTCGCGGAGCCAGGGATGTCGATTGGGCCAGCCCGGATCGACCCGATTCTCGAAGGCGGCCGCGGGATCGGATTTCGCCCACCACGAGGCGAGGAGGACCTCGGAAAGCTCGTCGAGCGCCAGCCCCGAGCCGTCCGGCTTCGCGATCTCGGCGCGCAGGCGATCGGCCCAGGCGGGATCGGCCGCGGCAAAATAATCCAGCAGGGCCTGCGCCCGGGCGTGGGCGTCCTCGATCGCGAGGACCTCGGCGAATGCGGCGACCGGATCGGCGGGCCGGGCCGGCACCGACCGCTCGCCCTGGCGAGCGGGGAGCGCGAACCAGGCGATGGCGAAGGCCAGCAGGGCCACGAGCGCGTGACTGACGATCGAGCGGGCTTGCATGCGATGTCTTCCTCGACGGGATTCGGCGGAGGCCTGGAATGAAACGGGACGGGTGGTCGTTCGACCACCCGTCCCTCGTTTCGTGCGCTGTCGCGTCGGACGTTAGCGCTGGCTGGCGCTTCGTCGCCGCGCGAGGCCGACGAGCGCCCCCGCACCGACGAGCAGGCCGATCGCGCCGGCCGGCTCCGGCACCTGGAGCTTCATGCTCAGGTGGGTGACGCGGTCGAAGGCGTTCCCGCTGTCGGGATCCACCGAGATCGCGCCGCCGACGAGCACGATGTTGCGCGCCGTTCCGACGACCGAGTCGTCACCCATGCGGGTGAAGAAGAAGCCCTGGCCCGGTGCCAGCGGGACGCGCTGCGGGTTGAAGGGCGAGCCGAGCGCCGTCGTCTCGTCGGAGAACGGGAACGCGTCGGAGCCCGAGATCGTGCCCGTCGTCATCTTGAAACCCCAGCCCTGGCCCGCGCCGTCCACGCCCGGATCGGTGCCGCAGTTGTTGCCGGGGCCGATGATGACCGGGAAGGGACCGCTCTCCGGCGGGATGCCCATGAACGTCTTGCCGACGCCGATCGTACCGACGCCATTGGCGCAGCCGAAGGTCGACTGCACGGCGCCGTTGGCATTCAGCCGGGCGAGGAGCCGGGGGCCGTTGTTGCCCGGGTTCGGGGTGAACTGGAAGTTCGGCCGGCCGCCCGTCCAGGCCTGCATGTTGGTCATCCACGACCGCTCGACCTGGGCATCCGGCGCCATCGGCGTCGAGGGCGCCTGCGGCACGCGCCAGACGTTCGAGTTCGCGTTGCGGAGCACGAGCAGCGTGCCGCCGAAGTGGTTCGCGCCCGGGGCATTGTTGATGCCGAAGCGCTTGTTGCGATTGCCCGCGCCGGGGTTGTTGTAGGCCAGACAGTCCCAGTTGCCGACCTTGTTGCCGACCGTGCCCGGCGCCGGGTTGGCGGGGTTGTGCGCGAGCGGGGGACAGAAGCTGATCGCGGTGCCCGTGCCGTTGGCCGTACAGCCGGGGCCGGGGCAGCCCTCGAGCGCGCCGCCGCCGATCATGAAGGTCGCCGCCTCCTGGACGGACATGAACGTCTTGATCGTCTGACCCACATTGGGGAACGCCGGGAAGTCGCGGAAGCGGCCGCCCTGGAAGTTCATCTGGTTGGCCATGAGCGTGATCTGGCGGCCGACGAACGTTCCGCCCGTCGTGCCCGCGACCTGCACGGTCTGGAACCCGGCGGTCGGCGGGTATGCGCCGACCTTCCGGCCGAACACGCCCGGCCCGGCCTCGAAGGCGAAGGGCTGGGTCGTCGAGGGGTTCTGGATGCCGAGCGCGCCGACCATGCCACGCGTCGCCGCACCGGCCCCGCCGGCGGTCAACAGGAGACCGAGCGCACTCGCGCCGGCGACCGAAGAACGAAGCCACTTCTTGTACTGCTGCATTTGGGGTCTTCCTTGCTTCACTGCTAGGCCCGGTTCCGGTCCCGGGCACACTGGGTTCGAGAAAACTTTCGGCGCAGGCCGCGACGACCGGGTCGACGTTCGGTTCGGAGGGCGCGGCTGGGGAATCCTTTTTCGTATCCTCGCTCGCTGCGGATCATCCGGGCGCCTGCGATTCCGATCCGGCCTTGTCGGACGGACCGGAACCCATGCGAAGAGCCCCACAGCGGTCGCTTCACCCTACATGGGTGATCTCGGAATGTCTACGGAATTCTGACTCAGCCCCGAGTTCATCCCCCTTCCGGGCCGGCGGTGGTCGGGGCCTCCCCATCCGGCCGGGGCGGGGTCGTCGCTGCGCGGTCGCCGACGCCCGGCGGGGACGAAGGGTCGACCTGCCGAGTCGGGATCGGCTTTCCCTCTGCGAAGGCCCGCGCGAGCACCTGGGCCCGTTCGTGCTCGCCCCGGGCTTCGTGCACCCGGATCAGCAGCGCCTCGGCGGGCTTGCCGCCGCCGAACAGGACGCTTCGTTCCGCGTGATCGAGGGTGACGGCGTCGTGGACGCCACGGGCGCTGCGGTATTCAGCCAGGGACTGTGCGGCTTCCGCGTCCCAGGGATGCTCCTTCAACAGCTCGATCCAGCGGCGTTCGGCGTCCGCGGCGTCGCCGGATCGCGCTGCCAGCCGAGCGGCGCGACGGGCGGCTTCCGGGGATTCCGGGCTGGCCTTCGTCGCGCGGTCGTAGGCCTCGAGGGCGGCGCGGGTCTCGCCCGCGCGCTCGAGGATCCGCCCGAGCCCGGCGTGGGCCCGCCCGTTGCGGGGATCCTGGGCAAGGACGGCTTCGAACGCCTGGCGCGTCGCCGCGGGCGCAGCGCCCTTCGCCTCGAGCAGGGCGGCTCTCGCCTCGAGGAAGTCGGCGTTCTCGGGATGGGCGGCGAGGGCGGCTGCGATGATCGTCTCGGCCTCGGGGCCGCGGTCGACCGCCTCGAGCAGCAGGATCGTCTCGCGCAGGATCTCGGCGTTCGCCGGAGAAGTGAGGTCCGGCGTCGCGTCGGGCAGCTCGGCCAGCGCGTCGAGCGCCGCCTGCGGCCCGTTCTGCCGGGCGACGATCCGAGCGCGCTCGGCGACCGCGGCCGGCCAGATCGTCATGCCGCGGGTCTGCCCGAGCAGGCGATGGAGCGTCGCCTGGGTATCCGTCGAAGCCGCCGCGACCAGCACGCGTGCGCCTTCCGGATCTTCCCGATGGACGTTGATGTACTGCCCGGCGTTGTTCCAGGCGTCCTCGTACAGGCCAGCCGCCAGGAAGAGCTTGGCGAGGCGCAGGCCGGCTTCCGTCTGCTCGGGCGAGGAGCGGATCGCCTGTCGGTACTCTTCGATCGCCCGCCGGAAATCGCCGAGCTGCTCGGCGGCTCGCGCCGCGTAGTAGCGGGCACCGGCGTTGTTCGGCCAGACGGGGAAGACGGCGTCGAGTCGATCCAGGGCCTCTTGCGGCCTTCCCTGATCGAGCGCGATGCGTGCTTCGATCAGCCCGGCGAAGGATTCGTTCTCGAGGCCCTTCGCGACGCGACGGGCGTCTTCGTGGCGACCGGCTCGGGCGAGCAGATCGGCGTGGGTGAGGACCGCCATCTCCGGCGGATCCCCGACGAGCTCGAGCGCCTGCTCGAAGGCGGCGATCGAATCGTCGAGCTCGTCGCGATCGAGATGGTAGTTGGCGATGTCGGTCCAGACCGCGATCAGCAGCTCGCGATTCTCGGTCTCGAGCCCCGCTCGCAGGATCGCCAGGGCGCGCTCCGAATCCCCCGCAGCCTCCGCACGCAAGGCCAGCGTCCGGCGGTAGGAGATCGATTCGGGGGCGAGATCGAGGGCCTTCTCGAGCAGGGCGTCGCTGCGCGCGCGGTCGCCCTTGCCGTCGAAGAAGGTGATCGCGGCGTCGACGATGCCGCCGTGGACGGGGTACTGGGCGAGGCATTCCTCGAAGCGCGCCTCGGCTTCGGCGAGCTCGCCGCGCTCCTGGCGCAGGACCGCCTGGGCCGCGCAGAGCCCCGCCTGGGTCGCGACGTCCGCCTGGTCCTCGCGCACGATCGTCTCGAGCTGATCGATCGCCTCGGCCGCCTCTTCGACGCGCCCGGCGAGCAGCAGGGCGGAGGCGCGCCCGTTCAAGGCGGGGACGGTGGTCGGTTCCTCGTCGAGCACGAAGTCGAAGTGTTCGAGGGCCCGTTCGGGATCGGTGCCCTCGTTCAGGAGGGCCTCGCCGAGCAGGAGGTGTGCAGGGAGGTTTCTCGGCTCGATCTCGATCACGGCTCCGGCGGCGGCGATCGCGTCGCCCCAATTGCCCGACCGGGAATGGGCCGCGGCGAGCTCGAGGGTGGCCGGCACCGTGAAAGGCTCCGTCTCCGCGGCCTTGCGCAGGGACCAGAGCGCGACGCGCGCCGCGCCCGTCCGCGCGAGCGCCGTCCCGTAGAGCAGGTGGGTCTCCGGATCGTCGGGCGCCTGCTCGAGCAGCCGGCGCAGCGGCTCGATCGTCTCCGCATAACGACCTTCCTGCTGGAGCGCGCGGATGCCTTCGATCGAGGGGGAGCGATCGCACCCGGCGACCAGCATCACCAGGATCGCCAGGACCACGTGAACGGCGAACCGATCGCCGATGCGCAGGAAGTGCGCAGCGCGGCGGCGCGCAATCGGATCGGACGCCCTGGCGCCCTGGCGGTCCAGCGAGTTCTTCACGGTCGTCTTCGAGGCATTCTTCATGGCCGGATCCTATCACTCCGTTCCTGCGTGCGAATTCCGGGGCCCGCCGCTCCTAGAATCGCCGACGGCCCTGCGCTAGACCCTCGGCATGAAGATCCTTCGTGGATTCGCGTTGGTCGCCGGTGCGCTCGCCGCCCTCGCCCTGCTGCTCTACCTGAGTGGCGTTCTCCAGATCGAAGTGACGAACGACGATCGGCGTCCCAAAGGGACGATCGATCAGATCGAATCGTTCAAGGATCGCAAGGACCTGAACGTCCTCTTCATCCTGACCGACACCCTGCGTGCACAGCGCCTGCATGCCTACGGGTACGCGCGCGAGACGAGCCCGACCTTCGACTACATGGCGTCGACGGGCGTGCGCTTCGCGCGTCACCTCGCGCAGTCTTCCTGGACGAAATGCTCGATGGCCTCGCTCTGGACGGGCCTCTATCCGCAGCGGACGGGCGTGCTCCGTTCTCCCCATGCGACGCCCGAAGGCGCCCGGATGCCCGCGGAGATCCTGCGCGAAGCCGGCTTCCGTACGGCGGGCCTCTGGCGCAACGGCTGGGTCGCGCCGAGCTTCGGATTCAGCCAGGGTTTCGAGGTCTACGAGCGCCCGACCGCCAAACCGATGCCCCGCCACGTGCGCGTCGAGAACCCGCACATCTCGCTCGAGGGGACCGACAACGACGTCGTCGATGCCGCGGAGGAATTCCTGCGCGTCCACGGCCGCGAGCGCTTCTTTCTCTACGTCCATCTGATGGACGTCCACCAGTACCTCTACGACACCCGGTCCGCGGTCTTCGGAACGAGCTATTCGGACATCTACGACAACTCCGTCCTGCACACCGACGCGGTGATCGGGCGGCTGCTCACGACCTTCGCGAACCAGGGGCTGCTCGAGAAGACGCTGGTCGTCCTCGCGGCGGACCACGGCGAGGCCTTCGGCGAGCGCGGGATCGAAGGCCATGCGCGCGAAGTCTTCCGCGAGGAGACCGAGATCCCGTTCATCCTCGGATTCCCGTTCCGGCTGGAGCCGGGCATCGTCGTGGAGAATCGCTCGCGCAACGTCGACGTCTGGCCGACGCTGCTCGATCTGCTCGGCCTCCCGGGCCTTCCGGACGCGGACGGGCGGTCGCTGGTTCCGGAGATGCTCGCGGCCGCGGCGAAGCGCGAGATCGCCGACGACCGGCCGGGTTTCGCCCACCTCGAGCGCGGCTGGGGGCGGCCGGAATCGCCGTCGCGGCCGACGGTGGCCGTGACGAAGGGGCCCTATCGGTTCGTCCTCCAGCTCTCCCCCGGCGCGGCCCGGGACGCGCGCGTGGAATGGCTCTTCGACGGCGCCGAGGATCCCGAAGAGCGGAAGAACCTCGTCGAATCCCGGCCTGAAGTCGCGAGCGAGCTGCGTGCGCTCGCGGACGCCTACCTCGAACAGACGCCGCCCGCCTGGGCCGGCGAGACGGCCGACGTCGAGCTCGACGAGCGGGAGGCCGCCGAGCTGCGCGCGCTCGGGTACGCCGTGCCCTGACCGCCGCCCGGCCGGCCGCCGCCCGGCTGCTTCGCGTGGCTGGCTACGCCCGGCGGGCTCGGCCTAATACGACAGCTTGAGCGTCATGCCGTAGGTGCGTGGATCGCCGAGCAGATTGCCGACGAATCCGGGACCCGCCGACGCATCGAAGGCCAGCGATTTGTAGACTTCGTTCGTCAGGTTCCGGACCCAGAACGCGACCTCGAGGTTGTCGCTCGGGGCCTTGTACCGCAGGCTGATGTTGTGCAGCGCGAAGGGCTTCTGGCTGATCGTGTTGGCGGGCAGGAAGAGGTTGCCGCCGGCGTCCGGTGAGCCCCGGCCGGCGGACGGATCGAAATGGACGACGTCGGTCCAGTTGATGTCGTAGCGCGGGGTGATCGTGCCGATCCGGTCGAGATCGAGGGCGTACTCGATGCCGGCCGAGACCTTGAAACGCGGCGCGTTCGGCAGCGGGTTCCCGTTGTAGTCGATGACGATGCGATTCTGGTCGTTGCCGTTCGGTACCGGGCGGGTGCCGCTCGAGGTGAAGTCGAGGAACTTCGTCTCGAGCCAGCCGAACTTCACCTCCGCGCTCAGGCCGTCGATCGGGCGGATGGTCGTCTCGAGCTCCGCGCCGAAATTCAGGGCATCGTCGGCATTGATGACGATCTGGGTCGGCGCCGAGCGCGGTGTGTTCGTGAAGGTGAAGACCTGGTAGTTCTGGTACGCGTACCAGAAGATCGCGCCGTTGACCGCGACGACGTCGTCGAGCCAGTGGCCGTTGAAGCCGATCTCGAAGGCGTCGATGATCTCGGGATTCGCGACGTCGGTCACTTCACCGACGATCGACGCGTCCCGCACGTTGAGCTGCTGGCCCTTCCAGCCGTGGGTGTACTTGAAGAAGAGCTCTCGCTCTTCATCGAGGCGGTAGGTCAGGCCGAGCTTGCCGGTCGGGTGGTCGACCGTGCTCGTCCGTGAGCAGGGCTTCGGGTCGGGGTTGGGCAGACATTGGTCGCCGAGATCGTCGGGCGGACCACCGCGGCGGATGTCCGCGTTGAAGTACTTCCACTCCCAGTTGTACCGGATGCCGGCGTCGAGGGTGAGATCGTCGAGGAAATCCCAGGAGAAGTCCGCGAAGACGCCGAAGCTCTTCGTTTCCTGGATGTAGGCCTGGAAGATCGGCTCGACGGCGCCGCCGCTCGCGAGGGTCAGCTGCGAATAATCGAGCTCCTCTTCGAGGTAGAAGGCCCCGACTTCCCAGCTGACGGGAATCGACTCGAGCTCGGAGCCGACCCGGATGTCCTCGGTGAACTGCCAGGCGTCGTCTTCGATGTCGAACTCGAAGGTGACGTTGGGCGAGTAGTCGGCGTCGATCAGGCGTTCCCGGTCGTAGGTCTCGTATCCGAGGATGTTCTTGATCGTCACGCCGCCGATCTCCCAATCCCCCGTCAGCGTGAATCCGCCGGAGGTCATCCGCTCGAAGCCCGGCGTATTGAAATCGCCTTCGAAGGGCTTCCGGTCGAGCGGGCGGCCGGCGAGGTTCAGGGCGAGGGTCGAGACGGCGAGCTGTCGCAGCCGCTCGGCTTCTGCGCGGCAGGCCGGCGGGTTCGGCGAGTTGCGGCACTGGCGCTCGGTCGGGACCGGCGGGAGCCGGTCGATGATCCGCTGGGCCTCTTTGTTGACCTCTTGGGCGCGATAGCTGTCGCCGTCGACGCCGCCGAGATTGCCGGAGGTGCCGAGGTGCTGGCCGACGGTCGCGAGCTGGTCGGTCCGATCGACGTGGCCGACGAGATTCCATTCCATGTCGTCGATCGGAGGCACGAAGCGCAGGCTCGTGCGCGACGACCAGGCTTCGCGATTGTTGAGGTGCTCTTCGAGGTTGGGGCGGATGGCGAGCCCTTCGCCGGGATCATTCGGGGTCTCGCCGCAGATCGAGTCGCCCGTGGAGACCTCCGCGAGCGATTTGCCGCCGCAGCGATTCTTCATGATGCCGTCGCGGGTCAGGACCTTGAAGGCCGTGCGGATGCCCAGCATGTCTTCCAGGATCGGAACCTCGAGCGCACCCTCGATGTCGACGAGGCCGAAGTTGCCGAAGTCCATGTTGAGATAGGCGTCGTACTCGCCCTTCGGCTTCTTCGTGTACATCCGGATCGCGCCGGCGGAGGCGTTGCGGCCGGGGCCCGAACCCTGGGGTCCCTTCTGGACCTCGAGTCCATCGAGGTCGTACACGAGCCCGAGCTGGATCGCGGGCAGGTTGCGCGGCGCGTCGTCGACGTACACGGCCACGGCGCTCGCGGCGTTCGCCGTGAAGTTGTTGAGCCCGACGCCGCGGATGAAGAGGGTCGCCGTCGTCGAGCTCGCGGTGCGGATCTCGAGGTTCGGCGTGTACGCGGCGACGTCCGAGACGTTCGAGATGCCGAGCGACTCGAGCTTGAGCTGATCGAAGGCGGTCACCGAGGTGCTCGTCTCGGTGAGGGAGCCGACCATGGCCGAGCTCGTGACGACCATTTCCTCGACGCCGGCGAAGGGATCGTCCTGCGCACCGGCACTGCTCGACTGGGCTGCGGCCGGCGTCGTCGCCACTCCGATCAGACCCACCGTCAGAAACGCCACGGGAAAACTGCTGAGGACGAGCCGACCGAAAGAGAGCTTCCGCCCGCGAGCGGAATTATTTTGCTGGACGCGCATTCCGGCATCGTTCACGATCCCGATTCTCCAGTCAACAGAAAGCCTCGGATCGGGTTGGGAATTGAAAATGCGCGTGCTAACCAGATTGGCCATGAAATCGAGGCATCGGCGGGTTTTCGCTCGGTTCGGATTCTGCGGAATCTTCTGCGTGGTCGGAATCGCCGCGCAGGGCGGGGCGGCGGCGGAAGCCAATGCGCCGGCGGAGCCGCCGGCCATCGATCGCCGCTGGATCCCCAGCGCTTCCCTCTATACGGCGGGGCTCATCGACGACCGGGTCGCCCGGATGGAGAGCGATACCTCGCCGTTCAGGGACGGGGATTCGCTCGGGCTGCTCTGGTCGGTCGGGGGAACGGCGGACCTGGCTTCGCCGGTGCTCCTCGACGTGCCGGGCAGGCCCCGGGCGTTCGCGCATGCAGACGTCGGCTTCGTCTACAGCCTGGAAGATCCGGTGACGAGCGAGGGCGATCCGGGCGGGACGCCCCGGCTCGCGGAAGGTTCGAACACGGCCGAGGGAATCACCGGCGTCGGCAGCTCGGTGCGCGCCGAGGCGAAGCCGCTCGTCCTCTCGGGCGGGATCGGGAGCGTGTTCGAGTTCGAAGTGCTCGACCGTGGCTTGCGGATCCGGCCGACGCTGGAGTGGATGTACCGCCGGGACACGATGAAGGCGACGCTCGGCGGCGGCGAGTCGGAGTCCCCGATCCCCGGCGAGACGGACTGCACGCCCACCTGCCGCACCACCTTCATCAAGCACCAGACCGAGAAGGGCTACCACAGCATCGGCCCCGGCATCGAAGTGGAGACCGACGCGGGCCGTTTCGGCGACTTTCTGCTCGGCTTCTACGGCTCGTTCCGCGCGTACTACATCCTCGGTGATCGCAAGGCGGAGCTGCAGAGTCGGGGATCCTGGTCACGGCTCGACGACCAGCCGACGACCCGCGAAGACACCGTCTTCGTGACCCGCTACGAGCGGGAGCCGTGGCATTACCGGTTCGGCATGGGATTCCGTGTCCTGTGGTCGCCCGAGGAGTGAGCGGGCGACTCTCGCTCTGGCTGATGCTGATGCTCGCACTCGGCTGCGAGGCGCCGCGGACGAACGGCCCGGAGCACACTTCGCAGAAGGTCGCCGCCGGCCCGCCTGCTGCCGGAGCCGTCGAGGGCAGCTCCGACCGCCGGATCGGCTGGCCCGCCCATGGCCGCAACGCCTGGGAGCAGCGATACAGCCCCCTCGACCAGATCAATACGCTCAACGTCGCCGAGCTCGGTCTCGCCTGGTCGGCCGACCTCGGGACGAATCGCGGCATCGAGGCGACGCCGCTCGTCGTCGATGGCGTCCTCTATCTCTCCTCCGCCTGGAGCGTCGTGCATGCCTTCGATGCGGCGACCGGCCGGCCGCTCTGGCGCCACGATCCGAAGGTCCCGCGCGAGCGGGCGAAGCTCTTCTGCTGCGGCGTCGTGAATCGCGGCGTCGCCCATTCGCGCGGCCGCATCTTCCTCGGAACCCTCGATGGCCGGCTCGTCGCGCTCGATGCGAAGACGGGTGAGCGGATCTGGGAGACGCTGACCGTCGATCCCGAGAAGCCGTACTCGATCACGGGTGCGCCCCGCGTCGTACGCGGCAACGTGATCATCGGGAACGCCGGCGCGGATCTCGGTGTACGCGGGTATGTGTCGGCCTACGATCGGGACACGGGCCATCTGGTCTGGCGCTTCTACACCGTTCCCGGTCCCCCGAGCCAGCCGCAGGAATCGGAGGCGCTGCTCCGGGCGCTGCCGACCTGGAAGGGCGATCTGTGGTGGCAGGTCGGTGGCGGCGGCACGGTCTGGGATTCGATGGCCTACGACGAGGCGCTCGACCTTCTATATATAGGAACAGGAAACGGATCCCCCTGGGCGCGCCACCTTCGAAGTCCCGGCGGCGGCGACAACCTCTATCTCTCCTCGATCCTCGCGCTGCGCCCGGAGACCGGCGAGCTCGTCTGGCACTATCAGACGACCCCGGGCGATGGTTGGGACTTCACGGCGACTCAGAGTCTCATCGTCGCCGATCTCGATCTCGGCACCGGCGAGAAGCGGCGCGTCGTGATGCAGGCGCCGAAGAACGGCTTCTTCTACGTGCTCGATGCGAAGACGGGTGAGCTGATCTCGGCGAAGCCCTTCGTCGAGGTGACCTGGGCGAGCGGCGTCGATCCCAAGACCGGGCGGCCGATCGAGACGGGGCGAGGCGATTATTCGCGCCAGCCCGCCACGATCTCGCCCGGACCGATCGGCGCACACACCTGGCATTCGATGGCGTTCAGCCCGAAGACGGGCCTCGCCTACATCCCTGCCCAACACGTCGCCGGCTATTATGCGCCGGCTCCGCAGCCCTTCACGCCCGTGCCCGGCTCGCCGCGCAACACGGGCATCGATCTCACGAAGGCACGCCAGTTCCCCGCCGACGCGGCCGCCGGCGAGCTGATCGCCTGGGATCCCGTCGCGCAGAAGAAGGTCTGGGGCGTCCCGCGCGACACGATCGGCAACGGCGGCGTCCTGACGACCGCCGGCCTGCTCGTCTTCCAGGGCACGGCGACCGGCCGCTTCATCGCCCATCACGCCCGGGGCGGCAAACGCCTCTGGGAGTACGATGCCGGCACCGGCATCATCGCCGCGCCGATCAGCTATGCGGTCGACGGCGTCCAGTACGTCGCCATCGCCGCAGGCTGGGGCGGCGGCTTCGCGCTGAACGGCGGCGATGCGGCCGCCGCCGCCGGCGTTCGCGGCGGAGGGCGCCTGCTCGTCTTCAAGCTCGGGGGCGTCGCGAAGCGGCCCGCGGATCCGTCGCCTGCACCCCCGCGCCATTTCCCGCTGCGGCCGACCTTCGACGACGCGCCGGAGATCGAACGCGGCGCCGCGCTCTTCTCCGAATACTGCGCAGCCTGCCACGGGGTCGGCGCCGTCGGCGGCGGGGTGACCCCGGATCTGCGCTTCAGTCCCCCGGCGATCCGCGAGAACTTCGCGCAGATCGTGAACGGCGGTGCCCTCGCGGGCAAGGGCATGCCCGCCTTCGCGGGCCAGCTCGCGCCGCGCGACCTCGAAGCGATCGCCCTCTATCTCGCCGATCGCGCCTACGCGGCACCGGCCCAGCCGGCGCCGGCTCGGCCGCCCGCGCCGGCGCCCGTGCCCGTGCCCGCGCCGAACGTTCGACGTTAGTTGCTCGCCGTGCGGCCCGGGCCGCGCGGCGAGAGGAGAAAGCCCGTGCGCCCCATCGATCGACTCCCGCTCGCGACGCTCGTCGCCTGCGCCGCAACCGGCATCGCCGTCGCCTGCCTCGGCGGGAACGGATCGGGCCGCGCCGATCGCTCCGCGGGCGGGGCCGCCGACGCCGCCCTGGGCGCCCACCCGGCGGGCCCGGCCGCGACCGGCCCGAACGGCGACGTCGACTGGGCCGCCTATCTCGGAGATCCGGGCCGGACCCATCATTCGCCCCTCGCACAGATCGACCGCACGAACGTCGCCCGGCTCGAGCCCGTCTGGATCTACGACACGGGCCCGCTCGAGAGCGCGCTCTCGCAGATCCAGTCGAACCCCATCGTGATCGACGGCGTGCTCTTCGGGACGACGCCGCGTTCCCAGGTCTTCGCCCTCGATGCCGCGACCGGCGAGGAGCGCTGGCGCTTCGATCCGATCGCCCACGGCAGCGCCGCCCAGGGCCACAACCGCGGTCTCGTCTACTGGGAAGGCCCCGCCGGCGAAGGCGGCCGCCTGCTCGCGGCCTGCGGCCAGGATCTCTGGGCCCTCGACGCGAAGACCGGCCGCCCGATCGAATCCTTCGGCCGCGCCGGCCGCACCGATCTGCGCGCCGGCCTCGCCCACGGCGCGACCGGCGGCGACGTGACGTCCCCGACCCCCGGCGCAATCTTCGAAGACCTGCTGATCGTCGGAACGAAGGTCGGCGAGACCGACGGCGCCGCGCCCGGTGACATCCGCGCCTTCGATCTGCAGACCGGCGCGATGCGCTGGATCTTCCACACCATCCCCCGCGAAGGCGAGTTCGGCGCCGAGACCTGGCCGAAAGACGCCTGGCAGACCCGCGGCGGCGCGAACTCCTGGTCCGGCGTCACCCTCGATCGAGAGCGCGGCCTCGTCTTCCTGCCGACGGGCTCGGCGACGCCGGATTTCTGGGGCGGCGATCGCGCGGGCGACAATCTCTTCGCGAACAGCCTGCTCGCCCTCGATGCGCGCACGGGCGAGCGCCGCTGGCATTTCCAGTTCGTCCACCACGACCTCTGGGATCGCGACCTGCCCGCGCCGCCGACGCTCGTGACGATCGAGCGGGACGGGCGCACGATCGACGCCGTCGCCCAGACCACGAAGGCCGGCTACGTCTACGTCTTCGAGCGCGAGAGCGGCGAGCCCGTCTTCGAGATCGAAGAGCGCCCCGTCCCCGGCGCGCTGGTCGACGGCCAGTTCGTGTCGAAGACCCAGCCTTTTCCCGTCGCACCGCCGCCCTACACCCGCCAGCGCTTCGATCTCTCCTGGCTCGACGATCGCGGCGCCGCGTTCCGGAAGGCGCAGCTCGAGCGGCTCGCGGGTGTGCGCATGGGCGAGGACTACATCCCGCCGAGCCTCGAGGGCTCGATGATGTTCCCGGCCTTCGACGGCGGCGCGGAGTGGGGCGGGGCGGCCTTCGATTCCGAGACGGGCCTGCTCTACGTCAACGCGAACGAGCTGCCCGCCGTGCTGCGCCTGATGGAGCGGCCGAAAGGCTTCAATCCGCGCGGGCTCTACCTCGAGAAATGCGGCGTCTGCCACGGCCCGAACCTCGAAGGCACCGGCGTCGGCCCCTCGCTGATCGGTCTCGGCGAGCGCCGCGACGTCGTCGGGATCTACACGATGATCGCCCTCGGCGGCGGCCGCATGCCGAGCTTCGTCGATCTGCCCCTGCCGCTGATCGAGCGGCTGACGGCCTACCTGCTGAATCCCGACGATCCGGCCAAGGCGATGGCGGAGCTCGACGCGCGCCCCGGTGCCCAGTCGAAGTACGTGACCGCCGGTTATGTCTACCTGCGCGACGAGCAGGGCATTCCGATCAACACGCCGCCCTGGGGCACGCTCACGGCGATCGATCTCTCCGCCGGCACGATCCGCTGGCAGATCCCCTTCGGCGAATATCCGCAGCTCGAAGGCGCGGGCCGCGGCAAGGGCAGCGAGAACTACGGCGGCCCGGTCGTCACCGACGGCGGCCTGCTCTTCATCGCTGCGACGCCCGACGCGAAGATCCGCGCCTTCGACAAACGCACGGGCGAACGGCTGTGGGAAGCCGACCTGCCCGCGGCCGGCTTCGCGACCCCGTCGACCTACGCCGTCGCGGGGCGGCAGTACCTGGTCGTTGCTGCAGGCGGCGGCAAGCTCGGCCAGCCCGCAGGCTCGAAGTACGTAGCGTTCGCGCTGCCTGACGGGGATTGATGCACGGACGTCGTTAGACGTGGCTCGATGAATGGATCGAGATCGAGCCGGCCGAGTCCGCCGAAAGCCTCCCGCCAGAGCACGAGTTCGAGGCTCCGGTAGTTCAGGCATTTCATTGGGAATCACCTCTCACTCGGCCCGCTGAAGATCGTGCCCCTGCTCTCCAGGGAGAAACCGGCTGGAGAGTTGCCCCTTGTAGCTCTGTCGCACACGCTCGGGGACCTCGATCCGGCTCGGAAACAGCCGAGCCCTTAACACCCGCCCGATGCTCCATCGCACCCGCGTGATCCCGAGTCGCTGCGCCGGCGTCCCCTTCGTCGGCTGGCGCTCCGAAGCCACTTTTACCAGGTTCCGCCACACCTGGAAGATCGCGTGGCGATGGATCACCGCCTGGATCCGCTTCGAGAACGCCACCGTCTCGCGCTTGTGATTCGCCCCGCTGTGCCGCACGAACATGTGATGCGCGTTGATCGCGAACAGCGGGTTCTTCGCCGTTCGCGGCGCCTTCGAGTGCGTCGTCTCGTGCTCGATTCCGGGGTGCCCGAGGCGTTTCAGGGCGGTTCTGTATTCGGACTTCTCGTCGGTGCGAAGCTCGATCGGACCCTTGGCGGGGAGGTTCGTCTTCAGGAGCTCGAGCACGTCGCGGGTCAGGGCCTTCGGGTCGGGGCGGCCGAGCTTCTCCTCGTAGGCCGCTCTTCGCTTCTTCTGGAGCTCGGTCATCGTGCCGCCGCGGCGGCGTTCGGTGACGACGAAGTCGTGGCTGTAGTAGGTGGCGGCGCCGATGAGGCCCGTGAGTTCGAGGGGCCAGTACTGGCCGCCGGCGAAGGTGCCGAGGCCATCCATCACGATGGGCTCTTTGGAAAGTTGGGCCTGTGCCTTTTTGCGAAAGGTCTCGTGGAGGAGCAGGCAGTGGCGGCCTAGGCGGTCGACGAGGCGCTGGATGGTGGCGTGGACGACGCCGAACTGGCGGGCGATCTGGCGGTGGCCGGAGCCGGCGACCTCGGCGCGGAAGACGGGCTCGAGCAGGTCGGGGCGACGGAGCCAGTAGGTGGGGGAGAAGGTCTGTGAACTGAAGGCGCGGCGGCAGTGTGAACAGCGGTATCGCTGGATGCGGTGGGGGCGGCTTCGCGGTGGTAGAAGCCGGCGCGTTTGAAGCGCCAACCGGTTGATTCCAGATGGAAAACGCAATCGGGGTTGGGGCAGTGGGGCGGCTTGAAGGCGGAGGGCGAATCGGAAGGGGTCGGCATGAGCCTGCTGAGAGCAGGGACCGTGCCAGGAACAATCAACGAGCCACGGACCAACGAGTGCACCGGCCCTGCTGTGCGGGGTGAGATGTAATGGACGCACGCGCAGCACGGCGACGGACGCGCCGGCGAGCCAAGACGCGTGCGTCCGAGCCACGAACGCCGCGCAGCAGGGCCGGTGCACCCGGCACGGCGCGCGCCTCCGAACCCGCGGCCTGCTAAGCCCGATCTCGCTTCTTCGCCTCCGCCTTCAGCTCCGCGAGCGAAACGACCCGAAGCTTCGGCTTCTGCGGGTCGATCGCGCGGGTCCAGCGCAGGCCGAGCGTGCCGTGGCGATGGCCGGCCGTGTTCATCCAGTTACCGATGCCGGGATCCTCGGCCGAGATCACGATGAGGAGCGATCCGTCCTTCTCGTATTTCGCGGTGTGCTTGTTGATGTGGCAGGGGAAGTAGCGGTAGTCGAGGGATTCTTCCCAGTAGTTGTTGAGCTGGAAGTTCCAGACATCGCAGACCGGCGGCATCGCCTCGAGCACGAGTGCCTGGCCCGGCTCGAGCGTCCAGTAGCCGTGCCAGAACTGATTGTTCGGATCGCCGAGGCCCGTGAACTTCTGCTGGACGTCGTTCGGATTCTTCTCGAAGTCGTCGCACCAGCCGACGAAGATCTCGGCGGTCGCGTAGACGAACTTCGCCGCGTCATCGAGGCCCTTGGCGATCTGCGCGGCCGAGAGCTGGTCGGGGACGTTGGGCGGCAGGGCGCGGCCGGGAGCGTTCACGCAGCGGATCTGGAGCCGGGCGACCTCGTCCTTCTCCCAGTCCATGCGGAACTGGCGCACGATGAGCAGGCGCGTGTCGTCGCGCATCGGCAGCCAGAGGCCCTGCTTCGATTTGTCCTGCTTCGAAATGTGGATCGTGATCCGGCCGTTCGCGTCGCCCGGGACGCCGTGGAGATCGAGGAAGCCCGTCTGCTCGATCTTCGAATCGAGGCCGTAGACGCCGCTGTAGGTCCCGATGCCGATGTAGGCGACGCTGCCCCGGGTGCCCTCGAGCACGTAGTCGTAGCGGCCGTCGATGATGGCGTTCTGGTAGTAGGCGTCGGGGTTGTCGGCGCCGATCTTCACGGTCTCGTGCGAGAGGCGGTAGAGCTGCGGCGCGGCGGGGTCGCCGGATTCCACGGATTGCTCGAGCGCCGCGCGGGTGAGCCGCGAGAGGTAGCGCCAGCCCTCGGCGCGATCGAGCAGGTCCTTCGGCGATTTTTCGCGCAGGACGATCTCGCCGGCCTTCTTGAGGGCATCGCAGAAATCGGACCAGACCTGGCCGGAGAGGACGCGCTCGGTCGCCTCGTCGGAAGGGCTCGCGGATCGGTCGGGGCTCGTCATGGCGTCTCCTCGTCGGATGAATGGGGCCCGTCGCGACGCGCGGCCGGGCAAGGGTCAGAAGGCGTCGCGGATCTTGGCCTGCCACTCGACGTAGCCGGCGAAGCGCGTCTCGATCTCGGCATCGGAGAGGCCGTATTCCTCGGCGCTGTAGCGATGCTCGCCGTGCTGGCCGCGGCGGTTCTCGTCCGCCCAGGCGCGCACGTCGCGCTCCGCACGCGCGGTCCAGGGCAGATCGAAGAACGCGTAGATCGCCCGCAAGGAGCCGATCGGATCCGCGTTGAAGGTCTCGAAATGGAGATCGAAGACGCGCGCGCCGGTGGCGGCGCGGGACGCCATGTTCATCTCGAGCACGCGCGCCCAGAGATCCATCATCTGACGGCCGACGACGTCCTTCGGCGCGCCGGGCTCGTAGATGCTGCGCATGCGGTGGACCAGGCTCGAGATCGAGGGGATCAGCTCGCCGGGATGGCGGTGGGTATGGACGACGCACGCCCCGGGCAGGGCCGCGAAGAGATCTTCGAGCGCCCAGAGATGGCTCGAGTTCTTCAGCACCCAGCGCTTCTCCGGCGTCGCGGCCCCGATCAGCTTCAGGTTGTCCCGGTAGCGCAGGTAGGGCGCGCGCATGTCCTGGCCGAGCAGCCAGTTCTCGTAGGCGGGGAGCGTCGCGTTCATCGAATAGGTGAAGCCGAGGAAATCCTGCAGGAAGAGCAGGCGGCATTCGTCGGCCTCGTCGGGCTGCATCGAATGGATCTTCTCGATCTCGGGCGCATGCGCGTAGATCCGGCGCAGCGCCTCGCCGGCGGCGAGATGGCCCGGATGGCTCGGCCAGGTCTCGCGCGGCGGGCGGACGTCGGGATCGCAGCCGAGCCAGTATTCGAGGCACTGCGAATCGGGGTCCGCGGCGAGCAGCTTGTGGAGTGCGGTCGTGCCCGTGCGCGACATGCCCGTGATGACGATCGGGCGCTCGATCGGGCGCCGGAGCGCATCGGCGTGCAGGACGAAGCGGGCGTTCGAGCGCAGCCGGCTCGCGAGCTGATCGCGCAGGGCCTGCCAGGTCGCCGCGCGCCCCTCCGGACCGAGCCGGGCCTGCTCGTCGTAGCCGCGCAGCAGCACCCGCAGCGCTTCGAGATAGCGCGGGTCGCCGAAATCGGAGAGGCCGGTGGCCTGTACCGCTTCTTCGTGGAGCCGGTCGATCGCTGCGAGAAAGGAGTCGGGCGCCGTCATCTGCTGCTCGGCGTCGACGGATTCGGCGTCGACGGAAGGAACCGGTCTCGCGGGTCGCGCCGCCGGGTGCGCCGCGGCCTCCGCGGAGGACGTCGGCCAGTCTAACCAATCCGATCCCGGCATCGACGACCGCGCCCGGCCTGCGCGAGCGGGCCTCCGATCCCCGGCGCGCCCCGATTCGGCCTCGGCACACCGGCCTCTCAGGGTGTCTCGGCGTCCGTGATGCCCTGGCGCAGGCTGCGACTCGTCGCGAGATAGAAGAGGCTCGCGACGATCGTGCAGACGCCGACCGTGAACGCCATCGCATGCCGGATGCCGGCTTCGCCGTACTCGGGCCGCAGCACGTCGCAGGCGCGACCGATCGCCCAGGGCCCGATCACGCCGCCGACCAGGTTGACGATGAGCAGCTGGATCGCGACCGACATCGAGCGCATGCGGGGCTTCGCGAGGAACTGGTTCATCGCATGGAGCGGGCCGTTGTAGGCGCCGATCAGGAGGATGAACCCGAAGTAGGCGATGAGAGAGGTGCGGGAAGAGTCCGTGAAGCGGTAGACGACGAGGCTCGCCGGCGAGGCGAGCAGCGCGACACCCGCCGCGACCCAGGCATACCAGCGCTTGTCCCTGCCACCGAAGCGGTCGGAGAGCAGGCCGCCGCCGAGGGCGCCGAGGGCGCCGCCGATGCCCGAGACGAGCCCGAGCCAGAGGCCGATCTGCGAGAGGGAGAGGCCGTGGACGCGGCCGTAGAAGGTCGGGGTCCAGACGATCGCCGCGTAGGCCGCGATCGCATGGAACGAGGCCGCTGCCATCAGGAAGACGAACGCGGGGCGTGAGAGCAGGTAGCGCAGCACGAACAGGATCGATTCGTCGGAGACGGGTGCCGCGCGGGCCGGCTCGCGGACCGTCGTCCCGACGAGCGCGGCGAGCACGAGCCCCGGCAGGCCGACGGCGACGAAGGCCATGCGCCAGCCGAAGGTCTCGCCGAGCCAGCCCGCCGCGAAATAGCCGAACATCGTCCCGCCGTAGACGCCCATGCCGAAGAGCGAGAGCGCGGTCGCGCGCTTCTCGGGCGGAAAATAGTCCGAGAGCAGGGAATGCGAGGGCGGCGCCCCCGCTGCTTCACCGATGCCGACGCCCATCCGCAGGACGAGCAGCTGCCCGAACGAGGCGGCGAGGCCCATCACCGCCGTCATCGCACTCCAGACCGCGACGCCGACGGCGACCACCGTGCGACGGCTCGTGCGGTCCGCGATCCGCGCGAGCGGAAGTCCGAAGAAGCAGTGGACGATCATGAACGCGAGGCCGGTCAGAAGCCCCATCGCTTCGTCGGAGACCTGGAACTCCTGCTTGATCGGACCGATCAGGACGGACAGGATGTTGCGGTCGACGTAGTTGATCATGTTGACGAGCGCGAGCATCGCCAGCACGTAGTACGAGTACGACGACCCGGCGCCCACGTCCGCCGTCCGATCGGAATCCGGGAGGGAATCGGCGCTGGTCGAAGCGCCTGCGGCCAAAGAAGCGCCTGCGGCCAGAGGAGCGCCGGCGGCCAAAGGATCGCCTGCGGCAGGGAGAATTCTGGCGGCGGGAGCGGCTTCGTCTTGCATCGGGCGCTGCGAACCATACCACGGCGAAAACCCGCGCAAGGGGGCGAATCCGGGCGAGCGCATGCGTCCGTCGCGCTAGTCTCGCGCCGTGCCGAACCGCGCGCCCCGCCCGCATCTCATGCTCGCCTTCCTCGTCCTGCTCTACGTCGTCAACTACGTCGACCGGCAGATCCTCTCGGTCCTGCTCGAACCGATCAAGCACGACCTCGGCGCCTCCGACACGCAGATGGGCCTCCTGACGGGCCTCGCCTTCGCGCTCTTCTACACGGTCGCGGCGATTCCGATCGCCCGGCTGGCGGATGGCGGTGTTCGCCGGGACGTGATCGTCGTCGGCGTCGCGGTCTGGAGCGTGATGACGGCGAGCTGTGGCCTCGCGCGGGGCTTCGTCGAGCTGGCGCTGGCGCGGGTCGGCGTCGGCGTCGGAGAGGCGGCGCTCAACCCGGCGGCGCATTCGCTGCTCTCGGACTACTTCCCGCCCGAGAAGCGCGCGACCGCGCTCGCGCTCTACAACGTCGGCGGCAACCTCGGCGTCATGGCGGGCTTCATGCTGGGCGGCTTCATCGGGGAGGCGTTCGGCTGGCGCGCGGCGTTCTTCATCGTCGGATTGCCGGGCCTCGCGCTGGCCGTGGCGACGCGATTCGTGCTGGTCGAGCCGCCGCGGGGCGTGCTCGAAGGGCTGCAGGTCGAGGCGGCCGTCGCGAAGCCGCGCGAGGTCTTCGTGTTCATGCTGCGCCAGCCGACCTTCCGCCATCTCGCGCTGGCGAGCGCCCTCTACTCCTTCGCCGCCTACGGCTTCACGATCTGGGGCTCGAGCTTTCTGATGCGCGTCCACCACCTGTCTCTCGGGGACACCGGCCTCGCGATGGGCCTCGTCCAGGGCATCGGCGGCGGCATCGGGACCTACACGGGCGGCCGGCTCTCCGATTTCTTCTCGCGCCGGGACGAGCGCGCCGCGGTGTTCGTCGCGGCGCTGGGCGGAAGCATGGCGCTCCCGTTCCTCGCGATCTTCCTGCTCTGGCCCGATTGGATCGGCGCGCTCGCGGGCTATGCGGTCGCGATGGTCTTCTCCGTCTTCTTCGTCGGCCCCTCCTACGGGCTGGTGCAATCCCTCGCGCGGGTCCGGATGCGGGCCCAGGCCGCGGCGCTGCTGCTCTTCGCGATCAATCTGATCGGCCTCGGCATTGCGCCCCTGGCGGTCGGGGTTCTCAACGATGCGCTGGCCGCCCGCTTCGGGGACGAAGCGATCCGCTACTCCCTGCTCGTCACCGGCGCGACGACGCTCTGGGCCGTGCTCCATTCCCTGCTCGCAGCGCGGACCGTGCGGGCCGATCTCGCCCGCGCCCGCCTCGATGCGGGCGGCGCTGCCGACGGGCGGCGGGCGGTGGGCTGAGGGGCTCGCGGCGCCGCCCGGGCCATTTGTTTTCCGGGTGAATCATCCGCGGGACGCGGTAGAGTCGGCCGGGGCCGAAGCCGGGAGAGGACGGAATGTCGAAGCAGCGCGAAGCGGGGCGGAGTGAGCCGGAGGCCGGACGACGAGCGGGGCAGGGAGAGGAGCAGCGGGATTCCGATGCCGCCGCGCGCCTCGAGGCCGAAGTCCTGCGCCATGCCCTTCGGATCGCCGCCGAGGAAGCCAGCATCGTCGTCGTCAAATCCGCGCATTCAGCGATGATCGTCGAGGGCGCGGATGCCTGCGCCGGCATTCTCGACCACGCCGGCCGGCTCGTCTCGCTCTCGACCGCGACGAACCTGATGCACGCCTCGAGCCTGCGCTGCTCGCTGCCCGCGGTGCTCGCCGACCATCCGCTCGAATCGATGCGCGAGGGCGACGTCTTCGTCATGAACGACTGCTTTCGCGGCGGCATCCACGCCAACGATCTGCTCGTGTTCCGCCCGGTCTTCATTGCCGGCCGCGTGCGCTTCTTCACCGGCACGCTGATCCACGTCTCCGATCTCGGCGGCTCCTCCGCCGGCGGCATCGTGCCCGGGGCCACCGACGTCTTCGCCGAGGGTCTCCAGCTCCCGCCGGTCAAGATCTACGCCGAGGGGCGCCCCGTCACCGATCTCCATCGCCTGATCGCCCTCAACAGCCGCACGCCCGACCGCGTGATGGGCGATCTCCAGGCCCTCGTCGCCGGCTGCCACGTCGCCGCGCGTCGCCTCGAGACCCTCGCCGCCGAGTACGGGCCCGACGCCCTCGACGAAGGCGTCGCCCGCTATTTCTCCGGCACCGAGCAGCGCATGCGCGAAGAGCTCGCGAAGCTCGCCCCCGGCACCTACCGCGGCGCGTACGCGATCGACGACGACGGCCTCGACCTCGAGCGCTCGCCGGTCGTGCGCGTCGCCGTCACGGTCGGGGCGCCGGGCGAGGCGGTGCGGCTCGATTTCTCCGAGAGCGACGACCAGGCGCGCGGCGCCATCAACGCGGGCTTCTCCCAGGCGCTGACGGGCGCGCTCTACGCCGTTCGCTGCTATGTCGATCCGACCATCCCGATGAACGAAGGCTGTTATGCGCCGATCGACGTCGTGTTCCGCAAGGGCTCGCTGCTCGATCCGCGCTGGCCGGCGGCGTGCGGTGGGCGGGTCGTCTCGGTGACCGCGGTCTGCGAGGCGGTGGTCGATGCGCTGTCGAAGGCGCTGCCGGACCGCGCGACCGCGGCCTCGGCGGTGATCCATCCCTATACGCTGGCGCGGCCGACGGGCGAGCAGCCCTGGCTGCTGCTCTCGTACGAATACGGCGGGCTCGGGGCGCGCGCGAGCTCCGACGGGCCGAGCGCGACGGGCTCGTTCTTCCTCGGCGGGCGCAACGTCGTGCCCCAGGTCGAGGCCCTCGAGGCGCGGCTGCCGCTCGTCTTCGAGTCGCAGGCCTTCATTCCCGATTCGGGGGGCGCCGGGCGCCATCGCGGCGGGCTCGGTGTCGAAACGCGCATCCGCGTGCTCGAGGATTGCGAGCTCGCGGTCCGCAGCGAGCGCGTGCGCCTCGCGCCGCGCGGCCGTGACGGCGGGCGGGATGGGCTCGCGGGCCAGCAGTTCGCCGTGAAGCCCGATGGATCGACGCGGCCGCTGCTCGCGAAGGCGGCCAACCAGCCGCTCTTCGCCGGCGAGACCTTCGTCTTGCGGACCTCGGGCGGCGGCGGGCTCGGGCCGCCGCAGGAGCGCGAGCCCGAGCGGATCGAAGCGGATCTCGCCGAGGGCTTCGTCTCGGCGGAGGCGGCGCGGAGCGCCTATCACCATCGCGCGGGCGCGGCGTCTTCGGGCGTGTCGGCGGGCCCGGGCGCGGGTGCCGCGGAGCAGGGGGGCGGGCGATGAGCGAGCGCTGCGTACTGGGCGCCGACATCGGCGGCACCTTCACCGACATCGTGCTGACCCGCGGCGACGGCCGGCTCCACGTCGTGAAGCAGCTGACGACACCCGACGCGCCGGAGGCGAGCGTGCTCGCCGGAACCGAGCGCCTGCTCGCGATGAGCGGTGTGGATCCGGGCTCCATCGAGCGTGTGGTGCACGGAACGACCCTCGCGACCAACGCCGTGATCGAGCACAAGGGCGCGCGCGTCGCGTTCGTGACGACGGCGGGCTTCGGCGATCTGCTGCGGATCAGCCGCGAGGCCCGGGTCGAGGACGATCGCTACGACCTCTTCTTCGAGCCCTCGCCGCCGGTACTCGCGCGCGACGCGGTCTTCGAGGTCGACGAGCGCTGCGGCGCGCGCGGCGAGGTCCTGCGCGCCTTCGACGCGGAGCAGGCGCGCGGCGTCGCGCGTCGCGTCGCCGAATACGCACCCGAGGCAGTCGCCGTCTGCTTCCTGCATTCCTATGCGCGGCCGGAGCACGAAGAGGCGATGGAGCGGATCCTCGCCGAAACGGTGCCGGGCGCGCGCATCGTGCTCTCTTCCCGCGTGCATGCCGAGATGCGCGAGTTCGACCGCGCGAGTACGACGCTGCATACCGCCCAGGTCGCGCCGCTGATGGCCCGCTATCTCGCGCGCCTGCGCGATGGGCTCGCGGGGCTCGGGATTCGCGGCCCGCTCCAGATCATGGAGTCGTCGGGCGGCGTCATGTCGGCGGCGGTCGCGGCGGAACGCGCCGTCGCGACGCTCGAATCGGGGGGCGCGGCCGGCGTGATGGCTGCGGCGCGCTTCGCGGCCCATGCGAACGCCCCGCGCGTGATCTCCTTCGACATGGGCGGCACGACCGCGAAGGCGGGCGTCGTCCACGACGGCAAGCCGCGGGTCGTGCGCGAGCTGCACGTCGGTGGACGCGGGAGCTACGGCGGCCGCCGGGCCGGGACCGGCATGCCGATCAAGACGCCGACGATCGATCTCGCCGAGGTCGGCGCGGGCGGCGGCTCGATCGCCTGGCTCGATCCGGAGGGCGTGCTGCGCGTCGGCCCGCGCTCGTCGGGCGCGGCCCCGGGGCCCGCTTGTTATGCGCGGGGCGGGACCGCGCCGACCGTGACCGATGCGAATCTCGTGCTCGGCTACCTCACCCCCGAGCGCTTCGCGGGCGGCACGATGGCCCTCGATCCCGAGCTCGCCCGCGCGGCGATCGCGCGGGAGATCGCCGAGCCGCTCGGCACGAGCGTCGTGCGCGCGGCCTGGTCGATCCACGAGATCGCCAACGCGAACATGGCCTCGGCGGTCCACGTCGTCACCGTGCAGCAGGGCATCGATCCGCGCGATCATCTGCTCGTCTGCTTCGGCGGCGCCGGGCCGATGCACGCCGCGGGCCTGGCGCGCCGCTTCGGCATCGACCACGTCGTCGCCCCGCCCGAGGCGGGTGTCGCCTCGGCGATCGGCATGCAGGCGACCGACCTCACGATCGAGCACGGCCAGACCCATTGGATCGCCGCCGCCGAGCTGTCACCCGAGGCCGCGGACGGGATCTTCGAGCGCACGCTCGCGATCGCCCGCGAGAAGATGGGCCTCGGCGGGCCGGACGCCCCGCTCGCCCGGACGCTCGAGATCGAGCGGCTGATCGATGCGCGCTTCGTCGGCCAGTCCCACGAGCTCTCGATTCCCTACGCGCCGGCGGCGGGGGGGGAGGCCGAGGCGCTCGCCGCGATTCCGGAACGCTTCCGCGCGCGCTACCGCGAGCTCTACGGCATCGAATCCAACGGGCCCATCGAGTACGCCGCGTTCCGCGTGCGCCTGCGGATTCCGGTCGCGCGCGCACCGCTGCCGAGGCGGCCCGCGGACGATCGGGCGGCGCCGCCGGTGCAGTGGCGGGACGTGCATTTCGGGCCGGAGAAGGCGTCGCGGACGCGCATCCTCTCGCGCAGCGATCTCGCCCTGGTCGGGCCGATTCCGGGGCCGGCGCTCGTCGAGTCGGACGTGGATACGGTCGTCGTGCCGCCCGGCTGGACGGTCTCGCTCGATGCGGTCGGGAGTGTTCATCTGCGGCGCGAGACGCGCTGAGGGGAGGCGTCGCGGTCCGACTCGGCGCGAGCGCGCCGGGTCGGCGGACTAACGCGCCGCGCGCGACGTCCGTGCCGGCGCCTGCGCGACGCCCGAGCGGATCCAGTCGAGCTGCTCGAGACGAACGACGGGCAGATGGGCGAGCAGCGTCGCGCGCGCGCCCGGATCGGCGGAGCGGAGCTGCTCCAGCGTCGCGCTCCAGCCCGTCCCGGCTCCCGCTCCAGCGGCCCGCTCCCGGCGTTCGAGCGCGCCCGCCGCGGCGAGAGCGTCGTCCCAGCGGCCGAGCTGGGCGAGGGACCAGATCGTCCGCCAGGCCGTCGAGGGATCGCCCGGCTGGACCGCCCAGAGCAGCTGTTCGACTTCGAGCGCGCGCGCGTAGAGCCCGAGCGTCGCGTAGAGCATCGCGAGGCGATGGGTCTGCGCGTCGATCGTCCGGGTCTTCCGCTGCGTCTCGACGTGCTGGACGAGGGCCTCGTAGTCGGCGGGGACGACGCCATGCGCCACCGCCCAGGGGAGGGCCCGGGCGACGACCTCGTCGACGACGAAGCCCCGCGTGCGATCGAAGGGGACGCCGGCGCGCTCGTAGTAGGCGGCGACGCGCTCGAGGTTCGCCGCGTTCGCGGCATCGAGGCGCAGATAGACCGCGTTCTGGAGATTCCGGAAGACCAGCAGCCAGCCGGGCTCGTGCTCGAGATGTCGGTTCGTGCAGGGGATCGGCCGCCCGGGCGTCGCTTCGATCGGATAGCCGGCGCCCAGGAAGAGATCGATGCCCTGGCGGTCGAGCAGGGCCGCATAACTCTCGTCGGGGCTCAGCGTCTGGCGCGCGCCGATCGCGAAGTTCGCCTGCATCGCCTCGCGCGCGACGTTCATCGTTCCGCTCGACGACATCTGGATCTTCGGGGCGAGCCAGAAGGCGAGGAAGCCGCCGAGGGGGTAGTCGTTGAAGATTCGCCCCTCGAGTCCGGCGTCGGCCAGGAACCAGACGGCGTGGGCCGAATAGCGATCGGTGGGGTAGGCGACGGCGTAGTCGGCGCCTTCCGCCCGGGCGGCGCGCGAGACGAGCGGCCAGTCGCCGATCTGGAGATGGGCGATCAGCGCGACCACGCTCGCGAGGGCGAGGGCGGCGGGCACGAATCGTTCGAGAGGGGACGTGCCCGGCGCCGCGGGCGCCGCTCCTTCGCAGGGTGCGCGGCGCAGGAGCGAAGCCATGAGCGCGAGGGCGAAGAGCAGGAGCCAGAGAAAACGCGATGCGATGAGCGATGCGACGAGCGCCGCGCAGGCGAGGCCGAGCAGGGCAGGGTCGACGCGATCGCGCCGATTCGAATGCGCGGCGGCTCGCGCGGCTTCCGCCCCGCCTGCGCCGGCTTCGCTTCCCGCGGAGAAGGCGGCGAGCGGGCGGGCCGTCCACCGCTCGCGCAGTGCGACGATGCCGGCGGCGCCGATTCCGAAGACCGTGATCCAGCAGAGCCCCCAGGCGGCGAGCGTCGGCGGGAGCATCGCGATCGGCCAGGCGAAGAGATCGGTCGGATTCCATTCGTCGATGATCGCCTCGAGCCCCATCGTCTCCGCGCCGGAGGCGAAATAGGCGCGATAGGCGCCCGGGCCCTGGGGATTCGCACAGCCCGCGGCCAGCAGGACGAGGCCCGCGAGCGCGAGGCGAGCTGCGCGGCGCAGCTCGTCCGCCCGGGGCTCGCCGCCGCGGAGCAGGGCCGCAGCCGCGACGACCGCAGCGCAGCCGAGCACGAGGATCGGCCCGAGCAGGAAGGCCGCGTGGACGTTCGCCCAGACGACGCCCAACAGCGCGGCGAGCGCGATCCGCCGCCGGGACGGGCCTTCGGGATCGACGAGCAGGAGGAGGTAGAGCCCGTAGGTGGCAGCGATGGTGAACAGATCGGGGCGCAGCTGGACGAGGCGATAGGTCGCGAGAACGACGAGGCCACAGACGCCGAGGCTCGCAGCCGCGCGGCTCGCGCCTGCGTGCCGCATCACCCGCCAGGCGAGGGCCAGGACGAACGCGACCGCGAGCGTGTGCAGGACGCGAAGACCCGTGAAACCGAAGAGCCGGTAGCCGGTGAAGATGGAGACGGAGCCGAGCCAGGAGCTCGGCGAAGGCGGGCCGGGCGCCGCGAACAGATGCGGATCGGCGGCGAGCCAGGGGCCGCCGGCGAGAAAGGCCTCGCCGAGCGCGAGGTGGATCCAGGTGTCGTTCGCGTAGATCGGCTGGCCGGCCAGGAAGAGCGTCAGGCCGGCGAGGGCGAGGGCGACGAGATGCGTGATGCCGTTCGCGCTCGTCTCGAGCGCCTCGCGCAGGGGCGTCCGGTTCACCAGAGGGGGCGCGGCGTCCAGTTGATGTGGAAGCCGACGCTCCCGCGATAGGCCCACTGATCCTGGGTGAACTTCCAGAGCGCGCACTCATCGGGCTGGCCGCCCGCGACGTTGCATTGCTGCATCCGCGTCACCCGGTCGGTCAGGATGAAAGAGGCATGGCCGCGGGCGTAGACGCTGAGCGAGAAAGGGCCCCATTCGATTCCGGGGACGTATTCGACCTCGAGCGAGGGGCCGACGGCGTGATAGACCTCGCGACGGGAATCCGTGAGGCGGATCTCGCGGAAATCGTCCTCGAGGGTCTGGTTCTGCCCGCTCTGGTCGTTGAGGCGGACGCCACGGACGGTGATCGCCGCGACGTCGATGATGGTGCGGCTGTAGAGCGCTGCGGGCTTGAATCGGATCAGGCGTTGGTCGTCGAAGGGAAATTCGAAGGAGACGCCGAGACCGGCATGCACCTGCGGGCCTTGATGCTGGGCGCTGATCGAGTTGCCGCGTCCGATCAGGCCGCGCTCGGTGACTTTGACTCCCGAAGTACCACCGCCTGTCGGAAACGCGAGCTTTCCGGGATCGCCGGTTCGCGCGAGCTGCACTTCCGTCGTCACGGGAAGCGCGACGTTGACGTCCAGGAAGAGTCGCGGGCGAGACGGCAGATCGAGCGCGGGTGTCAGGCCACCGAACGTGCCGCCGACCAGGAAGGCGGCGATGATCTCCCGAGAGCGATTCGGGTCTTCGATTTCGCTCCCGAGGTCGCTGCCCTGGCTGGGGTTGGGTAGTCGGGGACCCGTGATCGGCGTTCCCCGGAAGTTGCCTTTACCCGTATTTGCGTAGATCGAGAGAAATTCCGGGTTTCCGTACAGGATCCAGTCCGACGGCTCCGCTGCTGCAATCGCTGCTGGCAGGAATGCATGGGCGAGCAGCAGCGCGGAAGCGATCACGAACCGCCGGCGAGTCGAGCAGTCGCGCGAGCCCGGAGTGAGGTGCTTTCCGGCGTCGTGCGCGACACCGAGAATTCGGTCGACTAGTTTTTGCATGCGCAGGATTCTCGGCGCTCCAGGATTCGTGGGCTCGATCGGAAGCGACCATTCTAGTGTGGTCGACCCCATTCTATGCAAGGGAAAAGGGCAGCGAGGGGAATATTTTGGAGCCGGTGGAAAGCTGAAGTCCCGTCAGGCGAGGGGTTGGAGGCACAGTGCAAGGCGGCGCGGACGTCCTTTCGAACCGCCGACGGATTCTGCGTCCAACTCATGCATTGATCCCATCTCGGGGGGCCAGTAGTGTTGCGGACTCGTGGAGTATCGTCGGAGACCCGAAGCGCCCCGGGTGGCTCCGATCGCGCTCGCGCATCGTTCGATGCGACGAACGGACCGCTCGGCGGCGATCGCTCCGGATCCCGGGTGGCATGGACGAAGAGAGATCGCGTGAGTCTCCCTCGACGAAGACGAGCGAGAGGACGTCGGCGCTCGAATGATTCTCGGGAGTCGACGATGACGCCGGAAGGACGGCTCGAGGCCGCTCGGAACCAGGAAGGTCGAATGAAGTCTGCTGTATCGGGCCGGGGTGAAGTGGAATTTCGGGGAGCTCGCGCTCGCAGCGCTCGCAGCATGCGTCGGGCCGCCCGGAAGGTACTCCCGCGACTCGTCGCGACGTTCTTGTTCTCCGTGGGCGCCGCGTCGGCACAGCAGTCGGGATCGGTCGACGATCCGTTTGCCGGCGTCGAAGAGATGGTCGTCACGGGCTCTTCGACCAAGGATCTGCTCAATCCGACGAGCACATCGGCGATCGTCTTCGATGCGTCCGACCTGGCGAATGCGGGTGTGCAGGACGTCAGCGATCTCGATGCGTACGTGCCCAATCTCGAGATCACGTCCGTGAACGCGACGAACGCCTCGTTCTTCATCCGCGGCGTCGGGCTGCAGGATTTCGGGGCCAACGCGTCGAGTTCGGTCCCGATCTACCAGGACGGGATTCCGCGCAACGCCTCGGCGACCCAGCTCGTCGGCCTTTTCGACGTCGGCGGGATCAGCGTTCTCAAGGGACCGCAGGGCTCGAAGCATTTTCGCAACGCCTCGGCCGGTGCCTTCGTTCTGCAGACTCGGCTGCCCGAACCCGAATTCTCGGGATCGGCGAGCGTCAGCATTTCCCAGATCGCCTCCGTCGATGCGCGGGATGCCCAACGCTACACGTTCGAGGCAGCGATGAACGCGCCGGTCTACGAAGACGTCGTCTCCGCGCGCGTGGCGATGCGCTTCAAGCACGAGAACCCCTTCTTCGAGAATCGCTGCGCGAATCGGATTCCGCTCGATCAAAGAGTGGTGTCCGCGGGCGTCAGCAATCCGGCTGCCCAGATCTGCGGAGAGCGCATAGCGTCTGGCCAGACGAGCGGGGTCAATCCCTTTCTCTCGCGCTATCTCGGCGAGATCGACGACTTCGGAGTCCGCGGCACGCTGCGTGTCGACCCGGCGGACGCTCCGATCGAATTCGTCGTGCGCGTCGAGACCTCGCGATTGAACCGCGATTCGACCACGGGGCAGGCGATCGGGACGAGTGGAGGATTCCTGGGAGCGTCCTCGACCAACTTTTTCGAAGCGGATCTCTTGCGGCGGCGCGACGCGATCGTCGACAGGTTGCGGGCGGAGACGCCGACGCTCTCGCTCATCCAGGCGCGATTGGCGGCGCGCCCGATCCTCGAGAGGGAGGTTCGCCGGGAGGACGGCCTCGATCGGGGGCCTTATGCCGGTGATCTGAATCGGCCCGGGCGGACGATCCTGGACACCCACGCGATTTCGACGACGACCACGCTCGACACCGATTTCGCACAGACGAAGCTCAACCTCGGCTTTCTCGATTATCGGAAGTCCGAATTTCGAGACACCGATCTGACGTCGAATACCCGTTTCGACGGATCCGACAACGATCAGGCATTCCAGCTCTACGGAGATCTCTCGTTCGAGCGCGATGCGATCGGTGCGGTCCCGATCGAGTGGAGCACGGGCGTCTATTCCATCTACGAGAAGCTCGAAGGCAGCACGAAACAGGATCTCTTCGGGAGGCTGAACGTGGCCGAGGGCGGGACGGCCATCGAGCGGGACTACTCCCAGACGATCAAGGGCTTCGGGATTTTCGGCGAAGCCGCCTACGACATCACCGAGGAGTTCACGCTGAGCGGCGGCATCCGATACAACTGGGAGCGCAAGGATTTCGCGATCGTGGACAAGGATCTGCGCCTGGGGTTCAACGGGGAGGTGATCGCGCCGCCGGGAGTGCGGGGCTCGAACCAGCGAACCTGGGATGGTTTTTCGGGTTTCGTGAATCTCGAGTACCGCTTTACGGAAGAGATCTCGACCTACATCAAGTATTCGCGCGGATTCAAGGCGGGACATTTCAATCCGAGCGACTCGGGGGTCACGGACATTCCGGGTCAGGGCTTCGCCGACCCCGAGCGGATCGATGCGGTGGAGGTCGGAACCACGGCCTCGTTCTGGGCCGATCGGGTGCGGGCGAGCGCTGCCTTCTTCTTCTACAACTACCGCAATCTGCAGGTCTTCCGGATCAGCGGGAGCATCCAGGGATTCGCTCGCGTCGTGAACAGTGCCGAGCAGGCGCGCAATCTGGGAATCGAGCTCGATCTCAGCGTTCGCCCGCTCGAGGGGTTCGTGCCCGAGTCGATCGAGGGTTTGAACGTCAGCTTCAGCGGCGGGTGGCTGGAAGCCAAATTCGTCGAGTTCAGCGTCCTCGAGCAGCGTCTGGTGGGTGTCGACACGCTGGGAATTCCGATCGACTTCTCGGGCAATACGCTGCTGAATTCCCCCCAGCTGAAGGTCACGGCCTCCGTGGACTGGCCCTTCGACGTCGGCCGGTTCGGCATCCTGACGCCGCACTACGACTTGACGTGGACCGACGACACGCCGTTCGATCCCAACAACGGCAAGGGCGAGCCGAGTCCCGTGGGAGACAGTCAGTTTCCGGCGTACGCCATCGGTGCGCGCGCATACATCCTCCACAACGTTCGTCTCACCTGGGTGCCTCCGAACGATCCGGGTGTGGAAGTTTCGGGCTGGTGCCGAAACGTGACCGACCAGCGCTACAAGAACTTCTCGGTCGACCTCTCGACCTTCGATCGCAACACGTTGAACTTCGTCGGTGACCCGCGCGTCTGCGGCGCCGACCTCCGTTTCAAGTGGTGATCGGGCCGCGGTGCCGCGGCGGGGAAGAGGCTGATCAGGGCAGCTGGTATCCGAGAGCGCGCAGCTGGTCGAGCTGCATCTTGTCGAGCTCGATCGTCGCGCTGTCGTAGGCCGACTTCTCCTCGATCGCCGCGAGCGCCTTCGCGCGCATCCGTTCGGCCAGCTCGGGCTGGGCGGCGATCTGATTCGTCTTCATGCCGTCCTCGCGCGAGAGCAGGACCTCGAATTTCTGGCCGTTCAGCCCCGTTCCGGCGACGTAGCGATGGTCGCCCTCGACGATGCTGATGGCCGGGAGCCGCTTGCCACCCGGCGTCCCCCAGTTCTCGTCGAGGTAGGCGATCGTCGACTCCTCGCGCGGGGCCGGCGATTCGCCGCGCGCAAGCGCCATGATCTCGTCGAAACGGGACTGGCCGTCGATCTCGCCCGAAGGCAGCGGCAGTCCCAGCAGCTCGAGCAGCGTCGGCCAGACGTCCATGTTGCTCGTCTGCATGGGCAGCACGATCTCGTTCTCGAGTGCGAAGGGCAACGAGATGATGACGGGCGTCTCGGTGGTCTCCGGGTAGACCTCGCGCGCGTGGCCCTCGTAGCCGCGCTCGCCGAAGGCCTCGCCGTGGTCCGAGAGGACGACCACGATCGTGTCGTCGAGAAAGCCCCGCTCGCCGAGATACTCGTAGAGCGTCGAGACGACCCAGTCCTCTCGCAGGACCGAGTTGTCGTAGATGTCCGAGACACCGTTGCCGAAGAGCGCGGACTCCTGGTCGTAGGTGTACTCGTGGACGTCCATCAGATGGAGATAGAGGAACCAGCGCGACGTGGCGCCGTGGATCCGGAGGAACTCCTTGGCGTCGAGGACCACGCTCTCGTCGTTGCCATGCGCTCCGGCGTTCGGGCGCATGCGCTGGATCTGGGGATTGATCCGACCGGAGAGCGGCTTGTAGTACTTCTCGAAGCCCTGCTGGAAGTTGAAGGAGGGGTTCACCCAGCCGTTCCGATAGAGACCGACCGTCTTGAAGCCCGCCTCCGCCAGGATCTCGGCGGGCATCTCGACCTGGTCCGAAAGCGTCTCGTCGAAACGCGTGATGCCGACGCGCAGCGGCGTCTGGCTCGACCACATCGAGGCCATCGAAGCCTTCGTCCAGGAGGACTGCGAAATGTTCTTCCCGAAGCGGATGCTGGTCGACGAGAGCTTCGAGAGGAAGGGCGTCGTGTCCCGCGAATAGCCGTAGGCGCTCATGCGCTCGGCGCGCAGCGTGTCGATCAGGATGAAGAGGACGTTCGTGTCCTCCCGGCTCGCCAGCGCCTCGAGCTCGGCGACGCCCCCCGTCGGCCGGGCGTGGACGGGATCGGGCGCGACCTCGACGGTCCAATAGGCGTATGCGCCGACGGCGGCGAGGGCGAGGACGGCGAACGGCCAGGTCGGACGAGACTTTCGGGTGTTCATGGCGGCCGCGAAACTATCGAATCCGGCATCTCGGGGAAACCAGGGCGCGGGGCGTCGATCGTCTGGATCGGCCGGAGGCGAGGGAGCCATTCGGCTGCGAAGGGACGGATCCTGCTAATGTGTGCGCCATGAATTTCGCGTCCCGTCCTTCCGTTTCGACGAATCGGCCCTCCTTCGATCTGCTCTCGCCCGCGTCCGTGCTCCCGGTCGGACGAGCACCGCATTCCGGCTTCGGCGCCGCGCTGCTCGTGCTCTTGTTGCTCGCGGGCGTCGGAGCGGGCTGCTCGTCTTCGGTCGAAGCCCGGCTCGCGCGCGCGCGCGAGCTGCAGGCCGAGGGCAAGATGGACGAGTCGATTCCGATCCTGATCGAGCTGATCGAGTCCGGCGAGCGGGACGGCGAGATTCTCTACCGCTACGGCCGCGCGCTCTCCCTGACGGGCCGGGAGGAGCGGTCGATCTGGGCGCTCGACGCGGCGCGCGAGGATCCGGAATGGTTCGTGCGCGCGAGCCAGCAGCTCGCGATCGATGCGCACCGGGGCGGCAACTACGAGTTCGCGCTCGAAGTCTTCGACCGGATGCACGCGGAGGCGCCGGAAGAGGGCAAGGACGACCTGATGGCGCTGCTGCTCGAGGCGCGCATCCTGATCGACAGCCGCGACAAATACGAGAAGGCGCTCGTCCTGCTCGACGACATCATCGAGCGATTCCCCGAGGAGGAGACCGCGATCCGCATGAAGGCCGTCGCCCTGCTCGGGTTGAAACGGCCCGACGAGGCCTACGAGCTGCTGCGCGCTTCGGGCGTCGATCCGAAGAGCGGATCCGAGAGCGAAGCCGAAAGCGAGATCGCGGAGGGCGGAGCGGAAGCCGGCGCGGACGGCGGGACCGGCGCATCCGGAGAGATGGCCGCGGCGGACGATGCGCAGGCGGAAGGGGAGGATTCGGACCTCTATCTCGAGTTCGAAGACGACGCGCGCGAGGCCTATTGGTGCACCGTGCGGGCGTCGTTCAAGCGCGAGGCCGGCGAGATCGACGAGGCGACGAAGATCGCCGACGAATGCCTCGAGAAATATCCCAACTCGATCGAGCTGATCTCCGAATCCGTGAAGCTCTATACGGGCCTCGGCAAGCTCGATCGCGTCGAGGAGATCCTGCGCAAGGCCTACGAGAAGAGCCCCGACGACGCCTCGATCCGAGCGGCGCTGATCCAGTTCCTGGCCCAGTCCGATCGGCCCGAGGAGGTCGAGAAGGTCCTGCGATCGGCGATCGAGAAAGCCGTCGCTGCCGGGCGAGGCAAGACGCTCGAGACCGCCTCGCTCTGGGTCGACCTCGCCGGCCATCTGATGGGCTGGGATCGCGTCGGTGAGGCCCTCGTCGCCTTCGACGCCGCGAACGAGATCATCGGCGACAAGGCTTCGCCGGATCTGCTGCTGCGTGAAGCGGAGGCGCTGATCCGCGCGAAGGAATTCGACGAGGCGCTGAAGATGGCGGAAAAGACGCCCGTCGAGATCCATCGCCTGATGTTGAAGGGGCGCATCGCCTTCGAGCGGGGGGAGTACAAGAAGGCCTTCGACGAGCTCGGCGAGGCGGGCCTGCTCTGGCCCGACAATGCGCCGATCCGGTACTACCGGGCGCGCGCGGCGGAAGGGCTCGGCGAGTTCGACGCCGCGATCGAGGAATACCGGCACGCGATCCGCTCGGACAGCACGATGGCCGCCGCGCGCGAGCGCCTCGCGCGGCTTCATCTCTCCGAGGGCAACGTGCGGGAGGCCGCCGCGATCCTGACCTTCCAGTCCCCGCGCAAGCCTTCGACGCCTTCGACCGCGATGCGGATCCTGATGGTCGAGGTCGAGACGCGACGCGGAACCGATCCCGACCTCGAGATTCCCCCGAGCGCGGAGTACCCGGTCGAGCGCATCCGGCGCGAGGCGATCGAGGCGATCGCCCGGGGCATACGCTTGCGTACGAACGCGAAGGTCGCGGCCCGGGCCCTCTCCGAATTCGAGAAGGGCTCGGCGGCGCAGATCCGGGGGGCGTTCCTGCGCACACGCGTTCCGCTGCTCGTCGAGCAGGGCGCGCTGGAGGGTGCCCTCTCCGAGGCACGCGCCGGAGCGAAGGCCCGGCCGGACGACGTCGATACGCGCGTCGCGCTCGCACGCGCGTTGATCGCGAACGGCGAATCCCTCGACGAAGCCGAAGGGCTTCTGGAGGGCGTACTCGAGAAGGTGCCGAGCGATTCGGAGGCGATGGTCCTGCTCGGGGATCTCGAAGCCAGGCGGGGCGCGCAGGAAAAGGCGGATGCAGCTTACGACCGGGCGCTGCGGGTCGCGCCGGAGAGCTGGCCGGCGATGGCGCCTCGCGTCGCGAGTCTCGTCGCTTCCGGAAAGCAGGACGAGGCGATCGCCAGGCTCGAGGTCTTCGTCGACCGTGATGCGCCCTACGAGGGCCGCGGCGCCCTCGCGCTCGCGCGCCTGCTCCCCGCCGGCGAGAAGACGCGCGCCCGCCGCACGCGACTCGCTCGCCAGGCCTATCGCTTTGGTGCCGGAGAGGAGGCGCTGGCCCTGCTCGGCGAGCTGGATCCTGCCGCGGCGGAGGCGCTTTCGGCGAAGGCTCCGGTGCCGCCGGCCGCCGCTCCGGTCGATGGGCCGAGCGGCGACGCTGCAGCGACGGCCGGAGACGACGACGGTTCGACGAGCAAGCCGGAAAAACGCGACGAGGCCGCCCTGCAGAAGCAGGACGGCCCCGGGCCGGGCTGAACGGCAGAAGCGCCCCTGCGCGCTACGGGCTGGTTCCGAAGGCTTTCGCGATCCGCTTCTGCTCGTCCTGCGGAAGCTGATCGACGAATTGGATCTGCTCGCCGAGCAGGTCGGCGTGGCCCGCGAGCCAGAACGTCGCGGCGTCGGGATCGACCCGCTTCCAGCGCTGCAGCGCCCAGAGATGTTGTTTCTGGCGCTGCTCGGGGTTCGCGATGCGCGCGACCGACGCCAGCAGCCGCTCCCAATCGACGCGGTAGTCGTTGATTCGAACGTGATGCTGGATGGCCTGGATCCGTACGACGTCGACCCAGGGGTCGGTCGAGTCGGTGTCGAGCCACTCCTCGACCTCGGCGGGGTGTTCGTTCAGCCAGATGCGTGCGACGTCGTTGGTCGCTCGCAGCCGCTCCACCGGATCGGCGACCTGCTGAACGAAGAGCCAGTCCATCGCCGCGCGCGGATCGCGGTGGGCCCAGCCGCGCGCGATGCGCGCGACGAAGGTGCGGACGTCGACGCCCTTCTCTCTCGCGATCTCGAGCCATTCGACGGCGAGCTGGGGATCCTGGCTGGCGACGGTCTTGAGGCCGGACGCGAGGAGCAGCCGCTGCTGCTCGGGCGGGAAGGGCGCGGTCTGGCTCCATTCGAGGGCCTGGCGCCGGCCGTCGCGCAGGATCTTCATGCGCATGTAGGCGCCGAGCGCGGTGACCCGCGAGCTCGGGTCGAGACCCTCGATGAAGGTCTCGAGGCCGGGATTTCCCGATTCGAACCAGCCGACGATCAGCGGATCGAGGTATTCCGCGTGAAGACCGGTGCCCTCGATCGATCGCCCGGAAAGCCAGCCCGAGTCGAGCGCCGCCTGGGGGTCGGTCCTGCCCCACATCCGCAGGACCTCCCCGACGACGCGGGGATGATCGAGGCGCAGCTCGTCGTCGCAGTAGGCGAGGGCGCTGCTCGGATCGAAGCGCGCCCACCAGCTCGCGAAGAGCGTGTACTCGATGTCGCCCCAGGCGAGCGGCGCGGCCTCGATCGTCGCGCGGATGGAGTCGAGCTCGTCGGGCGGTGTCGCGGCGAGAATCTCGGCGACCCGTCGGGCGCGTTCGAGGGGATCGCGATGGGCCAGGGCCTGCTCGAGGGTCGCGTCGGGAGGGAGCGGCTCGCCGAGCAGGGCAACCAGCGCCGGGTTCACGGCGGGCTGAGACGTCTTCGCTTCCGGCTTTCCAGCGTCCTGGCATCCGAGCCAGCCCAGCGCCGCCCAGCCGGCCAGCATTAGGACGAGCGGGCGTCTGCGTCGGAGGCGGTCCTGATTCGAGATCCCCATGATCGATTCGCTCCTCAATGTCGTGTCCGAGTGCATTCCGGCTCCCTCGCCATGTCGTAGGGTTCGGAGACGGCTCCCCGAACGCTCCCGGTCCGGAAACGCAGACCCTCATCGGTCGAGCGCCGGCCGGACGGTCGCGGATTCTGCAGGGTCGGGCCTCCGAAGTCGAGAGAGTTCTCGCGGGGAGCCAGCCTTCGGTCTGTCGGCCGAACGGGGTCGGCTCTCCGGCCCGTATGCGCTCAGCACGCCCCGATCCGACCCTGAGACCCCATGGGGCCAGACTTTCGGTCAGGGCGAAATTGACCCAAAAAAACTTCCCAGGCCACATCTCGGTCATGGTAAGGTGGCCCCGTGCTGGAGGTTCCTGCTTCTGCGGGTGGGTCTGTCTGTACCTGTATTGACATCCCACCAAGGATGGATGGTCCAGGGCTCGACGGGGAGATGCCTCGATCGATCCGCTTCGAAGACCGGCCATTCGTTCCTCGAGCCCATTCTGAAACCAAAGGAGTTCTTGATGTCCAGAATCTTTCGAGCCGCACTCGTGGTGGCAACGGTCGGTATGGCAGCCGCGGCGAGCCAGGCCCAGACCGTGGCCATGTACGGCGAGTACCACGAGTCGAACGGGATCATCGTCAACATCCCGCAGAACCCGCCGATCGTGCCCTGCACGCCCCCGCCGCTGACGGTGCTCCCGGCACCGCATGCGACGGCCATGGGCGCGCAGACCTTCCAGCACCTCGACCTGCGCCCGAGCGGCCCCAACGATGCGCGCTGCCATGATCGCGAGCAGCACATCAACTTCACGACGGCCCAGCCCGGCGTCTTCAACCAGCCGCGCGTCGGCAACCGCGGCGCCCGGACCGCGATGGGCGGCATGAACGTCGGCGATCCGTTCACGATCCCGCCGTTCGCCTTCCAGCAGAACCTCGGTCAGCAGGTCGGCATCGTGCTGCAGAACGTGACCCGCCAGCTCGACACGCAGTTCATCGCGGCGATGCCCGGCAGCAACCGCATCGGCCCGAACCCGGGCCCGCTGCCGGCCGGCTCGTACACGATCAAGACTGCGGGCCAGCTGATCCCGGCGCCGGCGCTGACGCGCCGCTTCTCCGCGGGCAACTGGAATGCCGCGGGCAACGGTCAGAACAACGGTCAGCCGGGCACGGCCTTCGCGGCGCGCGCGGCAGCGGATACGACCCACTTCAACACCGCCAACGCCGGCGACGAGCAGATCGAAGTCCGCTATCGCTCCGGTCCGAACGCGTTCGGCGGCACGATGGCGCTGCTCCTCGATGGCTTTGGACGCCTCGTCCTCGGCGGCCCGCCGATCACGGGCATGCTCCCGGCGTCCTTCAAGCCGGGCGCAGGCACGCAGCCGGTCGGCGACAACGATCCGGGCTTCCGCATCCGCAACGCGGGCGGCTGGGATCTCACGGCGGCGGGCTTCCAGAATCCCGGCCGGATCAAGGCCTTCTTCGCGGGCTTCAACCCGGCGAACGCGTTCACCCCGATGGGGGACCCGCGTGTCGCTCCGGACTGCACGGATCCGGTCAACCCGATTCCGGCGGGCTGCAACGAGGTCAACGGATTCGACACGTTCATGGCCGGGACCTTCACGCAGATGCTCGGCATCCCGGCAGGCGGCACGCTCGCGCTGCTGCCGAAGGCGACCTCGGTCAAGCACATGTTTGCTCTGACGACGGGCACGGTGTCGATCGTTCGTGTCGCATCGCGACCGCTGCAGGGCGGCCACTTCAGCGACACGCTGACCGGCATGGGCTACGACACGGTCCAGGTCGGCGGCTCGCCGCTCGGCGGCAACCAGCGCAACGTCGGTCTCGTTGCCGGCTCGTACTCGATCCGGTCGGACAGCGCGGGTGGCATCCAGCTGAATACGCAGATGCTCGGCATCAACCTCAAGTTCGCGCCGGAGCCCGGCGCGACGGTCGCGCTCGCCAGCGGCCTCGGCCTGCTCGGCCTGCTCGCCTACCGGCGACGCGCCTGAGGCCGGCTTCGAGGAGCTCCAATCGTTCCCGCCGTCCGGGTTTCCGGGCGGCGGGAGCGTAGGAGCCGACGGCCCGGCATCCGATCTCCCGAGGCGGAGATCGAATGAAGTGAAGAAAAAGGCCACAGTCGACTCGTCGACTGTGGCCTTTCTCGTTTCTGTGTCGGTCCCCGGCGCGATCGCGGTCGATACGCCGCTCCCGAACGCTCGTTCGGTCCTCGAAAAAAATCCGGCTGGTCCCGGTAGCGATCATGATAAGGTGCGAAGCGTCCTGGCAGTCCGGGCTCGATGGGTCGACATGCCTCGGTCGCCCAGAGTCCATACGGGCCGCGTTATCGGTCCGTGTCGTCCGTGTTCAACGTCCATGGCTCGATGGGAGAAGTGAAAGAAGCGATTCGAATCCGGCCTGCCCGCGTCTCGAGCCAATCCTGAAGTCAAAGGAGTCTTCGATGTCCAAGATCCTACGAGCCGCCCTCCTGGGTGGCGCACTGGTCTGCATGACAACGACGATGAGTCAGGCGCAGACGGTGGCCATGTACGGCGAGTACCACGAGTCGAACGGGATCATCGTCAACATCCCGCAGAACCCGCCGATCGTGCCCTGCACGCCGCCGCCGCTGACGGTGCTCCCGGCACCGCATGCGACGGTCATGGGCGCGCAGACCTTCCAGCACCTCGACCTGCGCCCGGGCGGCCCCAACGATGCGCGCTGCCATGATCGCGAGCAGCACATCAACTTCACGACGGCCCAGCCCGGCGTCTTCAACCAGCCGCGCGTCGGCAACCGCGGCGCCCGGACCGCGATGGGCGGCATGAACGTGGGCGATCCGTTCACGATCCCGCCGTTCGCCTTCCAGCAGAACCTCGGTGAGCAGGTCGGCATCGTGCTGCAGAACGTGACCCGCCAGCTCGACACGCAGTTCATCGCGGCGATGCCCGGCAGCAACCGCATCGGTCCGAACCCGGGCCCGCTGCCGGCCGGCTCGTACACGATCAAGACCCCGGCCCAGCTCATCCCGGCGCCGGCCCTGACGCGCCGCTTCTCCGCGGGCAACTGGAATGCCGCGGGCAACGGTCAGAACAACGGTCAGCCGGGCACGGCCTTCGCGGCGCGCGCGGCAGCGGATACGACCCACTTCAACACCGCCAACGCCGGCGACGAGCAGATCGAAGTCCGCTATCGCTCCGGTCCGAACGCGTTCGGCGGCACGATGGCGCTGCTCCTCGATGGCTCCGCCCGCCTCGTTCTCGGCGGCCCGGCGATCACGGGCATGCTCCCGGCGTCCTTCAAGCCGGGCGCAGGCACGCAGCCGGTCGGCGACGGCGATCCGGGCTTCCGCATCCGCAATGCAGGCGGCTGGGACCTGACGGCTCCGGGCTTCCAGGCCCCGGGCCGCATCAAGGCCTTCTTCGCGGGCTTCAACCCGGCGAACGCGTTCACCCCGATGGGGGACCCGCGTGTCGCTCCGGACTGCACGGATCCGGTCAACCCGATTCCGTTGGGCTGCAACGAGGTCAACGGCTGGGAGACCTTCATGGCCGGGACCTTCACGCAGATGCTCGGCATTCCGGCGGGCGGCACGCTCGCGCTGCTGCCGAAGGCGACCTCGGTCAAGCACCAGTTCGCTCTGACGACGGGCACGGTGTCGATCGTTCGTGTCGCTTCGCGACCGCTGCAGGGCGGCCACTTCAGCGACACGCTGACCGGCATGGGCTACGACACGGTCCAGGTCGGCGGCTCGCCGCTCGGCGGCAACCAGCGCAACGTCGGTCTCGTTGCCGGTTCGTACTCGATCCGGTCGGACAGCGCGGGTGGCATCCAGCTGAATACGCAGATGCTCGGCATCAACCTCAAGTTCGCGCCGGAGCCCGGCGCGACGGTCGCGCTCGCCAGCGGCCTCGGCCTGCTCGGCCTGCTCGCCTATCGGCGACGCGCTTGAGGTGAATCCGCCTCCGGCGAGCCGGCTCAACTCCTCCGAGAGAGCGGCTCCCGGTCGACCGATGCCATCCGGAATCGGTCGGTGTCGAGGCGAAGAACGAGGGCCACGGTCGATGCGTCGATCGTGGCCCTTCTTCGTTGCGGGCCCCAAAACGGGGGATCCGCGAATCGTCGGGCCGTCCCGTGTACACGACCGGCAAGTTCAATCCCCTTTTCCGACGTGATGGTGGTAGGTTGGTTCACGGACCGTCGACCCCTCGGTTGCAGAGGTCCGATCGGGGATTCGTGTGCAGGGGTGAAGAGGTGAGGGTGAAGAAGTGAGGGTGAAGAAGTGAGGGTGAAGAGGTGACGGTGAGGAGGTGAAAGCGAGCGGGGGCGGCTGCGAGCAAGCTGCGCCGCCGGCAAGCCCTGAGCGATTCGCACGCCAACCCGACGCCCTTCGGAGAAGCTGGACAGGAACAAATAAAGGAGCTCTCGATGTTCGGAATCATGCGAGCCGCCTTCGTCGTAGGAGTCTCGACCGCGGCGCTGGCCAGTCAGGCCCAGACGGTGGCGATGTACGGCGAATACCACGAGTCGAACGGGATCATCGTCAACCTTCCACAGAATCCGCCGATCGTGCCCTGCACGCCGCCGCCGCTGACGGTGCTCCCGGCACCGCATGCGACGGCCATGGGCGCGCAGACCTTCCAGCACCTCGACCTGCGTCCGGCCGGCGTCAACGATGCGCGTTGCCACGACCGCGAACAACACATCAATTTCACGACGGCACAGCCCGGCGTCTTCAACCAGCCTCGGGTCGGCAACCATGGCGCCCGGACCGTGATGGGCGGCCTGAACGTCGGCGATCCGTTCACGATCCCGCCGTTCGCCTTCCAACAGAATCTCGGCGAGCAGGTCGGCATCGTGCTCCAGAACGTGACTCGCCAGCTCGACACGGCCGTCATCGCGGCGCTGCCCGGCATCCACCGCATCGGGCCGAACCCGGGCCCGATCCCCGTCGGCGGCTCGTATACGATCAAGACGCCCGCCCAGCTGATTCCGCCGCCGGCGCTGACCCGCCGCTTCTCGGCGGGCAACTGGAATGCCGCGGGTAATGGCCAGAACAACGGTCTGCCGGGTACCGGCTTCGCGGCTCGCCTGGCTGGGGATACGACCCATTTCAATACTGCCAATGCAGGCGACGAGCAGGTCGAGGTCCGATACCGCGCCGGCGTAAATCAATTTGGCGGCACGATGGCGCTGCTCCTCGATGGTGTCGGACGGCTCGTTCTCGGTGGCCCGGCGATCACGGGCATGCTGCCGGCTTCCTTCAAGCCGGGCGCAGGCACGCAGCCCCTCGGCGAGGACGACCCGGGCTTCCGGATCTTCAATGGCGGCGGCTGGGACCTGACGGCTCCGGGCTTCCAGAATCCGGGCCGCATCAAGGCCTTCTTCGCGGGCTTCAACCCGGCGAACGCGTTCACTCCGATGGGGGATCCGCGCGTCGCTCCGGACTGCACGGATCCGGTCCAGCCGATCCCGGCGGGCTGCAACGAGATCAACGGCTTCGACACGTTCATGGCCGGGACCTTCACGCAGATGCTCGGCATCCCGGCGGGCGGCACGCTCGCACTGCTGCCGAAGGCGACCTCGGTCCGACACATGTTCGCGTTGACGACCGGTACCGTCTCGATCGTCCGTGTCGCTTCGCGACCGCTGCAGGGAGGCCACTTCAGCGACACGCTGACGGGCATGGGCTACGACACGGTCCAGGTCGGCGGCTCGCCGCTCGGCGGCAACCAGCGCAACGTCGGTCTCGTCGCCGGCTCGTACTCGATCCGATCGGACAGCGCGGGTGGCATCCAGCTGAATACGCAGATGCTCGGCCTCAACCTCAAATTCGCGCCGGAGCCCGGGGCGACGGCTGCGCTCGCGGGCAGTCTTGCGCTTCTGGGCCTCCTCGCCCGACCGGATCGCCGCCGGACGAACGAATAACGGATGCTTCGAAGGGCGAGTGGGGCTCCCGCCTTGCGGCCTCCGGCTTCCTGTCTCCGGGAAGGCGGGAAGCTGGAGGGCGGGGCTCCGGCGCCCTGATCCGATTCGGCTTTCGAACTCGAGCATGCAAGGGCGCGCGGGAGGGACGCACTGGCGCGCGCTCGGGCGAACGACTGTGGTGTTTTCTGGACGATAGGCGCCGAGTGCGCCCTCGGTGATTTCGGCAGAGCCCAAAGAAAGCCACTGGATGCCGATTCGTTCATGGTAGGGTGCGAAGTGTGTCGGTCGTTTCGGACCGACGGGACGCCGGATGCAGGGCGGCGTCCAATGCGCGCAATCGCGGCGTCGAAGCCCTGCTCGCTGGGAGTGGATCGATCGAACGCACACGACTCCCGGCCAGTCGCATCACGGATGCCTTCCGAAGTCGAAAGGAGTTCTTCATGTCCAGGATCCTGGGAGCTGCCTTGTTGGCGGCGATCATCGGTAGTTCGGCGACGAGTCGAGCCCAGACCGTCGCGATGTATGGCGAGTATCACGAGTCGAACGGCATCATCGTCAACATTCCGCAGAACCCGCCCATCGTGCCGTGTACGCCCCCGCGGCTGACCGTTCTTCCGGCGCCGCATGCGACCGTCATGGGGGCGCAGACCTTCCAGCACCTCGACCTGCGGCCGACGGGCGTCAACGACGCCCGGTGTCCTGCGCGCGGGCAGCACATCAACTTCACCACCGCGCTGCCGGAAGTCTTCAACCAGCCGCAGGTCGGGAACAATGGCGCGCGGACCGTGATGGGCGGCATGAACGTCGGCGATCCGTTCACGGTCCCGCCCTTCGCCTTCCAGCAGAACCTCGGTGAGCAGGTCGGCATCGTGCTCAACGCCGTGACGCGGCAGCTCGATACGGCCTTCGTCGCCGCGATGCCGGGCACCAACCGCATCGGCCCGGATCCCGGCCCGGCCCCGGCGCTGGGCTCCTACACGATCAAGACGGCGATGCAGCTGATTCCGCCGCCGGCGCTGACGCGCCGTTTCTCGGCGGGCAATTGGAACGCCGCCGGCAATGGCCAGAACAACGGCCAGCCGGGGGGCGCATTCGCTGCGCGTGCGGCCGCGGACACGACTCATTTCGACACGGCGAACGCCGGCGACGAACAGATCGAGATCCGTTACCGCTCCGGGCCGAACGAGTTCGGCGGCACGATGGCGCTGCTGCTCGACGGAACCGGCCGCCTCAACCTCGGCGGCCCGCCGATCACGGGCATGCTGCCGGCGTCCTTCAAGCCGGGCGCGGCCACGCAGCCGGTCGGCGACAACGATCCCGGGTTTCGGGTCCGCAACGCAGCGGGCTGGGACATGACGGTCGCGGGCTTCCAGGCTCCCGGGCGCATCAAGGGCTTCTTTGCCGGCTTCAATCCGGCGAACGCCTTCACGCCGATGGGCGATCCGCGCGTCGCGGCGGATTGCACGGTCCCGAATCAACCGCTGCCTGCGGGCTGCAACGAGATCAATGGCTTCGACACGTTCATGGCGGGGACGTTCACGCAGATGCTCGGCATCCCGGCGGGCGGAACGCTCGCCCTGCTCCCGAAGGCGACGTCCGTCAAGCACCTGTTCGCGCTGACGACCGGCACGGTCTCGATCGTTCACGTCGGCTCACGGCCGCTGCAGGGCGGCCACTTCAGCGACACGCTGACGGGCATGGGCTACGACACGCTCCAGATCGGCGGCTCGCCGCTCGGCGGCAATCAGCGCAACGTGGGCCTGGTCGCCGGCTCTTACACGATCCGATCGGATTCGGCCGGCGGCATCGTCATCAATCTCCAGATGCTCGGTCTGAATCTCGAGTTCGCGCCGGAGCCCGGTGCAACGGCCATGCTCGCCAGTGGCTTCGGACTGCTCGTCCTGATCGCCCGTCGGCGACGGGACTAGCTCGGGCCTCCGCGTCTCTTGATGGCTTCCGCCGACCGAATCCCCGGTCGGCGGGAGCCAGGGGATTCCGGAGCCGATCCGATTCGGCGCGCTAAGCTCGATGATGCGCGGGTTCTCGATGTCCAGCATCCGCACAGCCGTATTTCTGGCGGCGCTGATCGGAGCGGCGACGACGGTCGGTCGCGCCCAGACCGTCGGGATGTACGGCGAATACCACGAGTCGAACGGGATCATCGTCGACATTCCGCAGAACCCGCCGATCGCGCCCTGCGTTCCCCCGCCGCTGATCGTCGCTCCGCCGCCGCATCCGACGGTGATGGGCGCGCAGTCCTTCCAGCATCTCGACCTGCGCCCGGCCGGCGTCGACGACGCGCGCTGCCATGATCGCGAGTGGCACGTCAACTTCACGACGATGCAGCCCGGGGTCTTCAACAAGCCGCGCATCGGCAATCGCGGCGCCCGCATCATTCCGGGCGGCGTCGACGTCGGCGATCCGTTCACGATCCCGCCCTTCGCCTTCGAACAGCATCTCGGGCTGCAGGTCGGCATCGTGCTGCAGAACGTGACCCGCCAGATCGACACCGATTTCGTCGCGGCGATGCCCGGCATCGACCGCCTCGGTCCGGATCCCGGTCCGAGCCCGACACACGCCGGTTCGTACACGATCAAGACCCCCGGCCAATTGATCCCGGCCCCGGCGCTGACGCGCCGCTTCTCGGCGGGCAACTGGAATGCCCCGGGCAACGGCCAGAACAACGGCAAGCCGGGGACCGCGTTCGCCGCGCGCCTGGCTGCCGACACGACGCATTTCAATACGGCCAACGGCGGCAACGAGCGGGTCGAGGTCCGCTACCGCTCGGGACCGAATCAGTTCGGCGGCACGATGGCGCTCCTGCTCGACGGGTCCGCGCGCGAGTATCTGGTGGGTCTCGCCGCTTCGGGCATGGTCCCGGCAACCTTCAAGCCAAACGCAGGCACGCGGCCGATACCGGGGGGCGACGTGGATCCGGGCTTCCGGATCCGAAACGCCGGAGGCTGGGATCTGACGGCCACGGGCTTCCAGAACGCGGGACGGGTCAAGGCCTTCTACGGCGGCCTGAATCCGGCGAATGCCTTCACGCCGATGGGCGATCCGCGCGTCGCCGCCGACTGCACGGTCCCGAATCAAGCGCTGCCGGTCGGCTGCAACGAGATCAACGGCTTCGACACGTTCATGGCCGGATCCTTCACGACCATGCTCGGGCTCCCGGTCGGCGGCACGATCGCGCTGCTGCCGAAGGCGACCTCGGTCAAGCACATGTTCGCGCTGACGACGGGCACGGTGTCGGTCGTTCGTGTCGCTTCGCGACCGCTGCAGGGCGGCCACTTCAGCGACACGCTGACGGGCATGGGCTACGACACGGTCCGGATCGGCGGCTCGCCGCTCGGCGGTGTCCAGCGTAACGTCGGTCTGGTGGCGGGCTCCTACGCGGTTCGGACGGAGTCGAACTCCTTTGGCATCGTCGGAATGCAGATCGACACGCAATTGCTCGGCGTGAACCTGAAGTTCGTGCCCGAGCCGGGCGCGACGATCGCTCTCGCCAGCGGCCTCGGCCTGATTGCACGGCTCGCCCGTCGTCGACGGACCCAGGAGCCTGACCCAAGATGGCCCGCGCGGCGCCGAGCGCCGATCCATCGGCTCTCGCGGCGTTGCGCTCGGTCGCCGTAGCGCGGCTACGGCTCCCTCGCGCGCCTTGCGAGAGCCATGTCTCGACGCTCAGGCATCCACGCCCATCTTGGGTCAGGCTCCTGGCAGGCGTCCAGGAAGGTCGGGCGAGGAGCGAGAGCGCTCAGAGATCGTCCGCCGGCGCCCGCGCCGCAGCGTCCCGGCTGCGGCCCCATTCGGCGGCATCGGCGATCGGTGCTCGCTCGGCGTCCGAGAGGACGAGCGTCGCGAGCCAGGCGTCCGCGGCAGCGGGATCCTTCATCGACCAGAAATAGGCGACGCGCCGCAGCATCTCGAGCCGATCCGATTCCGGGCGCAGGCGCACGGCCCAGGCTGCGGCCTCGCTGGGCTGGACGCGCGCCTGGCGGCGGACCAGGCCCGAGAGCAGCGTCGAGTCCGTCGGGGAGAGCGCGCCCATCGTCGACGGGTCGGACGTGCCGCGGGCTTCGAACCAGGCCCGCGCGGCGTCGAAATCTCGCCGTGCCCAGGTCCCCATCGTCTCCTTGAGCGCTCGGGTCCGCTCGGGCCCGTCGGATTTCGGGAGCAGCCATTCGAGGGCGGCCCGAGGATCGTCGTTGCGCATCAGCCCGGCGAGGGGGACGAGCTGGGGCGTCAGCCAGGGCGTCGGCTCCGGGCGGAGCAGCTCGTCGTAGTAGGCGGCGGCCTGCTTGGCGTCTTCGCGTCCGACGAGGGCGAGCGTCGCGAGCGTGACCTGCCGGTCGAAGACGCGCGGGCCGTGCGGCTCACCCGCTCTCGCCAGCGCGAGTGCGCCGTCCGTGCCCCGGGCATGCAGGACACCGCCGACGAGCGCATCGACGACCTCGCGCCGGCCCTCGTCTTCGAAGAATCGCAGCGCGAGCGCGCGGGCGCCCTCGACGTCGCCGCTGAGCGCCCATCCGCGCACGAGCGGCGATGCGGCGACCGCGCGCGTGTCGGGGTCGGTCAGCGAGTCGTAGAAATTGCCCGCGGCGAGGCGCTCGCCGCTCGCGGCCCATTCGCGCATCACGATCCTCAGGCCCTGTTCGCGGCGCGAGCGGATCGGCCAGCTCTGGACCTCGAGCATCGCGGCCGTCGGATCGAGATGCGCATAGGCGGTCAGGAAGAGCTGCAGATCGACGGGATCCCGCTCCGCAGCGCGCTCGCGCACGGCATTGGCCGCGCCGGCGACGTTCTCGCGGGTCAAGCCCTCGAACAGTCGGATCAAGCTCCCGGCGCGCGGAAAGGCGCGGGTTTCCCGCAGCGCGAGCTCGACGCGGTGCTCCATCTCCTCGGCGTCGATCGCCGCATCCGGTGCGGGGAATTCGATCGTCGTCGGCGCCATGCTTCGACCGAGCGCGAATCCGATCAGCGCCGTCGCCAGCGCGACGATCCAGACGTTCCGAGCCATCCCGAACTCCCCTCGATTCCGCGGTGCGATCCGCGAGTCTCTTCCCTGTCGATGCCTCGATCGGTGCGAGCGAGGCGTGCGGCCCGGCCGCTCAATCCCAGCGGATCACGCTGACGAGATCGCTGTAGTCGTCGGTCCAGAGCGGGAAGCTCGTGAGATCGGCGTCCGAGCCGCGCCGCAGCAGGATGTTCTCCGGCGGCAGGCCGAGCAGCCGATGCCGCTTCTCGATCCGCAGCTGCAGTCGTGTCAGCTGGTCGGCGTCGCGCGTGACGATCACCCAATCCGTGAGCCCGCTCTGATGCTGCGGGGCGGGACGCGTCTTGATCTGCAGGCTGTGGGCGCCGAAGTCGGCGGCCAGTCTCGAGACGAGGCCCATCAGCTTGAAGTGGCGATTCGAGACGTGGACGGCCATCAGACCGCCCGGCGCGAGCGCTTCGAAGTAGAGCTGGAACGCTTCGCGCGTCATCAGATGGATCGGGATCGAATCGCTGCTGAAGGCGTCGAGGACGAGGATGTCGTACTGCCCCCGTTCGCCGCGGCTCAGCTCGGACTCGATCGAGAGCCGGGCATCGCCCAGGACGATGTCGACGTCGGCCTTGGATTCCTCGACGTAGGCGAAATAGCCGCCCGGTCCCGAGATCTCCACGACGACCGGGTCGATCTCGTAGAAGCGCATCGTGTCGCCCTCGCGCCCGTAGGCCGCGAGCGTGCCGACGCCGAGGCCGATCACGCCGATCCGCGATTCGCCCTTGCGCGGACGGCTCGTGAGGGCGAGTCCGAGACCCGTCGCGCGGCCGAAATAGGAGGTCGGCAGGTGACGGGTGGAAGGGCCGAGGAATTGCATGCCGTGGACGGTCGTACCGTTCGTCAGCGACCGCTGCTGACCGAGGCTGTCGGGGATGTCGTCGACCTTGAGTACCCCGAAGAAGGAACGCTCCTGGTGGATCCTGAAGGGCAGCGGCCGGCTCTCGCTCCAGGCGGCCCATCCGACGAGCGCAGCGACGAGTCCGCCGGCGACGACACGGCGCCAGCGCGGCGCCTGCGCGCCGAGAAGCCCGGCCGGATCCCGCGCGAACACGAAGAGCACGACCACGACGGCGATCAGCAGCCCGACCTGGAGCTCGATGTAATCGTCGAAGATCGCGGGCGCCACGAGCCCGACGAGCAGGCCGCCGATCGCTCCCCCGGCCGAGACGCATAGATAGAAGAAGGTCAGCGATCGGGGCTCGGGACGCGAACGATAGAGCTCTCCGTGCAGCACCATCGCGGCACAGAAGAGCAGCGCACAGTAGGCGACGACCTGCGTCACGATCAGGCCCGAGACACCGACGATCCAGGTGGCGACGAACGCGAGGACGGCGCCGACGACGTAGGGAACGCGCTGGTAGGTCCGATCGGAGGAGAAGGCGAGGATGAAGGTGATCAGATAGGTCGCGAGCGGCAGGATCCAGAGAAAGGGGAGGCTCGCGACGTCGAGACAGAGCTTGTTGGTCACCGCCATCAAGAGGACGACGGCGGTGCCGGAGAGCAGCAGCCAGAGCAGGGGCCGGACGAGGCCGAGCCGCTCTCCGGCTCCGGCTCCGGCTTCCGCGACCGACGCGACGCTCGGCGGGTTCACGGCGATCCGGCGCATCGGCCAGGCGCAGGCGAGCACGAGCAGCGCCGTCGCGCTGAATCCCCAGCTCCAGAGCATCCCCGTCGTCGAGAGGGGGAGTCGCGGCTCGATCACGAACGGATAGAAGAAGAGCGCGAGGAAGGAGCCGACGTTCGAGACGGCATAGAGGGCATAGGGCGAACGCGTCGGATGCGCGCGCGCGAACCAGGCCTGGACGAGGGGGCCCGTGGAGGCGAGGACCAGAAAGGGCAACGCGACGCTCGAGAGCAGGATCTGGAGGACGAGCCCCGTCGGATCGACCTCCGGCGCGATCTCGGGTGGCGCCGAGGGGAGGACCGGGAGGGAGACGAACGCTGCGGCGACGGCGAGGGCATGGACCGGCAGCTGCAGGCCGGGCTTCACCCATCGGATCACGCCGTGGGCGTAGGCGTAGCCGAGGAAGAGCACCGTCTGGTAGAAGGCGAGGCAGAGCGTCCAGACGGCCGGCACCCCCCCGAACCAGGGCAGGATCCGCTTGCCGACCATCGGCTGGACCAGGAAGATGAGGAAGGCCGACGCGAAGATCGCCGTCGCGTAGAGCGCGACCGCCCCCCCGCCATCCGCGGACGCCGGGAGCGAGGGGCCCGTGGTCTGCGAGGAAGGCCTCGATTCGCCCGCCGGTTCGTTCATGGGGCGCAACGATACGCGGCGCGTGCGCGTTTGAGAAGCCCCGAGCGGACCCGGTGCGAGCGCATTGCCTCGGTTCTGCGCGCTCCGGAGCAGGCCTGCCGAGGGCCGGGCTGCTCCGGTCGGCGAGGCCGGCCTTCAGAGCCCGAGCAGCTCGGCCGTGTTGTCGCGCATCACCCTTCGGAGCGCCGGCGCCGGCAGACGCTCGACCTCGTCGAGGAAGTCGAGGGGGGCCGCGACGCCCTCCGGATGGGGCCAGTCGGAACCGAATAACACGCGCTCGGCGCCGAGGGTGTCGACGAGCTCGTAGACGTCGTCCTCGAAGAACGGCGCGACGTAGACGTGCTCCCGGAAGATCTCGTGGGGCGGCCGCCGGCTGAGCGACGACTTCGCGCCGCCCTGGGACGTGATCGCGACGCGCCCCACCTTCTCGAGGTTCTTCAGCAGCGCGGGCACCCAATCGCTGCCGTTCTCGATGCTCGCGACCCGCAGCTTCGGGAAGCGGTCGAAGAGACCGTGGAGCACGAGGGCGGCGAGGGTGTCCTGGGCGGGTCGCGCACCGAAGCAGGTCAGGAACTGGAAGGCGCTCATCGTCTGCTCGGTGACGTTCGGATCCTCGCCCCATTCGCGGCCGAAGAACTGGACGTAGCCGCTCACCCCGATGTGGACCGCCGCGACGAGGCCGGCTTCCTCGGCCCGCGCCCAGAAGGGATCGAAATGGGGATCCGCGGGCGACCGGCCGTAGACGGGGCCCGGTCGCAGAATGAAGCCGCGCGCGCCGAGGGCCGCGACGCGTTCGAGCTCCGCGATCGCCCAGTCGAGGTCGACGAGGGTGATGAGGGGCAGGGCGAAGATCCGGTTGCGATAGGCATAGCCCCAATCGTCTTCGATGAAGCGGTTGAAGGCGCGCATGTTCGCCAGCAGGGCATCGCGATCGTCGTGGATGTCGTCCTCGAAGGCGACGCCGAAGCTCGGGAGCATGATCGTCGCTTCGATACCCTGCTTGTCGAGCGTGCCGATGCGGACGTCGCGGTTTCGGAAGGTCGGCGTGGTCGAGGCGATCGCCTTCGGGACGTCGTTCGGATCGCCCTTGCCCGACATGAAGGGGCGATAGGCGCCGGGCGGCAAGACCCAGTCGCGCGTCGGCCGATGGAAACCCATCGGGCGATCGCCGAAATGCCATTCGTCCTGGCCTTCGGCGTTCTTCACGACGTGGCAGGCGCGGCCGCTGCGGAAGCGGGCCTCGAGATGACGCGTGCAGCAGTCGTGGGGCTCGTAGTAGTGGTTGTCGGCGTCGACGGGAACGAAATCGAGAGATCGCATTCGAGGCCTCCCTGGGCGGTTCTGCCCGGTGGTTCGGACGGGCGACTCAGCGCATGCGGAGCCGCATCAATCGGTTCTCGGGATTCGGTCGCAGGCCGTCGCTGCGGCCGCTGAAATAGAGGGCGGCGAGGTCCTCCGGCGACAGATCCTCGACGACCTCGAAGCCGAGTGCGGCGACCGAGCGCGCGAGCTCGGCGGGGACGTGCTTCACGGGCCGGGGCTCGCCGACGGCTTCGGTGCTCGCCTGCACCTCCCGCGCCCGCGCCCGGTCCTCCTCGCGCGTCAGCAGATGCGAGGCGATCGGATAGTCGAAGAGGACCTGGCTGCCCGTCGCGGCGACGGCGTACAGGGAGCGCAGCGTCCCGAAGATCGCGTCCGATTGGAGATAGGTCACGACGCCGAGCCAGTTGAAGAAGGCGGGCGTCGCGTGGTCGAAATCCGCCCTTGCGAGTGCGTCGCCCGCGCTCTCGCGCTCGAAGTCGACGGGGACGAAATGAACGTTCGGCCGGGGCTCGAATCCGAGCTGGCGCAGTTTCTCGAGCTTCTCGCGCTGGGAGGCGGGATGGTCGAGCTCGAAGATGCGGAGCTGCTTCGCGAGATCGGGTCGCCGCAGCAGGAAGGAGTCGTTGCCGGCGCCGAGCAGCACGAGCTGACCGATCCCGTCTTCGGCGATGCTGCGTTCGAGCACTTCGTCGGCGTGGCGCGCGCGGCCGAGGATGCCGCCCTGGATCGGCTGCAGCGCCATCCGGTCGAGCTCGGCCTGGAGCGTGCCGCGCGCGAGGGGCTCGAGGAAGACGCCGCCCGTGAAATGCGCCGCGAACGGATCCTCGAAGACGAGCGGGCGGGCGCCCGACTGATGGTGGGCCGCGCGCAGGCCGGCGACGAGCTGTGCGGTCATGCTGGGCTTGCCGGCTTCCATGGAACGGCCTCCGCGGCTCGGCTCGACGCTCAGGGCAGCAGCGCTGCGTCGGCGACGGTCTGATCGTAGTACTCGCGGGTGCGGCAGATCGCGTCGTCGCGGAACCACCAGAAACCGACGTAGCGATTGTCGTAGGGTCTCCCGGTCGTGAGCGCGCGACCTCGGCCATGGTACTCGGCGATCAACAGATCCGGGTCGACCGAAGGATGGACGACGTCGATCTCGAGCTCGAAGCGGAAGATCTCGAACGCCCGCGCGAGATACTCGCCCACCGTGTCCCGCCCCTCGACTCGGAAGGCGCCGCGCGAGACGGGATAGGGGAACTCGATGACGTAATCGGGGGTGTAATGCGCCACGGCCGCCGCAGCGTCCCCGCGCGCCATGTGGGCGAAGACGGTCTTCAGGAGATCGAGACGATTCATGCGTTCGGGACTCCGGGACGCCAGCGCCAGCCATTGGGCTCGCGAGCCAGCCCTTCCACTATAGAGGAACTCGAGGACGTTCCGGCCCCTCCGTCCGCCGGGCCGAGCGCCCGAAAATCTCTGCCTGCCCCGGGCCGTCGCCGAGGGCGGAGCTAGCATCCGACGCCCAGGGACCAGACGACGAGACCGGGAGGTGCAATCGATGCGGCGACGGGATTCGAGGTGCCGGCCTTCGCCGGGGCCGGTCGCGGGCGTTCTCTTCGCGTTCAGTGTGCTCGTCGCCGGCGCGGCTCCGGCCGAGGAGCCCGCGCCCTATTCGCCCTGGGTGCTTCGTGATCATCCGACCCGCGTCTTCTGGGGCGATACCCACGTCCACAGCAGCTGGTCCCCCGACGCCAACGCCGGCGGCAATACGCAGATCGATCCCGACGCCGCCTACCGCTTCGCGAAGGGCGAGACGGTCGTCGGCCACAACGGCGAGCCCGTCCGCCTGCGCCGCCCCCTCGATTTCCTCGTCGTTGCGGACCACAGCGAGTACATGGGCCTCTACCCGATGCTCGAGGCGAAGGATCCCGACCTGATGGCGAACCCGACGGGCGCCCGCTGGGCCGGGCTCATCGCCGAGGGCAAGCGGGCGCAGGTCGGCTCGGAGTTCGCGATGGGGCTGCCTTCGGGCCAGGATCTGATCCAGAGCCCGGCGTTCCAGCGATCGGTCTGGCAGCGCGTGATCGAAAACGCCGAGCGCCACGATGCCCCCGGCCGGTTCACGGCCTTCGTCGGCTACGAATGGAGCTCGATGCCCCGCGGCGCGAACCTCCATCGCATCGTCGTCTTCGCCGACGGTGCCGAGAAGGCCTCGCAGGTCGTCCCCTTCCGGTCGATCGATTCGTCGGATCCCGAGGCCCTCTGGAAATACCTCGCCGACTACGAGCGCCGCACCGGCGGGCGGGCGCTCGCGATCCCGCATAACAGCAACCTCAGCGCCGGCCGCATGTTCGAGCTCGTGGACATGAGCGGGAAGCCCTTCTCGAAGGCCTACGCCAGCGAGCGGGCGCGCTGGGAGCCCCTCGTCGAGGCGACCCAGATCAAGGGTGACAGCGAGACGGCGCCCTATCTCTCGCCCGGCGACGAATTCGCCGACTACGGGACCTGGGACGCCGCGGCGGGAATGACGCCGGCGCCCCATCAGGACGGGATGTACGAAGGCGAATACGTCCGCTCGGCGCTCGCCCGGGGACTCGCCCTGGAGGCCGAGCTCGGCGTCAACCCCTTCGCCTTCGGCCTGATCGGGAGCACCGATTCCCATACGGGGCTCGCGACGGCCGACGATGCCGATTTCTGGGGCAAGTTCAGCAGCAACGAGCCGGCCCCCGGCCGCGCGGCCGAGCCCTGGGCGAAGAACTTCCTGCCGCCCGAAGGCAGCGAGGCCTATCGGCAGTTCAAGGCCGCAGGATTCCTCGACGCGAACCGCGACGCCGACACGACGACCTGGCAACTCGTCGCATCGGGCTTCGCCGCGGTCTGGGCGAAGGAGAATACGCGCGCCGCCCTCTTCGACGCGATGAAGCGGCGCGAGACCTACGCGACCACCGGGCCGCGCATCGTCGTGCGCTTCTTCGGCGGCTGGTCGTTCCGCGACGAGGACGCGTTCGAGCCGGATCTCGCGAGCCTGGGTTATGCGAAGGGCGTTCCGATGGGCGGCGTGCTGCCGGCAAGGGCGAATCGATCCGGCGCGAGCGGGAAGGACGTGGATCGATCGGACGACGCACCGAGCTTTCTGGTCTCGGCGCTCCGCGATCCGGAGGGCGCGAACCTCGATCGGATCCAGATCGTGAAGCAATGGATCGACGACGCCGGCGCGAGGCAGGAGCGGATCTTCGACGTCGCGCTCTCGGGCGGGCGCGCGGTCGACGCCACCGGCCGATCCCGGCAGCCCGTCGGCGACACCGTCGACCTCGAGAAGGCGACTTATTCGAACACGATCGGAGCGAGCGTCCTCACGGCGGTCTTTCGCGATCCGGATTTCGATCCGGCGCGCAGCGCGGTCTACTACGTCCGCGTGCTCGAGATCCCCACGCCCCATTGGACGGTCTACGATGCCGTCCGATTCGGGCGGGCGCGAGAGGGCGATCGTCCGGGAACGACACAGGAGCGGGCCTACACCTCGCCGATCTGGTATCAGGCGAACTGAGCGCCGCGGGAGAGCACGGGATGAATCGGGAAACGACGAAGGCAGGGCGGAGACCGGGGTTCGCCATGGGGATGGGACGGGCGGCGCTGGCCCTGGCGATCGGCCTCCTCCTGCTCGCAGGCTGCGGCGGCGACCCGCACGCCGACATG
>JAWKRX010000023.1:0-82522 GCA_041389425.1 Myxococcota bacterium
GATTCCGGGCGAACCCGCCCGATCGCTGGACTAACGCCCCGGACGAGCGAGGTTCGCCGATGTCTTCCCGCCACCGCCCGTCTGCCCCTTCGTGAGCGGGCTCCCGTCGGCCGGGCCCGACACCGCGTGCGCCGCGTCGGGGCACCGCAAACGATTGTTCGGGGCCCTCTATTTCTCCGAGGGTGCGCCGGTCGGTCTGATCTGGTGGGCCCTGCCGGTCTGGCTCCGCGCCGCGGGCATGGCCCCCGGCGACATCGCGCGGTTGACGGCGCTGGTCGCCTGGCCCTGGGCCCTCAAATTCCTCTGGGCGCCCTTCGTCGACGGGCTCGCCGGGCGGCGATTCGGAGTTCCGGGCGCGATCCTCACGGCGCAGTCCTTCATGATCCTCTCGCTCGCGCCGCTGCTGCTGGTCGGGCTCGAGTCGGTCGGATCCTGGGTCGTCGCGCTCCTGCTGTTGCATGCGCTCGCAGCTTCGACCCAGGACGTCGCGATCGACACCCTCGCGATCCATTCCGTGCCGACGTCGGAGCGCGGCGCGGTCAACGGCTGGATGCAGGTGGGGATGCTCGCCGGGCGGGCGCTCTTCGGGGGGGCGGCGGTCCTCGCGGCGGCGCGCGTCGGCGAGCGGGCCGTTCTCGTCGGGCTGCTGCTCGCGATCGCGATCCCAGCGCTGGTCCTGCTGCGGAGCCCCGATCTGCGCGCGCATGCCCTGCGCGAACCGCCCCCGCATCGATCGATCGGCCGCGCCCTCGTGCGGATCTTCGCAAGGCGCTCGACCTGGATCGGCTTCCTGATCGCCTCGACGATCGGGGCGAGCTTCGAGTCGCTGGCCTCGCTCGCAGGACCGCTGCTGCTCGATCAGGGCGCGAGCCAGGACCTCGTCGGGTTCTTCTTCCTCTTTCCATCGGTCGCCTGCATGGCCGGCGGGGCATTGCTCGGCGGGCGAATCTCGGACGCCTGGGGGCGCAGACGGGCGACCTTCGCCTTCGAGGCGCTGGCGGCCGCGCTCGTCGCGTGCGTCGGTGCTGCGACGATCGTGCTGCCGGGCCGCGCAGGCGTCGTCTTCGTACTGCTCGCGGGCGTCTATGTCGCGATGGGTCTGGCGACCGCGGCGCTCTACGCGCAGCTGATGGACCTGACGGAGCGCACCGTCGCGGCGACCCAGTTCGGCGTCTTCATGGGCGGGATCAATCTCTGTTATGTCTGGGCGACGCTGCTGATCGGATTCCTGATCGATCGATTCGGGTACGGGCCTTCGCTCTTGATCCTTTCGCTCTGCTCGATCGCCGCGCTGCCGCTGCTCTCGTTGCTGCCGCGGAGCGAGCCGGAAGGTGCATGAGCGACGCCTGATCTCGACCCGCCCTCGGTCCGTTCAGCGAGCGCGGCGCGCGCCGACGTCTTCCGCCGGCTCGCGATAGTCGGGGAAATGTCGCCGCCGGACCCGGCTCTCGTCGACTTCCACCATCGCGCGCAGCACGTCCCGGCGCGAGATCTGCCCGACGAGCCGGCCGTCCTCGACGACGGGCAGTCGCTGCACGCGGTGGTCGAGAAAGAGTTGCGACAGCGCGTAGATGTCGTGGTGGGACTCGACGGCCTGGTAGTCGGTGCGCATGGAATGCGCGACGATGCCTTCGCCGCCGTGATCATCGCTGTAGAACACGCCCGAGCTCATGACGCGAAGGCAATCGAACTCCGAACAGATGCCGGCGAGCCGGCCTTCTTCGTCGATCACGGGCGCTCCCGAGATCTGGTATTTGAGCAGGACGCGCACTGCATCGAGGATCGGCATCTCCGGCGTCAGGGCGACGAGGGTGCGGGTCATGATGTCGGATGCGGTGGGGAGCGGGGCGGAGAGGGACGGCCGGATGGAGCTCATGGCGCACCTCCATTCTCGATGGTCCTGCCAGCCTACCCGGCCTTCCCGGAATTGAATAGCCCCGAAGTGGCCAGGGCCCCCCGGGAGGTCTCGCCGGCCTCGATGTGACGCATTTCTGCGCGACGCCTGCCGGTGTCGGCGGGGATTCCGCGTCGGTCCGGCCGCGTGCGAGGCCGATCCAGCGCGCGGCTTCGCATCCGAGCGTTGGCGGCCGGTGGTCCGTTCCCCATCTCGGGCGTCGCGTTCGCCCCGACGAGGCCCGGATCCGCAATCGACCCGCAGGCGCCTCCGCACCGCTCATCCCTTCGCCGCGCCCGGTCGATTCGAGGCCTCATGGAATCGACGGCCATGCCGCCCCGCCCCCGCTCGCGAGCGATCCTGATCCGGCTCGCCGTCGTTGCCGTCGCCGTCGCCGTGGGGCTGCAGCTGCAGGCCGTCTTGAACGAGCGGTTGGCCGAGATCACCGCGCGTGCGGAGCAGGACGTCGTCGCCGCCCGCGCCGAGCTCGCGTTCCTGATGCGCGCGGTGTTCTTCCCGGTTCTGGCTCTCACGGCGGCGATCGGGGTGATCCTCATGCGCTCGGCGCGAATCGCGCTCCGCGAAGGGCGCTTTCCTCCGGCGAAGAGCCGCCTGTGGCGAGCGGATGTTCGCGTCGTGATCGGAGCGCCCGCCCGGCAGAGAGCACGCGTCGCCCTCGGCCTCGGTCTCGCGCTCGTCCTCTGCTCCCTCGCCGCGGCGGGCCTGGTCGGCTGGATCACGCGCGTGCTGCTGCTCTGCCGCGCTTGAGCGGGTGGTCGGCGGTCGCCGTCCGCGGCCTTCCGCCCGAGCCGTCTGCGCACACCCGATGCGCCGGTGCTCAGGCGCCGCCGTCCATCCGGATCACGCTGCGTGCGATCGCGCCGGTCCGCAGAGCATCGAAGCCGGCGTTGATCTCGTCGAGGGTGATCCAGCGCGAGACGAGCTCGTCGAGCTTGAGCCGCCCCTGCAGATAGAGGTTGGCGTAGGTCGGCATGTCGATCCGGAAGCAGGTCGATCCCATCGACGAGCCCTGGATCCGCTTCTCGCTGAGGAGATCGACGGCATGGAGCTCGATGTTCGTTCCGATCGGGATCATGCCGATGACGGTCGCGGTGCCGCCGACGCCGAGCATGCGGAAGCATTGTTCGGCGGTCTGCTTGAGCCCGACGGCCTCGATCGCGTGGTCGACGCCGCCCCGCGTGAGCTCGACGACCTGCGCGACGGGATCGCCGGCGCTCGCGTCGACCGTATCCGTCGCGCCGAACTGCACGGCCAGCGCGAGCTTGTCCCGGATCCGGTCGACGGCGATGATGCGCTCCGCTCCGGCGAGGCGCGCGCCCTGGATGGCGTTGAGGCCGATGCCCCCGCAGCCGACGACGGCCACCGTATCGCCGGGACCGACCTTCGCCGTGTTCTGCGCGGCGCCGACGCCGGTGACGACGCTGCAGCCGAGCAGGGCGGCCTTCTCGAGCGGGATGTCCTTCGTGATCTTCACGACGGCCTTCTCGTGGACGAGCATCTGCTCGGCATAACAGGAAAGCTCGAAATACTGGTGCACGGTCTCGCCTCCGCGGCTGAGGCGCGGCTTTTCGCCGGGCCGGCGCAGGAGCCCCTCGTGCGAGCAGAGATGAGATTTGCCGCGCAGGCATTGCCGACAGGTGCCGCAGGCCATCGAGACGCAGGTGACGACGTGGTCGCCCGGCGCGACGTAGTCGACGTCCGAGCCGACGGCTTCGACGACGCCCGACGCTTCGTGGCCCAGCACGGTCGGGCAGGCGCAGGGGTATTTGCCCTCCTGGAAGTGGAGGTCGCTGTGGCAGATGCCCGAGGCGACGGTCCGGATCAGGACCTCCCGCGGCCCGGGCGCGTCGACCGAAACGTCGAGGATCTCGAGAGGCTTTCCGATTTCGGTGAGGACGGCGGCGCGCATGCTGGGCTCCCTGGGCGATGCATCGAGCGTTCGGGCAGCACGCAAGGCGCCGCGATCGTCGCCGTCCTGCATCGACCGATTGCGATGACGAGGTCTGTCCGGGCTCCGGCAGGGTAGCCGGCTCGGGCCGCTCCGGGCGGCGCGTTCGGGCGGGCGGGGCCGGGCGGCGAAGTCCGGGTGGCGGTCGGTCGTCCCCGCACGGGATCCCGGTCGCGACCGGCGGATGCGGCCGATCGTGACGTCGCGTCTCCCATCCAGCCCCGGGCCTCGCGCGCATCGGGCGAGTCGCGATGCAAGAGGCCCACAGCGACTCCACCCGTAAGTTCGAGGAGCTGAGGCCATGCTCGACGTCATCGTTCGCGGCGGTCGGGCAGGGCGCCTGCACCGGAAGGCCTGGCCGCGCGCTGAGTTCGGATTTCTCGTCGAGCTCGCTTGCGTCCGCCGCTATCGTGGAGGGCGAAGGAGATCATTCGATGAGTGATTCGAAGACGTCGATCGGCGAGGTCGAGCTTCGCGAACGCGTGCGGGCGCTGCTCGCGCAGGCGCATCCCGACCGGGTCGATCGCGTCACCTTCCGCCGCGCGCAATACGACCACGGTCTTGCCTGGGTCCAGTTTCCCGAAGGTTATGGCGGACTGGGCCTCAGCCCGGGCCTGCAAGCGATCGTCGACGACGAGATCGCGCGCCACGCGAAGACGATCTACTGGAATCTCGCCATCAACGCGATCGGAATCGGCATGGGCGCGCCGACGGTGATGACCTATGCCGCCGAGCATTACAAACAGCAGCTGCTGCCCCGCATCTTCACCGGCGAGGACATCTGGTGCCAGCTCTTCAGCGAACCGAGCGCCGGCTCCGACGTCGCGGGGCTCGCGACGCGCGCGGTCCGCGACGGCGACGACTGGATCGTGAACGGCCAGAAGGTCTGGGCCTCGATCGCCCACAAATCGAGCTGGGCGATGCTGCTCGCGCGCACCGATCCGGACAAGCCGAAGCACGATGGCCTCTCGTATTTCCTGCTCGACATGAAATCACCCGGCGTCGATGTCCGACCGCTCTACCAGATCACGGGCGATGCCGAGTTCAACGAGGTCTTCCTGAACGACGTGCGCATCCCCGGCGATCGCATCCTCGGCAAGGAGGGCATGGGCTGGCGCGTCGCGATCACGACGTTGATGAACGAGCGCGTCGCGCTCGGTGGCTCGTCGCGGCCGGGGCACGGCCTGTCGGAAAAGCTCCTGAACCTCTGGCGGGAAGAGGGGCCGCGAGGGCCACGCGGCGCGGACGGACGGACGCAGGCCGAGATCGCCATCCTGCGCGACGCGGTCGTCCGGCTCCACATCGAGTCGGAGCTGCTCGGGATCACGAACCAGCGCACGAAATCCGCGATGCGCGCCGGCAATCCCGGTCCCGAGGGCTCGGTCGCGAAGCTCGTGCAGGCCGAGCTCAACAAGAAGATCACGGAGCTCGGGCTCGAGGTGATCGGCTCGGACGCACTCGTCTACGAGACGGGCTATCCGCTGCGCCGCGGCGAGGATTTCCCCGCCCGCACGCGCCGCGAGAACGCGAAGCACGACTTCCTGCGCGCCCGCGCCAACTCGATCGAGGGCGGGACGTCCGAAGTCATGCGCAACATCCTGGCCGAGCGGATGCTGGGCCTGCCCGGCGAGCCGCGGGTCGACAAGGACGTGGCCTGGAAGGACGTCCCGCGCGGTTAGGCGGGCATTCGGAAAGCGAGAGACGAGATGGATTTCGGCTTCAGCGACGAGCACGAAGAGCTGCGGCGCACGATCCGGCAATTCCTGGCCGCCGAATCGGGCGAGCAGGCGGTCCGGGCGGCGATGGCGACCGAGCGCGGCCACGACCCGAAGCTCTGGCAGCGGATGGCGCAGGAGCTCGGCCTCGCGGGCCTCGTCGTGCCCGAGAGTTACGGCGGCGCGGGCATGGGGCCGATCGAGGCGCTGATCGCCTTCGAGGAGATGGGCCGGGCACTCGCTTGCGCACCGGCGCTCGCGAGCCATTTCGCCGCGAGCGTGATCCTCTCGGTCGCGGGCGAGGCCGACCGCGAGGCGCTCCTGCCCGGCATCGCCGCGGGGACGTCGATCGCGACGGTGGCCCATGTCGACGCGGCGGGACGCTGGGACCTCTCCGACGTCTCGAACGAAGCGCGCCGCGAGGGCACCGGCTGGCGCCTAGACGGCGACTGGCGTTATGTCCTCGAAGGACACGTCGCGGACCGCCTGCTGCTGGTCGCCCGCGTTCCGGACGGCCTCGGCCTCTTCCTCGTCGAAGGCGAGACGGCCGGTCTTACGCGCAAGGCGCTCCCCGGTCTCGACCTCACGCGCCGGCTCGCCGACCTGCACTGCAGCGGCGTCGCCGCGAAGCGGATCGGCGAAGGCGATGCGCGATCCGGGCTCGAACGCGCACTCTTGCTGACGATCGCGGCCCTCGTCGCCGAGCAGACCGGCGGCGCCGCGCGCTGCCTGGAGATCGCGACGGACTACGCGAAGACCCGCTACCAGTTCGGCCGCCCGATCGGCTCCTTCCAGGCGATCAAGCATCACTGCGCCGATCTGCTGGTCTCGGTCGAGCTGATGAAATCCGCCGCCTACCAGGCGAGCTTCGTCGCCGCGACCGGCGAGGGTGATCTCGAGACGGCCGTGCGCCAGGCGAAGTCGTATTGCTCGGAGGCTTATTTCGCGGTCGCTGCGGAGAACATCCAGATCCACGGCGGCATGGGCTTCACCTGGGAACATCCGGCGCATCTCTACCTGAAGCGTGCGAAGTCGAGCGAGGTTCTGTTCGGCAGCCCTGCGCAGCACCGGGAGCGGATCGGCGAGCGGCTCGGGCTTTGAGGCCGGAACGCTCGGCGCGCCCGTCGGAACCGAACGGTGAGTCCCGCGGTCGCGTCGCCGCCCCCGATCACCTCGAGGCCGCGACCGTGACTCGCTCGAAGATCACGTACGGCGGCCGGCGAAACAGATCGGGATCGCGGAGGAATTCGACGAAGAGCGGCGTCGCATCGTCTCCCCAGAACAGCTCGTCCTGGCAGGCGAAGGTCGGGACGCCGAAGACGCCGCGGGCGATGGCCTCCGCGGTGTTGTCGTGGAGTCGCTGCTTGACGGCGGGATCGCCGGTCGCCGCCGCGACGTCCTCGATGGCGAGCGCGCTCGCGACGACTTCCATGCTCTCCGCGTCCTGTCCATCGCGGCCATCGCCCCAGACGTGGCGGTAGATCGTCCGCACCGATTCGACCGTCTCGCCTGCGGCGATGCAGAGCCGCAGGAGCGTCAGCGGGTTGAAGGGATGGCGCGGAGGGCCGGCGAATGGAAGTCCGCGTGAAGCGGCGAGCCAGCGCGTGAAGAAATAGGTCTGACGCTTCTTTGCCGGGATCTCCGCGGGCCCCTTGTGACCCCAGTGGTTCAGGAGGGCCGCGAAGAGGACGGGTCTCGGACGGACCACGACGTCTTCGGGGAGCTCGCGGAACCGCGAGAGTTGCAGATAGGGGTAGGGAGAAACGAAATCGAAGTACCAGTCCACGTTGCGCGTCATCCGGATGCCCTCTCCTACCCTCTTTGCGAGTCTCCTCGATCGGTCTTCGATGGCGTCGGTGATCGAGAATCGCATGGTCCGGTTCGATCCGCGATCGCCCGGGTGATGATCGGACCGCGACTCAAGCGGGCCGGGTGGAGCGACGAAACGCCTCCGGAGCATGCCGAGCACCGCGGGGCTTCGGTCGATTCCCCGGCGCATGCGCGGACGCCGGATCGGGAGAGGGTGGATGGATCGGACCTGGCTCTGGACGGGAGTCGCGTGGGGAGTGCTCGCGATCGGCGTCGGTTGCGTTCGCTCCGAAGAGACGAATGCCCGCGATGCGGGGGCTTCGGCGTCGCCGACCGAGGAGGTGCTCGGCCCTGCCGAGGTCTTCGTGTGGGATGATCAGCCGATCGTGTTCCAGCCGCCGGACGAGGGCTGGGCTCGTGAGAAGGAACAATCCGGCGGGCTGTCCGGCGTTCGTTTCGTCCGGACCGGATCCGGGGGCGAGCGGATCCACGTCGCGGAGTTTCGCAGGCTCGGCGAACGCGATCAGTGCAGGGAGCTCATCGATCTCGATGAGAACCTCGATGCGCTGACGCCTCGCGAATTTGCGACGAAGATCCTTCGCGCCCGTTCGTCGCTCTCGGTGTCGAGCGATGACACGGAGGCCGAGGGATTCGAGGACGCCGTCGATCTCCTTCACGATGCCGAGCTTGCCTATCGCGCGAACGATTTCGAGGCAGTTCGGGATCGGATCCGCACCGCGCTCCTGTATCTCGAACGCATCCGATTTCGACTCGAGGACGTGGTCGAGCCAGCGCTGTTCACGGGCGATGGCTGGGCGCAGCTGGGACGCATTTCGGTCTCGGAGCCGAGCGAGGCCGAGGTCGCGGGTGAGCCGGCGCTGGTCCTGGACTACGAGCTCGTGCCCCACGATCGCGACGTCGTGATTCGCGGACGCGAATTCTACGTCGAGTTCAACAACCGCCTCTTCGTGGCGAGCTTCCAGGGGTTCGAAGCGAGTCTGCCCCTGTTCGAATCGCTGGTCGAAACGCTCGCCTTCGAGGAAGGGAGCTGCGCGCATTGATCCGACCGAGGTCGTTCTTCCCGATCGTCCTGGCCGTCTGCGCCGCACTCGCGCCGGCTGCCTGCCGCGAACCGTCTGTGCCGACGTGGATCGAGCTCCCGGTCGGCCGCCATCGCGTCGCGGCGGAGCTGCCGGCGGGATGGCGCTTCGTCGAGCGGGACGAAGCGTGGTATTTCGAGCGTTCTGGGGCGCGCATCCTCCTCGCGGATCTCGGGCCCGTGACCGGCCCGGCCGTCGTCGAAGAGCTCGAGCGGGTTCGTGCGCTCCATCGAAGAGGTCACTGGGAGCGCGTTCGCAAGACGATGGCGGAGCTGCCGATCCGCGAGCTTCTCCGCGACGAAGCCCGCTGGAGATCGATCGAGGCCGACTGGAAGCGGGTCGCCTGGCTCCGCGTCGACGATGGGGTGACGCCCGAGGTGCGCGTCGAGCTGGGCCTCGATCCGAGTGTCGATCTGGCCATCGATCGTCTCGAGGAGATGGCGGCGGAGATCACCGATCGCGATCTCGCATCGATCGCGAGCGAAGCGCTCGAGGCGCTCGCGCCCGAGACGCCGTGGGAGGTGTCGGCGGTCGAACCGTTCGAGATCTCGGGGCGTCCGGCGCTCCGTCTCGAAACGCGGGAGAGGCTGAGCCATCGCGATGTCCGCGACCATCTCTTCGTCTTCGAAGAGGGGCGCCTGCTGGTGCTTCATACGCGGCTCGGCGAGCGGTCGAGCATCGAGGATGGATTCGAGACGATCGCGCGGAGCCTCGTCCTCCTACCCTAGGCCGACGGCGGGGGAGCGCCGCATCCGCTTAGACGTGGCTCGCTGAATGGATCTTGATTGAGCCGCTCGAGGCGATTCGATCCTATCGCGCGTCCGCGGGCTCGGATCGCACTGGATTCCTGACTCTCGCTGGCCAACCCGCCTCGGTAGGCCCGCCGAAGTCAGAGCTTTCGTTCTCGCCGCATGAAACGGCTGATGAACTGCCCCCGGTAGCCTTGTCGCACGCGCTCGGGCAGCTCGATCCGGCTCGGAAACAGCCGAGCCCTTAACACCCGCCCGATGCTCCATCGCACTCGCGTGATCCCGAGCCGCTGCGCCGGCGTCCCCTTCGTCGGCTGACGCTCCGAAGCCACCTTCACCAGGTTCCGCCACACCTGGAAGATCGCGTGGCGGTGAATCACCGCCTGGATCCGCTTCGAAAACGCCACCGTCTCGCGCTTGTGGTTCGCCCCGCTGTGCCGCACGAACATGTGATGCGCGTTGATCGCGAACAGGGGGTTCTTTGCCGTGCGCGGCGCCTTCGAGTGGGTCGTCTCGTGCTCGATTCCGGGGTGTCCGAGGCGTTTCAGGGCCGTTCGGTATTCGGACTTCTCGTCGGTGCGAAGTTCGATCGGTCCTTCGGTGGGGAGGTTCGTTTGCAGCAGCTCGAGCACGTCGCGGGTCAGGGCCTTGGGGTCGGGGCGGCCGAGCTTCTCCTCGTAGGCCGCTCTTCGCTTCTTCTGGAGCTCGGTCATCGTCCCGCCGCGGCGGCGTTCGGTGACGACGAAGTCGTGGCTGTAGTAGGTGGCGGCGCCGATGAGGCCCGTCAGCTCGAGGGGCCAGTACTGGCCGCCGGCGAAGGTGCCGAGGCCGTCCATCACGACGGGCTCTTTGGAGAGATGGGCCTGTGCCTTCTTGCGAAAGGTCTCGTGGAGGAGCAGGCAGTGGCGGCCGAGGCGGTCGACGAGGCGCTGGATGGTGGCGTGGACGACGCCGAATTGGCGGGCGATCTGGCGGTGGCCGGAGCCGGCGACTTCGGCGCGGAAGACGGGCTCGAGCAGGTCGGGGCGACGGAGCCAGTAGGTGGGGGAGAAGGTCTGTGAACTGAAGGCGCGATGGCAGTGTGAACAGCGGTATCGCTGGATGCGGTGGGGGCGGGCATCGCGGTGGTAGAAGCCGGCTCGCTTGAAGCGCCAACCGGTTGAATCCAGATGGAAAACGCAATCGGGGTTGGGGCAGTGGGGCGGCTTGAAGGCGGTGCGTGAATCGGAGGGGGTCGGCATGACCCCGCTAAGAGCAGGGATCGTGCCGGGAACAATCAACGAGCTACGTCAGACGGAATCTGAGCGGTCGGGGCAACCCCCGCCGCATTCCGGCTTGAGTTTTCGGCGCCGCCGGTGCAGAGTCGAGGCCAGCGACCCGGGAGGGCCCTGCGATGGCGACGGCGATCAGTGTGGACAGAGCGAGCGATGGCTCGGATTGGCGGAGCCTGTTCGGCGGGCTGAGGCAGGGGCAGCTCCATCCGGAAGGATGGTATGCCGTGGCCCTCTCGAGCGAGGTCCTCCCCGGCCGCATCACCGGCCGCCCCTTCCTGAACGGGCGCGTCGTCGTCTATCGCAAGAGCTCGGGCGAGCCCGTCGTCCTCACCGCCTACTGCCCGCACATGGGGACCGACCTCGTCTCGGGCCAGATCGTCGGCGACGAGCTGCGCTGCAACTACCATCATTTCCGCTTCGGACCGGGTGGCGAATGCGTCGGCGTGCCGGGCGAAAACCGGATCCCGCCCGGGGCGCGCCTGTTCAGCTACCCCGCCGTCGAGCGATTCGGGCTGATCTGGGCGTACAACGGCGAGACCCCGCTCTTCCCGGCGCCGGAGGTCCGCGATTTCGCGGCCGACGATCTCGTCTGTCGCGCGCGCCGCGCGCACGTCTACGAGAACGTCGCGCCCTGGCTCCCGATCGGGAATACCTTCGACTTCCTGCATCTGCGCCACGTCCACGATCTCGGCTTCGATTTCGACTTCGCGCGCATCCGCTGGGGAAGCTACGAAGCCGAATACGAGATCGATTTCGATTCACCCACGAGCGGGGCGATCGAGCAGCGCATCCGGGTCACGGGCACGAACATCTCGACCCACGTCACCGTCGGGGCGACGACGACGGTCGGCGTGACGACGGCGACGCCCGTCGGCACCTCCCTCGAGCTCTATCTCGTCGCCTGCGCGGCGAAGGATGCGGGTCGTTCACCCGAGGCGATCGATGCGGAGCTGCGCGAGCAGGAGGCTTTCGTCGATGCCCTGCTCGCCGACGACATCCGGGTCATGACGGGCATCGCGTTTCGAGCCGGGACCTTCGTCCAGGAGGACCAGCCGATGGCGCGCTGGCTGCGCTGGGTCCACGCATTCCCCGTCGCCGACCCGGCAGCGGCGCATCGTTAGGCGCGCTTCGGCGCGACCGCACGGCTGCACGACCGCACGACGGCACGAAGACGGGTTCGCCCGATCGGTCTCGGATCGGCTCAGGGCGGCCCCTGGAAACGGGCGCTCAGCTCCGGCGGTACGGGGAACACGACGTCGTCGCTGCCCTGCGAGGCGAGTGGATGGAAGGTCCGCCGAGCGAACCACCAGCGCCCCTCGACCTCGCGATAGCGATCGTGATAGACGCCGAAGACCTGCGTCCAATTCGACGATGCGTGCTCGCGCCGGTACTCGCACATGAAGACGCGTCCGTCGGCCGATCGGTCGTCGGGCCCCGGGGCGAAGTGGGCGTTCAGCACGACGAATTGGAAGAAGTCGAAGCGCTCGACCGCCCGGGCGATGAAGTCGCCGAGCGCTTCCGGGCCGCGGAGCTCGATCCGAGGCGGCCGCAGCGGCGTGAGCTCGATCAGCGCGTCGGCCAGGAACAGCTCGGAGAGCGCGCCGAAGGCGCGGCGGTTCACGCAATCGGCGTAGGCGGTGTGCAGACGCTGGATCGCGGTGTGGCTCATGAGCGCTGCGAGCGGATCCTCGGGCCTCGTCATCCGTGCGATTCCTCCGAGGGACAGAACGGGTGGCGATGTGGAGACGAAGACCGGCTCGAACCCGCCACCGATTCATCGAATGACGCCCGATTCTCGTTCACCCGGAGGATCGTGTCGATCGCCGCGTGCGCAGGCCCGGGCGATCGGCCGGATTTCATGCTTCGGTCGATCGGGCCGCGCTCTCGCCGTCACCGATCCATGTCGCCGAACGGAACGATCCGGTCGTGCATGGCATCGAAAGATCGTACCCGGAATCCGCAAATGCCCACCGAGGAGGTCCACATGCAATCCTCGTCCGTTCATCGTCGGCCGCTCCATCGGCGAGCCCTCAGCTTCCCGATCGCCGCGATCGCACTCGCGGGGATCGTGCTCTCGATCCCCGCGAGTGCCGATGCCGCCGATCCCAAGACACCCGACGAAATCCGCCAGGCCCGCGTGCTCGGGTCGATCGAAGACCGGGTGCGGATCGGTCTCGATGCCGCAGGCGGCGAGCTCGATCATGCGACGATCGACGTCGCGGCCGAGCAGGGCGGTCGCGTCGTACTTTCCGGTCGCGTTCCCTCCCTGGAAGCGAAGGCACGTGCCGGGGAGCTGGCGAGCTTCTCGGTCGGCGTCTCCGAAGTCCGGAACGCGCTCGAGGTGGACCCCAGGCTGGCGCCGCCTGCTCCGGCCGTTCGCTCGGGACCGCCCGACGCCGGAATCGGCGCGAGCGGGCCCGACGGGGGCCCGCCCTCCGATGAAGCGCTCGCGGAACGCGTCGCACGCTCCATCGCGAAGAATCTGCCCATCGAGGCGCGCGCGCAGCATCGCTGGTTGCGGGGCTGGCGCGTGGCGGGCGAAGCGTGGTCCTTCGAAGTCGACGTCGAGGATGGGCAGGTTCGATTGGACGGGAGCGTGCGTGCACCCGTCGCGGCGGACGACGTCGTCGCGAGCGCTCGTGCGCTCCCGGCGGTGCGCGGGGTCGACGCATCGCTCGTGATCGTCGATTCCGATCACCGCCCCGGGTTCTTCGAGCGGCTTTTTTGATCTCACGATCCTGATCACGCGCGCTTCGGACGCGTTCGCGGCGCGCTCGTGTGCTCGTGAGCTATCGCCCGAACATGCGCCATTCGGGCTCGTAGCCGAGGCCGAGCGCGACGATGCGACTGAGCAGCGGCGGATAGTCGATGCCGATGCTCTCGGCGGACTCGGCGAAGTCCTCTCCCCACATCAGATTGGGATTGGCGTTGGCCTCGAGCACGTAGACCCGGCCATCGTTGCCGAGCCGCAGGTCCATCCGGCCGTAACCGCTCATGTGGAGCGCGCGATAGATGCGCTTGGCGAGGTTCGCGAGCTTCGAATCCATGCCGGGCGGAAGATCCTTCGCGGCGCCGGTCCGGATGCCGTGCTTCTTCTGGTAGCGCGAGTCCCATTTGACCTTGCGTGTGGCGATGTTGGTCTGCACGTCGGAGAGCGTTCCGAAGTCGAGCTCCCAGACGGGAAACGTCTTGAGACGCTCGTTGCCGAGCACCCCGATGTAGAGCTCCCGGCCTTCGATGAACTGCTCGGCGATCGCGTCGCTGCGGGTCTGCTCGTGGATGAACTGCACGCGCTCGCGCAGATGCGTGGTGTCGTGGACGATCGACGCCTGGGAGATGCCGAGCGAGGCGTCGTCGGTCGTGGACTTCACGATCAGCGGGAACTCGGGGCGGCGCGGTGGCTTGTAGCCCTTGCGCGCCGAGAAGAGATGGAACGCCGGCGTCAGGATCCGGTGGTAGGCGAGAACCTGCTTCGTCAGGAATTTGTCACGGGAGATCATCATGCCGCGGGGATTACAGCCCGTATAGGGCTGCCGCATCATCTCGAGATAGGCGACGACGTAGTGATCGTAGGTGACGATCCCGGAGAACTCCTCGAGCAGGTTGAAGACGATGTCCGGCTCGAACTCGGCCATCGCGCGGCGAACGGGGCCGATCTCGTCGCCGACGCCGAGCACTTCGACCTCGTGGTGCAGGTTCGCGAGGGTCGACATGACGTTGTACTCGGTTCGGCATTCGTCGACGGCGCTGTCCGGGAGCCCTCGCAGATCGCGGGGCGGAACGAGCGTTTCGTGCACCAACATCAGGATGCGGAGCTTCTTCACCGGATCTCCTTCGCGCCGCGCGTTCCGTTCGGCCGATCGGGTGCTCGCGCGGGTCTTTCTCGCGCGGGCACCGTTCAGAGTGCACTGTGCTCGCGATTGCGTCGCAGGACGTCGAGAACGACGAGCCCGACGAGGCGGGCCGCGTCGCGTTTGCTGCGCCTTCGATCGTGGGCGAGGCGCAGATCGAGCTGATGCGCACGCAGGGTCATCTCGCTCATCGCGTGCTCGATGATATAGGGATGCATTCGCGCGCGCCGATTCAGGAGGCGCTCGATCTGAGGCCGGATTTCGCGCAGGAAGCGTGCAGCCGAGGCTCCGGCCGGTCGGCGCCGGGGTGTGGCGAACACGCGGGTGAGCTGTGAGTCGTAGCGGTTGTCCGTGAGGTCGTACTGCATCAGCTTGCGCCGATAGTGCACGCCGAGGGTCTCGCGGATCTGTTCGATCGGCTCGATGCGTCGGCGATTGCGCCGCTTCGGGGGCTTGCCCGAGATCTCGGCCATCAAGGCGTCGACGTATTCGAGCTTGCGGAGCGCCGGCCAGCCTGCGTAGTCGCGTCGCCAGCGCGCGCGGGGCTGCATCCAGACGGCGAAGGTCTCGGCAAAATCCTCGGTCGGATGGCTCTGCGCATACCAATCGCCGATGTGGAGGACGAAGCGTCGACTGCCGGGGCGGGAGGTGTAGACCGTCGGATAGCGCCGCGACGCGGGCCCGAAGACGGCGCGCCAGTCGGCACGTCGGCGCAGGTCGTAGGCGGTATCGATGGCGTGGCCGGCTTCATGGCGCAGGATCCGGCTGAGCCATTTGCTCTCGCCGCCCTCCACCTCGTGCATCATGCGGCGCTCGAGCCGCTTGAGGCGCGGATCGGCGAGATAGAAGGGGACGGAGATGCCGGGAACGCCGTCCGGCGAGAACCATTCGACGCCGAACCAGACATGGGGCTCGAACTCGATGCCTCGCGCGGCCAGCTCCCCGTAGAGGCGCTGGACGTGGCGAGCGACCGTGCCGCGCCGGATGTCGAGGGTCAGATCGCAGAAGCGGAGTGCGAGCAGGCTCTCGTCGTCGAGCCGGCGCCAGTCCCGGATCCGGTTCCGTGAGGGCAATCGGCGATCCCTTCTCTTCTCTCTTCTCTTCTCTTCGCCCAGATCGATCGTCTCGCGGCAGCGAAGGACCGGCGTCCGCGGGTCCCGATCCGAGCCGAGCGTGCAGCCGCGCCGAAACTAGCGGATCGCGGCAGTGGGGTCGCATCGGGCCGATCGATCGCGGTCGATGGGTGGTGGCCGGAGATCGACGAACCGGCCGGTCAGCGGCGGTTGGAATGGAATCTTGCGCCAAATGGGACGATGTGCCAGTTTTTGACTGCTCGGGCAGATGGCCCCCGAGCCGGAGTGGGAGCATGGAACGGGCGGCGAATCGGGGAGGCGCGGGCGCGGCGGCGGGCGCTGCCGTGGGCGGCGCCGGAGCGAAGCGGTCGATCGGATCGAGCGCCGCCGCCTCGCGCCGCCGGGTCGCGGCCGTGGGCCGTCGGGCGGGCCGCGGCGAGCGGGTCTCGCTCCGGGAACGCAAGAAGCAGAAGACCTGGGAGGCGATCGCGTCGGCCACGGTGGCGCTCGTCGTCGAAGCGGGCTTCGATGCGGTCCGCGTCGAGGACGTCTGTGCGCGAGCCGAAGTCGGGCGCTCGACCTTCTTCCGCTACTTCGACTCGAAGGAGGCGGCCTTCGTCGCCGGCATCCATCAGGGGCGTCTCGACGCCGTCGTCGATGCCGTGCTTCGCCGCCCCGATGCCGAAGATGCCCTCGCCGCGCTCACGAACGCCTTCCTCGAGGTCTATGCAGATTGGCGCGAGCAGCGCGATCTGATGCAGCTCGAAGCGGAGATCCGCGCGGTTTCGGCGCAGGTGAAGGTCCGCTCGCTCGGGCAGCAGGTCGCCTGGGAATCGCTGCTCGCGCGGGCGATCGAGCCGCGTCTGGCGGAGGGGCCCCGGCAGGCGCTGCATGCGCGTCTGCTCGCGGCGACGGTCGTCTCCGCGGTCCGGATGGCCAACGATCAATGGCTCGCGGGCGGCGCGCGGCGCTCGCCGGCGAAGGAGCTGAAGGCGGCGCTCGAAGCCGTGCGCGAGCTCTTCGATGGCAGCGCGCTCGCGGCGCGGCGCGGCCGGAGTCGAACTCAACGCTGAACCGCCGGCGCGGCCGGCTCCATGGAGAACCCAGTCATGCATACCCCCCTCTGCGACCAGCTCGACATCGAGTTCCCGATCTTCGCCTTCACCCATTGCCGCGACGTCGTCGTCGCCGTCTCGAACGCCGGCGGATTCGGCGTGCTCGGCGCGGTGGGATTCACGCCCGAGCAGCTCGAGGTCGAATGCCGCTGGATCGACGAACATCTCGTCGAAGGCGCGCGTTATGGCGTGGATCTCGTGATCCCCGAGAAATACGAAGGCAAGGGCTCGGATCTCGATCCGAAGGCCCTCGAGGAGCAGCTGCGCAAGCTGATCCCGGCGGAGCATCGCAGCTTCGCGTCGAAGCTCCTCGCGGATCATGGCGTCCCCGAGCTGCCGGGGGATCAGCATGCGCGAGAGCTGCTGGGCTGGACCGCGACGACCGCGAATCCGCTGCTCGACGTCGCGCTCGCCCATCCGAAGGTGACCCTGATCGCGAACGCCCTCGGCACACCGCCCGCCGACGTCATCGCGCGGGTCCACGAGAGCGGACGCCTCGTCGCCGCGCTCTGCGGCCGGCTGCATCAGGCGAAGCGCCACAAGGAAGCCGGCGTCGACATCATCATCGCCCAGGGCACCGAGGGCGGCGGCCATACGGGCGACATCGGCAGCATCGTGCTCTGGCCCCAGGTCGTCGCCGCAGTGGCGCCGACGCCCGTGCTCGCCGCCGGCGGCATCGGGACGGGCGCGCAGGTCGCGGCGGCCCTCGCCCTCGGAGCCCAGGGCGTCTGGACGGGCTCGCTCTGGCTGACGGTCGCCGAAGCCGAGTCCGAGCCGGCGCAGATCGCGTCCTACCTCTCGGCGACGAGCGAAGACGCGGTCCGCTCGCGGTCGTATACCGGCAAGCCCTGCCGCATGCTCCGCAACGATTGGACCGAGGCCTGGGAGAAGCCCGAGAATCCGAAGCCCCTCGGCATGCCGCTGCAGGGCATGGTGACCGCCGACGCGATCTCGCGGACGAGCCGTTATGCGGGTGTCGCGGAGACCCAGCGGGTCGCCTTCAATCCGGTCGGCCAGGTGGTCGGCATGATGAAGGAGCGCAAGGCCGTTCGCGACGTCATCTACGAGATCGCCGAGGGCTACGTCGAGGCGACCGAGCGGCTGCAGGGCCTGCAGCCGGGTTGAGCGGCGCCGATGCGGCCCGGCCCGTCGGAATCCTCCGACGGACCGGGCCGCGCGGCGCACCGTGATCCGGACGGCTCGCGACCGCTACAGTTTTGCCGCATGCAAGCACGACTCCCTGCCGACGCCACGGGACTCACCCCCGCCTGGCTCTCCGCCGCGCTCTCCCACCGGCATCCGGGCGTCCGGGTCGCGGCGGTCGAGGTTCTCGACGCGACCGAGCGCACCAATCATCATCTGCGCCTCGGCCTCGCCTACGACGTGCGGGCCGGCGCCCCGGAAACGCTCTTCTGCAAGCTCCCGCCGCGGGATCTGGACCATCGCGCGCGCATCGGTGCCGCCGGGATGGGGACGCGCGAGGTCGAGTTCTATCGAGCGGTCGCGCCGACGATCTCGATGCGCGTCCCGGAATGCCATTTCGCGGCGACCGAAGAGGGCGGTGCCTTCCTGATGCTGCTGGAGGATCTCACGGCGCGCGGCTGCGCGATCTCCGATGGATCCTGGGCCGTCCCGGGCCGGCTCGCGCGTGCGGCGATCGAAGAGCTCGCGGAGCTGCACGTGCGCTGGGAAGCGCCGGAGCGGCTCGCGGAGGTGGCGCCCTGGGCGACCTCCCGCCGCGGCAAGGCCCCCGAATTCGTGCTCACGACGCTTCGCCACGTGATCGATCATTGCGCCGATCGGCTCAGCGAAGCCTATCTCGAGGTCGCCCGGCTCTACATCGACCATCACGACGCGATCGAAGCAGCCTGGGCGCGCGGCCCGCAGACGCTGATCCACGGCGACGCCCACATCGGCAATCTCTTCATCGACGGCGACCGCGTCGGCTTCCTCGATTGGGGCATGGCGAAGATCGGCACGCCGATGCGCGACCTCGGATTCTTCCTGACGATGGGGCTCGAGTCGGAGGATCGCCGCCGCGAAGAACACGAGCTCGTCCGCCACTACCTCGCTGCCCGGGAAGCGCTCGGCGGCAGTCCGATCGCCTTCGACGCGGCCTGGGAGGCCTATCGGATCGAAGCGGCCTACGGCGTGATCGCCTCGTTCCTCTCGCTCGTCCCGCCCTACGACACCGAATCGAGGCGCATGTTCACCACGAACTTCCGCGCGCGCACCATGGCTGCCCTCGACGACCTCGATTCCGTCGCGGCCCTGCGCGCCATGCTCGGCCGATGATTCATCGGGGCGGCTCGCTGCGACCGAATCCGCCGATCCCCGAAAGGACGGCGATCGCAGTGCACGTCATCGCCGCGAGCCCGAGCGCGAATCCGCCCGAGAGGTCGTAGAGCACGCCGAGCCCGAACGGCCCGAGCACGCCGCCGATCTGGGCCGCCGAGAAGAAGAGCCCGCTCGCCGTCCCGGCGCGCTTCTCGCCCACGCCGGGGAGCTCGAGCAGGGTCAGCACGAGGATCGGCGTCAGCACCGTCGCCGCCGCGCCCTGCAGGACCAGGCCGGCGAGCAGCGAAGGGCGTGCTTCGAGCTGGAGGAAGAGCGTCGATAGGCCGGAGGTCGCGACGAGCAGGAACAGCAGGGCGCGGCGCCGGGACGGGATCGCGAGCCTCGGAACGACGAGTGCCGAGGCGATGCCGACGAGCGTCGGGATCGCCGACCAGTAGCCGGCATCGATCGTCGAGAGGCCGCGCGCATGCAGCAGGGCCGGGAGCCAGCTCCCGATGCCGTGCGCGATCAGGAAGGTCCCCATCGCCATCGCCAACAGGATGCGGACGTCGGAGAGCGCGATCAGCTCCCGCATCGCCGAGAGCTGGGGCATCGAGCCGCTGAGCCGCCTGCGCTCTTCGGCCTCGCGAAACTGCGCGCTCCCGGTCACGGCGAGCCAGGCGACGCCCGTGAAGGCGGCGACGGCGGCCCAGAGCCGCATGATCGTGCGCCAGTCCTCGAGCCAGGGCAGCAGCCATGAATGCGTCAGCGTCAGCGCGAGCGCGCCGCCGATCGCGGGGCCGGTCGCGTAGATGCCCATCGCGAGGCCACGGCTCGGGCCCTGGAACCACTCGGTGATGACCTTGGGCGCTCCGGTCGAGATGATCGGCGCGCCGAGCCCGAAGGCCATGACCGAGAGCAGCAGCGTCGTGAAGTCGGTCGCGGCGCTGCGGGCGAGGGCGGAGAGCGAGATCAGGGCGATCCCGAGCGTCAGCGCAGCGCGGCTGCCGAGCCGATCGAGCAGCAGACCGCAGGGAATGGCGGTGACCATGTAGACGAGCTGCCAGGCGCCGAGGATGCTGCCCATCGCCGCATGGCCGATGCCGAGCTCGTGCTCGACGAGCGAGACGAGCGGCGCGAGGCAGGTCGCGACGAGGCCGAAGGAGGCATAGAGCCCGAACACGCCTCCGAGCAGCAGCCAGCGCATGATTTCCTTCCCGCGCCGCCGATGGGCGAGCTCGTCGTCGGACTGGCGGCAGCGGAGATCCGAGACGAGGCGGCGCAGGGTACACGGTCGGGGGATTCAATCACGTTCGTGGCTGAAGCAGGCCGTCGCGGCCGCTTGCCGTTCATGCGGGATCGCGGTTCGCGGGCCGATCCCGAGCCGAGCGGGCGAGCTCGGCTGCCCCGCTCAGCGCCCGGTCGATCTGCGCTCGCGTGAAGGGCTTGGCAAGGAACGCATGAGGAATCTGCAGGCGCTCCATGCCCAGCTGACTCTCCGGATGGCCGCTCGCAATCACGATCGAGATCCGGGGATGGCTCTGGTGGATCTGTCTGGCGAGCATCACGCCGTCGATGCCCGCACCGAGGACGACGTCGGTGAAGACCACCTCGAGGGTCTCTGCACGGATCGCCGCCAGGGCCGCTTCCGCGGAGTCCACCGAACGAACCCGATACCCGAGCGCCGTCGCCGTCCGAACGACGACGGACCGCACACGCGGATCGTCCTCGACGATCAATACCGAGACGGGGAGCGACGCATCGACCTCTCCTTCGCTCTCGACGGTGGTTTGGTCGTCGACCGGGAGCCAGATAACCACCCGTGTTCCGCGACCCGGCTCGCTGGCGATTTCGAGTCGCCCTCCGCTCTGGACGGTGAACCCGTACACGGCGCTCAGTCCGAGACCTCGATTCGCGCCGAACGCATGAGTGGTGAAAAAGGGCTCCTCGGCGTGGGCGCGAATCTCCTCGGGCATTCCCCGGCCATCGTCCTCGACGGCGATCTCGACCTCGCCGCGACCAGACGCCTCGGGCCGGACGTGGAAAGTGATCCGACCTCCCTTTTTCAGGGACTCGAGGGCGTTCCGGACGAGCTCGAGGATCGCCACGCCGAGCGCTTCGGGATCGACGTAGATGACGTCGTGCGAGTCTTCGATCGAGGTCTCCAACCGCACGTTCGCGGCGTTCGCCAGCGCGCGAATCGACTTCGTGACGGAAGCAGCCCGCTCCCTCGCTTCGCGCATCGGCGCGAGGAGATCCTCACCCGCCTCGAGGAGGTCGAGGCTCCCCATGATCACGGTGAGCGCGTTGTTCAGCTCGTGAGCGATTCCACCCGCCAGTCGGCCGATCGACGCCATCCGGCGTTGATCGGCGTCGTGTAGATCCGTGATGTCGACGCTGATGCCCGAGAGGGTCGACTCGCCGTCGGCTCCGTTCGCGAGGCAAATCGTCGTTGGCATGTGGGCGATCGAGCCATCCGCTCTCTGGAGACGATGATTCGAGCTGGTTCGCTGGCCATGCACCAGGCTTCGGCAGACTTCGGCGAAATGCGCTCGGCATTCCGGATCCCTGGCGTCTGCACGCCGTCGTTCCGATCGGCCATCCGCAGGCCGGCGGCCACGGCCCCCTCGCGCGCAAGCCGGTCTCGGCGATGGCCTATCACGATCGCTGGGGCGAGGCCTATCGCGAGCTCGTCGGCGACTAGCCGGGACTCGCCGGCCGGGCGCCGATCCGCCTCGAGGAACGCGCGGACTCGAATCGCCGATGCGCGGATTCTGCGCGATGCTCGATGCGAGCGCCCGGCCCCGCGCGAGCGGTCGGCCGGGCTCACGCGATCCGCGGATCGGGGAGGGCGAAATGTCCAGCGAAGAGAAGATCGAACGTGTGCGGGCGATCCGCGCAGGCCTCGGGCATCCGGTGATCGACGCCGACGGCCACTACGTCGAGTATGCGCCGGCCCTCGCGAGCTTCCTCGCCGACGAGGGCATCGGCGACGTGTTCGTGCTCTACGCCGATGCCTCCTGCGGAACCGGCACCCTCGGCGTCGAGCGGCTCGCACCCGAGAGGCGGGACCAGGGCCAGGCGGTGCGTGGGCCGTGGTGGGCGATTCCGGCCGAGAGCGCGCTCGACATCGCGACCGCGATGGCTCCGGGGCTCCTGTACGAGCGCATGGACGCCATCGGTCTCGACTTCGCGATCATGTACGGCAGCGCGGGGCTCGTGTTTCCGCACGTTCGCGACGAGAAGCATCGCCGGGGCGCATGTCGCGCGCTCAATCGTTATGCCGCCGAGATCTTCGGCCCGTACGCGGATCGCCTGACGCCGGCGGCGGTGGTCCCGCTCCATTCGCCCGAGGAGGGCATCGAGGCCCTCGAGCACGCCGTTCTCGAGCTGGGGCTGAAGACCGTCCTGATTCCGAGCTTCGTCGAGCGCCCGGTGCCCGACGAGCACCGGCATCCCCATCGCGTCTGGTTCGACGGATACGGAATCGACAGCATCCACGACTACGATCCGTTCTGGCGCCGTGCCGCCCAGCTCGGCGTCTCGCTCGCGGCACACTCTTCGACGATGGGGATCGGCTTCCGACGTTCACCGACGAACTACGCGTTCAACCACATCGGCCATTTCGCGGCGTCGGGGGAGGCGCTCGCGAAATCGCTCGTGATGGGCGGAGTGACGCGGCGGTTTCCGGCCCTGCGCCTCGCGCTGCTCGAGGGCGGGGTCCACTGGGCGGTCGGTCTGCTCGGCGATCTGATCTCCCATTGGGAGAAGCGCAACATCGACGCCGTCCGCCGCTACGACCCGGGGCGCATCGATACGGCTCGGGTCGCGAGCCTGCTCCAGCAATACGGCTCGATGCTGACGGCGCGGGGCGGGGTCGAGGTCGGCGTCGCAGCCGGTGCCTTCGCTCAGGCCGGGCCGTTCGACGATTTCGAAGCGATGCAGATCCGGAGCGCGGAGGAGCTCGTCGACCTGTTCGTTCCGAGCCTCGCGTTCGGCTGCGAGGCCGACGATCCGCTCTCGAGCCTCGCCTTCGATCGATCGCGTGTGCCCCGCGGCCGGCCGCTCCGGGCGCTCTTCAGCTCGGACATCGGCCATTGGGACGTGCCCGACATGCAGGAGGTCCTCCCCGAGGCCTACGAGAACGTGGAGAAGGGTTGGATGTCGCGCGAGGACTTCAGGGCCTTCGTCTTCGGCAACGCAGCGCGATTCTACTCCGAGGCGAATCCGCGCTTCTTTGCCGGGACGGTCGTCGAGGAGGCGGTTGCCCGGGAGCTCGAGCGCGCCGCAACGCCCGCCGTCGGCGGCGCTTGAGCGGTCTCGCATCGGGCCCGCTCGATGTCCGCCGTCTCGTCGAGGGCGCCGGTTGCGATCATTTCGCCTTGCGCGGCGGCATCTCGTCGTGCTTCTCGAGCTCGGAGACCTCGACGTACCAGGGTGCGCGCGAGCCCCACATGATGCTCCGGGCCGGACGGACCGAGGGGCCTTCGTCGAGGGTTCCGGCCGGGATGATCACGGTCGTTCCCGCCTGATTGAGCCAGGGCAGGCTGCTGCCGCAGGTGCGGCAGAACGAAGTGGCGAAGAAGCGCGCATCCGGGAGCGCATAGCGCCCGACGTTCTCTTCGCCCTTCGTGAATCGGAACTGGGCCGGCGGGCAGAAGAGGTTCGCCGCATGGGCGCTGCCCGTGAATCGCCGGCACCGGGAGCAGTGGCAGTACTGGAAGCCGGCGAAGGGGCCGTCGGCTTCGTATTCGACCGCCCCGCAAAGACACGCGCCATGAATCGTTTCCGTCGTCATGGCCGGACGATACCAGCCGCGAGCGCCCCGCCCATCCCCCGCCGCGCGCGTTCGCGCCTTCGCCGGGCCCGGTCGGGCGGTCGCCGGGCATTGCCCTCGCGGCCGCGCGAATCCATCATGCCGGGGTCGCGGGGGCGAGGCGGGCGAGGAGTCTCACCATGCTCAAGTGGATCGGAATCGTCGTGCTCCTTTGTCTGGCCTTCATCCTCGGTCTGGCGGCGAATCGACCGTCGACGATCCACATCGCGCGCTCGGCCCGCATCGGCGCGCCGCCCGAGCGGGTCTATCCGCTCATCGCGGATCTCCACGCGTTCAATCGTTGGAATCCCTGGGCGAAGATGGACCCCGAGATCGCGATCGAATACCGCGGGCCGAGGGCGGGAGAGGGAGCCGTCTCCGCGTGGACGAGCGATGAGGTCGGCTCGGGCAGCATGGAGATCACGCAGGCGCGCGAGCCCGAATGGATCGCGATCCGCCTGGATTTCCTGGAGCCCTTCGCAGCGACGAACGAGGCCTCTTTCACCTTGAAGGGCGTCGACGGGGCCACCGAGGTGCTCTGGGAGATGTCGGGGCCCGCGTCGTTCGTTCAGCGCGTGATCGGTGTCTTCGTCGACGTGGATGCGATGATGGGCGAGACCTTCGACGACGGGCTCGCGGACCTGCAGCGGATCGCCGAGGCGGGCTGAGCGTCCCGGCCAGGGCCGGCGAAGCTCAGCGCTTCCCGCTGCAGATGTCCTCGCGCTCGGGGGCCTCTTCGCGAACGAGTTCCTCCGGCGCGAAGCCGGGCATGTTCTTCATCATCTCGGTCATGCCCTTGGAGCATTCCCGCAGCTTCGCGACCGTCGGATCGCCTTCGAGCTCCTTGTGGAACGCGAGGCCGCGGGCGAGCGCCGCATCCTTCTTGCCGGCGGCGCAGAGGGCCTCGATCTCCTGCCCGAAGGCTTCGCCGCGCGCCTTGAGCGCCTCGAGCCGATCCGGATCGATCTCGTTCATGCAGGCCCGCGAGGCCTCGGCCTGCTGCTGCATCCGCTGCATGACCGCCGGGTCCTGCATCTGCTTCATCATCTCCTGCATCCGCGCCGGATCCATCCCGGGCGGCTGCTGGCTCGACGCCCGCTCCGGCAGGCCGATCGCAACGAAGGAAACGAAGACAGCGAGCTGGATCCATCGAATCATCGGATGATGCCTCCACCGCACACGCGCGGCCGATCAGATCCGGTCACGCTAGCGCGCCGTCAGCTCCGAGAGAACCCGGAAGACGCCTTCGCTCCCCCGCTCCATCTGCTCGAGCCCGCGTGCGATCGCTTCGATCTGGGCCGCCGAGAGCGTCTCGGCCCGGGCGCCGAGCTCGGCGAGGACCGCGCGGGTGCCGGTATGGACGAGGGCGTGCGGTGCCTCGAGGGCGGGATAGGCGGGCACCTTCGAGAAGTTCTTGCGCCCCGGGCCGTCGTCGTACCATTTCCCGAGCCGGCAGTTGTGATGGTCGACGAACTGGAATTGGGCCTCGCCCTCCGCGACGCTCAAGTAGGTGTTGAGCTTCCAGATGATGTGGTCGAGCTTCGCGAGGGTGACGAAGAGCCGATGGCTCGCGAGATGGACGCCCTCGTTGGCTTTTTCGTTGTCCTGCACGGTCTCGCCGATGAGCGAGGCGAGGGAATGGATCGAGTCGTCGAGCTCGTTCGTGCTCGCCGTGGCGGAGGACATCTCCTTCGCCGCACGGCTTCCGAGCTGCTCGACGGTCTTCAATCCCGTGATGGCGCTGTCCGCCGTGCGTCTCGCGTTTTCGGCGAGCTCCTTGACCTGACTCGCGATGACGCCGAAGGCGCGCCCGGCGACGCCGGATCGCGCGGATTCGATCCCGGCGTTCAGCGCGAGCATCTTCGTCTCCTCGGCGATGCTGAGGATGTCGCGTCCGAGGGTCTCCACCTTGCGCAGGGCGGAGCGCATCTCCTCCATGCTGCCGGAGGCGGACTCGACGAGCGAACGCGCGTCGCCGGAGCGCCCCTTCGCGTTCGTGGCGACGTCGGAGATCGCACCGAAGCGGGCGGCGATGTCGTTGCAGGCCTCGCTGCTATGGCGGGTGAACTCCACCATCTCCGAGAGCTCGGTCTGGACGGTGACGAGATCGGCCTTGAACCGATGATGTCCGCGCTTCTGGATCTCCGCGATCCGGGTCGACGATTCCGACACGTGCTGCTCTCCGATGACTGGGAATCCAGGGACGGGCTCCCGCCTGTGTCGGTTCGAAGTCGCCGAGGCCTGAGTCGCGCACGGGACAGGGCGCTCGCTTCGGGGTTGTCCTGAGACCGGGATGGGGTGAAGGTCGGACGCGCGCGCTCTTCGCGAAGATCGGCCGCGCGGATCGCGACGGTCCAAGCAGCCGGATCGCCACGACGTCGCCCGTTTCCGAGACGATGGGATCCAGCGGAGCCCTGTGTCGCGAAACATCGGATCCAGACGATTCCGCGGCGGGCGACGAGGCGTTCGGGGCCTTCATCCTTCTTGCTAGGGTTCGGCCATGCTCTTCATTCCCGTTCCGACTGGCCGCTCGTCCTCTCGTCCTGCGCCCATGCGCCGCGCCGCGCGCCGCCCCGTGCTGCGCGGGGGCGCGCATCGATCACTCGTCCTCGCTGCTGCGGCGCTGGTCCTCGTGCTCGCTGCGGCGCCCGGCTTCGCGCAGCCTGCTCGTCCCACCGATCCGGCCGTTCCGGCCGCGCCGAGCGCGCCGAGCGCGCCGGTGAACGTCTTGCCGAAGCCGGAGGCGCCCTTTGGCGGCACGATCGGCGCGACCCTCGCCGACTCGAAGTCGTCCTTCCCCGCCCCGATCGCACCGCCGGCCGGCGCGCCGAACGTCCTCGTCGTCCTGACGGACGACGTCGGCTTCGCGGCGGCGAGCACCTTCGGCGGTCCGGTCCCGACGCCCAGCCTCGATCGCCTTGCCCGCGAGGGGCTCGTCTACAACCGGTTCCACACGACGGCGATGTGCTCCCCGACCCGCGCCGCGCTCCTGACCGGTCGCAATCACCACGCGGTCCACAACGGCATCGTCGCCAACCTGACGACCGGCTTCCCCGGCTACGACAACCTGCTCCCGAAGAGCGCCGCCACGATCGCCGAGATCCTTCGCCAGAACGGCTACAACACGGCGATGTTCGGCAAGCATCACAATGCCCCCGAGCATCACGTCTCCGCCGCCGGCCCGTTCGATCTCTGGCCGACCGGCCTCGGCTTCGAATATTTCTTCGGCTTCATGGCCGCCGAGACGAACCAGTTCACGCCCGCGCTCTACCGGGGCATCACGCCGCTATCGATTCATGACGGGACGTCCGGCGAAGCGGAGGCGGCCGAGCCCCGTGTGCTCGACGAGGTCCTCACCGACGACGCGATCCTCTGGCTCCACAATCAGCAGGCCGCAGCCCCGGGCAAGCCCTTCTTCCTCTATTACGCGACGGGCACGGCCCACGCCCCGCTGCAGGCGCCCGCCGATTGGATCGCGAAGTTCGAGGGCCGTTTCGACACGGGCTGGGACCGCATGCGCGCCGACATCGTCGCGCGCCAGAAGAAGCAGGGCATCGTTCCGCGCGGCACGGTGAACACGCCGCGGCCCGAGGGCATTCCCGCCTGGAAGGACCTGACGCCGGAGCAGCGACGCATCAACGCGCGCTTCATGGAGGTCTACGCCGGCATGCTGGCGCACCAGGATCATCAATTCGGCCGTCTGCTGGGCGAGCTCGAACGGATGGGCCTCGCCGAGAACACCCTCGTCGTCTTCATCGAGGGGGACAACGGCGCGTCCGCCGAAGGCGGGCTCCACGGCAGCATGAATCCGATGTCGAATTTCGCGAACGGAACGCGCGAAGACGAGCAGGCGATCCTCGCGCGGCTGGGCGCGATCGGCGGCCCGCAGGCCGTCCCGAACTGGGGCTACGGCTGGGCGTGGGCGACGAACGCACCGCTCCGGCTGACGAAATCGTATGCCTCGCATCTCGGCGGGACGCGCAACGGGATGGTCCTGGCGTGGCCGGCGCGGATCGAGAGCCGCGGCATTAGGCCGCAGTTCAGCCACGTCACTGACATCGTGCCGACGATCCTCGAAGCCGTCGGCATCGCCGCGCCCGAGGTCGTGAACGGCGTCCCGCAGCAGCCGATGGACGGCATCGACCTCGCCTACACCTTCGATGCACCGAAGGCGCCCGAGCGCCATCGGGTTCAGTACTTCGAGATGCTCGGCAACCGGGCGATCTACGCCGACGGCTGGCTCGCGAGCACGACGCCCGCCTCCGCACCCTGGGATGCGGTGCGCAGCACGAAATCGCCCGCCGACTACGCCTGGGAGCTCTACGACCTGCGCCGGGATTTCTCGCAGGGCCGCGATCTCGCCGCGCGTGAGCCGGAGAAGCTCGCCGAGCTGCAGGCTCTCTTTCTCGAGGAGGCGAAGCGCAACCAGGTCCTGCCCCTCGACAATCGCCTCTCGATGGATCGCTTTCTCGCCGCCGCGAGCCAGCTGCGAAAATCCCGGAGCTACACCTACTGGGGGCCGGACATCAGCGTCCCCGTCGTGAGCGCCGCTCCGATCCTGAACCGGTCTTTCACGATCACGGCCGAGATCGTGACGCCGGCCGTCAGGGCCTCGCAGACTTCATCGACGCCGAAGGCCGCCGCCGAAGCGCCGGCCGCGAACGGCGTCGTCGTGGCGCTCGGGAGCCGGTTCGGTGGCTGGAGCTTCCATGTCGAGCGCGGCGTTCCCGTGGCGTTGATGGCCGCCTCGCAGCTCGAGGGCGATCAGTCGCGGGTCGCGGCGAGCAGCGGGCTGCCCACGGGCCGATCGATCCTGGCCTATCAATTCGTTTCCGATGGCGGCGTGAATGCGGGCGGCGAGCTGATCATCCGGATCGACGGGCGCGAGGTCGGCCGGGGGCGCATCGCGCGCACGATCTCGAAGCTGCCCGAGATGACGGACACCTTCGACATCGGCTTCGACGCCGATACACCCGTCAGTGATGCCTACGAACCGCCCGGCCGCTTCGACGCCGAGATCCGCCGGGTCGACGTCACACTGGATTGAGGGCGGCTCAGCGGCCGTAGGGCGTCTCGAGCGGATGGGGCTCGAATCCGCCGAGCGCAGCGACGAGCTCGTCGACGCTCCAGGCGCCCTCCTTCGATCGGCGTTGGCCGAGCGTGAGCGGCTGGAAGAGCCCGATCTCGCTCTTCGCGACGAAGAAGATCTGCCCGTTGATGCCGGCAGCCTCCTCGCTGCAGAGGCTCGCGATCAGCACCGCGACGTCTTCGGGCTGCTGCGCCACCTTCATCAGGTTCTCGGCGCGGACCGCCGCGTCGCCTCCCTGGGCGCGGAACGTCTCCACGGCGGTCGTGACCATTCGCGTCTCCGTCGACGAAGGGTTCACGGCGTTGACGGTGATGCCGTGGGGCGCGAGATCCCGGGCAATCACGTTCGTCAAGCCGAAGACGCCGCCCTTGCCCGCGCCGTAGGCTGAATTGCTGGCGACGCCGATGATCCCCGCGCGCGAAACGATGTTCACGATCCGGCCCCAACGCTGCTTCATCATGGGTTCCACGACGTGCCGGGTGCAGTAGAAGGTGCCTTTCACGTGGCTGTCGCAGACGCGATCGAAGAGCTCGGGATCGACCTCCCAGATCGGCTTCGCCACGGACAGGCCCGCGTTGTTGACGAGGATGTCGACGCCGCCGAAGGTGTCGCGCGCGGCCTCGACGATGCGCCCCGCGCTCTTCCATTCCGCGACGGAGTCGCGATTCGCGATCGCGCTGCCCCCGGCGTCCCGGATCTCCCGGGCCACGGTCTCCGCCGGCGCCGAGTCGCTGCCGGCGCCATCGAGGGCGGCGCCGAGATCGTTGACGACCACGTTCGCGCCCATGGCCGCGAGCGCATGCGCGGTCGCGCGGCCGATCCCGCGGCCCGCGCCGGTCACGATCGCCGTTCGACCCGAGAGGCTCGTCTTCATCCGGGCTCCTTTCAGCCGGTCGTCCAGGTGGACGGGGGGCGTGGCGGGATGATCACGATTCGACGGCGTCGCCGCATCGGCTCCGCACGCCGGGATCAGGCCGGTCCGGCGCCCGGTGCGGGGACCGGCATCTTGAGCTCGTCGACCGATCCCGCGCCGTCGACGGAGATCACCTGGCCCGAGACGTGGCGCGCCGAGGGCGAGACGAGAAAGAGCACGCAGAGGGCGATGTCCTGGCCGTGACTCGTCACGCCGAGCGGATTGGTCGGCCTCGTATCGCTGCCGCGGACGGCTTCCGAGAAGCGCTTCATGCCTTCGGTATTGCCCGTCGCTCCGGGATTCACGCCGTTGACGCGGATGCCGTGCGGCCCCCATTCGACGGCGCAGGTGCGCGTCAGGGAGAGGACGCCGGATTTCGCCGCCGCGACATGGGCCTGCCAGGAGACTCCGCGCAGCTCGAAGGCCGCGGCGATGTTGACGATGTTGCCCCCGCGCTCGCGCATCGCGAGCTCGAAGGCCGCCTTCGAGCAGTTGTAGGTGCCGAGCAGATCGATGTCGACGACGGATTTGAAGCCGTTGTACGAGATCTTCGAGATCGGCGCGGGGAAGTTGCCGGCGGCGTTGTTCACGAGGATGTCGAGCCGGCCCCAGCGCTCGAGGATGCCGTGAACGACGCGCTCGACTTCCTCGGGCTTGCGAACGTCGAATTGATCGACGAGGACCTCGATGCCTTCGCCCCGGAGCTCGGCGGCGGCCTCTTCGCAGACCGCGCGTCGCCGCGAGGCGATCGCGATGCGCGCGCCGTGGCGCCCGAGGACGCGGGCGATCTCGCGGCCGATGCCGGTGCCACCGCCGGTGACGAAGGCGACCTGGCCCTTCAGGAGATCGGGCGCGAAGACGTCGACGGGCTCGCTGATCGGCATGGATGGGATCGAGTCAGACGAAGCGCAGCATCGTCCGGGCCCAGATGGCCATCAGGACGAGCGAGCCGAGGGTGAACACGGCGAAGCGGATCGGAATGGGATTGCGCGTGGCCTGGATCAGCGAATGAAGGACGCGAATGCCGACATAGGCCCAGCCGAGGCCGATCGTGAGCGTGTCCATCCCCCCCGCGAGCTGGGCGACCAGCGCCGTCGCGTAGAAGATCGTCGGCTGCTCGTGGAGGTGGTTGTAGTTGTCCGCGACGCGGGCGACCCGGGGCGGCAGGACGAGGGGCGCCCCGGTCCGCGAGAGCTTGTTCATGTCGATGCCCGCCTGCTGGATGGCGGGAATCCGGGTCGCGTACATCCAGAACCACATCACGAAGGTCCAGCCGACCAGGGCCATGATGGGCAGCAGCATTCCGTGGGCGAACATGCGCGATCCTCCTCGAAATCAGCTCGCGGCGGGATGGGAGGCGTAGACGCGCACCCCGCTCGGGCCGAAGGAAAGGACGTCGTAGGCCTGGTGCCGCGAAGGATCGGGATGCTCCATGCCCGGCGATCCGAGCGGCATCTCGGGCACCGCGAGGCCGCGGACGTCCGGGCGCTCGGAGAGCAGGCGCTCGATGTCGGCGGCCGGGACATGGCCCTCGAGCACGTAGCCGTCGACGAGGGCGGTGTGGCAGGAGACCAGCTCGCCCGGAACGCCGTTCTCGCTCTTCAGCGCAGCGAGATCGGGGAGGTCCTTCGCTTCGACCTCGAAGCCTGCTGCTTCGAGATGGTCGATCCACTTGGTGCAGCAGCCGCAGGTCGCCGTCTTGAAGACCTGGATGCGGGTGGCGTCGCCCTCGACGCTGCGACAGCCGCCGGCGGCGAGCAGGCCCAGCAAGGCCAGGGCGAGCAATCCGAAGTGCCTGCGACTCCGTTCGCGATGTCTCATGGATCATGGCCCTCGTCGGCGAGTTGGATGGCAGCCGATGCCGAGCGCCGGAATCTATCGCCCGCGCCGGCTCACGGCGACCCAACGCAAACGGCGCCGCCTCTCCACAGAGAGGCGACGCCGTTCGTTCGTTCGTTCGTGATCGGATCGCCCGATCGACTCGGAGTGGTCCGAGGACTCCGCTCGAGCGGGATCAGACCTTCCGGGCGCGGCCCGCGAACGACAGTCCGCCGAGGCCGAGAACCATCAGGACCGCCGTCGTCGGCTCCGGGACCACGTTCGGCACCTGCCCCTGCAGGATCGCCGTCTTGATGCCCTTCGACTTGCCCGAGCCGTTCTCCGTCTTGATCTTCGCGGCCTTCACTGCGAAGTCCTGGCCGTAGAAGAGATCGAGGGTCAGGTCGACCGTCGCGTGGGTCAGCGTGAACGACACGCTCGTGCCCGTCTTCGAGGGGAACTTCAGGCCGAAATCACAGGGACAGGCCGAGCCCGGCTGCCCGAGGCCGCGGCTCTTCACGGCCTTGCCGATCCGGTCGACCCCGAACTGGCTGGCGCGGTTGTCGTATCCGACGACCGAGAGGCCGCTGATCAGGCTCTCGTCCGAGATCTGGGCGAGGAACCCGCGGATGTCGCCGGCGGCGGCATCGAGCTCGAAGGTGATCACGAGATTGCCCGGATCGATGCCGTCGTCGATGGTCAGCGTTCCCTCGACGGGGCGGCTGCCTCCCGAGGTCGCCGGGGCCGTGACGATCGCGGCACTTGCGGACGAGGCGAAGCCGATGACGGCGAGAAGGGCGAGAAGGGCGAGAAGCGAGAAGAGCGAAGCAGTGCGATGGGCTCGGCGCAGGAACAACATGGACAACTCCGTAGACGCACCGCGGGGCGGGGCGTGGCCGATTGAGCCAGGGCACGAAGCTGCACGTGCCTCTGGTACGGGGTTGTGGCGGCGACCCTTCGGAAATCGCAGGAATTCTTTCGCGGGGACGGAAGTCGCCTGCGGAACGTCGGCTGACGGCGCGTGAGATTCGCAGGGGCGGGCAGGAATCCGCCCAGCATCGGGGCCGCGAGGGTCGCCAGCGGGCCCCGGGCGCGCGAAGCTCCGGCCGCCCGGGGCCGCGATCCGCGCCGTCCCATCAGCAGGAGCAGGCAGGCATGCGACGATTCGAAGGCAAGGTGGCGTTCGTGACCGGGGCGGCGGCGGGGATCGGACGCGCGACGGCGCTCCGGCTGGCCTCGGAGGGCGCCTCGGTCTTCCTGATCGATCTGGCGGTCGACGGATTGCAGGAAACGGCGAAGCAATGCGAGGCGCTGGGCGCGGCGGCGGCCCATGCCCGCTGCGACGTGACGCGCGAGGCCGAGGTGCGGGAGACGATGAAGGCCTGCATCGACCGCTTCGGGCGCCTCGACGCGCTCTGCAACATCGCCGGCATCATCCTGCTCCAGCACTTCGAGCAGATCACGGTCGATCAGTTCCGGCGGGTGCTCGAGGTCAACCTCGTCGGGACGTTCCTGCTCTGCCAGGCGGCCCTGCCGCATCTGCTCGCGACGCGCGGCGCGATCGTCAACACCTCCTCGACCTCGGCGCTCGCGGGCCTGCCCTACGGCGCGGCCTACGGGACCAGCAAGGGCGGCGTCAGCGCGCTCACGCGGACGCTCGCCGTCGAGTTCGGCAAGCAGGGGCTGCGCTGCAATGCGGTGAACCCCGGCTCGATCCAGACCGCGATGTCGGGGGACGGGATCCTGCCGAAGGATGCCGACATGCGATTGATGGCGCGCACGATGTCGATCTCGAAGCCGCTGGGACCGGAGGTGGTGGCGGGCGTGATCGCGATGCTCGCCAGCGAGGACGGCATCCACATCAACGGCGAGGAGATCCGCGTCGACGGCGGCACGCTCGCCTAGGACGTCGGCTCAGAAGGCGCGGAGCAGGAACGCAGCGACCACGCTGGCGGCGCCCAGGGCCCAGGCCGCGCGTGCGCGCGGTGAGGTCGTCTCGAGCCAGAACTGGAAGAGCCGGGCCTGCATCGAGCCCTTGCTCTCGTTGAGATGCGGGAAGGGCGCGTCGGGTACGGGCACGCCGAGGAACGCGCAGAGCGGCTCCCATCCCTGCTTGACGTCGAACACGAGCAGCCGCTCGGGCGGCACCGTCGCGACGACCTCGGCGTTGTGGCGCAGGAACTCCGCGATGTTCGATTCGCGGTCGATGCGGCCCTTCATCTGGCCGTCCCGGATCAGGACGTCGATGATGTCGATCGCCCGGCGGACGCGCGGGACGAATCGTCCGACCGTGCGCATGAAGCCGAGCCCCTCGAAGAGCGTCTGCCAGGAGACGAACCAGCGCTCCGGATCCCGCACGTTCAGGATCACCTTCGCCTCCGGATGGGCCTCCATCAGCTCGCGGTAGTAGAGGCAGGTCGGGTGGTCCATGCAGGCCGCATAACGCGCCAGCAGGGATTTCCAGTCGATCGGCGACGGCCGCCCCTCCGCGAGTGCGTGGGCGTGCTGCGACCAGAGTTCGAGATGACCGTCGTTGTACCCGGGGCGCGCCTTCAGGATCTCGCGCATGTGGTAGCAGGGGCCGAAGCCCAGGAGTTCGAGCGCCGCCTTCATGCTGACGGTCCCGGTTCGCCCGAAGCCCGCACCGATGATCTCGAGTCCCATCTCGTCGACCTCCTGTTCCGGCTCCGGCCTTGCGAGGGCCCGACGTCCGGTGCGGCAACTCATCGGCAGGTCTCGTGCAGGTCTGGAGGCGCGGACTCAATTTCGGGGCGGGTTCGGCGCTTCGGACCGGCCCTCGGGCCACCACGGTATGAAGCTTCGCAGCAGAATGCCGTCCGGATTGTGACGGAGGTCCGTTTCCTGGAGATCGCTGCCGATGGGGGTCGGGTGAAAGCTCCGCAGCGAAGCGGGGTTTCTGCCCGAGGTCCGAACGAAGATGCAGCTCCTCCCGAACCCCGATTCCGATCCGGCGCGGACGTCGGGCGATGCCCCCTCGAGCGCCCGGCCCCGCTCGGGTCGATCCGGCGCTCTCGCCGCCATGGTCCTCGGCGCACTCTCGCTCACGTCGCTCGCGGCGCCCGAGGCCGGGGCGACCCGGATCTTCAGCGCGGCCGATCCCGCCCTGGCCGGCGCGCTCGTGCAGGACTTCGACTCGATCCCCGTCGGCTATTTCACGAGCCAGTCGTTCCTGATCGGAAGCGACGGCTTCAGCGTCTCGGCCCTCTCGTCGGACATCCACATCGACGACGTCTTCTGCGGCGACTTCGGAACCTCCGGCCGCTGTCTCGATACGGTCGGCTCGGGGGGCGCGGCGAACGACGACATCGACATCGTCTTCACCGGCGGCGGCGTGCTCGCGTTCGGCTTCGCGCTGAACGCGCTCGACGTCGCCTGGACGATCACGACCCACGGCGCCGGCGGCGTGCTGCTCGGCACCTACGTCGTCGCGAGCCAGAGTCCCGGCCTGACGGGCAACGCGCGGCGCGGCTATTTCGGGGCGACCGAGGGCGTGGCGATCGAGTCGATCCGGATCCGCTCGGCCGGGTCGGATCGCGCATTGATCGACGACTTCGCCTACGTGCCCGTGCCCGAGCCGGGCGCCGCCCTGCTCGTGGGGCTCGGGCTCGCCTGGCTCGCCGGCTCGCGGTCGCGCGCTCCAGGCGGCGGCCACGACTAGCAGCGCGCAGCGCGCGAGCCGGCCCCGGCCCTTCCGCCCGGTTCTATTGCTCCTGCTCGGACTGCCGGCGCCGTGATTCGCGCTCGATCAGCTCCTTGCGGGTCGCCTCGTCGACCAGGACGCCGCGATGCGCCGTCGCATCGAGGATCGCCTTCGAGAAGGGAAGCTCGTTCTTCCAGCTCGGCTGCAGCAGCGACGAGGGCTGCACCGCCTTCGCCCAGTCCTTCGGTGCGAGCCAGCCGGGCGGCGCGACGAGGGTGCTGCGCGTTCCCGCCATCGGATGCTGCCGGCGCCACTCCGCGAGCAGGCGCTGCAGGCGCACGACCACCGCGGGATGCTGCTCTGCGAGATCGGTCTTCTCGTTCGGATCCGCCTCGATGTCGAAGAGGTGGTTCGTCACGATCGTCTCGGTCGCCCGCTCCTGCAGGATCTGGACGAGCTTGAACCGCCCATCGAAGAGCGCGAGATGGATGACGCCCGGGAGCGGGATCTCCGAAACGAAGCCGACCGGCTTCGTGCGCTCGACGCGCTGATCCCGGGCGATGGCCGGCCAGAAGTCGATGCCGTCGAGGGGCACCCTGCTCGGGATCGGAACCCCGGCTGCGCTGGCGAGCGTCGGCATCAGGTCCATGACGGTGATCATCTCGTCGATCTCGCGTCCGCCCTCGAGGCGGTCGGGCCAGCGGATCAGCGCGCCGACGCGGATGCCGCCCTCGAAGGTCTGGCCCTTGAATCCGCGCAGCGGCGCGTTCACGCCCCCGAAGACGTCGGCTCCCCCGTTGTCGCTCGAGAAGAAGACGATCGTCTCGGAGGCGATCTCCTCTTCGTCGAGGGCGGCGAGGATCTCGCCGATCGCGCGATCCATCTCGTCGACCATCGCCGCGTAGACGCGCCGCGAGCGCTGCTCGGGGAGCGCCGCGTATTTCTCGATCGTGGCCCGGGGCGCCTGCATCGGGCTGTGCGGGGCGGTGAACGGAACGTAGAGGAAGAAGGGACGGGATCGATCGCGTTCGCGGATGTAGCGCACGGCCTCACGCGCTTCGAGATGGGTCAGGTATTCGCCCTTCGCCTCGATCGACTGGCCGTTCTGCTGGAGATCGTGCCCGCTCTCGCGGGCGTGCTCGTAGTAGTTCGTATTGGTGTGGAGATGGCCGTAGAAATGCTCGAAGCCCTGGGCATTCGGGAGCTGGTGCTGCTGGGTATGGCCGAGATGCCATTTGCCGACGAGCCCGGTCTGGTAGCCCTCGGCCTTCAGGACCTCCGCGAGCGTCGTCTCGCTCGGGGCCAGCCCCACGTTGTCCCACGGATTGATCTGGTCGTAGGCGATCCCGAGCTTGATCGGATCGCGACCGGTGAGGAGCGCCGCGCGCGTCGGCGAGCAGATCGGAGCGACGTAGTAGCGCTCGAGCACGACGCCCTCGCGCGCGATCCGATCGATCGCGGGCGTCTCGATCTCACCGCCGCGGAATCCGACGTCGGCATGACCGAGATCGTCCGCCAGCAGCACGACGATGTTGGGCGGCCGCGAAGCCGCGGGCGTCGGCGCGAGGCCGAGGCCCGCGGCGACGACGATCGCGAGCAGGCCGAGGGCGCCGCCGGCGCGCTCGCACCCGCGCCCCGCGCGCTCGCCGCGGCGGGGCCGGGGATGACGCGAGCCCCGCGTCCTCGCCTCGTTGCTGCGCTCGAGCTGCCGTTCGTCTGCCGATCCCATCCGATGTCTCCCCGCCGTTTCGGTGCGCGATCGGCGATCCGCGGTGGTCTGCCGCGATCCCCCTTCGTCGCGTGCCAGGCCCGCCGCCCCGCCGGTGCGAGGCGAATCGCGGCAGAGCTTCGCGGATTCGCTTGCCGCCTGCCGCTCGCCTGCGCTGTGCCGTCGCGTTCCGTCCCTGCGTGGCGCCGCACGGCCCCGATCGCGCGGCGTCCGCCGTCGCGCGTGACGGAGAAGTCGCGATGGCAGAGCAGGGCGGGTGCTGCAGCACACACAGCACGAGCGCTGCGACGTCGATGCAGGACCACGACTCGAGAGGCGCGATCGGAGGCAGGTTTTGGCGAGAATCAAGCGACGACGGCGGGTGCGCTGCAAGCTCCAATGCGAGATCGTGCAGCCGAATCAACGCCCGGTCCCGGCGCGGCTCGTGAGCCTCTCCGAGGGCGGCTTCGCGATCATCACCACCGTCGGACTCGTGCAGGGCGAGTCGATCCGTGTGCTGATCAAGCCCGACCACGGCGGCAGCCCGATCAGGGTCTCGGGCATCGTGTGGAACGAAGCGGAGACCAGTCCCGTCGCGACTTCTTCCCGTCTCCATCGCCTGGGCTGCGTCGTCTCCGAGCCGCCGCCCGCCTATCTCGCGATCCTCGATCGGCTCGATCCGCCGTCGGCCCGGCCGCAGCCGGTCCCGATCGCCGTGCCGGCGCGTCGCCCCGCCCCCTCCGAGCCCGCCGCCGAGGTCGACCTGCCGCGCTCGCGCGAGCTGCAGCCGCCGCCCAAGCGCGAGCCGGAGGAGACGCTGCCGTATTTCCGGGTCCGCATGAAGCAGATCGGCGGCCCGAGAACGCGCATCCTGACACTGCGTGCGCGCTCGGCGACCCATGCCGAGCAGCTCGCCCTCGACGAGCTCGCGCGCATCTGCAGCGATGCCGCTGGCTGGGGCGTCCTCCACATCGCCCGCGTCGGAGGCGGCGGCCGCTAGTCGCCTGAGCGCCGATCCTGCGCCTCTCGCGGTGTTGCGCTCGGTCGCCTTCGTGCGGCGACGGCCCCCCCACGCGCCTTGCGAGCGGCCCGAGGCTGCGATCTCGGTGCACTCCGCTGCCACAAGAGGTTCCTCGGCGAACCGACGGCGAACTTCGGACTCAGGACACTAGACCCGCAGATCGATGCGCGTAGCGGGCGGCGGCTCCGGCGCCTCGTTCTCGTTCGATCCCGGATCAGCGTCTTGCGACGGTGAGGTATCCGGCCCCGGCTCCGGGGCCTCGCTCTCGGGGGATTCGGCGGGCGAGTCGTCCCTGTCCCTGCGGCGCTTGTTCGGCGATTTCTCGGGGCGCTGCCGGCGGGGCTCGCGGCCCGTCTCCCGGCTCGGTCGCAGGGGATGCGTCGGGGAGACGGGCGCAGTCGGGGGGATGCGAGGCAATTCGCTCATCTCGGCGCGACCTCCGTTCCGTCCGAACGCGACTCTTCCGCCATCGGCGGACCGCAGTCCCGCTTGAGCCGTCTCTCCCCCGCGACCGCCGATGGGCGCGCTGGCTATGCTGCGCCCATGGCAGGGATCGACGAGCTCCTGGAGATCATGGCGCGGCTGCGACACCCCGAACGCGGCTGTCCCTGGGATCTCGAGCAGGACTTCTCCAGCATCTCGCCCCATACCATCGAAGAGGCCTACGAAGTCGACGAGGCCATTGCGCAGGGCGACCTCGCGGCGCTTCGCGACGAGCTGGGCGATCTGCTCTTCCAGGTCGTCTTCCAGGCGCGCCTGGCGGAGGAGCAGGGGGCGTTCGATTTCGGGGGCGTCGTCGAGTCGGTCTGCCGGAAGCTCGTCCGGCGCCATCCCCACATCTTCGCGGACGCCCCGTCGCCGGGCAGTGCCGCGATGCAGGTCGCGAACTGGGAGGCGATCAAGGCGGCCGAGCGCGCCGCTTCCGGCGGCCCGGGTGCCGAGCGCTCCGATCCCTTCGAAGGCATTCCGCGCGCGCTCCCGGCCCTCACCCGATCAGCCAAGATCGCGGGGCGCATCGCCGCGCTCCCGGCCCCGGCGCGCGCCGACGGCAGTGCGCGACCGCCGGTGCGTTCCGCTGCGGCGGTCGAACAAGCCGTCGAGAGGGTGGCGCAGGCCGGCGCCCGCGCTGCGGGCCGGATCGCGGGCCGGACACCAGGGCAGCCCCCGCAGACCGCCGCATCCCGCGCGGAGCACGATCCGGACCGCGCCGAGCGCCTCGCGCTGATCGGCGAAGGGATTCGCGCCTGGGTCGAACTGGCGCGCCAGCTCGGAGTCGATCCGGAGCAGGCGCTGCGCGAGTGCGACGACGCGACGATCGCCGCCGTGCGCGCCGATGTGCATCAAGGCGGCAGCTCCCGGCACCGATAGACGCGCCGAACATCGCGCGTCGGACCGCCCGGTCCGTTCGGAGGGAGCCCTGATGAAGCCCGCGCTCGCGCCCGCCAGGGGCCGCCGCAAATCGTCCCATCGCCGTCTGGGCCGCGACCTGCGGCTGTGGCTGCCCTTCTTCGGGCTCGTCAGCTGTTATTCGCTCACCGCGACGGCGATCGTCGTCTCCGAGCGGACGACGGCGGCTTCACGTCCGGCGAGCCCGGATCATTTGACGATCTCGATCAGCTCGACCTCGAACGACAGCGCCGCGCCGGGCAGGATCCGCGGCGGGGCGCCGCGATTGCCGTAGGCGATCGCAGCCGGGCAGATCAGCCGGGACTTTCCCCCGACCTTCATCAGCGCGACGCCTTCCGTCCAGCACGGGATCACCTTGTTGAGCGGAAACTCCGCGGGCGTGCCCCGATCGACCGAGCTGTCGAAGACGGTGCCGTCGCGCAGGGTGCCGTGGTAGTGCACGCGGACCTTGTCCGTCGCGGCCGGAGACGCACCCGTCCCGGGCTTGATGTGCGTGATGATGAGTCCCGACTCGGTCTTCGTTGCCCCCGGCTTGGCGGCCTCGGCGGCGAGGAATGCGGACGCGGCGGAAGCCTCGAGCTCGATCGCCTTCTCCCGTCGCGCCTGCGTCATCGTCTGGATGAGCGCGCCGCCTTCCTGCTGCTCGACGGCGAGCACCTTTTCGCCGACGACGTCGCGCAGGCCCTGCAGCACCAGCTCGAGCTCGCGCTCCGAGATCGGCTCGAATTGCTGGAGATTGCGGGCGAGCGCCGTCCCGATCGCGTAGAAGGCCTTCTCTTCGTCCGTCTTCGGCGTGCCGGCCTGGGCGCCGGCGATCTGGGCGGCGAGCACACCGCCGAGCAGCACGAGCGTCGCGCCGAGTCGGCCGGCGCGATCGCGGCCGGTCCCGCGAGAGATGCCCCGCGCGTGAGCGCGAGCGAGGCAGGTTCCAGCGAGGCGGTCGGCAACGGGTCGCAGTCGGAGAAGCATCGATTCGGAAATCATCGGATCCTCGTTCGGGGCGCGGCGCCGGGCCGCGGCCGGGAAAGCGAGCCTGTCGGGCTCGATCAGGCGGGCGAAACATACACGACCCGAAGGCGCGTGATCCGCGCCGCCTTCGCGATCGGGGTCAGGCGCTCTTCGAGGAGCGCCGCGGTTTGGGGGTCGCCCGGCGGACCGGAGTTCCCGCCCGCGCCGCCCCGGGCGCGGCCGGTCCCCCGCTCGCCCGGCTGCGCGCTCCGGCTCGCGCCCCGGCGCGCATTGCGTCGGCAAGCAGCGGGGCGAGGCTCCGCCCCGTATGGGAGGCGGCGACGCGCGCCACGTCCTCGGGCGTTCCGCACGCGACGATGGCGCCGCCCTCCGGGCCGCCCTCCGGCCCGACGTCGATCAGCCAATCCGCCGCCTTGATGACGTCGAGATTGTGCTCGATCACGACGACGCTGTTGCCCGCGTCGACGAGCTCCTGCAGGACCGCGAGGAGCTTGCGCACGTCCTCGAAATGGAGCCCCGTCGTCGGCTCGTCGAGGATGTAGAGCGTCCGCCCGGTCGCGCGCTTCGAGAGCTCGCGGGCGAGCTTGATGCGCTGGGCCTCGCCGCCGGAGAGCGTCGGCGAAGGCTGGCCGAGATGGATGTAGTCGAGGCCGACGCGCTCGAGCAGCTTCAGCGGCTCGCGGATCTTCGGATGCGCGGCGAAGAGCTCGATGCCTTCGGCGATCGTGAGGTCGAGGACGTCGGCGATCGACCTGCCCTTGAAGGCGACCCGGAGCGTCGCTTCGTTGAAGCGCTTGCCCTGGCATTCCTCGCAGCGCACGAAGACGTCGGCGAGAAAGTGCATTTCGATCTGGCGGACGCCGTCGCCCTCGCACGACTCGCAGCGACCGCCCTTCACGTTGAAGGAGAAGCGCCCGGGCTTGTAGCCGTGGACGCGGCTCTCCGGGAGCTCGGCGAAGAAGGTGCGGATCTCGTCGAAGACCTTGATGTAGGTCGCGGGATTGCTGCGCGGCGTGCGGCCGATCGGCCGCTGATCGATGTCGATCACCTTGTCGAGCTGGCCGAGGCCCGAAATCTGGCGATGGCGGCCGACGCGGGCGCTGCTGCCGTTCAGCGCACGGGAGGCTGCCGGGAAGAGGATGTCGTTCACGAGCGTCGATTTCCCCGCCCCGGAAACGCCGGTCACCGCGACGAGCACCCCGAGCGGAATCTCGACGTCGACGTCGCGCAGGTTGTTCTCGCGCGCGCCGTGGACCTTGAGGCTGCTCTTCGCGATCCGGCGCTGCTCGGGGATCTCGATCCGGCGGCGGCCGGAGAGATAGGCGCCGGTCAGCGAGGTCGCCGATCGTTCGAGCGTCTCGGGCGTACCGGCATGCACGACGTGGCCGCCGGCGACGCCCGCCCCCACGCCGAAATCGATGACGTGGTCGGCGGCGCGGATCGTCTCCTCGTCGTGCTCGACGACGACGACGGTGTTGCCGATGTCGCGCATGCGGAAGAGCGTGTCGAGCAGGCGGCGGTTGTCGCGCGGATGCAGGCCGATCGAGGGCTCGTCGAGGATGTAGATGACGCCCGTGAGATCCGATCCGACCTGGCTCGCGAGCCGGATCCGCTGGGACTCGCCGCCCGAGAGCGTCGGCCCGGCGCGGTCGAGGGAGAGGTAGCCGAGGCCGACGGCGGCGAGAAAGTCGAGGCGGGCGCGGATCTCCTTCAGGACCTCGGCGGCGATCTCGCGGTCGGCGCCTTCGAGGGCGATCGTGTCGAAGAAGGCGCGCGCGGCGTCGACCGTCAGCGCCGAGATCTCGACGAGCGTCTGGCCGGCGACGCGGACGGCGGCGCTCTCGGGGCGCAGGCGCATGCCGTGGCAGGTCGTGCAGGCGGTATTCGACATGTACTTCGAATACCAGGCCTTCATGCTCTCGGACTGGGTGTCCTTGAAGCGGCGCATGAGCTGGGGGATCAGGCCTTCCCAGGTCGTGTCGAACTGGCCGCCGCTGCCCTCCTTGCTCTTCCACTTGATGCGGTAGCGGCGGTCTTCCGTGCCGTAGAGGATCTGCTGGCGCTGCTTCTCGGAGAGCTTCTTCCAGGGCTTGTCCGAGGGGATCGCGAGCTGGGCGAGGATCTGCTTGCGGAAGCCGCTGCCCCAGCCTTCCTTCTCGGAGACGTTCTCGCCCCAGGGCTTCAGCGCGCCGCCGTCGATCGAGAGCGAGTCGTCGGGTGCGACCAGCGCCGGATCGATCTCGAAGCGCGTGCCGAGTCCGTTGCAGTCGCTGCACATGCCCTGGGGACTGTTGAACGAGAAGGCCTGGGGCGTCAGCTCCGGGAACGAGACCTGGCAGCGGCCGCAGGCGGCCTTCTCGGAGAAGGTCCGGTCGCCTTCGCCCTCGATCGCCGCCGTCATCTGGCCCTTGCCGATGCGGAGCGCCGTCTCGACGGATTCGTTGAGGCGGCTCTTGATGCCCGGCTTGACGACGATGCGATCGATCACGGCCTCGACGTCGTGCTTCTTGCGCTTGTCGAGGTGCGTGAGGCCCTCGGTCTCCACGAGCGCGCCGTCGACGCGCAGGCGGGTCCAGCCGGAACGGCGCGCCTCTTCGAGCAGCTCGCGGTGCTCACCCTTGCGATTGACGAGCAGCGGAGCGAGCAGGACGACGCGGGTGCCCTCGGCGAGGCGCTCGAGGGTGCGCGCGATCTGCTCGGCGCTCTGGCTCTCGACGCGGGCACCGCAGAGATGACAGTGCTGGCGACCGGTCCGGGCCCACAGCACTCGCAGATAGTCGGAGATCTCGGTGATCGTGCCGACCGTCGAGCGCGGATTGTTGCCGGTCGTCTTCTGCTCGATCGAGATCGTCGGCGAGAGGCCGCGGATCGTGTCGTAGCGGGGCTTCTCCATCTGGCCGAGGAACTGGCGCGCGTAGGCGGAGAGGCTCTCGACGTAGCGGCGCTGGCCTTCGGCGTAGAGCGTGTCGAAGGCGAGGGAGGATTTGCCCGAGCCCGAGACGCCGGTCATCACGACGAGCTTCTTCTTCGGGATGTCGACGTCGATCGATTTGAGGTTGTGCTCGCGGGCGCCGCGGATCTCGATGTGGTCGAGCTCCGAGACCGGCGCCGCGGCGCGCGACGTCGTCTTCTTCGAGGGGCTCGGCGGGCTCGGTCGGTGCTTCGCGGGGGGCATGCGGGCTCCGAGAGTAGGGGATCGGGACGGGTCTCGGCGAATGCCTTCTTCGATATGCTCGCCCGCCGGGAGGAATCGCCAGTTGGGCATGCCGTCGCTCGAGGGAAGGGTCGCGTTCGTGAGCGGGGCGAGCCGCGGCATCGGGGAGGCGCTGGCGCGGCGCTACTTCGAGCGGGGGATGCGCCTCGTCCTCTGCTCGCGGGGGGCGCCCGTGCTGGCCGAAGGCGATCGCGTCATCGCCCGGCGGCTCGACGTCCGCGACGCGGAGGCGATGGAGGCGCTCGTGCCGGAGATCGAGCAGCGATTCGGTGCGGTCGACCTCTGGATCAACAACGCCGGGGTCCTCGAGCCGATCGCGCCGGTCCGCGACGTGTCCGTGGAAGCCTTCCGGGACCACGTCGACACCAATCTCGTCGGCGTCTTCATCGGCACGCGCTGTTATGTCCGGCATCTGCGGCGGCAGGGGCGCGGCGGCGTGCTCGTCAACATGTCGTCGGGCGCCGCCTGGAAGCCGTATGAAGGATGGGGCGCCTACTGTGCGGGGAAGGCGGGGGTCGAGCGGTTGACGGAGGTGGTCGCCGCGGAAGAAGCCTCCAGCGGCCTGCGCGCCTACTCGGTCGCGCCCGGCGTCATCGATACCGAAATGCAGGCCCGGATCCGCGCCGCCGATCCCTCGGACTTCCCCGAACGCGAGCGCTTCGTCGAGCGCAAGCGCACGGGCGCCTTCAACGATCCCGTCATGGTCGCCGACGAGCTGCTCCGGATCGCCTTCGATCCCGATCGAACGCCCGCTGGCGTCGCGGTCCGGATCGCCTTCGACGGCGAGCCGACGACGGCGACCCCGCGCTGAACCGGCTCCTCCTCCCGCGCAGCCCGCGGCGTGCGCCTGAGCCTTCAGCGCGTTGCCGGAGCCTTCAGCGCGATTGCCGGAGCCTTCAGCGCGATTGCCGGAGCCTTCAGCGCGATTGCCGGAGCCTTCAGCGCGATTGCCAAAGGAGCCAGGCGAGCACCGCGAACAGCACGATCGCCACGATCCGAAGCCCCGTGCCGATCGCGCCGAGCGGCCGGGCGAAGGCTTCCTGGCGTTCGCGATTGCGCGCGGCGAGGATCTCGCGGGCGCGCGGTCGGGCCTCGCGCTCTTCGGCGGGCACCGCCTCCGCAGCGCGGTCCTGCGCTTCCGGGAGCGTCGCCGAGAGGCCGCCGCGCGCATCGCCGCGCGCCTGCCAGTCCGGGGGCAGGGCGAGCAGGGCGACCGTCACGTTGTCCGGCCCCCCGCATTCGTTCGCGAGGTCGACGAGCGCCTCGGCGGCCCGCTCGAGCGGCTGCGGCGCCGCGAGCGCGGCCACGAGGACTTCCTCGATCTCGGCATCCGAAACCACGCCGCAAAGGCCATCCGAGCAGAGCAGGATCCAGTCCCCCGCCGCCAGCGCCACTTCGCCGACCTCGACGTCGACGTTCTCGAGCACGCCGACGGAGCGCAGGATCTCGTTGCGACGGGGATGGTAGGCGGCTTCTTCGGCGGTCAGCGCGCCGCGGCGGAGCATCTCGGCGACGACGCTGTGGTCGGTCGTCAGCGCCTCGAGCCGGCGATCCCGCAGTCGGTAGGCACGGCTGTCGCCGACGTGTGCGACGGTCCCGCGCCCGCTGGCGTCGAGCAGGAAGACGACGACCGTCGTGCCCATCCCGGCGAGGCCGGGATCCGCGGTCGCCTTCTCGTGGATGTGATCGTTGGCGCGCTCGATGGCGCGCCGCAGGGCGTCTGCCGGATCGGCGGTTCCGGCCGCGGAGCCCGCCTCGAAGGCGTCCGCGATCGTCGCGAGGGCTTCGCGGCTGGCGGTCGCCCCGCCGCGATGGCCGCCCATGCCGTCCGCGACGACCAGCAGCCGGGCGCCGTCTGCGCGCCGGAAGCTGCCGCCGTTGTCCTCGTTGGCTGCCCGGACCCGCCCCACGTGGGAGCGATACGCGACGAGCGTCTCGGCGTTCGGCTCGTCGCGTTCCCCGCCGTACGAGGACAACGGCTCTCTCCCGCTCAGCTGAAGTCGCGGTCGAGTACCGTCTTGCGGCCGTCGCTTCGAGCGCTCTCGACGGCCTGATCACACATCGAGCGCAGGCGATCCGAGAGGACCTCGAGAACGTTCGCCGAGGTCTTCATGTCCCCCTTGTCCTTGATGTATGCCTTGATCTTGGAGGCGACGACCAACACTTCGTTCGAGTCCGACATCTTAAGAGGCGTCCTTCCTGATTTTCCCGGTCGTGTCCCGGTCGATTCCCGGTTGAGTTCGAGAGCATGCGAGACACATGCGAGAGCCCCGCGAAGCTTTCGACGGGCCCTCTCGATGCGTGAAACAGCTGCCCGGTTGGGCGGGTCCAGCCGCCGGGGGAGAATGCCCAAGATCGAACCGAGCGCAACGCCCGGAGGCGCTTCCTTCGATCGAATTGGAGTCAACTGATTGGAATCGAACGATATTCTGATCTCGGGGGCACGGATCTGGGATTCCGATCACGACGTGATCACCCCGCACTCCGATGTGCTGCGAATTCGCGACGGTCGGATTCTCGCGCTGGGCCGCGACGCGCTCGCGATGGGCCCCGCCGAAACGACGATCGAGCTGCCGGGTCGTGTCCTGGTTCCCGGCTTGATCGACGCCCATGTCCACCTCGAGCTCGATCCGCTGCTCCGGACCCCCGCCGAGCAGCTCGCCGTCCCGCCCGAGGTGCGGATCCGCGCGATGGGCGAACGCGCACGGGCCATGCTGGCCCATGGCATCACGACGGCCCGCGACTGCGGGGGCGGCGACTACCACGAGCACGCGCTGCGCCGGGCGATCGATGCGAATCGGCTACCCGGCCCGCGGCTTCTCTGCTGCGGCCAGCCGCTCACGACGCCGGACGGCCACTGCGCGTTCTGGGGCGGAGTCGTCCGCTCGCGGGGCGAGATCGGGCACGTCGTCGCCCGCCAGGCACGGCAAGCGAGCGATTGGATCAAGGTGATGGCGACGGGCGGCGTCTTCACGCCGGGCAGCCGTCCGCGAGACACCCAGTTCGACGACGCCTCACTCGCCGCGATCGTCGCCGCGGCAAGGCGTGAGGGCCTCGCGGTGGCGGCCCATTGCCATGGCACGGCGGGAATCGCCGCGGCGCTGCGCGCCGGGGTGCGGACGATCGAGCACGCGTCCTTCGCGGGCGAGGGCGGCTTCGGCACCGATCCCGACGAGGACCTGATGCGCGAGCTGGCCGCGCGCGAGGTCTGGGTCTCGCCGACGGTGAACGCGGGCTGGCTCGCGCGCATCACCGATGCGTCGGGCGAGCCCACGGATTTCTTCCGCCGGATGTCGCGCTGTCTCGAGCAGCAGCGCGGGCAGGGCGTCCGCTTCATCGCCTCGAGCGATGCGGGCATTCCGGGCGTGTTCCATCACGCGCTGGTCGACGGGCTTCGCGCGCTGCAGCGTTATGCGGGCATGCGGCCCGTCGACGTCCTGCGCGCCGCGACCTGCGAGGCCGCGCGGGCGCTCGGGCTCGAGCGGGAGACCGGAAGGATCGCACCCGGCCTCTCGGCGGATCTGCTGGTCGTCGGCGGCGATCCGCTCCAGGACCTCTCGGCGCTCGCTGGGATCGAGGCGGTCGTCTTCCGCGGTCGCTGGCTCGATCCGGCCGCGCTGCGCGCTGGGACCGGCGAAGACCACCGGGATTGATCGGTCGCTCTACCTTCGCGGGGCGAGCGCCTTTGGTCCGGGGTCCGCCGCGTCACGCGGAGAGCGCGCCGCCGCGTGATCCTGCGCCTCTTCGCGCGGGATCGCTCTCGGCGAGCCGTGCGGTCACGAAATGCGCGATCGAATGGCGCACGTCGGCTCCCGACGCAGAGAACGCGAGCCCGGCATCCCCCTCGCGCGCATAACGGCATTCGGCCCGGGTCGAGATCAGGCCGAAGCTCGGCAGCGCGAACTGCAGATCGACGCGGGTTCCGCGCGCGATGCGTTCGCCCGATCGCAGCAGGCAGCCGCCCTCGGAGAGCGAGAGCACGGCGCCGATCGAGCGATGCTCGCCGCGGATGCAGCGGGCCGAGAGCTGGGTGCGGATGCGCGGGGCGCTGCGCGGGGTGCTCTCGAGGGCGGACTGGATCATCTCGTAGACGGGGCCGAGGCGGGCGGGCCGGCGGGTCGTCGCGAAGACGCGGGCGTCGGCGCGCGCCTCGCTCCGCGCCGACGCGATCAGCAGGATGCGCCGATCGGCGGTCTCTTCGGGCCCCGGGAGCTCGGGCAGCCGATCTTCGTCGACCAGCCAGAGGCCGCAGGCGTCGCGCGTCGATGCGGGGACTCGCTCGGAGTCGAGATCGATCATCGCGTAGCCGAGCGCGCGCAAGGCTTCGAGGACGCGCGGGGCGAGGCTCTTCGGAGCGATGCGTACGCCGATCCGGCGGCCCAGGATGCCGGGTTCGAAGACGGGGTCGTGCATGGCGCGTTCTTCGGTGCGACGTTCTCCCGCGTGGAGACCAAACACGTGCTCGCGCAACCGGTTGCGCCCGGAGTGGACGATCTTCCGCCGCAGCGGAATCGATCGCGCTTCGCGCCTTCGACGACGGGGCCCGCGCATCCCGGGACGCTGCTCGCGGCACTCCTGTGCTGGCTCGACGCGCGCGCGCGCGGGGCGGCCGTGCTGCTTCGTCTCGAAGATCTCGATCGCGAGCGCTCGAAGCCGGGGCTCGTCGACGCGATGCAGCGCGATCTCGAATGGCTCGGCCTCGAATGGGACGCGGTCGAGCGCCAGTCCGAGCAGCGCGTGCGCCATGAAGCGGCCCTCGAACGGCTCGTCGAAGAGGGGCGTGTCTACGCCTGCGATTGCAGCCGCGCGCAGATCCGCGCGATCGGGGCGCTCGCTCCGGACGGCAGCCATCGCTATCCGGGGACCTGCCGCGCAAGGCGCGTGACCCGGGCGGATTGGCGATCGCGCCCCGAGCCGCTGCGGGTCCGGCTGGGCGGGACGGAGCCCGTCGAGCTCCGAGACGAGAGCGGGCTCGACCTCTCGGGCGATGCGGCGCTCGCATTCGGCGATCCGCTGCTGCGGCGGCGCGACGGAGCCTATGCCTACCATTTCGTCTCGGTCGTCGACGATGCGGCGCGCGGCGTCGGCCGCGTCGTGCGCGGCCGGGACCTCGCCCCTTCGACGATGTTGCAGGTCGCCCTCCAGCGGCTGCTCGGATACGAAACGCCGACCTACCGCCATCACTGTCTCTATCTCGAGCGCAGCGGAAATCTCGAGCGCAGCGGCGACAAGCTCTCGAAGCTCCACGGCGCCGTCGGCATGGAGGCCCTGCGCGCGCGCTACGACGCGCAGTCGCTCTGTGGGCTCGTCGCGAGCGGCGTCGGGCTGGTTCCCGCCGGCACGCGCTGCCGTCCCGCCGAGCTCGTCGCGCGCTTCGACTGGTCGCGGGTCTCGACGCGGGACGTCGAGCTCGTCTGGGACGCAGACGCCGGGCTCTCGGTGGCGTCTGCGCCGGAGGCGAGTGCGGATGGGAAGGGGCGCGGCGGTTGCTAGCGTCCGGCATCACGGCGCCCCGCACCCCATCCGGGCGGGCGAAGCGACCGATGGAGGATTCGCGATGGGACAGCTCGAGGGCAAGCGCATCATCATCACCGGCGCGGCGCAGGGCATGGGCGCCGTGCACGCCCGGCTCTTCGTCGAAGCGGGCGCTCGCGTCGTGCTGACCGACCTGCAGAGCGAGGCAGGCGCGAAGCTCGCGAACGAGCTCGGGAAGAACGCGCATTTCGTGCCCCAGGACGTGACGAAGGAATCCGATTGGGAGAGCGTCGTGGCCGAGGCGAAGAAGCGCTTCGGCGGAATCGACGGGCTCGTCAACAACGCGGCGATCTGGTGGACGAAGCCCGTCATGGACGAGGACCGCGAGCGCTTCCGCAAGATGCTCGACGTCAACGTGATCGGGACCTGGCTCGGCATCCGCGCGGTCGTGCCCGCGATGCGCGAGGCCGGTGGCGGCTCGATCGTGAACCTCTCGTCGATCGCCGGGACGCGCGGCATTCCGGAGCACGGCGCCTACGGCGCATCGAAATGGGCCGTGCGCGGCCTCTCGAAGGTCGCGGCCTCGGAGCTCGGCCAGTGGAACATCCGCGTCAACACCGTGCATCCCGGTGCCGTCGAGGGAACCGGCATGTTCCTCGTCCCCGAGTCCGAGTTCGAGACGATCTTCCAGGCCCAGCCGCTGCGCCGGCCCGGTCGCCGCGAGGAGATCTCGGGCCTGGTGATGTTCCTGCTCTCGGATCAGTCGAGCTACGTGACGGGTCACGAGCACGTCGTCGACGGTGGCCGAACGGTCTGGTAGGCCGCGCCGCGGCGCGGGCGATGGCTGCTAGGCGGTGAAGATCTCGAGCAGCGAGTGTTCGGCGGGAACGCCGACCCGCAGCGGGAACCCGTAGAAGCCGGTGCCGCGATGGACGTAGAGCCGGGACGCGCCGCGCGCGAACAGGCCCTGGTCGGGCCAGCGCGTGCGCGAGAGGACCGTCCAGTCGAGGCCGAGGGAGACGAGCCCGACCTGACCGCCATGGGTATGGCCCGAGAGCACGAGGTCGACGTCGTCTTCGGGCAGCGCGTGGAAGCCGACCGGATCGTGGAGCAGCAGCAGGCGCAGATGGGCTTCGCGCCGCGGGTGGCGGCCGAGCAGCGCGGCGAGGCGATCGGCGTGGTCCGCCGAGAGATAGTCGGAGCCGATGACCTGGACGGGCCCGGCGCCGGTCTCGAAGCAGGCTTCGCCGTCGATGAGCAGCTGGATGCCGAGGGACTTCATCGCGTCGCGTACGTGCTCGGGCGCTTCGTGATCGTGGTTGCCGAAAATCGCGACGCAGCGGTCGGCGACGGGGCGCAGCGGCTCGAGCGCGCGGGCGAGACAGCCGGGCGATCCCATGCTCTCCATCGTCAGGTAGTCGCCGGTCAGGGCGATCAGATCCGGCTCGCGGGCGACCAGATGCGCGACGCGGCGGCGCAGCCGCGCGACGCTCTGCCAGGGGCCGAGATGGGTATCGGTCAGCTGCACGATCCGCAGCGGACGGGTCGCGCCCGTGCCGGTTGATTCGGAGCCGCCGGCGCGACTCCGGATCCGCTCCACCGGGACCCGCGCGATCTGCTTCGGCCCCTCGCGCGCCAGCCGGATGCGCACCGTCTCCGGACGCGCCGCCGTCGAGGTCAGGACCGAAGCGACGGCGACGAAGAGCGGGATCGCCTCGACGAAGGTCCAGGCGAAGAGCAAGTCCTCCCGCCCGAGCGCGCCGAAGAGCATCCGGAACGGCAGCAGCACGACGAGCCAGGGGCCGGAGAGCATCCCGCCGGCGATGAAGGTCTGGCCGGGAACGGAGACGAGCCAGCGGAAGGCGGAGCTGCGCATGCGTGCGCGCACGAGATGGGCGAACTGGACGCCCGAAACGAGCATCGAGTAGGCGAACAGCGCATCGAGCGCGAGGACGGCCTGCTCGGGCACGACCGTCCGCAGCCGCGCATGCAGGACGAGCGCGCCCGGCAGTGCGAAGGTCAGCAGGACTGCGCTGAAGATCGCGTAGAAGCGGCCGCGGGCGAACGCTGCGTAGAGCGGAACGCCGATCCAGGTCGCGACGGCGAGTACGGGGAACAGGATCGCCAGGTCGAACATCCGAAGGCCTCGTTTCCCGGTTCAGCGCGCGTCCAGCAGGAGCTTGCCCGTCGTGCGCCGGCTCTCGAGGTCGCGGTGGGCCTCGGCGGCGTCGGCGAGGGCGTAGTGGCGATCGATGGATTGATGCAGCCGCCCCTCGACCAGCGAGGCGAAGACCCAGCCGGCGCGCAGCTCGAGCTCGGCGCGGGTCGCGACATAATGGCCGAGGCTCGGACGGGTCACGAAGAGCGAGCCCGCGCCGTTCAGGCGCCCGAGGTCGAACGGGGGCACGGGCCCGCTCGCCTGCCCGAACAAACACAGGAGCCCCCGCGGCCGCAGGCTGCCGAGGCTGCCCTCGAAGGTCGAGCGACCGACCGAGTCGTAGACGACGTCGACGCCGCGGCCGTCCGTCCAGGCCCGCGCGCTCTCGCGAAAATCCGTCTCGTCGTAGCGGATCACTTCGTCGGCGCCGGCGGCGCGCGCGATCGCGGCCTTCGCCTGCGTCGAGCAGGTCCCCATCACGCGCACGCCCGCGGCCTTGAGGCATTGGATCAGGAGGCCGCCCGTCCCGCCGGCCGCGGCATGGACGAGCGCCGTATCACCGGGGCGGGGCGTGCGGACGCCATGGGTCAGATAGTGCGCCGTCATGCCCTGGAGCAGGCTCGCGGCGGCGAGGTCGGACGAGAGGGCCGCGGGAATCCGGATCAGCTGACGGGCCGGGGCGAGGCAGACCCCGGCGTAGGCGCCCGGAACCAGGGCGAAGGCGACCCGATCGCCCGGCGCGATCGCATCGACTTCCGCGCCGACCGACTCGACGATGCCCGCGGCCTCGACGCCCGGGACGAAGGGCAGCGGCAGGGGGTAGAGGCCGGTTCGATGATAGGTGTCGATGAAGTTGACGCCGATGCGCTCGATCACGACACGCGCGAAGCCCGGCCCCGGATCGGGGACCTCGACGTCCGTGAGCACGAGCTTCTCCGGCCCGCCGAACTCGCGTATCTGCATCGCCTGCGTCTTCATGGGCATGGCCGTCTCCGCCTCGGGAGCGGCGAAACTAGCGCAGGGCGCTGCTCGGGCGGTCATTCGCCAAGGCGCGGCAGGGCGTGGAGGACGACGGTCGTGCGGGGCGAGTCGACGTCGGGGAGCGTCCGGGCATCGAAGCGCGCGACGATCGGGAAGTCGATCCGGGGCGTGCCCGTGCGCTGGGGATCGGCGAGCAGGCAGGGCGCCCGGTGGCAGGCCTCGCCGAGGATCCAGTCGCGCAGGCCCGTCTCGTAGAGCACATCGGCGGCGAGCAGCAGATCGAACTCGGCGGGAGCGGCGGCGACCGTGCGGATCGACACGCCGTTGTGCTCGGCGTTGATCGCTGCGGCGGCGCGGGCGGTCGGATCGATGTCGAGGGCGTAGACCTCGCCTGCGCCGGCGCGGGCCGCGGCGATCGCGGCGATGCCCGAGCCGGTGCCGAGATCGAGGATCCGGAGGCCCCGGACGCGCTCCGGATGGTCGAGCACGAAGCGCGCGAGGGCCTGGCCCGCGCCCCAGCAGAAGGCCCAGTACGGCGGCGCCTCGCCTTCGGCGAGCTCATGACAGCCGGCCTCGAGATCGACGGCATCGCTCATCAGCCAGAGCTCGAGCTCCGGGCAGAGCGGCGGCCGCCGCAGGGCGAGGCTTCCGCCGAACGCCCCGAGCCGGGCGCCCAGGGCCGGCGGTCCGGGGGGCGGCGCGGAATCGGCCGATCGGCGCGTCGTCGAGCGCCCCTCGCGTTCCATTCACATGCCCCGCGCGCGCCAGAGGCCGAGCGCCGTGAGCACGATGCCGAGCACGACGACGACGAAGCCCGAGCCGCCGATCCCCGCCCAGAGCAGCACGGCTCCGCGCTCGGCCGGCGGCACGAGGTCGTGATGGGCGGTCGGCGAGACCCACCATCGTCGGGGCAGGCGCCCGTGCCGCGACAACGAGCGGTGCAGCAGCCAGTGGTAGACGAGCGCCGTCGGGATTCCGTAGGCGAAGCCGAGGGCGGCGAGGCCGAGGCCGCCGAAGAGCAGCGCCTCGGCCGACGCCTTCACCGCCCACGTCAGCAGGCAGAAGACGGCGACGACCACGGCACCGATCAGCGTCTCGAACAAACCCGCCGCCCGCGACCGGTCCGGGCCCCGGTTCTAATAACGATAGTGATCCGGCTTGTACGGCCCCTCGACGTCGATGTCGAGATAGGTCGCCTGCGCCGAGGTCAGCCGCGTCAGCTTCACGCCGAGCTTGTCGAGATGGAGGCGCGCGACCTCCTCGTCGAGCTTCTTCGGCAGCACGTAGACGCGCTTGTCGTACTTCGAGCCGTTCTGATGGAGCTCGAGCTGGGCGAGCACCTGATTCGTGAACGAGGCCGACATCACGAACGAGGGATGGCCCGTCGCGCAGCCGAGGTTCAGCAGCCGGCCCTCGGCGAGGATCAGCACGCTATGTCCGTCGGCGAAGCGCCATTCGTCGTACTGCGGCTTGATGTTGATCTTCTGGATGCCGGGCACCTTCTTGAGGCCCGCCATGTCGATCTCGTTGTCGAAGTGGCCGATGTTGCCGACGATCGCCTTGTCCTTCATCCGCGCCATGTGGTCGGCGGTGATGATGTTGAAGTTGCCCGTCGCGGTGATGAAGATGTCGGCCTTGTCGACGACGTTCTCGAGGGTGTTCACCTCGTAGCCCTGCATCGCGGCCTGCAGCGCGCAGATCGGATCGATCTCCGTGATGACCACGCGGCAGCCCTGGCCCCGCAGACTCTCCGCCGAGCCCTTGCCGACCTCGCCGAAGCCGCAGACGACCGCGACCTTGCCGCCGAGCATGACGTCGCTGGCGCGCATCAGGCCGTCCGGCAGCGAGTGCCGGCAGCCGTAGACGTTGTCGAACTTCGACTTGGTCACCGAGTCGTTGACGTTGATCGCGGGGAAGAGCAGCTGGCCGTTCTTCTCCATCTGGTAGAGGCGCGCGACGCCCGTCGTCGTCTCCTCGGAGACGCCGCGGCAGCTCTCGGCGGTCCGGCGCCAGCGGCGCTTGTCGGTCTTGCCGATCTTGCGCAGCAGCTCGAGGATCACGCCCCACTCCTCGGAGTCGGTCTCGGGGTTGAAGTCGGGGATCTTGTCGGCCTTCTCGAACTCGAGGCCCTTGTGGATCAGGAGCGTGGCGTCGCCGCCGTCGTCGACGATCAGGGTCGGGCCCGAGCCGTCGGGCCAGCGCAGGGCCATGTCGGTGCACCACCAATACTCTTCGAGCGTCTCGCCCTTCCAGGCGTAGACGGGGGTGCCCTTCGGATCGGCCGGGGTGCCGTGCTTGCCGACGACGACGGCCGCGGCCGCATGATCCTGGGTCGAAAAGATGTTGCAGGAGACCCAGCGCACGTCGGCGCCGAGATGGGTCAGGGTCTCGATCAGGACCGCCGTCTGGATCGTCATGTGCAGGCTGCCCATGATCTTGACGCCCTTGAACGGCTGGGCCGCGCCGAAGCGCTCGCGCAGCGCCATCAATCCGGGCATCTCGTGTTCGGCGAGCTCGATCTCCTTGCGGCCCCATTCGGCGAGGCTGAGATCGGCGACCTTGAAGGGCGGAATGGCTTCCTGACTCATGGCTTTTTCTGGAACTCCCTGATCGTTTTTCGGGTCACGGCGCCCGGCCGGCGCGATGTCGTCCGAAGCGGGGCGGTCGCAAGCAGGTGGGCCGGGGGTTCGGATCCAAATCCGAACATGCGGATACACTGATTTATGGCTGCGGCACTGTCAAGGCGTGCCGGCGCCTTTCCCTCGTCGATCCGGGCCCGGGACACAATGCGAACCTGTCTTCAAACCGGATCGGGCGCCCATTTGCGCGCCGATTGCGGGGGCGGGATCGACGGCGACAGGACCGGAGGGATCAGCCGGAGACGCGCAGGAAGAAGGCGACGGCGAAGGCCGCGAGGGCGAGCGACAGGATGATGCCGCCGACCAGCCAGCGCAGGATCCGGGTCTGGGCGACCAGGGCGCTCTCGAGGCGGCGCTGCTGCTCCGTGACCTGGAGGACGTTCTCCTGGAGCTCCCCGAGTGCGCCCAGCTGCTCTTCGATGTCCCAGAGCTGGGTCAATCGCTGCTCGACCTGGTCGGAGCGGCCGACGAGATCGACATGGCTGCGTTCGAGCTTGGCTTCCACGGAGACCAGGGCCTGGAGCAGGGGCTCGACGATCCGGCGCTCGACCGCCGCATTGGCCCGCGCCAGGGAATCGTTCGAATCCCGCGTCGCGAGCGCCCGCCGAGCAGCGAGCACCTCGCCGATGGCGACATCGCCGCCCGACCCCCGTTCGGATCCCTGCACGGAAGAACGGGCCGAGGCTTCCACTTCATCTCCGTGCGCTTCGCTCGCCGATCGCTCTGCCTGGGCGCGTCGACCCAGCGCGATCCGTCGCCAGAAGGAGGGCCGCTGCGTCCCGGCGCCGGCCTCTCGCGGGCCGCGATCGCCGGGAAGCGCCTGGCCGCGCGGGGGGCTCCAGCTCTCGTCGGCTCGCGTCGTGAATTCGGCATCGGCCGCGGATCGGGCGGAATCGGCCGTTCCAAGGGCGGCCGCGGCGAAAGTGGCCGCATGGGCGGAAGAAGAGACAGCATTCCAACTCTGCGCAGCTTCCTTGTCGTCGTCCGAGCTCGCGTCGGCATCCGCCGCGTTGCCAAGGGGCACCGCATCCTCACCGAGCCACGTGGACGATGACAGCGCTGCGGCGTTCGATGGCGCTGCGGCGGTCAATGGCCCTGCGGCGTCGGCGAGTGCCTCGCTTCCAGCGGGCGGCGAGGGGCCGACGAGCGGTGCAGTGCGCCAGCTGTTCGCTGCGGCTTCGCGGGAGACACCGGTCGGCTCGACGTTCTCGGCGCGGGTCGACGATGCGGGACTGCTCGGCAGTACCAGCTCCGTCGATCTCTCCGAGATCTCCGCGCCATGATTCGATGAGTACGCCGACTCGGTCATCTACCCCCCACTCCAAGCGGCGCCGGCATCATACAGCGAGATCGCGCTCGTCACCTGCTCGGCGAACGGAGAAGTTGGGAACTTCGGTCGCATTCGATCGGTCTTCGCCCGGGCGACGCCGTCTGCTTCGGCACGTGGCGGCCCCATGTGGTTGGGCGCTGCGATCCAGGTGGACGGCCCGGCCGCCGTGATGGTGCACCGGACGTACGGGGCTAGACTCCCGCGCCGTGGAACGACGAATCGAGCTCGACGGCTGTGTGAACTTTCGTGATCTGGGTGGCTACCCGACGTCCGACGGGCGTTCGATTCGCTGGCGCACGCTATTTCGAAGCGATGCGCTCCACGCCCTGAGCCCCGCCGACGTGAGCCACCTCACGGCCATCGGATTGACGGACATCGTCGACCTTCGTTCTTCGTTCGAGCTCGACGCCGAGGGCCGCGGCCCGCTCGAGCAGCAGCCGATGGCGTTCCATCATACGCCGCTCTTCGACGGCGATCCGAAGTCCGGCGACCGCGCGGCGGCGGAGACGATGACCCTCGGTGATCGCTATCTCGGCCTCATGATCGTCGGCCAGAAGAAGATCGCGAACGTCGTGCGCATCCTCGCGGCGGCGCGTGGCGGTGCCGTCTACCACTGCGCTGCCGGCAAGGATCGCACCGGCGTCATCTCCGCCGTCCTGCTCGGCGCGCTCGGCGTTCCCGACGATCTCATCGTCGCCGACTACGCGCTCTCCGCCGAACGGATCGACGCGATCATCGCCCGCGTCATGAGCATGAAGGGCTACGAGGACGCGCTCGCCCACATGCCCGCGGATACGCTCCACGCCCTGCCCGAGACGATGGAAAAAGTCGTCGCCGAGGTCGCGGCGCGCTACGGCTCGATGGAAGGCTATCTGCGCGATGCGGGCGTCGACGATTCGGTGCTCGAGCGCCTGCGCGCGAAGTGTCTCGCCTGAGTGCGATTCCGGCGCGCGCACACGGCCGGAGCGCCGCTTCGGCGCACCTCGCACGCGCCGCCGCGGGGCCCGTCGCGGAATCTCCCGTGAATCCGGACTGCTAGGCCGGGCCTTCGTTCCGGCCCATCGCGGCGATCAGCGGGTGCAGCTCGTCGCCTTCGATCTGATAGGCGCGGCCGCAGAACTCGCAGACGATCTCCTGGCTCGCCCCGCTCGCGACGAGCTCCTGCAGCTCGCGTTTCTCGAGCAGGGAGAGCGTCCGCAGCGCGCGTTCGCGGGTGCAGGGGCAGTGGAAGCGCGGGTCCATGTGGTGGCGTTCGCGGGCGCCGAGGCCGATCAGGAGGCGATCCACGAGGGTGTCGGCGTCGATCTCGCCTTCGAGCAGCGTCGCGAGGCCGGGCAGGCCGGCGACGTTGGCCTCGACCTGCGCGAGATCCTCGTCGCTGGCGCCGGGCAGCGCCTGCACGAGAAAGCCGCAGGCGCCGACGTCGCGGCCGTGCGGGCCGAGCGCGACACCGAGGCCCACGGCGGAGGGTGTTTGTTCGCTCTCGGTCAGGTAGAGGGTGAGGTCGCCGGCGATCTCGCCGGAGACGAGGGGCACGGTGCCCGTGTAGGGCGAGCGCCAGCGCGGGCGATGGCGGACGACGTTGAGCGTGCCGAGGCCGACGGCGCGCGCGACGTTCGGGCTGCCGTCTTCGCGGACGATGTCCGTGAGCGGCCGCTGGATCGTGCCGCGGACGCGCGCGCGGGAGTCGGCGATGGCCGTGAGGCTCCCGAGCGGTCCGTCGCCCCGGAACTGGACCTGCACCGACTCGACGTTCGCGTCGTCGGCGTCGTCGGCGGCGCTGCCGACCGCGATGAGGAGCGCGCCCATCATCGCGCGCCCGAGCGCGTTGGCCGCGGTCGGGGCGTATTCGCGCAGCGAGAGGGCTTCGGCGACGAGCTCGCTCGCGATGATCGTCTTGACCGCGATCGTGCCCGACTCCGAGATCGTGCGGACGAGCAGGTCGGGGCGCGCCGTGGCGCGGGGCAGGACGCGCTGGGGCTCGCTCCCGCTCAATGCCGCGTCTCCCGGCGCTCCCAGCGCTCGAAGGCGAAGGCGTGCGGATGGCGCTCGTCGGCCGCGCGTTCGTCGCGCGCGGTGCAGGTCCAGATCGCCGGATCGAGCTCCGGGAACCAGGTATCGCCCTCGGGCTCGGCTTCGACGCGGGTCAGGTAGACGCAGTCCGCGAAGGCGAGCGCTTCGCGATAGAGGCCCTCGCCGCCGGCGATGAAGCACTCCGAATGGCCGTGCGTGCGCGCCCATTCGACCGCGCTCGGCAGATCGGTGAAGAACTCGACGCCGCCCTCGCTCGCCCGGGGCGTGCGGCTGACGACGAGGTTCTTGCGATCGGGCAGCGCGCGGCCGATCTCGTCGAAGGTCTTGCGGCCGATCACGATGCAATGGCCGGACGTGAGCCGCCGGAAGAAGCGCTGATCGTCGGGCAATCGCCAGGGAATGCCGCCGCGATGCCCGATGACGCCATTGCGGGCCGCCGCGACGACGAGCGAGATCCGCATCGTCTTCGACTAGACCGCGATCGGCGCCGCGATCCGCGGATGCGGGTCGTAGCCTTCGAGGCGGAAGTCTTCAGGGGTGAAATCGAACAGCGATTTCACGGCGGGGTTGATGATCATGCGCGGCAGCGCGCGCGGCTCGCGGCCGAGCTGCAGGCGCGCCTGCTCGAAGTGGTTGTGATAGACGTGGGTATCGCCGAGGGAGAATACGAGCTCGCCCGGCTCGAGATCGGTCACCTGCGCCATCATCATCGTCAGCAGCGCATAAGAAGCGATGTTGAAGGGCAGGCCGAGGAAGACGTCGACGCTGCGCATCGTGACGAGGCAATGCAGCCGATCGCGCTGCACGTTGAACTGGGCCAGCAGGTGGCAGGGCGGGAGCTTCATCGCCTCGAGCTCGCCGACGTTCCAGGCGCTCATCAGCAGGCGCCGCGAATCGCGATCCCGGCGGATCTGTTCGACCAGACGCGCGAGCTGATCGATCTCCACCGGCGGCGCGCCCGGCGCCGAGCCGCGGGGCGGAGCGGCCCGCCAGCGGCGCCACTGCGCGCCGTAGATGGGGCCGAGCTCGCCGTCCGCATCGGCCCATTCGTCCCAGATCGTGACACCTGCCGCCTGGAGCGTCTTCGCGTTCGTATCGCCGGCGACGAACCAGAGCAGCTCGTGGATGATGCTCTTGGTATGCAGCCGCTTGGTCGTCAGCAGGGGAAAGCCGGCGCCCGCCTGCGATCCGTCCAGCGCGAAGCGAAGCTGGCGACCGAAGACGCTGCGGGTGCCGGTACCGGTCCGGTCGCCCTTGTCGACGCCGTTCTCGAGCACGTCGTTCAGGAGTTCGAGGTAGGACTTCATCGCGCCGCCACTCTATCACACGCCATGCGAGCCGATCGCTCAGCTGCCCGCGCCTTCGATCAGGTTGCGAAGGACACCGAGCCCACCGACCCAGGTCCCGATCATGCTGCCCACGGTCGTCAACACGAACACGAGGAAGATCCGCATCAGGCGACTCTGCCACCAGCGTTTCGGAACGGCGAGATCGTCTCCGACCGTCGCGAAATCCGAGACGAGCGGCGGCTGCGCCCAGAGCTGGGCGAACGCCGCGACATAGCCCGCGCCGATCAGCGGGGACAGGCTCGTGAACGGCGACGACAACGCGCCGGCCGCGATCGCCATCGGATGGGCGAGGGCGATCGTCGCACCGATCCCGCTCGGGATCGCGTTCGCGAGGAACCAGATCAGGACGTTCTCGCCCGCGGCTTCGGGCCCCTGCGCGATCGCGATCCAGGCGATCGAGCCGACGATCACGGCCGGGATCGACCAGCCCGCGATCTTCCAGAGCACCGACTCGGCGGGGACCGCCTCGATCTGCGCGAGATCCGCCCGCTCGCCGCGCTCGAGCCGCCCCTTCATGCCTTCGACATGGCCGGCACCGACGACGGCGACGACGCGGCGCCCCTCGGCCTCGAGGATCTTGTGGGCGAGATAGGCATCGCGCTCGTCGATCAGGACCCGCTTGAGATCGGGCATCAATCGGCCCAGCTCGTTCATCACCTCGGAGACGACGTCCTGATTGCGCAGGCGCGCGAGCTCGTCTTCGCTGACGTCCGGGCTCTCGACCACGCTCGAAGCGAGCTCCGCGAGCAGGGCCACGCGCTGCCACCACGAGATCGATCGCCAGGCCCGCCGCAGCGTGATCCGGACCTCGCGGTCGCAGAGCGAGATCGGGATCCCGAGCCGGTCCGCGACCCGGGCCGCCTCGAGCAGCTCGCTGCCGGGCGCGACCCCGAGCTTCAACCCGAGCCGCCGCTGGTACGAGGCGAGGATCAGGTTCAGCATCAGCGTCGCGATCTGCTTCTTGCGCATGACCTCGCGCAGATCCTGCTCGGCGAAGCGCTTCTCCTGGGAGAGGGCCTCGTAGCGGCCCGCGTCGAGCTCGATGCAGACGACGTCCGGCCGCTCCCGCTCGATCACCTCGCGCACGAGGTCGACCGAGCGCTGGGAGACATGGGCCGTTCCGACGAGCCAGATCTCGCGGTCCCCGACGCGCACGAGATGGACGTCGTCCTGCGCATCGTCCGCGCTCGCCTGGGGCGCGGGAGTTTCGTCGGGGCTCATCGCTTCTCCGCCGGCTGCGACGGGCGGGGCCCGGGCCGGAGCGGGAGAATGCTTCCGCTCGCGGCGAGCGGCAACCGCCGCCGCCCCGGATCAGGCCGGCTCGAATCCGCGGCGGCGCAGGCGCCACACGAGCCGCGCGCCGAGCAGCACGGCGAGGATGCCGGCATGGACCAGCGCCGGTCGGTAGTCGGCCTTGATGAGCCAGAAATGATGGAGGAGGGCGAAGCCGGCGGCCGCGTAGACGAGGCGATGGAGCAGGACCCAGCGGCGGCCGAGGCGCTTCATCGCGCGGCGCGTCGAAGTCGCGGCGAGGGCCGCGAGGATCAGGAACGCGGCCATGCCGGCCATGACATAGGGCCGTTCCGTCAGGTCCTCGAAGAGCGCCGCGGGCGCGAGGCCATGATCGAGCACCGACCAGACGAGCAGATGCGCGAGGGCGTAGGCGAAGCTCGCGAGCCCGAAGGTCCGCCGCAGGGGCGCGAGGAAACGCCAGCCGCTGAGCCGACGCAGGGGTGTGATCGCGAGGGAGACGAACAGGAAGCGGATCGCCCATTCGCCGCTCGTATGGGTGAGATCCTCGATCGGATCGGCGCCGAAGCCCCGGATCGCGAACGAGAGCGCGAGGATCGCCGCGGGCAGGAGCGCGATCGCGACGGCGAATCCCTGGATGCGGCGCTCGGCGCCGGGCCCGCGCATCAGAAGTTCCGGACCAGATCGAGTCCCGCGTAGAGCGAAGCGACCTCTTCGCCGTAGCCGTTGAAGGGCAGGGTCGGCTGTTTGCGGAAGCCTCCGAGCGGCCGCTCGCGCGCCTGGCTCCAGCGCGGGTGATCGACCTCCGGATTCACGTTCGCGTAGAAGCCGTACTCCGACGGCTGGAGATCGTTCCAGCTCGTCCGGGGCTGCTTCGTCGTGAGCTCGATGCGGACGATCGATTTGATGCTCTTGAAGCCGTATTTCCAGGGCACGACGAGCCGGATCGGCGCGCCGTTCTGGTTCGGGATCACGCGGCCGTACATCCCGACCGCCAGGAACGCGAGCGGATGCATCGCCTCGTCGAGCCGCAGCCCTTCGCGATACGGCCAGTCGATTACGTTCCGCCGCTGGCCCGGCATCTGCTCCGGATCGACGAGGGTCTCGAACGAGACATAACGCGCCTTCGACGTCGGCCGGTAGCGCTCGAGGACCCGGGCGAGCGGAATGCCCACCCACGGCACGACCATCGACCACGCCTCGACACATCGGAAGCGGTAGATCCGCTCCTCCAGCGGTGCCGCCGCGAGGATGTCTTCGAGGGGCACGAGTCCGGGCTTCTCGACCTCGCCGTCGATCCGGACGGACCAGGGCGAGGGGCGCAGCGTATGCGCGTTCTCCGCCGGGTCGGTCTTGCTCGTCCCGAACTCGTAGAAGTTGTTGTAGCGGGTCGCGTCGCTGGGATCGGTCACCTCGGCGTCGACGCGATAGGCGCCGCTCGCCGGGCGGTAGCCCTTCAGCGCCGGCATCTGGTCGATGACCGGACCCGCCGCGGCGTCGGCCTCGTCGGCCGAGGGGCAGCCGGCGAGCGCCGCACCGATCGCCGCGACCGCGCCGAGTCGCAGGACCTCGCGGCGGTTCAGGAACAGCGCTTCGTCCGTGACCTCGGACTCGGGGATTTTCGCTCTGCTCATCCTGCTCCTCCCTCGCCTCCGTGCTCCATCCGATCCGACTCCCGGGCACTTCCCCGATCGACCGACCGGCTCGCACCCGACCTCGGGCCCCGCAGGGTCGACGGCGATCTGGCCGCCTTCCGCTCCGCGGTTCGGCTGCTCATCACATCGGCTTCCCTGCTTCCATTCGAACAATCTCCGTCACCGGTTACAGATTGACCGCTCTTCCGACGATGGAGTTCGGGATCCGCGCTGCGCCCGGTCCCGCTCGGAGCGCCCGAGGAAACCGATCCTGATGCGAAATCCGTCGCCCGCCACTCATCGACCCCGCCCGGCCGGCGGACGCCTGGCCGCGTTCGTCCGCCGCGCCGGTCTTTCCGGTCTCGGCCTCGTCCTGGCCGCGGCCCTGCTGGCCGCCGCACCCGCCGCCGCCGACTCCTCTCCCCGCAAGCTGGGCCGCGGGCTCGCGAACATGACCCTCGGCGTGATCGTCGTCCCTGCCAAGGTGATCGAGACGACGCGTGCGCAGGGCCCCTTCCTCGGCGCCACCTGGGGGCTCGCGAAGGGCCTCGGCTGGATGGTCGCGACCGAGGCGGTCGGGGTCTTCGAGTTCCTGACCTGTCCCTTCGAGACGCCGCCGGACTTCAAGCCGATCCTCGATCCCGAATTTCCGTGGGGTCATTATCAGGATGCCGAGAAGCGCAAGGCCACCAAGAAGGAAGGCAAGCGGCGCAGCGTCTTCACGCGCGACCGCTGAATCCGAATCGCGGCAGCGGCAGGAAGCGCGCCTGCAGCCGCTGCACGAGACCCGGCCGCAGCTCCTCTTCGAAATCTTCGAGCTGGAATTCGAGCACGAGTGCCCCCGGCGCATGCCGGATCGCGGAGAGCCGCGTCTCCGGTGCGAGGCGCGGCATCGGGAAGAAGGTCCGGAACAGGGCCGCGAGCCGGTTGTCGAGACCGAGGACCGAAGCGCGCCGGGAGCGCAGCAGGAACCAGCCCCGATCGATGCAGAGCTCCGCTTCGGCGCGGGTCACGGCCCGCCCCCCGACGAGCAGCGAGAGCTCGATGCACTCTTCCCCCAGCGCGAGCCGCAGCGGCGCACGCGTCCGCGCGAGCCAGCGATCGATCTGCGCCTGTTCGATCGTCATCTCGATCCGGGGCCGGCTCGCGCTGATCCGCGCGGGTAGACCGGGCGTGAACTGGAACCGCTCGCAATCGAGCACCAGGCGCTGGCAGGGCAACGCGAGCACCGCCACCCCCGCGAGCTCGAGCCGCCCCCCGATGAACGTCCCGCGGACGGAATCGCCGAGCGCGCTCTTCCAGCTGACGCGCGCCGGCATCGCGAGGTAGGTGCTGATCAGCTGGTCGATCGCGTCGGAATGCATGCTTCGGGGGCCTGACGGCTCGCGCGTTCTCGGCGCGCCGTGCGCAGGGGGCGGGGCGGTGGAAGCCTTGTGCGGCGATCTCATTCCGGTTCCTGAGGCGGCCGTGGATCCGACCGTTCGAGATCGGGCGCACGCATGACGAAGCGCCGATCGAGGGCGTTCTGCGTCAGAGAGTTTCGATGAGCCTACGATTTCCGGCACCCGATGGCACGAGGCCTGCGCTGCCCGGGCTTCGGGGCCGCAGGCCCGGCGGGCGGCGAGGCCCGCCGCGACGGGGCCACGGCGCCATCCATTGCCTGCGTCTCATCGCCCGGTCTTCAAAGACGCTTCTGGCGGAAGAGCACCGTTCCGGCGGCCTCGTCGTACTGCCCCTCTCCGAAGCCGAAGGACGCATAGAGCGAGCGCGCCGGCTGGTTCTTCTCTTGCACCTCGAGGGTCAGCTTGCAGGCTCCGATCCTGCGCGCCTCGCGCTCGACCTCGGCAAGGAGCGAGCGGGCGATTCCGCGTCGTCGAAACCGTGCGCGGACATGGAGATCGTGAATGTTGACGACCGGGGCGGCTCCGAAGGTCGAGAACCCGGCAAAGCAGGTCGCGATCCCCGCGAATCCGCCGTCGACGCTCGCGAGGAACACCATCGTCGTCGGATGCCGCCGGAGGCCGTCGATCAGCCGAGCCTGAACGACACTCGGGAGATCGGCCGCGCTTCCCATCGGGTCCATCGCATAATCGCGCGTCAGCTCGAGAATCGCGGCGCGATGGGCTTCCAGCTCCAGATCGGCCCGGATCACTTCGATCGACATCGCGTCTCGCTCGGGGCAGGGTGCAGGTCGCGAATCGCCGGTGACTCGCGAGCCTGCGCTGGAATGGCTCCGCCAGAGTACGCCGATCGCTGCGAGGGCGCACGAATCGTGCGTCGCGCGGAGGCCGGCGAGGGGAGCGGATCGGCATTGCCGATTCGCGTGTCTTCGAGCACCGCATGACGACCCAGCCCGGCCGCTGCTCGAAACCCCGCCGCCTGAATGATTCATCGGGCCGCGGGGCGGCACGAGAAGGCGTATGGTGCCCCTGCGAAGAGCAGAAGTGCCAGGAGATATGCCGTGCCCGAGACGGGATCGCGCGACACCACGTACTCCCACGCGGCCTGCCCGGAAAGTGCCATTGCCATGGCGAGCTCCGCTGTCGACATGAAGAACAGCGCGAGTGCTCCCACGGCAAGAAGACGATCCCGCGACAAGTCCAGGTTCTGGGCTGCGATTCGATGTGCAGACCACGCGACGACGACGAGCATCACTGGAATTTCGAGGAGCTCGGAAGCGCGAGCGCCCATCCTGGGGACGAGTAGAGGAACGCGAATGAGACCCAGGATGAACCCAGCCGAAAAGACGATCAAGAAATAGGTCGCCGCAGCCTTCACGACTCGCATGGCTCAATCCGCGCCCTGCCACATAGGGTGGACGGCGGCGCGAACCGCCGCCTGCCTCCGCCTTTCGTCGGACCACCGCAGTCGGAGCCCGACGAAAGGCATTCGTTTTCCCGGCGGCAATCAGCCACGCCCCCGCGACACGAGCGGCGCTGCGCGGACGAATTCATTGGCCGTGGCCTCCTCCAGCATCCATCGCCCCATGGCTCCATAGGAAACGGGGGACCACGAGTTCGCGGCACCGTCCCAGATCCGCGACGCCACGGGGCGCTCGTCCTTCCCCCGAGAGTTGAGCGCGGCCCGGGCGAGGGTCCACCGGAGCGCAGAAAACGCGCCGTTCCCGAGCGCGTCGACGACCGCCTGCTGCTCACGCGCTCCGCGGCCCATGGTTCCCGGCATCCACGAGAAGAAGCGCATCGCACGGCTCGCGGGCTGCCCGGGTTCGGAAGCGAGCAGCGTATTGACGACGATGATGCGATCGACTCCCGCGGCCAGCATCGACTGCTCGACGGTCTCCATGTTCGCAGAGAGCAAAGCCGGACGATCCCGAGTCGTCGCAGTGACTCCCATGGCGGCCAGAACGGCGTCGGCACCGATGAAGGCATCCGCGAGTGCAGCCCGATCCGCGAGAGACTCTACGACGGCCACCTTCGACCCATTCGGCAAGTCGGCCACCCGTTCCGGCCGCGAGCGCACGACGGCCGTGAATCCGATTCCCTCTGCACGGCACACGCTGAGGATGCCCTGACCGAGACCGCCTGCAGCACCGATCACGGCGACATGCTGCGGCAGTGGCCGAGTCTGGCTTTCGATCGCTTGGATCGGCATCGATCTTCCTCCCGCTTTGTCCATCAGCGCACTCGGCGCACTCGGCGCGCCGACGGGTCGCGGATCAGCGGCTGCCTTCAACCTGCCGAGCATCGACGCGGCGAGATTCGGGTTCACGCGATTCTACCAGGCACGGAGACGGCAAAGTGTGAGCACGTCCTCCTCAACGGATGTCGAATCGCAGCAGTGCTACGCGATCCACGATCGGAAAGCGCCGAGACCACGACTACGGCGATGGTGGGGGAGGAAATGCATTCGCCCTGACGCCCAATGCCGTGAACGGGTAAACGAAGAGATCATCGCGAGGATCGCGGCGCGCCGATGAATGGAGGCGTTCGAACACCGGCTGCGTTCAGGGGGCCATGCTTGTAGTGCGAGATGTCCGGGAAAAACACGGCAGCGAGAGAGAGGCCAGCACGATCCAGCACGCGGCCGAGAAAGTGGAGACGGCGCCATGTCGATTCTCAATGCGATCGTTCGGGATGGGTTCGAGTGGAGAGGTGCTCAAGAGAAGCTTGAAACCACGTTCTCTTGTTGTGCGGCGCCTTCATTCCGGCTCGTGTTCGGCTCCTCGAATGGGTCCTAGATTCAACGCACCGGAGAATTTCATCTCGCTTAGCCAAGATTTCCAACTGGACCAGCGTCCTGCGGGCGCCTTCGTCCGGAGCGCCCCAGTTCCAGGTCGGAGAGATGTTCATCAGAAGAGTATGAACTCCCATCCAGATGGTCGATTCGTACTTGGACTCGATTTGGATCACTTTGGTGGATCCATTCGGGATCAAATCGAGATTATATCCGCGCTCAATTACACATGAGGGAGCGTAATGCCTAGCGAAAAGACGGTTAGCAAGACGAGTGCTCCTGGCTCGCCGCAGATCCCCGTTTCGGCACCGGCGCCGGTGGCTTATATAGACGGCCAGAATGTCGTAGTCGCTTATTGATCCGTCATCAATTCGAACAGCCCCAAAAACTTGAAGGGCCAGAAGGTCTGAGGCAACGGACTCTGAGGTCTCTTGATCTGGAGCGCGCACCGATGCGACAGCCGGGATACTCAGGTTCTGCCCCAGGTTGCTCTACCACAATCCTTGTGGACGACATGCAACTCGTGAAGATGAGTGCCGCGATTACTGTCAGTTGTTTCACGATAGATGCCGCATGACGGATCACCGATCGGCGGCGAGCCGCGCTAAAGAGGTCCTGCGAGAGTACAGCGATTGCTGCGCAGCCGCACAAGCCGGCTTATGCGGAGCCCGAAGGGCGGAGCATCGAGGCGGCGCTACAAGCGACGGCCTCGACTCGGGATCGTCCGACTGCATTGGTTGTTCAGGCGGCGCCGTCTACTCCACTGACTCTAGATCGAGGTCAACTTCCGAATCTAATCGATTCCCAGCACCCTGATAGGCGGCGGAGGACAGAATGAACTCGCAAAGTCTGGGAGCGCATCTGGTGCGGAGCACCACCGCTCTCCGCGCGCGATCGTGCGTAGCTGCTGCGACGGTTGAAAGCGGAAAGTAAGCGACAACTGATGAATGCCCGGGTCGCACCAGATGGAAGAAGGAATGACCTGTCGCGTGATGTCGATCTCAAAGCGTTCGCCCTGGCCCACAGTCGTACGTACCCCACTGGTAGAGCAGCATGTCCCCGTCCTTGGCAACAGGACAGCGGAAGACACGCTTCCTCTCGTAGAACCGCAGCATCGCGTCGATACCGGCCGCGGGGTAGCGCATCGCGTGGCAGCAGCTGCTCGAATTTGTTGCGAAGAGATGCGACTCTCATGGCGCGGCCTAACGGATCGCAGATAACCTGCGAGTCCGCGCTAAAGAAGGTCTCGCGAGAGTACAGCGCTCGCAGCGAGGCCGCACGAGCCGCCCGCTTTCGGGCGCGAAGCGCGGAGGATCGAGGAGCGGCGAAGCCCGAGACGACCTGGCCTCGGATTCGTCAGGTTCATTTGCTTGTTATGCGGCAGAATTCCTCACGGCTCTACAGTCCGAGTCTTCCCCGGATCCCGAGAACCGCTTCGATCAATCGGAGCATCTCGGTACCGAATATGGGCACTCCGGGAATTGAAAGCCGCCCACGATCTATGAATGAGTCTCCGACCGGCTGCCCTTCTACCACGATCAAAAATTGAGGGCCAAGAATGTCGTCCTCGGAGCCACGACTCGCGCATTTCTCAAGAGCCCTCAGCCCCGACTCAACTAGGAATAGCGCGACGACATATTTTTCCTGAAAGGGTTCGAAAATTGCGCGAGTCACATCCCCTCGGACGAGTCGACACGAGGGTTTCGGCTCAACGTAGTACGCGGTCCCGCTTGCTTCCCTCGGTCAATTCGACCAGAAGGCAATCCGGACAGCCGGATACGTCGCCCCTGAATGTCAGAAAGAAGTCAACCGACCCAGAACTTGGGTCTGATTGAAGCCCTCCCGCACCCAGCCAAGCAGTTAACGATGGCTGAGCGCATCCAACAGCTGTCAGTAATGCTAGTAAGGTCTTTCGCATTCTGTCGCATAACGGATCGCAGAAAACCTGCGAGTCCGCGCTAAAAGGGTTCACCAGAGTACAGCGATCGCTGCGAAGCCGCACGAGCCGACCTTTCCGGAGCGCGAAGGGCGGAGGATCGAGGGCGGCGGAGCCCGGGGCGGTCACGGCCTCGGATTCGTCAGGATTCGTTTGCTGGTTATGCGGCGTCACTCGACAATGAGCGGCACCGGATTCTCACGCGCGCTCGTCTGCGACGCGATCCACGACCTCAACTTCTACTTCGAGCTCGGCCGGAGAATCAGTTGGCGCGATGGTCCTATAGTCTTCGCCGGGGCAAAAGCTGCTCCGGACATGGCGGTCGACCAGCGCAAACTACTGAGGAGCATCAGAGAGTAGCTCCGGTCCCCGATTGCTCCGGACGGTGACGGTTGCATGCAGATTGCACTGCCCGCGGTCGTTTGTTGCACCGCCCCAGTAGACAATCACAGCCTCCACCGACTCGCCACTCTTAACAGAGACGACTTCGGCGATTTGGACGTTCGGATCCGCCTGCCTCCATCCCTCGACGAATTGCTCGATATCGCTGACGAGGAAAGATGGGCTCGAAACTTGTTGCATCCTGCTGAACCCGTTCTTTGCGTCGGCTGACTATTTGCGTCCAGAGGAACGTCTGGGCGATGAACGCATCCTGCTGCGGCAATAAGGACTGCAGAAGCGGTAGAAATACGCATGGCTGATGCCGCATAACAGATCGGCCCATAACCTGCGGCGCTCGCCATCGGCGCCCTTGGAGCAGATCCAGGTCGTCGCCAGAATACCACGAGCGGCCTTCTCGCCGAAGGCGAGATGAAGGACCCGCTCAAGCTCCGCCAACTCGCCGTCAGGTTCATGGAAGCGGTATGCGGCGCCAACGGGGTCTACTTCACGAAATCAGGCACGTCGTTTCCCACGAAGGTCCACGGCGCTTCATCTCCGACTTTCTGGTACCAACCGTGGTTCTCGCAGAAGGCGTAGTAGGTCACGACGTACGGATCGGCCGACGAACCGAGTCCTGCGCCCTGGCTGCCCTTCAGCTTCGCAACCGATCCGTCTGGGCATCGGTCGGGTGGTGGAAATGGCAACGTCGTGCTGAGGGCCGCCGTCTTGGATCGCCCCTCGTTCCACGGGATCGGGTCGCGATCGGGAGCCTCAGGGTGCCGCCGTGGCGGCGCCAATTCACCGCGTGGATCCACGACGAAGAGTTCAGCTCCGATCTGCTCTATGGGAACAACGCGATTCCGTGGAGTTCGTGGCGCAACCGGCAAGCTACAAAGGCGTCCGTCGTGACAAGGTCGGTGTCCGATCTTTCGAGCCGCGACCAGGAACTGTCTTCCGGTTGGGAGACGATCGCGCGTAATAAGGATCGTAAATTTCCGGCAGGCCCGACGATTGACTCTCGGACTTCAACCGTCGTCTCGAATCCGCATGTCTTCGACCACAAGAATCCGCTGGGACTCCCGGGAACTGTTGACGACTTCGACGCGAAATCAACCACGCACGCAGGAGAGCCACCTCTGGAGACTCTCGAACTACGACCGTACTGCTTGCGGGTTGACCCGACAGAAATGTGAAGAGCGCGAGCACGCCGAGGATTCCGGCACGTATGGCGTCACGAACGACGTACGGCATAGTTGGTGCCGCATAACGGATCGCGGATCAGCGGCGACCGTTGCTAAGAAATGGTAACTAGTTCGCTGCGAAGCCGCACGAGCCGCCCGCTTCCAGGGCACTGGTGCCGCAGGCCTGGAGCAGCGAAGCCCGCTACAGGCTCGGCCAAGGCTCGTCTGTCTGCATTCGCGTGTTATGCGGCGGCCTGCTAGAATTGCGTCGAGCACGCAGCACTCGAAGCACTCCCAAGCAGTTTTTAGCAATCCGACGATATCTCTCTAGCACCTCGTTCCAGATCCGATTCGTCTCTCCAACCAACGTAAGGACCGATGCTGCTTGAGTCTTGATACCAGATTCGAGTTCGAGGCTGGTGGAGATGCCTCGACTGCACGTCAGTGCGATGACTTGGAAGTACGAGCAAGGTTATCCCGGACTCCCTCGGGAGGTCGAGGTAGGGTTGACGTTTCGAGGGGAGGAAGGCGGTCCAATAGAGGGCATCGTTCACGAAGTAGAGAGCGAGTTGTCCTGAGACCCCAAAGAGTTCCATGGCGTCTTAATTTCGGTCCAATCAGTCCTCGGACATATTCCACCGCCGGGCTCGGGAATTCATGAATTGACGCGATCGTGAGGTCTGGGATGAGTCGCTTCACTTCCGCGACTGATTGATAGCTGCTGAACGGCTCGATCAATGGAGTCGGAGGCGCCTTAGAAGCGCGGGCTCCAGCGGGCTTGCTCGCATGCCGTTGACAACAGGAGAGCGGCGATCGCTAGGGCGCGCATCTTATTCCAAGCTCATACGCGCTTCCTCGGGCCTCGAGCCGCCGCGCGAACGGATCGCGAATGGCTTATGCGAGTCCGCGCTAGAGAGAGTCTGGCGAGAGCACAGCGATCGCTGCGAGGCCGCACGAGTCGCCCTTTCCGGAGGCGCGAAGCGCGGAGGATCGAGGAGCGGCGGAGCCAGACGGTCACGCCGTCGGATTCGTCAGGTTCATTTGCTGGTTATGCGGCAGGACCGGATTAGCAAAAACTCGGATCCCTGGTTCGGAGAAGATGAGCATTCTTTGCACCCATCCTCATGAAGTAGGTCCTAGAGAATAGGGAAGAATACTCGTTCGCGAGAGACTCCTCATCAGGTCTGATCATGCTTGAGGGGGCGTAGATCGTCGGAAAGAGGATCAACCAGCATTGATTCGCTCGCGTCATATAGGACGCGTACTTTGCCGCCTTTTCATCGATTGCGCTTGAATGAGGTCGATGGCACCTTGCTGAACCCAGCCTGCCGCGGGGCTCGACCAGCGTCCCCGGTGCGCCTTCTAGCCGCATAATGTTGATCTGCTCAACGCGTCTTGGGAGAAGATTCGTACGATCAGGGGTCCATTCCACTTCAACGTTCTCGCCGAGGCTGGACAGTTCTTCTCACGACGCATTTCACAATCTCACGAGCGAACTCGAGTCTTTCTTGCGAGTTCAGCGGGCTCAGCCTGCCGTAGAGGATTGATACGAAAACTGGGAAGACCGCGGAGCTCATAGAGATGCCGAGCAGTATCCCGTCGTCGCTCCTATCGCGCTCTTCGGCTTGGAGCGGATAGGTCAGCAGCGGGCTCTTGCACGAGTCGGCGAACCTCGATCCCGATTCTCTCGTGGCTCGAGAGGACTAGAAAGTCCGGGTTCTTCAATGGGCAGTACTTCTCCCGGCGGGAAGTCGTCAATCGGCTCCCGAAGGTCTTCCAGGGCGCGATCTCTTCTGCTTTCCGCTCAAAAGGCCAAGAGCTGTCCTGCCGCATAACTATAAATAGACAGCCCCGCCGAACCCACGCGAACCCAGCGTCTCTGTCTGTGTAGTTCCCGCCCCCATCGTACCGCGCCTCTGTAACACCGCGACCGGGCTACGCGCCCATCCGTCGCTTTGGCTCGCCACCCGATATCTGCAGGTCTGTAATAACCAGAGTTTGCAGGGAGGTGTGCCCTCGGGGCCGGTCGCCGCGGTCGCAATGTTGTTTGTCGCCGGCGAAGTGGAGTCGAGGCTGCGGCGGCAAGGTTCGAAATCGCTCGCGCGTCGCGAGAAAAGCCTCAATCGCTGCCGAACAAGCGGTCGACCGGGGAGCGCACGCCGGCGGGGCCGCGGGAGAGGACGTGGGTGTAGATCATGGTGGTCGCCACGTCTTTGTGGCCGAGCAGGGATTGGACGGTGCGGATGTCGCTCCCGTCTTCGAGGAGGTGGGTCGCGAAGGCGTGGCGGAAGCTGTGGCAGGTGGCGCGCTTGGAGAGGCCGGCGGCAAGGACGGCGTGGCGGACGGCAGCCTGGAGAACGGTTTCGTGGAGATGGTGCCGGCGGTGCTGGCCGGTCGCGGGGTCCTGGTAGCGGCGGGTCGCAGGGAAGACCCATTGCCAGATCCATTCGGCGCCGGCGGAGGGGAGCTTCTTCGCGAGGGCGTCGGGGAGCTCGACCCAGCCGGCGCCGGCGCGGCGGTCGCGGACGTGGAGGCTCCGGGCGGATTCGATCTGGATCTCCAGCAGTGGGCGGAGGGCGATGGGGAGGATGGTGACGCGATCTTTGTCGCCCTTGCCGCGGCGGACGAGGATCTGATTGCGGCCGAAGTCGATGTCCTGGATGCGAAGCCTGCAGCATTCGAGCAGGCGGAGGCCGGATCCGTACAGGAGCGAGGCCATGAGGCGGCGCGTACCGGTCAGCTCGTCGAGGATGGCTCGCACTTCGTCGCGAGTGAGGACGATCGGGAGGCGCTGCTGGCGTTGGGCGTGCACGAGGTCGTCGAGCCAGGGCAGGTCGACGGCGAGGACGTGTCGGTAGAGGAACAAGAGCGCAGAGAGCGCCTGGTTCTGGGTCGACGCGGAGACGCCGCGGCGGGTCGCGAGGTCGGTGAGGAAGCGGGTGATTCGTTCGCTGCCGAAGCGGGCCGGGTCGCGGCCTTCGCAGAACAGGTGGTAGCGGCGCATCCAGCCGAGATAGGCCTTCTGGGTCCGCGGGCTCAAGCGCCGCAGCGCCATCGCTTCGCGAGCGCGGACGGAGAGGGGCACGACTTCGTTCTGGGGCAAGCTGCTCGACCTGTCGGGAGCCGGTCGGGGGTGCGGGGCCCGGGAATCCAGCTTCTCGTGTCTGCGGTCCGCTTGCCATCCGCTTCTCGTCCGATCGCTCTTCGATTTTTCTCCGGGAGCCGTCTGGAATAGGTGCGCGTTCGGCCCTTGATGAGCAGCGGCCTTGATGAGCAGGGGAAACGCGACGGCGGTGCGGATCGGCTCGCCCGATCGTTTGCTCACCTGCTCATTCGCTCGCCGGCCACATCGGAGGGCGGCGGATGCGTTGACCCGCGCGGGTGGTTCCTCGAATCTTGCGCGGATGGTGAATCTGCTGAGTGGTCAAAGATCGAAGCTCGGGTGGGTCTGTGTCGATGCGGAGCCGGGTGGGCGGGTCGAGGCGCGCATCGCGGGGTTGGTCGAGCAGGTTCGCGGTCGGGCGTTCGAGCCGGCAGGATCGGAGTTCCGCGTGCTCGAGAGTGAGCTGGACGAGCTTGCGGCGTCGCCTTCGCGTGTCGCGGCGCTCGCTCTGCTCGAATCGATCGACGGGCTCCGCCGTGCGCGTATCGGGACGACATCGTCGGGCGCGGGGGATCGCGCGTTGGAAGGCGCGGCGGTCGGGCGTGCGTGGGCCGGGGGCGGCGCTTCGGGGCGGGGCGATCAGGGAGAGGCGGATCGGGCAGCGCCGCTCGCCGGGGGCGATTGGGTCTGTCATCGCCTCGGGCGCTCGCTGGCGACGGGGGAGGCGGAGGTCGCGAGCCGGGGTTATTTCGATGTCGAGGATCGGCCGCCGATCGGGGCCTGGATCGCGCTGATCGTGCCGGCAGTGGGTGGGGCGATGGGGGCAGCGGGAGACGACGCGCTCGCGATCGCGGCCTGGGTCGAGGCGAAGGAGGTCGAGCGGGCGCGGGCGGGTAGTCGTGCTTGTCCGAACGGTGCGGTGGTGCTGCTCTCGGAGCTGGCGCCGGAGATCCACGCGCAATTGCGTGGGATCGAGGCTCGCGTCTCGCAGTCCTAGAGCGCGCGGACGGGCTCGGAGCCGATGGCCTGGACGCGGAGGCGGCGCTCGCGGTCGTAGATCATGACCTGCTGGAGGCCGTGTTCGCGCAGGCGCTCGACGAGCGTTTCGGCTTCGGCCTGTCTTCCGTCGAGGGGCAGGCCGGTCCAGCGATCGTCGACGGTGCCGACGAAGCCCGGCCCCTGGCCGTCGCCGTTGCGGCGCCCTTCGACGAGGTAGCTCGAGATGCTGCCGAGCTGCTCTCGGCTGAAGGGCGCGAGGTCGCGTCCGCCACGCGCGAAATAGAGCTGGGCACCGATCGCGATCGCGGCGGCGAGCAGGGCGGCGCGGGCAATCCAGGCGCCGGCGAGCCGGCGGCTCGAGTTGCGTCCGAGGGCCGATTGCTCGCGGCCGCGGCGGTCTTCGTCGAGCGCTTCGCGGACGAGGTCGCGTGCGCTTCCGCGGCGGCGGTCGGGCTTGCCGGGGCGCGCGCCGCGGTCGGGCGCGGGACGCGGGGCTGCGGAAGTCGCGGCGCTCGGGGCGGCGGGTTGGGCATCGGCGGGCGGCTTCGGCGCGCGGCTCGCGGACGGTGCGATCGGAGCGCCGGCCTTGCTGGCGGGCGATTCCGGGGCGGCGGCTTCGGCCGCGGTCTTCGATTTGCGGACGGCGGAGTGGGTGAGGACGTGTTCCTCGCGGAGCCGATCGGCGAGCGGAGCGAAGAGGAATTTGTTCTTCAGCTCGGTGAGCGCGCAGGCCTGTTTGTAGGCATCACTCGCGAGCTTGTCCTCGATCTCGGTACGGAACCGTGCGTCGAGCTCGTCGACCCAGAGGTCCGAGACGTCGTCGGCCGGGAGTCCGAGGCTTTGCAGGTCGATCGAGAGGACGGCGAGCGAGCGGCAGAGCAGGCCGACGAGGATCGCGGTTCCGATCGGGTCGGCGGCCGTTCCGACGGAATCGGATTCGATGGCTTCGAGCTCGGAGTCCTCGAGGTCCTCGAGGGCGAGGGCGAGGGCGATGCGCCGTTCGGGGGATTCGCTGCCCGCTTCGCCGCGGATGCGCTCGCGGACGGCGGCGGCGATCCGCTGGAGCTTGCGCGATTCGAAGACGGAGGTGCCGGTGGGCTCGTTCGCGCTCTCCGCTTCGGCCGCGACCTCGACGATGCCCCAATCGCCCGCGTCGAGGATGGCGTCGGTGACGCGTTCGAGCTGGGCGGCGTTGTAGGTGACGATCGCGCGCAGGACGCGCGGCTCGAAGAAGACGGGCCCGAGGTCGATCTTGCGCTGGCGCATCGAGCGGCGCTGGATCTCTTCCTGGACGCGGTCTCCGTCCTGGGCGATCGCGCCGAAGAACTCGGTCTCGAGCTCGGGGATGCGGGGATCGTCGGGTGCGCCCTGGCGGGCGCAGAGCGCGGTCATTCGCGGCGTCAGGCGGACGGGGTCGTGGGCGACGATGCCGTGGCGGCGCGCGCCGTGGGTGCAGAGCAGCGTGAGCAGGTAGTCGATCGTGCCGATCCGATCCGAGAGGTTCCGGGCGTCTTCGATGCCGTCGCCGAGCATCAGGTCGAGCAGGTCGAGCACGCTGCGACGATCGTTGCTCATGCGGCCGGGGAGTGTCGAGCGCAGCTGGGCCACGGCGACGCCGCAGGCGAGGCGGCGCATCGTGGACTCGAAGGCGTCGAGCGCCGTGTCGATCTGGGCGAGGGCGATCGCCGAGGGCGGGGCCTCGTCGCGCGCCGCCTCCGCGAGGCGTCGGGTGAGGTCGCGGCCGGCGACCGCGATCTCGCGGCCGGCCTCGGTCACCGCCGAAGGCGCCAGCGCGCCGAACGCCGAGCGCAGGGCGCGCAGGCGCTCGAGCCGGCGTTCGAGCGGGGCGGGGCTCGCGCTGGCGGCATCGAGCGTTCCCGGGGCGGTCTCGTTCGCGTCGGACATTTCGATCTTCACCTCGCCGGGGTGTGCGCCCCGGGCCGTCGGGTTCGGTCCGGTTCAGAAGGCGGGGCTGCCACCGGTGCAGATGCCGACGTGTTCGGCGGGGATCAACGCGGGGTCGCAGCCGAGCTGGCCCACGGTGGTCGTGCCGTCCGGATCGGGCTTCACATAACCCCAGATCTGCAGGATCCCGTTGCCGTCGATGTCGGCTGCGGCGTCGGCGGTATAGCCGGTCTGGTCGGCGGAGGTCGCGACGGCGTAGGAGAAGTAGACACGACCGTCCGGGCTCCAGCCCATCTGTGCGTAGGCGGTTCCGGCGATGTCGAAGGGAACGGCGCTCGGCCCGGGAATCAGCGGCGGCTCGGCGTTCGCCGCCAGATAGATGCCGTGCTCGGTGGAATACGCCTCCTGGACGACGCGGATCGCTCCGAGATTCGCGACCGCCTCGGCGGACTTCGCGCGCAGCTGGTACCGCGCGAAGACGGGCACCGCGGTCGACGCGAGCAGCCCGATGATGGCGACGACGATCATCAGCTCGACGAGCGTGAAGCCCGACGCCGACGGTCGCGTCTCGGGACGGCGCGCGACGCGCGCCAGCAGCTCGCCGACGACCAGCGAATCGCCGCCCTCTGCGTCGGTGTCGTCCGCGTCCTCGATCGTGCCGCTCGCGGCGAGGATCTTCTCGAGCCGTTCGCGCTGGGGAACGGAGAGCGATGCGAATGCGAGCACGAGCCCGTCCTCGCCGTCGTCACGCTCGACGCCCGCGAGCACCACCAGCGGCTGCGTATCGCTTCCGGCATGCAGCGCGATCCGCAGTACGTCGCCGACCGCCAGCTCGGGATTGGCCTCGATCCGCATGCCGCCGAGGCAGAGATCCCGGCCGACGACGACACGCGCCGCCTGCTCGTCGAGGGCCACGACGCGCTGGTCGTAGGCGACCCGCGCCGAGCGGCGCCGTTCGCCGTCATTCGAAGAGGCGGAGGCGGATGCGTCGCGGGGCCCGGTCTCGGGGTGGATCTCGTCGTCGAGCTCGAGCTCGAGATCGAAATCGGTCTCGAGCACTTCGATGGCGGTCTCAGTGAATCCGAGCTCGAGGGCGTCGGGCACGTCGTCCGGGATCGCGCCGGCGGGCTGCGTGCTCGCGATGATGGCCGGCGCGGGGTCGATCGGTGCGGGCGCGGACTTCGGCTGGTAGCTCGGGGGCAGGCGCCGCGGCGCGTCCGGGTCTGCCGCGCTGGACTCGCTCGGGCGTGCGGACGCGTTCGTCGCCGAGGCGTTCGCAGGGGTGGGCGGCGGGGTCTGCGAGGCGGGCTTCTGCGTGGGCTGGTTCGCGGGCTGGTGCGTGAGCGGAAGCGCGGGCTGCGCGCGGTCGCTCGCGCGGGCGGCGCCGCTGCGACCGGAGTTCGCCGCCGGGCGCAGGCCCGAGCCCGTCGTCGCCGGTCCGAGGGCGAAGCGGTCGAGGATCGCCTGGATCGGCTTCGCGAGCGAGGCCGGATCGAGCAGAGCGACGCCGATCTCGCGCTCACCGGCGCGGCCGCCCTGGCCGTTCTCGATCGAGCGCACGACACGCGCCTGGACCTTGATCGGCTTGGCGTTCGTGAGCTCCTTGCCGAGCACGAACTGGATCAGCGATCCGATCCGGGGCGGGTGCGCGAGCGAGAGGCGCGCGCCGGTGCGCGAGAGCTCGAGCAGGGTCGCGCCGTGCTTGAACAGCCCGCTGCCGGCGCGGATCGGATGGCCGATCAGCACGCGCTTCCTGCCGCGGCGCTCCGGGCCGCGATAGAGCTCGTGGATCAGCAGGAGCCGGAGGGCGCGGGGATGGATCGGGCGGCGCAGGATCATCGCGACGCCGATCCGGTTCAGATGCGCTGCGAGTGTCCGGCTGCCGTCGTCGACGACGGCGAGGGTCCGCGGCCAGCTGCGCACGGCCGGGGGGCGTCCTTCGGCGAGGCGCTGACCGGCGACGATCACGATGCGCGCACCGGCGACGGCGTCCGCGCTCGGCAGATCGCCGCGCACGATCTCGACCGACATCCCGAGCTCGGCGAGCAGCGGCTCGAACTCGGCGAGCTCGCTTCCGCGCTGACACAGGATCGCGCGATCGGCGGCGGGGGGCTTGGTCGACGGCTTCACGACTTCGCGCTTTCCTGTGGCCCGGTCGGGCATGCCGAGGCCGATCTCGAGGAGGATTCGTGCCTCGCTGGAATCGACCGGCAGAGGCCGAGTCTGAAGGCCGTTCCGCCCGCGGCAGGGCATGGACGGGAGCCGGCCAGTCGGCAGGAGCAGGCGGATGTCGGGCGAGGACGATCGCGAGGGAGATCTCCCGCTCGGGGGTGGCAATCGGATTCCGCTCTCGGAGCTCGTCGAGCAGGCGAGCCGATCCGGCGGTCCGGGCGGCCAGCACGTGAATACCTCGAGTACCCGCGTGACCTTGCGCTGGAACCTGCGCGAGACCTGCGGCCTGCGCGCGGAGGCGAAGGCGCGGGCGCTCGCCCGGCTGGAGAAACGGCTGACCCGCAGCGGCGAGATCGTTCTGCACGCCGACGCCCACCGCAGCCGCCATCGCAATCGGCAGGATGCGCGCGATCGCCTGCAGGCCCTCGTCGCCGCAGCGCTCGTCGTCCCGACGCCCCGCCGCCCGACGAAGCCGACCCGCGCCGCCCGCACGCGGCGTCTCGACGCCAAGCGCCGGCGCGGCGAGTCGAAGCAGCAGCGACAGGGCCGGCCCGACGACGATTGAGCGCCCGCCGAGTGCGCGCGCTCCGCGCACCGCACCGTCGACCCCGCACCGCGACTTCCGGCGAAATCCCCCGAACTTTGTCGGCTTTGCCCGATCGATCCCGGTCGCCCGTCGACCGATTCCGCAGCTTGCGCGGAGGGCGGTCGCCTTTCGACGCGCCTTGCGGGAGCGCGGGATGTCGGCACGAAATCGAAAGACGAGCTGGGGTGGGGCGCGGCCGGGGGCCGGCCGGCCGAAGGGCTCGGGGCGCGGCCCCTCGCCGCTCGCCCGCAAGAATCGCGTCTCGCTGATGCTCTCGGACGCCGAGCTCGCCGCCCTCGAGACCCTCGCTCGCGATGCCGACAAGGCGCTCGCGACGATGGCCTACGAGCTCGTCGCCCGCTCACTTCGGGGGCGAGCCCGCCGCCCCCGCTGACGCCGCCCAAATCCGCCCGACTGTGGAATCATCGGTCTCTTCGCCCATGAGCGGCGCAGGAGGATCGGTTGTCCACCTGGCTCACGGCCTGGCGTCGTCGCGACGCGCCCGCTGCTTCGGATTCGGTGCTCGAGCTGCTCGTCGTCGCAGGCGCCGACGCCGGCGATCGCTTCACGCTCGAAGGCGAAGAGATCCTGATCGGCCGCGGGGAGCCCGAGAGCGGCCAGGTCGGCTCGATCCGCCTGACCGATCGCAGCATCTCGCGCCGTCATGCCCTCGTCCGCCGCGAGGCCGGCGGCCTCGTCGTGGAGCAGATCGCAGGCGCCGCGAATCCGCTCCGGGTCAACGGCCTCGAGACGGCGCGGGCCCGCGTGTCGATCGGCGATCGCATCGAGCTCGGCCGCGTCGTGATCGAGGTCCGCGCGCGGGCGGGGCTCAACCTGACCGGGTTCACCGAGCGCGAGACCGGCGTGCCGAACGAAGCCACCGAGCTCCGCCCGATGTCGCTGCAGGTCGCCGAGCTGGTCGTCCTGCGCGGGCCCGAGGCGCTCGTCGGATCACGCCATCCGGTCGCGCTCGGTTCGACCCGGATCGGCCGCGGCGAAGACGTGGAGATCCGGATTCCCGAGCGCGGCGTTTCGCGTGTCCACGCCGAGCTGAGGATCGAAGGCCGCGGCCTCGCGCTGGTTCCGTGCAGCCGGACGAACCCGACGCTGGTCAACGGCTTCGCCATCCTCGATCGCACGATCCTCGCCGACGGCGACGAGATCCAGCTCGCGGATCGCGTGGCGCTCGGGCTGCGGATGAGCGCGCCGCGCACTCCGCTCACGCGCGAATCGGCCGGCGCTTCGGGCTCGGGCCTGATCCACGGGATGTCGCGCAAGCTCGAGCTCGAGCGCGAGATCGAGTCGTTCCAGATGACGGGGAGCTTTCTCGACGTCGACGTCGTCTCTTCCCGGGCGATGAAGAGCTCCGGCGAGCGTCCGGAACACATCATCGTGTCGTTCGAGCGGTTCCGCGGCTTCGTGAGCGCGATCTGCGTCGAATTCGGCGGCCAGGTCCTGAACAGCAACGGCGACGAGCTGATGTGCTTCTTCGAGCAGGCGCGCGAGGCGGTGCTCGCCGGCTGCGCGATCCTGGATCGGCTCGCCGCCTTCAATCGCGAGCAGAACCTGCTCGCGCGGCCCTTCCGCTTTCGTCTCGGGGCCCATACGGGCGAGTCGCTCGTCGATCTCGAAGCGGGCGTCGCCTACAGCGAGGTGCTCGACCTCGCGGGCCACATCCAGAAATGCGCGGCGCCGGATTCCCTCGTGATCTCCGAAGCGACGCTCGCGGCGCTCGGGAATCCCCTCGAGGTCGAGGCGATCGACGACCCGCGCGGCGAAGCGGGCCGGCTCTATCGCGTCGTCGGGCGGATCGGGCCGGAAGGGCCCCCCCGCCCCGATCCGACGCAGATCGTCGGATCGGGCGAGTGACGCATCCGATGGAGGCGGCCCTCCAGGCCAGCCGCCTAGCAGCCGGTGACGATGTAGATGTCGCTGCCGCCGCCGGGGGCCGGCGTGATCATGATGTTCGTCTGGCATTCGCCCTTGGTCGCCTTGAGGATCGCCGCGGATTCGTTCTCCGTGTCCTGCTCGAGCGTCCAGCCCTTCGATGCGAGCTCGTCCGAGTAGAACTTGTGGACGTCGCCGAGGGCGGCGTTCGAGACCAGCTGGACGGCCGATTGGGGCGAGCCGTCCAATTCGACGCCCTTGCCCTGGGCCGCCTGCGCGCCGGGATAGAGCGGAATGTCGCTCGGGAAGTTGTCCGGCACCGCGGCGGTCACGCCCTCGGGCAGCTCGGTCGGGAAGCGCGAAGGATCGATCTCGCCTTCGCGCGCCACCGGCGCCGCCGCCTCGCTCCCGGACTCCGCCCCGCCTTCGATCTCGGCGGTCGCTTCGGGCATCTCGGGCTTCGGCGCTGCCGGCTCCTGCGTTCCGGAATCGCAGCCGAGCGCGAAGGCGACGAGCGCGAACAGCGTCGCGAGAAGAAGGGCGCCGCTCGGGCGGTCGACGATCGATCGGAGGACAGTCGAGCCGAGGACGGACGAGCGCATGCGATTCATCGGGCATCTCCCTGGTTGAAAGCTGGCAGACCATACCAAACAGCCGCGCCGCGAGTAGCGCAGGCGAGCGGGCCCCGGGCCGGGACGCGAAATCGCTGGAATCCCTGCCTCTGAGGATGCGGGCGGCTCGGGCGGGGCGCCTAGGGTTTCGCCGGCTCGGGCTCCGGGTCGTCCGAAGCGCGCAGCCCCGCGGTCACCACGCTGAGGGATTCGATCGTGCGGGCCCAGTCTCCCCGGCGCAGGGCCTCGGAGAGAACGGGTCGGATCTCGACGCGTCGCCAGCGGGCCAGGCATTCCGCCGTCGGCTCCGGGCAATCGGCCGGCGGCCGCGAGACCGAGCTGCCGGAGACGATCGCGAGCCGCTCGAGGTCGCTGCGATCGGATTCCGCCGAGACGCCCGTCGGCCCGACCAGGAAGAGGAGGGTCGCGAGGGCACGCTGGTGGGAGGCGGTCAGGCTCGCCGGATATCCGCCGCGCTCGGAGCGGGGATCGGCGTGGCCGCGGATCTCGATCGCTTCGAGGCTGTCGAACAGGGCCGGGAGCTGTCGGAGCCGGTTCAGATAGGTCGTCATCGCGGCGGCGATGTACTCCCGGGCCTCGGGGCGGATGCGCGGCAGGCCGCGGGTCTGGATGAAGTAGCTGTCGGGGAGGGTGATCACGCCGGTGGCGCAATCGGGCTCGAGCTCGAGACCGATGAGGACCGGCTCCTCGCAGAGGGCGGCGAAGGCGGCCTCGACCTCGGCGAGCGCGCGCTCGGCCGGGACCACCGCCTCGAGGATCTGCGGCCGCGGATCGAGGCCCCCCGGACCGATGCCGCGCCCGGCGCCGCCCGAGAGCGCTGCGACCGCGACGACGGCCAGCGCGATCGCGCTCAGCACGATCCAGGAATCGCCGCTCGTCCGGCGACTGCGGTCCGAACGGCGCGAATCGCCGTGGTCGTCGCGGCCATGGAAGCGGCTCGCCATTGTTATTCCGGCTCCTCGGGCGAAGGCGTACGCCCGTCTTCCGGTCGCGCCGGCGCCGGCTCCGGTCGCGTCTGCGGGGGGGCAGAGCCGGCCGGCGCGCTCGGACCGAGCAGGCCCGAGAGCTTGAGCTCGTCGCCGAGCTCGCGATCACGGGTGGGAAAATGGCGGACGTTCGAGGGCGGCTCGTCGCCGCTCGCGAAGCGCTCGTACGGATCGGGGCCCTGGGCGCGGGGCGCGCCGACGCGAAATCCGGAGAGCGAGAGCTCGCGGCCGATCGGACCGTCGACCGACGCGAGATCGGCGCCACGG
>JAWKRX010000024.1:0-78216 GCA_041389425.1 Myxococcota bacterium
CGACTGGCCGATCAGGATGCAGCCTTTGAACTGCGCCCCTTCTTCGACCACGATGCCCGCCGTCTGGATCTCTCCTTCGACGCGCGCCGTCTTGTGCAGCAGCGTGCGGCGCGCGACGCGAATATCACCGACGACCGTCCCGAAGATCTCGAGCGTATCCGCCTCGATCGACGCATCGATCTCGGCGTGCTCGCCGACGATGACCGTCTTCCCGGCATGGATCTGCCCCTCGACCCGCCCGTCGAGGCGAACGCTGCCGGCGAAGCGGAGCTCGCCGGTCAGGACCGAGCCCGCGTCGAGATAGGTCTCGCCGCCGGGCTGCGGGTTGCCATCGAGCGCTTCGCTCAGCTCCAGGCGGTCCTTCTTGCTGCGCATTCCGAAGGCCATTCGCGTCCCTCCCGGTCCGGTCGCCCGTCCCGTCAGGGTTGGTGCTTCGACGGGTTGGGGCGGGGACTGCGTGGCGGGGGTCACCAGGGCTCCGGGGAGGGACGAGGTGAAGAAGCGCGAGAGCCCAGGGGATCACGGCGCGACCGCTCGGGCTTCGGGAGATCCTGGCGCGGCGCCTGTTTCCGGAGCGGGTGGGGATCACGGGGCGGTTGAAGCGTTGTCACGAGGGGCGGATCCGGATGCGGGCGATCGAGCGGTGTGCGGTGCATCGGGCGAGGTATGCGAGGTCGTCGAAGGGCGCATCGGCGAGCCGCGAAGGACCGCTCTGCGATTCATGCGGGTGAATTCTTCGGTCCACGTCTCACGAAGAGAGTCCTACTCGAGGAGGTCCAGCGCGTCCCGGCGCTCTTCATTTCCATGAAGGCATCCGTCGACCGCCACCGACGCTCGAGTCGCCTTCCTGCGCACCGGCTCTGCCAACGTCCTTTTCGGCCCCAAGCTCGCCGATTCACTGGCGGGATGAATGGAGCTTCTGCGACTCCGCAGGGACACGTCGACGCCTGCCATACGCCAGGATCGTCAGCCCGACGCCCAGCAACGAAGCCGACCCGGGCTCCGGGATCGGCAACGCCGAGAACTCGATGGCGTCGAGCAGGACGTTGGTTTCGTCGTAGCCCCCACTTGGATCCGCGAAGACCGCAATCCGCAGATCAATGGTTCGTCCGGCCCAGGCGGAAACGTCCGCCGCGAGCCAACGACTTCGTCCATCCGCCCCAACCTCGATGATCGGCGCGAGCGGAAGACCGTCGGCCGACAATCGCAGATCGGAGAGCCGGCCGTGATTGGAAGGCGAAGCCTGGAAGCGAATCGATCGGGCATCGATCGGAACGTCGCCCCTCTGCTCGATGTAGATCGTCCCGCCCGGTCGCGTCCCGCCTTGGAGGTAGAGCGAGTACTCCCCCTCGAGCGGGCGAAACTCGGGAACGGAGACCTCACTGTTCATGACGCCCAGGCAGCGGGATCCGAGGCACCAACTGTTGTATCCGCTGCCGGTCGCGGCAATCGGGCCGACCGTGGGGTCATCGAAAATCGGGGGATCGGCACCGATCCGCCCGACGAGCCAGACGGGGAGAGACAGTCCGCCCTCCCCGGCCATCTCGAAGTCGAGGTTTTGAAACGGCAATGCGGACGCGGTTGGGGCAAAAGCGACCGCCCACAAGACTCCGATCTTCATGAGCTGCCGCGGAAGAAGGATGCGCGATCGAAGGGGTGTGCGGGTGCGTTCGATTCGTCGAGTCATTGCTCACTCCTCCCTGCTTGCCAGTTCCCTTGCAGAGGAACGACGGCAGCGGCGGGCGGCGTTCGTTCGTTTCGCGCACCCCGCTCCCTTGCGACTGGACAACGGGCGGGCGGACCGACGCCCCGAGGTCGCGAGCAGAAAGAGTCCGATTCCCATCGACAGCGCCGCGCCCGGCTCGGGGATCGGCCGATAATCGCTGAGGACGATCGACGTCGTTCCGTCCAGCCGCTCGACCCGGTCGAGCAGGAACGAGCCGCTGCCATCGAACGTGGCCAAACGTCCTCCGAAAGGTGCGTTGACGAAATCGCCGACGATCCCGGCGCCCGCCGTCAATAACGAGAAGCTCTGACTCGCGTCGATTCCCTCCGCGAACGATCCCAGGACGCTGACCGCCAGGATCGACTGCGTCCCGAGATTCGCCGCGTCGCGCACGCGCACGACGTCATGCCCGCTCCCCGCTTCGACCCCCGCGAGCTCGATCACGAGATTCGCGACCTCCATCGAAAGATCCCCGTCGATGGCGAGCGCCCCGATCGCGTCCGGCCCGAACCGACCGCCTCCGGGCGACAGGGTCGCCGCGCGTCGCACCTCTACGGGAAACCGTGGGGGACGCGGCGGGGAGATGGATCCGGTCAAGGCCGTATTCCCGACGATCGCGCCGTCACCGACGAGATTCGTCGGCGCGATGGTGCCGTCCGACGCTGCCCGAACGACCCCGCCCTCGGAGAGCTCGATCCGCGCTCCGGCATAGCGCTCGACCTCGAGGTCCCCTCCGGCTCGAATGAAGAGCTCCGAGCTGACGACGCCCGCTCGTGCCCCCGACGACACCTCGACCGTCCCGCCCGAGAGCGTGGCGCCGAGCCGAGCCGCGCCCAACACGTTCAGCTGGCTCGCGAAATCGAGCTGCGTCGCGCCGTCGAACTGATATCCGGCGCCGACGTCATGCGTACCCACGAATCGGATCGTTCCCACGCCCGACGTCGACGATTCCGGCAGGAGGCGAAAATCGCCTCCCAGCGTGAGCGTCGCATCCGCGGCGACCTCGATCGACCCGGTCGATTGCCCCGGGCCGGCGAGCTGCAACACCCCGAACTCCTGGAGGAGGCGGCCGCGATTCTCGAACGCGATCGGGACGGAGATGTTGCCGCGACTCGTCCAGACCCCGTCGTTCAGGATCGATCCCGTGCCGTCGCCGCCGATGGTCTCGCCCGAGAAGCTGGATCGGTGGGAGACGCGACCTTCAGCCGAATTCACGAGCACGCCGCCGCCGACGAGCGAGAGCGGCGCACGATCGATCGTCATCGTCCCGGCGTTCTCGACGCGGGTCCCATCGATGGTTGCGGAACCGCCGCCCGAGCCCGTCCCGACCAGGGTCTCGCCGAGCAGCGTGACGGGCGCCTCGCCTGCGATCGCGCCGCGGGCCCAGTCCAGGCGTTCAGTGAGGGTGAGCGGCGCGTTCGCGACGAGGCGACCGGCCTGGAATCCGCCGATCCGCCCCCGCGCGATCTCGAGTCCGGGCTGGGAGAAGATCAGCGTTCCGTCCGTTCCAGCGTCGATCTCGGCGAGCTGGTCGATCGGGCCCGCCACCTCGATCGCGCCGCGCGTCACGCGAAGAGCGCCCGAGAGGTCGAGCCCGCTCAGCAAGCGTTGGCTCGTCGAATCGATGACGAGCTCGCCCGCCCCCGAGACCCGCGCCGAAGACGACAAGATGTCCTGAGTGCTCCGGACGAGCGAAAGGCGCGCTCCCGCGGCGATCGCGACGTCCCCCGCTCCCGTCAGCGCGCCGACGAGATCGAGGCTGCCCGACTCGACTTCGATCGCTCCCCGATTCTCGTAGGGAACCTGCAGCTCGCGGTCGAGCGCCGCCGCGGCCGTGTGGCGATGGATGCCGAGATTCACGATCTGGCCCTCGCCGGTGATTTCCGACGCGTCGTCGGTTCGAAGCATCGCGCCGGCGAGATTCGTCAGGACCGAGTCCGCCGCGATCTCTGCGTTCGAACCGATGACGAGGATGCCGGCGTTTTCGAGCGCGCCGCGCATCCCACCCTCCATCGAGCGCTCGCCCTCGAGGCGAAAGACACCGGAGGTCGCGACCTCGCCGACCCAGCGGAAGTCTCCCGACACAAAGAGATCACCCTCGACGAAGAGATTGCCCTCGAGGTCGAGGCTCTCGAGGTCGAGCGCACGGCCTTCGAACCGAGTCGTCGAGAAACGGGCCACTTCGAGCGACCGTGCGTCGATCTGCGAATCCGCCGAGAACGACACGGCCCCGCGCGTCCGCAGCAGCCCGCCCACCGACACCTCGCCATCGATCGCCCCGCCGATGATCAGGAGATCACCGGCGGTCTCGGTGCTCGCGTTCGCAGCCTGAAAAAAGCCGCCGAGCTCGAGAAGCGTCCCAAGCGCGCTCTGGATCCGCCCATGGTTCTCGACCGCGATCTGCGATCCAGACGAGTCGCCGAGCAGCAACCCGCCGGATTGAAGATCCACGGTTCCCCGATTCACGAACGCATTGCCCTCGATCTCCGCCCGCCCCGCGCCGCTCGTCCGAACGATCAGTCCATCGTTCACGAGCCCATCGCCGTCCCCGGAAAATCGCAATCCCGGGGCCTCGCCTTCGAGCCGGACGACTCCCGTGGTCGAGTTCTCGAAGCGCGAGTCGAAGCCCCTCATCGTGGCGCCGGCGATCGTCAGCTCACCATTGTTCCGGTAATCCCAGCGATCGAAGAAGACGCTCCTTCCCTCCACGAGCGTCGTTCCGTTCGTCGTCAGCAGCTCGCCCCGGTCGATCAGGCCATCGATCCAGTGCATCGACTCTTCGACGGTGATCGATGTCTCGCTGAAGACGCCTCTCAACGTAGAGCCCACCGCCAGATCCAGGCGATCGACCACGACGTCCGTTTGGAGCTCGACGACCGTATCGGGCGGAATCCGGACGTCGAACGTCGTATCCCCGAAGTTGTTCGGGACGATCGGATTCGTCGACCAGCCGGCGGGATCGTTCCATTCCCCGAAGCGAGCCGTGCGTTCCGCAACGATCAAGGCCGCTTCGCCGATGGACGGGAAACCCAGCACCAGGAGCGGGAAGACTTGGACGACGCCGATGAGGCGAGTCCCTCGTTCGCGGATCCATCCCGCGCAGGTCAGCATGGAATCCACTCTACACGACAAAGTGCGCGATGTGGCTCGCGGATTCCGGCGGCCAGGGGCGACTCGCGAGCGGGAATCGGCACTCCGGGATTTCGAGCGCGACCCCGGGCGTTTACGAGCGCTCGTCCCGGCTCTGCGCGAGTCCTTCGAACGACGTCGCACCGGATGACCCGTATACCGGATGACCCATATATAGTCAGAGTCCCCGAGGGTCCCAGGCGCTCGCGGCCCCGCCCGAGCTACACGCAACGCCGTTCGGCCGAGCAGCCCTCGCCAACCCCCACCCGCTTCAACCGAGCCCGACCAACACCCGCCGAAACGCCCGCAGATCCTCGACGAACTGCTCCGGCCGCTCGAAGCAGGCGAAATGCCCTCCCCGCTCCTGCTCCTTCCAGTGGACGATGCGGTAGCGCTTCTCCGCCCAGGCCCGCGGCGTCTGCATCAACTCATAGGGATGATGCGCATAACCCGTCGGGACGTCGACGCGGCCGCTCCAGGGCTGGTCCGCCGCCGTCCCCGCGATGCGCGACTCCGCGTAGAGCCGCGCCGCGGAGGCGACCGTGTTCGTCACCCAATAGGCCATGACGTTGTCGAGCAGCCGGTCCCAGCCGAAGGTCGCGGCGAGCCCGCCGGGCTCGAGATCGCTCCAGACCTGGAACTTCTCGAGGATCCAGGCCGCGAGCCCCGCCGGCGAATCCGTCAGGCCGTAAGCCAGCGTCTCGGGCTTCGTGCTCTGGATCGCCATGTAGCCCGTCCCGTCGGCGATGCGCGTAGCGGCGGCGGCGAAGCGGGCTTTCTCGACGTCGGTGACACCGGCCATCGGGTCCGGATCGTCGGCGGTCGGGAGCGCGAAGAGCATGTTGAAGTGGACGCCGAGCAGGCGATCGGCATACGCCTCGCCGAGCCGGCGGGTCACGATCGCGCCCCAATCGCCGCCCTGGGCGACATAACGGTCGTAGCCGAGCTGGGCCATCAGGTCGGCGACGGCGTCGGCGACGCGGTGGACGTCGAAGCCGGGCTGGGTCGTCGGGCCGGAGAAGCCGTAGCCGGGCATCGAGGGGACGACGACGTGGAAGGCGTCGGCGGGGTCGCCGCCGTGGGCGGCGGGATCGGAGAGCGGGCCGAGGACGTCGAGGAACTCGACGAAGGAGCCGGGCCAGCCGTGGGTCAGGAGGAGCGGCGTGGCGTTGGGGTTGGGGGAGCGGACGTGGATGAAGTGGAGCTGCTCGCCGGCGGCGGTGGTCAAGAAGTGGGGCCAGGCGTTCATGCGGGCCTGGCGGGCGGGCCAGTCGTAGCGGTGGAGCCAGTGGGAGATGGCTTCTTCTAGTACGGATTGGGGGAGGCCGAGGCGCCAGGGGGCGCTCGGGGAGCGGGATGGGTATCGGGTTTGGGTCAGTCGGTGGCGGAGGTCGGCGAGGACGGGGGCGGGGATCTGGAGCGTAAAGGGGCGGATCGGCATGGGGGAGAAGGCTAGAGCAAAGCGCGGCCGGGATGCCATGGACGAAGGCGACCCTCCAAGGCCTGGCGCGGCGCGCGCCTTCGCAATCGATCAACCGCCGTTCGGAACGGCGCGCTGCTGCCCGCCCCAACACTGGCGACTCCTGCGCGGGCCTAACGCCCCGAAACCATCACCACGCAGATGACATCGAGAATCCACCTAATACGCTTCACGTTGGATAACGAGAACTTTTCAACCTGTCGTCGCCAAATCGTTGAAAAACTTTTTTTAATCCGAACCAATAAAGATCTGGCGCTTTTGATCCTATCGCGTGTAGCCTAACGTCGAATCAGAAAAACGGCCGAAACGGAATCGATCCAACAAGGAAACGTGGATCCAGACCGAAACGTAGATTCGTTCGCGGCGCATGCGCCTTCGACCGCGAACGAAAATGAGTTCGAAACACCCTCATTCGCAGCGCGACCGACCTGTTCAGAACAGCCCAAGCAGAGACCCAAGAGGACCTGATGCGACCAACTACCCCCAATACCGATGAGTCGAGCGCCACCACGAATCACCCCTTCATCGGCAACTTCCACAATACTCTCCCCCACAACGATTTCGGCGAGGTCGACCCGGACGCCTATCGCGCCTTCGAACGCGTCTGCATCGAGATCGAAGCGGGCTCTCCTCGCAACTTCGAATCGGTTCCGAAGGGCTCGTCGTCGTTTCCCTATCTCGACGCCGGATCCGAACTCGCGAACCCGGCGAAGTTCACGAGCCCCCTCGCCGGCGCATCCACGGAATCCAATGGACACGATCCGCAAAAACTGAAAATGACGCTGGCGCCGAGAGTTCTCTCGACGAGCACTCCGGCCCAGATGGTCGAGCGCTACTAGATGGCACTCTTGCGAGACAATTCAATGGCGTATGTCACCACCAGCCAACCCCACGAGCACGACGTCGCGGGCGCGACGGTCGCACTACGAACAGCATCACAACGAACCAAGTCACCGGCGCACTTCAGCTCGACCTTGACCTACCCCAAGCCAGGTGGAGACTCGGTCGGGCGCCCGAGAAATTGTTCCGCAGCGGATATCTAAACTCGGATTCCCATGCGCACAATAGGTGCTGATACGCGTTCTCGACATGACGTTGACTAGACTCCGGATTCGACTCCACGGCGACAAAGAGACGACAACTACGAAAGCCCTGTGTTCCAAAACAATCGGTGACCGAAGACCCGAGGAAGTCGATCAAACACACCAATAGACTTCCTTCAGTTCAACGGAGAAGCCATGCGCAGATTTGCCAGACTGAATCTCCTCACGATTATTGCCACGCTGTTCTCAGGCTGTTCCACGATGCCAAAGGTCACCGTCAGTCACTATCTTCCGGCCGCATCTTTAGCCATCGTGGTGACGCAGACGGCGACCTGCACGGGCGACGGAACGCCCATCGTCGCCGATGCGGTCGTAATGACCGCGAGCTACCGAGCCGACAAGAAGGTGACTAATTCTGTCGACCTCGCGAAACTGGGAAGCGGCATCACTAAGGCAGATGCGGCCTTCGAGTTCTTTCCCGACGGTCGACTGAAATCGGTTAATTCGAAGCAAACAGGGCAGGCCGGAGCGGCATTGTCGTCCACATTCAAGCTAGTCGCGACAGCGGCAGCGGCATCGCTCAGCCAGAGTCAAATCAGCGAATCCTGCAATGAAGTCAAGAAGTTGGTGGGCGACGGGAAGGCTCTCACGTTAATAAGCCGTGGATCAACCGACTTTGTGGGCTCCACAGTTGATCTAAGCCAAACAAGCGTTCCGAATTCCTTGTACAGCGAAAGGCTGAAGAGGATTTTCGGAACAGTCACTGCCCACCATTCGACCGGATCCGTTTCAGAGTTGCTGGACCCAACAGTGAACACGAAACGTGATCAGGGATTGACGCTTCGGAAGACCGCGGCGATTACGGTGACTGTCTCAATCGAGCGACATGGGAAGACAGCGGAGTATTCAGAGGTCGTCCTGGTGCCGCAAAGAGCTCCGGAACACGAGTATCAGCTCCCGATTCAGAAAGGACCGTGGTTTGGCGAGAACGTCTTCGAGCTTGCGCTCGATGACTCAGGAAGCGTAACCAAGCTGCGGTACGGAGGAGGCGGCGATGCAGGCGCTGTAGTCGATGCCGCATCAGAAATACATGCAGCTTTCCAAGACGAGCCCATCTCGGCCACTGACAAAGCGAAAACCGTTCAAGCCGAAGCGGACTTGATATACCAGCAGCACCGCCTAGTGCTCTGCCAAGCCGACCCTACAACCTGCCCGAAGTAACTTCGAGCCGTGAAGCAGCTCACCAGAACATTCAAGGAGCGTCGGTCATGAAGCGAATCGCATCGGCGTGCCTAATTCTCGCTATCATCGTCGTTCTGATTTTCGCAGGATCCGGGTGCCAATTGGAGAACGGAGGCGCGGGGTCAGAGGCACCTAATGACGGAGAACCCAAGAGGACAGACGGCAGCGATTCACTCCTTCCTACCTCAGATCTACAGGAGGCATTAGCTGGCCTAGATCTAGTAGCGCGTGACCGATCTGTAGTTTCTGTGGAAATGACGGCATTTCCGGCAGAGTCATTGTTTGCTGGCGTCGCAACCGCAGACAAGCCAATTCGAATACCAATTCAGGCGCGTCGGCAGGTCATGCTTCAACTGCGACCGACCGTCACCGCTGATTCACTTTCCTCAATCTTGCGAGACTTCGATCTAGAGCCAGTTCAATCGATGCCTGAACTCGGCATTGTCATCGCTCAAGAGCGTGACATGACAGCCGCAGCGGAAGCGAGCGTCACGCTCCCGGACGCCACCGATTTCAACAAGCTCGAAGTCAGCGATTTGATCGACCGCCTTCGGAGCGACCCGCGCATTCTAAGCGCCGCGCCAGACTCCATCTTATCTCCTCTTGTGTTGAAAGCAGCTGCGATTCCTACCCCAGATCTCAATGCAGGCGCCGTCGGAGAACAACAAGACTGGGGCATTAACGATGCGAGAATCTCGGACGTGTGGCCAATGCTGAGCAAGCCGCTCTCGGTCGGCGTGATCGACGTTGGCATTGGTGAACACGCGGATCTTGTACTGCGGAACGGTCTCACCGCCTCCGTCAGGAAAGCTGACCATGGAACTCATGTGTCTGGGATCATGTGCGCTCAACACAACACGATTGGAGTTCGTGGAGCACTTAAGAACTGCACTGTGGTCTATTCCTCGAGTCAAAACATCCTCCAACGGACTGACCCCGTGGAAGGTAACGACATTGTTGGATGGTCTGCATTCTTCTCCGAATACTTGGCAACAACTCTAGACTTCATGCACGAATAAACCCTGAGATAAAGGTCATCAACCTGAGCCTTGGATACAACTGGCTCCCCAACTTTGGCAGTGACCCTCGAAATACAAGAGAGATTCGCGATTTAGTCCGAAGCCAAGGCGTGATGTACTCGGCATTACTGAGGTATGCCGCCGAGCGCGACATCGCCCTCGTCTCCGCAGCAGGAAATGACAGCACTTCGCTCGCAATGCCCCTCGAAGCCCGGTGGGCTAGCCCATTCAACTTCGGCTCCGCCCTCATGTTGCAAACAGAGGGCTGGTCCAATGGACTGGTAGTAGAGGCGCACGACGCATCTGGAAGACGTGCAAATTTTTCAAATGTCGGTGGCGACATTTCTTGCCCAGGGGTGGATGTACTAAGTACGGTCGCATCTCCGCGTGACACACTTGGGACATCGTCGGGAACTTCTATGGCATCTCCCTACTGCGCGGCCGGACTACTCGCGTTGCGAACTGCTCTGCCGAGCATCGACCTGCCAACGGCGATGCGATGCATCCGAAAGAGCAAGGAGTTCAACGGCAGCGTACCGAGAATGAACCTGCAGCATGCCATCGAGAATTGCGACGCCAAGGACGGGAGCAACTACACGGACGACCGCGTGGAGGCGCTCCAACGGTGGGCGAACTTCTTGGCTGGCGAAGAAGCGGCGATGTCGACCGCCGGAACACAGTCAAGATGTCGATACAGCATGCGCCAAGAGTTCCCACTAAGCGCAGTGATAGATCTGGGCGATGGACAAGGTCCAGAGATCGCAGACCAGAACATACTCAGGGAGGTGCAGAGCTACGCAAGCTCTCTCGTAGTGAACGGTTGTACCGAGCCGGTGCTTATCGCTACGCGGCTATCGCTGACAGCCGACGCGCGGCGCAAGTACGACTTCGCACTGGCAATCATGTCGCAGATCATCTTGGCCAAGTATCCCGGACCAGTTTTTCTAGTCGAATGGCCGCAGTTCGGGGACAAGAATGAACCGGCACCGCCCGATAATCGAGTCGTCGTCATGGTGAGCGATCAAGACCTCGCGAAAGGATTGACACCAGGCTCAAAGCGCGAACATGCGCGCTGAATTCTTTCGGGTGCATGGTGTGTGAATGCGCACAGGGAGATCATCAATCGTATCTTTTCGCATCGTTCAATCCGATTGAAGAACTGGCTACGAAAATTTCGACGCATTAATTCATTCGTATTGTTGAGTATTGCTTCTCCTCCACCGGTAGTCCCGCATGTACAACCTCTCCCTCTCCCGTCTAGCCTCCGGATCGCGAGCCCGAATTTCGAGCGCGCGATGAGCGGCACACCGCCGGCAAGCGCGCGTCCCTCCAGGCTTTATTGAAGTATTCCGCGCCGTGAATGCGTGACCGCGGATGCAATGCGTTTGCTCGCTCTTCTGCATGATCGGGTTGCCGTCCAGCTGCAAATGCTCGCGCCGGGTGACGGCCATGAGATGATCCGGCCGAACACAGCCCGTGTTCTTACATTTGTGGTGAACATCATGCCCCTCCGGAATCGGCTCGACGAGGACCTCGTAGGCGACTCGATGGGCCGCCCATGGAGCGCCGTCCCAGAGAATGCGCCCATAGCCCATCCGCGTTCTGCTCCCGATCCACTCCCAGCACTCATTTGATACTTCGGGAGGCAAAACACTTCTCCAGTACCTCTTTGGCAATCGAGGATCTCCGAACAGCACCGAGCCCTCGTGCGATTTCCGAGAGCCTCCGGCCCGGGCACGGTCTCCAAAAAGATCGCCCTGCTCCTCAATCGAAGCCGGGGATTTCGACCTGCAGCCGGTCTCAAATTTTCCTGATTTCCGCGCTTTGCGCACTGCAGAGCGTGATCGGATCCTAGTTGCTGCCATACGATCAAAACCTAACCGATATGGAGGATTCTGTTCCAGAGCAATGAGTTCGAGATGAAGAGGCCTAACGCACGACCGGTTCAGGCAAATGTGATCGAGGAACATCCCGTTCGGAATCGGCCCGACCAGCGCCTCCCAGGCGATGCGATGCGCGTGGACAAGCGGGATGGAGCGGGTGACCAGGCCGAAACCACTCAGATCGAGCGGGCGCCTCCAACTCCAGCATTCGCCTTGCACCACATCGTGCTGCCAGACGACTACATCTCTCCAGAACCACAAGGGGAGCCGGTCGTCTAGCAGCTGAATGTCGAGCCGGAGGTCGATGGACGCGGGCAGTGCATCTTGGAGTCTCGTCCGTGGTCCGCCCAGAATCGGGCTGGAGCATTTCTCTCCGAGATAGAGTCCCTTCGCGTTTCGGTCGAGAGTTTCCTCATCAACCGCGTTCATCGCGCGATTCCTCCTTCGTCCTGCATCAACCGTTCGCCAAGAGCCTTCCTGCTGTCGTCGTCCAATCGCAGGCGAAGCCAGCTCGCCAGACGATCGACGAACCAGTCAGGGCGTGCGTAGTGGGGGTTTGCAGAGGCGAGGCAAGCCGCAGTGGCAGCCGACTGACCGATCGAATTCGAGCTCGCCAGTGCGCGCCCGACGTGACGAACGGCTTCCATGAGCGCCGCTGCTTGCTCTTCGTTCGGAAGCTGGGAGAGGTTCAACGCAGAGACGAGATGGCTGGCCAGGGCGATAGTTCCGCGCTCAGCCTTGTTCGTGTCGTCCAGCCATCTTCTCGGATGCGGACTCGTCTTGAACGCGTCTAGAGAGTCTCTCGCTTCCTGTATGTCGGCTCGAAGCTGATCAACCGCGCCGAGAATATCTCCATGGATGTTTCGTACCCGAGTGTGGGCGCGAAGGAGATCGTCGTCGTTCCAGCCGCTCGGGAGGCTGGCGGCTTTGCGGAGCTGCGTATCGAGATCACGGAAAGCTCTTTGCAGGTAGGGCTTCGAGGCAGCGATCAGCTGGCAATCGCGGGCGACCTGGCTGACGTGCTTGCTGAGCTGCTCCTTTTTTCTGAAGCGAGCCTGCTTCTCGGCGTTCGAGATCGACATGGGCAACCCTCCAACGCGGCCGATCGGGAATGGGACAGATGGTTAGCTAACCCATTCTCCAGGTTACTGCCATCTCAGGACGGACTAAGGCCCGACTCTTGTTCCCGAACCGCGACCGATTCGAACCAGAGTTTTATGCCCAAGTGATTGATTTCAAACGTTTAAATCAGGAGAGCGCACCGGCAGGTGGCCTTCTCAGCGTGGGCGAATTTTTGAGGATATGGAGGGCGCTCTAATCGAGCTCGCGTACACCAAGCCCCCTTCGCCCCACCTGGGCAAGACTCCCGGCATGGACTGGTTCGAGAGCCTGACTGGATTCGCTGAAGAGACGGGACCCACCGGGTACCGTGCCAATCGCGCACGACTCGAAGTCGACGGCCGACGATTGAGATCGAAGGTCAATGGCCGCGAGTACAACGTCGGCCTTCTCGAACTGATTTCCCTCCGAGAGCTTCGCGCCCGCGCGTGTACCGGAACGACCGTCCCAGGCGAACCAATCATCCGCCTGGTCGAAGGCGAAGCAGGCGCGCTTCACCGCCTCCCCGAAAACGCTGGCGCCCTCTTCCAGGTCGCGTCGCAGTTCAACCTGCTCGAAATGATTGGACCGGACATCTCACCCGAGGCTGGCGTCGCTCGGTACGCCTACGATCGCACCCAAGGGCCGGCCTGCGCGATCGCGGCCGGCGCCGCGACCATCTATCGCAATTATTTCGCAGCGGTTGGGGATTCGATCGGCCAGACTCGAACTCGGCAGCTCGATGGGTTCGCCGATCTGGGAATGGCGCTCGCCAAGGCACTCAGAGCGAGGCCGGACTCGCTATGGCGCATGGAGAACGGTTATGCACTCTTCCCAGAGGCCGGACTCGAACGCATCGCGGCGTACATTCTCGACCTCGACGAGGATGGCCGCGACGCCATCTCCGCCAGCATTTGCAGATTGGGGTGCACTGGGACGTCGAGGTGACCCTGGATCCCGACGTCCCGGCCCATCTGGTTTCTCAGGCATTTTGTTCCGCGCTTCCGATCGCCTACCACAACTTCGAAGAGTCCGGGGATCGCGTATGGGCGCCTCTCGCGACGCTCGTGCTCGAGGCTGCCTACGAAGCCACGCTCTGGACTGCCGTCCTCAACGCAAGGCGCGGTGCATCCCGCCGAGTCCTTCTCACCCTTCTGGGCGGCGGGGCCTTCGGCAATGACGAGGCATGGATCCGATCAGCCCTCGCGCGCGCGCTCAGCGCGGTCCGCGGGCATGCGCTCCGTATCGACGTCGTGAGCTACGGACCGCCGTCCGAACCGCTGAGCCGCTGGATCGCCAGCCACTCGACGTCTGAAAAGGCGAACGTCTCATCATCCTAGAAAACGATCTCTCCGGCTGCGGCTCACGCCTAGACTGATCGATCGACGAAGCCAGCATGACGAATTCCATCGTCATTCTCGACATTCATTGCAGGCCCCACCCATGACGAAGCCCTTCGAGATCCGAACAAGCGCTTCCGACCAGTCAGTCCCCCTCGTCGTTCATCTTCCCCACGATTCGGCGCGAGTCCCCGAACCCTGGCGGTCGCAGATCCAGCTCGATGATGCCGCTCTGGGCCGAGAGCTTCTCGCCATGACGGATGCCCATACGGAGTCACTGTTCGCGCCCTCTTCCCTATCTCAAGGCGGCTTCGCCTTCATCAATCGACTGAGCCGCCTCGTCTTCGACCCCGAACGCTTTGAGCGGGATGAGCAGGAGCCAATGGCCGCGAACGGCATGGGGGTCGTCTACAAAAGAACTTCCAACGGTCAGCCCCTCAGGCGAGCGGAGTTTTCAGCAGCACAGCGCGAGGAGATTCTCGACCGACTCTTCCGTCCCTATGCCCAGGCTTTCGAGGATCTCGTCGCTCGAATCATCAACGAACACGGGCGCTGCCTGATCATCGACGGGCACTCATTTCCGTCGGTGCCCCTCCCCTACGAGGACTCGGACCTCGATCGGCCGGACCTCTGCCTGGGTTTCGACCCCTTCCATGCCTCCGAGACGCTCGTCGATGCTCTCGAACGGATCGGCGAGCGTTCGGGATGGACCGTCGGGAGAAACGTCCCCTTCTCCGGCAGCTATGTCCCGCTGTCCCGCTACCGCTCGGACCGCCGAGTCACGTCGATCATGATCGAGCTGAAACGCAGTCGCTACATGGACGAGCGGACGGGTGAGCAGAGGAACGACTTCGACGACGCGGTCCAACTCATTGACGCATTGACGACCGAGGTCTTCATCGAGGTCACCGATCAACCCGCTTCGAAGCGGCCACGCCCCGAGGCGATGTGGTCATCCGAATCGATGAAACTTCCGCCGAGGTCGATTCGCTGCTCGCCGACTTCTCCGAGACCTCATGGATCTTCATCACTGCCTGGAATCCGAGCTCCCGAATGGTTACGCCAGCAGAGAATCTCGAGGCTAATCGAATACTCGAATCCCGGCTCCGCTCGGCGGGCTATCCTTCGCGGGCGTGGGGTGCCAAGCAGCCCGGGCTGGGAGGTCGAAGAGAGCTTCCTGGCGTTGGGCGTTCCGAGAGCGGTTGCGCTCGACCTCGGCCGGTCGTTCGGACAGAATGCGGTCAGTCTGGGAGCGATCAATCGAGCCGGCAAATCTACTCGACTGCCGAACAGGGCGATAGCAGGAGTTCCCGTGGATGCACGACGACCATCGCACCAACTATCTACTTCGACCATCTTATCCATCATAAACAGCTTGTCCGTGGACTCGATTAATTCTGAGGAAATTCCCTAACCCGTGAGATTGCACTCAGACGAATATCAAGCAAGTGTCTCGACAGCTCGACCTGGTACTGGCGATCATTTCTACTTCACGGCATGAATCACCTGTGAGTAACGATGATTAAATTGCTAATCGCTGCGACTACGGCTGATCGAGGAGCCACCTGCTTGACTTCATACCAATCGCTCGCCCGCACAGGCGCCGTCAAATTCACAGAGGCATCGGTCCGCGCTCATCGGTACGCGGTACGGAGATCCTGTCCGGATCGTCATCCTATCCTCGACCCGGGATTGGGATGGCCTGACCCAAACCAACGAACGCTCGAAGGCTACCGTAAATCCCATAGCGAGACCCGGATCGAACGTCTTCCGAAGAATCGCCATTGGTACCGAACAATCGCGACTGTCGCGGAACTCATCTCGAGCCTCGGATTTCAAAGATTCCCGGAGGAAGCTTTCCACTGCTTTGCTCACGTCAACGCTGCGAAGTGCACACTCAATCTCCCGCGAAAATCGCGCGCCGCAGCATCTGTTCGACAACTGTCGCGGCTTCTCGCAGAGGAGCTCGCTCTCCTTGAACCGGACGTTGTCGTTACCCAAGGTCGGAAATCTGCCGATGCGCTGGCGACACCGGAATCCTGCGGACCCGAATCCTTCCTTGCTTCGATTCGATCACACTGACTCATTGGATCCAATCCCGCGCATCCAACCGCCCGGGGCGATCTTGTTTTGAAAGACCGAACTCGATGGTCAGCACATTCTCTGAATGCCGGAGCTGGCTTCAGGCGTCTGGGCGACTGCCAGGTTAGACCCTGAATCGCAGGCATTGCTCCAGGCGCCGGAGGGATCCCGGCATCAGCGTCTCGCGATCTCCTCCCGGAAACCGCTCGCTGACCACCGCTCGACGTCCCTCCCTCACGCGTAAGGCCTCCAAACCCGAGCTGCCTCCGAACTAATCTTGCCCGTGCTTCCGCGCATCCCGCACCGCATCCAGATAAACCGCCTCGAGGTCCCCTTCTGGATATCTGAACCCGCGATCAAGAGATCCATGAGCGACGCATTGACCGGGATCAAGACGCGAGATGAAACGTTCGACTCCCATTCGCAGGGGACCGAGAATCCCATACCAACCGACCCGATTCGACCCTGATCGAGGTAAAGGCGGTCACCGACCACCGATTGGAAGCCTGCAGAAGTGATTCCGCCCGTTGAGCCGCGCCTGCCCCTCCCATCGTCCAGACATTGCGGCTCTGACCTCGCCCAAGTTGAACCACGAGGTCATCTCCTCACGCCAGATAACGGCCTTTGGCCGCCTTCAGGGGCTTCGCGTGCCTCCGAAGAAGCCTGATCCCCTCGAAAAATTCATCCTGGTTGAGGTCGGCGTAGGCCTGTAGCCCGCTTTCATTCAGGCATTCGCGATCCTAAATCAAGTTGAGTAAGAGCCGTTTCGAGACTTAGGGGGCAGACATGACCCATTGCTGGGCATGTGACGTATTCGAGCGTTGGACGTATCGGCGCAGAAGCCGCCCGCCCCTCAGCAACTGATCACGACGCAGGAGTTGCGGCGCTAGCCTCGCGCAGGACCTGGAGCATCTCGGAACACGAACGGCAATCAATCCCACCCGCGTTGAACGCCGTGATCACAGCGCAAATCTCTGCTTCCGACTCCATAGCCGACAGATCAAGACCCGTTCGCGAGCTCGTGAACAACCGTTAACATAGGAACAACCTGATTCAAGAGCTCCGGAACCGCCAAGGCCAGCGCCAGGACCGTCCGCCCCAGATGATCTACACGGCCACCATCTCCAGCACCCCTCTCCGGCTCCGAGGAGACCCGGATCGTGGCCGGCCTCCTCCTCCAGGGCCTCACGAAGCCGCCTGAAGGAGCTTTCATCCTCGAGAAGAACGTCCTGCAGGTCGACAGCCCGATCGGCGTCATCCGCAGCTCCAACATCCTCCGCGCCCGACTCCCGAGCCCCTCGGCGAAGGCCTTGGAAGATGGTGCGGACGGGGGAACGGCGCTGGCGACCCAGGCCGCCTTTGCCGGCGCGGTCAAGCACAGCCGGCTCCTCGGCGACTTCATGGACATCACCATCCGAGAGCAGCGAACCCTTGTTCGAAGGACTCGCGGAGCCCCGCATGTGGACCGGACTACACGCTGGCTGCCGCGGTCGGGATCCGGACATGCCCCATTGGAGCGACTCCACGGTGGCGAAACTTCGCTCAGTGGTGTTTTCCATGATTGCCGAGGCCGAGTACCTGAAGACACCCGCAAAGCCTTCTTCTGCAGAACGTATTCGTAGCCGCCGAGCCTCCAGCTACCTGCGCGATCGGGGCGAATCCTAAGTGTGCTTCGCTGCCCAGGTGATGGAATGAAAGCCACCCTCGCCGAGCGATTGAATTACATCCTGCCGAGGGTGACGAGCAAAGCCTTCCTCTCCAGTAGAGGCATCGGGAACGAGATCGCGTGTTACATCTGACTGCTCGCCTGCGGCTGAGCTCGAAGTTCGAGAGCACATCCGGATGATGGTCGACCGCTCGCAAGTCACCACCGAGACATCCGCGTCCCGACGCTGAACTTGCTGGACGTCGCCTTGGCCTACCCTTCGAACAGCGAGGACTCCTCGACAGGGCAATCGAGATGGGGTCCACCAAAGGCGACGCAGCCGTCCTTCAAGCCCTCAAGGGGCCCCTCGCTGCGGAGAAAATCCGCGACTTCATCGCCTCGGAGCACAGACCAGATCAGCCTCGACCCTGATCCCGATCTCCGGCGTCGGCAGCGTCTGGCCCATGCTCCGCGCCCATAGCCTGCTGAACTGCCTGCACACAGTGATCGGGAAAGCTCCTCTGGTGATGTTCTATCCAGGAGCTTCGACGGAATAAATCTTCGTAAGCTCTTCGATAGATCACGCCCCCTGCCTCAAAGCTGGGAACGAAACTCACTACCGGAGCCTTCCTTGCCCTCGTGCCCGAAGGAACATCGTCATGAAGATCAAGGACCCTCGAGCGCGAGATTCATCGCCCCATCAATGGAGTCGTGAAGGCTGACCAGCTTGACGAGGACTCTCGGTGTGGCAAGAGCTCGACGAGTTCGTGATCACCGCAGAGCCGACCAAGCACATCAACGATCTCGTGGCTGTACTTCTATCGACGCTCGAGTCCGAAAAGAAACGCAGCGGAGAAAAACGGCGTCTGGATCCGGGCTTCTTCGGCTCGGGCAACCCCATTTTCTCAAGGTCTTCTTATCTGCTCGAGAACAAGGAACATGGCCACGGCGCTCGCGTGCCGGCGGGCCGTCGAGTTCTTCTCCAACAAACTCGACGACTCCATGCTCTATGCGGACCTGGAAAAAGGTCGTCGCTGCGCCACGGATACCATTCTTCAACGTCGACAGCAAGGCCGATCACCGTTCAGGACGACGCGCTCCTGCAAGTCTTCCTCAAGGTCCCGAATGAGAAGCAGGCTGGCAGCGGCGACCACCTCATATTGCTCATATGGAACGCTACCTCGATGAGAAGGGAAGCCTGGAAACTTTTCACTTGGCATTCGAGCGCGCAGCTGGACGCCCGGTGGCTTGGACAGCGAGATGCGGGAGTTTGCATCGGGACGAAGTCGTCGCCGCTCTCAAAGAGGCCTCGGGCAAGCGAAACCTCCGTCGTGAAAAGTGGGTCGACGGGGCCGAGGCGAACTTCAGTCTCACGGTCGAGAACTTCGCGAAATGGGTGAAGCGCTATCTCGACAACAAGGGCCCCAACAACCGAATCGAGCAGCTTCCGTCGACGAGGTCGGACAGTTCATCGGTAACGACACCCACCTGATGTTGAACCTGCAGACGATTACCGAACAGCTTGGCACCGTCTGTTCGGGACGCGCCTGGGTTGTCGTGACCTCTCAGGAAGACCTGACCGGTCCTCGGAGACCTCACGGCTTTCAAGAAGCAGGATTTTTCGTAACCAGGCCGCTTCGCGACGCGCCTCCCTTTCCAGCGCCAACGTTGACGAAGTCATCAAGGAACGACTGCTGCGCAAGAAACCAGGTTCAATCGCGGCCCTGAAAGAGCTCAAGAGGGCAAGCACGACATCCTGAAGAACCAGCTCTCCTTCGTGAATGCCGGCATGACATTCAAGACGTTCGCGGGCGTCGAAGACTTCGCTGACTGCTACCCGTTCGCCGCTTACCAGTTCTTCCCATTCAGAAGGTCTTCGAGTCCATCCGCAAGGCTGGCTAAACGGGCCTCCATCTCTCGCAGGGGAACGCTCCACGTTAGATGCATTCCAGAATGCGGCGAAGCAGGTCGGCGAGGACGTAGGTAGGGGGTTCTGGTCTCTTCCATCGGTTCTATCCATCGGTCGAGGGCTTCGACACAGCCGTCAAGCGGACGATCGACCAGGCCGGCGATAATCACGCGCTCCAGGATTTCGACACAACCGTCCCTTGAAGGTCCTCTTCCTAATCCGCTACATCGACGAGCTGCCGGGCCGCGTGGACAACCTCGTAACGTTGTGCGTGGATGAGATTGATGCAGACAGGCTGGCGCTCCGGAGGACCATCGAAGCTTCCCTGGCTCGCCTCGAAAGCGAGACGCTCATCGCTCGAAATGGCGACCTCTTACTTCTTCTGACGAACGAAGAGCGAGACATCGGTCGAGTAGATCAAGAGCATCTCGATTCCGTCGTGGGCGCCGAAGAGCGAGAACTCGGAAAAGCTCCTCTTTGAGGACATTCTCGGGGATGTCCGGAGAAAATGGTAACTGGCAGCGGGTCACCGGTCGGGATTTCGCCTTCACGCGCCTCTGCGATGGTCACCCTGTCGGCAGCAAGCTCGAGGGTAGCCTCGAGGTAGCCTTCCTGAGTCCGCTCGGAGACAACTACGCCGAGTACGCCGACGATGCTCGCCGTGATTTTCGCAATCGAGTACCGACCAAAGCCGCGTGCTCATCCGGCTACCGGACGACTGCCCCCGGGCCGAGAGCTCCGCACCTACCTACAGACCGACTCCTACGTAAGAACACGGCCGACGACCACGCTTCCCGAAACCACCAAGCGCATCCTTCGCGACCAGCGAGGAGAATCGAACGACGATCTCGCCTCATCGAGAGTCTCAAGACGTTGCTGGCGCGCGCGAGCTACTTCGCGAGCGGGCAGAGCCTGGACATCGCTGGTTCCGATCCGAAGGCGGCGCTGGAGACGCGCTCGGAGTACTTGATCAAGAACACCTATTCGAAGATGGACTACATCCAATACCTGCATCCAAACCCGAAGCAGGAGATCCAAAGTACGCTGCGTGCCAACGACGTCGAGCAGGTCAGCCTGGCTCTCAACACGCCAGAGGCCAACGCCCAGGCGATGGATGACCTTCGCGAGTATGTCCGATTGTGCGCAATGAGAAGCCAAACAGACCATCCTTCATGACCTGATCGAGAAGCTACGAGGGCGGCCTTACGGGTGGCCCGAGCTCGAGGTGGTCCTTCTTGTTGCACGTCTCGCAGTCCTGAAGGAGATCAACCCGACGGTGGAGCGCCCCTTCCGCTCGATCAGGCATACGATCATCTCACCACGAACAATAAGCAGCGCAAAGTCATCATCACCCAGCGGAAATCGGCCGCGGGCGACCCTCAAGAAGGCTCTCGGCTGGGAAGGAACCCTTTGCTCAACAAGGCCCCAGCGGGGAGGAAGGCCTGTTCAAGTTTCTCAAAGAGAAGGTCATGGCGGAACAGGGACCTTCGAGCTACGAGCCTCTGGCTAAGACAGGAAATTATCCGGGGCTCAGCGAGATTCAGAACTGCCTGACTTCCCTGCGCAAGTTTGTCGAGGAGTCCGACTCCCTGCGCTTCCTGGAAGCGATTCGTTGAGAACAAGGCTGAGTTGGATCGTGGATTTGTCGGAGGACATTCAAGAGCTCCAGGGCTTCTATAACAACCAGAAGCACAGCTGGGAAAAACTCCGCGCATCCACGGCAGCGCTCGCCCAGAATCGGCTCCAGCTCCAGGCAGACGGAACCGCGGGCCCTGCCCTTGCCCGGATGGAGCAGATTCTCGTGGCGCGAGACCTCTACGGGCTGCTTTCGGAGGCCGCCGATCTCGTGCACGCGGCCGAGGGCGTTAACGAACAGCTTATATCGAACGCGCGTGGCTCCCGCGTTCGCCGCGATTCAAAAGCTGAGCGACGGGTTACGGCGGAAAATCCTGGAAAGGGTGTCCGCGGAACAGTCGCTTCGTCAAACCGCGACAGAGGAGCTCACTCAACTGCTCGACACGGTCGCTCGAGACACGAGCATCGCTCACATTTCCCAGGCCCTGCACACCGCGGAGGCCGCGTACGACCGCGCGCTAGCCGCCATCGAGAGCGCGCAGCAGCCTCGACCGACGGCGACGGCGGGAAGTGCAGGTCCGGATCCGGTCGCGCCTGCTCCGCCAAAGGTGAAAAAGCGCCGGAGTCGTGGACGCCAAGACACTATGGCCCAGCAGCTTCATCGAGACCGAGAATGAAATGGAGACATTCTTAGAAAAACTCCGCACGGAACTCGGCGGCCTCGACGCCGACGAGCGCATCCAGATTAAGTGAGGCCATCAACGTGAACGCTTCCCCGCCGAGTAAATATGCCCCCGTAGCGCGCATCGTCTTCATCAACGCCCCCCAGAACCCAAGCGGCGATTGTCGCAACCAGCGCCAAGTGCTGTCGCCACTCGCGGAGCTCCATGGGAATATACCGACCGCCGGAGGCCCGACCTTCTAGATGGGTACGCTTGTCCGCGCGAGCAGATTGTCTGCATCGACTACAACGGTTCAGCGCGGAGCATCAACGATTGCGCTCGTTACGTCAACTCATTGAAAAGGGGAAGCTCTCCGATCGAGTTCAAGAAAGTGCGCGGCGGTAAGGCGGACGATGTGCTTGAGAGTATTGTCCTACGAGGATCTCGTCGAATGGTCGAAGAGGCTTCCCGCTTGGATGCAGGATGCGCTGCGACGAATCATCGAGCGGGAAGCCTCGAAGAGACTGATTTCTCTCGTTGAATCCTCGCAGCACTCGCAAAGCGACCCTACGAAGGATCAACCTCCGACGTCGGACCTGAGCAAACTAGGCCTCCGGCTCCTGTAGCGTCCAGATCTGAAGCCCCCTTCGAGGCGGTCTCTCTAACAGCGATAAAAGACATCGAGAGAGTAAACGCCCTTGAGAGGGGGCCGATTGTCTTCAGCTCTCAGGGGCTTTCGATCGTCTATGGTGACAATGGATGCGGGAAATCGAGCCTTACTCGAATACTGAAGAAAGCTTGCCGGTCGCTCGTGCCTGGCGGTCCAATTCTTCCAAGTATTGATGACGACCGAGATCTCCCTGCCGGCACAAGCAAGAGTGGAGTTTATCTCGAGCGCATCCGCGGGGTTCACGCCCTGGGTCGATGGGAAAAAAGTGCCCGGGCCCTTGGATTCTGTGAATGTCTTTGATGCCGAATGCGCAAGAGCTCAGGTAGCCCGCGAGAACTCATTCTCATACAAGCCGACGATACTTCGCGTGATCGAATTGATGGTGGCGACTTGCACAGCGGGTGGCGGCAACACTTCAGGCTGACGAGCCGCGCTGCGGGTGCGCACAGGAAATCTCAAACCTGGACGCTTTCGGAATCCACAGAGGCCGGAAAGCTGTCGCCGCTCTTTCTCGAGAAAGTGAAAAACAACGTTCTGAAAATCACCTCTGCGACATCACCACTGAAGACACGCAACGTATCAGAGATCCGACTCGCTCTTCGCGACAACCTGAATTGCGAGCTCAATCCATTGAAGCGCACATCAAGCGTATCGAAGCGCTTGCGGAGACCTTCTCGGACGCGGCCAACCTTGTTTCAGATGATGTTTAGGCTGCAGACATAGTTCCGCACGAGCTTGATGATTACCGTCCGCCGCAGAATTCGCGCGAACTACATTTTCTAACAGCTCGCTTCGTCTGGGAAGGGACGGACATCTGGAGAGCCCTCTGGGACTGGCACGACGATACTCGGAAGAGAATGCATATCCGGAGCACTTTCCCGTGACACGATCAGGCAAGATGTGTTCTCTCTGTCAGCAGGAGCCTTCGAAGGAGTTCCCGACTGAGGTCGTTCGAGGAGTTCATTACGAGCGACACCCAGCGGATGGGCCGACTCGGCCTCCACAGAGTATGCAACCGCGCGTGCTCTGCTTGACGCTCTGACTCTTCCAAACTCTCGCGCCGAGTTACGGGAGATCGATCCTCATGTGCCGCGGAGGCAGGCGAAGTTCGTCTCTTTCTAACTCGCGCGAAACTCGACGGCGTCACATGCTCCGGGACTCGAACGGCGCCGCTCCCGAGCTTCCGTTGATGCCAGATCTTCGAAGATCACCGGGGCGTTGCGCCTTCAGGCAGCGAATCTTCGCGAGGCAGCAACAGACGAAGGGCGGGCCCTCCTCGAAAGCGAGCGACAAGAGCTCGAGGATCGGCTGTCAATCAGTCCACTTAAAGAGGCATTGGCGCGAGAAATCGATCGACTCCGTGCGGACCGCGTCATTGAGCAAGCAATCTCGGACTGCGGCACATGCCCTAACAAGGAAAGAGGGGGAAGTCTCAAAGGCAATATTGGCGGGTAGTTTGAGCAGCAAGTTTGCGACGAATCTCACTCGTCTCAACTTCACGAGTACAGGAGTCCAGGTTGCGCTTGGGAAAGGCACTCTGGGCTCCCACCCCTACGCGGTCAAGCTATGGAAGACCCGGACGTTTCCCTGAGCCTGTGCTCTCCGAGGGAGGGCGAAATGCGTCGCATTAGCCGGTTTTTTCGCAGAGCTAGAAACCTCCGGAAACACGTCTGGTGTCGTATTGGACGATCCGGTGTCGTCTCTCGATCACAACTACCGAGGCGCCGTGGCAAGGCTGATCGCCGAAGAATCGCTTAGGCGCCAGGTTGTCGTACTGACGCATGACGTGGCATTTCTTTGGCTCCTTCGAGGCCACGCGAAGAATGTCGGCACTCTCATTCATGAGTCGACCCTAGAGCGCGGATACAAACGACACGGATCGCAGAAGGTCGGTCTCCGTTTGTTGCCATGACGGTCTCGAGGCGAATCAGTTGGCTACGGAACGAGATTGCTCAGGCGCACCGACCTTGCAAAAGGAAGGCCGTGAGGCCTACGAACGCCGTGCGGAGCTTATTTACCTCCGAATGCGTAAGACATGGGAAAGAGCTGTTGAGGAGCGACTTCTCAATAATGTCGTTGAGCGCTTTTGTGTGGAAGTTCAGACAAAGCGGCTGGAACCTCTTCTGACATCCTCGAGAGCGGACATCCAGCATGTGACAGAGCAGATGAGTCGTTGCTCCGGGATCTGCTCATGACGAACCCGGCGCGCCTCATCGTAGCCATTCCAGATCCGGAAGTTCTCCAGAAGGATCTTTAAAGAGCTCGAAAAGTGGGTTGAGAGTTCAGCGCCCGCGGTCGGAGGGGATAAATCAATGTTTCGGCGCACACAGATATCGGCTCGCTTCAAGACGGAATTTGCCTGCAGCATGAAGAGCACAGCATGGAACACGTCCCCAACTGAGCAAGTACGCCCTCGAGGCCCGCAAGGCCTTCTCCTCACTGCCGTGAGCGCCCAAGCCGCCAAGCTCGGGATCACGGCCAAGGTGACCGCCCCAGCCAAGACCCAGGGAGATGTCCTGATCGTCGAAGGCCAGGCGTTCCCGAAGGAGTACGCCGGTCCACGCGAGAGGCTGGCCACCCGGCGTCAAGTCCGAGGGCTTCGCGCACGTCATGGAAGCCGCCGCCTATACCCAGTTCAACCGCTTCGCCGCCATCCGCTACATGGAGATCCACGGCTACCTCGACCATGGCTACCGCGTCCTGAGCCACCCTGAGGGCCAGCCTCGCCCCGAGATCCTCGACCACGCCGCGGATGTGGAGCTCCCGGGCCTCGACCGCGCAGAAGGCCATCGAGCTGAAGCTCGACGGCACGAAGGACGAGGAACTCTACCGCCTGCTGCTCCTCGCCCAGTGCAACGCCCTCCACTGCTACGCCCTTTCTCTTCGAGAAAATCGGCGACGAGACCGAGCTGCTCTTGCCCGCCAATTTGCTGCACACACCGACTCTCTGATTCGCAGCTGGCTGAGCAGGTCGCTGAGGCGCTCTGGCAAGAGATCGAGATCATCGGCTGGCTCTACCTGAAGTTCTACATCTCGGAGAAGAAGGACCAGGTCATCGGCAAGGTGGTGTGTCGGAAGACATTCCGGCGGCGACGCAGCTCTTCACGCCCAACTGGATCGTGAAGTACATGGTCCAGAACTCGCTGGGAGCGCAGTGGCTGGCGACCTTATCCCCAGTCGCCGCTCAAAGGGCAGATGGAATACTACATCGAGCCCGCCAAGCAGACCGACGAGGTCAACGCGCAGCTCGCGGCCATCACGCCCAGCCAATCCAACCCCGGGAGGAGCTGACCCTCATCGACCCGGCATGCGGCTCTGGGCACATCCTGGTGGAGGCCTATGAGCTTCAAAGCCATCTACCTGGAGCGCGGCTATCGCCAGAGAGATGTCCTGGCAGCTGATCCTCGAGAGGAACCCTTCGGCCTCGACATCGACGAACGGGCGACACAGCTGACGGGCTTTGCGCTGATGATGAAGGGGCGGGCGGATGACCGGCGGCTGTTTGGGCGGAGGGTGAAGTCAATGCGATGGCCCTTGGTGGATAGCGCGGGGTTCGATGCGGAGGGGCTGGCGAAGGGCATTGAGCTCTCGGACTACGGGGCTCGCCAGGGGACCCCACGAGCTGAAGGCTGTTCGAGCACGCGACGACGTTTGGTCGTTGATTCAGGTGCCGGAGGGGTTGGCGAAGAAACTCCCGGCGCTGAAGCATGCGTGTGGCGACCAGCCAGGACCTCTTTGTGTCGGATGCTCTCAATCGCTTAGCGCCGTTGGTGGATCAGGTAGAGCTGCTGGCGCGGTATGACGCGGTAGTGGCGAATCCACCGTATATGGGCGGAGGCGGTACGAACGCCCGCCTTCGGGAAAGTTCGCCAAGGACCATTACGCTGATGATGCGAAGAGTGACTTATTTGTTTGCTTCATCGAGCGTGGGTTCACGCTGGCAAGGACGCTGGCCACAACGCGATGGTCACCATGCAGAGCTGGATGTTCCTTTCTTCCTACGAGAAGATGCGCAAAGTTACTTCGAAACAAGACGATACGGACGATGGTCACTTGGGCTCGAGAGCTTTGCAAGCATATCGGGGGAGGTTGTTCAGACGACCGCATTCGTCCTGAGGAACACACTTCCTAGCGACTTCAACCGGTCTTCTACGTCTGATCGATGTGACGAAAAGGAGAAGCAGCGCGTTGCCGGGATGGTCACGCAAAGTATGCTACTACCACGCAGGCGGCGTTCCAATGAGATACCTGGTGCGCCTTTTGGCGTACTGGCTGCCCGCGGACGCAATAGAGATATTCCCTTCTTCCGCCTCGTTAGGCGAGTTCGTAGATGTTCGGGCAGGAATGTCGACCTCCGACAACGACCGGTTTCTAAGGACGGCAATGAGGTCGGGCCACAGCTTTCCGCGAACAATCTGGGGAAGAAGCCGCGAAATCAATGCAGGTTTCCGTTCAACAAGGGAGGGGATACCGCAGGGAACAACGACATCGTCGTCAATTACAATGACGGCGAGGACATAAAGGCGGCGGTCGTAAACAACTAACGGATGCAGGGACGACGCACTGGTCGAGAAGGATATACAACACCGAGTACTACTTCAGGACCTGTATCACCTGGTCGCTCATCGCAGGAAACAACATTGGCTTCAGGCTTTCCCCGGAAGGTTGCATCATCAGCCACAAGGGGCCTGGCATCTTTGTTGAGATTCCCAGTCACAGATGCGAGTTCTCGCATTGCTAAATTCTTGTGTTGCGAGTTTCATGCTGTCGGCAATCCGACAGACACTAGGTATTGGAAATCGGGCACGTCCGAGCCATTCCTTTTCGGAGCCATTCCGCCTCGCTCGAATGGGTTCGGCAACTTGTTTCGACAACGAGATGGATTGGAACGCCTACGAACGCTCCTGGACTTCCATCTAACCCTCCTGGCAGCCCTCCGACCCCACTCCCACTCTCGAATCCAGCTACACCGCCTGGATCACCCAGAACCGGCGACACCATCGCCGAGATGAAGCGCCTCGGAAGAGGAGAACAACCGTCTCTTCATCGACGCCTACGGCCTGCAGGACGAGCTCACCCCCGACGTCCCCATCGAGCAGATCACCCTCACAGTGAACCCCGCCTACCGCTACGGCGGCAAGCTCACCGAAGACGAGCAGTGGACCCGCTTCCTGCCAGGACACCATGAAGGAGGTGGTCCCTACGCCAAGGGTTGCATGATGGGCCGCTACAGCCTGGACGCCCCGGGCCTCATCTACGCCCACAGCGGCAACGAGGGCTTCGACCCCAGCCGCTACGCCACTTTCCCGGCCGACGACGACGGCATCGTCCCCCTCACCGATGGTGAGTGGTTCGAGGACGATGCCGTCCAGCGCCTGATCGAGTTCATCTCCGTGGCTTGGGACAAGACTCAACTCGAAGCCAACCTCACCTTCCTGGCGGACAACCTCTCGCCCAAGAAGAACGAGTCGAGCTGCGAGACGCCAAGCCGCCACCTCTGCGACAACTTCTTCAAGGACCACCTGCAAACCTACAAGAAGCGCCCCATCTACTGGCTTCGAGCGGCAAGCAGAAGGCCTTCCAGTGCCTGGTCTACCTGCACCGCTACAACAGCAGGCACGCTCGCGCGGATGCAGCGAGTACGTCATCCCGCTACAGGGCAAGATGGCGGCCCGGCTCGAGAAGCTCCAGGGCGACATCCAGGCTGCAACGTCTACGGCTCGGGAAGCAAGCGCCTGACCCAGGAGCGAGCCAAGCTCGAGAAGCAACAGCACGAGTTGTTCGCCTTCGACGAGAAGCTGCGCCACTACGCCGATCGACGGATCACGCTGATCTCGACGACGGCGTGAAGGTCAACTACGGCAAGTTCGGGGATCTGCTGGCCGAGGTGAAGGATGTCACTGGCGGTAAGGCGGACGAGTGAGTGAAGGCAGAACAGGTCGAGAAGGCGCTTCGTCAGAAGTTTCTGACCGAGAACGAGCGTCTCGTCTTCTGGCATGACCCGAACGGCGAGTTCGTCGATTTTATTGACGCGGGCCTGGTCGAAGATCTCGCCGACGTTCGGATACTCGATCTGAGGGTCGCACGCGGTCTTTCGACCAAGCTCCGCCTCGAACGAGAAGACCCGGTCGGAAAGTACCTGGTGTACAGCCAAGGCGAGACACCCCCTGCCGAGGAGGACTGGCTCCTCGACATTCGGCTCTACAGCGCCCAATTTTTCGCGGATGTAGCAAGCCTCTGGCTCGAGGAGTTGGAACTTCGGACGCTCTCGTTGAGAGAACACCTGAAGGCCCGATCGGTCTTCTTGGGCAACCAAGACCGCCGCCGCAAGCTCGCCCGTTTCGTCAGCGAAACAGACAATGCCGCAGCTCTCGACCTCAAAATGATGGCAGTGCTGGTCGACAGTCCCGTCGCTAGCCCATTCGATGTGCTCCGTGCCCTTTGCCTCGGTCATGTGCGCGATGGGTCTTTCGATCTTGACGAGCAGCCACAAGTCATCACGACCCTCGAGAAGATGACCCTCTCGGAGCCATTCTGGAACCTGATGAACAGGGAATTCGACTACGCCGCCGACGAACCAAGCATCGCGGGGCTGCTTCGCAAACTCTTTATCTCTGAGCTCTTTCACCAGACGAACGACGCAAACATGGACTCGCTCGCCCACCATTTGCTGTCCCCCGCCGGACGGCAAAACGCAATCGTCTTTCTGACTCAGTGGCGAGACTCGAGCGGCGCCGCAGGCAGCTACGACGCGGCGGCAGCCGCCATCGCCCAGGAGCAGAAAGTCGTCGAACCGCTTTCGAGGCTCGACTTGGAGACGCTCAAGGACGTCTACACCTTCTGGGAAGCCGAAAAGCGTGTCGTTTCCAGTTTGAAGGAAAGGCTCCTCGCGGACAGTCAATTGGTCGACGTGGAGTCCATCTCCGCACTTGCGAGCATGCGGAAGGCCGGCCACTGGCTATCGGGCCCCGGGAGCGACACTCCCGACCGACGAGCCATCTCCGACGCCTATGACGCCATCGTCGCGGCCGCGGAGCTCTTTTCGCTCCGCAACACGCACCGAGGCGCGATGAGCTTCCAGACTCCCGAAGAGCTACTCGCCGCTTATATGAAGGAACTGCACCGTTTCGACCGCCGCTATCGGCGGTTCTGCACCCAGTCCAAACCCGCCGCACGGCTGGGATGGGACCTGCTCAAAGGTCTTTCCGATGAAGTCGAGAGGGTTTACGACGAGGGGTTCTTGCAGCCTCGAAGACCGAAGCCGCCTCCTGGACGGCGGCGACCTGCGGCAATGTGGCTTCTACCGAAGCCCTGCAAGCGGAGATTCTGCGACATTAGCCCTCGCCAGTCGGAACGCAAGCGCGCCTTCGTGATCATCAGCGATGCTTTCCGCTACGAAGCAGCGACCGAGCTCGTCGATTCGCTCAATGCTCGCTATCGCATAGGCTCGCCCAGTTGTCTGCCATGCTGGGCGTCCTGCCGTCCTACACCGCTCTTGGGATGGCAAGCCTCCTGCCCACGAATTCGCTCGGCTACAACGAGAAGGCAGTCCTGGTCGATGGAAAGACCGTCGCCGGCACCGATACCCACAGCAAGCACCTCGCCAGCGTGAAGGCGGTATGGCCTGCCAGGCCAACGAATTAAACGCGATGAAGCAGGACGACGCGCGCCAGTTCACCAGGGGCAAGCGCGTCGTCTGTCTACCACAACGTCGTAGACGCCAGCAGCGATAGCGCATCGACCGAGGGAGAGACGTTCGAAGCCGTCGCTGATTGCATCGCCGAGCTCGTGGAACTCGTCGTTCGTCAACAAACTCAACGCCCCGCCAAAGTCTGGGTCACGGCAGACCACGGTTCCTCTTCAACGCGAAGCTGAGCGAAACCGACGAAACCGGCTCCAGCCACAAGCCCGCTCATGCGTCATCGTCAAGAAGCGATACGTCATTGGCCCGGATCTCGGAGAGCCGAAACCACCACGGCTCGATTGGTGACCGCCGGAGCGGGGGCGGAATGGAGTTCTGGGTGCCCGTGCCGCGAACCGGTTCCACTTTACGGGGGCGCGCTGATCCACGGCGGCGCGATGCCCCAGGAAATTCTCGTCCCCGCTCGTAACCGTCTCACCCACCTTCGCGGTAAGGAAAAGGAAGACTCCCGAATCGAAGGTGTCGGTCCAAGTGCTCGGAACGGCGCACGTCACCACGCCCAACTACCGCTTTGAGATTCTTCAAACCGAAGCCATCCGGCGAGCCGAAGAAAACCAATCACCCTGCGAGCCGCGGTCTACGATGGCACGAATGCCGTCACGTCGATCGAGAGCATCACGTTCGAAAGCACATCGGATAGCATCGAGCAGCGCAAGAAGTCTCTGCGCCTCGCGCTTCGGACCGGAGACATATGAAAGAGCAAACCCTACCGATTGGTATTGCGAGACGCCGAGAGCGACGCCGAGATCAATCGATTCCCGTCGTGATCGACAGGAGTTTCGACGATGACTTCTGAAGTTCAGCCGACCAGAAGGAAGCGTAGGACTGGATGCTGCCAGATCGACGCTTCCTACCGGAAGATCGTTCGCAGGACACGACCAAGCTAGTGAGCGCAAACGCGTGCCGGTCTTCGTCCTCGAATACCTGCTGGGCAACTGTGCGCCTCCCAGGACGAGGAGGTCGTCAAGAAGGCCTCCAGACCGTCCAGCGCGTCCTCGCCGAGAATTTCGTCCGTCCCCGACGAAGCCGAGAAGGTCAAGTCGCTAATTCGCGAGAAGAGAACGTATAGGTCATGAGCAAAGTGATCGTCGAGCTCAACAGCGCGACGTCTACAGGCTCACCTCTTCAGCCTGGGCATCAAGGGCGTCATCGTTCCACTCCGCGACCGTCAAGCAATACGAAAAGCTACTCGTCGGTGGAATCTGGGCCCTCCGTCACCCTCGAATACTTCTTCGAGAGGGGACAGAAGACCTCCCCGTTCTCGGTGCGGCAGCGCAAGCCCATTCAGATGCCGAACATGGACATGGACGAAGTTGCGGGAGGCCCGAAAGCTTGGTCACGCCCAGCCAATGGCTCGACGTCCTCATTCGTTCTTCAGGCATGGAGCCGACGACTCTCGAAGCCGCGTCAAATGGCATTTGCTGGCGCGCATGATCCCGTTCGTCGAAAACAACTACAACATCTGCGAGCTCGGCCCTCGAGGTACCGGGAAGAGCCACATCTACAAGGAGGTCAGCCCAAACGGCATCCTGGTCTCAGGCGGTCAAACATCGGTTGCGAACCTCTTCTACAGCCTCGCCCGCCGGCAGATTGGCTTGGTCGGAGTCTGGGACGTGGTGCCTTCGACAGGTCGCCGGCATTCACTTCAAGGATCATGACTGGCGGCGTCCAGATCATGAAGGACTACATGGCCTCTGGATCATCGTCCGAGGTCGGGGTTCGATCAACGCGTCCGCTTCGATGGTCTTCATCGGCAACATCGACAACGTCAAGGCCCTCCTCAAGACGAGCCATCTTCTCTGCCTTCCCCGACGCCATGATCGACGGCATCTTCGACCACCGCTTCCACGCCTACATCCCCGGCTGGGAGATCCCGAAGATGCGGCCAGGTTCTTCACGAACCAGTACGGCTTCATCGTTGACTACCTGGCCGAATTCTTCCGCGAGATGCGCAAGCAGAACTTCGGCGACGCCATCAGCAAGTACTTCAGGCTTGGCCGCGACCTCAACCAACGCGACACCATCGCCGTCAAGCACACCGTATCGGACTCCTGAAGCTCCTATACCCGCATGAGGACTACGACAGGAGGAGTCACCGAGTGTCTCGAGTACGCTCTCCGAAGCGCGTCGCCAGTCAAAGAACGCTCAAGCGGATCGGCGACAACGGTTCTTGTGCTGTTCGTCTGTTTATCGATCTCAGGATAAGCGAGGAAAGGATCGTCGAGTCAAGGAGCAAGGCGGCGACTCAGGCCGGTCTTGAGGACCCACTCAACCCCGGCTCCCTCTACACAGTCGGCCGCGGCGCAGCGGCATGCCGGCCTCTATCGCCTCGAGACGCAGGTCACGTCAGGGAATGGCCAGCTCAAGCTCTCCGGTCTGAGCTCAAACACGGCAGCGAAGGAATCGGTCAAGGTCATCCGACTATCCGACGACTTTGCATCGCGTTCGACTTCATGAGGACTGGAGATCATGATTATCACCTCCACGTCGTCGAGGCGCACAACACCGGCCGGCATCGACGACCTTGTTTATCTGCCTTCGTCGCGCTTTGTTCGGCACTGGTCGGCAAAGCGGTTGGCGACTGGTGGTGGTACTTGGCAGCATGAGCCTCGGGGGCAGCATCGTCCCCGTCGAGAATCTCGCCGAGTCGCTCCAGGTCGCCGCGGAAGCAGGTGCAAAGCGACTACTGCCGATGGCGAGCGTCGGCGATATCCCCACCATTCCAGGAGAGCTCTTCGCGAAGTTCCAAACGAGCTTCTATGCGAATCCAAAGGATGCGGTGTTCAAAGCAGCAGGTGGATTGAGCGCATCGAGAGTTCTAGTTTCCGATCTTCCATCGGAACTCTGAATGAGGCCATCTCGTTCAATCTCGGTTTCCCCTGACCGTCGATCGAATCTATCGGATTGTTCGCAGAGAGGACGCAACCCGTCCTGCCAGGAGAAGCCTGATGGTGGACGAGGCCTCACACGCTTCGTGATCAATTGCAGCCAATTTCCAGCTCAGTTGCGAGACTCGATCGGGATCGTCCGCCCCGTAAGCCAGATTGTCCTGGACTGCCAAGCTCTCAGAACCCTAATCGAGTCCTCCGAGAGGCTCGATCATCATCCTCCAATGGGCCAGAAGCAAAACAGGAAGCATTCCGAAGTCGGCGTGGGATAGCGAGTCTTTTTGAACTTGCCGACCTTGGGTCACCCTGTGCAGAGGCCGTTTGCATCGACGCGATTTCTGGGCGATTCGAGTCGATGACGCTGACAAACGCATTCCGCGGCGAACCTGGGTCACCGAAGAGGTGTCTCGCGCAGAGCCGAAGTCGTCCTCTTCGGCGCCCGCCTGGTAAACGTCACACGCGGAGAAGGCCCGCCCTTCGACAGCACCGTCCCAAACTTCGTACGAGACGTTGCTTCTGTTGCAGGCTTCAGATTGGACGGGCGTCCGGCTCACTCGACCCCTGGATCGTAGACTCTCCTTCGGAAGTCACGCGGCTTGCAAACCTCCTCATGGACAGATCGAGGCGCCATCCTGTTTGCGTATTCTCCTGCCTGAGGCTCGGAGAACCCCGATGACACCGCGCTGAGCGTCACCCCGATATTGCGGGCAACGATGGGCGCCGCCCACCTGGCCATCCTTACAAGTTCGGCTGGGTTTAGGTTGACGAACCTCGTCGGGAGGGAGTTCTCAGTCTTCAATCGCGCAGTGCGCACCTATTGGCCTGGACTCGACCTTGAATCATCCGATCCAGGAAAACATCCAATTGCACTCGCCAGGAGAATTGAGAGCTGGCCGGAGGGAAGAGCTGCATTCAGCAAGTTGATCGTAGAGAACATGCTCCGGTCGACCGTGTCGGGGACTGACTCTGAACGACATTGCCGCCATTCTCGAAGATCAAGCAGGCGAGGAGCCGCGAACGTGAAGCTCTTGCCCAGAGCGGTGCTTCCGATCACGACCTGTGGAGCTTGCCTTACAGATATTGAAACCCTGCGATGTCAAGCAGAAGAGCAGGACTCTACGGCATCAGGCCTACTCGTTGCGGCCGAACAGGAACTTTGAGCAGGCGGGGGCGATTGCACGAAGCCCAGTCGCGAATCATCGCCTTGTCGGCAGAATCGATTTTCTTGAGGCGAAGCTCGCAACCGCCAACGAACGGACCCGTCCGGAAGGAATGCCGAAAGACTTCGACAACATTGAAAAGTGGGCCAACGAGCATTTGGCTGGTCGGTTGTTCTTCATAATCGCGCCGTGCGAAGTGCTCGAAAGTCCCACTTTGAGTTATCTCTTGCATACAACGCACTTCTTGTACTTCGAGACATTATGTCCCAATGAAGCGCGACGGGGGGCTGGAACGCCGCAACGGATACGGAGGCAGCGTTGAGATCCTTCGCCTTGAGGAGGCCCCTGCTTCGCAACAGCTGGAGCCGGCGAGCGGTAGCGAATACTTCGTTGATTTCGCCGGCAGACGACGAATGCTTGACCGGCATCTGAAGGGGAGCAACAGCCCGCGATCCTCGGTTTGGATTCAGGCTGTATTTCTTCTGGGACTCGAGACGGAACAGGTCGTCGTGGGATCTCTGCCGAACCATCTCGAGACGAGAATCTCTTGATCAGGCGGGGATCGTTGAGGGCCTGACCCGAGGAGTCCTGTGTAGTTCACGAACGATAGGTTTGATGTGGATTAGGCACCGGCCCCGGCCACTTGGTCTGGCGGAGAGTGCAGGGCAGCTCCGAGCAAAGGAGTCGAGGATATGGGATTTCTTGCGGCGATCAAGAATCTGGTGCGAGGCCTTTCGACCGGGCCCAGAACAACCGTGCCAGCTAAGCACCACTCAATAGCTTCTGGCCGCGATCCGCTCGATCTCGCCCGAGCATTCATCAGTGGCGTGCTCGCCCGTAAAGACATGGATGGGATTGATGATTTTTTTCGGGAATCCAGCCCGCAAGAACGAAGCGCAGTCATTGCAAAAATAATAGGCCTAGCGGGATGCACAGACGTACCGGCAGGATTAGGTATCGCGCCGTTCACCTCTACCACGACCGCGCCTACAAAAGTTCTCATGGGACATCAATGGAGTATGTGCGTACTGGCATTCCCTGCAGAGAACGACAACAGGTGCAAAGATGGTCATGGATGTCGTTCGCAGCAGGGCGGCGGAGAGCGAGGCTTGTGGTGCACTGGTAGGCGGGATTCTCGTTCTTGGCGACGCCCGATTCAACACGGTCCTCGAGGAAGCGTGGAACCAGCTGGATCGCGAAGGCAAGCGTGCATTGGCTCGTGCACATACCAACGTCGCCATGCATACGCATATTCAATTCTTAATCAACCGACTGCGCGAATGTACGGACGATCAGCTGTTTGGGAGTCTCGCAGGCACGCTGGGATTTATTGCGCGGTTGGCAGGAGAGTATGGAGTCTTCGACGCGGAGAGAGTGATTCCCACATCTGCGTGCCCAGAAGAACCGGTCCGCGTGAAGCATCAATGGACGAAGGAGGAATATGCGTCGGTCATCGGCGATTCCATCAAGGCGCTTGTGGAAGCTGAAGATCCTACTTCCGGACGCGTCATGCCGGAGGTTGCACAAATTTGGGGGGTGGTTCCCAGCGTTGAAGTGCTCGAGCAGGAGAATGTAGCTCCGCTAGTTGCCTGGGCTTTGGTCAATCCACACGGCCCCACACTGATGGGAATCGCCATCAAGCAACCCGATTCAGGCCCCGAGGTCCTGCTTAGCTTCTCCCTGAACCCATTTCAGTACCGCGTCACTGAATCAACAACCCAAATGAACGCGGAAGGCCATGCATCATTAGCTCGAGAGCTGAGCAGAGATTCGATTGATGATCTCGGCATTCTACCCCTTGGAAGCCCGACACTTTTTTTAAGGGGTTCGTCGATGTCGGAAAGCGATGCGAATGCGGTTTTTCACGAGGTTCTTCGTGGGCAGGACGACCTTGTCGAATCTCGCGAGCGACTCGCGCGATTTCCAGGGAATCCGTGGGGTCGGATTTCGGAGGAAGTTTCGCGCGGTCTCGGCGACGCATTGCAACGAATAGCCGATCAGTCAAACGGCCTTCGGACTCCCGAATCTGTCGAAAATTCGGCGGACGACATTGATGCGTATTTAAAGATGGTCCGAGACATTGATCATATGAGCGAAGAGTTGAGTGCACTGGGGGCGGCATGGCAGGGCGCCATAGATTTCCAGTCAAATGTGGGCGCCGACGCTCTTGCTCGTACCGCTTTGTCGATGGACCGCTTCGCGAATATTGCCGCGAAGTTTGCTGCGTCGGACCCGCTTCTTTCGTCTGACGACGGGGCGGTCGACTAGCTGTGCGCGAATCGACGGCGCCCAATCGGCGCAACCGGCAGATCAGATCGCGACTACGACGGCCTAATTCGTTCCTTCGACGCGATCCCAGAAGCTGGCAAGAGCGGCTTAGCCAGATCGTGCACGCCGACCCATTCCGCTCTCGTTTTTGCCAAGGTCTCCGCATCCGCGGTCGAAAGTCGGCCGGCCTGAGCCCAACCGATCTTCTCGACGACCCCTGCGAGGTCGAGCGTTACTCGGCGAAGATCCGATTCCAAGCGCTTGAACTTCGAGATGTCCGCGTAAACTCGCGCATCAGCGCCGGCTTCCTTCGTACGATGCCACCGGCGCCGTGCAGCCCGCGGTCATCGCACTCAAGAGCATGTATCCCGAGTGTTTCCCGACGGAGAATCCCGCGGCGAATCAGCAATCACGAATCGAATAAGTACTTGAAATACCAGATTTTTCTGGTGAGCCCGCTGGGACTCGAACCCAGGACCGAGAGATTAAAAGTCTCCTGCTCTAACCAACTGAGCTACGGGCCCGGCCGGTGGATACCACCCTCCCCCGCCCCCGTCGACCCGCCCGGGAAGCCGTCGCGTAAACCACGAATTCCCGTCGCAATCATCCCCTGCGCCGATGCAACCGCCGCCCCACTTGCGCCGTGCGGAACGGCTCGGCGGCGCGCCAATCGCCGCGACTAAATCCGCTCCCCGTGATCCAAGCGTCGATACCTCGGCCACCCCTTCCTCTGCGCTTCACGCTCTCGCAATCGCGCGACCCCCGGCCTCCCTGCGGGATATCCGACTATTTATATGCCCACCCAGATTGATTTTCGTCTTTTATTCGCCTACGGTGCCCATCGTCGATTCAACCTCCTCCCACGCGTCCTCCCTCTCGCATCCCAACCCCCTTTTACCCCAAGCCACCCACCCAAGGAGCCTCCCCATGGATCAGCACCTCATCGATTTCGACCTCGATCCGACCCCCGCCGACGCCCTCGAATCCGACCCGACCGCAACCCCGCCCCGCCCGACCCGAACCCTGACCAACTCCCCGAACTGCGCCCCGGCCCCGGCCCGCTCGCTCCGATCCGCCGAGCAGATCCAGCGCGCCCCGATCCGCCGCGTGCGAACCGACGCCTGGTCCGTCCCCGCCTCCGCCTCCTGGGCGCGCCCGTCCCGAGCGCTGCGCAAGGTCGCCCGGCGCGCCGTCGACAACGAGCTGATCGAGCCGGCCTGAGCCGCCGATGCCGCGCGCGGCTTCGAGATCGTTCGAAGTCTGAAGGAGCGACGCGGTGCGAGCGTGCAGGCGCGCTAGGCGAGCCGATTCGTCCGAAGCAGGACGATCCAGCGCGCCAATCGGAGAGCGAGCGAGCGCGGAAAAAATTGAGAAGAGGCCGAGCCGATCACCCGGCCAAGCCCGGATCAACCCGGCTCAGGCCTGATGCGACTCCGGCGTCGGCCGGCATTCCATGAGAATGCCCGAGTGGTCGCTCCCCGGAATCGGCAGCACCTTGAACCGCTCGACCTCGAGGCCGCGCACGAACGCATGGTCGATCCGCAGCAGCCGCCGGCTCTCCGGCTTCGGCCCCCAGGTCGCCTCGACCTTCCGGCCTTCCTTGCGCGCCGCCTCGACCGCCCCGTCCCGCATCTGCCCCGCCAGCCGCCAGTAGAGCGGCCAGCTCGGCGTCGCATTGCAATCCCCGACGACCGCCCGAACCGCCGCTGGATTCTCCGCGAAATGCCGCTCGAGCCCGCGCACCTGCTGCCAGCGCACCCAGCCCGAAGGAAACGGCCGCAGCGAATGCGGCGCCTGGAAATGCACGTTCACGAGATCGATCGCATGCGCGAGCCCCGGCCAATCACCCGGGTCCAGCACCGCGCGCCGCGCGTCGCGGAACGCCAGCGGGATGCGCTCGTACTTGCCGGGATGGCGCAGCGCGATGCCCATGCCGTGGTACTCGGGATGCGGCTCGAGGCAGCCGTACGGCAGCTCGCCGGCAATCGCCTCGGCGTTCTCGAAGCCGAGCTCCTGGGCGGCGAAGACGTCGACCTGATGGTCCCGGATCAGCGCGACGAGCCCGTCCGGATCCGCCTTGCCCCACCACAGATTCCCCGAGAACACCCGAATCGCCCGCGACAACCGCCGTCTCCCCGCCCGCTCTCCGGGAGCCCGCGCCGCAGAGGGCAGCGCAGCGATCTGCCGCCCGCCCCTCGGCCCGAACCCGACCTCGCGCCCTATCGACCACGAGCGCCCCGAGATCAACACCGGATTCCAGCTCTGGGTTCCCCGCAGCCCCCATCCGGGGTCCGCCGCCGCCCCCTACTCCCGCCAGAGTTCCTCGCCCGCAAGCGCATCCGCCGGCCGAACCTTCCCCCGAACCTGCCCAACAACCCCCGGACCAAGCGCCCGAACCCGCCAGGCCGCCTCCGGCTCGATCGGATGAGGCGCCTCCAACCCCACCGGAATCGCCGCCTCGAACCCGAACCGCCCGTAGTAGTCCGGATCCCCGAGCACGAACACGAGCGAGCCCCCGCGCGCCGCCAGAATCCGACACCCCGCCTCGATCAACCCGCGCCCAACCCCCGTCCCCTGCACCTCCGGCAGGACCGCAAGCGGCGCCAGAATCGAACACTCGACCGGCTCCCCAGCCCCGACGAGCTCGACCGCCGTAAACAACACATGCCCGACCAACCGCCCCTCCCGCTCCGCCACGAGCGAAAGCATCGGCCGCGCCGTCGGATCGCCGATCAGCTCCGCAACGAGCCCCGCCTCATCCTCCCGCCCAAACGCAAGCCGCTGAACGCCCAACACGTCCCGAAGCTCCGCCTCCCCCGCCTCCCGAATCACCATGAGCACCCCATCGAAGTAATCCTCAACGCCCGCCCACGCAAAACCGCCCGCCCCCCAAACAAGCCAGGCGATCTCGCTCTCTCCGATTCAAGAAGCAGAAGCGCCCGAGTGCCCCGGCCGAGCGGTTCGGGGTGAGATGTAATGGGCGTGCGCGCAGCACAGCGCAGGACGCGCCGGCGATCCAAAACGCGCACGCCCGAGCCACGAACCCCGAGCCGCTCGGCCGGGGCACACAGCACCACATCCGCTCCTGAAATCCGAAATTGCGCGATCGCCTAGCGAAACAGCTCGTGGACGATGATCGTCTCTTCGCGCCCCGGCCCGACCGAAAGCAGCGCCGCGCGCACCTCCGTCAGCGCCTCGATCCGCTCGATGTAGCGCCGCGCATTCGCCGGCAGCTGCTCGATCTTCGTCATCCCGCGCAGATCTTCCGTCCAGCCCGGAAGCGTCTCGTAGATCGGCTTGGCACGTTCGGTCTCCGCGAGGGTCATCGGGAAGTCTTCCGTGACCTTCCCGTCGACTTCATACGCCGTGCAGATCTTGAGCTCGGGCATGCCCGAGAGAATGTCGAGCTTGTTGATCGCGAAGTCCGTCAGGCCGTTGACCGTCACCGCCTCGCGCAGCAACACCGCATCGAGCCAGCCGCAGCGCCGCGGCCGCCCCGTCGTCGCGCCGAACTCGGCGCCCTTGCTGCGGAGCAGCTCGCCGAGCTCGCCTTCGAGCTCGGTCGGGAAGGGGCCGCTGCCGACGCGGGTCGTGTAGGCCTTCGTGATGCCGATGACGCGGTCGATCTTCGTCGGCCCGACGCCGCTGCCGGTGCAGACGGCGCCGGCGACGCAGTTCGAGGAGGTGACGAAGGGATAGGTGCCGTGGTCGATGTCGAGGAAGGTGCCCTGGGCGCCTTCGAAGAGGATGTTCTTGCCGGCGCGGAGGGCTTTGTCGATGAGGCGGCCGGTGTGGTCGATGTAGGGCTCGAGCTGGCGGCCCCATTCGACGCATTGGTCGTAGAGCGCGTCGATGTCGACGGCTTCGCCGGCGTGCAGCCGCGTGAGCTCGAAGTTCTTCTGGTCGGCGAGGGCGGCGAGCTTGGCGCGCAGGGTCGAGAGCTCGCGCAGGTCGGCGACGCGGATGCCGCGGCGGGCGACCTTGTCTTCGTAGCAGGGGCCGATGCCGCGGCCGGTGGTGCCGATCTTGTCTTCGCCGCGGGCGCTCTCGCGCGCCTTGTCGAGGGCGCAGTGCCAGGGGAGGATCACGTGGGCGCGGCCGGAGACGCGGATGCGCGAGGGATCCTTGAGGATGCCGCGCTGCTTCAGCTTGCCGAGCTCGGCGAGCAGGATCGCGGGATCGACGACGACGCCGGGGCCGATCAGGTTGACGGAGCCGTCGTGCAGGATGCCCGACGGAACGACGTGCAGGATCGTCGTCTCGCCGCCGACGACGAGCGTGTGGCCGGCGTTGTTGCCGCCCTGGAATCGGGCGACGAGATCGGCGCGCGGGCCGAGCCAATCGACGATCTTGCCCTTGCCTTCATCTCCCCACTGCGCGCCGACGGCGACGACGGTCGTCATATCTAGAGCTCCAGCAATTGCACGGCGATCATGCTGGCGTCGTCGCGAAGCGCGGCGAGAACCTGGTCGCTCGGGTGTTGGTCGACGTTGACGAGCATGCAGGCCTCGCCGCGGTTTTCGTTGAGGGCGAGCTGCATGCGCGAGATGTTCACGCCCGCGTTGCCGAGCATCGTGCCGATGCGGCCGACGACGCCGCTCTGGTCGTGGTTGTGGATGAGCAGCGTGCAGCCCTCCGGAATGGCCTCGAGCATGAAATCGTCGACGCGCACGATGCGGGGCTGGCGGCCGTGGAACACGGCGCCGGCGATGAGGCGATCGACGACGCCCTTCACCTTCACGGTCACGGCCGACGCGAAGTCGGTCGTCCGCGTGGTCTTGCTCTCGATCACCTTGATGCCGAGCTGCTGCGCGACGTGGGAGGCGTTCACGAGGTTGACGTTCTCGCGCACGCTCGAGAGCAGGCCCTTGAGGACCGCGATCGTGATCGGCGCGACCTTGAGCTCGGCGACCTCGCCGGAGTATTCGACCTCGACGACGTCGACCCGCCCCTTCGCGAGCTGGCCCTGGAAGCTGCCGAGCTTCTCGCCCAGCTCGAGGTAGGGCGCGACGGCCTCCATCTGCTCGGGGGAGACGGAAGGCGCGTTGATCGCGTTGCGGACCTCGCCGCGCAGCAGGAAGTCGCGGATCTGCTCGGCGACGGCGATGGCGACGTTGATCTGGGCCTGCTCGGTGGAGGCGCCGAGATGGGGCGTGCAGATGACGTTGGGATGGGAGACGAGCGGATGGCCCTTGGGCGTCGGCTCTTCGACGAAGACGTCGAGGCCCGCGCCGGCGACCTGGCCGGATTCGAGGGCTTCGAGCAGCGCCGCCTCGTCGACGATGCCGCCGCGGGCCGCGTTGATGACGAGCAGGCCCGGGCGCGCCTTCGCGAACTGGGCGCGGCCGAGAATGCCGGTCGTCTCCTTCGTCTTGGGAACGTGGACCGTCACGACGTCGGAGCGCTCCATCATCTCGTCGAGGGTGACCCGCTCGACCTCGAGCTTCGCGGCGGCTTCGGCGGTGAGATAGGGATCGTGCACGATGACCTTCATGCCGAGGCCCTTCGCGCGGGAGACGACATAACGGCCGATGTTGCCCGCACCGAGCACGCCGAGCGTGCGGTTGTAGAGCTCCATGCCCTCGAACTTCTTCTTCTCCCAGGCGCCGGTCTTCATGGAGGCGGTGGCCTGGGGGATGTGGCGCGCGAGGGAGACGATGAGGGCGATCGCGTGCTCCGCGGTCGTGATGTTGTTGCCTTCGGGCGTGTTGACGACGACGACGCCGTGCTGGGTCGCGGCGGCGATGTCGACGTTGTCGACGCCGATGCCGGCGCGGCCGACGATCTTCAGCTTCGGCGCGGCGGCCAGGACGTCCTTCGTGACCTTCGTATTCGAGCGGATGACGAGGGCATCGACGTCGGCGATCAGCCCGAGCAGCTCGGCGGGCGAGGCGCCCGGCCGGTTGATCAGCTCGATGCCCGGCGACTGCTCGAGGATCTTGACGCCCTGCTCGGACAGCGAATCGGAGATGAGGACCTTCGGCACCTGACTACCACCCCGCGCGCCGCACGCGCGCTCTCGATCGTCCCGTTCCTCCGCCCCCACCCAGGGGCGAGCGCGAGCGGGACGGCATCCCGCTCGAACGACTGGACACGACGATTTCCATCCTTGATTCCGGGCGCGAGCCCGATCGGCTTCGAATCGGGTCGCGGGCGCTCGGGCCGCGCATCGGGGCGCCGCCGGCGCCGAGGGCGTGCGCCGCGCGTGCGACTCGCCATTCGAGACCGGTCTGCGTTCCGGGCGGCCTTTGCGGCCGCCTGCGCGACGAGGGCTAACTCGCCGACTTGACTACGGAATCCAACCGGTGGCCGAGTTTGCACGAGGGCCCGGGCGGTGTCAACGGGAAGCCCTTCGCCGGCGGCGGCGCGTGCTACGGTCGGGCGCCCTCGTTCGCACCCCCGCCCCGGCCCCGCCCCGCGCGCGTCACGCGCCCGGCCGGGCCCGGCCCGGGCGGCCGGGCGAGCCCCGATTTTCCGCTCGTTGCCGCTTGCCGTCGCCAGGAGTCCGCAGCCATGTCGTCGAGGTCCCCGCTGCCCGCGCGTCTCGCGATCGAGCCCCGCGGCCCCCTCGCCGGCCGCGTCCGCGTGCCGGGCAGCAAGAGCATCACGAACCGCGCCCTGCTGCTCGCCGCCCTGGCCGAGGGCGAGAGCGTCCTCGAAGGCGGCCTCGAATCCGACGACACGATCGTGATGCGCCGCGCCCTCGCCGCCCTCGGCATCCCCGTCGAGGACGACGGAGATCGCTGGCGGGTCACCGGCCGCGGCGGCCGCTTCGCCCTCCCGGGCCACCCCCTCGATTGTGGCAATTCGGGCACGACGGCACGCTTCCTGACCGCCGCCCTCACCCTCGCCCCGGGCCCCGTCGTCGTCGACGGCAACGCCCGCATGCGCGAGCGCCCGATCAGCGATCTCGTCGCCGCCCTGCGCGCCCTCGGCGCCGGCATCGAATTCGAGGGCCCCTCGGAATGCCCGCCCGTGCGCATCCTCGGCGGCGGCCTGCCCGGCGGCCCGGCCGTCATCGATGGGCGGCGCTCGAGCCAGTACGTCTCGGCGGTGCTCCAGGCGGCGCCCTATGCGCAGCACGACGTCGAGCTCGCCTTCGTCGAAGGCGTCGTCGTCTCGCGCCCCTACATCGAGCTCACCCTCGACGTGATGCGCCAGTTCGGCGCCCGCGCCGAATGGCGGGGCGTGGACCGCGAAGAGCGCATCTGGGTCGAGGCCGGGCGACGTTATGTCGCGATCCACCACGCGATCGAGCCCGACGCCTCCTCCGCCGCCTATCCCTTCTGCGCGGCCGCGATCGCGGGGGGAAGCGTGACGGTCTCGGGCGTCCCCGTGCATTCCCTGCAGGCCGACTTCAAGATCCTCGGCCTGCTCGAACGCATGGGCTGCCGGATCGAGCGCGACGGCGATCGCGTCACCGTCGTCGGCTCCGCGCAGCCCCTGCGCGCCCTCGGCGAGATCGACATGAACGATTTTCCCGACGCCGTACTCGCCTACGCCGTCGTCTGCCTCTTCGCCGACGGGCCGACGACGATCCGCAACGTCGCGAACCTGCGCATCAAGGAAACCGACCGCCTCGCCGCCCTCGAGACCGAGCTGCGCAAGCTCGGCGCCGGCGCCGAGGCGGGCCCCGACTGGCTGCGCATCGAGCCCCGCCCGCTGCACGGCGCCGAGATCGCGACCTACGACGACCACCGCATGGCGATGTCCTTCGCCCTGGCGGGCCTGCGCGTCCCCGGCGTCGTGATCCTCGATCCCGGCTGCGTCTCGAAGACCTGGCCGGGCTATTTCGAGGCCTTCACGCAGCTCTGACGCAGCCCCCGCGGCGCCGCGCCCGCGCGCATCGCCGCGCGTTGCCCGCGGCCCGCCGCCCGCCGGCCGACTTTTTTCGGCGCGCCCGTTGACACCCCGGATCCCGTGAAAACCAATCGCCCGTGCCCGGAAGCCGGCCAGGCCGCGAGAGCAAGCGCTCGCAGCGCCGCCGGCGCGAACCCGGATCACGAGGAGGACGAAACATTGGCGACCTACACATTGACGCGACCCTCGGCCCTCAACCCCTGGCGGGGGCTGATGAGCGAGCTGCAGCGCGATCTGCACTCCGCCTTTCGAACGCCGGATGGTGTCTTCCAGGGAACGCGCGGGGTCTACCCGCTCGTGAATCTGCATGAGTCCGAAGAGGGTTATGTGCTGACGGCCGAGCTGCCGGGCGTCTCGCCGGAGAACATCAGCGTCTCGATCGAGGGATCGACGGTGACGCTCTCGGGCGAGCGCAAGATCGAGTACCCGGTCGGCGAAGGCACGGCGGTCCACCGCCGCGAGCGCCCCTCCGGCAGCTTCCGGCGCGCCTTCGAGCTGCCGAGCGAGATCGATCTCGAAGCGGCGAAGGCTTCCCACAAGAACGGCGTGCTGACGCTGGTGCTCCCGAAGTCGCCGGCGGCCCGCCCGCGCCAGATCGCGATCGAGACGCGCTGAAGACGGCGTCCACCGCGAGCATCGAGAGAGGAGAAGACATCATGACCACGACCGAAACCCGTGAGATCCAGCCGCGCGAGAAGGAGGTCCTCATGAGCGAGGATCCGCGCTCGGGGCTGGTGTTCCGACCCGACGTGGACATCCTCGAAGAGCGGGATGCCTTCGTGATCCACGCCGACATGCCCGGGGCGAGCGAGGAGACCGTCGACGTCCAGCTCGAGAAGGGGCTGCTCACCCTCCAGGCCCGCCTGGCGGAGACACCCGCCGCGAACCGGACGCTCTACGCCGAGTACCGCGACGGCAGCTACTACCGGGAGTTCCGGCTCTCGGACGACATCGATGCCGCGGCGGTCTCGGCGCGCATGAAGGACGGTGTCCTCGAGCTGCGCCTGCCCAAGAGCGTCTCCCGGCGGCCGCGCAAGATCACGGTCGAGGCGGCCTGAACCGATCGCGTTCCCCCTCGCGATCGAGCCCGGGCCCGGCGCTGCACACCGCAGCGCCGGGCCCTTCGCTTTCTCTTTCTCTTTCGCGCGCCGTTCCGCGCCCGATCCCTGCCCTCCGATCGGCGAATCCGTATACTGCGCGGCGGCCGTCCCCCCCGACCCATCTGCCCGCGAGGATCCACCCCTTCATGTGTGCAGTCAGCGCTTCTTCCGCCCTTGCCGCGGGCAATACGCCCGTCTTCGAGGCCCACGCCCTCGGCCAGTCGATCTGGCTCGACAACATCAGCCGCGACCTGCTGCTCTCGGGTGAGCTGCGCCGCTGGGTCTCCGCCGAAGGCATCCGCGGGGTCACCTCGAACCCCGCGATCTTCGAAAAAGCCATCGCGAAATCGAGCGACTACGACGCCGCCGCCCGCGCCCTCGTCGCCCAGGGCGCGACGGACGCCCTCGACGTCTTCGAGCGCCTCGCGGTCGTCGACATCCAGCTCGGCTGCGACGTGCTCCGCCCCGTCTACGAAGCGAGCGGCGGGCGCGACGGCTTCGTCTCCCTCGAGGTCTCGCCGCATCTCGCGAACGATACGGCCGGCACGATCGCCGAGGCCCATCGCCTCGCGCAGGCCGTCTGCCGCGACAACCTGATGATCAAGGTCCCCGCGACGCCGGAGGGCATCCCCGCGATCCAGCAGCTGATCAGCGACGGGCTGAACGTCAACGTCACGCTCCTGTTCGCCGTCGACGCCTATCAGAAGGTCCACGACGCCTACATGTCCGGCCTCGAAGCCCGGCGCGCCCGCAGCCAGTCCGTCTCGGGCATCGCGAGCGTCGCGAGCTTCTTCGTCTCGCGCATCGATGCGAGCGTCGCCGCCCAGATCGAGAAGGCCCTCGCCGCTGGCGCCTCCGACGCCCAGAAGAAGCGCTTCGCCGCGCTGAACGCGAAGGTCGCGATCGCCAACGCGAAGGTCGCCTACGCGCGCTTCCTCGAAGCGCTCGAGGCCCCGCGCTGGCAGGCCCTCGCGCAGGCCGGCGCCGATCCGCAGCGCGTGCTCTGGGCGAGCACGGGCACGAAGGATCCCGCCCTTCCGAAGACGCTCTACGTCGACGAGCTGATCGGCCGGCATACCGTGAACACCCTGCCCGACGCGACCCTCGCCGCCTTCCGCATCGAAGGCAAGGTCCGCGACGCTCTCGGCAGCGATCCGAAACGCCTCGACCGCGAGGCCGCGGCCGTTCTCGGCGAGCTCGCCGATCTCGGCATCTCCCTCGACGCGATCACCGACGAGCTGCTCACGAAGGGCTGCGCGCTCTTCAGCGACGCCTTCGACGCCCTGCTGCACTCGGTCGAGACGAAGCGGCAGCAGGTGCTCGGCGGGCGGAAGGACTAGCAATGCAATTCGCGCTCGGCGGGCATGCAGAAGCCGTCCGGGCCGCGCAGGCCCGCTGGCAGGCCGAGTCGTCGACGCGCCGCCTTTGGGAACGCGACGCCGCGCTCTTCTCGAATGCCGACGAAGCCCGCTGGCTCGGCTGGCTCGAGCTCCCGACGGCATCCGCCGAGGAGGCGATCGCGAGCCGGGCCCTGCGCGATGCGATCGATACGCATCCCGCCGATACGGCCGTCGTGCTCGGCATGGGCGGCTCGTCGCTCTGGCCCGACGTGCTCGGCCAGACCTTCGGCGGCGAAGCCCGGCAGCGCCGGCTCCACGTGCTCGACTCGACCGTCCCCGACGCGATCGAAGCCTTCCTCGAGCGCGTCCCGGCCGAGCGCTGCCTCTTCTTCGTCTCCTCGAAATCCGGCTCGACGATCGAGCCGAACGCGCTCTTCGAGCTGATCCACGCGCGCCTCGCCGCGAAGCTCGGCGCCGAAGCCGCGAGCCGCCAGTTCGTCGCGATCACCGATCCCGGCTCCGCCCTCGAGGCCCGCGCCCGCGCTGCCGGCTTCCTCGGCATCGCCCTCGGCCGCGCCGACGTCGGCGGCCGCTTCTCCGCCCTCTCCCCCTTCGGCCTGCTGCCGGCCGCCGCGATGGGGCTCGATCCGGAGTCGCTGCGCGCGCGCGCGCGGAAGATGGCCGCCGAATGCGGTCCGGGCGTCCACGCCGACGCGAATCCCGGCGTCGCCCTCGGCCTCGCCCTCGGCACCCTCGCCCAGCGCGGCTGCGACAAGCTCACGCTCTCGCTCTCCCCCGCCATCGCGAGCTTCGGCGGCTGGATCGAGCAGCTCGTCGCCGAATCCACCGGCAAGCACGGCCTCGGCATCCTCCCGATCGCCGACGAGCCCCTCGGCGCACCGGACTGTTATTCGAACGACCGCGTCTTTGTCGATCTCACCGTCGCCGGCGACACCTCCGCCAGCACCCGGGCCGCGCGCCTCGACGCCCTCGAGCAGGCCGGCCATCCCACGATCCGCCTCGCCCTCGCCGACAACGACGCCCTCGGCGCCGCGATCTTCCAATGGGAGATCGCGACGGCCGTCGTCGGCGCCGTCCTCGGCGTCAATCCCTTCGACCAGCCCGACGTCGAATCCGCCAAGATCGCCGCCCGCGAGCAGATGGCCGCCGCCGCCGCGCCGGGCACCGGCGCCGCCGACGAGCGCCCCGACCTCGAAGCCGCCGGCATGAAGATCTTCGCCGCCACCGCCCTCGCCCCCGCCGCCCGCAACGCCGCCGCGGCCGGTGAGCCCGCGCGGCTGATCCAGGCCCTCGTCGATTCCCTCGCGCCGGGCGACGCCTTCCTCGTGAACGCCTTCCTCGCCGACTCGCCCGCCCTGCGCGCGCCCCTCGAAGCGATCCGCGCCGCCGTCGGCCCCGCGCGCCGCGTCGCGACCGCCGTTTCCTTCGGCCCGCGCTACCTGCATTCGACCGGCCAGCTCCACAAAGGCGGCCCCGCCCGCCTCGCCGGCCTGCAGCTCTGGCAATCCGCCGCCGCGCGTCCGGGCCCGCGCCTCGCGATCCCCGAAATCGGTGGGGATTTCGAGAGCCTCGCCGAGGCCCAGGCCGTCGGCGATTTCCGGGTGCTCTCGCAGCGCGGGCGCCGCATGCTCGGCATCGACGTCGGCGCCGATCCGCAGCGGGCGCTCGAGACGATCCTGGCCTGGATCCAGGGAGCCGTGAAATAACATGAATGCGCAGAGCCCCGCCGCCCCGCCGAACGCCGCCGCCGAAGCCGCCCTCGAATTCGTCGAGGACGGCATGCAGATCGGCCTCGGCACCGGCCGCGCCGCCGCCGCCTTCGTCGACGCCCTCGGCCGCCGCGTCGCCGCCGGCCTGCGCATCACCGGCGTCCCGACCAGCGAAGCGACCGCCGCCCAGGCCACGCGCCTCGGCATCCCCCTCGCCCGCCTCGACGAAGTCCCCCGCCTCGACATCACCTTCGACGGCGCCGACGAAGTCGATCCGAACCTCGACCTCATCAAGGGCTATGGCGCGGCGATGGTGCGCGAGAAGATCGTCGCCCTCTCGTCGGATCGCCTCGTCATCCTCGTCGGCCCGGAGAAGCTCGTCGAGAAGCTCGGCGAGCGCGGGCGCCTGCCGATCGAGGTGCTCCCGTTCGGTGTCGCCCTCGTCCGCCGCGAGCTCGCCCGGCTCGGCCTCGACGGCGAGCTGCGCCCCGGCGCGGGCGGCCACCCGCTCGCGACCGACAACGGCAACTGGATCTTCGATGCGCAGCTCCGCCCGCCCCTCGATGCGCGGGCGCTCGAAGGGGCGATCTGCGCCTTGCCGGGGGTGCTCGGGACGGGCTTCTTCCTCGGGATGGCGGATGCGGTGATCGTCGGCAGTGGCGAAGCGGCCGAGGTCCGGCGGCGCTAGCCCCCGCCTGCGAGCGCCCCGCCGCGACCCTCGCTAGTCTGGGGCTTGGAGCCCCCATGTACCGACGACCCTTCCTCGTATTGCCCGGCGGCGTCTGCGTTCCCCTCGAAGGCGATTTCCGCATCGAAGAGCTGCGAGGTGAGTGGTACGTCCTGGGCCACCACAGCGTGACCCGCTGCGACTCCCACCGCGAAGCCGTTTCGAAGCTCGCCCAGCTGACGGGCACCGACGAATCCGACCTCATGGCCGGAATCGCCCTCGAGGCAGAGATCGAATCCGCGCTGGAGATCGACTTCACCTACGACGGCGAGCTCGCTCCCGCGAGCGAACCGGACGAGAACTTCAGACATTCTTGAGACGGATTGAAGCGCGCGCCCTCGCCGCGCGGCCCACCCTCCCCTGCGAACGCGCGGCCCGAATTCCCGAGCCCGCGCGATGACGCGAGGGTGTACATGCCGACGATTCGCTCCCTGCTCTGGATCGGATCCGGCCGCGGCCTGGCCGCGAGCGGGATCACCGAGGCCCCCGAGCTCGACGTCACCTGGGTGCCCGATCTCGCCGAAGCGGCGAAGCTGCCGCGCGTGCCCTTCGATGGCGTGCTGCTCGAGGCGGAAGGCGCCGGCGCGATCGGAGCTGCAGTCGCGCGTGCAGGTGCGATCGGGCGCGGCGTTCCGGTGCTGCTCTGCCTACCGCCGGACTGTGCGGAGGCTTCGCAAGCTGCGATCGCGGCGGGCGCGGCAGCGGTGCTCCAGCTCGATCCCGAGGCGGTGCGCCCGGGCTTCGTGCGCGCAGTCGGCGACGCGCTCGACGCCGAACACGAACGCGCCGCCGCACGCACGCCGCGGCCGCCGATCCCGGTGAACGCGGCGAACTCAGCGGGTGCGGCGAGTGCGGCGAACGCAGCAAGCACCGCGTTCCAAACCAACGCAGCGCCCGCACCCGATGCCAGCGACGCCCTCCCCCCGCCGTTCGTCGCGCGCAGCGACGCGATGCGAGAGGTCGCCGAGCTCGTCGCCGTCGCCGCTTCGAGCCCCTCGACCGTCCTGCTGACCGGCGAGACCGGCGCGGGCAAGGAGGTCGTCGCGCGCCAGCTGCATGCGCAGAGCGGGCGCGCTGCCCTGCCCTTCGTCGCGATCAATTGCGCGGCGTTTCCCGAGGCGCTGCTCGAGAGCGAGCTCTTCGGTCATGTGAAGGGCGCGTTCACCGGCGCCGACCGCAACAAGCCGGGCCTCTTCGAGACCGCCGGCGCGGGCACCCTCTTCCTCGACGAGATCGCCGAGATGGAGCTCGCGCTCCAGGCGAAGCTCCTGCGCGTGCTGCAGGAGCGCGAGATCCGGCCGATCGGTGGGACGCGCTCGATCCCGGTCACCTGCCGGATCGTCGCGGCGACCAATCGCGTGCTGCAGGACGAGGTCCGCTCGGGGCATTTCCGGGAGGATCTCTACTACCGCCTCAACGTCTTCCCGATCCGGATCCCGCCCCTGCGCGAGCGCCGCAAGGACATCCTCCCCCTCGCCCGGCATTTCCTGGCGCTGCACGGGCCGCGCGAAGGCAAACGCGACTGCCATCTCTCCCTCGCGACCGCCCAGCTGCTCGAATGTTATGCCTGGCCGGGCAACGTCCGCGAGCTCGAGAACGAGATGCTGCGCGTCCTGATGCTGACGCCGTCGGGCTCGCTCGTGACGCCGAAGGTCCTCTCGCGCAAGCTCGTCGAGATCCTCGAACCGATCGCCCACGGCGGCGGACCCGAGGAGACGCTCCGCCAGGCGGTCGAGCGGGTCGAGGCGTGGTTGATCCGGCGGGCGCTCGCGAACAACGGCGGGCAGAAGGCGTCGACGGCGCGGCGCCTCGGGATCACCCGCGAGGGGCTCTACAAGAAGATGCGGCGGCTGGGAATCGGATGAGCCGGCAGCACGGCCTGACGGAAGCCGTCGACATCGGACAGATTCTTCGCATGAAACGGACGCGTCTCGTGCTCGATGCGGATCTGCCGGCCGAGGCGAAGCGCCTCTCCGGCGAGAAGACGGCCTCGGCCGCGGTGATGCGGGCGCTCGGGGATTGCGTCCGGCGCAGCAGGGCCCGCGGCATGCTGGCGCTTCGCGGGTGCGGCCTCTGGGAAGGCGACCTCGCAGTGATGCGCCGCGATCACGCGCCGGAAGGAGAAGGAGCTCCGTGATTCTCGTCGAAACCTCGCCTTGAATCGCGACGTTTCGAACCCGAAGCCCTCTCCAACGGCCATCCCCATCTACACCGTGGGAATCGTGCCTCCGTCGATGACGTACTCGGCGCCGTGAATGGCCGAAGCCCGGTCGGAGGCCAGGAACGCGATCAACTCCGCCACCTCTTCGGGCATCGCGGGCCGTCCGATGGGAATGCCGCCGAGGGCGTCCAGAATGCCCTGGCGCGCTTCGTCGAGGGTGCCACCGGAGCTGCCGGCGATGCGGTGGACCATCTCGTCGGCGGCCTCCGTGTAGATCCATCCCGGCGAGACGACATTGACCCGAATGCCCTTCGGGCCCAGCTCCTTCGAGAGCGCCTTGCTGTACGCGGTCAACGCCGCCTTGGCCGCCGCGTAGGCCGTCGTCGAGTCGTACAGCGGAAGGCGCCGCTGGATCGACGACACGTGCACGATCGAGCCCGAGCCCCGCTCGATCATGTGCGGCAGCAGCGCCCGATCCAAGCGGACCGCCGCCATCAAGTTCAGCTCGATCTCTGCCTGCCAATGTGAATCCGTCAGTGCCAGGGCACCTCCGCCCGGCGAGCTCGAGCCGCCCAGCACGTGCACCAGCACGTCCACGCCCCCGAGACGCTCCATCACCGAATCCGCGACGGCTCGGGTTCCATCCGCCGTCGCCAGGTCTGCCTGAACGAGCTCGACCCCGTCGGGAACCTCCCTTGCGGACCGGGCTGCCGTGAGCACGCGAGCCCCCGCGGCGCGAAAGCGCGCGACGGCGGCGCGGCCCGCGCCGCGGGTCCCGCCCGTGACGACGACGCGTCGATCCTTGAACTCGGTCGGGTCGATTCGCGCGGCCATCACGAGAGCTCGAGGACGCGGCCGTTGCGGGGGATCTGCGGATCTCGGGTCATGTGGGCTCTCCTCGCTGGCGGTGGACTCTGGCAGCGCGTCGACTCTGCGCCTAGTTTGCGAACATGACAAGTACAGACGAAAAAGTGCGGTACGCACCTGAAGGTGAGCGAGTCCGGTTCACACCGCAGACGGCTGCGAAGAGCGTCGAGAACGTGCTCCGGGTTCTGGAGGGGCGCTGGAAGCTGGTGATCCTCTTCCAGCTGTTCGGGGGGCAGCTGCGACGCTTCTCCGACCTGAAGCGTTCGATCCCGCGCGTCTCCGAGAAGATGCTGATTCAACAGCTGCGGCAATTGGAGGCCGACGGCGTGATCGCGCGCATCGTTCACCACCAGGTCCCGCCCAAGGTGGAATATCACCTGACCGAGTGGGGGCAAGCGCTGTGCCCCGCCCTCGACGCCCCGCTGCTCTGGGCAGAGCAGGCACCGAGCGAAGTGCGCGAGCGCTTCGATCATCGAAGACGCGAGCGGGCCGGGGTCGAACGGCGCCTGACGCAAGAGTGCGGGCCAGTCGGCGATCTCCGCGCACCAGAGCCCGAGTTCGAAGCAAATCCGTTCTCGGCGGGACCTCGCCCCCAACCGCGCGGCCGCACTTGCCCCGAGATCAGCCCTTGCGCGCTGCCCGCCGCACCGACTCCGCCAGCAGCAGCGAGAGCGCACCACCGAGCAGCCCTGTCCCCAGGCCCGGCTCCGGCAGGTAGACGCCGTCGATCTGGGTCGCCCCACTCACGCCGGTCCCGGCGTCGCCGGCGGAGGTCGCCTTCACGCGCCCGAACGCGCCGGGCGGCGCGGTGAGGATGTCGCGGTATTCGTACCAGACGTTGTCGGCGGGCGGGTTCAGCAGGAACTGGTTCGAGACCAGCCCGATGCAGTTGCTCGACGCGGTCCATTGACATAGAGGCTCCCGGCGAAGCCGGAGCGCGTCTTTGATCCAGGCGTCGATCTCGTATTGCTCGCCCGGCGTCACGCTGACGCAATTCGAGACGATGCGACCACCGAAGCCGGGAGGGCTCAGGACCTCGCCTGAACCGGAGATCGTCGAGGCCATCGGATCGTCCTCGACCCAGCTGCAGACACCGCCGTTCCCTCGCAGGTCCAGCCGCCGAGCCCCGTATCGAACTGGGCATCGACGATCTCGTTGCCCTCGTCCGGCGGCGGAGGCGGCGGCGGGGGTTCGTAGTCGACGCCGCCCGGGCCGTAGATCGGGTCGAGCTCGGTGATGCAGTGGTAGACGCCGGCCGAGAACGGCGAGGATTGGCGCCGACACCGATCGACATCGCCTCCTCGTAGCCGGTCGGCGCATTGCCACGGGCAGCAATCCGACGCGGGGATAGGACTGGGTGAAGGAGAAGGAGAGGATGTCGCCGGGAACGCCGAGCTCCTGCACGCTGTTCCAGGAGAGCTCGTCGACGCCATCGAAGTCGTCGTTCTGGCCGACGGAAATGAATCCGCCGATCGAGACGTCGATGTCGATGCCGTAGCAGAAGCTCGTGAAGCAACCGTACTCACCGTTCTGGCCGTAGGCGAACCCGAAGGCCTGCGACTCGGAGGCCACGATGCTGACGCCGTCGCCGGAGGCGTAGGTCATCGTCAGGCCTTCGTTCTGGCGAACTGGGAGTCCCCCGCTGTAGAGCGCGGCATTGCTGCTCGGTGATCGCGCCGTTGTTCGGAGTTCCAGAAACACTGGAACGGCGAATGGCATCGCCCGTGAAGCAGGCCTCGCAGGACGCCCCGGAGATGCAGGGATTGATGACGGAGCAGCCTTCCCCGGGCTTGCGATAGGCGGCGCAGAGCCTTGGGGATGCCGGGCTTGCAGTAGAGGCCGTTGCCGCAGGGCGCCGTGAAGGATGTCGCAGGGTTCGTTCTCGCGCGCCGGATCGTGGGAGCAGACGAGCGCGAGGTGCACTGCAGGCCGTCGTCGCATTTCTGGAAGGGATTGAGGCCGCAGGGCCGACGCCCGAGGTCGAGATGCAGACGAAGCCCGAGAAAGGATCACAGGTGAGCCCTTTTCGGCGCACGGCACGCCCGGGCCGCAGGGCGAACCCGGCGAGCCGAACCCGCAGAGCGTCGTCACCGGATTCGAGACGAGGCCGGCATCGCAGCCAGCGTCGCAGATCGGCTCCGCCTCCGGGACAGGGCACCTCGCCGATCCCGCCGGCACTGTTGCATGCTGCCGGACGCGGTCGTAGCAGCCGCCGCTCAGCGTGACGTCGATCACGCCGCCGGGGAACGGGCCATTCCAGTCGGTATCGGGGCAATCGATGACGATGGTCGTGCCAGGCGTTATGTCCTGCGTCGCACTGGGCACCGCTCGTGCAGAACGGTCAGAGATGGCCGCCGCAGTCGACGAGCTTCCCGCTGTAGAAGGTCGAAGCCGCAGAACCCGCGGGTCTGCGCGGAGGCCGCATCGGGCAACGATGCGGCCGCGACGAGCAGGAGGGCGAGTGCCGCATATCGCAAGGCCGATCCGGCGGCCGGTCCGCCCGATGCCGATCGTCGATCGTCGATTCATCGCGTGATAGGTCTACGCCAGAACGGAAAAATGGGCAATATCCAGGGACCCTTCGGCCAATTGCATCGGGCCTGCCGATCGATCGGCGAAAATTGCCTCGCCCGCCTCGTCTACCACCCTTGACCCTAACGCCGAGCATTCCCGGCCGCCGGCCCGCGGACCGAATTCCGCCGGCCGAAACCGGTCGAGCTCCGCCTCGAGGTCGAGAAGATACGACGCCTCGTCGAACGGCGTGGGCGCTCGCAGCGGATCCGAGCGTCGTCGTCGTTTCCACCCTCTGCCCCACTTCGATGGAAGACGGAGTCGTCAGGTCGAGCGCCGGCGTCTCGGGCGGGGGCTCGACGCCGCCGCGGAGGCTCGGCTCGAGGTCGCCGACGACCATCACGACCTCCGACCGACCGAGCAGAGCCGTCGGCACAAACTCGACGGGCGGACGGGTGGAAGGCATGACGATCTCGGCTCCCGCCGATCGCTGCACCTCACGATTCGCGGAGTCGACACAGATCGCATGCTCGTCTTCCACGACGCCCTCGGCGCAAGCGAAGGTCGACGCGGCGAGCGCCGCTCCTGCCCACGCCCTACCCGCCGCGGCGGGCGCGGATGCCGATCCCGCGTCAACACGGAACCATCGGGCAGGTCGCGATCCGAACGCACGCGCGCTCGCCGGAATCGAGGAGCGCTTCGAGCTCCGCGGAGCCGAGCTGTTCGACGTCGATCACGGTCTTCCGACAGGCTTCGCAATGACGCCCACCCTCGACGGGGATCAGGCTTTCCCAGCGCATGGGACAGGGATTCGCGACACGAATCCGGGGCGACGTTCGCTCCGCAGGCGGCTTCGGCATGGATGGGGCGCTCCCGACGGTTTCGGGATCGGACCGCACCGCCTCGCGCCGAGTTCCCCAGCGGCAGCTCACCTGACGCACCCTCAGCCGCCGTCCGGCTCCGGCCCGATCCGACGGTGGCTCAGCCAAACATCAGTCACCCGTCCACCACTCACCGCGTTCGTCCCGCCCGCTTCGGGTCCGCTTCTGTTCACCTCGATCCGCTCGTACCGCACGTAGTCGATCACGGGACGAAGCCCATCCGCTCGTAGATCGGACGGCATCTGGGAAGCGTGGGAGACTCCAGTAGATCCCGGCGATCGGGCCGGAGCGGAAGAGCATCGAGATCGCCACCGGCTCGCCGTCGACCCGTCCGAGCAGCGCCCATCTCGGGCCGCGCGAGGAACGCCGGCGAGAAGATCGCGGCCCGCCTTCCGCGGGGAATCCGAAGCCGACCGCCGCCGTCCGGACGAACGCCGCGCGGTCGCGCGCGGTCTCGACGCGTTGGATCACGAGCTCCGGCGGCGGCGGCGGCGGAATCGCGGGAATCGGGGCGGACGATCGCCGGACGGGCGCTGCACGTGGGCATTGTCGAAGCGGGCGAGCGGTGCGCCGCAGGAGACGAGCGCGACGCCTTGCGCTCGGCGCTCTCGCCCTGAGACGTGGACCGAAGATTTCACCCCCATGAATCGCAGAGCGGTCCTTCGCGGCTCGCCGATGCGACCTTCGACTACCTCGCATACCTCGCCCGATGCACCGCACACCGCTCGATCGCCCGCGTCCGGATCCGCCCTCGTAACAACGCTTCAACCACCCCGAGATCCCCACCCGCCCGGAAACAGCCGCCGCGCCAGGATCTCCCGGAGCCCGAGCGGACCCGTCGTGATCCCCAGCGCCTGCGCGGGCGTACCTCGGGGCCGATTCTCGGACCGATCCTTCATGTAGTTCCGCCACACCGTCCAGATCGCCAGCCGGTACAGCGCCGACTGCCGCCGCTTCGAGAACGCGATCGTCTCCCGCTTGTGGTTCGCACTCGAGTGCCGGATCAGCAGGTCCGACAAGTTCGCCGCGAAGAGCGGGTTGCTCGTCGTCCGGGCCGCCTTCGAGCTTGTTCGTGCATGGAAAAAGGTGCGATCGGGAAGGCGCGACAAGGCCCGGGGATAGGCCTGATGCTCGTCCGAGCGCAGCTCCACCCTTCCGCCCGCTGGTACCACTCTCCGCAGCAGCTCCTCGACCGAGCGGCGCGTCGCCTTTGGATCGGGCTTTCCTTTCCGAAGCGCTACCGAGAATCGCTCGCTTCACCGCCTGCGCGGGCCGCATCGTGCCGCTCCTTCGGAGCTCCGCGTCGCTGAAGCCGTAGACGAACAAGCTGGGGCCGACGACGAGGTTCAGGTCCATCGGCCAGTACTGCCAGTTCGAAGCTCCGGAATCCGTCGAGGACGAGGGTTCTCTCGACAGGACTTCGGTCTCGACTGCTCCTGGAACAGCAGGCAGTGGCGGCCGAGGCGGTCGCTGATGCGGCGCACGGTGGAGTGGGAGACGCTCTCAGGCAAGGGACGGCCGGAAGCCGGCGCAGGCTGACGGCTCGATGGAAGACGTCGGGCAGGAGGTCGGGGCGGCGCAGCCAGTAGTCGGCGAGAAGGTGGAGGAGGAGAATCCTCGTCGGCAGCGTGAACACTGGTATTTCTGGACGCGGTGGGGGCTGCGTTTTCGCCAGTAGAAGCCCTTCTTGATGAAGCGCCAAGCGGCGGGATTCGTTCGGGAATCGCAGTCGGGATGGGGGCAGAAGGGCGGACGTCGGTCGGGTGTGGTGGCGAGCATGCTCGCCACTCAGCACGGATCGTGCCGGGTGAAATTGGCGGTCCACGCCCTCGCCCTGAGCGAGGAGCCCATCAGGAGCGGCGTTGAAGCTGAGATCGTTCGCACCGAGCGCCTCGAGCGAGGGCGCAGCGATCGGGTCGTCGGTCGGGCTCAAGCACGGCACCTCGCGGACGCGCCGACGAGCCTAGCGCGCCGGTCCCGCGAAATGCAGATCGCGTCCCCGACGCGACCGGGGCATTACCGGTCGCGAGCGGTGAACCCGCGTCGTCCCTGCCGCATCCCCACGCCTGCGAGCAGTGCCGCAAGCAGCGAGAGCCCGAGCGCACCGGACGACGGAACTGCGGGCGGCGGCGGCGGGGTGCTCAGCGGATCGAGGGGATCGCTGCCGGCGGCGATCTCGACGCCGTCGTCGTAGCCGTCGTCGTCGCTGTCGCTGTCGCGGTAGTTGGGGATCGTGTCGCCATCGGTGTCGTCGTCGAGCCAGTCGAGGTTGCCGTTGGCGTCCTCGAGGGCGGTCGGCCAGCCGTCGCCGTCGTCGTCGGGGTCGAGGGCATCGATGATCGTGTCGAGATCGGTGTCGCGCGGATCGAGCGGATCGCCGACTTCGATGCCGTCGGGGATGCCGTCGCCGTCGCTGTCGGCGAGATCCGGGTTCGTGCCGAGGGCGAGCTCTTCGGAATCGAAGAGGCCGTCGCCATCGGTGTCGACGGGGGCGGTCGGGGGCGACAGGACCTGGATCTGGTCGACCGCGAGGTCTTCGAAGACCGTCGTCGTTCCATCGGGCCAGGCGACGGAGACGCTGACGGGCCCGGCATCGGTGCCGAGACCGAAATGCGCCTCGGCCGGCTCCTGGCCCTTGTAGCTCGTGCCGGCGGTGATGACGCGCGCCTGGGTGAACGTGCTGGTCGTGAGCCGGACGGTCGCGCCGATCGCGAGGCGGTTGCCCCCGGAGAGCAGGCGCGGCTGGATCACGATCCAGTGGTTCGTCGTTTCGGGCGCGTTGCGGAGCAGGCGGGCGTTCGTGAGGCCGGAGGTGTTGGGCGTCTGGAAGAGATCGAGATCGCCGTCTCGGTCGTAGTCGAATTGGATCAGGCCGGCGCCCCAGAGCGTGTCGTCGAAGGCGACGGCGGCGGAGACGTCGCTGAAGACGAGCGGGATCGCACCCGTGTTGAGATAGAAATGCGATTGATCGTCCGCGAAGTCGGCGAGGTCGCCGTTGGTATGTGCGAGGTCGATCCAGCCGTCGTTGTCGGCGTCCATGAACGTCGCGCCCCAGGCGTAGGAGCCGCCGCGCAGGCCGGCCGGGGTCGCGATGTCCGTGAACTGGAGAACGCCGCCGGTCGAGACGTTCTCGTAGAGAAAGGACCAGCCGAGGGATCCCGGGAACTCGAGCCCGGTGACGTAGAGATCGAGGTCGCCGTCGCGATCGGGATCGGCGACCGCGACGCCGTGGGTGCTATGCGTCCCGAAAAGGCCGGCGGCGGCCGCGCCTTCGACGAAGGTGCCGTCGCCCTGGTTCAGGAAGAGCTCGTCGTCGGCGAAGTCGACGGTCGAGAAGATGTCGAGATCGCCGTCGTCGTCGATGTCGAACATGACGGGCTGCCAGCGCTTCTGCGCGCCGAGCGGAAGGCCGGCTGCGGCGGTCGATTCGACGAAGCTGCCGGTTCCCGTATTGAGGAAGAGCCGCGAGCCGTCGGTCGTGGTGATCGAGATCGAGGTCCAGTCGGTGATGTAGAGATCGAGGAAGCCGTCGCCGTCGACGTCACCCGCGGCGACGCCGCCGGGCTGCCGCTCGTCGTCGGCGGGGATCGCGCCTTCGAGGCCCGCGGCGATCGTCACGTCCTCGAAGACGGCGGGGCTGGTCTGGCGATAGAGCTTCGTCGTCCGCGTCGTCTCGCAGACGGTCGTACCGAGCTTGTAGCAGTCGCCGAGGGTCAGCAGGTCGAGGCTGCCGTCGCCGTCGTAGTCGAACCAGAGGCCGACCCGCGTCCGCTCGAGATCGGCGAGCCCGGCCGCGGCGGCGATCTCCTCGAAGGTGCCGTCGCCGAGATTGCGGTAGAGCCGGTTCGGCTGGTTGCCGCGCATCGGAACGAAGAGATCGACGTCGCCATCGGCATCGAAGTCGGCCGCCGCCGCGCCGCCGCCCTTCCCGTTCAGCGGGGGGTAGGCGAGGATGCCGGCTGCCACCGTCTCGTCGCTGAAGACGATCGCTGCGGAGGGATCGGCGGCGAGAGCGATCATCAGCGGAGCAAGCAACACGAGCAGCGCGGCGAGCCGCTGCGAATGGCTCGTCCAAAACGATCGGACGACCTGGGGCATTCGGAGCGGCATGGGGACCTCGCGGCTGACGCTTCGTGCGCAGCGATGGCACCAGACTCAATTCGGTGTGTGCGCGTAAAGTAACGCGGAGAGACCGGCAGGGCCTGTGAATCTCTTCCCGAATCCGGCCGATTGCCGATGAGCCGCCGCTAGCCGAGCCCCCCTTCACGCCGCCGGCGCGCCTCGAGCGCCCCGAGCGAGGCGAGAAGCCCCAGCAGCAGCCCGAGCCCCGCCGGGCCCGCGATCGGGACCTCGGCGGCCGTGGGATGGCTGCCGGGATCCAGGGGATTCGTGCCGGCGAGGAGCTCGTCGCCGTCCGAATAGCCATCGTCGTCGCTGTCGCTGTCGCGGTAGTTGGGCATGCCGTCGCCGTCGGTATCGTCGTCGAGCCAGTCGAGGTTGCCGTTCGCGTCCTCGAGGGCGGTCGCCCAGCCGTCGCCGTCGTCGTCGGGGTCGAGGGCATCGATCACGCCATCGAGATCGGTGTCGCGCGGGGCCTGCGGATCGCCGACCTCGATGCCGTCGGGGATGCCGTCGCCGTCGCTGTCGGCGAGATCCGGGTTCGTGCCGAGGGCGAGCTCCACGTCGTCGTCGAGGCCGTCCCCGTCGCTGTCGTCGACCTCCTCGGTCGTGTCGTTCGCGTCCGTGCAGCCGTCGTCGGCGAGGTCCGTGAGGCCATCACCATCGTTGTCGACGAGATCGCTGCAGGCGCTCGCGCCGAAGAACTGGGTCTGTGCGTAGGCCACGGTCTCCCGGGCGATCGCCTGGCCGATGTGGCGCCCCGGGATGTCGTCGGCCGGCGGATGGATGCCGCCCCACATGCGCGAGAGGCTCGTCTGGTCCGACGCATCGTGATAGGTCGCCCATTGCAGGACGATGGGCTGGCTCGGGCCGTCCTCGAAGACGAGGAACTCGTTCTGCGGCGCCGGGAACTCGCCGAGGCCGCCCGGGAAGTACTTCGAGCCGGTCACGAGGGTCATCAGCTCGGATGCGGCCCGGCTGTAGGTGCTGTGCCCGGAGATGTAGCCGGCGAAGGGCGGCGTCACGAAGGTCGGCCGCTGATAGGGCCACCAATCGTCGGCGAGGATCCAGCCCACACCCGCGACGTCGGTCTCCTCGTTCTGGATGAAGTCGGGCCCGCGCCAGGCGCGCAGGGCGATCTTGCCCACGTGATCGGCGAGATGCGCGTGGCGCTCGCCGGGCGCGCTGCTCTCGGCGGTGACGACCTCGATCGTGTTCGGATGCAGCGGGATGCCGTCCGGGTGGTAGCTCGGGCCTTCCGGATCGGAGGACTGGCCGTTCTGGGCGAGGTAGCGGATCGCGGAGATCGGGCGGGTGTAGTCGTACCAGCCCTTGATCCCCCAGGCAGAGATCGCGACGTCGTGCATCGCGCCTCCGAGCATGAGATAGACCTTCAGATCCCAGACGAGATCGTCGACGATCGGCCCGATCCCGCCCATGCGCTTCTCGAAGAGCGGATGATCGGCGACGTAGTTCGCGATCGTGAACCAGTGCCCGGGCGGCGTCTCGGATTGCGGACCGTCGGCCCAGAACTCGGCGAGCACGCGCCCGTAATCGCCGCGGGGCACGATCTGCGGCGTGTAGGGCTGGCCGGTCACGGGATTGACGGGATGGCCCGTGCCCCAATCGCCGCCGCCGTCGATGTCGTAGTAGGCCGCCCAGTCGCCGACTTCCGGCAGCGGGCTGTTGCCGATCGAGCCGGGCGAGATGTCGATCATCACGCCGTCGCTCGGATCGAGCTGCGAGCTCCAGACGACGTCGAGCAGGACGCCGAACTTGAAGTAGTCGTCGCCGACGCCGCCGAGCAGGGGCGGCGGACCCGGGTCGTGGTAGACGGGATAGTCGAAGCCGTCGCGGTTGTAGGTCGTCAGGTCGTCGGGCGTGAGCGCGAAGGGCGTGACGCGACCCCATTCCGGCGAGAGGAAGGGCGGAAAGCCGCCGGGAATCGGGTTGCCCGACTGGTCGATGAAGAAGTCGAGCGCCAGCGGCTGCCAGCGGTTCGGATCGACCTGCGACGGGTTGCCGGGCAGCGCCGGCAGCAGCGGCGGATTGACGGGCTGATAGCTCAGGTTCGCGAAGCCGTTGGCCTCGTTCGAGCCGTCGGCGGCGCCGAACGCGATCCAGGCAGCGGCGACGCGGTTGCCGACCGCGGCGGCACTCGGGCCATCGGTCGTCGTGATGGCGACGTCGTAGCCGAGCTCCGCCATCTTCAGGTCGATGCGCGAGAGCGTGATGCTCGCGCCCGGCGACGTCGCGAAGCGGAACTTCATGAGGCCGTAGGCGGCGTAGGCGATCGCCTCGTCGCGGGCCGCGGCGACGTCGCCCGCCGTCGCGTCCTCGTCGTGGACCACGCCCGGCAGCGCCGGGTCGTACGCCGCATAGGCGTCCCACATCGCGCCCGAGACGTGGTAGAGGTTGCGCGCATGGACGGTCGGCCGGGCGCGGTCGCGGCGGATCGCGTGCAGCAGGCGCTCGTTCCAGGTGCGCGCCATCGACCAGCCGTCGCAGACATCGCCGACGTCGTCGAGATCCGTGTCGAGCTGATCGGCGTTGGTGTGCTCCGGGCAATTGTCCTCGGCGTAGGGCCAGCCGTCGCCGTCCTCGTCGTCGGGCTGACAGGCGTCGCCGAAGCCGTCGAGGTTCACGTCGCTCTGGGAAGCGTTCACGTTGATGCGGCAATTGTCGGTCGCGTCGCCGACGCCGTCGCCGTCGGAGTCCGTGGCGAGGTAGTCGGGGATGCCGTCGTTGTTGGTGTCGTCGTCGAGGGGGTTGCCGTTCCCGTTCGAATCCTCGGCGAGGGTCGGAATGCCGTCGTCGTCGTCGTCGGGATCGAGGGCGTCGATCAGGGCATCGCCGTCCGTGTTCGTCGGCGACGCGGGATTGCCGACCTCGGCACCGTCGCCGACGCCGTCGCCATCGCTGTCGGCGAGATTCGGATCCGTGCCGAGGACGAGCTCGGCGGCATCCGTCAGGCCGTCCCCATCCGTATCGACGTTGCCCGATGCGGGCGTCAGCGCGTGGACCTGATCGACGACGACATCCTCGACGACGGTCGAGCTGCCGTCCGGCCACGCGATCGCGACCGTCACCGGCCCCGCCTCGGCGCCGAGACCGAAATGCGCCTCCGCCGGCTCCTGGCCCTTGAAGCTCGTGCCCGCCGTGATGACGGCCGCGCGCGTCACACCGCCGGCCGTCACCCGCACCGTCGCCCCGATCGCGAAGCGGTTGCCACCGGAGGGCAGGCGCGGCTGGATGACGAGCCAATGGTTCGACGACGGCGCGGGCGTGTTCTGGAGCAGATAGGCGACGCTGCTGCCGGAGGTATTCGTCGTCTGGAAGAGATCGAGATCGCCGTCGCGATCGTAGTCGAGCTTGATGACGGCGGAGCCCCAGAGCGTATCCGCATAGCCCACGGCGGCGCCGACCTCGTCGAAATCGAGCGGCAGGACTCCGGTGTTGCGATAGAAGCGCGAGGGATCGGTCGCGTAGGGGCCGATGTTGCCGTTGGTATGCGCGAGGTCGAGCCAGCCGTCGTTCTCGCCGTCGATCCAGGTGGCGCCCCAGCCCCAGGATCCGCCGCGGACGCCGGCGGGCGTCGCGATCTCGTTGAAGGCCACCGTCGAGCCGACGGAGACGTTCTCGTAGAGCACCGACCACTGGGTTCCCGAGGCCTGCTCGATGTTCGTGATGTAGAGATCGAGATCGCCGTCGTTGTCGGGATCGCCGGCGGTGATGCCCATGCCGTTCCAGAGGCTGTCGACACCGGCCGCGGCGGCGCCTTCGACGAAGGTGCCGTCGCCCTGGTTGAGATAGAGCTCGTTCGCGCCGAAATCGACGGAGGCGTAGAGATCGAGATCGCCGTCGCCTTCGACGTCGAGCATCAGCGGCTGCCAGCGTTTCTGATTGCCGAGCGGCAGGCCGACGGCGACCGTGCTCTCGACGAAGGCGCCCGCCCCCGTGTTGCGGAAGAAACGCGAGCCGTCCGGCATCACGAGTGAATTCGAGGTCCAATCCGTCAGGTAGAGATCGAGGAAGCCGTCGCCGTCGACGTCGCCCGCCGCGACACCGCCCGGCAGCCGTTCGTCGTGGGGCTCGAGGGCGAGCTCGAGGCCGGCCGCCGCGGTGACGTCGCTGAAGGTGCCGATGGGATCCTGGCGATGGAGCTTCGTCGTGCGCGTCGTCGCGCACGTCGCGGCGCCGAGCTTGTAGCAGTCGCCGATCGTCAGCAGGTCGAGCTGGCCGTCGCCGTCGTAGTCGAGCCAGAGGGCGTCGCGCGTGCGGTCGGTATCCGCGAGGCCGGCGGCGGCCTCGATGTTCGTGAAGCTGCCGTCGCCGTTGTTGCGGTAGAGGCGATTCGGAGTTCCATCGCGCGTCGGCACGAAGAGGTCGATGTCGCCGTCGCCGTCGAAATCGGCCGCGGCCGCGCCGGCGCCCGCCACGCCATTGAGCGGCGCGTGGGGCAGGATGCCGGCGGAGGCCGCGACATCCGTGAAGCTCGGCTGCGCTCCGGCCGGCTCGGGCCGGGCACCCAGCAGAAACAACACGCCCAGGACGACGAGCGAAATGGCCCGCGCCGAACGCCGAATACAGGACTCCATCGGACCTTGATGACCCATGAACGCCGCCCCCGGAACCGTCTGTCAGGAAGGATCGAGTTTCACATTACTCGAAATCCCGTGCGGTTCGTCGGTCAATTTTGCGTCGGGAGCATGAAGAGCGCGGAACGCGACCCGGGGGCACGCGGGACTCAGTCGACCCGATCGGGCAGCGTGCGCCGCAGGGCGGCCGGGTCCGGAGCCCGCTCGAGGGTGTCGACGACACGCCGGCCAGGGCGTTTGAACACGACCGGCAAGAGCGCCTCGCCGCGCTCGGCCGCCGGCAGGAAGGCCAGGCTGAAGGGCGGCTCGAATCGGCATTCGCTGGCGATGCCGGGCCGGTCGCCGCGGGCGTCGAGCAGGAGCCAGCGCCCGGCCTTTGCCCAGTAGACGGCGTTGAAGCCGTGGAGCACGAAGCGGCCCGGACGCTCGTCGTCGACGAGCCGGGCATAACAGAAGCCGGTCGGATGGCCGGCGAATCGCGCGAGGGCCGCCAGCAGGTGGCTCTTCGCGAAGCAGAGGCCATGGCCGAGGGCGAGCACTTCGCTCGCGCTGCAGGCGATGCCCCGGGCCCGGAATCCGTCCGGGCGGCTGGAGGGAGCCGGAGGCGCGAGCACGTGATCCGTTTCGGGGGAGCCGGGCACGGAGCGCGCGGCTCGCATGCCCTCCTCGAGATCGAAGCTGTGGGCGATCTCGTCGCGGACGAAGCGGAAGATCCGCTCGAGGCCGGCGGCGGGCGAAGCGGCGCCGGAGAGCAGGCGCCGCGCGCAGTCGGAGACGCTCGGCGTCTGCCAGTCGATCGTGATCGTGTCTTCGAGATAGCGCCCGAGATCGTTCGACTCGGGCACGGGCAGCTCGGCGGACTCGGGCAGCAGAGCCATGGCGCCGGCCGCCTCAGGCGCCCGCGCGCTCTTCGCGCCGGCGCTCGAGCAGATCGCGCACGATCACCCGCGGCACGCCGATCGCCCGCAGCGCCGTCGCCACCACGTTCTCGATCGAGCGCTCGAGGTGGAACACGCGCTCGCCGTCCTGCTCGACGAAGGCCGGCTGATGGGCATCGATCAGGGCGATCGCGTCGCCGCCGAGCTCGGTCTTCAGGTAGTCGACCGAGGGCTGCACGTTCTCCAGATAGAAGTCGAAGCGGCTGCGCAAGGCCTCGGCGTCGTCGTCGGCCCGGCCGCGCTTGCCCGCGCGGGCGCTCATCTCGGCCCGGCTGATCGAGAGATGCAGCACCTTCGCGACGGGCACGTCGACGCTGCGCAGGAAGGCCAGCAGATGGCGCGCGGCGGCGACGGTGCGCGGATAGCCGTCGAGGATGAAGGGCTGGTCGTGGCCGTCGGGCGGGAAGGAGAGCACGCGCTCGATCTCCGCCGAGATGAGATCCTGGGTCCAGCGGTTCGGGATGAGCAGCCCGCGCGCCGTGCAGAACTCGAGCCATTCGAGCTGCGAGACCCGCGGCTTGCCCGAGACCTCTTCGGAGATGAAGCGCGACGGCGTGCGCCCGAAATAACGCTCGAGGTCGGGCAGATGACGCCGGACCTTCTGGTCGAGCTCGTCGTTGGTATCGATGCAGTCGAACACGCTCGTGCGGGCCGAGAGCGCGTATTTATGGTCGAGATGGTCGGCGAATTCGCGCTCCGATTTGGCGCGGGCCACGGTCGAGCGCAGGATCGCGCCCATCGAGAGATGGCGGGCGGGATCGATCGACAGCACGTCGCAGAGTGCGTTCGCGACCTCGCCCTTCCCGCAGCTCGAGGGCCCCGTCAGGATCACGACGCCGGGACCGCGCAGGGCGATCCGTTCGACCCGGATGAGCGCTCGGGTCGGCGTCCGGGAGCTGGGCATCGATTCTCCTTCGGTCATCGTTCGGGACGCGGGCCTGCGGGCGGGGCCCGCCTCGCCGGCGAGACTTCGCCCGCGTCCCCATCGGCCGCGTGCGTCCCCAACGTTACCCTACGCGGCGGCCATGGAATCCGGTGAAGCCCTCGTATTCGATCCGCGTCTCCCGACGACGCCGCGCAAGCGCGAAGCCGAGGAGTGGGCCCTCGTGCTGCAGGCGGAGGGATTCGCGGTGCGCGTCGTGCGCGGCGAGGCGGGGCATGGCGTCGTCGTCCCCGCGGCCGACGTGCCGCGCGCGCTCGCGAGCCTCGCGGCCTGGCAGGCCGAGCGCGCCGTCCCTGCCCCTCCGCCCGAGCCGCAGTCGACCTTCGCCCCGGCTTCGCCTCTCGAGGTCGCGCTCGTGCTCGTCGGGGGGCTCGCCCTCGTCGCGTTCCAGATGGGGGTCGAGCGGGCCGGCCGCCTGCGCACGATCGTCGATCTCGGCGAGAACCAGGCGCTGCTCGTCCTTTCGGGTGAGCTCTTCCGCCCGCTGACCGCATTGACGCTCCATGCGGACCTCGGCCACGCCGTCGGCAACGCGCTCTTCGGCGGCTTCTTTCTCGTCGCGCTGGCGGGCCGGCTCGGCCTCGGCCTCGCCTTCGCCTGCTTCGTCGTGACCGGGGCGTTCGGCAATCTCGCCAACGCGGTCTATCACGGCGCGGCCCACAGCTCGATCGGTGCCTCGACGGGCGTCTTCGGCCTGGTCGGGGTGCTCGCCGGCCTGGCCGCCTGGCGGCGGCATCAGCGCGCGGGCCGCCGCCGCGGCGCGTGGGTCGCCCTCGGCGCGGGTCTCGCGATCGTCGCGATGCTGGGCGGCGCCGGCCCCCGGATCGACCTCGCCGCCCATCTCTTCGGGCTCGGCGTCGGCTCCGCCACGGGCCTCGTGCTCGCGTTCCCCCTCGCGCAGCGCCCCCGCCCCGGCCCCTGGACGCAGGCCCTCGCCGCGCTCGCGAGCGCCGCCGCCCTCGCGCTGGCCTGGCATTGGGCGGCGCGTTGATCGACTCTTGGCCGCGATTCGCAAGGAGAACCCCGATGCCGCCGAGCCGTCCCCCGGCCACCCAGACGTTCCATTCGATCGCGAAGGCCCTGATCGGCTCGACCTGGCTGCTGACCACCGCCTGCTTCTTCCCGCCCCTCGAGACCGCGCGCATCGCCGAGTTCGGCCGCACGCTCTTCGGCGTGCTCGCGGTCGTCCACGTCGTCGAGTGCATCGCCTTCTTCGGGCTGCTGCGAAAGAGCGCGCGCCCGCTGGCCGAGAATCTCTGGCAGACCTTCCTGTTCGGGATCGTCCACGTCGCGAGCGTGCGCGCCGAGGTCGAGGGAAGCGGCGGTCCGGCCTGAGGCCCGCCCGAAGATCGCCTGAAGACGGCCTGCGAGCGGTGGCGCTCGCGGCCTAACGTCGACCGCGCTCCCGCGCCGGCCGGCGGTAGCCTTCGCGCGGCGCCGCACCCGGTCCTCGCCCGCGGTCGTCGCCGGGCTTCGGCCCCCGCCCGCGATCGTCCCCCGGCTTCGGCCGCGGCGGCCGCGCCGGAATCAGGCAATCCGGCCCGTCTCCGATCAGGTCCTCACGCCCCGCGCGCAGCAGGGCCTCGCGCACGGTCGCCCAGTTCTCGGGCGCGAAGAACTGCAGCAGCGCGCGCTGGACCTGGCGATCGGTGAGGCGGCGGGCGCTCTCGACCGGCTCGAGGGTGAACGGATCGAGCCCCGTCCAGTACATGCAGGTGGCGATGTCCATCGGCGCGGGAATGAAGTCCTGGACCTGGCGCGGGCGATAGCCGTGGCGCTTGAGGTAGAGCGCGAGCTCGATCATGTCCTCGACGCCGGAGCCGGGATGGCTCGCGATGAAATACGGGACGAGATACTGCTCCTTGCCGGCGCGCTTCGAGGCGGCGGCGAAGCGCTCGGCGAAGATCTCGAAGCTGCCCGTGGACGGCTTCTTCATGAGCCCCAGGACGCGCTCGCTGACGTGCTCGGGCGCGACCTTCAGATGGCCGCCGACGTGGTGGCGCGCGAGCTCCTCGAGATAGTCGGGGGCGTCGGCCGCGAGATCCATGCGGATGCCGGAGGCGATGTGGACCCGGGCGACGCCGGGAACGGCGCGCGCCTTGCGCATCAGATCGAGCGTCGGCGCGTGATCGGTCCCGAGCAGCTTGCAGATCTTCGGATGGACGCACGAGAGGCGCCGGCAGGTCTTCTCGACCTCGGGCCGTGTACACGCCATCCGGTACATGTTGGCCGTCGGGCCGCCGAGATCCGAGATGGTGCCCTTGAAGTCGGGAGCCGCCGCGAGCTGCTCGACCTCGCGCAGGATCGAACCCTCGCTGCGGCTCTGGATCTCGCGCCCCTGATGCATGGTGATCGAGCAGAAGGTGCAGCCGCCGAAGCAGCCGCGCATGATCTGCACCGAGTGCTTGATCGTCTCCCAGGCCGGCGGCGGCTCGGCGTAGTCGGGATGGGGCCGACGCGTGTACGGCAGCTCGTGGAGCAGGTCCATCGTCTTTTCGTCGAGGGCGAAGGCGGGCGGATTCACGACGAGCAGCCGATCGCCATGGCGCTGGACGAGGCGGCGCGCGTTGTGCGGGTTCGTCTCGTGGTGGAGCTTGCGGGTCATCTCGGCGAAGGCCCGCGCATCCTCGATCACCTGCTCGTAGGCCGGCAGCTCGATCGTCTCGGATTCCGGCGCGGTCGCGGCGGCCGCGCCGCCGGCCTCCGCGAAACGCGCCGGCGCGAGCGACTCGTTCTTGCCGAGCAGGTAGGCGACCCCGCGCAGATCGCGCAGGGCGGAGACGGGCTCGCCCGCGTCGAGCCGCCGCGCGATCTCGAGCAGCGTCGCCTCGCCCATGCCGTAGCCGAGCAGATCGGCCTTCGAGGTCACGAGCATCGACGGCCAGACCCGGTCGCTCCAGTAGTCGTAGTGCGCGATCCGCCGCAGCGAAGCTTCCACGCCGCCGATGATCACGGGCACGCCCTTGAACGCTTCACGGCAGCGCTGGGCATAGACCGCCGTCGGGCGATCCGGCCGGCGATCGATCTCGCCGCCGGGCGAGTAGGCGTCGGCGTTGCGGCGCTTCCGGTTCGCCGTGTAGTGATTGATCATCGAGTCCATGTTGCCGGCGCTGACGGCGTAGAAGAGCCGCGGCCGGCCGAGCGCGCGCCAGGCGTCGGCGCTCTTCCAATCCGGCTGCGAGAGGATCGCGACCCGGAAGCCATGGGCCTCGAGCCAGCGGCCGAGGATCGCCATCGCGAAGGAAGGATGATCGACGTAGGCGTCGCCCGTGACGAAGACGATGTCGGGCGGGCCGGCGCCCCGGGCGGCGAGATCCCCGGCCGACATCGGCAGGAAGGCGTCGCGAGGGCTGCGGGGGCGGGACATCGGCCGACCTTAGCAGCGCTGCGCTGCGATACCCTCGCGCGCCCTGCGCCCGCCCGCGAACGCGCCGGGTGAACGCCACGAGGATCCCCGCTTGCCGTCCCCGCCCTGTCCGCATCGCCCGCCCTGCCCCGGCTGTCCCCGGTACGGCGCGCCGTCGATCGCCGAGGCCGCCCGGGCCGGGCTCGCGGCCCTCGCCGAGAGCGCCGGACTGCCGCCGCCGCCGATCCATTCGGCCCCGGCGCTGGGCCACCGCCATCGCGCGCGCCTCGCCGTCCGCGGCCGCGCCGCCGATCCCCGCATCGGCCTGTTCGAAGCCGGATCCCACCGCGTCGTCGCGACGCCCGACTGCGCCGTTCATCATCCTTCGATCAACGCCGCCGCCCGCGCCCTGCGCGAGGCGATCCGCGAGACGGCGACGCCGCCCTACGACGAGGCGCAGCACCGCGGCGCCCTGCGTTATGTCCAGCTCGTCGCCCAGCGCGGGACCGGGCAGATCCAGGCGGTGCTCGTCGGCTGCGGCGACGCCCCCGGAATCCTCGGCGCGCTTCCCGCCGCCTTCGCAGAGCGCATGGGCGACCGGCTCCAGGGCCTCTTCTTCAATGCCCAGCCCGGGCGCTCGAACGTCATCCTCGGCGAGCGGACGATCCCACTCGCCGGCGAGCCCGCGCTGCGCGAGCGGATCGCGGGTGTCGACGTCTTCTATCCGCCGACCGCCTTCGGCCAGAACCATCTCCCGCTCTTCGAACGCGCGGTCCACCGGATCGGCGAGCTCGTCCCCGAACGCGCCCGCATCGCCGAGCTCTACTGCGGCGTCGGTGCGATCGGCCTCTCCCTACTGGCCCGCGGCGCGTCGGTCGCCTTCAACGAACGCGCGTCGGGCGGGCTCGAAGGCCTGGCCCTCGGCCTCGCGGCGCGGCCCGCCGACGAGCGCGCACGGGCGATCGTGGATGCCGGGGCCGCCGGGGATCACATCGCGCGGCTCGAGGGCGCCGAGGTCGTGATCGTCGATCCCCCGCGCAAGGGCCTCGACGCACCCCTGCTCCGGCAGCTCGCGGATGCGCCCCCGGCGCGCCTCGTCTATCTCGCCTGCGACCGGACCAGCCTCGCGCGCGACCTCGAGGGGCTGCGCGCCCCGGGCCGGCTCGTGCTGCGCGGCGTCGAAGCCTTCGATTTCTTTCCGTTCACCGAACACGTCGAAACCCTTGTCTGGCTCGACCGCATTGGGGAACACTTCGATCGCGCCCCGGATGGGACCGCCTCGCCTGCCATGGGAAGCGAACGATGAGCCTCGAGGAACGACAGCCCGATCTCGCCTTCGGCCATCCCCGGCCGAACGTCCGGGAGGCGCGGCGGGACGAACAGCGCAGCGTCTGCGACGTGCTCGGACGAGCGTTCATCGACGATCCGGTCGCCGAATACCTGTTCCCCGACGCGAGCACGCGCGCCGACCGTTATGCGCGCTTCGCCGGCCTCGCGATCGACGCGTTCGGCGAGACGGCCCTCGTGATGACGGAGCCCGAGATCCGGACGGCCGCGATCTGGCAGGCACCGGGGCCCGCACCGCTCGGCTTCAGGCGCCAGCTGCGTGTGCTCGCGAAGCTCTTCCGCCTGACGCGCTCGGGCATCCGGCGCGCCGCGCGGCTCGGCGAGCTGATGAGCCGCCACCATCTGCGCGAGCCCCATTGGTATCTCGCCGTGCTCGGCACCGATCCCGAAGCACGGCGCTGCGGGCTCGCTTCGGCCATCCTCGCCCCCGTGCTCGAGCGCTGCGATCGCGAGCGGATGCCCGCCTATCTCGAGTCTTCGAAGGCCGCCAACATCCCCTTCTACAACAAACACGGCTTCGAGGTCGTCGACGAGCTCAAGATCCCGGACGGGCCATCGCTCTGGCCGATGGTGCGCCGGACCGGCTGAACGGCTCGGGGCCGCGGCCCCGAGCCATCGCTCAGCCGACGCGCGCACGCCGATAGCGCTCGAAGCGCCAGCGGCCGCTCGGCTCTTCCCGCCAGACGCTCGAGCGCAGCGCCGCGCGGCCCGCCGCGCGCGCGTTCGAATCCCCTTCTGCATCCGCGATCGCCCCGCTCGCCTCGGCGGCGAAGCAGGCCGCGAGCCACTCCGTCTCCGGCAGGCGCGGCCCGGCGACCGCAGGAAAGGGCCCGCCCGCGTAGATCCCGAGCAGCAGCTCGTCGACCCCCCGCGCCGCGCGCGGCGAGGCGTAGAGCCCGGCCGTCGCGCGCGGCCCCGCCTCGAGGACGATCGTCTCCGCACGAACGCGCCCATTGCCGCGGAGCCAGCGCAGGGCCGCGACGAGGGCGGCCTGCGCATCCCCGTCCGGGCCGGGCGCGGCCGGCTCCGCGTGCGCCGCAGGCACGACGACTTCGACCCGCCCCGCAGCGAGCGGGCCCAGCCGGGCGCGGCCGGCCGCCGTCGTCCAGACGATCGTCCGCGGTGCAGCCTGCAGGGCGGGATGCGCGGGGTCGATCGCACCGCTCGCGGAGAGGACGAGCAGGGCCGGCGCCCCGGCGCGGCCGAGCACTTCGGCGCGCCAGCCCGCCCAGGCGGCGGCCTCGGAGGGATCCTCGGAGGTCCGGTGGACCAGCTCGGGCTCGGCGCGCAGGATCGCACCGGTCGTCACGATCACGTCGGCCCGGGCCCGCGCGAAGCCCAGCACGAAGCGATCGGCTGCGCTCCGGGGCGAGTCCGGCCCGACCGCGAGGGCCGCGCGCGGGGACGCGCCGATGGCAGCGACGTGCACCACGCCGGTTTCGAGGCGCCAGTCGATCCCGGGACCGAAGAGCGCATCGAGGGCGAGGTCGAGGTTCCGCGAGCGCTCGGATCGCATGGCGGCTCGCGCGTCCGATTCCCTCAGCCTGCGCTCGGCGCAGCCTGCGACGGCTTCCCATCCGTCTTCGGCGGAAACCGGCCGAGCACCGCATCGACGCCGTCCTGCAGGAGCGCGGGGCTCCGGTCGCGATCGCGCGTCTGGATGAAGCCGCTGCCCCAGCCGCGCCAGACGAGATCCCGGCTCGAAGGGTCGAGGAAGTCGACGATCAAGGTCGCCTCTTGATAGTCGCGCACGTCGCTCGCGCCGTAGACGCCCCCGAGACCGACCGGCCAGCGGCCGTAGCCGTAGCCGAAGCCACCGACCGCCGTCCCCCCGCCGCCGGTGACCCGCAGCTTCTCGTCCATCACGACGCCGAAGGTCACGATGAAATCCGCGCCGGCGGGGTCTGCGACCGCCTCGAATCCACGCGCCGTCAGATTCGCCTCGATCGCGCCGCGGATGCGCTTGCGCAGCAGATCGTTGTCGGCGAAGGGATCGGCGCCCGGGATCTCCGGCGGCTCGAGGAAGTGGTAACGCGCATAGCCCGCGAACGACACCGAATCGTCCCAATCCGAGCGGACGTTGAAGGTCCGGCAGGCCGCGAGCGAGAGCAGCAGGAGCAGGAGCGAGAGCAGCGCGGGAAACGACGAGCGGCCGGATGCGGTGTGCACGAAGGAGCCCTCCCGATGGCGCCGGCTGCGGCGGGGGAAACGGATTCGATGCGAGGCCCGAGCGGGCGAACGACTCACGCAGGATAGCGGCCGCGCAGGCCCGTCGGCGCGCCTGCGGTGCTAGCGTCCTTCCGTTTCGTCCCCCGGCCGACTCCGGTCTGCGCCGGCTCTGTGCAGGAGATCCCCGATGCCGCTCGATCCCGAAGCGAAGGTCATGCTCGACGCCATGAGCGCGGGCCCCAAGGTCGACCTCTTCACCGTTCCCCATACCGTCATCCGCGAGGCCTTCGGCCAGATGCCGGGCGGCCCGCCCGCAGCGCCGATCGAGATGGCGTCCGTCGAGTCCCGAGACATCGACGGGCCCGCCGGCAAGGTCCCCGTCCGCATCTATCGCCCGATCGGCGGCGCCGAGCGCAAGCCGGGCATCGTCTTCTTCCACGGCGGCGGCTTCGTGCTCTGCAGCCTCGACACCCACGACGCGACCTGCCGCCAGCTCGCCCGGGGTGCCGACGCCGTCGTCGTCTCCGTCGACTACCGCCTCGCCCCGGAAGCCAAGTTCCCGGCCGCGCCCGAGGATTGTTATTCGGCCACCCAGTGGACCGCGCTGCAGGCGAAGACACTCGGGATCGATCCGACCCGCATCGCCGTCGCCGGCGACAGCGCCGGCGGCAACCTCGCCGCCGTCGTCGCCCTGATGTCGCGGGACCGCGGCGGCCATCTCCCGATCCACCAGCTGCTGATCTATCCCGTCACGGACTACGCGTTCGAGACGCCCTCCTACATCGAGAACGGCGAAGGCTATTTCCTCTCCCGCGACATGATGCGCTGGTTCTGGCATCACTACCTCGAGACCGACGCCGACGGCGCCGATCCCCTCGCCTCGCCCATGCGCGCCGCGAACCTCGCCGGCCTGCCCGCGGCGACCGTGATCACCGCTCAATACGATCCGCTGCGCGACGAGGGCCGGGCCTACGCGGAACGCCTCGCCGCCGCCGGTGTCCCGACGCAGTACACGAACTACGACGGTGTCTTCCACGGCTTCTTCGGCATGACCGATCAGCTGCCCCGGGCGCGTCAGGCGGTGGAAGACGCGTGTGCGGCGTTGCGAAAGGCCTTCGGTGGTTGAGTCTTCGGAATGGCAGCGCGTCGAGCTCGCGCTCGCGCCCGGAGAGAAACGGGTCGTGCAGATCGGAAACCGGGAGATCCTGCTCGCCCGCACCGCCGATCAGTATTTCGCCGTCGCGAGCCGATGCTCTCATGCGGCGTGGCCGCTCGCCGATGAGCCGCTCGAGGGCCTGCAGATCGTCTGTACGCTGCACGGCGCGCGCTTCGATCTGCGAGACGGCTGTCCGACCTCCGGCCCGGCCCGGAAGCCGCTCGCGACCTATCCAGTCGAGGTTCGCGACGGAGAGCTCTATGTCCAGGTTGGTTGAGGGGCCCGGTCCGGACGAGCGCCCGGCGAGAACGATGAAGTGCGTGGGTTCATGAAGGCGATCTCGATGCATCGACGCAGCGCGCTCCTCGCGGCCTGGATCTTCGTGTCCGCCGCCGCCACGGGCTGCGCCGCGCTGCGTTACGAAGATCCGGGAATCCCCGCCGCACCGGAAGCGAACGCGGCCGCAGCGGCCACAGCAGCCGAACCGGCGATCGCGCCCGCGGAAGCAGCGAGCGGGCCGATCGCAACCGCGCCGGTGGACCCGGCGATCGACCCCGCGACGCGCGCCACGAGCCCTCGCCCCTCGACCCCGACACGCGCCCGCCTCGCCCAGCGCGACCGCGAACGCGAGCTCGACGACGCGGAGCCCGAGACCGGACGCGATTGGCGCGAGCTCTCCCGGCGGGCGCGCGAGCACGCCCAGAACGGCGAGTTCGACGAAGCCGAGACCCTGCTCGAGCAGGCCGCCCTCCAGCTGAAAGATCGCCGGCCGACCAGCACCCGCCGGCGCACCGTCTTCGGCCTCCGCGCCCGCCTCGCCCATGATCTCGCTGCCCTCGGCGAAACCGAACGCGCGGACCTGCTCGCCGACCGGCTCTTCGAAGAAGTGCGTGCCGAGCCCGCGCTCGGCGATACCGCCCTCGTCACCCTCGCCCGCGCCACCGCCGAACGCCGCCGCGCCGCCGCCCGCGAAGCCGGCCGCAGCGAATCCCAGCTGCCGCTCCTCGCGCTCGCCTTCGACGCCTCCCTGGCGAGCCCGGCAAGCCGGGAACGCCTCGGCCTCGCCTTCGAGGTCTCCGGCAAGGCACTGCGCGACGGCGATCTCGTGCTCGCGCGCCGCGCGATCGATCAGGCGATCGACGACGCCCGGATCACCGCGCCGGCCGACCGCATGCAGGCAGCGGCGCTGCAGATCTACAAAGCGCGCATCGAGCTCGCCGCGCGCGAGCTCGGCTCGGCCGAGGACTCGGCCCAGACGGCCCTCCGGCTCTTCGAGCGCGAGGAAGCCGATCCCTCGAGCCGCGGCGTCGCCGAGGCGACACTCGGCCAGATCCTCGCCGAGAAGGGCGAGCTCGAGCGTGCCCTCGAACTCGGCCGCGGCGCCTACGCGCGGCTCGAAGGCCCGCAGCCGCTCGTGGCCCATGCCCGGCGGCAGATCCCCGCCTGCCTCGCACGCATCGAATGGCTCGCCGGCGAACGCGAGGCCGCGAGCGCCCACTACCGCGAGGCGCTCTCCGTCCCCGCCGACGGCTCCGAGCGCGACGACAACCTGATCGCCGACATCAAGGCCGCGCTCGTCGAGCTCGAGACCCGCGCATCCGTCTCCGCCGCCGCGCCCTGATCAGAGCACGCGCTCGGCGATGATCGAGACGTAGGCGGGATTGCGGCCCAACAACAAGGGAAATCGCCGTTCCGTCCGGATCCGGAAGCCGAGCGGCGCCAGCAGCTCGGCGTAGTCCAGGATCGGATGGAGCGCGCAGAAGCCCAGCGCCCAGGCGATCCCATTGACCGGCCGGTAGTAGGCGCTGGCCAGCGCGCGCGCGAATCGCCCACCCGAAGGCCGCGCGAAATCCGCCAGCATGAGGAGACCACCGCGGCGCACGAGACTTCCGAGATGGCGCGCCATCTCGCGCGCCCGGTCGACCTCGAAGAGATTGAGGAAATAGTTCGCGACGACGACGTCGTATTCCCGCTCGGGCGCGTGCGCCGCGACGTCGCCCCGGATCAGCTCGGCTTCGAGTCCCTCCCGCGCGAGCCTGCGCTCGAAGCGGGAAAGCATCGATGCGGAAAGATCGATCGCCGTGACGCGCGCGCCGAAGCGGGCGGCGAGCAGCGCGTCGCTCCCGCGGCCCACGCCGGCGTAGAGCACCCGATCGCTCCTGCCGATCGCGACGAGCTGGGAAGCCTTCGAGCGCCGGATGCGACCCAGGGAATAGATTTCGGCGAGCTCGTCGTAGAAAGACGCGACGGCATCGTAGGAAAAATCGTCGAAGCGCATGGCCCCCGGCCCGGCTCTGCGAACCGACGCGCGTCGGCTCACCGAATCGGCACGAGGATAGGCGCGATCAGGGCTGCGTGCGCGGGGGTCGCGTCCCGGGGACGATCGGCGGCACGACGACCTGCGGTGCATTCGGCTGCGGATTGCGACAACCCGATCCCGGCGTATCGCAGGGCCGCAGCACCGGCCCCTGCGCCTGTGCCAACGGCAGCCCCGGCGAGCCGGGCGCGATCGGCGCGGCGACCGGCGGCGCGAAACGTTCGACGACCAGGCCCGCGATGCCGACCTCGCCTTCCTGATCCGGCGACGTCGTCGAGAACACCCGGTCGAACGCCGAGCCCGCCGCCGGCTCCTCCGCCGACGCGGCCCCGGCGAGCCCGAGCCCGAGCACGATCCCGATGAACACCTGCACGCCGACCGCCTGGATCCAGAACCCGTGCCGCTTCGTCTCCATGTCCACCGCTCCCTCCGGCTGCGCCGGTCTAGTCGAATCGAAGGTTCAGATAGGCCCCGACGATGTGCCGGGTGTAGTCGTAGACGCGCCGGTTCGACTCGTTGTCGAGATAGGACCAGCGGGTGCTGAGCGAGAGATGCGGCGTGAGCTTCTTGGAGAGCTCGGCGCTGAACTGCACTTCATGCTCCTGCCGGTCTGCGCTCGAGAGACGGTACGGCAGATTCGCCTCTTCCCGGTCGGGGAAGGTCGAGGGGTTCGAGAAGTCGCGGTACTCGTAGCTGAAGCGGTTCACGAGGCCGATCCCGTACGGCAGGTCGAGCTCGAGTGAGGCGCTCGCGATGTGGCTGGTGTGCTTCCACTCGCGGCCGTCCGAATCGAACCAGCGAAAGCGGTACCCGCCCCCGATCCGCAGGGCTTCGAAGACGGCATCGACGGCCTTCGGGACCGGAATCGAATAACGATGTTCGATCGCGCCGCCGACGCCGATGCCGTCGCGATCGCGCGCGCGACCTTCGTCGAGCCCTGCCGGGCCGCAGCCGGAGCCCGTATTCGTCGGGGCCGGATCGCAGCCGCCGAGGCCGTCGTCTTCGCTTCGGACATCGCGGGTCGGGAAGCGCAGATCGTTCCAGACGACGTCCGCCACGACGATCGTCGTCCCGGCCTCTTCCCAGGCATGCGAGAGCCCCGCCTCGGCGAGCTGGGTCCGCATGAACGACTCTTCGTCGACCCAGGCGGCGCCGAACTCGTAGCGGAGCTGCGCGGTGGTCTCGGGGGTGATGCGCTGCAGGGCGTAGGCGCCGATGCGCGGGTACTGGACGTTGAAGTCGGCGAGATCGAAGTGGGCGCTGCCCGAATAGCCGCCCGTGACGCCGGCCCCGAAGCGGCCGGATTCGAAGAGCTGGAGGCTGCCGTCGATGCTCCAGACGGCGCGGCCGTCCTTCTCGCCGTCGCGGGTCGACGAGGGCGAGTCCGGCGACGCGAACTGCGTCGCGCCACCGCGCAGGATGACGTTGTCGTCGTATTCGAGGCCGACCAGCGCGCGCAGGGCGAAGGGATGCGGATCGGAGGCGCCGAGCAGGACGCGCGCCTGGCGGCCCCAGTCGCCGTCCTCGCCGTCGATCGCGATCACCCGGCGGAAGGCGCGCCGCGCGGCGTCGGCGTCGCCGGCAC
>JAWKRX010000025.1:0-76406 GCA_041389425.1 Myxococcota bacterium
TTCGGAATCGGGCTGCTCGGGCTCTCGTGGGCGGGCAGGCGCAGCACGCGACCGTGACGAACGCGCCCGGCCGGGGCGCATCACCCGGGGCGACGCCCCGCGAACCCGGCCCGGCCTGGCCCGGCCCGGCTCGTCCCGTCCAGCTAGAACGCCGCTCCGCCGTTGACGCAGAGGGTCGTTCCGGTCACGTAGGCCGCCTCCGCGCTGCAGAGGAAGACGGCGGCGTTCGCGATGTCCTCGGGCCGGCCGAAATAGGGCAGCGCGTTCAGCTTCAGGACATAGCGCCGGAACTCCTCGGTCATCGTGCGCATCTCGGATTCGGTCTGGATCAGGCCCGAGGAGATGCAGTTCGAGCGCACCCCGCGCCCCCCGAACTCGCGCGCGAGCGATCGCACCATCACCTCGACGGGCGCCTTCGTCGAGAAGTAGACCGGCATCCCCGGCGCCCCGTTGCGGGTGCCCGAGGTGCCGATCGCGATGATCGAGCTCGTCTTGCGCTCGGCAGGATCGGCGGCTTCGATCAGCACGGGCAGCGCGTATTTGAAGAGCCAGAGCAGCCCGCGCACGTTGGTCGCGATCGAGGCCTCGAGCACCGCGTTGTCGAGATCGAGGATCCCGGCCGTCTTCTCGCCGCTCGCCGTCGCCGTCGTGGCCGCGTTGGCGATGAGATCGTCGACCCGGCCATGCAACGCGACGGCGTCCCGGACGAGCGCCTGGATCGACGACTCCTCCGCGAGATCGCAGGCGATGAAGTCGGCCCGGCCGCCGGCCTCGCGGATCGACGCGACGACCGCATCGCCGCGCGCGCGGTTGCGACCGCTGACGACGACCCGCGCCCCCTCCTCGGCGAATCGCGCAGCCATCGCGGCGCCGAGGCCGCTGGTCGAGCCCGTGATGATCGAAACCCGCCCGTCGAGCCGTCCGCTCATCTCGTATTCCTCCCCATTCGTCGTTCCAATTCGGCCCGATTCGCCGGCGCCGGCCACATCGCCGGCTCGGCCGATCAGAGGCCGCTCGGCCGCTCCCCGATGATCGCGTCGCGCCGGAGCGCGGCGAGGTCGGCCTCGGAGAGCCCGAGCCAGCCCTGCAGGATCTCGTCGTTGTGCTCCCCGAGCAGGGGCGCCGCGCGCGGGAAATCGCGGCCGCCGGAATCGCGAAAGCGCAGCGGCTGCGTCGGGATCGGGACGTCGCCCGCGAGCGGATGCCGGACGACCCGTACGAAATCGCTCTCCGCGATCGGCGGGAGCGTCGCGCCCAGCCGGGCCGCCATGACCGGAGCGCAGGGAACCCCCGCCGCGAGGAGCTGCGCGACCGCGTCCTCGCGCGGTCGGTCCCGGAGCCAGGCTTCGAGGGCCGCGTCGATGCGGTCGTGTTCTCGTCTTCGCCCCGCGCAGGTCGCGAGCGAGGCATCCCCCGCCCAGTCGGCACGCCCGAGCGCACCGGCGAGTGCGCTCCACTGCGCATCGGTCTCGACCGAGAGCGCGAGCCACTCCGGCTGGCCGAGGGCATCCTTGCCCGCGCAGGCATACAAGCCCTGGGGCGCCACGACGTGCGAGCGATTGCCGTCGCCGGTCAGGAGCACGCCCGCCGCGTCGTATTCGGCGACGCCCTCGGCGGTGATCGCGAGCAGCGTTTCGACCATCGCCGACTCGATCGCACAGCCCTCGCCCGTCGCGTCGCGCTGGGCGATGCCGAGCAGCGCGGCGTAGGCCGCGTGGAGGCCCGCGAGGGGATCGGCACAGGCGCGCGGCGTCAGCGGTCCCGCCGCGTCGCCGGCCGATTCGGGATAGGCGGTGAGCCAGGCGAGTCCGGAGACCTGTTCCATCGTCTGCGCGAAGCCCACGCGATTGCGCCAGGGCCCGTCGAGGCCGAAGGCGGGCATCCGGACGAAGACGAGCCGCGGATTCGCGGCCGCGAGCTTCTCGCGGTCGAGACCGAAATTGTCGAGCACCCGGGGCGAGAAATTCTCGATCAGGATGTCGGAATGCTTCACGAGCTCCAGCAGCAGCTCGATCCCGCGCGGGCGCGTGAGATCGAGGGTCAGGCTGCGCTTGCCGGTGTTGGCGCTGTGGAAGGTCGGACCGAACTCCCACCAGCCTTCGGCATCCCTCGCCTTCTGGGTCCCGAAGCGCATGCCGTCGGGGCGCTGGATCGATTCGACGTGGATCACTTCCGCGCCGAGGCAGCCGAGCACGAAGGTCGCATAGGGACCGGCCCAGAACGCCGTCAGATCGAGGACGCGCAGCCCCTCGAGCGGGCGGCCCACCGCGGGCCGATCGGCGTCGTGGTCGCCCAAAGCAGCGACCGCATCCGCGCTGCGGGCCGCGGGCGGCCTGGCGGACCAGACCGACACCGAATCGTGATCGCGGCCGATCGCGTCTCCAGCCGCGAGCGCCGCGGCGAGCGTGGGCGCGGGCGCGAAGCCGGGGCGGGGCCAGGCCGTCGATGCGTAGGGCACGCGCGGCTGCAGAAATCCGCCGCGGGGATTGCGGACGAATGCGCCGCGCAGGGCCAGATGGTCGAGGCTCGGCAACAGTGCGCCGTTTCCGATCGGCGCCGCCGGAATCCGCAGCAGCTCGCTGCGCTCGAGCAGCTCGGCCGTCGAATGCGCCCGCGTGTATTCGCGCACCTGCGCGCGGATCTCCTCCGCCCGGGCGATGCGGGTCATCATGTGGGCGAGCTGCGGGTCGTCGGCCCATTCGGGCCGCTCGACGTAGAGCGCGAAGTCCATCCACTGCTGGGCCGTGAAGATGCAGAAGCCGATCCAGCCGTCGGCGGTCGGCTCGATCGAAGGCACGTCTTCACTCGCGGGCAGAGCCCAGACCTGCGAGAAATGGCCCCAGACGCTGCCCGCGTTCGTCAGCGTCGGCAGGATCGCCTCCAGCTTGGAGAGCTCGATCCGCGGGCCGCGGCCTTCGCGCCGGGCGGCCCGCAGTGCCGCCGCGATGCCGAGCGCCGCGAAGGTGCCGGACAGCCATTCGACGATCTCGCCGCCGCAGGTCAGCGGCGGGAGCCCGGGACGGCCGCGGGAAGCGGTCGAGCCGCACCAGGCCTGCAGTGTGAAGTCGTTCGCAGGCCGATCGGACCAGGCGTTGCCTGCGCCGAAGCTCGAGAGCGAGAGCCAGCTCGCCGCGGGATTCTCGGCGTGGAGCGCCTTCTCCCCGATTCCACGGGCCGCAAGCCAGCCGACCGGGCGTCCGTCGAGCACGACGTCGCATTCGCGGTACAGGCGCCGGAGCGCGGCCCGCCCGGCCTCGGCCTCGAGATCGAGCACGAGCGAGCGCTGGCTGGTCCGCAGGTACCGGAAGAGGACACCGTCCCCATCGGCGTCGAGGGAAGCCGCGACGGCGGCGCGACCGCGCAGCGGATCGCCCTGCGGCGACTCGATCGCGAGGATCTCGGCGCCTGCATCGGCGAGCAGCTTCGTGGCGTATCCGCCGGCGATGCCGCCGGCGAGATCGATCACGCGAATGCCGTCGAACGGTCGTCGAGCCTGCGGTCGCATCGAGCCATGCCTCGCCGGGTGGGGAGGCCGATTGAATCCCACCTCGGTGGACACGTCGAGGGCATGCCGGGGAGCCCAGGCTGCGCCCCGACCCGATCCGCGGCGGCTGCCCGCCGGTGTCTTCCGCGCCGACTAAGCGACCTCGTCCGTCCACACGCGGAAGCTGCGCAGCGTGTTGGGCCCGAAGGTCGTCGTCATCGCGACGTCGGCCGCGTCCCGACCGCGGGCGATCAGCACGCGGCCGATGCGCGGCACGTTGTTGCGGGGATCGAAGACATGCCAGCGGCCGTCGAGGTGGGCCTCGAACCAGGCCGCGAAATCTCCGGGCGGATAGGGCGGCGGCATTCCGACGTCGCCGAGATAGCCCGTGCAATAACGCGCCGGAATGTTCAGCGCCCGGCAGAAGGCCACGGCCAGATGGGCGTAATCGCGACAGACCCCGCGGCGCTCCTGATAGGCCTCGGAGGCGGTCCGCGTGACGCGGGCATGGGCGTAGCCGAACTCGATGTGGCGATGCGTGAAGTCGCAGATCGCCTGCACCCGGGGCCATCCCGGCGCGAATGCACCGAACAGCTGCCAGGCGAGATCGAGCAGGCGATCGCTGTCGCAGAAGCGGCTCGCCAGCAGGAAGACCAGGGCTTCCTCCGGAAGCCGTTCGACGGGCGTCTGACCCGCGGCGAGGCAGACCGGGTCTTCCAGCCCGGAGTCCCGGATCACCGCATCGGTCGACAGCGACATCGAACCGGCCGGCGCGACGAAACGGCTGCACCAGTTTCCGAAGCCGTCGCGGTAGCCGGAGATCGGAACGGCCGGCTCGAGACGGACGTGATCCGGAGAGACGAGATCGGAGACCCGCGTGAAATGGACGTTGAGCGTCGCGATCACCGGCGTCGGCTGGGGAAACGCGTACTGGATCTCGTATCCGACCCTCAATCGCATCGAACGCCTCGAGGGCCCCCGGCGCGCGCGACGGCCGGTCCCCGAGCGGACGATAGGCGACCTCGGGTTCGAGCGGGCCCTTTCGCCCGTGACGGACGAATTCACGCCCAAAGGGGCCGGAATCGGCCCGGATCCACGGCGTGCTTCCCTCCCCTACCGGAAGAGCCCCTCGCGCAGATCGCGCGCGACGAGCACGCGCAGCCCGAGCACCGCCGGCGCGATCATCCACGGCAGGTTGAACGCGAGATAGTAGGCGGTGTTCGGGGGCGGATGCGGGCCGAGAAAGGTCTGCACGAAGTAGAAGAACATGTTCGTCACCGCCGCGCCCGCATAGACGAGGCCGAGCGGCCGCAGCCAGGGCCGCAGACGAATCAGCCCGATCATCACGAAGAGCAGCGCCGGCGCCTGGAAGAAGCCGTCGAAGAGGGTCGCCGCGATCAGGTTCGGCGGAGGATCGAGATGCGCCGGCTCCTCCGCGACGGCCCACTCGTGGAGCGCGCGCAGCGGCGGCCAGGGGCTGTCGGCGGAGACGGGGACCCCGAGCCCTTCCGGCAGGCTGAAGAGGAAGCCGTAGAGCACGGAGACGCTGAAGAACAGGACGAGCAGCAGGTCGAGGGGACGATGATGGATCGGCTTCACGCGACGAGCCCTCCCGGCAGCAGGCCGAGCTGTCCGAGCAGGCCCAGGGTGTCCGAATAGCGATAGGCGCGCCGGACGCGGCCGGCTTCCACCTGAAGCAGCGTGCAGTTCTCGAGCACGAAGCGGCGGCCCGTCGCGGGGCGGCCGAAGAATTCTCCGTCGTTGGTGCCCGCGAGCGTGTAGCGGAGCGTCACGAGGCCGCCGCTCTCGACCATCGCGATCGGTTCGAGATGGACGTCGCTCGCCGCCTGCCACCAGCGCGCGAGGGCGAGCACCTCCGCCTCGGCGCCGACGGTCGATTCCTTGCCGTGCACGTACGAGAGATAGTCGTCGTGGAGGAGGCGGCGATAGCCGGCCGAATCGCGTCCGTTGTCGCAATCGATCACGGCTTGCACACATTCGATCGGGGTCATCTTCTCGGCCTCCTCAGCGCCCCGTGAAGACGGGCTCGCGCTTCTCCATGAATGCGCGCGGTCCTTCGCGTGCGTCCTGTGATCGGGTGACGGGCGCCGAGAGCTCGTGCTCGATGCGGAAGGCCTCCTCGAGCGGGAGACCGCTCGTGCGGATCGCCGCCTCCTTGATCGCCCGCAGCGCGAGCGGCGCGTTCTTCGCGAGCCGCTCGGCGAATTCGAGCGCCCGGGGCAGGACCCGGTCCGGGGGCACGACCTCGTTCACGAAGCCGAACGCCAGCGCGTCCTGCGCGGAGATCCGGTCGCCGGTCAGCAGGACCTCCATGGCCTTGCACCAGGGCATCTGGCGCGGCAGCCGGACCATCGAGCCCCCGCCCGGGACGAGGCCGCGCTGCACCTCGCTGAGGCCGAACGACGCATCGGTCGATGCGATGCGGATGTCGGTGGCCTGCAGGATCTCGGTGCCGCCGGCGAGGGCGAAGCCGTTGATCGCCGCGACGATCGGCTTGTAGAGCTCGAAGGGCCGCAGCAGGGCCGTGCCCATGAAACGGCCCGGATCGGTCATGAATCGGCGATCCCAGTCGTCGTCGGGCTGGCGCGCGCCCGTGAGCAGCGGGAGCAGGCGTCCGAGATCGCCGCCCGCGGAGAATGCGGCCTGGCCCGCGCCCGTCAGGATCGCGACGCGCAGCGCATCGTCGTCGCGAAAATCGATCCACGCCTCGGCGAGCCGCACCATCAGCTCGGGCGTGAAGGCGTTGCGGCGTTCGGGCCGGTTGAAGGTCAGGACGGCGATGCCGGCATGTCTTCCCGTGAGCTTTTCGTACAGCAGATCGGGCATCGTCGCGCTCGCTCCTCCGTCTCTTGGTCCGATCGCGTCGCCCACCCGGACACGACCTTCCGGCCCGACCGGATCGGAGCGGCCGCCGATCGCCCGCCCGGGCCCCGAGCGCCGGCTCGGGACCGGCCGATGACAGCGGATCGGGGCGCCGAGCGCTAGGAGCCCGACCCAAGATGGGCGTGGATGCCTGAGCGTCGAGACGCGCCTTTCGCAAGGCGCGCGAGGGAGCCGTAGCCGAGCTACGGCGACCGAGCGCAACGCAGCGAGAGGCGATGGATCGGCGCTCAGGCGCCGCGCGGCCATCTTGGGTCAGGCTCCTAGGAGGCTGGCCCGATCTCGCGTTTGCTTCGGCCCCGCCCGCCGCTTATACCTCTGCCTACGCGCTCCTACGCCCGGCTGCCCACCGGATCGGCGAACCGTCGAATGAATCTCGTCGCTCTCAAGATGCTGCTCGGCGACCGCGCCAAGTATCTGGGTCTCGTCTTCGGCATCGGCTTCGCGACACTGCTCATGTCGCAGCAGGTCTCGATCTTCATCGGCCTCATGACCCGCACGGCCAGCCAGATCATGGACGTGCGCGAGGCCGACGTCTGGGTCATGCATCCCCGCGTCAAATACGTCGACGAGCTCGAGGCGATGCCCGACGTCGATCTCTCGCGCGTGCGTGGCGTCGACGGCGTCGCCTGGGCCGTGCCGCTCTACAAGGGCAACGCCGTCATCCGCTCGAACGAAGGCCTGCTGCAGCAGGTCATCCTGATGGGCCTCGACGACGGCTCGCTCGTCGGGCGACCGCCGAAGATCCTGATGGGATCGCTCGCGGACCTGAAGCGCCCGAACGCCTTGATGATCGATCGCGCGGGTCATCAATTCATCTGGCCGGGCGAGCCGCTCAGCATCGGCCGGGTCGTCGAGATCAACGATCGCCGCGTCGAGATCGTCGCGATCGCGAAGGCCTCGCCGCCCTTCGTCACGTTCCCCGTGGTCTACACCCGCTACAGCGAAGCGCTCCGCTTCACACCGCCCCAGCGCAACAAGCTCTCGTTCGTGATCGTGAAGGCCGCGGCGGGCGTCGAACCGAAGCGCCTCGCCGCACGCATCCGCGAGCGCACGGGGCTGCAGGCCCTGACCTGGCAGGATTTCGCGTGGCGCTCCGTGCGCCACTACGTCGAGCGGACGGGCATCCCGGTCAACTTCGGGATCACGGTCACCCTCGGCTTCATCGTCGGCGCCGCCGTCGCGGCGCAGACCTTCTACATCTTCGTGCTGGAGAACCTGCGCCAGTTCGGCGCCCTGAAGGCGATCGGGGTCACCGATTTCCAGATCCTGCGCATGGTGATCCTGCAGGCTCTCGTCGTCGGCGTGCTCGGCTTCGCTCTCGGGATCGGGCTCTGCGGCGTTTTCTTCTGGCTGACCCGCGACGTTCCGGCCCTCGACGGGTTCGTCCTGCGCTGGCAGGTGATCGCCGGGACGGCCGTCGCCGTCGCGATCATCATGCTGCTCTCGAGTCTCGCGTCGATCCGCAAGGTCTTCGTGCTCGATCCGGCGGTGGTGTTCCGTGGCTAGCGCGCCGTTCGCGATGCGCGCACGCGGGATCGTCAAGGACTTCGACAACGGGGGGACCTCGGCGCGCGTGCTGCACGGCGTCGACCTCGAGATCGAGCCCGGGCGCCTGACGCTCCTGATCGGTCCGTCGGGCTGCGGCAAGACGACGCTGCTCTCGATCCTGACGGGCATCCTGACGCCGAGCGCCGGCACGGTCGAGGTCCAGGGCGTCTGCATCACGGAGCTGCGCGGCGCTCGCAAGGCACGCTTCCGGCGCGAGCATCTCGGCTTCATCTTCCAGCAGTACAACCTGCTGCCGGCCCTGACGGCCGCCGAGAACGCCGCGATCCCCCTCGTCGCCGACGGGATGCCGCTCGCCGAAGCGGCGAAGCGGGCCCGCACGACCCTCGCGCGGATCGGGATGGCGGACCACGCCGACAAACGTCCGAACCAGCTCTCCGGCGGCCAGATGCAGCGCGTCGCGATCGCCCGGGCGCTGGTCCACGCGCCGAGCGTCATCGTCTGCGACGAGCCGACGGCGGCGCTCGACGAGCAGACGGGCCGGACCGTGATGGAGATCCTGCGCGAGATCGCGAGCGATCCGAGCAGCGCGGTGCTCGTCGTGACCCACGACAATCGCATCTACCACTTCGCCGATCGCATCGTCACGATGAACGATGGGCGCATCACCGGCGAGCTCCCGCCGCCGCGCGCCCCGGAGCCCCTGCATGCCTGAAGGAATCTTCGTTCGCTTCGGCCTCCCCCTCGTCGCCATCTCGCTGTTCGGATTCGCGCTCGCGACGACGCTCTCGCAGCCCGGACGCAGCGTGGCGGAGCCCCCGCTTCCCGTTCCCGGGGCGAGCTATGCCGCATCCGTCGCGGGGGTCGGCGTGATCGAGCCCCGCGGCGAAGCGATCTCGATCGGCACCCCTCTGCCCGGCGTCGTGACCGCGGTCCACGTCCGCGCCGGCGACCGCGTCGCCGCCGGCGCCCCGCTCTTCACGATCGACGACCGCGCGGCGCGCGCCGAGCTCGCCCTCGCGCAGGCCCAGGCGAAATCCGCCGAGGTCGCGCTCGCCGATGCCCGCGACCAGTACGAGCGCGCGCAGCGCAGCTTCGAGCAGAAAGCGACGAGCGACGCGGAGGCGACACGCAGGCGGTTCGGTGTCGAGAGCGCGCAGACCCGCCTCGCCGAGACACGCGCCCGGATCGGCGTGATCCGCACGGAGCTCGAGCGGCTGACGGTGGAGAGCCCGATCGCCGGCCGCGTCTGGCGCGTCGACGTTCGACCCGGAGAGTTCGCGCAGGCAGGGCCTCTCGCGACCCCGCTCGTCGTCGTCGGCGACGACAGCGTGCTGCACGTCCGCGTCGAGATCGACCAGACCGACGCCCACCGCGTCCGCGCAGGCGCCGCTGCGCAGGGCAGCCTCCGCGGCGACGCCGCGCGCCGCTTCTCGCTCGAGTTCGTGCGCTTCGAGCCGCTCGTCCAGCCCAAACGCGCCCTGACCGGCGACGGTACGGAGCGCGTCGACACACGCGTGCTCGAGGTGCTCTACGCGCTCGCGCCCCAGGAGCCCGCACCCTTCGTCGGGCAGCAGATGGACGTCTTCATCGAGGCCGAGCCGCTCGGCATCGAAGACGCCGGCGCGCCGGCGCCCGCGGAAGCGAGCGCCGGCGGCTGAGGCGAGCTCGAACGGCCGGTGATCAATGCGAAGGCGTCGGTGCCGACGCCTCCGCCGTCGTGCCCCCGGAGCCCGGCGCCGTCGCCCTCGCCTCTTCCAGCGGATGCCATCCCATCAGCGCCAGCAGCACGAAGAATCCGACGACGTAGCCGAGTGCGACATGCCAGCCGCTCCGGATCCAACGACCGACCGAACGCGCCTCGGGGAAGATGTTCGAGATCGCGACCCCCGAAGACGAACCGAACCAGATCATCGAGCCGCCGAAGCCGACGGTATAGGCGAGCACGCCCCAGTCGTAGCCGCCCTGTTTGATGGCGAGGGCCGTCAGCGGAATGTTGTCGAAGACCGACGACAGAAATCCGAGCCCGAAGGCCGTCTGCCAGGCCGCGGCCGGCAGCTTCTCGACCGGCATCATCGTGGCCGAGAGCACGAGTGCCAGCAGGAACGCGGAGCCCCTCGCCGCTTCGGGCAGCAGGGACCAGGTCGGCTTGCGCCAGGGCGAGGTCGCCAGGATCGCGCCCCAGACCGCGACGCCGATGAACGGGAAGGATTCGGCGTCTTCGGGGTAGTGGAGGTTGACGAGCAGGTTCGTCGCGATCGCCGCCGCGAGAATCACGGCGACGACGCCCATCCGGGACCAGTCGACGTGCAGATTCCCGGGCGCGTCCTTCACGATCGGCGAGTGCTTCTGCTGCTGGAACGCCGCCGGAATCCCGAACACGAAGAGCGCGACGATCGCCGCGACGTAGGCGTGCAGGACGGCCGAGGGCGAGATCCCGCTGATCCACATCATCGTCGTCGTCGTATCGCCGACGACGCTGCCCGAGCCCCCGGCGTTCGAGGCGGCGACGATCGCCGCGATGTAGCCGATGTGGACCCGCCGCGCGAAGACCGTCTGCGCCATCGCTCCGCCGATCATGGCCGCCGCGATGTTGTCGAGGAAGGAAGACAGCACGAAGACCATCGCGAGCAGCGCGAACCCGCCCTTCCAATCGTCGGGCAGGTACTTCGGGAGCAGCTTCGGGAGCTCGCTCTCCTCGAAATGATTGGCGAGCAGCGCGAAGCCCGTCAGCAGGCAGAAGAGATTGACGACGACGACCCACTCGTGGCCGAGATGCGCCGACAAGCCCGCGAGTCCGGTGCCGTGCTTGAAGCTGCTGAAGAGGAGGTTGTAGAGGGTGATGACCGAGAGGCCGGTCAGGGCGACCTGGAGCGTCTTGTGATGGAAGAGCGCGACCCCGAGCAGGGTGAGGGCGAACAGGATGAAGTCGATCGGAATCCCGGCGAGCGCCGGAAGTGGCGGGCGCTCCAGCGCTTCGGCGGCCGCCGAAGCCTCCATCGAGATCAGAACCGCCAGGACGAGAAACGAACGCAGCCCCGCAAAGCGACGCATGGGAGTCCCCTTCGGAGGCGGGTGCACCCGGCGCCCGCCCCATCGATCCGTCGACGAAACGGCGTGCCCCCCACAGCGACGTGCTGATCCGGGGCCGGCGCCGCGCGCAAACTATCACGGAATCGGACGAACGGGATCGTCATCCGGCATCCGAAGATGCCGGATGACGCAGCAGGAAATCCCCGAGAGCGGGGAGCGCCGGGCCGGGGCTCAGTGCCCGGCGTCGACCGCCGCCGACGCCAGCGCGGCCTGGGCGGCCGGCGGGGCGTCTTGGGAGTCTTGGGGACTGGCTTCGACGGCGGCGCCATGCGCTTCGTGCGCGGAGGGCTCGACGTGTCGCTTGTCCGTCGGGTGCCAGCCGAGCAGCACCAGCATGACGAAGAAGCCCGCCACGTAGCCGATCGGGACGTGCCAGCCACTCGTGACCCAGCGGCCGACCGACTTCGCCTCGGGATAGAGATTCGAGATCGCCACGCCCGCCGAGGAGCCGAACCAGATCATCGAGCCACCGAAGCCGACCGTATAGGCGAGGACGCCCCAGTCGTAGCCGCCCTGCTTGATGGCGAGGGCCGTCAGCGGGATGTTGTCGAAGATCGACGAGAGGAAGCCCAGGCCCAGGGCCGTCGGCCAGGATGCGGCCGGCAGCCTCTCGACCGGCATCATCGTGGCCGAGAGCACGAGCGCGAGCAGGAAGGCGGAGCCCTTCGCCGCCTCGGGCAGGAGCGACCAGGTCGGCTTGCGCCAGGGCGCAGTCACGAGGATCGCCACCCAGACTGCGACGCCGATGAACGGCAACGACTCGGCGTCTTCGCCCAGCGTGAGATTCGCGAAGACGTTGACGCAGATCACGGTTGCCAGGATCACCCCGACGACGCCCATGCGGGCCCAGTCGACGTGGAGGTTGTCCGGCGGATCCTTGACGATCGGCGAGAACTTGTGCTGCTGGAGCGCGGCCGGAATCCCGAACACGACGAGCGCGACGCCCGCGGCGAGAAAAGCCGGAAGCACCGCGATCGGCGAGATGCCGCTGATCCACATCATGGTCGTCGTCGTGTCGCCGACGACGCTGCCGGCCCCGCCCGCGTTCGAGGCCGCCACGATCGCGGCGATGTAGCCGACATGGACCCGCCGATTGAAGACGGTCTGCGCGATCGCGCCGCCGATCATCGCTGCCGCGATGTTGTCGAGGAAGGCCGACATGAAGAAGCACATCGCGAGCAGCGAGAAGGCGCCCTTCCAGTCGTCGGGCAGGTATTTCGGAAGCAGCTTCGGGAGCTCGCTCTCCTCGAAATGGTTGGCGAGCAGCGCGAATCCCGTCAGCAGGCAGAAGAGATTGACGACGATCACCCACTCGTGACCGAGATGGCTGAAGAAGCCCGCGATCCCGATGCCGTGCTTGAAGCTGCTGAAGAAGATGTTGTAGAGCGAGATGACCGTGAGGCCCGTCGCCGCGACCTGGAGCGTGTAGTGATGGAACAGGGCGACGCCGAGCAGGGTCATGCCGAACAGGATGAAGTCCACCGGGATGCCGCCCACGCTCGGAATCGGGGGACGCGCGCCGCCTTCGGCCAGGGCGGGAAGCGCCCAGCACAGCAGCGCGATCGCGACGAGGACGGGACGCAGACGGAACGAACGAGGCATCGAGGCTCCCTTCGAAGACGGGCGCGGACCGATCGCCCTCCTCCGCACGCCATCGCGCACGGAGAATGAAGACGAAACGACCGGGCTCGCCGAGATCCGGATCGACTCCCACGGCAGGCGGGCGCGCGGCGCACACCATATCACGGCATCGATCACACGAAACCGCCGATCGGCCGCGCATGTGGGTCGCTGAACGTGCCCGCACGCATTTCGGATCGGGCGAGACCGATTCGCGGATCGGATCGGTGTTTCCACGGAGTCGCTTCGGGGAAACTGCTCGGAACAAGCCTACCGGAATCGGCGGAAGCGGCGGGCCGGGCGCTCAACCTGAGACGTGGACTGAAGATTTCACCCCCATGAATCACAGAGCGGTCCCTTGCGGCTCGCCGATGCGACCTTCGACTACCTCGCATACCTCGCCCGATGCACCGCACACCGCTCGATCGCCCGCGTCCGGATCCGCCCCTCGTAACAACGCTTCAACCACCCCGAGATCCCCACCCGCTCCGGAAACAGCCGCCGCGCCAGGATCTCCCGAAGCCCGAGCGGACCCGTCGTGATCCCCAGCGCCTGCGCGGGCGTACCTCGAGGCCGATTCTCGGACCGATCCTTCATGTAGTTCCGCCACACCGTCCAGATCGCCAGCCGGTACAGCGCCGATTGCCGCCGCTTCGAGAACGCGATCGTCTCCCGCTTATGGTTCGCACTCGAGTGCCGGATCAGCAGGTCCGACAGGTTCGCCGCGAAGAGCGGGTTGCTCGTCGTCCGGGCCGCCTTCGAGCTCGTCCGCGCGTGGAGAAAGACGCGATCGGGAAGGCGCGACAAGGCCTGCGGATAGGCCTGATGCTCGTCCGAGCGCAGCTCCACCGTTCCGCCCGGCGGAACTACTCTCCGTAGTAGTTCTTCGACCGAGCGACGTGTCGCCGCCGGATCGGGCCGCCCGTAGCGCCGCTCGAGGGTCGCTCGCTTTACGGCCTGCGCGGGCCGCATCGTGCCGCTCCTGCGAAGCTCCGCGTCGCTGAAACCGTAGACGAACAGGCTGGGGCCGACGACCAGGTTCAGGTCCATGGGCCAGTACTGGCTGTGTTCGAAGCTCCGGAATCCGTCGAGGACGAGGGGCTCTCTCGGACACGACTTCGGTTTGGCGTGTTCGTGGAAGAGCAGGCAGTGGCGGCCGAGGCGGTCGCTGATGCGGCGCACGGTGGAGTGGGAGACGCCCCTTGCGCGGGCGATTTGCCGGAAGCCGGCGCAGCTGACGAGCTGATGGAAGACGTCGGGGAGGAGATCGGAACGGCGCAGCCAGTAGGCCGGCGAGAAGGTGGAGGAGGAGAATCCTCGTCGGCAGCGTGAACACTGGTATTTCTGGACGCGGTGGGGGCTGCGTTTTCGCCAGTAGAAGCCCTTCTTGATGAAGCGCCAAGCGGCGGGATTCGTTCGGGATTCACAGTCGGGATGGGGGCAGAAGGGCGGACGTCGGTCGGGTGTGGTGGCGAGCATGCCCGCCACTCAGCACGGATCGTGCCGGGTGAAATTGGCGGTCCACGTCTCTCAACCTGCGCGCAGCTCTTCGATGTATTTCGCGCGCTCGTGCGGCTCGAGAAAGGAGAACGAGCAGAGCACGCGATCGACCAGCCCGCCGAAGCGCTGCTTCAGCGCCGCCGCGACCCGCGCCGGCTCGGCGACGATCGCGAACGCCTCGAGCACGTCGTCCCCGATCCGCTCGCCCATCGCCTGCCATTCACCCCGCTTCGAGAGCCGGTTGAGCTCGCCCTGGAGATCTCCCCAGCCGTGCACCTCGAGCACGCCGCGATAGGCGGGCGTCGAGCCGTAGAACCCGATCTGGGTGGCGATCGCCGTGCGCATCGCCTGCCATTCCCGTTCGTCGCGGCCCGTGACCACGAACGCCGGGTAGCAGACCTCGAGATCCCGCCGCACGCGGCCCGAACGCGCGAGCCCCCGCTCGAGGGCGGGCAGCGTCACCTCGCGCAGATAGCGCTCGGTCGTGAAGGCGTGGACGAGCATGCCGTCGGCGACCTCGCCCACGACCTCCGTCATCTTCGGACCGACCGCGGCGAGCACGACCTTCGGCGCGCCGTGGGGATTGTTCTTCGGAACGAAGTTGGGCGTCATCAGCGTGTGGGTGTAGTGGTCGCCGCGGAAGGCGAGCGGCTCGCCCTCGTACCAGCAGCGCCAGATCGCGCGCATCGCGAGCACGAACTCCCGCATGCGCGCCGCGGGCGCCGACCAGGGCATGCCGAAGCGCTTCGTGACGTGGGGCTTGATCTGGGAGCCGAGACCGAGGATGAAGCGCCCCTTCGAGAAGGCCTGCAGGTCGTTGCCGATCTGGGCGACGGTCATCGGGTTGCGGGCGAAGGCGACGGCGATCGAGGTCATGAGCTGGATGCGTTCGGTGTGCTCGGCCGCGAGCACGAGGGGCAGGAACGGATCGGAGTCGATCTCCGCCGTGACGAGGGCGTCGAAGCCCTCGGCTTCGAGGTCGCGGGCGGAGGCGCCGACACGCGCGAGGTCCGAAATGCCGACGAGCCCCGAATCGACCTTCATGCCGTGCTCCCCGGGCGGATCGGAACCGACCGCCTTCCCGTTCTCGATGCGAGGGCTGCTGCCGCGCCGACCCGCGTCGCCGGGCTCGCGGGCGAACGACGGGCGCCCGCTCGGGCTTCCTACCAGAATCGCTTCGAAGGTGTCAACCTGAAGCGCGCTGCCGATCCGCGCCGGATCGGCGCCGCCAGGCGAGGACCCGACCGTGCCCCGACCGATCCGAATCGCGAACTGCTCGGGCTATTTCGGCGATCGTGCGACGGGGATGCGCGAGATGGTCGAGGGCGGGCCGATCGACGTCCTGACGGGCGACTGGCTCGCCGAGCTGACGATGCTGATCCTCGCGCGCACGCGCGCGAAGCGGCCGAACGGGGGTTATGCGCGGAGCTTCGTGACCCAGCTCGAAGAGGTCATGGGGACCTGCCTGGGGCGCGGAATCAAGGTCGTGTCGAACGCCGGCGGCCTCGATCCCGAGGGCTGCGCGCGCGAGCTCCACGAGATCGCCACCCGCCTCGGCCTCTCGCCGAAGATCGCCTGGGTCGGCGGCGACGATCTGATGCCGCGGCTCTCCGAGCTCGTCGAGACGAACGCGCTCCGACATTTCGAGACCGGCGAGCCGATTCGTGAACCGGGCCGCTTCCTGACCGCCAACGCCTATCTCGGCTGTTTCGGCATCGTCGACGCCCTCGAGCGCGGCGCCGACATCGTCGTCACCGGCCGCGCCACCGACGCCGCGATCGTCTGCGGCCCCGCGGCCTGGCACCACGGCTGGAAGCGCGATGATTGGGACGCCCTCGCTGGCGCCGTCGTCGCCGGCCATCTGATCGAGTGCAGCAGCCAGGTGACGGGTGGCAACTACTCCTTCTTCGAGGAAGTGCCGGGCATCGAGCACATCGGATTTCCCTGGGCCGAGATCGCCGCCGACGGCAGCTGTGTCGTGGGCAAGCACGACGGCACGGGCGGCGAGGTCTCCCTCGGCACCGTCACCTCGCAGCTCCTCTACGAAATCGGCGGCCCCCGTTATTTCGGCCCCGACGTCACGGCCCGCTTCGACACGATAAGGCTCGAGGCGCTCGCCCGCGATCGGGTGCGCGTCCACGGCGTGCAGGGCGAGCCCCCGCCCGAGACGCTGAAGGTCTGCATGAATCGCAGCGGCGGCTTCCGCAACGACATGCGCGTCGCACTCGCGGGCCTCGACGTCGAGGCCAAGGCCCGGGTCGTCGAGGCGGCCTTCTGGCGCGCCTGCCCCTACGGCCCGAACGACTATCAACAGGTCACGACCCGCGTGCTGCGGACGGAGAAGACCGATCCGGCCTCGAACGAGGAGGCGCTCGCGGTCTGGCACGTCTGCGTCAAGGATCCCGACGAGAAGAAGGTCGGCCGCGCGTTCTCGAACGCCGTGGCGGAGCTCGCCCTGTCGTCGATTCCCGGGTACTTCTCGCTCTCCGGCGGGCCGGCCGAGGCGAAGCCCTTCGGCGTCTACGAGCCGGCGATCGTGCCGGCCGCGCTCGTGCCCCAGGAGGTGGTCCTGATCGGCGGCGAGCGCCGAAGCGTGTCTTCGGTCGGCCCCGGCAGCGGTGCGCCGGCAGCGAACGCGATCGTTCCGGCGCCGGGGCCCGTGGCCGGGATCCCGTGCGGACCGGCGCGGCGCGCCCCGCTCGGCCTCGTCGTCGGCGCGCGCTCGGGCGACAAGGGCGGCAACGCGAATCTCGGGGTCTTCACGCGCAGCGATCCGGCCTGGGCCTGGCTCGACGAATTCCTGACGACGGACTGCCTCGTCCGCCTGCTCCCGGAGCTCGCGGGCTTCGAGGTCGAGCGCTTCCGCTTCCCGGCGCTCCGGAGCCTCAACTTCGTCGTGCACGGCCTGCTCGAGGAAGGCGTCGCGGCGGCGACACGACAGGATGGCCAGGCCAAGAGCCTCGGCGAATGGCTGCGCGCGCGCTGGGTGGAGATCCCGGAAGCGCTCCTCGCCTGAGGTCGCCCGCGGCAGCGGGCGATGCATCCCGGCGGGCGCTCACGGCCTCTCAGCCGCGCAGCACGGTCTCGGCCGGAATCAGCTGCGGCTGAGCGTCTTCGTTGACCAGCGCGACCTCGCCCTCGATCGAGACCCCCGCGCCGAAGCGGAAATCCCCGCGGATCGTCAGCCGGCGGCAGTTCCGGAGCGAAGGCGCGCCTTCCTCGAAGCGCGCCTCGAAGTCCGCGATCTGCGAGAAATGGCGCGGATCGAGCTCCACGATCCGCGCGCGATTCGCCTCGGGATCGCGCGCCACGATGCGCGCATCGCTCGACAGCTCGTACGCATCGGACCAGAGGACGAGCAGATCGCTCGTCGTCTTGACCGGCGCGAATCGCTCGCGCGGCACCACGATCGCCCGGGCTTCGTCGAAGCATTCGATCGCCGAGCCCATCGCGGTCTCGAGCTGGAAGCAGCGCGGGCTCTTCGGATCCGTCGGCGAGACGCGCTTCTCGTTGCAGATCACGGGCAGCGGGAGGCCCTCCGGCGAGCGCGCGAGCGCTTCGGCGAGGGCGTCGAGATCGAGCCAGAGATTGTTGGTGTTGAAGAAATGATGTCGCTCGACGTCCTGGAACGCCGCGGCGTCCTCGGCTGCGCATTGCGCGGTCTCGCGCAGCATCAGGCGGCCGCCGCGCCGGGCCAGATGACCGCCCTTGCGGTCGGCCGGGGTCCGCCGCGCGACCTCCATCGCGAACGGCAGCCCTTCTTCCGCGAACCAGCCGAGCAGGCGCGGATCGAGCACCGCCCCGAGATTGTCGGCATTCGAGACGAACGCATAACGGAAGCCGTTCGAGCGCAGCGTCTCGAGCATGCCCGAGCTCGCGAGCGCGATGAACAGATCGCCATGGCCCGGCGGACACCATTCGAGCGACGGATCCTCGGGCCAGACGACCGGGCGGAACGTCTCGGCATCGATGCGCGGGACCTTGTGCTGCAGGAAATCGAGGGGCACCTGCTTCTCGAGCTCGGGATGCACGAGCAGCGCCGCGAGCGAATCGTCTCGCGTGCGGTAGCTGTTCATCAGCACGAGCGGCAGCGGGGCCCCCCAGCGCGCCCGCTGGTGGAGCACCTGCCGCGCGATCAGGTCGAGGAAGCTGATCCCCGGGCGGACGGGCAGCAGGCTCTTCGCCTTCGAGAGGCCCATGCTGGTGCCGAGGCCCCCGTTGAGCTTGAGCACGACCGCACGCGCCGCGGCGCGCCGGCCGGCCTCGGCATGGCGATCGAGGCCCGCGAGCTCGGGCAGCACGTCGACCGGCTCGATTTCGGACTCCCGGATCAGGGTCGCGCCGCCCTCGCCGACGTAGCGGGCCGCGCGCAGGAAGGCGCGGGTGGCGATCTCGGGCAGCTTCTCCGCACGCATCCGCTCCGCGAAGCGCGCCAGCGTCGCATCGTCGAGCTTCTTCCCGGACTGGCTTCCCGAACGCGCGTTCAAACCTGCCTCCCGCCTCCCGACCGATGCGAGAGCTGGAAACCGTTTCGTCCGTCCCGGTTCGATGCTTGCGCCCGAACTGGGTCGCCGGCCGGGCCCGGCCGGGGACGGCCCGATCGGGCTCGGCACCCGGATCCGATCCGCCAGCCAACGCCCCCCGGCCCGAAAACGAAACGGGACCGGCCACCGGCGGCCCGGCCGGTGCCTGCGCAGCCGACCCGCGAGAGGCTAGCGTCGCGGGGATCCCACCCGGAGGAGACCGTGGCCGGCCAGCCGATCCGCATCGAAGACCTGCGCAATCCGATTCTCGACGACCAGCAGAAGGCCGCCCTCGCCCACGGCGAGTCCGTCCGGACCGAGCTGACGGTGAAGGCCGTCCTCGAGGACGCGGTCCGGAAGACGGGCCTCGACGATTTCGGCCCCGACGATTTCCACGAGCGGCTCGCCCTCTGGCTCGCCTGCGCCGACGACGACCCGAACCGCACGGGCCTCGGGCGCATGATCCATTTCGCCGATTGCGCACGCTACGCCGCGGCCCGGCTCCGGATCCGGGACCTGCTGAAGAAGAACCCCGAGATCCACGATCTCCGGATCGAGAAGCCGATCATCGTCGTCGGCCTGCCGCGCTCGGGCACCACCCACCTCGTGAACCTCATCGCCGCCGACCAGCGCCTGCGCTCGATGCCGCTCTGGGAGGGCCAGGAGCCGGTCCCCGATCCGAACGAGAAGCCGGGCCCGGACGGCATCGATCCGCGCTGGCACCGCTGCAACGCGATCTGGGAGCGCATGCGGACGGGCTCGCCGCTGCTCGCAGCGATGCATCCGATGGAGCCCGACCACATCCACGAGGAGCTCGAATTCCTGCTCCCCGACTTCACCAGCTACAACATCGAATGGGTCGTCCGCGCACCGCGCTGGCGCGACTACTACCTGGCGCACGACCAGACGCCGCATTACCAGGGAGCCCTGCTCGAGGGGCTGAAGATCCTGCAGTGGTACAAGCCGCGGGAGCGCTGGGTCCTGAAATGTCCGCAGCACCTCGAGCAGATCGGGCCGCTGATGAAGACCTTCCCGGACGCGACGATCGTCGTGACCCACCGGGATCCCGTCTCGGTGATCCAGTCGGCGGCGACGATGCTCGCGTACGGTGCCCGCATGAACTACTACTCGACCGACCCCGAGTGGTACCTCGAGTACTGGCACGACCGCGTCCGCCGCCTGCTCGAAGCATCCGTGCGGGATCGCCACCTCCTGCCCGCGGATCGCACCGTCGACGTCCTCTTCCACGAGTTCATGAAGGACGACATGGCGACGGTCGAGCGGATCTACGAGGTCGCCGGCCTGCCGATGACGAACGAGGCCCGCCGCCAGCTCGCAGACTACGTCGCGGCCCATCCGCGCGGCAAGGAAGGCCAGGTCGTCTACGACCTGCGCCGGGATTTCGGCGCGGATCCCGAAGAGCTCCGGAAGGCGTTCCGCTTCTACTTCGACGCGTTCGAGGTCCGCGCCGAGGTTCGTTAGTCGCTCCGGCGGCGGCCCGGACGCATCAAGCCTTCGGAAAGAACTCGAAGGAGAGGTCCGTCGCGTCGCGCGCGGCCCCCTCCGAGACGTCCGCGCGCTCGAGATCGTAGGCACTCGACATGTCGAGCAGATGGGTCCGGTGCTCGATCGCCCAGCGGCCGTTCCTGCGCGCGAAGCGGTCGAGGTAGCGGCCGCGGCCGACGAGCTCCTTCTGCCTCCCCTCTGCATCGGGCAGCGTCCAGAGCACGACCGTGACGTAGGCCTCGCTGATCGCGCGGTCGCCCTGGACCTCGATCAGGACGTTCGTGATCTGGTGGGAATGGCGGTCCATCGCGGCGTGAGCCTGCCAGACCCAGTCGATGAAGCCGCGGCCCGTGCCTTCGAAGATGCCGTCGTAGAAGGCGGTCGCGCCGGGATGCCAGACGCCGTAGGCCATCTCCTTGTCCATCCGATCGAGGCCGCGGCAATAGCGTGAAAGGACGTCGCGGATCTCCGACTGGTCGATCAGGTTCTGGATCGCAAGGGCGTTCGTCGACATGAAGTCCTCCGTGGCAGAAAGGGGCAGGTACGGGCAGGATCGAGCGGTGCGACTCTACTCCAGCCGCGGCCCGCGATGGGCGGGGTCCGCATCGCTGGATTAGCGTCGACCCACTGCTCGAACACCGGGCGCCAACCCGACCGATCGCGGAGAAACCGATGAACGAATCGCAGTCCCGGATCCACCCCCGCGCCGCCGGCTGCCTCCGCGAGGCCTTGCACGCGCCGTGCGCCCAGCCGGTCGCGCGCGCAGGCGCCCGGCCGCGCGTCCCGTCGCGCGCGCTCGGGCTCGTCGTCGTGCTCGCCTTCGTGTCGGGCTGCGAAGAGCGGGAAGCGCCCCCCGCCCCGCCCGCAGCGGCGCCGGCCGCCGAGGCGAAGACCGCCCTCGCCCCCGACGGCCGCCCCTACAGCGAGCCGCGCGAGGCCTGCCTCGACCGCGACCCCCGGCGACAGGCCTATTTCGGCGAGCTCCACGTGCATTCGACGCTCTCGATGGACGCCTGGCTGGCCGACGTGCGCAACGGCCCGGACGAGACCTATCGCTTCGGACGCGGCGAGGAGGTCCTGCTCCCGCCCCTCGACGCCGAGGGTCGCGGCACCCGCAAGGCGCGCCTCGAGCGGCCCCTCGATTTCGTCGCCCTCACGGATCACGCGGATTTCCAGGGCGAGGTCGCGCTCTGCACCCGGCCCGGTTCGCCCGTCTACGAGACCGAGGCGTGCCGGACCTTCCGGGGCGACGACGTCGAGTCGCCCCCGCCCGCGTCCGGCGTGAAGAACGCGATGAGCCTCGGTGCGAGGATGTCGAAGCTGTCGACCGCCCTCGATGCGGAAGCCCGCGAAACGACGCGCAGCGACGAGCTCTGCGGGCCGGACGGAGAGATCTGCCGCGCCGCGATGCGGACCGTGTGGGAGGAGCAGCAGGCCGCCGCCGAGCGCCACTACGATCGCTCCGCGCGCTGTGCCTTCACGACCTTCCACGCCTACGAGTACACGGCGACGCCGGGCCTCGCGAAGATCCACCACAACGTGATCTTCCGGAACGCGGCCGTGCCCGCGGCGCCGATCCCCTGGATCGACGTCCCCGACGTCTACGATCTCTGGTCGCGGCTGCGCAGCGAGTGCACCGAAGCCGGGACCGGCTGCGACGTGCTCACGATCCCGCACAACTCGAACCTCTCGAACGGCAACATGTTCGCCGTCACCGGCCGCGATCTCCCGCTCGAGACGCAGCGCGCGCGGGCGATGCTGCGGGCGGATCTCGAGCGGCTCGCGGAGATCAGCCAGATCAAGGGCGACTCGGAATGTCGCAACGGGATGTTCGGCGTCTTCGGCGCGCCCGACGAGTTCTGCAGCTACGAGCAGTGGCGCGGGCCGGCCTTCGAGGATTGCCGGGAAGGCGTGGGCAAGGGCGCGCTGATGGACCAGGGCTGCGTCTCCCGCACGGACTTCCTGCGTTATGCGCTGCTGGAAGGGTTCCGGGAGCAGCGCCGCATCGGCGTCAATCCCTACAAGCTCGGCATCATCGCGGCCACCGATTCCCACAATGCCAACCCCGGCGACGTCGAGGAGTATTCCTATCAGGGATGGATGGGGAGCGTCGACGCGAGCCCGGAGCTGCGCCTCGCCGCGGCGCCCGGGCCGGTGACGCTGACGTACAACGCGATGTCGAGCCCCGGCGGCGTCGCCGGCGTGTGGGCCGAGGAGAACTCCCGCGACGCACTCTTCGACGCGATGAAGCGGCGGGAGACCTTCGGCACGAGCGGCCCCCGCATGACGGCCCGCTTCTTCGGCGGCTGGAGCCTGCCGGCGGACCTCTGCGCGCAGCCCGACCTCGTCGAGCGGGGTTATGCCGAAGGCGTTCCGATGGGCGGCGACCTGCCGCCGCGCCCGGCGGACGCTTCGGCGCCGACCTTCGTGGTCAGCGCGCTGCGCGACGGCGGAACGAAGGAGCATCCGGGCGGCCTCCTGCAGCGGATCCAGATCGTGAAGGGCTGGGTCGATGCCGACGGCGGATTCCATCAGGTCGTCCACGACGTCGCCGGCGGCGCGAACGGCGCCGACGTCGATCCGGCGACGTGTAGGCCGCGCGGTGAAGGCCATGAGAGCCTCTGCGCGGTGTGGACCGATCCGGCCTTCGATGCGGCACGGAACGCGGTCTACTCGGTCCGGGTGCTCGAGAACCCGAGCTGTCGCTGGTCCGCGCTCCAATGCCTCGCATTCGACGCGGCCGAGCGCCCGCCGGCCTGCTCCGATCCGAAGATCCCGACGACGATCCAGGAACGGCTCTGGACCTCGCCGATCTGGTACGAGGCGGCCGGTGACGAAGAGGCGGCGGCGGCCGGGCCCGGCGACGAGGCCCCGGCCGAGGCGCGGGCGGATGCAGCGATCTCGGAGAGCCGCGCAGACTCGGCGAGCTGATCGGGCCGAACGAGCCGAACGAGCCTTCAGTCCGCCGGACGACGCGTCGCTCGCGCGTGTGATCGCGGCACGCAAGCGATCGGCGCCGCGATTTTTTCTCGCCGGGACGCGGGCTCTCGTTGGCATCGTTCCCGCCGCCGGTAGACTCTCGCGCCATGCGCATCTTCCTCTTCGTGATCGTTCTCTGTCTGCTCGCGGCCGGCGGCGCGTGGATCCACGCCGGCGGGGCGCCCGGCCCCGTGATCGAGATCTCCGGACCGGAGGCCGTCGGCCAGATCGGCGACGTCACCGTCGCCGTCGTGTCGCCCGGCGGCGATCTCGAGCGGCTCCAGATCGCGCTCGTCCAGGGCGATCGAACGACGCCGCTCTTCGACTCGCCCGTCGGCGCCGTCGCCGGCGCGCCGGGCGCCGGTGCGGATGCGGGTGCCGGCATCGAGCGCGAGGGCGAGGACCGCGTGCGCGTGACGCGCTCGATCGGCAAGCGGGCGATCCCGAGCCTCGTCGCCGGGAGCGCGGAGATCCAGGTGACCGCCGTGCGCCCGGTCCTGTTCGGTCTGCGCCAGGCGACTTCGACCCTCGCGGCGACCGTCGAGGTCAAGCTGATCCCGCCGCAGGTCTCCGTCCTCTCGCTCCACCATTTCATCAACCAGGGCGGCTCCGAAGTCGTGGTCTATCGCGTGAATCCGGCGGATTCCGATTCGGGCGTGCGCGTCGGCGAGATCGAATACCCGGGCTACCCGGCGAGCGGGGCCGGCATTCCCGGCGCGGATCCCGGCCTGCGTGTCGCGTTCTTCGCACTGCTGCCGAGCCAGGACGTGGCGGTGCCGATCCAGGTCTACGCCCGCGATCCGATCGGCAACGAGGGCATGGGCAGCTTCGACTTCCGGGTCTTCCCGAAGCAGTTCCGCGACAGCCGGATCGAGGTCGACGATCGCTTCCTCGGCCGCGTGGTCCCCGCGATCCTGCAGAACACCCCCGAGTTCGTCGTCGAGAATCCGTCCGATCTCGTCGCCGCCTACCTCCGCATCAATCGCGATCTGCGCAGGCTGAACAACGAGAAGATCGCCAGCCTCGCCCGGGAGACCTCGCCCGAGATCCTCTGGCGCGGCCCCTTCAAGCAGCTGCTCAACACCGCCGTCGAAGCCGGCTTCGCCGACCAGCGGACCTACGTCTACCAGGGCCGCGACATCGACCATCAGGTCCATCTCGGTTTCGATCTCGCCTCGACGATGGCGGCGCCCGTCAAGGCCGCGAACCGCGGCCGGGTCGTCTTCGCGGGATGGCTCGGGATCTACGGCAATTGCGTGATCGTCGACCACGGCATGGGCCTGCAATCGCTCTACGCCCATCTCTCCTCGATCGGCGTCCAGGTCGGCCAGACCGTCGAGCTGGATGCCGAGCTGGGCCGCAGCGGCGCGACCGGGCTCGCCGGCGGCGACCATCTCCACTTCACGATGCTGCTCGGGGGCAACGCCGTGACGCCGATCGATTGGTGGAGCAAGCAGTGGGTCGAGGATCGGGTGATGCGCAAGTTCATCGAGGCGGGGGCGCCGGCGGATGCCGGCAGCGCAGCGATGGCGCCGGCCAACGCGGAGACGCCCCTGCGCCAGCTGGCCCAGCAGGCCGCGCCGAGATGAGCGTTTCGGAGCCCTCGGCGGCGGCGTCCCCTCGGCGGAACGAGCGGCCGGACGGACTCGGCCTGCGACCCGCGGCCGCAGTGCTGCTCGGCGCGCTGCTGCTCGCCCCTGCCCTCGCGGGCGGAGAAGCGGACCTTTCGTCGTCGCCCTCGCCCTCGCCCTCGCCGTCCGCAGCCGGTCCGGAATCCATAGCCGCTGCCGCGCGTCCGGCGACGCCGCCCTTCGCCGTCAGCGAACGTCGCACCGCCTGCCTCGACTACGCCCCCGAACGCCGCCCCTTCTTCGGCGATCTCCACGTCCATACGGCCCGCTCCCAGGACGCCTCGACCCAGGACACGCGCGTCTCGCCGGCCGAGGCCTATCGCTTCGCGACGGGCGAGGCGATCGGGATCCAGCCCTACGATGCCGATGGGCGCGCGCGGCGGACCGTGCAGCTCGCCCGCCCCCTCGACTTCGCCGCCGTCACCGATCACGCCGAGCAGATCGGCGAGGTCCACATCTGCAAGACGCCCGGCCTGCCCGGTCACGACTCCCTCGTCTGCGGCCTCTACCGGAACTTTCCCCGCGTCGCGTTCTTCGTGATGAACGGCCGCTATTCGCTCTTCGAATCGCGCTGGGGCTTCTGCGGCGAAGGCGCGAAGCATTGCCTCGACGCCGCCGGCATCGTCTGGGGCGAGCATCAGGCCGCCGCCGAGGCCGCCTACGATCGCGACGCCTCGTGCCGCTTCACGAGCTTCGTCGCCTACGAATGGACGGCCAGCGGCCACGAGGGCGGCCATCTGCATCGCAACGTGATCTTCCGCAACGAGCGCGTGCCCGCGCTGCCGATCAGCGTGATGGAGACGGGGGCGATGGCGATCGGGCTCTGGCAGCGCCTCGACCGCGAATGCCGCGACGGCACGGCGGGCTGCGAATCGATCACCATCCCGCACAACTCGAATTGGAGCGCCGGCTCCGCCTTCACCTCCGCCGTGACCCCCGGCGCCGAGGTCACGACCGAGGAGGCGGCGATCCGCGGCCGCTACGACCGGCTCGTCGAAGTCATGCAGCACAAGGGCGAATCCGAATGCGCGATGACCCCCGGCGTGACCGACGAAGGCTGCGGGTTCGAGAAGGCGTTCGACCATCAGAATCCGATGGGTGACGAGAAGCCGAACGAGATCGATTTCGTCCGCAACGCCCTGAAGCGTGGCCTCGTCCTCGAACCGACCCTCGGTGCCAATCCCTTCCGATTCGGAATGATCGGGAGCACCGACACCCATCTCGGGACCGCCGGCCTCGTCTCCGAGCGCGGATTCGGCGGCCACGGCGGCGCCGGCAAGCCGGGCAGCCAGGCGCTCGAGCCCGGCCTCCCCGACGTCGCGGCCCTGAACCCCGGCGGCCTCGCGGTGCTCTGGGCCGAGGAGAACAGCCGCGACGCGCTCTTCGAGGCGATGCTCCGCAAGGAGGCGTACGCGACCAGCGGAACGCGGCCGGAGCTGCGCTTCTTCGGCGGCTGGGGCTATGCGGAGGACACGTGCGCCGGGGCCGACGTCGCGAAGACGGGTTATGCGCAGGGCGTGCCGATGGGCGGCGACCTGCCACCGCGTCCGGAGGGCGCCGGCGCGCCGCGCTTCCTCGTCAGCGCGGTGCGCGATCCGCATCCGGAGGGCGGCGACCTCGACCGCATCGAGATCGTGAAGGGCTGGCGCGAGGACGGTGTCGCGAAGGAAGCCGTGCTGACCGTCGCCGGAGGCGATCGCGAGGCCGACGTCGACCTCGCGACCTGCGAGCCCCGCGGCGAAGGGCACGCGCAGCTCTGCCGGGTCTGGACGGACCCCGATTTCGACCCGGCGGAGCCGGCCTTCTATTATGCGCGCCTGCGCGAGAACCCGAGCTGCCGCTGGACGCAGTGGGCCTGCAATGCCGCGGGCGTGCGCTGCGAGGATCCGGCGACGATCGGCGAAGGCTACGAAGCCTGCTGCTCGGGCGAGATCCCGCCGACGATCCAGGAACGCGCCTGGAGCTCGCCGATCTGGTACCAGCCCTGAAGCGCAGCGAGGCCGGAACGGGGCCTCAGGCGGATTCCGCCTGGGACGGAAACCGGACGAAGGCGAGCAGCAGCCCGCCGATCAGCAACAGCCCGATCTGGACCATGAAGCCCATCGCATAGCTTCCCGTCGCGCCCTCCAGGAAATGCGAGAGCGCCGAAGCGCCGGCGAGCAGCGGAATCGCCGCCATCGCCCCGATCCCGTTGGCGCGCCCGAAGTTCGCCCGCCCGAAGCAGCGGGCCGTCGCGACGCCATGGACGGGGGCGGCACCGCCGATTCCGATCCCGTAGAGCGCCCCGGTCGCGAGAAAGGCCGGGTAGCCCGGCTCGAACAGGAAGATCAGCCAGACGAGCATGTTGACGAGCACGATCATCACGATCGAGGGCTTCAGCGGTGCCACGTCCGCGAGGCCGCCGATGACGACCTTGCCGAGTAGCGAGAACGGCACCATCGCCGCGAAGAACACCGCCGATTGCTGGGGACTGAACCCGAGATCGCGCCCGAATTCGACGAGCAGCCCCATCAAGACGATCGGGGACGTCATCACCAGGCCGAAGCCGAACGCGAGCAGCCAGAGCCGCGGATCGCGGGCGAGCTCACCGGTTTCACGCATCCCCTCGAAGACCGGCTCGCGGATCGACGCCTCGCCCCCCACCTCTTTCGGGGCCTCTTTCGGGGCCTCTTTCGGGGAATAGGGCGGATCGCCGTCCGGTCGCTGCCCGACCTCTTCCGGCCGCCCGATCACGAAGAGTGCGAACAGGGGGACCGCGACGAGCAGTGTCCAGACGCCGAACACGCCCGCCGCCGTCCGCCAACCATAGGCATCGATCAAGGCCTGGGCGCTCACCGGCGCGAGAAAGGTCGCGAAGGTTCCCCCCGCGACCGTCAGCCCCAGCGCGAGACCACGACGCCGCGCATACCAATTGGTCGTCAGCGCCATCGACGGGACGGCCCCGAAGATGGCCGCGCCGATGCAGACCAGTCCGACGAACGCGATCGACGCCTGCCAGAGCTGCTCGGCGCGGGAGAGGAGGATCAACCCGATGCCCGTCACCGCCGCGCCCGTCGCCATCATCGAGCGCGCGCGCCCCTGGTCGAGCCAACGGCCGACGAACGGGGCCGCGACGCCGAGCGCCAGGACCGTGAAGGACGCGCCGAAACCGATCGTCGAGCGCGCTACGCCGAAGGTGGCGGCGACGGGCTCGATGAAATTGCCGTATGCACCGAACGTGACCGCGCTCGAGAGCAGGTTCGCGAGAGCCGCGAGCGCGACGATGCGCGGCCCGAGGAAGGCCGGCGCGCGCACGTCCGCGGCGGCGGGCAATGCATTCGCGACCGGGATGGCCGCGCCGGTCGTCGTGTTCCGTGCATCGACCGTCATCGGATCTCCTCGCGCGCCCGGGAGAAGGGACGGCTCACCGACTCTAGATCAGCGCATCCGGCGTAGCTCCCGCGCCGAAATCGCTTCGCTAACGTCGGCGCAGGAGGTCGAACCTCGATGAACCCCCTGGAACTCGCCCCGCAGCTCTTCGACAGCTACTTCAAGTTCTTCCGTCCCGCTCATACCAGCGGGAACGTTCCCGCCCGCATCAAGGAGCTCGCCCGGCTCAGGATCGCGGCGCTGAACGGGTGCAACCTCTGCCTGTTCGCCCGCTACGAGGCCGCGACGCTCGAAGGACTCGACGAGGCGACGGTCTCCCAGCTCCGAAAGCCCGAGGCAGAACGGGAGCTCGCCCCCAGAGAAGATCTGGCAGTTCGATTCGCGGAGCGGATGGCGACCGATTTCCGCACCGTCGACGGCGCCTTCATGGCGGAGCTCCAGAAGCATTTCAGCGACGCCGAGATCGCCGAGCTCGGGCTCATGATCGGCCAGTACATGGCGATGGGGCGATTGCTCGTGGTCATGGGCGGCAGCGACGGCGCCTGCGAGATCTACGTCCCCCCGAGCTGAGCAGCCAGGCGCGGCCCGCTAGGCCCGAACGGCCTTCATCAGGTCGGGAATGAAGGCCGCCGGGAAGTTCGGGACGACGAGGCCCGGGTTCGACTCGCGCATGAACTCGAACTTCCGCTCGAGCACGATCGCATAGCGGACGACGGCGAAGAGCTCGAACCATTCGATGCCCCGGATCGAGCGGCCCGTGCGTTCGCTCCAGCGCTGGTAGAGGCTCTCGGGCGACGGGATTCCCGGCAGCCGGGCGGCCCCGAGGCCTTCGCTGTTGCAGCGATCGATCCAGATGAACCAGGCGAGATCGGTGCGCGGATCGGAGACGTTCGCCATCTCCCAGTCGAGCACCGCGGCCGGCACGTCCGCGTCGAAGATCAGGTTGCCGACGCGCGAGTCGCCCCAGCAGAACGCCGGCGCTGCATCGCTCGGGACCGTCTTCTGGAGCAGCTCCCAACCCTCGAGGATGCGCGCATCCGCGACGGGGCGGAGCGCGGGCTTGAACATCGTGTCGAAGGTCCGGATCTCCTGCGCGAGCAGCGACTCGCCCTGGCCCGCACGCGGCAGGCGCGAGAAGTCGTGCTTGGCGAGATCGATCTGATGGATGCGGGCGAGCAGATCGACGGCGGAGGTCCACATCTTCGTCCGCTGCTCCGCGGTCACGTCGTCCTTCAGCCAGCCCGCGATCATCATCGGCGGATTGTCCGACGGAATCCGCCCCGCGCGGAATCCCATGACGTAGAAATCGCTCCCGAGCACCGAGGCATCGGGCTCGTAGCCGACGAGCGGAGGCGCGGGCAGCCCCTCGCGGGTCATGATCGCCATCATGTCGAACTGCATCTTCAGGTCGTGGCGATCGAAGACCTGGCTGACGGGCGGCGCCATCCGGAGCACGAAGCGCTCCTCGCCGTGCGACCGCGAGCGGGCCTCGAGGATGAGCGTCACGCTGCTCTCGCCGCTCGCCTTCGGAAAGTCGAGGGCGGGGATCTCGAAGCCCTGCCGGTCCGTCAGGCGGGCCGCCAGCCAGCGCTCGATGCCGATCCGGATCTTCTCGAGGTCTCCTACGTCCTGGGCGCCCATGCTCGTCTCCGCTGACCGGGGTTCGTCGCTCGCGTCCGATGCGCTGCGGCCCCGAGGAGGAGCTGCGAACGCGCCGGACTCAGAAGGGAATCTCGTCGTCGTCGGTATGCGGCGGCGGCTCGTCGTCCGAGCGCGACGCGCGCCCACCGGACGCACCGCCGGCGGAGCGCGGCTCGCCCTCCTCGCCCGCGCGCTCGATCGACCAGACCTCGAGGCTGTTGAAGTAGCGGGTCTCGCCCTTCGGGCTCTTCCATTCGCGGCCGCGCAGGCTGAACTCGACGTTGACCGTATCACCCGCCCCGAAATCATCGAGGACGGCGCAGCGGTCGCCCGTGAGCTGGAAGAGGACGAGCTGGGGATAGCGGGAAGCGGCGTCGAGCTCGAGCACGAACTCGCGCTTCTTGAAGCGCTGGGTCACCTGCGCTTCCGCGAACGCGGTGTGGATGCGGCCCTGGACCTGCATGTTCATCGTCGGCCCCGATTCGTGGTGGGCGTCGACGTTAGCAGGCGGGGCGGCGGCTGCGCGGGGGGTCCTGCGCTCCCGGGCGCGGAGCGCGGGCCCACCGGGCACCCGGGGCCGCCCGCCGCTGCGGCCGTGCAGCGGAGGAGGAGGCGGCCCGGGGCCCGGCTCTCAGGCGGCCTGGTCTTCGCGCGGCGGGATCGCCAGCGCGAGCAGGCCGAGGCCCATCAGGATCGCCGTACCCGGCTCGGGGATGACGGTGACCGAGGGATCGAGCAGCGGCGCGTTGCTTCCGAACTGGGTCATGAAATCGGCGTGGCTGCCGGCGGCGATCGTGACGCTCCACTGGAAGCCGACGGTCACGTCGCGATTGTTGAGCGGCAGGCCCGTGTTCGCGAAGTTGTCGACGCCCGTATCCGTCAGGTCCGCGAGGATCTGCGCGTACTGGCTGACGCGATAGGCGTTCGCCCCGTAGCCGACGATCGGCGCGGTCTGCGTCGGGTCGCTGAAGTTGATCTGGAGTCCATCCGGATTCGAGCCGAGCGCGGCCCGATCGTTTCCGGCCGTGCCCCCGAGATCGAAATCCGAGTAGTGGAAGATGTCGATCGTCAGATCCGATCCGCTGGTATTCGTGATGCGGAGGTTCTGGAACAGGTTGCCCTGATTGACGCCCGTATCGAAGACCTCGAACGAGAGGGCCGCCGAGAAGAGCCCCGAAGCGGCCGGATCGTCCCAGGCGAGATGGCCCACGGAGCCGTTGTAGAGCTCGATGTCCGGATTCGCGAAGGCCGACTCGCGGCTGCCGCCCGAGACGCGATAGAACCACCACGACTCGAAGGCCATGTCGCCCGTGCCGGCGCCGGTGAAGGCGACGTCGACCGTGTTGTTCGTGACGGTCGTGAAGTTGTTCGTGTATCCGAAGGTCACGTCGCCTGCCGTGACGCTGCCGATCGCCGAGGCAGCCACGGGGCTCATCGCGATCGACGACGCGAAGAGGAGGGCCTTCCAACCGAGGATCTTGCTCATGACTTTTCTCCGGACACGCTGGGTCCGGACTGGATTTCGGGCCAGGAGGCGTCGCCCTGTAGGGTTTTCCCTGGACATGGGCGAGACTGCCGACCCGCTGCATGCTGCTGCCGGGCCGGATGCCGTCGAACGACCGGGCGAGGATCCGTCGCCGGCGCAGCGTCGGCGTTCGTTTGATTTCGATGGCAACGGAATCGAAGGGAATCGAGGGGGGAGCGGGAATGGCCGGACCGCTGGCGGGCGTTCGCATCATCGAGGTCGGGGAGGTGATCTCCGCGCCGCTCGGCGTCATGATGCTCGCCGAGCAGGGCGCCGACGTGATCAAGATCGAGCCGCCGGGCCACGGCGAGGAGAGCCGCCAGCTCTCCAACTACCGCGCCGGGATGGCCGGCCTCTACGCGAACTGCAACCACGGCAAGCGTTCGATCGGCATCGACCTGAAGACGGCGGAGGGCCTGGAGCTCCTCTACGCGCTCGTGCGCGATGCCGACGTCTTCGTCCAGAACTGGCGCCCCGGCGCTGCCGAACGCCTGCGCGTCGCCGAGCCCGATCTGCGCCGCATCAACGAACGCCTCGTCTACGCCTCGGTCACCGGCTACGGCGACGACGGCCCCTACGCCGGCCGGCGCGGCTACGACCCGATCTTCCAATCCCTGACCGGCTGGGTCGCCGCCCAGCTGAACCCCGAGGTGCCGATCCCGGATCTCGTGCGCAACGCGATCGTCGACAAGGCGACCGCCTACACCCTCGCCCAGGCCATCACCGCCGCCCTCTTCGCCCGCGAGCGCGGCGCCCCCGGCCAGCACGTGCGCGTCTCCATGCTCGACGCAGGCCTCGTCTTCTTCTGGCCCGACGGCATGCTCCGCCACACCCTCGTCGGCGACGACGTCGAGAATCCGATGGTGCCCGGCGAGCGTTATCAGCTGACGCCGACCCGCGACGGCCAGCTCGTGGTCTGGGCCGGCACCGCCGAGCAGATGCGCGGCACCCTGCGCGCCGTCGGCCGCGAAGACCTCGCCGGATCCCCGGGCCAGCGCGGCCGCGAGATGCTGCGGCCCGAGAACGTGCGCGAGCGGACCGAAGCCGTCGCCCTCGGCATGACGAAGCTCGGGACCGAGGAGGCCTATCGGCGCCTGCTCGAATGCGAGGTCCCGGCGGCGCCGATCCTCGATCACGCGCAGGTCCTCGTCGATCCGCAGATCGCCCACAACGGCACCGTCGTCGAAGCGATGCATCCCGTCTACGGCCGCTATCGCCGCACGCGCGCAGCGGCGCGCTTCTCGCAGACGATCCCGGCCCCGACCCCGCCCGCCGCGTTGTACGGCGAACACGGCGACGCGATCCTCGCGGAGCTCGGCCACGACCGCCAGACGATCGAGGGACTGCGCGCCCGCGGCGTCGTGCGTTAGGCGTTCCTCTCGCGCTCAGCGCGTCGCGAGCACCTCGCCGTGCAGCACGGCGAACCACGCATCGGGCTGCAGCGACCAGCGTCGCCACGCGTCCGCGACCGCCTCGAGCTCCGCACGGGACGCGAGCCCGTAGCGCTCCGCCTGCTCTCCGAACGCCGACTGGACACACCGCTCCGCCCAGAGATCGCCCCACCACGCCGTCGTCTCCGGCGTCGCGAAGCACCAGGTCGAGCTCGTCGCTTCGACCCGCTCGAATCCCGCCGCCTGCGCCCAGCCCTTCAGGAAGCGGCCGGCATCGGGCTCGGCGCGGTTCTGGCGCGCGACGGCGCGGTAGATCTCGAGCCAGCGCTCGAGCGCTGCATCGCGCGGCGCCCAGGCGAAGCTGGCGTAATCGCTGTCGCGCACGGCGACGAGGCCGCCCGGACGCACGACCCGCCGCATCTCCCGCAGCGCGGCGACGGGATCGGTCAGGTGCTGCAGCACCTGGTGGGCGTGGACGACGTCGAAGCGCGCGTCCGGGAAGTCGAGGGCATAGACGTCGCCCGGCCTCAGCTCCACCGCGACCCCCGCGCCCTCGGCCTGGCGACGCGCCTCGCCGACGACCTCGCTCGAGCGGTCGAGACCGACGACCCTTCCGGGCGCGACGCGTCGGGCGAGATCGACCGTCAGCGTTCCCGGACCGCAGCCGACGTCGAGCAGATCGAGGCCGGGCCGCAGACGCGGCAGCAGATAGGCGGCCGAGTTCTCGGCCGTCCGCCAGGTGTGGCTGCGCAGGACGGAAGGGTGGTGACCATGGGTGTAGACGTCTTCGGGCATGCTCGAGGCGCTCTTCGGCGATCGGCTCAGGCGACCGCCGCCTCCCGCAATGCGCGGAAGGAAGCGTCGACGCAGTCGGCGTAGAAGGCCGGATCCGGCATCTGGTCCCGGCACGAGGTCACGCAGACCGCGATCGCGCCGTTGTAGCTGAGGATCGCGTGGAAGAGCCCGATCCCGGCCATCGGAAGGCCGAGGCCGTAGCTCGCGACCATGCGCGCGCCCGTGAAATAGAGCGGGATCTGCGGGCCCGGAACGTTCGAGACGACGCAGTTCGCGATCGGACGCATGCGGCTCATCAGGCCGGTGCGCGCGATCAGGCGGCCCGAGATGCCCGCGAGCGCGCCTGGGAGGGTCTGGGTCACGTCGGTCATGCTGCGGGCGCCGACCGCTGCGGTGATCTCCTTCGAGCTGACGGTGGTGCGATGGATCTTGCGCAGGCGCTCGATCGGATCGCTCTCGTCGGTATGCAGCCGGACGAACATGCCGGAGACCTGGTTGCCCGCCGTGCCGTGCTGGGCCTCGGTGCGCGTCGAGATCGGCGCGAAGGCCGAGAGGGATTCGAGGGGCAGCTCGCGATGCTTCTCGAGATAGCGCCGCAGCGCGCCACTGCAGACCGCGAGCATGACGTCGTTCACGGTGGAGCCGGAAACGCTCTTGCGGATCTGCTTCACGTCCGAGAGCTGGAACGTTCGCGCCTCGAACACGCGGTGCGGCGACACCTTGCGATTGAAGCGCGTGCGGGGCACCTCGCGCGAGACGTCCTCGTCTTCCTCTCGATCCCGCCGCTCGAGCAGCGCCCGGATCGCCGGCGGCGCCGCCTGGCCGAGCAATCGGACGAAGCGCAGCGGTTGTCGCACGTTGTTGACGGCGCTGCGCAGCGCGAGCTCCACGGCCGAGGGCGGGGACTCGGCGATCCACTCGCGCTCGGGCGGCATCGCATGGCCTTCGGGCGTCAGGTCGTGGAGCGCGGCGGTGATCTCGACGCCGGAGACGCCGTCGATCGCGGCGTGATGGACCTTCGTGAAGAGCGCGAAGCTGCCGGGCGGCATGCCCTCGACCCCGTCGAGGCCCTCGATCACGTACATCTCCCACAGCGGCTTGCCGCGATCGAGCGGCCGCGCGTGCAGGCGTGCGACCTGGATGCAGAGCTGGCGCCAATCGCCGGGCTTCGGGAGCGCGATGTGGCGGACGTGGAATTCGAGGTCGAAATCCGGATCCTCGATCCAGTAGGGGTGGTCGACACCGAGCGGAACCTCGACGAGCCGGCGCCGGAAGCAGTCCGCGAGATGCAGCCGCGACTCGATGTTCGAGAGGATGCCCTTGAAGGTCACCAGCCCGCCCGGCGCGGTCGACTGGTCGTAGATGGACAGGCTGCTGATGTGGGTCGGCGCGCTGTTGGTCTCGACGTTGATGAAGGTCGCGTCGAGTCCGCTCAGTTGTTGCATGCTCGCCTCGGTTGGGGGGGCCTCCGAGGAGGCGGATCGGGCGGCCCCAGCATAACGCTTTTCGTCAGTCCCCCGGAACGGGGCCCTTGCCCACACGCGTGATCTCGAATTCGCTGCCCCGCGCCTGCAGGATCGTCGAGGGCTCGGGCCAGAGCGGGCCGACGTCGATCACGACCTCGATCCGGCCCCGGTAGAGCCGCTCGAGCTCCTCGGGATCCTCGAGCGCGGGCTCCTCGTCGCCCGACGTGACCGAGCCCGAGACCAGCGGCTCGCCGAGCAGGTCGACCAGCATCCGGCAGACCGCGAGGTCGGGCATGCGCAGGCCGATCTCGCCGTCGCGATTGCGCATTTCGCGGGGGACCTCCGCGCTGGCCTCGAGGATCACGGTATAGGCCCCGGGCAGGATGCGGCGGACGGTGCGGAACACGCTCGTCGGCATGATCGCATAGCGTCCGAAATCCGAGAGCTCGTTGACGATCATCGCGAGCGGCTTGCGCGACCGCTCGTCGTGGCCCTTCAGGATCCGGATCTGCGCGATCGCCTTGCGACTCGACAGGGCGCAGCCGAAGGCGTAGCCCGTATCCGTCGGATAGAGGATGACCTGGTCGCGCCGCAGGGCGAGCGTCGCCTGCTCGAGCTTGCGCGGCGCCGGCCGCTCGGGATCGATCCGCAGCCGCATGAGTCCTCCCCGAAGCCGGCGCCCGTACGGCCCGCGTGCCGTCTCGGCCCGCCCCGATCGCGAGACCTTCGCGTCTGCGCCGCGGGGCGGCAAGTCGACCCGCGTGCTACATCGATCCGGGTCGCCCCGGCCGGCGGGCGCACCGCCGGTCCGGACCGCGCGCCGGCGCGGCTCTCGGAGATCCCCCGCCCATGGCCTCCTCGCGCCCCGGATTCGACTGGTCCGATCCCCTCCTGCTGGACGAACAGCTCTCCGACGAAGAGCGCCTCGTCCGCGACAGCGCGCGCGACTACGCCCAGGCCCGCCTGATGACCCGGGTCCTGAAGGCGAACCGGCTCGAGCAGTTCGACCGCGAGATCCTGTCGGAGATGGGCGCCCTCGGCATGCTCGGCGCGACGCTTCCCCAGCGCTACGGCTGCGCCGAGGTCTCCCACGTCGCCTACGGCCTGATCGCCCGGGAGGTCGAGCGCGTCGATTCCGGCTACCGCTCGGCGATGAGCGTGCAGTCCTCCCTCGTCATGCATCCGATCTTCGCCTACGGGACCGAGGCCCAGCGCGAGCGCTGGCTGCCCGGCCTCGCGAAGGGGGAGCTCGTCGGCTGCTTCGGCCTGACCGAGCCCGACCACGGCTCCGACCCCGGCAGCATGCGGAGCCGCGCCGAGAAGGTCGACGGCGGCTACCTCCTGACGGGCAGCAAGACCTGGATCACCAACAGCCCGATCGCCGACGTCGCCGTCGTCTGGGCGAAGCTCGACGGCGAGATTCGCGGATTCCTGCTCGAGAAGGACACCCCGGGCGCGCTCTTCCCGAAGATCGAGGGCAAGATGTCGCTGCGCGCGTCGATCACGGGCGAGATCGTGATGGATCGCGCCTTCGTCCCCGAGTCGAACCTCTTCCCCGAGATCAAGGGCCTCGCCGGCCCCTTCGGTTGCCTCAACAAGGCGCGCTACGGCATCGCCTGGGGCTCGCTCGGCGCCGCCGAGTTCTGCTGGCACGCCGCCCGCCGCTACACCCTCGACCGGACGCAGTTCGGCCGCCCCCTCGCGGCCAATCAGCTGATCCAGCTGAAGCTCGCCGACATGCAGACCGAGATCACCCTCGGCCTGCAGGCCTGCCTGCGCGCGGGACGCCTCATGGACGAAGGCCGCCTCGCCCCCGAAAACATCTCGCTGCTCAAGCGCAACAACTGCGGCAAGGCCCTCGCGATCGCCCGCGTCGCCCGCGACATGCACGGCGGCAACGGCATCTCCGACGAGTTCCACGTGATCCGCCACTGCATGAATCTCGAGTCGGTGAACACCTACGAGGGCACCCACGACATCCACGCGCTGATCCTCGGCCGCGCGCAGACGGGCATCCCGGCGTTCAGCTGAAGCGCCTGCCCGGCAGGCTTTCAGTAGTGCCAGGGAAATTTCTTGAAGTCCCTGGGCCGCTTCTCGAGAAACGCGTCGCGACCTTCTTCCGCTTCTTCAGTCATGTAGGCGAGCCGCGTCGCCTCGCCGGCGAAGACCTGCTGTCCGACGAGGCCGTCGTCGATCAGGTTCATCGCGAACTTCGCCATCCGCTGCGCCGTCGGGCTCTTCGTATTGATCTCGGCCGCCCATTCGAGGGCCGTCGCCTCGAGCTCCGCATGGGGCACGACGGCGTTCACCATCCCCATCGCCTTCGCCTCTTCCGCGTTGTAGCTGCGCCCGAGGAAGAAGATCTCGCGGGCGAATTTCTGGCCGACCTGGCGAGCGAGATAGGCGGAGCCGAAGCCGCCGTCGAAGCTCGCGACGTCCGTATCGGTCTGCTTGAAGACGGCGTGCTCGCGGGAGGCGAGCGTGAGGTCGCAGGTGACGTGGAGGCTGTGGCCGCCGCCGACGGCCCAGCCGGGGACGACGGCGATCACGATCTTGGGCATGAAGCGGATCGCGCGCTGGACCTCGAGGATGTGGAGTCGGCCGGTCCGGCCCGGGTCGATCGATTCGGCGGTGTCGCCCTCGGCGTATTTGTAGCCGTCGCGGCCGCGGATGCGCTGATCCCCACCGCTGCAGAAGGCCCAGCCACCATCGCGCGGCGACGGACCGTTGCCCGTCAGCAGGATGCAGCCGACGTCGGTCGTGCGGCGGGCGTGGTCGAGGACGCGGTCGAGCTCGTCGACGGTCTGCGGGCGGAAGGCGTTGCGGACCTCGGGGCGGTCGAAGGCGATGCGGACGGTGCCCTGGTCGACGGCGCGGTGATAGGTGATGTCCGTGAGATCGAAGCCCGGCACCTCGCGCCAGCGGCTCGGATCGAAGAGGGGCGAGATCGGCTTCGGGGACGTCTTCGGGGGCATTCGCGGCGAACCTCCTGGGCGGTGGCGGCCGAGAATAGCCGGCTGCGTGCGATCGGCGCGGCGGCGCAGCCCGGCGCTAACGTGCACCGCGCCCACGACGAGGAGGCGGGAGAGACCGTGGACGAAGCCGAACGCCCTGCCCCGCTCGATGTCGCGACGCTCGGGGAGAATCTGCCCCTGCTCGAAGGCCTCCGCACCGCGCGCGCGATCCGGCGCCTGCGTCCGGATCCGGTGCCGCGCGCCTTGATCCGCAAGGTCTGCGAAGCGGGCACCTTCGCGCCTTCTGGCGGCAACCGGCAGCCCTGGGTCTTCGTCGCGGTCGACGATGCCGAGAAGCGACGCTGGATCGCCGAGCGCTACCGCCCGATCTTCCAGGACTACATCCGCGAGCCCCTCGCGCGAGCGAAGCGCGACGGCTTCCCGGACCGCCTGCGCCGGAACATGGAGGCGGCGCTCCATCTCGCCGAGCATCTGCACGAAGCGCCCGTGCTGCTCTTCGTCGCGGGCTGGCTCCGCCGGGGCGAGCCGCAGCTCCAGGCGCTCTATCCCTGCGCCCAGAACGTGCTGCTCGCCTGCCGCGCCGTCGGCCTCGGCGCCTCGTTCACGACGTTGCATCGCGCCTTCGGCGAGGAATGCGACCGCATGCTCGGCCTGCCGCCCGAGATCCCGTCTGCCGTGCTGATTCCGATCGGCTGGCCGCTCGGCAAGCACGGCGTCCCGCCCCGGGAGCCCGTCGACGGCAAGCTCTTCTGGAACGCATTCGACGCCGGGACCGTCGCGGAAAAGCGGCCGATCCGCTGAACGCGGCCCGCCGACGCGGCTCCGCGGCGGCCGTCGCCGAGCGAGCCTGCGAGTCCGCTTCGGCGCGTTGCCCGGCCCGGCCCCGCGGCCTAGCGTGGGCGGATCGATCATGCGCCGAACGGCGCGTCCGGAGGATCCCCATGGCCCGTGAAGTCGTCGTCGTCGAAGCCGTCCGCAGCCCCCTCGGCAAGCGCGGAGGCCAGCTCGCCGCCATGCATTCGATCGATCTGCTCGGCCGTGTCCAGAGCGAGGTCCTGCGCCGGGCGGGCGTCGATCCGCGCGAGATCGGTCAGGTCGTCGGCGGCTGCGTCGGGCAGGTCGGCATGCAGACGATGAACGTGACCCGCAACGCCTGGCTCGCGCAGGGCCTGCCGATCGAGGTCGCCGCGACGACCGTCGACGCGCAATGCGGCTCCTCGCAGCAGGCGACGAACCTCGCCTACGCCCTCGTCGCCTCCGGCGTCGTCGACGCCGCGATCGGCTGCGGTGTCGAGCTGATGAGCCAGGTGCCGATGGGCTCGACCATCCCGCGCGATCCCTTCGTCGGAAAGCCCGTCAACAAGAGCTATTGGGAGCACCACGAGCTGACCTCCCAATTCGAGGGCGCCGAGCGCATCGCGAAGCAATGGGGCATCTCGCGCGCCGAGACCGACGCCTTCGGCCTGCGCTCCCAGGAGCGCGCCGCGAAGGCCTGGAACGAGGGGCGCTTCGATTCGCAGATCGTCCCGATCGACGCCCCGACCGGCATCGTCGACGGCAAGCCGACGAAGGAGACCCAGCAGGTCCTGCGCGACGGCGGTCTGCGCGCGACGACGCTCGAAGCCCTCGCCGGTCTCAAGACGAACCTGCCCGAGGGTGTGCACACCGCGGGCTCCTCGTCGCAGATCTCCGACGGCGCCGGCGCCGTCCTGCTGATGACGCGCGAGAAGGCGCGCGCCCTCGGCCTGCGCCCGCGCGCGACGATCGTGGCCAGCGGGCTCGTCGGCTCGGATCCCGTCCTGATGCTGACGGGCCCGATCGCGGCGACCCGCAAGCTGCTGAAGGAAGCGGGCCTCTCGATCGCCGACATCGACGTCACCGAGATCAACGAGGCCTTCGCCTCGGTCGTGCTCGCCTGGGAGCGCGAGCTGAAGCCGGATCCCGAGACCGTGAACCCCAACGGCGGCGCGATCGCCCTCGGCCATCCGCTCGGCGGAACCGGCGCGATCCTGCTGACGAAGGCGCTCCACGAGCTCGAGCGGGCCGGCGGGACGCACGCCCTCGTCACGATGTGCTGCGGCGGTGGCCTCGGGACCGGGACGATCCTGCGCCGCGAATAGCACGGCGCACGCCCGCCCGGCCGCCCGTTCAGACGAGCTCGATCCGGACGCCCGCGAGGTCGAACCGCTCGCCGCGCCGCGCGGGATCGCTCGCGGTGAGCCGCACCTCGGCGAGGCCTTCGTTCGCCTCGCCCGCCGCGCATGCGCGGAACGTGATCGCCCCGCGGTCGAGCTCGAGCCGCCCGTCGCTCGCGAGCGGCCGGCCCAGGACCTCCGACCAGCGCCGCGCGAGCCGCGCGGGATCCGGACTGCGAAGCCCGATTCCGACCAGGCCCGAGACGACGTCGTTCGCCACGAAATCCCGCCAATGCGGCCCCGCGCCGACCCAGGAATCCGGCGGATCCGGCTCGTCGAAGGAGATCATCAGGCCACCCGTATCCGCGGGATGCAGATGGATGCCCGCCCAGTCCTGCCCGTCGGCGCTGCCGCGCGTCTCCTGATCCAGGACGATCCGGACGCCGAGCGACTGCACCCGGGCGCGGTGGGCCGCGAGTGCACGCGTCTGCAGGATCACCATGTACCCGCCGTCGCCCTGGCGCGCGAGATGGCGACCGCCCGGCGTCTCGGAACGGGTCGGGGCGAGGATCTCGAAGAAGGTGTCGCCCATCGGGAGCACGATGTTCTCGAGCCCCCAGGTCGCGACGCTCGGATCGCGGAAGGCGACACGCAGCCCGAGGCGCTCGCCGAATTCGCGCTCGGCGCGCGCGAGATCGCCGACGATGAGCGTGATCTGCAGGAGCGCGAGGGAGACGGGCGCGGGACCGGCCCAGCGTTCCGTCAGTCCCGGCTGCCCGCCCGTCCAGTCGGTCATTCTCTTTGCTCCTTCCACCGCAGTTCGAGCGCTAGCGTGACGCTGCGTCGAGCCGCCCGGACACGCGCAGCCCTCCGACCCGCGCAGACAAAGGAAGCAGACCGTGAACGATTCCACCCCCCTCGAAACCGTCCGCTACGAAGTCCGCGACGCCATCGCCCACGTGACCTTGAATCGCCCGGACGCGCGCAATGCGCTCTCGGCCCGGCTGATGCGCGAGCTGACCACCGCCTTCGAACGCGCCGGCGCGGATCCCGAAGTCCGGATCGTGATCCTGACCGGGGCGGGCAAGGCCTTCTGCGCCGGCGTCGATCTCAAGGAGCCGGCGAGCGCGGCCGGCGAGGCGGTCGCCCCCGGCGAGCGGCCCGCCGCCTGGCGCGCGATGGAGGCCTGCCGCCGCCCGATCATCGGCGCGATCAACGGCGCCGCGATCACGGGCGGCTTCGAGCTCGCCCTGGCCTGCGACGTCCTCGTGGCCTCGACGAACGCGCGCTTCGCAGATACACACGCTCGCGTCGGCGTGATCCCCGGCGCCGGCCTCTCCCAGCGTCTGTCGCGGGCGGTCGGGATCTACCGGGCCAAATACCTCTCGCTGACCGGGAATTTCCTGTCCGCCCAGCAGGCGTACGACTGGGGCCTCGTCTCCCACGTCGTGCCGCCCGAGCAGCTCGACGAGACGGCGCTCGCCATCGCGCGAGACATGCTCTCGGTCCAGCCCCACATGCTCGAGCCCTACAAGGCGCTCATCGACGAAGGCTTCACGACAGCGTTCGGCACCGCGATGGACCTCGAGTCGCGCCGATCGGCGGCGCATATCGAGGCGATGGGGGCCTGGGCAGGGGCGCGCGGGGCGTTCGAATCCGTCCGGGAGCGGGGGCGGGGGCAGCAGGGCTAGGCGCGCCTACTCGATCAACACCCCCGGCTCTCCGAACCCCTGCGCCTTGCAAGCCTCGAGATAGAACGCGACGGTCGTCTGCGCGTCGACGACGCTGGTGACGTTTCCGTTCTCGTCGAGGTTGACGTTGGCTCCGTACATCTGGAACCAGACGCGCGTCTCGTCCTCGATGCACTGCAGCGTGTGGACCGAGCCGGCCGGCTCGTAGAGGAACGAGCCCGCCCGGTTGACGTAGTCGTATTCCTTGTACTTCCACGCGCCGGACGTCGTGTAGCCGAAGACCGGGCCCGTATGCCGATGGGTCTGCACTTCGTAGCCCGCCTGGAAGACGTTCTCGATGATCCAGAGGTTCTCGCCGAGCTTGACCTGCAGGACCTTCAGCTTCGCACCCTGCCCGATGTCGACGAAGGGCAGGTCGCGGGCGCCGATGTGGATCGATTCGGGGGTCTTCAAGACGTTCATGGCGGGCTCCTGACTGGTATGCTGGCCGCGAGTCGCGGTCCCGGCCGAGAGTAAGTCACGGATCCGGTGCGAGCGAGAGCGAGGCCCGCATGGGGAACGATCGTCGGAAACCGCGCCCGGCCGGGCGCGCGAGCGAGTCTGGAGCCCGAGGCAGCAGCCGGCGCTCGGCGGGCGCCGACGCGAAGGGGGAGGCGGAGGCGGGCCCGGACCGCGAGGCCCTCGCGGCACTGCTCACCGAGGCACGCGAGCTCCAGCCCCGAATGGTCGCCCTGCGCCGGGCGATCCACGCCGAGCCCGAGCTCGGCTTCGAAAACCCGCGTACCCGGGAGAAGCTGATCGCCCAGCTCGAGGGGCTCGGGCTCGACCTCTCGCTGCACGAGCGGACGACGGGCGTCGTCGCGGTCCTGCGCGGCGAGGCGAACGAACTCGGCGCCGGCGCGCGCGCGCATCGCCAGCGCGGCGCGAATGGCACCCGCGCGACGCGCCGCGTTCTGCTGCGCGGCGACACCGACGCCCTGCCCATGCCCGAGGAGACGGGGCTCGCCTATCGCTCGAAGATCGAGGGCCGGATGCACGCCTGCGGCCACGACGCCCACGTCGCGATGCTGGTCGGTGCGGCGCATCTGCTCGCGCGCCGGCGCGGCGAGCTCGCGGGCGAGGTCGTCTTCATGTTCCAGCCCGGGGAGGAGGGTTTCGGCGGCGCCGAGGTCATGCTCGAAGAGGGCCTGCCCGAGGTCGACGGCGCCTTCGCGCTGCACGTCGCGCCGCCCCTGCCGACGGGCATGGTCGGGACGAAGCCGGGCGCCCTGATGGCGGCCTTCGACGATTTCGAGATCGAGGTCCACGGCCGCGGGGGGCATGCCTCGATGCCGCAGGATTGCATCGATCCCGTTCCGATCGCCTGCCAGATCGTGAGTGCGCTCCAGGCCTTCGTCGCGCGGGAGATTCCGGTGACGGATCCGGGCGTGCTCAGCGTGACCCAGATCCATGGCGGAACCGCGAATAACGTCATCGCCGACTCGGTCCGGCTCCAGGGGACGATGCGCGCACTTTCGGCGCGAACGCGGGACGCCCTCGCCGCCGGGCTGCGGCGGGTCGCGGAGGGGATCGCCCGGGCGCAGGGCGGCGAGGCGAGCGTGCGGATCCTGCCGGGCTATCCGGTGGCGGCGAACGATCCGGGGTTCGAGGCCTTCGCACGCGGGGTCGCGGGCGAGCTGCTCGGCGCGGGTGCGGTGCTCCCCCTGCCCTCCGCAGTGATGGGCGCAGAGGATTTCGCCTACGTGCTCGAGCGGGTGCCGGGGGCGATGATGCTGCTCGGCGTCCGTCCACCCGGCGCGCAGGAAGCCGCGCCCTGCCATTCGACGCGCATGCAGCTCGACGAAGAGGCGATGCCCCTCGGCGCCGCCCTGCACGCCGCGATCGCGACCCGCTTTCTGGCGGGCGCAGGCTGCTAGACTGCCCGCCGTTTTTCGGGCAGGTCGAATCGTCGCGGGGGAATGCGCGTGGCTCGGGTGGATATCGAGGGGCTGAAGGGCGTCATCGGTTTCGGCGTCGCCGGAAATTTCGCGGGTCATCTCGAGCAGGCGGGGGAAGCCTCGGATTTCAAGGATCTGAAGCTCGACGATCCGCGGGCGCCGAAGGGCATCTTCCCCTTCTACGTGCCGCGCGCGGGCCGGCCCGCCGACGAGGCCGACGTCGCCGCCCATTTCCTCCACCACTTCCCGATCTCCCCGGACGGGATCCGCCTCTTCTCGCGCGACGAGAACCACCAGATCGAGCCCGAGGTCGCCCTGCTCTGCGACCTCGCGTATGCCTCGACGGAGGCCGGCAGACGCGTCGTCTCCGTGACCCCCCGCCTCGCGATGGCCCACAACGACTGCTCGATCCGCCGCGAGGGCGCGAAGAAGATCAGCGAGAAGAAGAACTGGGGGGCGGAGTCGAAGGGCACCGCCCGCGAGGCGATTCCGATCGACCGCTTCGAGCGGGGCGGCATCCTCGATCATTTCCGGATCGCCTGCTTCCTGCTGCGCGGGGGGACGCTCCACGAATACGGGATCGAGAGCCCCGTCTCCAGCTACAGCTACATCTACGGCCAGCTGCTCGCGTGGCTCGTCCACAAGCTGAACGACCAGACCGATACGGGCCCGCTCGAGAACGTCGCCCGCTGGCTCGAGGTCGCCGGGCACCCGGCGCAGGCCCTCATCAGCATCGGGGCGACGCGCTATACCGATTTCGGCGAGACCCATTTCCTCGAGCCGGGCGACGTCTCGATCGTCGTCCTCTACGACGCCCGGACGCTCTCGGCCGAGGCGATCCGCCGCATCGCCGTCGGCGAGATCCCGGCTCCGGATTCGGGCATCTCGCTGCTGCGTCAGACGGTTCGTTAGTTCTCGCATCTACCTCCCGGCCCGGACGGATCCGAACCGAAAGAGAGCCGTGTCCGAACTCAAGCTGGCGCTGCTCCTCGCGATCTCGGCTGCCGGTGCCGCCGGAGGCTGTCTGCCGCTCTGGCGGGGCGGAGCGACGGGCAATCCGCGCCTGCTCGGCTGGGGCAATTCCTTCGCCGCCGGTGTCTTCCTCGCCGCCGGCCTGGTCCACATGCTCCCGGAGGCCGATCAGAACTGGCGCGCGCTCGGCTTCCAGTTCCCCATCGCCTTCGTCCTCGCAGCGACCGCCCTGACCGCGATGCTCCTGATCGAACACGTCCTCCTGCCCGATCACGTCCACGAGGAGCTCCACGTCCCCTCGGACGAGCGCTTCGGCGAGCACCACGGCCACGCCCATCACGACGCCCACCACGACGCCCTCTCGGCCTACTCCGCCCTCGTCGCCCTCTCGATCCACTCGCTGGTCGGCGGTCTCGCGCTGGGTGCGGAGCAGGACTGGACGCGGGTGCTCGTGATCTTCTTCGCGATCTTCGCGCATAAATCCGCCGAGGGATTCGCGCTCGGCGTCAGCCTCGCCCGCAGCTCGATCGCGAAGGCCCAGACCTGGCGTCTCATCGCCCTCTTCGCGAGCTCGACGCCGATCGGCGGCGTGATCGGCATCGGCCTCGGCCGGGCGATCGAGGGCCGCGGCGCGGCTCTCGTCGAAGCCGTCTTCCTCTCGGTCGCCGCCGGGACCTTCATGTACGTTGCGACCTTCGACGTTCTCCGAGACGAATTCCCCCACGCCAGCGGACGCCTCGCGAAATGGCTCGCGATGGCCCTCGGTGTCGCCGGCATGAGCCTGCTCGCGATCTGGAGCTGAGGACCGATCATGCACGCCGTGCCGAAACCGCAGGCCCGCCGCTCCCGACGCCAGCACCCGCTCGGCGCCTCCATCTCCGCCGGCATCCCCGCCCGTATCGCCGCCCTCTTCGCCGCGCTGCTCCTGGGTCTGCCCGGCGCTCTGCAGACGGCCTGTACGACCCGCGATCCGCAGGCTCCGGCTGACTCCTCGGCAAGCACTTCGGACAGCACCTCGGCCAGCGCTCCGGCCAGCACCCCGTCGCCGGTCTCGACTTCGGGCGAGGCCCCGGCAGCCGGACGGCCGGAAGGCCTGCCCGAGAACATCAATGCGCCCTTCCTCGCGCCCGATCTCGCGATCGACGATTGGATCGAGCGCTTCGAAGGCGAATCGCGCGCCGTCTATGCCCACCGCGAAGCGATCGTCGCCGCCCTTGGCCTCGCTCCCGGATCGGCGATCGCCGACATCGGGGCGGGCACCGGCTTCTTCACGGCGCTCTTCGACGCCGCGGTCGGACCCGGCGGGCGCGTCCATGCCGTCGAGATCTCGCCCGGATTCCTCGCGCATCTGCGCGCACGGGCGAAGCGCGAGGCGCTCTCCTCGGTCGAGGTCGTCGAGGGCAACGAGCGCTCCATCGAGCTGCCGCCCGCATCGATCGACGTCGCGTTCCTCTGCGACGTCTACCACCACTTCGAGCATCCGGCGCAGACGCTCGCGAGCATCCGGAGCGCGCTGCGCCCGGGCGGGACGCTCGTGTTGATCGACTTCGAGCGCATCCCCGGCGTCACGTCCGCTTATCTGCTGGGGCACGTTCGCGCCGGCCGCGAGGTCTTCAGCGACGAGATCGTGCGAGCGGGCTTCCGCGTTCGGGACGAGATCGAGCTCGAAGGCCTCGAAGACAACTACATCCTGCGCTTCACGCGCGCGGACTGAGAGCCGGCAGCGCGGCCGCAGCGTGTGCGCAGCCCCCGCCGCCCGCCCGGGATTCTCCTCATGCCTCTCCGGCCGCGGCCCGATTCCGGGTCCGGTCCGGACGCGCATTGGCGCGGGGAGGCAGGCGCATGCTCGACTCGATGGATTCCCAGGACGATCGCCGCGCGAGGCGCCTCGCGCGGCGCTGGCAGCGGCGTACCCGCATCGCCGCACCCTTCCTCGTCGTTCCGGCGATGCTCGGACTGCTCGTGCTCTCCGTCGACCTGATCGAGTATCGGCCATCGCGTGAAGCCGAACGCGCGAGCGCGCCGGCCCGGCCCGCCCGGGCTCAGAGCCCGGCGCCGACACCGGACGCGGACGGCCTGTCCCGACCGATGGCCCATGCGCCGGAAGCGGCGCTCTCGGTCTCCGTGGTCGGGGATCCGATCGCCTCCGCCCAGCCGACGCCGCCCCCCGCCGCCTCCAGTCCGGGGTTGCCGGCGTGGATGGTCGACGCTTCGAAGACTGCTGAGCCGCGCTGATTCACGCGGGCGGCTTCGACGCGCGCCCGCCGTGCTGCTCCGGATTCAGCTGAGCTTGTTGAGGGCCTCGAAGCTGGCCTCGGCGTCGCCCGCGATGTCCGTCAGTCGATCGGCATCGAGGCCGAGGCGCGCGCCCGACGCGAGCAGCTCGGCTTCCAGATCTTCGGGGTTCTTGGGCCAGCCGCGCTCGATCTGCTCGGCGATCCGATGCCCGAGATCGATGGCCCGGGCGAGCTCGCCGGCGTCGCCGGCGACCTGTTCGGGGTCGCGCTGTCCGAAGATCGCGTCGCAGAACGGTGTCGGAAATCCCCAGGACTCGAGGATCATCGCTCCGAGCGAGACCAGGGTCGTGTCGGCGAGGGTCGAGACGACCGCAGGACTCGGAATGGCGCCGTCGTCCTGCCAGGCCGGCAGCTCCGAAGCGAACGAGAGGACCGCGAGCTGGCCGAGCTCGTGGACGAGCCCCGCCAGGAAGCCCGAGCTCTCCCAGCGCGGAAGCTCGGCGCTGATCTCCTGACAGGCGGAGGCCGTCAGCAGGGCATGGCGCCAGATGCCGTGGGCGAGATCGCCGAGCCCGGGTGAGCGAAGCACGGTCGAGCGCAGCGCGACGACGATCACGATCGTCCGCGCCTCTCGGACGCCCATCCGCATCAAGGCGTCGCGGACGCTGCCGACCTCGCTCGCGCCGCGGAAGAAGGAGCTGTTCGCGACCCCCATGATGCGGGTGGCGAGGGCGGGATCGCTGCCGACGGCGGTCGCCAGCTCGTCGAGATCGGCGTCGGCACTCTCGATCAGCTTCAGGATGCGGTGGACCGTCGGAGAGAGGGATGGCAGGCGCAGGCGTTTGCGCTTGATGGCCCGGGCGAAGGGATCGACCCAACGGGCGAAGCTCGGGTCGGCCTGGGACAGGCTGCGTGCGGCGGCGATGGCCGCTTCGGCGAAGCGATCGCTGGCGCTCGCTGCGCCGAGCCCTTCCTCGCCGATTTCTGCCGCGGAGCTCGCCATGACCCCTCCCAGGGTTGCCCTACGGCCCTCGGCTCGCCCGACTTGATGGGGCAAACCCCGGGCCCGGGAGGGGTTCTTCCAGGCTGCCCCTGGGAATGTCCCATCCGAGCGGAACCAGGCTTCAAGATCCTGGGAGCCCCTCCCGATCGACAATCGTGGCCTAAACCACACTTTCGGGAGCTCGCCATGACGACTCGGAATGGGCTGGCCAGCGGCCTTCTCCTCGCGCTCGGCGCGGCGCTGCTCTTCTCGCTCACGAAGGCGCTCATCGTCTCGGGGGACGCGACGGACGGCAGCGGCCACCGATCGGCTCGGTCCCGCGATGTCGAACCCGGGCTGCGGTCTCGGGAAGCGGCTCTGCCCGGACGGCGCCCGTCCGCCCATCCGGTCGATCGCGAGCCGCATCCCGGCGCCGAATCCGATCCCGTCGATGCCCCGCCGAACGGCGCGCTCGCCCTCGCTGAGATCGATGGCCCGGAGTCCCCTTCGCCGGAGCAGCTCGATCGGGCCCGGCCGGAGATCGTCCGGGCGGTGCTGGGGCGCGCGATCGATGCGGCAAGGCGCGAGCGTCCGCTCGCCATCGCCCCCTCGATCGTCGAAGTGGCGGCGCGTGAAGGCGAGGTGCGGGTGATCTTCGAGACGGCTTCGATCGCCGATCCCGCCGACCTCGCCGACCGCCTGGAAACGGGCGGGCGACCGGATTCGGTCGACGATCTGCGGCTCTTCCCGCTGCTGGGCCACGGCGCCGCGCGTCTCTCCGCCGGCGCCCTGCTCAACCTGATCGTCGAGACGCCGACCAGCTCGATCGAGATCGACGGCGTCCACCACTCGAGCCTGCTCGAGAGCGTCCCCCAGATCGGGGCCGACGTGGCCCATGACGCGTCGTACGACGGGGACGGCTTCGCCGTCGCGATCATCGATACGGGCGTCGATACCGACCATCCGATGTTCGCCTCGCGGCTGATCGAGGAAGCCTGCTTCTCGCGCGACCACGATTGTCCGAATGGGGCGAGCCAGATGCTGGGCGAGGGCGCGGCGATCCCCTGCGCCGTATCGGGCTGCGATCACGGCACCCACGTCGCCGGCATCGCCCTCGGCGACGCCGAATCGGGACCGCTCGTCGGCGTCGCCCCGCACGCCGCGCTGATCGCCATCAACGTCTTCAGCGACATCGATGGAGAGCCCGGCGCCTACACCTCCGACATTCTCGCCGCGATGCAGCACGTGCTCGCGCTCTCGGCCTTCTACGAGATCGCCGCGATCAATCTCTCCCTCGGCGGGTCCGCCTACAGCTCGCACCAGAGCTGCAATCAGGCCTCGCCCTCGCAGCTGAGCGCCGTGGGCCAGCTGCGCAATGCGGGCATCGCGACCGTCGCGGCCTCGGGCAACGAATCGTTCACGAACGCGATCGCGAGCCCGGGCTGCCTCTCGAACGTCATCAGTGTCGGATCCGTCGGTGGGAGCGACATCGTCTCGTCCTTCTCGAACACCGCCGAGTTCCTGACGCTCCTCGCGCCGGGCGAATCGATCCTGTCGGCCGCCGTCGGCGGCGGGACGCGCAACGGCGGCGGCACCTCGATGGCGACGCCGCATGTGGCCGGGGCGATCGCGGCGATGCGCGAGGCGATGCCGGGGGCGAGTGTCGACGAAATCGAGAACGCCCTGGTTCTGGCGGGCGAGCCGATCGTCGACGGTCGCAACGGCTTCACCATCCCGCGCGTTCAGCTCGACGCGGCGATCACCCTGCTCGAGGCGGCGGGGCCGCCGGCCGGGGGGGGCGGGGCGGCGCCGGGCGCGGGCGCGGGGGGCGGCGGCGATGGCGGCGGTTCGGCCTCGCCGAGCTCGGGCGGCGGAGGGGGCGGCTGCGGGCTCGTGGGCCTCGAGCCGTTCCTGATCCTCGCGCTCGTGCGCGGAGGTCGCCGCCTCGGTCTTCGACCCTGAGCGGCCGAGGCCGGCGACGACGCCTCGTGCGTGCGAAGCTGCGTCTCCGGGAGACGGCCTGCATTGTCGGTCCATGGCGAATATCAGAGGGTGCTACGGATCGTGCAGGTGCGGATCGCCGAGGCCGGCGGAGCGATCGCCGCGCGCTGGAGTGAGCCCTTCGAGCGCGCACGGATCGACGAGCTGCGCGATCTATCGACCGCCGCACGCACCGCGATCGCCCTCGTCGCCGAGCTCGAGGCAGAGCTCGAGGCCGATCTCGGCCTGGCGCCGGCCGCGCCCGGCGAAGCGCGGGACGATTCGGCGACGACTTCGCGATTCGCGCCGCTGCGTGATGCCTGCCACTCCCTGCGCGCCCATTGCCGGGCGATTCTGGGCCAGGGCGAAGGCACGCGACCCGGCGACTGAGAGCCGCCGGAAAACCCGGCCTCGGCGCGGCCCCGCATGATAGGATCGGCGCCTCCCGTCCCCACCGGATCCGTCCGGTCCAGGAACGGGCGCCCGGGCGCAGTCGAGCCCTGAAGCCGGAAGATTCGATGCCGATGCGATCCCGCCCGTCCTGCTCGCTCCTCCCCCCCGCGTCCTCGATCTCTGCATCGCTCGCGTCCCCCAGCCGGGCGTGCCGAGCCGCCTCGGCAGCCCTCGTCGCCGCCCTGCTCTTCGCGCTCACGCCTCTCACGCCGCTCTCGCCCCCGGCCCCCGCGTCCGCGGCCCTCATCGCGACGGGAACGGGCACCGAGAACGCATCGGCGCCGGATCCGGATCCCGGCTTCGCGCGCGTCGGCGTCGTCAATGGCCTCTCGGGTGTCTACTTCCGCAACGGCTGGGTGCTGACGGCGAACCATGTCGGCATCGGCTCCCTCGTGCTCGACGGAACGACCTACCCCCCCGTCCCCGACTCGACCGTCCGGATGCGGAACCCGGATGGAACGCTCGCGGACCTGATCGCCTTCAAGCTCTCGACCCCGCCCCCGCTCGCCGACATCGAGCTGCCCGACGGCCCTCCCACGCCGAATGCGCTGATCACCGTGATCGGCAACGGGCGCAACCGGGGAACGGCGACGGACTGGGAGGGCGTCGATGGCTGGAACTGGCTGGCCACCCGCGCGATCCGCTGGGGCACCAACCGCATCAGCACCGTCGACGAGCTCGTGCTTTCGACCCGTGCCTTCTCGATCACATTCGACGACGTCCCCAATCCGCCGAACGGCCAGCACGAAGCCGACGTGGTCAACGGAGATTCGGGCGGCGGCGCGTTCGTCGGCAGCGGGGCGAATGCCGAGCTCGTCGGCATCCTCTTCGCACGCGCGAGCTTCGTCGGGCAGCCTGCGAACACCTCGCTCTTCGGCAACCGCGGATTCATCGCCGATCTCTTCGCCTATCGCGACGATCTGCTCGCCGTCGTCGACCAGCCGGACTGCGACGACGGACTCGACGACGACGGCGACGGACTGATCGATTTTCCGGAAGACCCGGGCTGCGCCTTCGCGAACGACCCCTCGGAGAAGACGAGCGCATTCGAATGCGACAACGGGATCGACGACGACGGCGATCTGGCGATCGACTTCCCCGCCGACTCGGGCTGCCTCCACCCCTCGAACCCGATCGAGGCGCCGGAGCCCGGCGCCGCGCCCTCGCTCGCCGCCGCCGCGATCGCACTCGCGATCGCCACGCGGCGGCGGAGGACTACCGCGGGATCGGGCCGGACCGGGCCTCAGACGTCGTCGACGAGATCCACGCGGTAGTTGCCGCGGCGTTCGTCGTATTCGAGCCGGACGCAGCCTTCCTTCTCCGCATCCTGCAGGAGCTCGTTGAAGTTGCGATAGCCGGCGTTGGTCTCGTTGAAGTCCGGATGCACGCGCCGCAGCGCCTGCTTGATCATCGAGCCCCAGACCACGTCGTAATCCTTCGAGAGGCTCTCGACGATCTCGAGCACCCGATCGATCGCATCCGGCGCATCCTGCCCGTCCGGCGCGACGTTGCCCTCCACGATCTTCGCCGCCGGCTTCTCCACCGACTTCTCGGCCACCTTCTTCGTCGCGGCCGGCTTCTTCTGGGCGTGCTTCTGGGTCCGGACGTCGGCCATCTGCGCGAGATCGTCGTAGTAGAGGAACTCGTCGCAGCTCGTCATCAGGAGCGTCGAGGTCGAGTTCTTGACGCCGCAGCCGATCACGCGCTTGTGGTTCTCCTTCAGCTTCGAGACGAGCGGGGAGAAATCGCTGTCGCCCGTCAGCAGGGCGAAGATCTCGATGTGCTCCTTCGAATAACAGAGATCGAGCGCGTCCACGACCATGCGGATGTCGGCGCTGTTCTTGCCGCTCATCTTCGAGCGCGGAATGTCGACCAGCTCGATGCCCCGGGCATGGAACTCGCGCACGTCGCCCCGGTACTGGCTCCAGTCGCAGTAGGCGCGCTTGTAGACGATCCGGCCCTTCTCGAGCAGGCGCTTCAGGATCAGGTCGATGTTGATCGTGCGCCACTTCGAATCGCGTGCGCCGATCGCGAGGTTCTCGTAGTCGACGAAGATCGCGATCAGGGGTTCTTCGGACATGGGCTGCAGGCGCCTCCTCGCGCGGAATTCGATGCCATCCGGGCGCCCGCTTCGGGCACTCGCCGGCCCGCCGGGCTCCGGCGGAACGGATGCCCGGATCTTCGGACATCACGGCTCCGAATGCCCGTCCGAAGGCTCGGATAAAGGCGCGCGGGGCGAACTCAGCGCGTCCCGGAGAGCCCGCCATCGACGGGAATCACCGCCGCATCGACATAGGCACCCGCACGCGAGGCGAGGAAGATCGCGACGCCCGCCATGTCGTCCGGCTGGCCGATCCGCCCGAGCGGAACCAGCCCCGCGACCCGATCACCGAGCCGCTCGAGCGTCGCGCGCATCATCCGGCTCTGGAACGGGCCGGGCGCGACCGCGTTCACGGTGATCCGCTTCGGCGCGAGCGTCTTCGCGAGCATGCGCGTCAGATGATGAACGGCCGCCTTGCTCGCGGCGTAGGCCCAGGTGTCCATCGCCGGCACGTTGATGCCGTCGACCGAGCCGATGTTGATGACGCGCGCGGGATCCTCCGCGCTCGCCGTGCGCTCGAGCAGGGGCGTGAGCCGCCGGGTCAACGCGAAGACCGCCTTGACGTTGACGTCGAGGACCCGATCCCAGGCCGCCTCGGGAAATTCGGCATAGGGCGCGCCCCAGTTCGCACCCGCATTGTTGACGAGGACGTGGAGCTTCTCCTCCCGGGCCTCGAGGGCGTCTGCCAGCGCGTTGCAGCCCGCCTCGCTCGAGAGATCCGCCTCGAGCGCGTGGCAATCGCCTTCGCCCCCGAGCTCCGCGATGCGCGCGTCGAGCTCGGCGCGCTTGCGCGATGCGATGTAGACGCGCGCTCCGGCGCGCGCATAGCCGCGGGCGATCATCCAGCCGATCCCGCTCCCGCCGCCCGTCACGAGCGCGCATTTGCCGCGAATCGAAAACAGCTCGTCCATGCCCGACTCCTCCTCGATCCGCGACGCGCGGCCCGAGCAGTATACGCAGCGCGGGGACGATCGGAGCCGTGCGAGCGGCTTTGGCGCGGGGGCGCCCGCGCGATAGGCTTCGCGCCCCATGTCCGCCGACGATGCGTCGCAGAAGGGCTCCATCGATCTCGTGCCGGGGCGTGCCACCGGCGCCGGAACGCGCGCCTTCGCCCTCCGGCAGGACGCCGCGCCCGATCATTTCGCGCGGCCCGACGCCCTCTGGCTCGCATCGCTCGGCTTCGGGACGCTGCGCGGCCAGCCGGGCGGCGTCGACGACCTGCTCTACCGCAGCGCCTTCGCCGACTATCTCGAGGCCGGGGGCAACGTCCTGAACACGGCGCTCTCCGACCGCTTCCAATCCAGCGAGCGTGCCCTCGGCCACGCCCTGCGCCGCGCCTTCGCCGAGGGCAAGGTCGCGCGCGAGGAGATCGTCGTCGTGACGAAGGGCGGTGCGCTGACGCCCGACGGCGAACGGATCCGCGATCACGCCTCGGCCCAGCGCGATCTCTACGCGACCTACATCGATCCGGGCATCCTCGCCCTCGAAGACGTCCACCGCGGCCACGCCCTGACCCCGCGCTTCCTGCTCGATCAGATCGAGCGCAGCCGGCGCAACCTCGGCCTCGCGACCCTCGACTACTACCTGATCCAGGAGCCCGAGATCCATCTGCGCGAGCTCGGCGTCGACGGCTTCCGGCGCGCGCTCGCGATCGCCTTCGAGGCGCTCGAAGGTGCCGTCGCCCGCGGCGCGATCGGCGCCTACGGTCTCGCGACCTGGGACGGCTTCCTGCTGCCGGACTCCGACCGCAGCCATCTCTCGATCGTCGATCTGTTCGAGGTCGCGCTCGAGGTCGGCCAGTCCGACCATCACCTGCGCGCGATCCAGCTGCCCTACGGCCTCGCGATGGGCGAAGGGGCGGCGCTCGCGAGCCAGCTCGGCCCCGACGGCCAGAGCCGCGCGATCCTCGAAAGCCTGCGCGATACGGGCACCGTCGTCTTCGCGAGCGCCCCGCTCTACGGCGGCCGCCTCGTCGGCCGGGTCCCGGAATTCGTCCGGGCCGCCTTCCCCGAGGCTCCGAGCGACGCCACTGCCGCGCTGCAGTTCACCCGCAGCACGGAATCCATCACCTGCGCCGTGGTCGGCACGCGGGATCCCGAGCACGTCGCCGAGAACATGGCGCTGGCCCGGATCCCCCGTGCGAAGCCCGAGATCCCCGCCGCCCTCTTCGCCGCCCGAAAATAATCCCGAAGATCCCCGATCCAGGCTCAAGCGAAGCGGGGGGGAACGACGATTCGCCGGGGCAATGGCGCCCGGATCGATCCGGGGCCCGCCGAGACGAGGTCGGGGATGTCGGACGGACGATCGATGGGTGCAATCCTGATGGGGCTCGCCGTCGCGGCATTCGCCGGGTCGTCGTCCGAGGTCCTGCCGCCGGTGACCTTCTTCCCGGCCCTGGCCCTCTTCGCGATCGGGGCGTTCCAGTTCCTGCGGTCGAGCCGCGAGGCGCTCGCTGAAGCCGAGCGGCGAACCCGGGAAAAGCTGAATCCCGTGATCCGCGCCGATCGCTCGGCCGCAGCCGCCGCCGAGCGCAAGGCGATGCGCGTCGGCGCGGCACAGACCGCCCTCAATGCCACAGCGCCCACCCGAAGCCCCGCGGCGACCCGCCCGGGCGCCCCGCCGCCCCGGCCGATCGAGCTCGATGCGGGGGCCGACGAGTTCGTCGTGACGACCGACGTCTCGTTCCCCGTCGAGGTCCAGCGCGGCGACGCCCTGGCCGACCAGCTCCGCAAGCTCAATCAGCTGCTGACGCAGGGCATCCTCAGCGAGCAGGAATACGCGATCGCCAAGGCGAAGCTGCTCGGCTGATCAGGGGCGCGAGCCCGGACGGATGCGAGCGTGATCGTTGCGCACGAGTCGCGCGAGAAGAGCCCGGGCCGAGCCGATCGATCCGGCCCTCGCGGATCGTCTCGAATCCAGGCGAGCTCCCCGACGAACACGAGCGCGAGAACGAATCCCGGCGAAGGCCCCGGATGGTTCGCTCGTCCGCCTCACAACGCGAATCCCAGTACGAGGAATCCGGCCGCGTAGATCACCAGCATCCCGACGCTCTCGGCCCGCTCCAACGCCGCACGCAAACGCAGCGTGGTGGCCGGCAGGCCCGTCGGGGCGCGCTCGACCGGCACCTGGAGGGTGACGCGGTCGGACGCCGATTCGTGCTCTTCGAGCGTGAGGAGATCGCTCGCTTCGTCGATCGATTGGAGTCGCATTGCAGGAAGGTGGAGCAAGGAGCGTGCCGGATCACGAAGCTTTCTCCGGCGAGGTCTCGGCTGCGAGCTCCGCGAGGTCGCGCAGCGTGAGATCAGCCACCACTTCATTGCCGGCGCGACGCAGCTCTGCCAGCAGCACGTCGACCCCGTTCGATCCCGAGCGATCGTCCCCGGCCTCGCGGGGAGCGCACCGGGTCCGGCATGCGTCGAGGATCTCGCGCACCTCGATCGATTCGAGTGCGCGCCGCGGCAGCCACGTCGGTGGCGCGGCGTCGGACGCGACGATCAGGCCTCGCTGCTGCAGCCGCGCGAGGCATTGCTCGACGACCGCGAGCGGAAGCCGGAGGTCGTGGCCGAGCTGCCGCGACGTCGGCGTCCGCTCGTCGAATCGGAAGGCCTTCGCGATCTGGCCCGCGATGCGGAGCGCGAGGACCTCGGAGTCCTGTGCCTGCGCGAGCTCGTCCGCGGAGACTTCGTCGCCGCGCTGGAAATGGCGGGTGAACGTCGCGCCGGCGAGCAGGATCAGCCAGCTCGCGTAGGTCCAGAGCATGAAGAAGATCACGAGCGCCAGGCCCGAGTAGATCGCGTCGTAGCGACCCGAGCTTCCCACGAAGGACGCGAATGCGATGCCCGCCGATTCCCAGGCGATTCCGGCGAGCAGGGCACCGACGATCGCGGGACCGCTTTCGACGGCGGTATTCGGGATCCATTTGTAGAGGACGCCGAAGACGATGATCACCAGCAGATAGGGCGTCAGACCGACCGTGAACGAGACCATCGGACCGAAGGGGTCGAGATCCATCAGCCAATGCACGATCTTGCTGTTCGCGGCCGACGCCGTCAGGCCGAGCAGCGCGAACACGACGACCGGGCCGACCAGCAGGACGCTCAAATGCCGCGCGATCCGTTCGCCGAGCGGCCGCGGCTCGGACGTCCGCCAGATCTCGTTGAAGGCGCGCTCGATCTTCTGGGTCAGCGTGAAGACCGCGTAGAAGAGCAGCGCGACGCCGGCGGAGCCCAGCACGTCTGCCCGGGTGTTCTCCACGAACGACATGATGCGCGCCGTCACCTCGTCGGCGCGGTCGCCGAACGGCGCGAGGTAGTGGAGGAGCAGGGGCTGGATCTCGGTGTGGACCCCGAATCCCTTGAGGACGGAGAAGCTGACGGCGAGCAGCGGGACGATCGACATCAGTGTCGTGTAGACCAGGCTCATGGCCCAGAGGCTGAGCCGGTCTTCCATCAAATCGCCGCCCGTCGCCCGCGCTGCGCGGAGCAGGCGCAGCGCGATGCGTTTCCAGCGGGGCTGGGCATCGAGCGCGGCGGGATCGAGCATGGACTCGAGCTTCGCGCGGATCCGCGCCGTCCTCTGCCGAAGCCCTTTGTACAAAGCGCCTCCCCATCCTGCCCCGACGACGACCGGACCGGCGCGGCGAGTGGGCTTTGCCCGGTGGTCGCCACGATCGGTGCAGGCCGCGTGCCATGCCCGCGCGGGGAACACGCGCCGGCATCATGCGCTCGGCGCCTCTTCGCCGGTGTCCCGTCGAGGTGATTCGACGTGCTCGGGGCGAAATCCGAGGCCGATCGCGCGCGCCGGCAGGCGCTGCAACCAGGGCCACGCCTGCATCCAGGCGATCGGCCAGGTCACGCGTGGCCGTGCGCCCTTCAGAACGGGGTCGATGACGCGATCCTGGATCGTCGTCTGGAGCTTCTGCGTCGCCCAGGTCGGAAAGGCCCGCCGCTGCTGGACCCGGGCGAGGTCCCGCTCTTCGAGCCGGCCCCGGCTCAAGGGGGCGTGCAGGATGTTCGCCGCGGCGACCGCATCCTGGATCGCGAGGTTGATGCCCACACCGCCGATCGGTGACATGGCATGGGCCGCATCCCCGATGAACAGGAGCCCCGGCGCATGCCACCGTTCGAGCCGGTCGACGCGCACGGTCAGGAGCGCGACGTCGTCCCAGCTGGCCGGCTGCTCGATCCGCTCGCGACCGGCCAGGCGGGCGATGCGACGGCGAAACGCGGCGAGCCCTTCGGCTCTCACACTCCGCGCGGCCCCTTTGCGGATGATCAGCGCGCACTGCCAATAGTCGCCGCGATGCAACATCACCATCGCCTGGCCCTGCTCGACGCGACCCAGCACGGCGTGGCCGAGGGGTTGGTCTTCGTCCGGGCGTACCGGGAGCGCGAACCACATCACGTCCATCGGCGCGCCGAGATCCCGGACCGGAAGACCGGCCTGGCCGCGCAGTCGTGAATCGCGGCCGTCGGCGGCGATCACCAATCCCTCGGCCCGGATCTCATCCTCTCCCGCCCTCGTCTTCACCCGAAGGCCGACGACACGTTCGCCCTGGCGGATCAGCCCGATCGCCTCGCTCTCCATTCGCAGAATGAAGTTCGGAAGCCGATCGGCCTCCTCGGCGAGGAAGTCGAGAAACTCCCACTGCGGCATGAAGACGAGGCGTTTGTGCGCGACCGGCAGATGCGTGAAATCGACGAGACGTACGCGCCGACCCCCGATGTCGAGCTCGCCGTAGGCGACGTCCTGATGAGGTCGTTCCAGGAACACGCGCAAGAGGCCGAGCTCCCCATCAGCTCCAGGGTCGAAGGATGAATGGTGTCGCCGCGAAAGTCGCGCAGGAAGTCCGCATGTTTCTCGAGCACGACGACCTCGATGCCGGCCCGGGCGAGCAGGAAGCCACACATCATGCCGGCGGGCCCGCCGCCGGCGATCAGACAGGTGGTCGTCTGCACCTTCACGATCGATCGCTCGACACCCAGCGTCTCTTCGCGCGCGCACCGAAACGAAGCAGAAGAAAGTTGACGAGGGAGAGCGCGATCGCGATCTCGTAGCGCTGCCAGGCGACGGCCGCGCCGATCGCGCCCGTGTTCCAGATGCTCGCGGCGGTCGCGGTGCCCGAGACGGTCCCTTCGCCTTTCAAGATCGATCCACCGCCGATGAACCCGATGCCCGTCATCAGGCCGTAGAGCAGCCGGGCATGGCTCTCCGACCCCTCCAGCAGGTCGCGGCCGACCAACAGGAAGGCACAGCTGCCGATGGCGACGAGCGGAAAGGTGCGCAGACCGGGACCCCGTTCACTTCGCTCGCGATCCCAGCCGAGCGGAAGTGCGACGATGAACGCGATTCCGAGGTGGGCGAGATTGTCGAGCACGACTCGCCATGAAATCTCCGCGAGGATCTCCATCGGATCTCCTTGCCGACCGGTCGTCGACCGGAACGCGTCGAGCGTGGCACGCGGCGCCTGGACCGACGAATCCGTGTCGGAACGGGAACGACGCATAGCACGACGACCGCTTCGATGCCGGATTGCATTCCGGATCGCGAGCCGTTTCTACAAACGACGTGCTTTGCGTGTCGCAGTCGGCGCGTGGAGCGGCGGGGGATCCGATGCCGGCCTGTCTGGCCTGCCTTCGCCTGCACGAAAGCGCACGGACCGGGCGAAGACACGACCCGCCGACGCCGATCGAGCCAGAGCCTGGTCTCGAACGGAGGTGGCGGCTCGGGCAGCGAAGGGTTGCGCACGTGAACCCGTCGGAATGTACGGTGGCGGCGTAGCGAACCAGCCGCGGAGGCCTGATGCGGATGTCGGTGTCGGCGAGCGCGTCGCCGAGGCTCGTTTCCAGCAGCCCAGGTTCGGCGAGCCATGCCGGGTCGAGCAACGCCATCCGGTCGACCAACGAAGAGGTGCCGAACGCGACCAGCGTGAAGAGCGATCGAGAGGCCTGCGGGATGGCGATGCGCGGTCGCGAACCGTCCGGAGGGGCCTACTGCGAGACCAGCTCGTCTTCAGGCTTGCCGTGGACGTAGCCGCCGCCCAGAGCCCGGTAGGCCTTGACCCGGGCGTCGATCTGCTGCTGCTTCAGATCGACGAGCTCGATCCTCGACTCGAGGGCATCGCGCTGGGTGAGCAGGACCTCCGTGTAATCCGCCCGCGCGGATCTGAACAGCAGGACCGCGACGTCGATCGCGCGTGACAGCGCCGAGACCTGCTGGGATTTCAGGTCGAAGCTGCGGTTGATGTTGCTGATCTGCGAGAGCTGATTCACGACCTCGACGTAGGCATTGAGGACGACCCGCCGGTAGTGATAGATCGCTGCGATCTGCTCCGCGCTCGCGCCGTCGTAGGCAGCCCGGATCTGGGTCTTGTTGACGAGGGGGACCATGAGCTCGGCCGCGACGTTGTAGAGGAGCGACTCCGGAGCGGTGAAGAGCGACGCCAGCGCGAAGGAATCGAATCCGACGGCGGCGGCGATGTCGAGCTGGGGAAAGAAGCGCGCCCGCGCCGCCTTCACGTCGAGCTCCGCAGCAGCCAGCTCGAGCTCCGCCTGCCGGACGTCGGGGCGATTCATCAGGAGATCCGCGGGCGAGCCGGGATGAACCGGATCGAGTGCGATCGCCTCGAAGGTCGCGGAAGGCCGTTCGATCGGCTGGGGAGGACGACCGCAGAGGAAATTGATCCGATTCTCGGCCACGACGATCTGCTGCTTGACCTCGTAGAGGCGGCTCTGGTTCTTGGCGACCTCGGCGACGAAGCGCTGGACGGCCAATTCGGTGACCCGGGCAGCATCCTTCTGCAAGCGAATCATCTCCAGCGCGTTCTGCTGGACGTCGATCATCTGCGTCAGGATCATCAGCTGATTGTCGAGCGCCATCAGTTCGTAGTAGGCGCTCGCGATCTCCGCGACGAGATTCGTGATCATGAAGTTCCGGCCCTCGCGCGTGGCCAGGAATCGCAGGGTCGCGGCCTTCTTCTCGTTGCGGAGCTTCTTCCAGATGTCCAGCTCCCACGAGAACTCCGCTGCGAAGCGAAAGTCCGGCAGCGGATCGGGAAATTCCCTGCCCCGCTTGATGTCGAGATTCTCCTCGACCGCGCCGTCGCGCGTATACTCTCCGACCTTGTCGACGCCGGCGCCCGCGCCCAGCGTGATGAAGGGCAGGTAGGCGCCCTTGCGCCGGAGGACTTCGGCCTTCGAGACCTCGATCTCCTGGAGCAGGACGTTCAGCTCCTGGTTGTTCTCCAGGGCCGATTCGATGATCGCAGTGAGTCGTTCGTCCTCGAAGAAACTCCGCCATTCCGTCTGCGCGGCGCTGCCTTGCTCTGCGGTCTGCGGAAATGCGTCGGGAATCGGGGCCGGCGCCTCGGCGAGCTCCTCGACGAGCGGGTTCGGGGCGGGCACCGCAAAGGGCAGCTCCGCGCAACCCGCCAGCGCGATCGCGCAGCAGGCCACCGCGAACGGAATCGAGCGTCCCAACACCATCACAATGCGTTCTCCGTCCCGTCGAGATCGCTGAGCGAAGCGACCGCGCCCCTGCGCTCCGACTCCTCGCTGAGCGGGAGATCCGTCTCGTCGCGGAGCAGCTTCTTTCCGTCGGACAGACGCGCGAAGAGGTAGTAGAGGCCGGGGATCACGACCACGCCGACGATCGTGCCGAAGAGCATGCCGCCGACGCCGGTCACACCGATCGTGCGGTTTCCGATCGCGCCCGCACCCCTGGCCACGACGAGCGGAATCAGCCCGGCGACGAACGCGAACGACGTCATCTGGATGGGTCGGAACCGGAGCTTCCCGCCCTCGATCGCGGCGTCCCGGAGCGACGAGCCCTCGCGCCGCCGCTGCACGGCGAACTCGACGATCAGGATCGCGTTCTTCCCCAACAGGCCGACCAGCATGATCAATCCGAGCTGGGCCCAGACGTCGTTCGCGAGACCGGCGGCCTGCAGGAACAGGAACGACCCGAAGATGCCCACCGGTAGCGATGCGATCACCGCGAGAGGCAGGAGAAAGCTCTCGTATTGCGCCACCAGGACGAGATAGACGAAGGCGACGACGACGAGGAAGATGGAGATGGCCGCATTGCCCTTGCGTGCCTCGTCCCACGACAGACCTTCCCATCCGAGCTCGTAGCCCCGCGGAAGCGTCGCTTCGGCGACTTCGCGGACGGCCTGGATCGCCTGTCCCGTCGAGAAGCCGAGCGCCGGAACGAGCTGGATCGCCGCCGAAGGATAGAGGTTGTAGCGAGTGATCTCGTTCAGGCCCTGCTCCTTCTTGAGCTCCATGAACGACGAGTACGGGACCATCTCGCCGTCCTCGTTCTGGACGAACAGGTTCTCCAGATCCTGTGGCATGCGCCGGAACGCGGGCCAGGCCTGGACGTAGACCTTGTAGAACTGATTGAACCGGACGAACCCCTGCTCGTACGTGCTGCCGATGAGGATGTTCAGGTTGGTGAGCGCGGCCTCGATCGACACCCCCTTCTGCATCGCGACGTCGTTGTGGATCACGAGCTCGTACTGTGGATAGTCGGACGCGTAGAACGTGAACTGACTGGCGACCTCCTCGCGCTCCGACAGGGCGGCCATGAACCGCTCGGTGAGCTCTCCGAGCCGCTGGTAGTCGGGCGTGCTGGACTGGGTCTCGTCCAGGATGCGCAACGAGATGCCGCCGGCCGCGCCGAAGCCCGGAATCGCCGGCGGCTCGAAGAATTCGAGCTTGACGTCCGTCATCTCCCGAGTGCGCTCCTCGAGCTCCTCGATGATCTGGACCGCGGTGAGCTTCCGCTCGGACCAGTCCCGGAGATTGATGATCGCGGTCCCCGCGTTCGAACCTCGCCCTTCCGTCAGGACTTCGTACCCGGCGACGGAGGTCACCGACCGCACGCCTTCGATCGTGTGGGCGATCCGCTCGAGCTCCAGGGATTTGTCGTTCGTGTACTCGAGGGTCGATCCGGGGGGCGTCTGAAGCACCGCGTAGATCGTGCCCTGATCCTCGCCCGGGATGAAGCCGCTCGGAAGCACCTCGCTCATCGCCACGATGCCCAGGCCGAACACGCCGACGACGCCGAGCGTCACGGCGCGCCGGACGACGATCGGGCTGAGCAACCGACCGGCGTAGAAATTCGTGACCCGGTCGACGCCACGGCTGAAGGGCCGCTGCACGAAGGGAACGCCGAGCAGCAGGAAACCGATCGGCCCCCAGAGCCAGTACGCCACGTAGAGGAGCCCCGCCATGAGCACCGCCGCAACGAGGGCGAACAGAGCGAGCTTCGCCCGTCCCTGCTCGCGGAGCCGCGCCCACCGTGCCGCCATCGAATTCTCGTGTGCATGCGCATGGGCGTCCCCGCTTCCATGCGGCTTCAGGATCATCGCGCAGAGTACGGGCGTGAGCGTCAACGCGACCAGACCGGACAGGATGATCGTCGAGGCCATCGTCACGCCGAATTGGCGATAGAAGACGCCGACGGCGCCGGGAACGAACGTCACCGGGACGAAGACGGCGGCCATGACGAGCGTGATCGCGATGATCGCGCCGCTGATCTCCTGCAGAACCTCCATGGTTGCGCGATAGGGCGACAGCCCGGTCTCGGCCATCTTGGCGTGAACGGCCTCGACGACGACGATGGCGTCGTCCACGACGACGCCGATGGCCAGGACCATCGCGAAGAGCGTGATGAGATTGATCGAGAAGCCCATCATCGACAGGACGAAGAAGCTTCCGATCAACGAGACCGGCACGGCCAGGGTCGGGATGAGCGTCGAGCGGAGATCGCCGAGGAACATGAAGACGACGAGCGAAACCAGGATGAACGCTTCGAGCAGCGTATGGAGAACCTGCTCGATCGACGCGTCCACGAAGCGCGAGACGTCGTACGCGATCTCGTAGTCCATCCCGGGCGGGAACGACTTCTTGAGCTCCTCGAGCGTGGTCTTGACCTCTTCGATGATCTCGGCGGCGTTGGATCCGGGGGCCTGCTTCAACACCATCGACGCGGCGGGATGGCCGTTGACGTCGGAGTAGATGTCGAAGAACTCCGATCCGAGCTCGATGCCGGCGTGCTGCTGGGGAGACCGTTTCGCCTGCTGCGCGACCGGCCCTGCGTGTTCCTCCGGCTCGCCGCTCGGGGTCGGTGCAGGACCCGGGGTGCCCGCGACCGATGCGGCTTCGGCGGCGCTCGCCTGCCAGGCGGGCGGCGTGTCCGCATCGCCGGGGGGGACGCAGACGTCCGCGAGGCGGAGGATCTCGCCGTTCGGCAGGGCTCTCAGGATGATGTTCGCGTACTGCTCCGGCTCGGTATAGCGACCGACGTAGGTCAGCACGTATTCCTTCGACTGCGAGATCATCCCGGTGGCCTGGCCGAGACGGCCGGGCGAACCGATGATGCTCTGCTGCGCGAGGGCCTCCATCACGTCTTCCACGGAGACTTCGTACGCGCGCATGCGTTCCGGGTTGAGCCAGATGCGCATCGCGAAGGTGCGGTTGCCGAGATTCTGCGGAATGCCCATGCCCGGAATGCGCTTCAGCACGGGCATGACGTAGACGTTCGCGTAGTTGAACAGATCCTTCTGGTCGGTGTTCGGATCCGTGCTGTACAGATTCAGGTACATCAACATGCTCGGGACGACCTGGCTGACCAGGATGCCCTCGCGCACGACGAGGGTGGGAGCCGACTCAACATGATGTTGACCCGGTTCTGCACGTTGACGACGTTGATGGCCGGATCGGTCCCCGGCTCGAAGAAGATCCGGATCACGGCTTCGCCGGCGCTCGTCGCGTCGGAGACCATGTACCGCATGTTCTGGACGCCGTTGATCGACTGTTCCAGCGGAATCAGGACGGAGTCGACCAGCACCTTGGCGCTCGCACCGGGATAGGCGATGGAGACGTAGACGGTCGGCGGCGCGACGTCGGGGAACTGCGCGATCGGGAGGCTCGTGATCCCGAGCGTTCCCATGAACACGACGATGATCGAGAGGACGAGCGCGAGTGCGGGCCTGAAGAGGATCTTCTTGAACATCGACGGCCTATTCTCGAAATGGCAATCGCGAGAACTTCCGTTCCCCTACTCCGCGTGCCATTTCATGTTCGAGAGGGCGACTTCCGGGCTCCTGACCTCGAACTCGAGGGATTGTCCATCGCGGACCTGCCGCACCCCTTCCAGGACGATCTGATCGCTCTCCTCGAGCCCGCTGCCGACGACGAAGACGTCTTCGAGCTCGTGGGCGACCTTGATCTCGCGCTGATGGGCGACGCCTTCTGCGTCGACGACGTAGACGTACTGCCGGTCGAGGATCTCGAAGGTCGCGCGTTGCGGGATCACGAGCGCGTCGTGCAGCGTCTCGTTGATCATGAGCGTGCCCGTCTGACCGTGGCGGAGCAGACGGTCGGGATTCGGGAAGTCGGCGCGGAACTGGATGTTTCCGGTCTTGTTGTCGAAGTCGGACTCGACCGTGACCGTGTCGCCTGCGTTCTGGTCGAAGATCGCGCCGTTCGCGAGGCGGAGCTCGATCGTCGCACCGGACAGATGGAGCCGCTGCGAATTTTCCGGATCGTTCGCGTTCGGAAGCGATTTGTACCGGAGATAGTTCGCCTCGGGCACGTTGAAGTAGACCCACATCAGGCCGTTGTCGGAGACCGTCGTGAGGATGTCGCCCTCTTCGACGAGGCTGCCCTGCTGCATGTACTGTCGATCGACGATGCCGTCGAAGGGCGCGACGATGTTCGTGAATCCGTACTCGGCCGATGCGAGGTCGTACTCCGCCTGCGCCCGATCCCGCTCGGCGGTCGCCATCGCGAGCTCCTGATCGGAGACGACCTTCTTCTCGAAGAGCTTCTTCGTGTTTTCGAGGGTGATCTCGGCGAGATTGAGCTTCGCCCGGTCGGTTTCCAATCGCGCCTGGTAGACGACCGGGAGGATCTTGAAGAGGAGCTGTCCCTGCTTGACGGACTGGCCTTCCTGGATGCGGATCTCCTGCAGGTATCCGCCCTGGAGCGCTCGAAGTTCGATGTGGCGACGCGAGTGGATCTGGCAGACGTAGCTCTGCTTCGTGGGAACGTCCCGACGCGCCGGGCTCGTCACGACGATCGGATGGCCGGCATTCTCGTGTTCTTCGTGCTCGCGATCCTCGCTCCGGTCGGATCCGCACCCGATCGACACGAGCACCAGGAGGAGACTCGCAAGGAGGACGAAATGCAGAGGACGGAAAACGAGACGAGGCACGAAGGACGAAGATGAAAGAGATGAGGATGTCATAGGGCGCGATGGTGGCTCCCGGCTCGGTTCCCGGTCGGCGCGGGCGCGATGATATGAGATGAGGTCTCGATGGCAACCACGCGGCCCCGCCCTTCCCACCGAACGACACCCGATCGTCGAAGCGCCTCGCTCGAAGGCGAACGGGGCCACGCGCTTTCACGCGCGCGCGGGCCCCGTCGCATGTCGACGTCATGGCGCATCTTCAGCGGACGTGCCCGCGACGTCGCAGCCGCCGATGGGCCGGAATCCGCCCTGTCGACGAGGAAAGCCCCCCTGTTTCGAAGCAGGGCGTGCGCAGTCGGCCGATGCGCGACACCACCATCGCGACCGGAGAGTTCCACGAACTCGGCACTTTCCACGTCCTCGCTACGGGCGACGACTCAGACCCCGAGATCGGTTCCCGGTTCCCGGAAAATCACGGTTTCCGGACGCGTCATTGCATGGTGTCGCTCGCGACGCGAATCCGGCGATGGGGTCGTGGATCGGTTGTTTCCCGGATCGTCGTCCGCACACGCGCGATGCGAGCGTCGTGAAGAGCGACCGGTCCCCGCGGTGCCGCAGATGCCGTTCGCCTTCGACGAGACGTCCATCTTGGCCGAAGGGCGATGGGCGATGGGCGATGGGCGATGGCGTCCCTCGCAGACGACCGTGCGGCTGCCTGCCGGGATCGCGCGGCCCGGATCGTGGCCCTCGGCGATCGCGATTTCGCAATCGGCTGGATCGAATCCGCGGTCGTTCAACCGAACCCCAGAAACCAAGAAGCCCGGAACACCTTGCGGCGTTCCGGGCCATCCCTGGGAAGGGGAATTCGGCTTTATGTACTCGTGAAGTGGACTCGGGCCGGCAGAAGTGTCGAAGAAAAAACGCCGGGCCCGAAAAATCTTTCCGCCGCCTGGAAGGCCCTCTGCCCCGGAGCGCGGCCTTTGATTCCCGTGGGGTGCCGCCGCCCCGTTGAAACACCGATCCCCTGATCCCTCGTGGATCGCCTGATTCTTCGATCCCGCGATCCAGCGACCCTTGCGGCCCCGCTCCCTGGATCCCTTCCGCGCCGATTCCGCCCAATCCGGTCGAATCCGGCCCTCAATGCGCCTCCCGCCAGCTCCGGCCCTGCCCGAGATCGACCACCAGGGGCACCGCGAGCTGCGCAGCCCCTTCCATCTGCTCGCGCACCAGCGCCGACAACGCCTCGAGGTCCCCGGGCGACGCCTCGAAGACGAGCTCGTCGTGGACCTGCAGGATCATGACCGCCTCGAGCGCCGCGGCCTCGATGGCCCGGTCGACCGCGACCATCGCCTTCTTGATGAGGTCCGCAGCCGTCCCCTGGATGACCGTGTTCACCGCCATCCGCTCCGCTGCCTGGCGGAGCGTCCGGTTGCGCGAGCCCAGATCCGGCAGATAGCGGCGGCGGCCGAAGAGCGTCCGGACGAAGCCGGCCTCGCGCGCGCTCTCGATCGTGGCGTCGATGAAGCGGCGCACGCCCTCGTAGCGGGCGAAGTAGGCGTCGATCGTCGTCTGCGCCTCGCCCGCGGCGATGCCGAGCTGCTGCGCGAGACCGTAGGCCGAAGAGCCGTAGATGATCCCGAAGTTCACGGCCTTCGCGCGCGCGCGCTGCTCGTCGGTCACCTCCTCGAGCGGGATGCCGGCCACCTCGGCCGCGGTGCGGCGATGGATGTCGTCGCCGCGCACGAACGCCTCGACGAGCGAGGGATCGCCCGAATAATGCGCGAGGATGCGCAGCTCGACCTGCGAGTAGTCGGCCGAGACGAGCACGCGGCCCTCGGCCGGAATGAACGCCTCGCGGATGCGGACGCCCTCGCTGCCGCGGATCGGGATGTTCTGCACGTTCGGATCCGAGGCGGAGAGGCGGCCCGTCGCAGCGCCGAGCTGGTGGAAGCTCGGATGGATGCGGCCCGTGCGCGGATCGACCAGCGGCGGCAGCGCATCGATGTAGGTCGACTTCAGCTTCGAGAGCTTGCGCCAGGCGAGCACCTGCGCCGGCAGCTCGTGGTGGCCCGCGAGCTGCTCGAGCACGCTCTCGTCCGTCGACAGCCCGGTCTTCGTCTTCTTGACGCCCGGCAGGTTCAGCTTCTCGAAGAGGATCGTCTGGAGCTGCTTCGGACTGCTGACGAGGAATTCCTCGCCGGCGAGGCGATGGATCTCGCGTTCGATCCGCTCGAGCTCGCCCGCGTACTCCTCGGAGAGGCGCGCGAGATGCTTCTCGTCGATCCGGACGCCCGCGCGCTCCATGCGCGAGAGCACGCGCGTGAGCGGCCGCTCGATCTCGTCGTAGACGGCGATCAGCTCGTCCCGTTCGATGCGGGCGCGCAGCCGGCGCGCGAGCTCGGGCAGGACGCTCGCCTCGCGCGCCGCCCAGCGCGCGACGGCGTCGACGCCGAGCTCGTGGGCCGGCTTCGCCTTCGCGCCCCGCCCGGCGATGTCCTCCCAGCCCGGGACCTCCGCCCCGAGATGTTCCTGCGCCATCGCCTTCAACGACTGCGCGCCGGAGGGGTCGAGCAGATGACCCGCGACCTGCAGGTCTTCCGCGGGGACCGGGAGCTCGAAGCCCGCCTCGGCGAAGAGGCTCTGGACCCGCTTCGACTCGAAGGCGATCCAGCCCGCGGAAGCGGACGCGGCAAGCGCCGATCGGACGAGGTCCCCGATCGCCGTCGTCGAAACGCCCGCCCGATCGAAGAGCCCGTCGCCCGCGACCTGGACGTAGGCGAGCGCGTCTTCGCCGCGACCGACCACGAGACCGAGCAGACGCTGGGAAGCTGCGGTCCCGGGCGACACGACGGGATGGAGCAGGAGCGCGCTCGCCGCGACGAGCCGTTCGGCCAGCGCACGCATCCCCGCTTCGTCGCAGACGCGCAGGCAGGCCGGATCCGCCTCGCCCGCGACCTCGCCGCGCGCGGGCGCAGTCGCCGATGCCGGATCCGCACCGACGGCGCGCGCAACTCCCCCGGCCGGCTCGGCGTCGAGCGCATCGAGCAGGCGCGAGAATCCGAGCCGCTGATAGAGCGCGCGCAGGCGCTCGCGATCCGGCTCCGCGCGCTCGAGGCCCTGCCACGCCGGGGCGACGGGCGCGTCGCCGCGCAGGCGCGAGAGCTCGCGCGAGAGGCGCGCATCCTCGGCATGCTCCTGCAGGCTCTCGCGCGCGCGCTTCGCGGAGACGTTCGCGGCCTCGGCCAGCAGCCGGTCGAGATCGCCGAACTCGAGCAGCAGCTTCGCGGCACCCTTTTCCCCGATGCCCTTCACGCCGGGGATGTTGTCGCTCGGATCGCCGACGAGCGCGCGCAGATCGAGCAGCTGCGGCGGGCGGACGCCGAAGCGCTCCTCGACGGCGGCTTCGTCGATGCGTCGCCCCTTCATCGTGTCGAGCAGCTCGATCCCCGGCCGTACGAGCTGCATCAGGTCCTTGTCGGTCGACACGATGCAGATCTCCGCGCCCTCGGGCGCGGTTTCGACGAGCGTCGCGATGACGTCGTCGGCCTCGAAGCCGGGCACCATCAGCAGCGGGACGCGAAAGGCCTCGCAGACCTCCCCGACGAGCGGGATCTGCGTCGTCAGATCCTCGGGCTGCTTGTCGCGCCCGGCTTTGTATTCCGGGTAGATCTCGTTCCGGAAGCTTCCACCCGGCGGATCCATCGCGACGACGACGTGGGTCGGCCGCTCCTCGCGCAGGACCTTCGCGAGCATCGTCGCGAAGCCGTAGGCGGCGTTGGTCGGAGTCCCGTCGGGTGCGCGCAGGTTGGGAATCGCGAAGAAGGCGCGGTAGATCGCATTCGCACCGTCGATGACGACGAGTCGAGCGGTATCGTGGGCGGTCGACGACGAAGGGCTGGGCTTCACGGCCCGATGGTATCGCGCACTTCGCGCTACGCCGTTCGGGTCTCGCGTGCCGGATCGGGCGCGCTCAGCTCGATCCGGGTCGGATCGGTGAGGATTCCGCGCATCACGGTCTCGATCGCGTGGGTATAGAGCGGTTCGAGCGGGCGCCGGCGGATCTGGCGGCGGGCCTTCGTGTTGTCCGATTCGATCAGCGAGTCCGCGATCGACCAGAGCACGTTCGCGACCTCCCAGGTATCGCACGGCACGAGCTCACCCGAGGCGACGCCCTGCTCGAGGACCTCGTAGGTCACGTTCAGGTTGCGCTCCCAGAAGCTCGCGATCTTGTCGATCACGTCCCGCGACAGCTCCCCGATCACGCTCTCGTTGTCGACGGCCCAGAAGATCTGGAAGTAGTCGGGATGATCGAGCCAATGCGCGAAATAGAACCGTGCGATCGATCGCACCCGGTCGAGGGCGGTCTCGCCCTGGCGGCCCGCGGCCTGCATCAGGTCGAGGAAGATCTCGTGGTTGTGGGTCAGGACCGCGACGTAGAGATCGGCCTTGCTCTCGAAATAGCGGTAGAGCGTTCCCTTCGCGACACCGGCCTTCTCGGCGACCTCGTCGAGGTTCGCGCGCATGAAGCCGTCGCGGAAGAACACGTCCCGAGCCGAGTCCAGGATCCGCCGACGACTCTCCGCTTTCTTCTCGTCACGTGACATGTGATGGAGTGTCAGCTTCTCTCGAAATTCCGCAAGAGGCGAATCGGGGCCCTTCGATTCGCCCCCGATCCGCGGATGCGGCGCATTCGAAAGAACGGCGAAGCTCAGGAGTCCAGGGCATCGCTGCCCTCGTACCGGAGCTTCTCGAACAGGATCGTCTGGATGTAGCGCTCGCCGAAATCGCAGATCACGGTCACGATCGTCTTGCCGGCATTCTCGGGCCGCGAGCCGTATTCGATCGCCGCGTGCACGTTCGCCCCGGCCGAGATCCCGCAGAGGATCCCCTCCTCGCGCGCGAGACGATGGGACATCGCGACGGCGGCCTCGTTCGAAACCGTGATCACGCCGTCGAGCGCGTCCGCGTCGAGCACTTCCGGTACGAAGCCGGGACCGATGCCCTGGATCTTGTGCGGCCCCGGAGATCCACCCGACAACACCGGGCTGTCGACCGGCTCGACCGCGATCGCCTGGAACGACGGCTTCTTCGGCTTGATGTAGCGGGCGACGCCCGTGATCGTGCCGCCCGTGCCGACGCCGGCGACGAGCGCGTCGACCTGCCCTTCCGTGTCGTCCCAGATCTCCCGGGCAGTGGTCTCGAAATGGACCGTCGGGTTCGCCGGATTGCGGAACTGCTGCGGAATGAACGCGTTCGGGATCTTCGCCGCGATCTCGCCGGCGCGTTCGATCGCACCGCGCATGCCCTTCGCACCTTCGGTCAGGATGATCTTCGCGCCGAAGGCGCGCATCGTCGCGCGGCGCTCGGGGCTCATCGTATCGGGCATGACGATCACGCAGGGATAGCCCTTGACCGCCGCGATGAGCGAGAGCGCGATTCCCGTATTGCCCGAGGTCGGCTCGACGATCGTCGAACGCCCGGGGACGAGGTCGCCGGCCTTTTCGGCCGCTTCGATCATCGCCTTGCCGATGCGATCCTTGACGCTGTTGCCGGGATTCGCGGACTCGAGCTTCCCGAGGATCCTGGCGCCACAGTTGCCGGCGACCCGGTTGAGCTGGACGAGCGGAGTTCCGCCGATCAAATCCGTCACACTGGCTGCGATCTTCACGTCGCCCTCCTCGCCTCCGATCCGCCTCTGAGCCGTCCCCGAGCCGGATCGAAGTCGTTTCGGAGCGGCCGACGAGCCGCTCCGGATGAATCCTCAATCAACGTCGGCCGACGATACACCCGCATCCGACCGATCGTCAGGGGCGCTCGGCTCGCGCGATCCATCGACGATCCCGCCCAGCTCGCCGATCAGACACTCGAGCAGGACGGTGACGTAGGCGCCGGAAGGAAGGCCGCACGCGAGTCGGAACCCCCTTCCGTCCGGCGCCGCAGACAAAGAGAGGTCGCGCGGTGCGACCCGCAGCGGCCGCCGTGTCCCGAGCGCCCGCAGCCCGCGCGGGAGGACGAGCTCGCTGGCGGGCGGGATGCCGTGGCGCGCGAGGACGCGGGACTCGAGGGCCAGCACTTCGCCGCGCGGCTCGCGCACCTTCGTCCCGAAGATCGGGCCGGTCGCGCTGATTTCGAAGGCACGGGCGCGCGGCAGCTCGCGGGCCAGGTCGTCGACCCAGAAGAGTCCGCCGCTTACCTCGACCCGCGCGAGGTCGCCGACGACGACCTCGTCCCAGCCCTCTTCGCGCTCGGCGAGCACCGCGTTGAAGACCTCCGACTGGAGCGCGGAGACGAGAAAGCGCGCGGCGCGCAGATCCCGGCGCGCGATCCGGCCGCCGAAGAGCTTGCGGGCCGCATCGGCGTTGTCGCCCGCGCGACCGAAGCGCTGCTCGCCGTAGCGGTTCGGCATTCCGCGCCGGATCAGCTCCGCGGCCCGCGCCTCGATCGGTGCGAGATCGAGGGGCGCGTCGGTCGCCACGAAGAGCTCGAAGCGATTGCCGCGCAGCTGGCCCGTCTTCAGCTTGTGCTCGTGCCGGATCGCCTGCAGGACACGGACGTCCTCCAGCTCGAGCGCGAGGGCACGCTCCGGCTCGATTCCGGGCAGCGAGAGCCATTGGCGCGTCAGCGCGTGGCGATCCTTCCGGCCCGCATAACCGACGTCCATCGGCGCGATGCCGAGTCCCCGTGCGATCTCGCGGACCACCTGCTCCGTCGTCCGGCCGCGCTTTTCGATCTCGACGAAGAGATGCCCGCCGCTGCCGGAAGCCGGGTAGAGCGGCTCTTCGACGACGACGAAGTCTTCGGGGCGGCGCCGGATCACGAACCGCGGACGTGCGCGCTCGGGCTGCGTCATGCCCGGGCGCCGGAGCGCGCGACGAGGCGGCGCTCGGCGAGGGCGACGGGCGCGAACGAGCGCCGATGGACGGGACACGGGCCGTGGCGCTCGAGCGCGGCGACGTGCTCGGCGGTGCCATAGCCCATGTGACGCTCGAATCCGTAGGCCGGATGGCGCTCTCCGAGGCGGGTCATCGCGGCGTCGCGGAAGACCTTCGCGACGATCGACGCGGCGGCGATGCTGGCATCTTTCGCATCGCCCTTGATGATGGAGGTCTGCGGCACGTCGATGCCGGGCACCGTCCGCGCATCGACCAGCAGGTGGCCCACCGGATGGACCCGCGCCAGGCTCGCGACCGCGCGCCGCATCGCCTCGAGCGCCGCGTGGTAGATGCCCAGCTGATCGATCTCGAGCACGGAGACCTCGCCGATTCCGATGCCGAGGGCACAGGCCCGAATCTCGCGGGCGAGGCTCTCGCGCCGAGCGGGCGGCACGCGCTTCGAATCGTCGAGGCCCGCGAGCTCGACCTGCATCGGGAGCACGACCGCCGCGGCGACGACGGGCCCCGCGAGCGGACCGACCCCGACCTCGTCGACCCCCGCGATGCCGCGCACGCCCCGCGCGGCCAATGCGTCGCGCAGCGCGAGCAGGCCCGCGAGCCGCTCCCGTTCGCGCCGCTCGGCGAGGCGCCGCGCATCGATCCGCGCGATCAGCGCGCGGGCGCCCGTCCGCTCGTCCCCCGCGAGTCGCTCGCGCAGCGCATCGAGATCACGATCGCCGCCGGCCGCCGCGTACTCCGCGCGCAGCGCCGCGAGCGAAGGCCGCACCGCTGGACGCCCGTCGCCGCCGCGCACCTCGCCCGAATCCGCTCCGCTCGACATCCGCGCGCCCCCGCCTCGATCAATCCGGGCCGGAGTCTCCTCGGGATGGCGTCGGATCGCCAGGGTCCGCATCGGGGCCCAGACCGAGCCGCTGCTCGATCCGCCGCACGCGGCGCAGCAGCGCGGGCAGACGCTTCAGCCCCGCCATCGCGCGATGCCAGGTCCGCTCCTCCATCGCGGGCGAGCCGAAGACGCGCTCGCCGTCGGCGACGTCGTGGTGGAGCCCCGCGCGCGCCCCGACGAAGGCGCGCGCGCCGATGCGCAGATGACCCGTCGTGCCCGCCTGCGCCATCACGATCGCGCCGGCACCGACGACCGTGCCGCCAGAGAGGCCGCTCTGCGCGACGATCAGGGCGTCCTCGCCGATGTCGCAGTTGTGGGCGATCTGCACGAGATTGTCGATCTTCGCGCCGCGGCGGATGCGGGTCTCGTCGAGGGTCGCGCGGTCGATCGTGGTATTCGCCCCGACCTCGACGTCGTCCTCGATCACGACCCGGCCGCGATGGGCCATCGCGACCGGCCTTCCCTCGGCATCCGCCACGAGCCCGAACCCGTCGCTCCCGACGACGACACCGGGCTGCAGGACGACCCGATCGCCGAGCGCGCAGTCCTCCCGGATCACGACGCCCGCGTGGATCCAGCCGTCCTCGCCGATGCAGACCCGCGCTCCGATCGTCGCATTCGGCGCCACGACGGTGCGCGCACCGATCCGGCTCCCGGGACCGACATAGGCCCCGGGCGCGATCGACGCGGTCGGATCGACGACGGCGCTCGGATCGACGTGGGCGCCGGGCGCGATTCCGGCCGGCGGCCGCGTCGCGGGCAGGAAGACCTGCATGAGGCGGGAAAAATCGTGGGCCGGCCGCGGACTGCGCAGCACGCTCCGGTCGCCGACGGCGAGACCGGGCGGCGCGACGACGGCGATCGCGCGGCTCGCCGCGAGGGCCGCGGCGTGGGCGCGGTCGCGCACGAAGACGAGCTCGTCTTCGTGCGCCTTTTCGAGGGAGGCGAATCCGCGGATCTCGAGCGACGCGTCCCCGTCGACGGCGAGACCGATCGCCCGGGCGAGCTCGGCGAGCCGGACGGGCCCGGCCGTGCGCGGCAAGGCTATCGGGCGAGCAGCACGGACACCGGCGAGGTGCGCGCGACGGAGGCGGCGTTGCTCCCCAGGAAGTAGTCCGTGATCCGATTGCGACCGTAGGCGCCCATGACGATCAGGCTGGCGCGCACCTCTTTCGCCGTGTCGACGATCTTCACGTCCGGGCGACCGAGGGTCGACGACGTCTCCCGCACCGGAACCGAGAGCCCGCCGACCAGCTGCCGGACCTCGTCGAAGCGCGCGACGGCGCGGCCCTTGTCCTTCGAATCGACGAAGACGTGGACCGATTCGTTGAGGCCGTTGGCGAGCGCCACGGCCAGCTTCGCCGCGATGCGCGAGCCGGGCGAGCCGTCGAAGCCGAGCACGAGGGGGCCGGTCAGCGGCGCACCGCTCGGCACCAGGATCGTCGACTTGCTGGTCTTGCGCAGGACCGTGTCCGCCGTGTGCCCGACGAGCGCGTTCTTGTCGCGGCTGCCCGCGCTGTTGCGACCGATCACCAGCAGATCGGCCGCCTGCACGCGTTCGACGATCCGATCATCGCAGGGCCCCTGCAGGACCTCACAAGTCGCGTCGAGCCCCTCGCCGCGCGCGCGCTCGTTGAAGCGGCGGGCGACGGCATCGGCCCGTGCGCGGTAGTACGAAGCGACTTCGGCCTCGGGGAAAGGCGGGAGATTCAAACCGGAGCCCGCGGGCGCGCGGAATCGTCGTTCGTCGACGACGGAGATGGCGGAAAGCTTGATCCGCAATCGCGAGGCCAGACCCATCGCCGTCTGCTCGGCGGCGTTGCCGTCTTCCGAACCATCCGTCGCCACCAGAATCGTCTCAATCATGTCGTGCTCTCCCGATGATCCCCGACTGGGATTTGGAACGCGCCCGCAGGATCGGCCGAACGTCCCCGAAGGTTTCGACCTTTGGGGAAATGAATCTCACGGGGGCCGAGCTTAGTTGACCCCCGTGGGTGATGCAATCAAGAGCCGCGCCCCGAGGCGAGTGGTAGGGTCCGAACGTGCAGAGCCCGCCGGACGCCTTGCCGACCCCTTCATCGCCCGCCGCGCTCGCGGCTCCCGCGGCCGAGCCCGCCTCCCCGGGCGCCGGGGCGTCGAGCCGAGTCGTCTGGGGCCTCGAAAGCCCCGCGCTGGGCCTCTCGCTCGGGGGGGCACCGCCTGGTGATCCCGAGTCGAGCCGGCTTCGCTGGGTCGAGCAGGCCGAGGCGCTGGGGCTCCATTCCATCTGGCTCCCGGAGATGCATTTCGAACGCGGCGTCTGCCCGGCCCCGCTGCTCGAGCTGGCGCGCTTCGCGACGGCGACGCGACGGCTGCGGCTGGGAACCACTTCGCTGCTCCTCCCGCTCCATCCGCCCGACGCCCTCGCCGCCGAGATCGCCGCCCTCGACCAGCTCTGCGGCGGACGAACGCTGATCGGGCTCGGGCGCGGATTCCAGCGACGCATGCTCGAAGCCTTCCGCGTCCCCCCGGCGCAGAAGCGGGATCGCTTCGACGAGGTGCTCGAGCGGATGCGGACACGCTGGTCCGAAGGCCACGATCGGGGCAGCGCGTTCGCGCCCTTCCAGTGCCCCCATCCGCCGCTCGCCGTCGCCGCTTTCGGACCCAAGGGCCTCGCGCAGGCCGCGAGGCACGGGCTCCCCTACCTCGCCTCCCCGGTCGAGACGCGGGAGCAGATCGCGGAGAACCAGCGCCGCCACCGCGAGGGCTGGGCCGACCCGGCCCGCCCGCCGCTCTCGCTGGTGATGCGGACCGTTTTCGTCTCCGAGAGCCCGCGCGAGCTGGGCGCGATCCGGGCACGCCTCGCGAGCGAGCTGCCCGGGCGGCGGGCGGGGCTCCCGGAGGCGGTGAACGCTGCGATCGATGCGCCGCTCGAGAGCCGCGCGGTGATCGGAACGCCGGCGGAGGTCACCGCACGACTCATCCTCGATCGGGCGCGGCTCGGGATCGATCTGCTGATCGTCCGGCCGCAGCTCGCGGGCATCGAGCGCGAGGTCCT
>JAWKRX010000026.1:0-74308 GCA_041389425.1 Myxococcota bacterium
GCCCTGCATCGCGCGCCATCGCCACGACCTCCGCGACCTGCTCTGCATTCGAGAGCAGCCGGCCGTCGTAGCGCGGCGAATCCCCGACGCCGAGCCGTACGTGCCCGCCGTTCAGCGCGGCGAAGCGACAGAGCTGCACGAAGTTCCGGGAACCGCCCTCGACGAAGAGCATCCAGCGGCAGGCGACGCCCACCGGGATCACGCCCTGCGTCATGGCCTTCAGCGCCTCGATCGAAGGCGGCATCCCCCAGAGATGCTTTTCGCTGAGCGTGATCTTGAAGAAGAGGGGATCCCGCACGAGCCCCATGTCGCGATAGGCGAGCACGTGACGGATCTGGCCGGGCTCGCGGACGGTGAAGCTGAAACGGATGCCGTGGCGCTTCGCCAGATCGAAGAAGAATCGGGCTTCCGCATGGGTCACGGAGAGGACGTAATCCCATCCGATGGTCTTCGTCTCCGGATCGTAGTCGGCGTAGTTGACCGCGCCGGGATCGATCGTCGCGAAGTCGAGTCGGCATTCGGGATCGCCCGCGAGCTCGGCGAGGTGGTTGAAGCGCGCTTCCGGCGTCGGCGATGCGCCGTAGGTCGGATAGAGGATCACGTCCGGGTTCTCGCGCCGGATGCCGCGGAAGATCGCGCGGTAGACCTCGGTCCCGGGATGCAGCAGCTCGCCGGTCGCCTCGTCGCGCGCATGGAAATGCAGGATCGCGGCGCCGGCCGCCGCGGCTGCGAGGGCGTCGGCGACGATCTCCTCGACCCGGATCGGCACCCCGGGATGCTCGCTCCGGGAGACCTGCTCGTTGAGGGCGCATTCGATGACGAGGTCTTCCATCGTTGCCTCCGCGTGGCCGTTGCCCGGCCCGACCGATCGCCGGCGTCGACCGTCTGCGCTAGGGGATCCCGTCCCAGCGCACGATCCGGTCGCCCACGAACGCGCCGATCCAGAGAGATCCGCCCTGCTCGACGGCGATCGATGCGGCGCCGAGGGCGGTCGGCGGATCCTGGTCGATGAGCGGGAAGACCTCGAGCGTCGCCGGATCGACGGCGACGACGACCGAAGGCAGGGCGCACGTCCCCTCTTCGAGGGCGGCGCAGGCCGGCACGTCGAAGACGCTCGCGCGCTGGCCGGCGACGAGCAGGCGCCCGTCGCTCGCCCAGGCGAGATTGTCGGGGGAGAAATCGAGCCCGACCGACTCCCGTCCGCTTCCATCCGGCGCGAGGCGCACGATCCTGCGTCCCGTCCATTCGGCGACGAAGAATCGTCCCGCCGCATCGACCTCGACGCCGTTGGGCGCCTGGCCCGCGCTGTTCGGCACCGTCTCCCAGCCCTCGCCCCCCGGCCCATGGCGAAGCAGTGCGCCGGTCTTCAGGCCGAGCACGAGCTTCAGGATGCCGAGCCACTGCGGCCGTTCGACCATCTTCGTCGCGGCGAATCCGCCGTCGGCGAGGGCGACGACGTCGTTGGCACTCGCGTCGGCGGGCAGCGGAGTGCACGATTTCCAGTCGAGCGCGGGCGCGCCGCCCGCGGCCGAAAGCGCGAACTCCTCGATCGCCTCGCGCCGGCCGTGGTTGACGACGAGCAGGCGCGTCCCCTCCACGTCGATGCCGTGGGGCGCGAAATCCTCGAACGGCGGCGGTGCACCTGCCGAGCATCCCCCGTCCGGCGCCGCGGCGGCCGCTGCGAGCGCGGCCGCGGTTTCGACATCGGTGGCGTCGACGCCCTGCGGCGGACCGCCGGCCCGAGCGGTCCGTGCAGTCCGCGGCGAGGGATAGAGCTTGCGGATCGAGCGGGTCTCGGGATGGAAGGCGACGAGACTCCCGGGGCCCTTCGCGTTCGGCATCTGACTGACGACGATCCAGCCGCCGACGACCGCGAGATCTTCGGGCGCCTGGAATCGGCAGATCGGCGTGAGCCCGCTGCGCGGCGCACAATCGGCGAGAACGGGGGCGTCCCCGCGACAGGCGAGCCCGCCGAGCAGCACGACGGCCGCCGCCAATCGCAGCACGGGGACCCGAACCGACCGATCCCCCCGAACCACACCCTCGCCCATCGCACCATCTCCCCGGACCGGGCCCGCGCCCGGCCGCCGCCGCAGTCTGGCGCAAGACCCGGCCAGGGGCGATCGGAAGCACGACCGGGCGTGCCGGATCCTGCACATTTCGAAGGCAGCCTGCCCAGTCGATGAGCAGCGCTTCGCGACCCGGCCCGAGTGGGCCATCTCGAACCGATCGCCCGATCGGCCGGAAACCCGCCTGAATTCGTTCTCGCGCCCGATCGACCGCCCTTGCCTTCGATTGAGAAGCTGACCCGCCTTTGGCACAGTCGTTGCTCCTCGGATCCGCGGCTCCCAAGCCGAGTCCTTCAGGACCCCACGCTGACCTCATATCACCGAATGGAGATCCCCCGAACATGGGAACGAAGTCCAAGCTCGAATACATCTGGCTCGACGGGTACAAGCCGACCCAGAGCCTGCGCAGCAAGACGAAGGTCGTCGAAGATTTCGGCGGCAAGCTGGAAGATTGCCCCGTCTGGTCGTTCGACGGCTCGTCGACGGAGCAGGCGCCGGGTGGCTCTTCGGATCTCCTCCTCAAGCCCGTCGCACTCTTTCCGGATCCGGGCCGCAAGAACGGCTTCCTCGTGATGACCGAGGTCCTGAACGCGAACGGCACGCCGCATCCGTCCAACGGCCGCGCGACGATCAACGATCCCGACGACGACTTCTGGTTCGGCTTCGAGCAGGAGTACTGCATCTGGGACAACGAGACGAACAAGCCGATCGGCTTCCCCGCCGGCGGATTCCCCGGGCCCCAGGGACCGTACTACTGCTCGGTCGGCGCGAAGAATGCCGTCGGCCGCGAGATCGTCGAAGAGCACCTCGACATCTGCCTCGATGCGGGGCTGAACGTCGAGGGCATCAACGCCGAGGTGCTCTGCGGTCAGTGGGAGTACCAGGTGTTCGCGAAGGGCGCGGCGCGCGCCGGTGACGAGGCCTGGGTGGCCCGCTACCTGCTCGAGCGGACCTGCGAGCGCTACGGCTTCTCGATCAACTGGCAGCCGAAGCCGATCAAGGGCGATTGGAACGGCTCGGGCATGCACGCGAACTTCTCGAACACCCTGCTGCGCACCTGCGGCAGCCAGGCCGTCTACGACCAGGTCTGCAAGGCCTTCGAGCCGGTGATCCAGGAGCACATCTCCGTGTACGGTGCCGACAACAACCAGCGCCTCACCGGCGCTCACGAGACCCAGTCGATCGACAAGTTCAGCTACGGCGTGTCGGATCGCGGGGCCTCGATCCGCATCCCGATCGCGACGGTCGAGAAGGGCTGGAAGGGCTGGCTGGAAGACCGCCGACCGGCCGCGAACGCCGATCCCTACAAGGTGGCCGGCGTCATCGTGAAGACGGTCAAGGGGGCCTGCGCCAAGATCAAGGCCTAGCCTCGGCGCGTCGCGCATCGCGAGGGCGTCCGGACCGTCGGTCCGGGCGCCCTTTGCATTTCTGGGGAATGCTGTCGCGGCATTTCTGGGGAATGCTGTTCCGGGGATGACGGTGCCCGGCATCCCGTACGGCATTCGATCGGGGCGACCATGCGCATCCTCGTCACTGGCGGAACCGGCTTCATCGGCTCCCATACCGTGCGCGCCCTGCGCGCCGCCGGCCACGACGTCAGGCTGCTCGTCCGCGACGCGAAGAAGGCCGAGCGCCTCTGGCAGCACGATCCCGCCGTGCTCGAAGACCTCGTGGTCGGATCCCTGACCTCAGCACCCGATACCGCCCGCGCACTGCGCGAGTGCGACGGCCTCGTGCATACCGCGGCGCCCGTCGCCCTCGCGGCCTCCGCTCGCGAAGCGCGCCGCGTCGCCCGCGAGAACGTGCTCGCGATCCGCCGCCTGATCGAGCGGGCGCTCGAGAGCGGCATCGCCCGCATCGTCCACCTCTCGTCGACGACCGTCTTCGATACCCGCGGCCTCGCGCGGGCCGACGAAACGACACCGATCATCGAGGACGGCGACGCCTACGCGGCTTCGAAGGTCGCCGCCGAGCGCCGCGTGCGGGCGCTGCAGGACGAGGGCGCCCCGATCGCGATCACCTATCCCCCGGGCGTCATCGGCCCCGACGATCCCGGCCTCTCCGAGGGCGTGAAGGGCATCGCGATGATGCTGCGCGACGGCGTGGCCATCACGAGCTCCGGCCTCCAGACCGTCGACGTCCGCGATCTCGCCGCGGTCCACGCCGCGCTCGTCGAGCGCGCGCCCGCGCCGGGCCGATTCGTCACGGCCGCCGAATACCTGCCCTGGAGCGAGTTCGCCGAGCGCCTCGACCAGGCCGCCGGCGTGCGGATCCCGCGCTTCGAAGTCCCCGGCCAGGCGATCCGCCTCGCCGGCCGCGTCGGCGATCAGCTGCGGCGCTTCGTCGGCGTCGAGATCGATCCGGTCGTCTCGCGCGAAGCCTCGCGTTTCGCGACCCAGTGGACCCCGCTCGACGCGAGCGGGACGACGAAGGCGCTCGGCGTCGGGTTCCGCCCCACCCTCGACTCGCTCTACGACACCGTGCGCTGGCTCGCCGAAGCGGGGCACGTCGATCCATCGCGGGCGCTCCGGTTCACCCATCCGGGACGCGGGCGGCGTTAGGCGTTCCGCCGCCCCCGCCCCGGCAGCGCCGTCAGGTCCGGCAGCGCCGCCGACTCGACGGCCTCCTCGCCGTAGACGAGCTTCGCCATCGCGCCCATGCTGGGCATGACGGGCACGTTGAGCCCGCCGTCGACGCCGAAGACCTGCCCCGTGATCCAGCCCGCATCGTCGCTCGCGAGAAACGCGATGCATTTGCCGATGTCCGCCGGCGTCCCGGCGCGGCCGAGCGGCGCGGCGGCCTCGAGCGTCGCGTGCAGCTCGGGCGGCGTGACGACCGCCATGACCTCGGTCGGGACGTAGCCGGGCTGCACCGAGTTGACGCGAATTCCGTGGGGCGCGAGCTCGACCGCCGCGCAGCGCACGAGCATGTCGAGCGCCCGCTTCGACACCACGTAGGGGGCCAGCCAGGGCTGCACCTTCGTCCCCGACGTCGACGAGATGGCGACGATGCTCCCGCCGCCGTTCTCCTTCATCACGAGGCCCGCGTGCTTGATGCAGAGTGCCGTGCCCGTGACGTTCAGCTTCATGCAGAAATCCCAGGCCTCGGCGCCCATCTGCAGGATCGCGCCGGGAAATCCACTCCCCGCGTTCGCCACGAGGACGTCGAGCCGGCCGCCGCGACGGGCCGCCTCGACCGCCTGGCGGACCGACTCCTCCTCGGTGATGTCGCAGCCGACGAAGCCGACCTCGAACCCTTCGACACGCAGCCGCTCGGCCGCCTGCTCGAGCACGTCGACCCGCCGCCCTGCGAGCGTGACCTCCGCCCCCTCGGCCGCGAGCTCGCGGGCGCAGCCGAAGCCGATCCCCGTCCCGCCGCCGGTGACCAGTGCACGCCTGCCGTCGAGCTTGCCCATTTCCCGTCCTTTCGTGCGCGTCGTCGATGGCCTGTTCGGGTCGCTTCGAGCCGGCCCGCGCGCCGCGCAAGGGTTAGCAGCCTCGCGCAAGAGCCTCGACCTGGATTAGGCTCGTCCCGAACCCGGTTCGCCGCCCCGCCGCCGCGCAGCTCGCCGACGGCCCGGACGATCGATCCCGGATTCCCCGCAGAAACGATCCGAAGACGCCCGGGAGCCGATGAGCCCGTTCACCGCTGAATACACCTTTGCCCTCGCCCTGGGTGCCGGCGTCGCCGCCCACGTCGTCGCGCGCCATCTGCGCCTGCCGAGCATCGTCCTGCTGCTGGCGACCGGCGTCGCCCTCGGCCCGGATGGCCTCGGCTGGATCCACCCCTCTTCGCTGGGCCACGGCCTGCCGGCGTTCGTCGCGCTCGCGGTGGCCGTGATCCTGTTCGAGGGCGGTCTCGGGCTCGAGCTGCGGCGGCTCCGGGCGGCCGCGACACCGGTGCGGCGGTTGATCACGACGGGCGCGCTGATCACCGTCCTCGGCGGCGGTCTCGCTGCCCACTGGCTGCTCGAATGGCCCCTCGAGCGCGCGCTGCTCTACGGCGCGCTCGTGATCGTGACCGGGCCGACGGTCGTCCGTCCGCTGCTGCGACTCGTCCCCGTCCACAATCGGCTGGCGACGGTGCTCGAAGCCGAAGGGCTCTTGATCGATCCGATCGGCGCGATCGTGGCCGCCGTTGCCCTCGAGATCGTCGTCGAGCGGACCCTCGGCAGCTTCGCGAACGGCCTGCTCGGCCTCGTCCTGCGCCTCTCGTTCGGCGCCGGCGCGGGGCTCGCGATCGGCGGGCTGATGACGCTGCTGCTGCGGGTGCCGCGCGTCGTGCCCGCCGGCCTCGAGAATCTCGTCGTCCTCGGCGGCGCGCTGGCGGGCTTCGCGCTCTGCGAATCCGTGCTGCCGGAGAGCGGCATCCTCGCGGTCATCGTCGCGGCGGCGGCCCTCGCCAACCTGGCGCCGCGACGCGCCCGGGTCGTCGGCGAGTTCCAGGAGCAGCTGACGATCGGGTTGATCGGGATGCTCTTCGTGCTGCTCGCGGCCGACGTGCGGCTCTCGACCGTGCTCGCCCTGGGCTGGCCCGGCGTCGCGACCGTGGCGGTGCTCGCCTTCGTCGTGCGCCCGATCGGCGTCCTCTGGTCGGCGCGCGGCTCCGACCTCTCGACCCGCGAGCGCCTCTTCGCGGCCTGGCTCGGCCCGCGCGGCGTGGTCGCCGCGGCGATCGCATCGGTCACGGCGACCTCCCTCGACGCGGTCGGCGTCGCAGGCGGTGCCGAGCTGCGCGCGCTCGTCTTCCTCACGATCGCCCTCTCGGTCGTGGTCCTCGGCGGGCTCGCGCCGATCGCCGCCTGGCTCCTCGCCGTCCGCGCTCCGGGCCGCGACGCGATCGTGATCCTCGGCGCCGAAGAGCTCGCGCTCGCCCTCGGCGAAGTCCTGCGCGACGCGGGCCTCCCGATCACGTTCACCGACAAGAATCCGGGCTGCTGCCGCGCCGCGGAGCAGCTGGGCTTCCCGGTCGTGTTCGGCGATGCGCTCGCGCCGACGACCCTCGCGCGGCTGCGCCTCGAACGCGCGCGCATCGCGATCGGCCTCACGACCAACGCGGAGCTGAATCACGTCTTCACCCTCGAGGCCCAGGAGGAGTACGACGTCCCCGACGTCTACGTCGCGGCCTCCCGGCAATCGAGTGAGGAATCGGCTCGCCTGGCGAGCCGCCACGCCGTCCACGTGCTCTTCGATCGTCCGAAGGACGTCGAGCGCTGGAACGTCCGCATCCGTCATCAGGGAACGCAGGTCGCACGCCTGCGCGGCAAACCGGTCCCGCGCGCGGAGGCCGAGAAGAACGCGAACGGGACGACGTCGCCCGGCCTGCCGACCACCGACGATTTCGTGATCCTGGCCGTCCGGCGCAGCGCTGTCTGGCAGCCGATGCGCAGGGATTGGACGCCGAAATCCGGGGACGAAGCCGTCGCGCTGCTCCAGACCGAGCAGAGCGAGGCCGCCACCGCGCGGCTGCGAACGATGGGCTGGGAGATCGTCGAACCGCCTCAGTGACGGGGCGCCCACGCGAGGGCGCCGCGACGACGGGCGAGCGACGCGAGGGCGAACCCACCGGCCCCGATCAGGGCCATTCGTCCGGGCTCCGGCACGGGTTCGGGCGTGACGCGCCAGACCTGGCGATCGGTCGTGAAGAAATCGCTCGTGATCAGCGTGAACTGTCCCCAGTCGTTGCCCTTGCCGAGCATCACGACGGAGTAGAGCCGGCCGTCCACGATGTCGCCGACCTCGAGGATCTTGTTCGCGACGGGATCCGGGCCGTCGTAGACGCCGCTCCCGCCGCGGGACTTCGTCGCGGAGAAGGCGATGCGACCGAAATCGTCGAGCAGGACGTCGCCGAACGACGCGAAGCCGGTCGAGGTATCGACGAGCTGCGTCAGGATCGGCGGCTCGCCGAAGGGCGTCGGCGTCGCGAGCCAGATGCCGGGCGAGAGCTGGACCTGGGCGACGATCGCGCCGTTCTCGTCGTCCGGCGGATCGTAGAAGGTCATCGTCGGACTCCCGTCGACCGCGAAGGCGACCTGCCCGGCGTTGTTGATGTCCGGGGCGTACTGCTCACCGACATGGAGCTTTTCGACGGCCGTGCGCGCGTCCTCCCGGGACTGGAGGGGAGCGTCCCAGACGAAGAGGCCGCGCGCGAGCCCGAGCGTCGGATCGGAGTATTCGAGCTGTGCGGCGACCTCGCCGACCTCGTTCAGGTCCAGCTCCTTGTTGTTGTAGTCGATCCCGCCGTCCTGATAGAGGCTCTTGGGACCGGAGATCGGGCCCTTGTACAGGCCGCCGGCACCGTTCGTCAACGAGCTGTAGAGGAGCTCGCCGTGGCTCGTCAGCGAGACGTGGCGGCTGGCCGGGGGCTGGTTCGGATCGAAGGGGAAGAGCCGGCCTTCGTAGACCGTGAACCTCGTGAACGGACCAGGAAGACCGTTCAGGAGCAGAAACCGCTGCGCGCGATAGACGCCGCGCTGGACGCCGTCGGTCGTCGTGCGATCGGCCGTCCAGGCGATGCGATCCGAGTTGTCGATCTCGACGTTCTCGAGGTTGCTGTAGCCGGAGAGCGAGATGCGCGTCAGGCCGTTCCCGGAGCCGACGAAGAGCGAATCGTCGCCGGTGCCGAGCGCATCCCCGGCAAACACCACCCGGCCGGTATTCGCGAGGTCCGGACGGACACTCGCGTCGAGGAAGCCGAGGCCTTCGGTGAACTCGAGGGCGATCTCGTCGAAGTGCTGGGCACTGGCAGGCGACGTGGCGAAGAGCAGGCTCGCGACCCCGAGCCGCGCGATCACGGCGGCGAACGGCGACGGTTGCATCGAAATCGGGCGGGAGCTGGGCATGGCGGGACCTCGCGGCTGGATTCGACGCCTCCAGCATCGACGAGTCGCCGTCGCCCTTCCATGAAGCGCTTCACACAGCACGGAGCTTCGACGGCAGCCGCCGCCTAGACGAAACCGCGCTCGCGCGCGACGCGCAGGTAGTCCGCCGTGAGGTCCGTCTCCGAGACGTGGTAGCGCCGCAGCGTCCGCGGGGCCGGGTTCGGCTCGGGCCGGGCGTGCTGGACGGTCAGGTTGTCCCAGATCACGAGATCGCCCGGCCGCCACGCATGGGCGTAGACGTGCTCCGGGGCGTACATCGCGGAGTAGATCTCGGCGAGCACCTCGTCGCTCTCGTCACGCGCCATGCCGTGGATCCGATCCGTGTGTTGCTGGCAGACGAACAAGGTCTCGACGCCGGAGCCGTTGCGGAAGATCGCGGGATGCCGCGCCCAGTAGTGCTCCGGTCCCCAGTCGGGATGGCCGCGCGGCAGGATCGGATCCGGCTCGCGGGAGCGAACGCTCGGCGCGTCGGGCCGGAAGAGGAAGCAGGCGTGGGAGACGATGCGCCTGCGCAGATCCTCGACGAGCCCGGCCGGCAAGCGCTCCAGCACGGTCCTGGAGCTCGCGAAGAGCGTCGGCGTCGCGCCCTCCGCGACGACCTCGCCGTACATCGAGATCGCGGGGATCGGCGCCGGGTCGTAGGCGTAGTCGTAATGGAAGACGAGCTCGCCGGGCGGGGCCGTCGAGCGGTCGTGTTGGTTCGTGACCTCCATCCGCATCGGGCGGCCCGTCTCGTCCGGCTCGATCCGCCCGAGGACGGAGAGCAGCTCGATCTGGCGTTCGGGCGGGAGATCCCCCTCCTGCAGCACGAGCAGACCGTGCTCGGCGAAGAGGCGGCGGAGCGTCGCCTGCTCGGCGGCGACGAGCGGGCCTTCGTTCTCGAGCAGCAGGCGGGCGCCGAAGGGCGCGTCGAGGGGCTGGGCTCGCATCGTCGGTCTCCGCGCGTGGTGGGCCTCGTTCTTCCAGCCGCTAGCATTGCAGCCCGAACCGGAAGGAGCGAGTCGAACCATGCAAGAAGAAAATCCCGCGATGATCGCGGCCCGCGCGTCCTGGCGCTGCGTCCAGGCGAAGGACAAGGCGGGCTGGCTTTCCCTGATGGCCGACGACGTCTGCATCGAAGATCCGATCGGCGTCGCCCCGACGAACCCGACGGGGCTCGGCGCGCGCGGCAAGGCCGAGGTCGCCGACTTCTGGGAGAAGAACATCGCCCCATCGCAGATCCGGATCGAGACCCACGGATCCCGGACTGCCGGCCTCGAATCCGCCCACGAGCTGACGCTCCACAACGCCTTCCCGAACGGCGTGCGCGCCGCGGTGCGGGGCTATTTCATCTACCGCGTGAACGAGTCGGGGCTGCTGACGAACCTGCGCGGCTACTGGGACATGCAGGACATGAAGGTCGAAACCGGAGAGGGGAAATAGCGATGGCGAGCTCGGAGCGGCGCAAGAAGGGCATCGAGATGATCAACGAGGTCTACGCCGGCGACGTCGTGACCCCGCCCGAAGGCAACGTCTTCACCGACATCATGCTCGAGCAGGTCTTCGCCGAGGTCTGGTCGAGGGACGTGCTTTCGATCCGCGATCGCCGTCTGATGCTGCTCGGCATCATCGCCGAGAAGGGCGAGCCGATGACCTGGGGCATCCAGGCCAAGGCCGCGCTCAAGCGCGGCGAGCTCTCGCCGACCGAGCTGCGCGAGCTGCTGCTGATGATCGCGCAGTATGCGGGCTACCCGCGTGCAGCGGCGCTCGTCGCGATCGTCGAGCAGAAGATCGCCGAGGTCGAGGCCGAGAAGAAGCAGGGCAAATAGCGTCACGCTCCGCTCGAGGCCGTTCGGAAGGGAGTCTCCGCCATGACCGAGCTGATGTCCGGCGTCGTCGAGATCGCGCTCGAGGACCACGTGGCGCACGTCCGACTGAATCGTCCGGACAAGATGAACGCGGTCGATCCGGCGATGTGGAAGGCGCTCTCCGGTGCGGGCGAAGTGCTCGCCTCGACGAAGGGGCTGCGCGCCGTCGTGCTCTCGGGCAATGGACGCGCCTTCTGCGCGGGCCTCGACATGGCGACGTTCCAGACGATGGGTGCCGGGAGCCCGCCCGAGCTCGAATCGCCTTCGGCCGGGGCCGCCGGCACCGCGCGGCCCGGCAATCTCTTCCAGCGCGCGGCCCTCGTCTGGAAGCGGCTGCCCGTCCCGGTCGTCGCTGCGCTGCACGGGGTCACGCTCGGGGCGGGCGCCCAGATCGCGCTCGGTGCCGACCTCCGGATCGCCGGCCCGGACCTGCGTTTCTCGATCCTCGAGATCAAATGGGGCCTGATTCCGGACGTCGGCATCACGCAGACGCTCCGCGACGTCGTCCCCCTCGACGTCGCGAAGGAGCTGACCTTCACCGGCCGCATCGTCGGCGCCGAAGAAGCCCGCGCCCTCGGCCTCGTGACCCGCCTCGCGGAAGACCCGCTCGCCGAAGCGACCGCCCTCGCCCGCGAGATCGCCTCGAAATCCCCCGATGCGATCCGCCTGGGCAAGCAGCTGCTCGACGAATCCTGGCACGCCGACGAGGCGACGGGCCTCGCCCTCGAGGCGCGCTTCCAATCCCGGCTGATCGGCAGCGAGAACCAGGCCGAGGCGATTCGCGCCAATTTCGAGAAGCGCGCGCCGAAATTCCGAGATCCCGCCTAACTCCTCGATCCCGCCTAGCTCCGCGCGCCCACCAGCTCGGCCATCAGCTCGTAGGCCTCTTCCTGCTCGGTGCGCACGGTGACGCCCGTATAGGGCATCTTCTCCCACTGCGATCGCCAGCGGTCCCGGATGCGCGCCACGTCCCCGAACAAGCCGCCCTCGTCGATGTACTCGTCGGGGACGGCGGCGATCGCCTCGTCCCGGCGGCCCGCCTGGAACAGCTCCGTGATCCGCTCGGCGGCCTCGCCCCAGCCTTCACGGTGCATGCGCTTGTTGTGGAAGTTCAGCTTCGGATGGCCCATCCCCCCGACGTACAGGGCGACGAAGGGCTTGCCGGCCTGGAGCGCGGCCTTCACGTCGTTCGTGATCGTCACGGAGACGCCGCCCTGGATCTCGAAATTCCCGTAGCCCTTGCCGCCGCCGGCCCGGGCGAAGCCCTCCTCGAACCATTTCTTGAAGGTGTCGACGTTGCCCGGCCGCATCCCGAACGCGAGCCAGCCATCCGCGATCTCCGCCGTCATGCGCACCATCTCGGGCGCGCCCGTGCCGAGCCAGATCGCCGGCTTCTGCTCGAAGTGGAGGATCGATTTGAGCGGCTTGCCCATCCCCGAGCTTCCGGGCCCGTCGTACGGCAGCCGGATCTCCTTGCCCGCGTGCGTGACGGGCCCTTCGCGCGCGAAGATCTTCTTCATGATCGTGACGTAGTCGCGCAGGCGCTCCTTCGGGTTGCCCCAGGGCGTGCCGTACCAGCCCTCGACGATCTGCGGCCCCGAGAGCCCGAGCCCGCCGATCACGCGACCTCCGCCGGCGAGCGCATCGAGGGTCCCGAGCTGCATCGCCGTCATCGTCGGCGTCCGCGCGCCGACCTGGATCACGCCCGTCCCGAGCCGGATCCGCTTCGTATGCGCCGCGATGAAGGCGAGCGGCGTGATCGCATCCGAGCCATAGGCCTCCGCCGTCCAGACCGAGTCGTAGCCGAGCGCCTCGAGGCGCTGGATCCGCTCGATCGGGATCGTCACCCCGCGCCCCGCGTATTCGACTGCACATCCGAGCTTCATCGCGCTCTCCCTCGTTCGCTTTCCCGATCCGGGATTTCGCGCGCGAGCATACGCGATCTCCCAGGCCCTCGAATCCGCCCTCGCGCCCCTCCGAACCCGCGGCCGTCTGCGTTACGCTGCTCCGCGGCCGGGCGCTCGCGCCCCGGTCCCCAATCGAGCCTTCCCGGCCGCTTCGAAGGAATCAACGTGCCCCACTACACGCCCGAAGAACAGCGCAACATCGACGTGACCCACCGCCTCTTCGACACGAACAACCGCGAGGACAAGAGCCAGCTCTTCACGGAAGACGCCGTCTGGTGGAACGGCCTGCCCTTCGTCGGCGCCGGTGGCCGGACCGAGCACAAGGGCCGCGATGCGATCAACGGCATCCTGACGGGTGCGACGAGCGGCCCCTCGGCGCGCAAGGTCGATTCCGGCGTCGATGCCTACGACGTCTCGACGATCCGCAACGAGGACGTCGTCCTGCTCGCGGACGGCGACTACGTGGTGCGGCAGCACACGATGTACGCGAAGACCCACCGCGGCCGCGACTACTGCAACGTCTACTGCTTCGTCTTCCGCTTCGATGCGTCCGGGCGGATCCAGTACCTGACCGAGCACTGGAACACCTGGCACGCCCACCGGATCCTCTTCAACAACTTCGAGATCGAGCCGGCGCATCCGACGCGCTGAAGGAATCCCGTGTCGCAGCCGAACGAGCCGCTCCGCATCGTCGAGATCGTCTTTCCCACCGACACCAACAGTCAGGGCTCGCTCTTCGGTGGCCACGCCCTGAGCCTGATGGATCGGCTCGCCTTCATCGTCGCCTCGCGCCATGCGCGCAAGCCCGTCGTCACCGTCTCGACCGACAAGGTCGAGTTCCTCGCGCCGGTCAAGGTCGGCAACCTGATCGAGCTGATCGGCCAGATCAGCCGGGTCGGACGGACCTCGATCACCGTCGAGATCGAGATGTACGCCGAGAATCTGCTGACGGGCGAGCGCCATCTCTGCACGACGGGCCGCTCGGTGATGGTCGCGGTCGACGCCGACGGGCGCCCGACACCGGTCGCCGGAGACTGAACGCGCACGCGCCCGACACCGGTCGCGGGAGACTGAACGCGCACGCACCCGGCGCCGGCCGCGGCCAGCGCGCGCTCGAACCCGCTTCAGAGCCCCGCCGTGCCGCGCACAGCGGCGCAGGCCTCGAGATCCTCGATCGCGGCTTCGGCGCGCTGCAGGAAGGCGCCCGCGAATCGCCTTCGCGCGGGCGTCGCATCCGCCGGCAACGTCACGACCTGGCACGAAGCCGGGGCGAGATAGGCCGCCTGGACCCGATAGGCCTCGAAGGCCGCGTCGAAATCGATCGAGGGGCCGCCGAGGGCGCGCAAGGCGTCGAGGGCGTGGCGCAGCAGGCGCCGCTCTTCGCGCCGGCGATCCTCGACCGAGAGGCACATCTGCAGGAAATAGCTGACGTCGCGCAGCGGGGTCGAGACGACGATCATGCCCCAGTCGAGAAAACCCGTTCGGCCGCGATCGAAGAAGAGGTTGCCGATGTGCGCATCGCCATGGATCACGGTCGCCGGGCCGGCGGCCCAGAGGCCGTGAAGCACCGCCTGATGATCGATGTAGAGCTGCGAGGCCTCGGCGAAGGCGTCGCCGAAGCCGTCGCGATGATGCTCGAGGGCGAAGGCCAGTCGCGTCGAGCCGTAGTCCGAGGGCGGATCCGGTGGCGAAACGAAGGGCGCCTCGGCACGGCGGCGGGCCGGATCCGCGAAGCGCGCGTGGAGCTCGGCGAGATCCTCGAGTGCCGCGGCGGCGGCATCCGGCGCGACGCTCTCGGGGCCGGAGGAGACGGTGCAGCCCGACTGGACGAGGTCTTCGAGCAGCAGCACGAAGGCGCCGTCCTGCGCGTCGAAGCGAGCGACGTGGACCTTCGGCATGCGCAGCCGGAGCTGCGGAGCGAGGGCGTCGTAGAAGCGCGCCTCTCGCAGCCCCATGCCGGTGCGGGCGATCGCGTCGCGGCGCAGCGGCTCCTCCGGGAGCAGCTTGCAGAAGAGCGATTCGGGCGCGCCGGCGGGCTCCGCATAGCGCACGCGCAGCCAGGCGTGATTGTTGGTGACCTCGGCACGCGCCGTGATCTCGACCGCCTCGACCTTCGCGCCGGGATGGCGGGCCTGCAGCGCCGCTTCGAGCCAGCGCGCATCGATGTCTTCGGCGCGCGCGGGGATCGACCGCACCGCTTCAGCTGCCCTTCTTGACGCGCTCGAGCATCTCGGCCGCGCCCATCTGCGCGAGATGCGGGCCGGCCTGCAGATCGCCGAGGGTACGGACCACGCTGCGGGCGCCGCGGGCCTCCATCGCCGTGTGGACCGCGCGCTTGTTGACCGTCAGGACGGGGATGGCGACCTTGGCCATGCGACCCGCGATCTCGAGCACCTTCGCCTCGAGCTCGGCGGCGGGAAAGGCCTGGTTGACGAGCCCGATCGCCGCCGCCTCGGCGCCCGAGAACTCCCGCCCCGCGACCTGCAGCTCCATCGCATGGCGCCAGGACAACCCGACCGGGAACCAGTCGAAGTCCGGCAGTGCGAAGCGCGTGACCGGATGCGAGAGTCGCGCATCCGCCGCGGCATACGCGAGATCGCAGGCGCCGACCAGCTCGAGGCCGCCCGCCATCGCATAGCCGTGGATCTGCGCGATCACGGGCTTCGCGAGATCCCAGATCGACATCCAGCCCTCGGCGACGTGGCGCGCCCACTGCATGCCGACCTGCGACGTGAAGTAGGGCTGGTCCTTGCCGAGATCCGAGCCGAGGTCGTAGCCCGACGAGAAGCAGCCGCCCGCGCCGCGCAGGATCGAGACGTGGACGCTCCCGTCGCCGTCGGCCTCGCGGAGCGCGTCGAGCAGATCCCTGCGCAGCGCATTCGAGAGGGCGTTGCGCTTCTCGGGGCGGTTCAGCGTGATGCGGCGGACGCCGGCGATCGGCTCGTCGATCTCGACCAGCCTGGGCGGATGGCTCATTCGGAATTCCTTTCGATTCGATCAGATCCACTGCCCCGCGGTGACGTGGAGCTCGATGCCGGTGATGTTGCGCGCGCGGTCGGAGCCGAGGAAGAGACAGGCCTCGGCCATGTCCTCCGGATCGACGTGGCGCTCGAGCACCGCCGACTTCGCGAGCCGCCGGCTCATCTCCTCGGGCGTGATCTGGAAGCCCGCGGCCATCTGCTCGAAGAGCCGATCGAGGGGCTCGCCGGTCGTGTAGCCCGGCGTCACGATGTTGACGCGCACGTTCTTCCGCCCCATCTCCCGGGCCAGCACCTTCGACATCGCGATCATCGCGGTCTTCGTCGAGCTGTACTCGGCACCCTTCGCCTGCAGCGCCGTCGTCGCGAGGGTCCCGATGTTGACGATCGCGCCGCCACCGGTCTCCGCCATCCGAAGCGCCGCTTCGCCGCAGAGCGTCATCGTGCCGACGACGTTCAGCTGGAGCGACTCGGCGTAGGCCTGCCAGTCCATCTCGGCGACGGACGCCCGCTGATGCGGATGCGTCGCGACGTTGACGAGCGCATCGACGCGGCCGAGCGTCTCGATCGTCGTCGCCACGATCCGCCGGCAATCGTCCAGATCCTTCAGATCCGCCTGCACCGCGACGACCCGCCGCCCCGTTTCCTTCGCCAGCTCCGCCGCCATCACCTCGAGCGGCGCCTTTCGGCGCGCGGCGACGACGACGTCGGCGCCGTCCTGCGCGAAACGCAGCGCCGTCGCACGGCCGATGCCCGGCCCCGCGCCCGTCACGATCGCGACCTTGCCCTTCATCGTCCGATCCACGCGTTCCTCTCTCTCGTTCCGGCCCGATCTCACGATCGTCTTCTCGCTCGGCCCTTCGTTCCCGCGATCACCCGCCGCCTCGATCCCTCGATCGAATCCACGGTCCCGTCGGCGCTGCCCCGACGCGCGGCGCTCAGAAGATCCAGCCCGGCGTGCCCTCGACGGGGACCTCGTGAACCCAGTGGAACTCGAAGCCGTGCCGCAGGGCGTAGACCTCGTCGGCGTTGCCGTCGCCGATGTGGATCCAGCGCGTCGCCTGCGGAAAGCGCGCCTTGACCTCGTCGAGCTTGTGCTTGTGGCCCACGAAATCCATCTCGACGCCGTGGCGCTGCCAGAGGCGCTCCTGATCGCTGACGACGCGATCCGAGGACGAGCCGACGATGTAGCCGAGGGCGCGGGCGCGGTGGATCCAGGCGAGCGGAATCGCTCCCGGCGGATCCCCCACCTCGAGGGTGCCGTCGATGTCGAGACTGAGCAGGACCAAGGCAGATCTCCGGATTCGCCTGCTAGGCGCGCTGGACGTTGCCGCCGGACCAGGGGCGCTGGGTGAGCTCGATCAGCACCGGATCGGACGCTCGCTCGAGATAGGTGTATTTGATCTCGTCGCTCATCGCGTGGTACCAGATCGGCTCGAAGCCGAGTCCCTTCGCCTGCGCGACGACTGCGTCGAGATCGGGGACGTGGAACGAGAGGTGGTGCAGACCGGTCCGGCCTTTCGCCAGGAACTCGCGATGGGGCGTATCGCCGCTGACCCATTCGATCAGCTCGAGCTCGAGCTCGCCCGTATAGGCGACGGCGAGCTTCAGCCGGTAGGGCGCGAGCTGGCCGCGAAAGGTCGCGCCCTCCATGACGCCGTAGTCGACGACCTGGAACTTCCCGAAGATCGGCTCGTAGAGCGCGAGGGCGTCTTCCAGCTTCGGGTAGACGAACCCGACCTGGCAGCAGGGCGGCAGGTCGAGAATCTTGCGGACGTCTTGCATCGACGGGCTCCTGCGTGCGCGATCGGGGGCCCCCGCTCCAGGGTGGGCGGCGGCGTCCGGCAGGGATACGACCCCGGCTCGCGAAAGTCAACCGAGCCGGGGATCGCGGCGATCGGGCGCCGCAACGCCGCCGACCATGCGATGCACGACCTCGGCCAGCAGCCGCGGTCGGGCCACGAAGGGACAATGTCCGCCGGGCAGCACGACGGGCTCGACGCCGATCCGCCGGCGGATCATCTCGGAGTGTTCCGGCCGGAGCACGATGTTGTCGTCGGCGCCGACGATCGCATGCATGGGGACGTCCGGATAACGCGCGATCGGCGCATAGTCCGAGAACGGCGCGGTGGCCTGGGGACGGAACCGATCATGCCCCCAGCGTTGGAGCTCCGGCGGGCAATCGTTGAAGAAATCGTGAGCGGCCGACTCGAAGGAGAGCAGGATGCGGCCTTCGCCGGCCGGGATGAAATGCGCGGCGTTGCCCGGGTTGCGCGTGCGCTCGTTCTCCTGGTGCTCCGCCTCGCTGGTCGGCGGGAATCCGGCGCAGAGAAAGATCAGGCCGGCCGCCGGATGCGCGAGCGCGGCGCGCGGCACGACGAGCCCCCCCATCGAATGACCGACGAGCCAGGCCGGCCGCTCGAGGCCGCGCATCACGGCCACGACGGCCGCGGCGTAGTCGTCGAGGGTCGCGGCCGGGTCCTCGATCGGGAGATCGAGCGTATGCGTGCGGTGCCCGAGCCGTTCGAGCTCCGGCTCGAAGAGCGCCCAGCACCAGGCCCCGGCGAGCCCGCCGTGGACCAACACGAAATCCGCCATGCCGATCCTCCTCGCAGCGCCCGCCGCCCGGCTGCGATACTCGCAGAGCGGCGCCCGCCCGAAAACCCGCTCGCCCCGCGTGAGCGGATCGGCCGGGATCGGCTGGGCTATTCCTCTCGTGCTCTCGTCCTCTCGCTCCCCGTCTCCGCCCGAACCGAGGAGGTCCGTCCGACATGGCGAATTCCACGAGCGAAGCGATCGGGTCCGCCGCCGCGTCCGTCCAGGTCTCGCCGCTCGCCCACGGTTTCGGGGCGATCGTCACCGGCCTCGACCTCGCGCAGGCACTCTCGCCGGAAGCGGCCGCGGCGATCCACGCCGCCTGGGCGCGCCATGCCGTCCTCGTCTTCCCCCGGCAGGACCTCGGCCCCGAAGCGCTCGAGGCCTTCACGCTCGCCCTCGGCGCCTTCGGTGAAGATCCCTTCATCGCGCCGATGCCCGGCCACCCGAACATCCTCGAGCTCCGGCGCGAGCCGGACGAGACGGCGCAGAACTTCGGAGCCGCCTGGCATTCGGATTGGAGCTTCCAGCCCTGCCCGCCCGCCGGCACGATCCTGCATTCGAAGGTCGTCCCGCCCATCGGCGGCGACACGCTCTACGCCGATGCGGCGCGCGCCTTCGAAGCCCTCTCGCCGACGATGCAGCGGATGCTGGACGGGCTCGAGGCCGTCCACAGCGCCGCCTTCGCCTACGGCCCGCGCGGCGTCCTCGCCCGCGACGCCGACCGGCGAGCGATGAAGATCCTCGTTTCCGAGGAAGCGGAGAAGACCGAGACCCATCCCCTCGTCCGCACCCATCCGGTGACCGGACGCAAGGCGCTCTTCGTCAACCCGGTCTACACCGTCCGCATCGAGGGGCTCTCGCCCGCCGAGAACTACACGCTGCTGAAGTTCCTCTACGACCACATGGTCAAGGACGAGTTCGTCCTCCGGCATCGCTGGCAGAAGGACATGGTCGTGCTCTGGGACAACCGTTCGACGATGCACTTCGCGGACGGGGGCTACGACGGGCATCTGCGCGTCATGCATCGCACGACGCTCGCAGGCGATCGGCCGCGCTAGGAGCCTGACCCAAGATGGGCGTGGATGCCCGAGCGTCGAGACGCGCCTCTCGCAAGGCGCGCGAGGGAGCCGTAGCCGAGCTACGGCGACCGAGCGCAACGCCGCGAGAGGCGATGGATCGGCGCTCCGGCGCCGCGCGGCCATCTTGGGTCAGGCTCCTAGCCAGGCGGGCGCGGAGCGGCTCGGCCCGCGTCCCATCCGCGCAGCACGACGAGCGGAAGCTCGCGCGGCGCGCACATGCGCTGATAGGCCTCGGTCGAGGCGCTCTGCTCGCAGAGCGCGGCGTAGAGCCGCTCGCGCTCCTCTCCGCTCGCCACGTGGGCGCGGACCGCACGCTCGCGGCGATGAAGCCGGATCCGCGCCTCCGGATGCGCGCGCACGTTGTGGACCCAATGCGGATCGGTGGGCCCGCCGCCATTGCTGCCGCGAACGACGAAATCTTCGCCGACCCGGAAATACGGCAGGCAGGCGACGCGCGGCGCGCCGGTCTTCGCCCCGATCGTCGTGAGCATGAGCGTGTCGGTATAGGGCTGGCCGGTCGCCCAGGCGTACTGGGCGGTCACGAGCGAATAGCCCGTGGCCCAGAGCAGCGCGCGGTCGACACGCAGCCCCCACTGCCCCCGCAAGACCAGCAGATACGGACGACCGCCGGACGAGAACCGCTCCTTCTCCCCGGGCGTCGCCGGTCGCGCGTCCAATCGCAGCCCTCCCTCCGGCCCGAGCGTTCGCGCTCCGGCTACTCGTGGATCATCTGGGCGAGGTAACGCTCCCGACCGAGATCGTTCACGAGGTGCAGCTGGGTCTCGTGCCAGTCGACCGACTCTTCTTCGTCGACGAGGATGCTCTCGAGCAGCTCGCGCGTCCCGTTGTCGGCCTTTTCGCGCGCGAGGGCGATGCCCTTGTTGAGGCGCACGACGGCCTCCTTCTCGAGCTCGAGGTCGAGCTTGTGCTGCTCGATCGGATCCTCGCCGACCCGGACCGGATTCATGCGCTGCATGTTCGGAATGCCGTCGAGATAGAGGATCCGCTCGATCACGCGATCGGCATGCCTCATCTCGTCGATCGACTCCTCGCGCTTCTTCTTCGACAGCTTCGCGTAGCCCCAGTTCGTACACATCTTGTGATGGACGAAGTACTGGTTGATCCCCGTCAGCTCGGCGGTCAGGATTTCGTTCAGAGCCATAATGATCGCCGGATCACTTCGCATGGCACCCTCCTCTATCTCTCTGTTTCTTTCCGTCCGCTTTCCATTCCCGGCGGCCCGCAGGCCGCGGATTCATCGGACCTTAACGCCCCGCCGCATCGCGTGCCGCGTGACGCCCCGCCCGCCGACCGAAGAACGTCGACTCCCCGATGCAGGTCCCGCTCGAGTATCCCGAGCCGTCCTGGGCGATGTTCGACGCACAGCCCCCGATCGCGTAGAGCCCCGGGATCGTGCCGCCCTTCGCGTCGAGCACCTCGCCGTCGATCGAGACGTCGAGACCACCGAGCGTGAAGCACATGTAGGTCGCCGCGCCGACCGAGGCGTCGAGCGCCGCGTAGGGCGGATGGGTCAGGGGCTTCAGCCATTTCTTGCCCTTGTGGAACTCGGGATCCTCGCCCTTCGCGGCGTGCTCGTTGTAGCTCTTCATCGTCGCGACGAGCGAGCCCTTCGGCAGACCGAGCCCTGCCTCCATCTCCTCGACCGTGTCGAACGCATCGACGAGGGGGTAGGCGCCGTAATGCTGCGGCTCGGCGGCGTAGGTCTCCTCGTCGACGATCAGCCAGCCCCGGCGATGGGGCTGCTTCGTCGTGAAGATGCTCGATCGCGAGTGGTAACAATCCTCTGCGACATAACGCTTTCCGAGCTCGTTGACGAGGATGCCCTTGATGTGGCTCTCGGGCGGATAGAACGCGGCGGAGATCAGCGCGCCGTCCATGTGCTTGACGACGCCGCCGGCGGCGAGGCCGAGCTGGTGGCCGGCGCCGTCGTCGTTCGGGGTGTACTGGCGCGTGTAGCCCGGATCGAGCAGCTCGGGGAGGTATTTCGCGAGCATCTCCTCGTTCTGCGTGAACTGGCCCGCGGCGAGGATCACGCCCTTGCGCGCGCGGACGTGGCCCTTCTCCTCGCCGAAGACGCGGTACCCGACGCCGACGATCCGCCCGTTTTCGCGCACGAGCTGATGGACGTGGGCATCGACGACGATCCGCACGCCGAGCGCCTTCGCCTTCGCGATCAGGATCTCCATCATCTTGGCGCCGCCGAGCTCGCCGACCTGGGCGACCTTGTGGCCCCGGGGCGCCGGCAGCGCCTTCTCGCGAAAGGGCCAGACCTCTTCGTTGCCCGACCAGATCAGGCATTCGTCGGTCATCTGCAGGACGTGCTTGCCCTTGTACATCGTGTCGTTGAACGGAACGCCGTGCTCGACGAGCCAGTCGAAATGCGCGACCGACTGCTCGCAGTATTCGCGGATCTTCTTCTCGTCGGGCTCGGGCGTGTTCATCATCAGGTAGGTGAACATGTCCTCCACGGTGTCTGCGACGCCGACGGCCTTCTGGACGCGCGTCCCGCCGCCGAGATAGAGATGGCCCGCCGCCATGCCCGTGACGCCGCCGCCCCCGCTCGCGCGCTCGAAGACGAGCACGTCCGCCCCCGCCTCCCGCGCCTCGATCGCGGCGCAAACGCCCGCGCATCCGAGGCCGATGATCACGACGTCGGCCTCGTCGCCCCAGCTCGCGACCTGCTTCGCTTCGATGACTCCGTACTGCGTCTTGCTCATGTCTTCCTCTTCCTCACCGGAGGCTTGCTGCGACCGTGGAGCGCATCGGCGCCACGGCCCGGGTCGACGGCCGACGGTAGAACACGTTGCACGCACCGCGCACGCGATCCGGGGCCGGCGCGCGCATCCGCGAGCCCGCCTCTCAGGGCTGGACGATGACCTTGCACTCCGTCGTCGGCTTGCGCAGGCGCTCAAAGGCCCCGGGCAGCGCGTCGAGCGGGATCCGATCCGTCACCATCGGCAGGGGATCCAGGCGCCCGGCCTCGAGCATCGCGAGCGTCAGCTCGTAGTCCTGGCGGCGGTAGTAGGAGCAGAATTGGAGCGTCAGCTCCTTCGCGCCGAACACGAGCGGGACGTATTGATCCGGCGCCATGCACATCCCCGCCGACAGGATCTTCGCCCCGCGCGGCGCGATCTGCGCGATCGATTGCACGACGCCGGGCCGCCCCACGCATTCGAAGGCGAGGCGCGGCGCATGACCGGTCGCGCGCTCGAAGGCGGGGAGCAGCTCCTCGCGCGAGGGATCGACGAGGTCGGTCGCCCCGAACTTCGCGGCGAGCTCCCGGCGATGGCCGGCGGGATCGCTGACGACGACCTTCCGCGCCCCCAGCAGCTTCGACCAGACCGCGATCGCGAGCCCGACCGGTCCGGCCCCGACGACGAGCACGTCCTCTCCCGTCGCGAGACCGGCGACGTCGACCGCATGGAGCCCCACCGCGAGCGGCTCGACCATCGCGCCGTCGGCGCTCGAGACGCAATCGGGCAGGCGGAAGGTCATGCGGTCGCCGCCGATCGCGTATTCCGCATAGCCGCCGCCGATGTCGCCGAAGCCGGTGACCCGCAGCTTCGGGCAGCCCATCACGTCGCCGGCGAGGCAGGCGAGACAGGCACCGCAGCTGATGCCCGGCATCGTGCAGACGCGGTCGCCTTCGCGCCACGGGCCATGGGGCCCCTTCGCGTCCTTGCCGACGGCGACGATCTCGCCCGCGAACTCGTGGCCCATGACGGCCCCCCGGCGCACCGCGCCGCCGAGCTCCGTCACGTGCAGGTCGGAGCCGCAGATGCCGCAGCCCTTCACGCGGAGCAGGACCTCGCCGGGCCCGGGCGCCGGGTCCGGAACGGTCGCGATCTCCATCGGCTTGCCCGACTCGACGAAGCAGGCGGCACGCATTCTCGTTCCTCCCCGGCGCCCGCCCGGCGGGCGGGCTGAGCCCTTGCGGTCCTTCGACCCGGCCGATCCTATCACCGGCCCTGCCCCGCCGCGCGCGTTTCCGTATCGTCGTGGCATGCCCCGCTTCTCGCTCGCCGTCGTCGAACAGGCCCCCCTGCGCAAGGGCGGCACCGGCGCCGATGCCCTGCGCGAATCGATCCAGCTCGCGGTCGCCTGCGAGCGCTGGGGCTATGCGCGCTTCTGGATCGCCGAGCATCACAATCTCGCCGGCATCGCGAGCACGAGCCCCGAGGTCCTGATCGGCCAGGTCGCGTCCGCGACGCACGCGATCCGCGTCGGCTCGGGCGGCGTGATGCTCCCGCATTACAGCGCCTTCAAGGTCGCCGAGAACTTCCGCCTGCTCGAGACGCTCTTTCCCGGCCGCATCGATCTCGGCCTCGGCCGCGCCCCGGGCGGCGATCAGCGGACGATGTTCGCCCTCGCCCATCCCGGCCGGCCGAACGACGTCCGTGCCTATCCCGAGCAGGTCGACGATCTGATCGGGTTCCTCGGCGACGATCTGCCTCCGGGCCATCCCTTCGCCGGGATGCGCGTCGGGCCGCCGGGCGCCGGCATGCCCGAGATCTGGCTGCTCGGCTCGGGCGTGGACTCGGCGATGCTCGCGGCCGATCGCGGCCTGCCCTTCAGCTTCGCCCATTTCTTCGGCAATTCGAGCCAGGGCCCCGCGATCGCCGAGCACTACCGGCGGCATTTCCGGCCTTCGGCCCTCTGCCCCGAGCCCCGAGTCCACGTCGCGGTGCAGGTGTTATGCGCGGATTCGCGCGAAGAAGCCGAGTGGCACGCCGCGAGCATGAAGGTCGGGCGGATCCAGATGGCCCGCAATCAGGGCGGCAGCGGGATCGTCTCGCCCGAGGAGGCCGCTGCACACGTCTTCACGCCGGAGGAGGAGGATTTCCTCGCGCGCTCGGGCATGCGCGCCACGGTCGGCGATCCGAAGCAGGTGGAGCTCGAGCTCGAGGCGATCGCCGCCGACTACGGTGCCGACGAGCTGGGCATCGTCACCATCTGCTTCGACTTCGCAGCGCGGCTGCGCTCGTTCGAGCTGGTGGCGCAGCGGCTGCTCGGCGCGCCGCGCGAACGCTGAGGGCTCAGTTTCCCGCCTCGCCCCGGTGCGCCGCGTCGTCCGGCCGCTGCTCGAGCCATTGCGCGAGATCCGGCGGGATCGGCATCGGCGTGAAGATCCCGACGTCCGCACCGCCCGTATTGCCGCGCGGCGCGCGCCCCGTCAGCGAGCCCGGCGCCGCGAGCAGGATCCGCGGGATCTGACCGAGCAGCTCGGCCAGATCCCGCCGACGGAATGCGAAGGCGGCCATCGCGAGATGCACGCGTACGTGCGGCACGGCATGCGCCTGCGACAGGACGTGTGCCCGCTCGAGGCGAGTCCATGCCGCGTCGAGCTCGCCCGCCGCCTCGAACGCCCGGGCTGCTGCGAGCTCGGCGAGGAAGACCTGGCGGAGACGGGCGCGCATGCGACGTCCTCCGGAGAACCTTCAGTCCTTGTACTTGTGCATGACCGGCGCGCCGCCGATGAACGCACCGAGGGCCTTGCCGACGTCGCCCATCGTCGGGCTCTTCATGTGCGCGTCGAGCTCCGCTTCGGAAGCCCAGCTCTCGACCATGACGAAGCGCGTGTCGTCGTCGACGCTCTGGAACAGGTCGTACATCTCGCAGCCCGCGTCTTCACGCTTCACGCGCGCGAGCGCCGGCTTCGCGGCGGCCTTGAAGTCGTTGGCGGTGCCGGGCTTGACGGTGAGCTGGACGGTCAGTCGGACGGACATCGGGGACCTTTCTCGTTCGAATCGCGTTCGGGGTTCCGCGCCTGGGGCGGCGGGCCGCTTGCCCGGCCTCGAATGGCGCGGAGCGAATCACGTTACCCCGTCGGATCCGGGGCCGCCGCGCCCCCGCGGCGCGGCGGCCGCCCCGCGCCGGTGGCCGCTCGAAGCCCCGCCGCAGGTCTGCGGCCCCGCTCCGGCGAGGTATGCTCGGGGCGCTCCACATCCGGCGCATCAACCGAACCGCACGAGGAAGGCAGACGATCGTCATGAGCAAGTTGAAGGGAAGCATTCCGTCCGGTGGCCTCGAAGGCATGGCATTCCTCGTCACCGGCGGCGGCACCGGCATCGGCGCCGCCTGCGCCGCGCGTCTGGTCGCCGACGGCGCCGCCGTCACGATCTGCGGGCGCACGGCGAGCAAGCTCCAGGAAGCCGCGAAGAAGATCGAAGCCGTCGCGGGCCACGGCGGCCGCATCCAGGTCGAGGCGGGCGACGTCACGAACGAGGACGACGTGAAGCGCATCGTCGCCCGCGCCGCCTCGCTGACAGGCGAGCTCGACGGCTGCATCGCCAACGCCGGCGGTGGCGGCGGCATGGGCCCCTACCACCTCCAGAACACGGAGGAGTTCATCCGGGTCCTCCACCTCAACGTGCTCTCGACGATGCTCTGCGTGAAGCACACCGTGCCGCTCATGCGAAAGGCGGGCGGCGGCTCGTTCGTCGGCATGTCCTCGATCGCGGGCCACGTGACCCATCTCTATTTCGGCGCCTACTGCGTCGGCAAGGCCGGCATCGAGCAGATGATGAAGAACGCCGCCGACGAGTTCGGCCCGGCGAAGATCCGCTTCAACGCGATCCGGCCCGGCTTCATCGCGACCGAGATCATGGAGGGCATCCCGCGCGAGAGCGACGTCTACAAGTCCTACATCGAGAACACGCCGCTCGACGGCGTCGGCGAGTCCGAGGACGTCGCGCATCTCGCCCGCTACCTGGTCGGCCCCGAGTCGCGCTGGGTCACGGGCACCTGCATCAACGTCGACGGCGGCCATGCCCTGCGCCGCGGCCCCAATTTCACCCAGTTCGTCGAGCCGGCGATCGGCCACGACGCGCTCTCCGGAGGCATGCCCAAATGACGACTCCGACCGCCCACAACCCGACCGGCTACCAGATCATCGACGTCGACGCCCACATCAGCGAGCCGCACGATCTCTGGACGAAACGCGCCTCCGGCAAGTACAAGAACCTGCTCCCGCGGGTCGAGCAGAGCGGCGACAAGAAGGCCTGGGTCGTCGCCGACGGCATCGAGCTGTCGATGGCGACGCCCTCCTCGGTGATCTTCAAGGACGGGCGCAAGTCCCGCGGCCTCGAGTTCATGGGCTGGAGCATCGACGACGTCCACGTCGCTTCGTGGGACATGAAGGCCCGCGTCGAGCTGCTCGACGCCACCGGCCTGCACGCCCAGATCCTCTACCCGAACGTCGCGGGCTTCGGCAGCCAGAACTTCATGAAGGTGAAGGACGACGCGCTGCGGCTCGCCTGCGCCCGGATCTACAACGATGCGATGGCGGAGATCCAGGCCGAGTCGAAGGGGCGTCTGTTCCCGATGGCCCTGATGCCCTGGTGGAACATCGCGCAATGCGTCGACGAGGTCGCGCGTGCGAAGCAGATGGGCATGAAGGGCATCGTGATGTGCAGCGATCCCGATTCGATCGGGCTGCCCGATCTCGGCTGCCCCGAATGGCTGCCCTTCTGGGAAGCGGTGAACGACTCGGGGCTGCCCGTCAACTTCCACATCGGGGCCAGCGAGACCTCGTTCAACATGTTCGGCCGCGCCGCCTGGCCCTCGATGGGCTGGGGCCGGCGGCTCGCGCTCGGCTCGGCGGCGCTCTTCGTCGAGAACTCGCGCGTCATCTCGAACCTGATCTACTGCGGACTCTTCGATCGCTGCCGGGATCTGAAGATCGTGTCGGTCGAGAGCGGCATCGGCTGGATTCCGTTCGTGCTCGAATCGATCGACTACGAATGGGAGGAGACCGGCTCCGAATCCGAACAGAAGCTCGAGATGAAGCCCTCGGATTATTTCAAGAAGCATTTCTACGGCTGCTTCTGGTTCGAGAAGACCGCTCCGATGAAGCTGATCGACGTCGTCGGCGAGGACAACGTCCTCTTCGAGACGGACTTCCCCCATCCGACCTGCCTCTACCCCGAAGTCCAGAGCCACATCGCCGAGATCTCCCGCGATTGGAGCGAGACGCGCAAGCGAAAGGTCCTGCAGGACAACGCCGCGGCGCTCTACGGAATCCCGGTCTCGGGCTGAGCGACCAATCGGGCGCAGGTTGCGACGACGGCGCCGGTTTCGCGTGTGGAGCGCGATCGGCTCAGGAGGCGACCGGCAGGACGAGTCGCGCCGTCGTCCCACAGCCGGCCCGCGATTCGATCTCGAGGCGGCCGCCGTGCTCCCGTGCGATGCGCGCGGACACGGCGAGCCCGAGACCCATCCCGCCGGAGCTTCGCCGGGTGGTGAAGAACGGGTCCATCACGCGAGCGAGATCGCCCTCCGCGATCCCGATGCCTTCGTCGCGGACCTCGATCGTGACGAAGCGTTCGCCCTCGCCGAATATCGTCCGCAGCGAAATCGTGCCGGGATTGCCCTCGAGCGCTTCGCTCGCATTCGTGATCAGATTGATGAGGACCTGCTCGATCCGCCGCCGATGACCGACCACCACGGGCAACGCGGATCCCAGCGAGAGATCGATTCTCTGCTCACGCGCCACGATCGACCCCCTCACGAGGTTCACCACCGATCGGAGGCATTCGCCGAGATCGATCGGATCGGACTTGCGCACCGGATCGCCGCGGAGGAAGTCCTTCAGCTCCGCGACGATCGACCGGATCCGATCCGAGCCCTCGGTCACCTCGGCGATCGCATCCGCGATCTCGCCGATCGCCTCGTTCGGGGGGAGGCCGGCGACGGTCCAGTCGGGACGCTCCCGGGCGAACCCGGCGATCGCGGGCTCCACGTCCTTCCATGCCTGCTCGAGGATCGGCATGTTCAGCGTGATGAATTGATTCGGGTTGTTGATCTCGTGAGCGACGCTCGACGCGACGGCGCCGAGCGCCGCCAGCTTCTCCGAATGGGCATACGTCCGCCCCACGCTCAGCGCATCCGCCTCCGCTGCGATCCGGGCACTGACGTCGCGGTCCATTCCGCGGCAGCCGACGACCCGCCCCTGCCCGTCGAAGATCGGAACCACGTTCGATTCGAGATGGACGATGCTGCCGTCCCTGCGCCGGTTGCGGTGAACGATCGCCTGGACCGGACGTCCACGGAGTACGCCCTCCTCGAACGCCTGTACGAGGGGCGAGCGATCGTCCTCGATCGCGATGCGCAGGGCCTGGGTTCCGACGAGCTCCTCGGGTGTGTACCCGAGGAGCGGCAGACAATGGGGGCTCGAATAGACGAAGCGCAGATCGGCGTCGACTTCCCAGATCCACTCGTTCGTCGACTCGACGATGTCGCGGAAGCGGCGGTCGTTCTCTTCGAGGATCACCGAGGTCGAGCGGCGCTCGGCAGCGAGCGCGAGGACCAGCTGGACGCCGATCGCGCTCGACAACGCCGAAGCCTGGAAGGCGACGACCGAACCCCAGACGCCCGCGTCGGGAAGGACGAACGGCCCGTTTCCCTGGGTCGTCTGCCAGGCCGCGATCCCGTAGTAGAGCAGCAGCGCGTTCGAGCTCACCCACCACGGGAAGCGAAGCGCGGCCCAGAGCAGCAGCGGCAGGACTGCGTGCTCGAGCGGGCCGAGGCTGCGCCAGGAGCCTCCGACACCGCCGAAGACGGTCCAAGTGAAGGTCGCGAAAGCGACCGCGAACGCCGTCAGCTCGCGACCGTCGAAGGCGAAGCGATCGCCGACGGCGGGGGAGCGCGACGCCGTGACGAGCGTGAGGACGGCGGGCGCCACGAGGATGTATCCGATCGCGTCCGCGAGCCACCACGAGCGCATCAGGGGGACGAACCCGTAGCCCGGCTCCGCATGGACGAGCATCGCCGCGCCCAGCGCACCGCCGATTCCCGCAGCGACCAGCGGGCCACACACCATCAGGTTCAGCCAATCGCGCATCCGGGAAGCCGGTGCGGCGCGAGTGGCGAGGGCCCGGAAGAGCACTGTTGCGAGCAGGGGCTCCAGCACGGCGATGATCAGATAGGGATGGAGCGTCCCGAAGCGAACACGATTCGCGATGCCGATGCCCACCGCGGTCGAAAGAAGCAGCAGGGGCCAGTCCCGACGTTCGCGGACGAGCAGGACCGCGAACACGAATCCGCCGCACGGCCAGAACAGGGAAAGCGGGTCGCGGTCGCCGCGAAGCTCGAATCCGATCAGTGTCGATGCGGCGGCACCGATCGCGACCAGGCCGAGCGCCGCGAGCCTCTTGAAACCGTCCACGGAAGGATCCCTTCTTCCACGATCGCGGCAGGAGCGACACAGCCATGCTAGCAATTCGAATTGGTCGGCCAGACGTTCGTTCGTCGCGGAGCCGAGGAGGCCGGATCCGATGCCCATCGATGCCGTCTCGTCCGCCGCCGGTGCACGCATCCTCATCGTCGACGACGACGAGATGCTCGCGCGCTCGATCGCGCGGATGCTCCGGCTCAACGGCCATCCCGAAATCGAGACCTGCGGCGACCCCACCACCGTCGCGGATCGCATCGAGCGCTTCGAGCCCGATCTCATGCTGCTCGACCTCGTGATGCCGGGCGTCCGCGGGCAACGCATCCTGGAGTCGACCGCGCGCAGCCATCCCGGGCTGGGCATCATCGTCCTGACGGCGGAATACGACGCAAGGGCCGCCGTCGAATGCATGCGGCTCGGCGCGCGCGACTTCATCCAGAAGCCGGCGCGGACCGAGGAGCTGCTCGCATCGATCGCTCGCGTGCTCGAGGAATCGGCCGTCCGCCTGGAAGCCGCGGCCCTGCGCGATCAGTTCTTCTCGACCGAGCTCAAGCATCCCGAGGTCTTCGCGGAGATCCTCACGCGCGACACCAAGATGCTGCGCGTGTTCTCCTACGTCGAAGCCGTCGCCCGCGGCACCCAACCCGTCCTGATCCGGGGAGAGACCGGAACCGGGAAGGAGCTGATCGCCGCCGCACTCCACAAGGCCTCCGGGCGCAAGGGCGACTTCGTGGCGATCAACGTGGCCGGATTGGACGACACCCTGTTTTCGGACGCTCTCTTCGGCCACGTACGCGGCGCGTTCACCGGTGCAGACCGCGACCGATCCGGGATGCTCGAGCGCGCCCGCGGCGGCACCCTTCTGCTCGACGAGATCGGCGATCTCTCGGAGGCTTCCCAGATCAAGCTCCTGCGCGTCCTCCAGGAGCGCGAATACACGCCGCTCGGCGCCGACGAGCCCTGCCCCCTCGAGGCCCGCATCGTCGCAGCCACCCACCATCCGGCCGAGAAGCTGCGGGAAGACCTCTACTTCCGCCTGCGCGGCTATCAGGTCGAGCTCCCGCCGCTCCGCGAGCGGCTGGGCGACCTGCCGCTCCTCGTCGACCTCTTCCTCGCCGAGGCCGCCCAGGACCTGGGCCGCGAGAAGCCGCGGATTCCCGACGAGCTCTTCATCGACCTCGGCAACGAGCCCTTTCCCGGCAACGTCCGGGAGCTCCGCGCGATCTGCTTCGACGCCGTCGCCCGACATTCCGAGGGCGTCATGCCGATCCAGCTTTTCACCGAGAGCGGCCTCCGGTCGGCTGCCGAGTCCGTCCCGCCGCGCAAGGCGGAGACCACCGCCTTTCCCCACCCGATGCCGCCGCTTCGCGAGATCGAGCGCGAGGCCGTGCATGAGGCCCTCCGGCGCGTAGGCGGCAATCGGAGCGCAGCGGCGCGGATGTTGGGCGTTTCCCGACCGACCGTGCTTCGTCAGATCGCGGAGCCGGAGCGGGAGGATGACTAGCAACCCCTCCCCGGCCGGAAAGATCGGAGCGCCGAGTCGGAACTGACAAGGCGATTGCCGGTCCAGTTGGAATCATCAATTTCGTTGACACCCGCGACACCACCGGGCGACGCGGCGACTGCCCCCTCACCCCCCGGATCCGGCCCCCGAGCACGAAAGGGCGGTTCGAGGCCCTCCCGGCACGGTCCTTGCTCCTTGGGCCGGCATGACGATCGCCCTTCTACCGCGCGACCCGCAGGACGTCCTGGCGGAGATCATCGACGAGTTCACCGGAGTCGTCGGCTTCGCCGAGCTGCTCCAGGGAGATGGCCGCCGGCGCGAGGAGTACGCCGAGGAGATCCTGCAGGCGGCCGAGCGCGCACTCGAGCTCGTGCGCTCGCTCTCGGACAAGCTCCGCAACCCGGCCCTCGTCCGTTCGTGCCGACTCGACGAGGTCCTTCTCGATCTCGAGCCGTCGTTCCGGCGGGTGCTCGGGCCCGGACTTCCCGTCGAGGTCTGCATCACGCCCAGCTACGATTCGGTCCCGCTCCACCGACGCGATCTCGAGGGGCTGCTGCTCTACCTGGTCGCGGCGTCGAGGGATGCCCGCTCGAAGCCCGGACGGGTCCGAGTCCGTTCGTCGCGCGTCACGAGACCGGACGGCAGCCGGATCGCATGCGTCGTGGTCGAGGACGAGGCCGGGGCACCGAAGATCGGCGACCCCCGCTGGTTCCTGCTCTCCGACGGACCGATGGACCTGCTGAACCCGTTGACACCGTTCGTCGCGAGGGTCCGCGAGGCCGGCGGAACGGTCCGAATCGAATGCGGGCCGGACGTAGACCGCACCCTCGTCTGGGTGGAACTCCCGGTCCATGGGAATTCCTTCGGACCGACGGCAGAAAAACGCCACCTGTAACTTCACGGTGTCGTCACGCGGGGCTAGGGTCCGCTTCGTGACTCCCAAGCTCTTCGGTCTCGACATGCAGGATCAGCTGGCGCCGGGCTGGGAACGCCACGCGCATCTGGCCATCGGCGAGGTTCGCGACGACGGCGCGATCGACATGCTGATGCTGCTCGAGAGCGGAACGCTCCGCTACCTGGCGACGCTCGATGCCCGGGATACGACCGGAATCGTCGAGGCCCCCGAAGCCTTCGAACACATCACCCGCTTCACGCGTGAGGTCCTCGAGACGAACGAGCCGATCGTTCGACGCCGATCGACGACGGGCATGCCCTACCAGCTCACCGTCTTCCCGATCCTCGGAGCGCGCAAGCGCGTCGTCTACGTCCTCGAGCCCCATCCCGTCGGTGAAGAATCCCCTTCGGAGACGGCGATCTAGCGCTCGCCGCGGCTAGAGCGCCAGCACCGTCCGCAGGCCCCGCCCGGCGCGCATGTCGTCGAGCCCCGCGTTGATGTCCGCGATCGGCCGGCGATGGCTGATCATGCTCTCGAGGTCGAGGGCGCCCTTGCGCCAGAGGGCGAGGAAGCGCGGGATGTCGCGGTGGCCGTTGCAGGAGCCGAGCAGGCAGCCCGAGAGCTTCTTCTGATGGGTCAGGAAGAGCGCCGGGATCGGGATCGTGAGGGGCGCCATCGCCGCCCCGACCATGACCGTCGTCCCGCCGATGCGACAGGCGTTGATGCCCTGCGCGATCAGCTCCGAGTTGCCGGCGCCATCGAAGGCGTAGTCGACGCCGATCCCGCCCGTCAGCTCGATCGCCTTCGCGACGACGTTGTCCTGCTTCGGATCGAGGATGTCCGTCGCGCCGAAATTCGCCGCGTAGTCCCGCCGCGCCGCGATCGGATCCGAGACGATGATGCGCGCCGCGTTCGCCAGCCGCGCGCCCTGCACGATCGAGATCCCGATCCCGCCGAGCCCCATGACGAGGACCGTCGCGCCCTCTTCGACCTGAGCCGTGTTGAGGACGGCGCCGACACCCGTCTGGATCGCACAGCCGACGACGCAGGCGATCTCGAGCGGCGTATCCGGATCGATCTTGACCGCCCGCCGCTCGTCGACGAGCGCGTACTGTCCCCAGCCCCCGAGCCCGAAGCCCTGAAACACGCGCTGCCCACCCCGCGAGAGCGGGCTCGTTCCGTCCTTGCGCAGCCCGGTCATGAAGTTCTGGCCGTCGACGCAGAGCGAGCTCTGCCCGCGCACGCAGTAGTAGCAGGCGCCGCAGGTCGGGATCGGCGTCAGCATGACCTTGTCGCCGCGCTTCAGATCGGTGACCCCGCCGCCGACCTCCTCGACCGTTCCGGCTGCCTCGTGACCGAGCACCATCGGCAGCTGCGCGTCCCCCCCCATGTCGACCATCGTGAGATCGGAGTGGCAGATCCCGCAATGGGAGACCCGCACGACGACCTCGCGCGGACCCGGCGACTGGACCTGGATGTCCTCGACGACGGAGAGGGGCTGTTTCGGCTTCTCGAGCAGGGCGGCGCGCATGGAATCGTTTCCTTCCTGGATGGACGGTTTCGTCAGACCGGGCGGCGGGCGGAGAGACCGACCGCGTTGTCCCGCATGACCTGCTTGATCTCACGGTCGCTGAAGCCCTCGAGCTCGTGGACGAACTCCGTCGGATCGGGAAGCCCCTCGGCATGGGGCCAGTCCGAGCCGAGCAGCATGCGATCGGCCCCGATCAGGTTCTTGAGGCCGAGCACGCTGTCCTCGTGGAAGGGCGAGATCCAGATGTGGCGTCGGAACGTCTCGCAGGGATCCTCGAAGAAGCTCTTCGGGCTCTGGCCATAGGCCCGTTCGAGCGACTGCATGAGCCACTGCACCCAGAACGCGCCCATCTCGATCGACGCGAGCCGCAGATTCGGGAAGCGCTCGAAGAGGCGATGCGAGATCAGGGCGGCCATCAGGTCGAAGGGCGCCTTGTGGGACATCGCGACCGAGCGCAGCGGCGACATCGAAAAGCTCTCGATCGAGCCCCCCTCGCCCCAATCCGACATGTACTCGCCGTAGCCCGAATCCCCGCCGTGGTACACGACGGTGATCCCCTCGTCGTTCACGATCTTCCAGAAGGGATCGAAGTACGGATCGGCCGGCGAGCGCGAGCCGGCCTTGTTGTAGATGAAAGAGGGGCGCATCACGATGAAGCGCGCGTCGTTCGAGAGCGCCCACTCGAGCTCCTTGATCCCGCGCTCGCGATCCATGATCGAGATGTAGGGCGCCGCGTAGATCCGCTCCTTGTACGCGAATCCCCAATCGTCGAGCAGCCAGCGATTGAAGGCCTCGAACGCGGCGTGGACCGCCTCCGTATCGTTCTTGAGCGCCTCTTCCATGCCGACGCCGAGGGTCGGGAAGTAGATCGCCTTCTCGATCCGCTGCTCGTCCATGACCTTCAATCGAACGTCGCGGTCGCGGTACTCGGGGCGGATCGGCTCGAGGGCGCCGAAGGCATCCTTGATGCTCTTGCCCTCGGGATTGATGCCCCGGTAGTAGTCGTCGAGGCAGCCCGGCCGCGCGACCGGATCGAAGGTCGGGTTCGGGATGAAGCGATTGACCTTGCCGGCGACGAGCAGCTCCTTGCGGTTGCCGAGCTGCGCCCAGCTCATGCAGCGGCGCTTCATGCGCGGATCGATGTGGCGCGTGAAGGCGTCCTCCGCCTCGTAGTAGTGGTTGTCGGCATCGAAGAGCAGGAACGGCAGATCGGCCATGGCGGGATTCCTCGCAGCTCCGCGGCGGGCGGAGCCGGATCTCGAGCGGTTTCGGTTCAGGGATGGTGTCCGGCCGGAGAATATCCCCTCATGGGCCGGCTGAGTATCCCCCCATTCGCTACCTCTCCCGCGCCATGTCGCCGACCTTCACGTCTTCCGATCGCAGCCCGCTCGAAACGCTGCTCGCCCTGCTCGAGCTCGAACCGACCGGTCCCGACGTCTATCGGGGCCGCAGCGAGCCCGCGCTGAACGGACGCATCTTCGGCGGCCTCGTCTTCGCCCAGGCGATGTCGGCCGCCCAGGCGACCTCGAACGGCCGCCCCATCCATTCCGCGCATGCCTATTTCATGCGGCCCGGGAATCCCGACGTCCCGATCGATTACGAGGTGGCGCGCGTCCGCGACGGCCGCAGCTTCCATACGCGCAGCGTCCTCGCGCGGCAGGGCGAGCCCGCGATCTTCGATTTCATGGCCTCCTTCCACGAGAACGAGCCGAGCCCCGTCCACGAAGCGCCCGCCCTGATTCCCGACGAGCCCGAAGGCGAGGAGTACGAGGCGGGCATCCTGCGCGCCCTGCGCGAGCGCGGCATCGATCTGCCCGCCGAGAAATTCGGCCAGGGCCCCGTCCAGATCCTCGTCGAGGGCGGGCTGGAAATGACCGCGACGGCGCCGCGCAAGCCCGAGCTGCGCGCCTGGCTCCGGGCGCGCGGCCCGATGCCGGACGATCCCGCCCGCCACGCCGCGGTCCTCGCCTACGTCTCGGATCTCCTGATCACGGTCGTCGGCGCCTACCCCTTCGATTTCCGCCTGATGAGCCCCGGCATCTCGTCGGCGAGCCTCGACCACGCGATGTGGTTCCACGAGCCACCCCGCATCGACGACTGGATCTACGTCGTCCACGACAGCCCCGTCTTCAAGGGCTCGCGGGTGATGGGCCGTGCGCTCTTCTATGCTCGCGACGGCCGCCTCGTGGCCTCGGCCGTCCAGGAAGGCCTCGTCCGCAACGAACGCTGGCCCTCGGCCACGAACCTCCGCCACAGCCCCAACGTGCGAGGAACCCCCAAATGACCGCGAACACGCAGATCGTCCACCGCTCCTGCCCGACCTGCGAGGCGAGCTGCGGCCTCGACGTCGAGATCGATGCGAGCGCCCGCCGCGTGATCCGCATCGAAGGCGACGCCCAGGACCAGCGCAGTCAGGGCTACCTCTGCCCCAAGGCCTACGCGATGAAGGAGATCTACGAAGATCCCGAGCGCCTCCGCCGCCCCCTGCGCAAGCGCGAAGACGGCAGCTGGGAGGAGATCGATTGGGACACCGCGCTCGACTACGCCGCGCAGCGCCTGAACGCGATCAAGCAGGCCCATGGCGCGAACGCGAACGGCTTCTACATCGGCAACCCGACCGGCCACAACGTCGGCGGCCAGCTCTACCTCCCCGCGTTGATCAACGCGCTCGGCACGCAGCGCTCGTTCTCGGCCGGGACGATGGACCAGTTCCCGCAGAACGTGGCGCTCCACAACATGCTGGGCGAGCCGTGGATGTTCCCGATCCCGGATCTCGAGCGGACGGATTTCTTCGTCTGCATGGGCGGCAATCCGCTCGTGTCCCAGGGCAGCCTGATGTCCGGGCCCAACATCAAGAAGCGCCTGCAGGCGATCACCGCCCGGGGCGGCCGCGTCTTCACGATCGATCCGCGCCGGACCGAGACCGCCGAGATCGCGACGGATCATCTCTTCATCCAGCCCGGCGCCGACGCCCATTTCCTGCTCTCGGTCTGCCACGTGCTCTTCGCCGAGGGCCTCGCGAAGCCCGGCCGGCTCGAGGCGTTCACCGACGGCATCGATCGCGTCCGCGAGATCGCCGCGCGTTATTCGCCCGAGCGCGTCGAGGCCGCGACCGGCATCGCCCCCGAGACGACGCGCCGGCTCGTGCGCGATTTCTGTGCCGCGAAGGGCGCCTGGTACGGGCGGATCGGGCTCTGCACCCAGGAGTTCGGCACCCTGGCGAGCTGGCTCGTGTACGTCGTCAACGTCCTGACGGGCCGCCTCGACGCCGAGGGCGGCATGCTGTTTCCGCGTCCGGCGACCGGCCGCTCGGAGCCGGGGCGCCCGGCCGAGCCCTTCGTCTACGGCCGCTACAAGACCGTCGCGCGGGGGATTCCCGAGGTGACGGGCCAGATCCCGTGTGGCCTGATGGCCGAGGAGATGGAGGCGGCGAGCGCCGGCGAGGCGCGCATGCGCGGCTTCATCACGGTCATGGGCAATCCCGTCCTCTCCGCGCCCAACGGCGAGCGGCTCGCGGCGGCGATGGACGAGCTCGACTTCATGGTCTCCCTCGACATCTATCTGAACGAGACGACGCGGCATGCGGATCTGATCCTGCCCTCGACCGTCCAGATGGAGCACGAGAACTACGACTTCCTGTTCGAGACGACGAGCGTCCGGAACTTCGCGCGCTGGTCGCCCGCGGTCTTCGTACCCGAGGCGGATCAGCGGGACCATTGGCGCATCATCGTTGAGCTCGGTGCGCGGATGGCCGGCGCGCCCTGGGAGGCGGTCGACGATCTGATGGTCAAGGGCCTGCTCGCGATGGTCGTCGGCCCGGGCACCCGCTGCCCGGACGTCACGCCCGAAGCGGCCTTCGCCAAGCTCGAGGATCGCCACGGCCCGATGCGCATGATCGAGGCGCTGATCCGCGTCGGCCCCTACGGCGACCGCTTCGACGATGCCTCGGACGGCCTGAACCTCTCGCGCCTGCGCGCGGCGGAGCACGGCCTCGACCTCGGCCCGCTCGAGGCGAACCGGCTGCCCGCGGCGATGCCGATCCCGCGCATCCAGCTCGCGCCGGACTACGTCGTCGCCGACCTCGATCGCCTCGAGCAGGGGCTCGCCGAACGGAGCCGTGCCGATCGCCTCGTCCTCGTCGGCCGGCGCCAGATCCGGAACATGAACTCCTGGCTCCACAACCTGCCCGCCCTCGCGAAGGGCCCCAACCGCTGCACCCTCCTCATCCATCCGGACGACGCCGGAAAGCGCGGGCTCGAGACCGGCAAGCGCGTGCGCGTCGCTTCACGGGTCGGCGAGATCGAGGTGGAATGCGTCGTTTCGGACGAGATGATGCCCGGGGTCGTCAGTCTGCCGCATGGCTATGGGCATCAGCTGCCGGGCGTGCGCCTCTCGGTCGCGCAGAAGAAGCAGCCGGGCGCCTGCTCGAACTACCTGACGGACGAGCTCGCCCTCGACGTGCCGTCGGGAACGCACGTGGCGAATGGGATTCCGGTCGAGGTGCGGGCGCTCTGACAGGCCGCGGAAGAACGCTTCCGAACGCCTTGCCCAGTGGTCCGGTCATGATCGATGCATCTCCCGTCGACGATCGCACTTCCCTCTTCAGCTCTTCTCGAGATGCCCGCGCCCAGGCACGTGATTGGCTTCGATGCGGATGCCGTCGGGATCCTCGAAGAGCACCGAGTAGTAGCCGGGGGCGAAGCCATCCTCGCGCGGAGGATGAACGATGCGGGCGCCGAGCGAGACCGCGGCTGCGTGGATCGCGTCGACGTCCGCCCGCTCGCGCGCACGCAGGCAGAGATGGTGGAGCCCGACGCGGCGCTGATCGAAGGCGTCGCCGCGATGCTTCGGATCGATCGGCGAGAGCGCGAGGCCCGTGCGGCTGCCGATGCCGTAGAAATAGGTCTCGCTGTCGATCAGGATCTTCATCTCGAAGAGCTCGAAGAGCGGCTTCCAGAAGGCGCGCGCGCGCGGAAGGTCCGAGACGGTCAGCTGGATGTGGGCGATTCCGTTCAGCTGCATGCGCTTGCTCCTGCTGGCGTCGCCGGGCTCGCTGCCTAACCGCGCATCAGCGCTTCGAGATTGGCATCGATCGTCGTGCGGATGCGCTCGATCGTCCCGGCATGGGCCTGGCGTTTGTTGTTGCGGAAGGCGGGCTGCTTCAGCTCCGCGAGGCGCCGAGCCGTCGAGATGGCTTCGGCCTCGAGCGCCTCGGGCGCGACGACGCGATCGAGGAAGCCGGCGTCGACCGCCGCCTCCGGCGCGTAGATCTCGGACTGGACGACCGCCCGGTCGTAGTGGCGCTTGGAGAGCCGCAGGCGCGTCAGCTCGAAGGCGAAGGTCGGGAGCGTCATCCCGATCGCGGTCTCGTTGAGGCCGATCTTGAACTCGCCCCGCGCGCCGATCCGCTGATCACCTGCCATCGTGAGGAACGCGCCCATCGCGATCGCATGACCGCTGCAGGCGGTCACGATCGGCTTCGGATGGTCGAGCACCGCCGCCGCGAGCAGCCCGCCCGCCTTCACCATCTCCCGCGCCGCATCGGCCCCCTGCCCCATCACGGCGAGATCGAAGCCGCCGCTGAACATGCCGGGGCGACCGATCAGCACGATCGCGCACGCGTCGCTCTCGGCCTTCTCGAGCTCGCTCGTCAGCGCACGGGAGAGCTCGGTCGAGATTGCATTCGCCTTGCCGTTTTCGAGCCGGAGGATCCGGATTCCATCGACGGTTTCTGCGCGGACGAGGGACATGCAGACACTCCTCAGGCTTCTCGCTCGATCGAGTAGTGCACGGTAGCGCCCGCGAGCGCGACCTCGTCCGTGGTGGAACCCGAAGTCAGCGACCCGAAGTCCGCGGCGAGCACCTCGCGCGCGATCATCGGCGCGTGCTCCCGGAGCGACTCGGCGACGACGGCATCCTCGCATCGCCAGGCGATCCGGACCCGATCCGAGACCTCGAAGCCCTTGTCCTTGCGCACCGCGTTGAAGAGGTTGACCGCATCGCGCGCGACACCCTCGCGGCGCAGTGCATCGTCGAGCCGGGTATCGAGGACGACGGTGTATTCGCCGTCGGTCGCGATCGCGGCATCCGCCTTCGCCGACCGCTGCAGCACGACGTCCTCGAGCCGCAGCGCCTCCCCTTCGACTTCGATCGTCTCGCCCGCCTCGAGCCGCGCGACCTCGGCGAACCCCCAGCCCGCGAGAATGGGGCCCATCTGCTTCAGCTTCGGGCCGCAGCGCTTGCCGAGGGTCTTGAAGTTCGGCTTGACCGCGACGGTCGCGAACGCGCTCTCGTCGGCCTCCGCCACCACCTGCTTCACGTTCAGCTCGTCGGCGATGAGCGCAGCCGCAGCCAGCACGTCCGCGCGCACGGCGGGATCGCGGTGGACGACGGTGATCGCGCGCAGCGGCTGGCGGACCTTGATCTTGTGATCCTCGCGCACCCGGCGACCGAGGGTGGCGAGGGCGCGCACCGTCGCCATCCGCCGCTCGAGCGCCGCGTCGATCATGCCGTCGCGGGCCTGGGGATAGTCGCACCAATGGACGCTCTGCGGCGCTTCGGGATCGACGCTGCGCACCAGGCGCTGATGGATCGTCTCCGTCAGGAACGGCATGAAGGGCGCGAGCACCTTGGAGAACGTCGTCAGGACCTCGTAGAGGGTCGCGAATGCCCCCTGCTTGTCGCGGTCGTCCTCGGATTTCCAGAAACGCGCGCGCGAGCGGCGGACGTACCAGTTCGTCAGGTCGTCGATGAAGGCGACGAGCCGCGGCACGACGGTGTAGAGCCGGTAGGCCTCCATCTCGACGTTGACGTCGCGGACGAGGCTCTGGAGCACCGACAGGATCCAGCGATCGATGTCCGCGCGCTCGGCGATCGCCGGCGCCGCGTCCGCCCGCGGATCCCAGCGATCGACGCTCGCATAGGTCGTGAAGAACGAGAGCACGTTCCAATACGGCAGCACGACCGTGCGCACGATCTCCTTGAGCCCCGACTCGTCGAAGCGCAGCTCCTCGGCACGCACGACCGGCGAGTCGATCATGTACGCGCGCAGCGCGTCGGCCCCGAAGAGATCGAGCATCTCGTTCGGATCGGGGTAGTTCTTGAGCCGCTTCGACATCTTCTTGCCGTCGCGTGCCAGGATCAGGCCGTTCACGATCACGTTGCGATACGGGCTCCGCCCGAACAGGCTGACGCCGAGAACCAGCAGCGTGTAGAACCAGCCGCGCGTCTGGTCGAGGCCCTCGGCGATGAAATGCGCCGGGAAGAAGCGCTCGAGCTCGTCCGCGCGCTCGAACGGAAAATGCTGCTGAGCCCACGGCATCGAGCCCGACTCGAACCAGCAGTCGAGGACCTCGGGCGTGCGGCGGTAGGTCTTGCCGTCCTTCCGGATCACGATCGGGTCGAGGACGTGTTTGTGGAGGTCGTCGACGCGCACGCCCGAGAGCGCTTCGAGCTCGTCGCGGGAGCCGACGCAGATCGTGTCCTGTGGGTCTTCGACGTTGATCCAGACGGGGATGCACGAGCCCCAGTAGCGGTTGCGGCTGATGTTCCAGTCGTTCGCCTCGGCGAGCCAGTTGCCGAAGCGGTTCGTGCCGATGTGCGCGGGCACCCATCCGATCGTCTCGTTCGCGGCGACGAGGTCGGCGCGCAGGTCCTCGACCTTGACGTACCAGGCGTCGATCGCGCGGTAGATGAGGGGCGTATCGGTCCGCTCGCAGAAGGGGTAGCTGTGCTCGATCGTCGACTGCTGGACGAGCCGGCCCTCGTCCTTCAGGCGCTTGATGATCGCCTTGTCGGCGTCCTTGCAGACCTGGCCCTGATAGTCGACGACCGGCGCCACGAAGCGCGCCTCGGCGTCGAGCGGATCGACCAGATCGATGCCCGCGCGACGGCAGACGCGGAAATCGTCCTCGCCGTAGGCGGGCGCCAGATGGACGATGCCCGTGCCGTCTTCGGTCGTGACGAATCCGTCCTCGAGGACGACGAAGGCGCCGTCGGCTGCGCGCTCCTCGAAATAGGGAAAGAGCGGCTCGTAGCGAAGACCGACGAGCTCGCTCGCGGCGACCGTGCGAACGAAGCGGAAGCGTTCTCCCTCCACGGGGGTCGCACCTCGCGATTCGCCTGCGCCTTCGGCGAGGGCCGCGGCGAGCTGTTTGTCGAAGGCGGCGAGCCGCGCGGCGGCGAACACGAGACGGTCTCCGCTCTCGAGCGACTCGACGAGCGCGTATTCGATCGCGGGGCCGACGCAGAGCGCGAGATTCGAGGGCAGCGTCCAGGGAGTCGTCGTCCAGGCGGTCAGATAGACGTCGCCGGAGCGGCCCGGTTCGAGGGCTGGCTTCACATCGGATCCGGAGATGCCCGATCGGGCGGAATCCGGCGCAATCCGGAATCGGACGGTGATCGCCGGATCCTGGACGTCCTTGTAGTTCTTGTTGGCCTCGAAGTTCGAGAGCGGCGTCGCCAACCGGCACGAATAGGGCATGATCCGATAGCTGCGATAGATGCGACCCTTGCCCCAGAGCTGCCGGAAGACCCACCAGACCGACTCCATGAAGTCGAAGTCCATCGTCTTGTAGTCGTCGTCGAAGTCGACCCAGCGCCCCATGCGCGCGACGGTTCGCCGCCACTCGTCGACGTAGGTCTGGACCATCGAGCGGCACTGCTCGTTGAAGACGTCGACGCCGCGCTCGGCGATGGCCGCCGCGCCGGACAGACCGAGGGCATCCTGCGCGAGCGCTTCGATGGGGAGACCATGACAATCCCAGCCGAATCGGCGCTCGACATGATGGCCCCGCATGGTCCAGAATCGCGGGACGATGTCCTTGATGGTGCCCGCGAGCAGGTGGCCGTAATGGGGTGTGCCGGTCGCGAAGGGCGGGCCGTCGTAGAAGACGAAGGCCGGTCGGCCTTCGCGGCGGCGATTGCTCTCGCGGAACGCGTCGATGCGCTCCCAGAATTCGAGGATCTCGCGCTCGAGACTCGGAAAATCCGCGGTCGCTTCGACACGCTCGAAGACCGGCTCGTTCGAAGCGCTCATTCCCATCCTTCCCGTCGATCCTTTTCGATGACGCATGCGGGGAACGTCCTGGCTTTCCGCCCAGCCTTCCGCCCGGCCTTCTGCCCGGCCACCGTCCCTGCGTGCTTCCCTGCATCCGGGCTCGCAATGCGAGCCGGGGGGAGTATCGGGGAATCGGGTTCCGGGAAGCAACCGCACGCCCGCGCGGCGGGCTGGCGAGCGCACCTTCTGCCCCGATTCGAGCCATGGCGGGCCTCGATGGAGCGGCGAACGTCTGTGCTAATGAAAAGCCGTCTCCGGGAGACCCGACGCCCGCAGAACCGACCCCTGGAGCTTCGTTCACAGGAGGCCCGCCCCCGGCCGGCGCGCCCCCCGCAGACGAGCTCCCCGCAGCCCCCCACCCCGAAGAGGAGTGCGATTCGAAATGAATCCCGGCATGGATCTCGGCACGTTATTGCACGGCACCAATCCGATGTTCACCGACGTGGCCCTCTTGATCGGCCGCGTCGCGATCGGGGTCTGCTTCATGATCCACGCCTTCGGCAAGCTCGGCTGGGTCGGCTCGGGATCGATGGAGGGCTTCGCGCGCTGGCTCGGCGATCTCGGTGTGCCGATGCCGGCGATTCAAGCGCGCATGGCGATGCTCTCGGAGCTCGTCGGCGGTGGAATGCTCGCCCTCGGCCTCGCGACCCGGCCCGCCTGCATCGCCCTGATCGGGACGATGCTCGTCGCCGGCATCGTCGGCCATCGGGGTGCCGGCTATCTCATCACGAACAATCCGCCCGGGGCCGAGTACACGATCAATCTCGCCGTGGTCTGTCTCATGTTCCTGCTGATCGGTCCGGGCGCAATCTCGCTCGACGCGCTGCTCTTCTAGGCAGGCGGCTCGGCGCACACCGGGCCGAAGGCGGCGGAGGATCCGCGCCGATGAGCGCCGCGAGGCACCGCGAGAGGCACCAGGGCTCGAGGGCGCCGGGGCAGCGATGCTGAAGCTCTGTCTCGCCCACCCGGTCTTCTACCCGACCTTCGGCGGCGGCTCACTGCGTTTTCTCCGCTATCAGCCCGGCCTGCGCAAGCGCGACGTACAGACCCGGGTGCTCGCCGGCACCGGCCGCACCAAGGACGCCACCCATCCGGGCGATCCGCAGGACTGGTCCCGCCATCCGATCGGTCGCATGCTGCCCGTCGAGTCGATCGAGGGCATCCCGGTCCATCGCGTGCGACTGCCCGACGAGACGAGCGTGCGGCGGACGGCGATCTATTTCCGGGCGCTGATCGCGCTCTGTCGGGACCCCGCGACGCGACCCGACGTGATCCAGCTGCATTCCTTCGAGCGGCTCGAATCGCTGTACTGGATCCCCCGGCTCCGGCGTCTCGGCATTCCGATCGTCTATGCGATCCAGATCTCGAGCCCGCTCCATCATCGCTCGAAGCTCCTCGGCGTGTTGCAGCCGAAGATGCTCCGGCTCTTCTACGACCAGTTCGACGGCGTCGTGACGAGCAGCGAGCAGATCCAGGCGCGGCTCCGGCAGCTCGGCGTCGCCAGGCCGATCGCGGTGATCCCCAACGGGGTCGACCTCGAGCGGCATCGTCCCGCCGACGAAGCGGCGCGGCGCGCGGCGCGTGCGCGGATCGGCATCCAGGGGAACGGGCCGGTCCTGCTCTCGGTCGGCGCGATCAGCCCGCGCAAAGGGAGCGATCTGCTGGTCGAGGCCTGGACGCGTCTGCTGCCGCGCCATCCCGACCTCGAGCTCGTGCTGGTCGGGCCTCGCCCCGATCACGGTTCGAAGCAGCGCAGCGCCTTCGAACGGCGCATCGACGCGCTGATCGAAGGCTCGGGGCGGGCCCGACAGGTCCATCGCCTCGGTGTCCGCGACGACGTCGCGGATCTCTATGCCGCAGCCGACCTCATGGCGCTTCCGACTTCGCGCGAAGGGGGAACGCCGAACGTCGTCCTCGAGGCGATGGCTTCCGGTCGGCCGGTCCTCCTGACCCCCTTCGACGGCCAGTCGACGGCGATCGGCCGACCCGGCGTGGAGTTCGCGCAGACACCCCGGACCGTCCTCGCTCTGGCGCAGAGCATCGACGAGCTGCTCGCGAACGAAGCGCGCCGCGACGCGCTCGCGAAGAGCGGTCTCGATTGGGTCCGCGCCCATCTGGACCTCGACCGGAGCCTCGACCGATTCGCCGATTTCTACGAACGCGCGGCCCACCGGAGCCTCGACGCAGCCGAAGTCGCCGCGCAGAACCCGACGTTTCCCGGCGCTCGAATCCTCTCGGCCCGTCCGGCTCTTGCGCCCGATCCGCGCCTTCCACCCGATCCGCGCCTTCCGCCCCATGCAACCCTTCCGACCGCGGACCGGCCGCGCGCGGGCTCGTCCCCCGAATGAGCGGCCCCGGGCGCCCGGCCCGCGCCGCAGCGGCTGATCGCCCGATCCTGGTCGTGACCGACCGGCGATTCTGGCGTCGGGGGATCGGCTCCGAACAGCGCATCGCGAATCTCCTCGACCATCTCGCCCGGCGCGAACGCCCCGTCGTCGCCGCCTATCTCGGCCGCGTGCCCGCGGCCGATCGCGATGCCCTCGCCCACTTCGCTGCCCCCCTGGCCCGACTCTCGATCCAGGCCCGCCGGCCGGACCCGCTCGGCTGGCTCAGGGAGCGGTTCGCGCCGCGGCCGCGCGCCGCGAATAATCCGCTGCTCGCGAATCGATCGCCGGCGCGGCGCCGATTCGTACGGCGATTGCTGCAGGCGCTCGAGCCGCGCGTGGTGATCGTCGAGTTCGCCCGCCTGACGGCGACCGTGCATCCGCGTCCGAACGGTGCGCGGACGGAAACCGCCTACTGGATCGACACGCACGACCTCCTGCATCGACGCACCGCGCGCTTTCGGGCCCACGGCCTCGCCCTGCCCGTCGAAATCGACGCCGCCCAGGAGGCCGAGGCCCTCGCCACCTACGACGCGCTGATCGCGATCCAGGCGAACGAGGCCCGCGCACTGCACCGCCTCGTCCCCGACAAGCCCGTCCTCGTCGTCCCCCACGGCCTCGAGCTCCCCGTCCCCGTTCCGGGCTTCGAGCCGGGCCCGCGCCCGATCCGGATCGGCTTTCTCGGGGGCCGCGATCCTTCGAACGAGGCGGCCCTCCACTGGTTCCTCGACCACGTCTGGCCCAAGCTCGCGATGCGCCTCGGCGACCGCGCCGAGGTCGTAGTCGGGGGACAGATCGCGGCACGCTGGCAGCGCATGGAGCACGGTATGCGGATACGGCGACGCGTCGATTCGATCGGCGAGTTCTGGCCCTCGATCGACATCGCGATCAATCCCGTGCGCTTCGGCAGCGGCCTCAAGATCAAGAACGTGGAGGCCCTCGCCCATGCGCGCGCCCTCCTGACGACGCCGATCGGCGCCGAGGGCCTCGAGGACGCCGCACCCGCCGGCCTGGGGATCGCGGAATCGGCGAGCGAGTGGATCGCGCTGCTCGAAGCCTGGGTCGCCGATCCGGACGCGATCGCGCGGATCGGCCGTGCGGGGCGTGCGCACGCCGAAAGCCATTTCTCTCCCGCGGCGGCCTTCGCGGCACTCGACGCAGCGCTCGACGCGCTCGACGCCGGCGCGAGCACGGGGCGGGAGCCCGCGTGACGCGGCTTGCAAAGGCGCGGCGCGGCGCGGGGGAGATCGTCGTGCTCTCGTCCCGACGCGCATTCGAGGCGCTCGTCGGTCCCGTGCCCGATTCGGCGCGCGCACGACACGTCTTCCTCAAGCCGGCACGCGGCGCACGCGTCGACGACGTCCTCTTTGGAGCACGCCTCGTCGTGTCCCAGAGCTATCTGCGGCCGGAGATCAATCGCTGGATCTTCCAGGCGCGCCGCCGCGCCGTCCCGACACTGTTGCTGGTCGACGGTCCTCTCGAATGGGCCAACATGCATTCGAATCCCAGCCTCGCGCGCCCCGGCGCCGAGGGCGCGCGAGCCCTCTACGACCCGATCGTCCACGACGCGGTCGCCGCCATCGGCCGGGGCCAGGCCCTGGCGCTCGCACGCCGCAACGCGGGCCGCGGGATCGTGTTCACGACCTATGCGAACCGGCGGATCCGAACCGAGCGGCTGGCGACGGAGACGGGCGAAGCGCCGCGCTTCGATTTTCTGCTCACGACGGCACGAACGGCCGCCTTCGATGCACCGGAGCGGGAAGCGCTTCGGGCGGCGCTCTGCGCCTGCGCCTCGGCCCTCGAGCGCGCCGGTCATGCCACGCTGGTCCGGATCTTCGACGAGCCGATCCGCGAGGCGGTACGTGCCGCCGCGCCGCACGCGCAGATCGACGCCTCGGGCAGCTTCACCGCCGCGCTGGCGCAGGCCCGCTGCGTGATCGGGACACCGAGCAGCGTGCTCCTCGAAGCGATGCACCACGATCGTCCGACCGCGACCCTCGTCTTTCGCGACGGCCCCCTCTTCGATCGGACGGGCTGGCTCCTCGGTGGCTTTGCGCGCTGGGAGGCGAGCTTCGCATCGATGCTCGCGCGCGACCCCGAGCGGATGGCCATCCAGCGGGACGCGCTCGAGTCGAGCCTCTCCGACCGCGACTACTTCACGGCGATCGAAGCCCTCTGCGCCGGCGAAACGCTCACCGCCCCCCGCCCGTTCGACGCCCTCGATCTCGCGTTCGAGCATCACGTCCGGCGCGCCGCGGATCCGCTCCGAGCGCGACTCGTCGCGCCGATCTACCGTGCCCTGCGCCGCTTCCGGCGCGAGCGGGATCCGCGCGACTGACCGGTCGGCGCACGCGAACGCCCGAACCCATCCGCCCAGCCCGAGAGCCGAGCCCGAAAGCCGAAAGGAATTCCACCGCATGCCCGATCTGCTCGTCGAACGCGACCGCCACGTCCTCACGCTCACCATGAACCGCCCCGCCCGCTACAACGCGCTCTCCGGGGCGATGCTCGTCCGGATGTACGACGCCTACTGCGAAGCGTCCGCCGATCCGGAGATCCGCTGCATCATCGTCACGGGAGCTGGTGGCAACTTCTGTTCGGGCGCAGATTTGAAGGGCATGGCAGGCAACGCCGGCGACGAGGATGCGGGCATCGATCTCCAGGCGCGCATGAAGGCGGATCCGGACATCCACTGGAAGGCGCTCTTCCGCGGCTACCGCCCGACCAAGCCGATCATCGCGGCGGTCGAAGGCGTGGCGATCGCGGGGGGCACCGAGATCCTGCAGGCGATGGAGATCCGCGTCGCCGGCGAGAGCGCGCGCTTCGGCGTTTCGGAGGCGCGCTGGTCGCTCTACCCGATGGGCGGCTCCGCCGTCCGGCTGCCGCGGCAAATTCCGTACACGCAGGCGGCCGAGATCCTGCTGACGGGCAAGCACGTGAGCGCGCGCGAAGCGCTCGCCATCGGGCTGATCGGCCACGTCGTCCCGGACGGCCAGGCCCTCGCCAAGGCCCGCGAGATCGCCGCCGTCGTCGCCGAGAACGGCCCGCTCGCGGTCGAGGCGATCACGCGGACACTGCACGAAACCGATGGAATGGACCTCGACGAGGCCCTCGCCCACGAGTTCGAGTACGGCCAGGCCGTGTTCGCGAGCCGCGATGCCAAGGAGGGCCCGCGCGCCTTCGCCGAGAAGCGCAAGCCGAGCTTCGAGCGGCGTTAACGCGACTCGCGCGCGATGTCGAAGCGCTCGCGGTAGGGACGCCAGATCTCGGCGAGCGCGTCGTAGCTCCAGCCGAAATCCGCGGGGTCGTAGACGTGCTTGCCGTCCGCCGTCTGCGGCTTCTCGCGCAGCCAGGCCTCGATGCGGCGCTCGTGGAGACGGCTCGGCGCCTCGCCGAAATGTCCGTAGAGCCGCCGCATCGTCGCGAGCGGATCGCGCATCAGCTCGTCGTACTGGATGTGGACGCACCAGCCGGGCTTCGCCCCGTCGTCGAAGGCCATGCCGCGATCGACGGCGTATTTGAGCTTGCGGAGCCATTCGGCACCGACCTCGCGCGGACGCGGGTCGTCGCGGAAGGTCGACTGCAGCGTCGTATTGAGGCTCGACACCGAAGTCGTGACGGGCCCGGGGTCGCGATGGGTCCAGATCAGTCGGGCGTCGGGGTAGAACTCGAGCAGCGTCTCGAGACACCAGAGGTGATTCGGCGTCTTGAGCACCCAGCTCTCGGTCGGCTGCCCGGACTGCAGGGCCTGCAGCGCCATGCGATGCTGCTGATAGGCGGAGCGCATGTCGCAGCCCTCCAGCCAGCGGCCGTAGCTCGGCACGAGCGCCTGGGTCTCGAGACCGAGGGTGCGCAGATCGAGCATCAGGAACGGGACGCATTCCTCGGCGAGCATCGCGCCGGTCGGATGCATCGCCTTGAAGGGCGGATTCAGCCGATGGAGCTGCTCGAGCTGCTTCGCCGCCTCGAGGATGCGCGGATCCTCCGCGGCGGTCGCGAGCGTCGCCGGCGGCACCGGCGAACGCGCCTCCCATTGCCGGATCGGGCGCGCCATCGGGTCGAGGCCGAGCAGGATCGAGAGGATGCTCGTCCCCGTTCGGGGCAGGCCGAGGATCACCCACGGCCGCCGGATCTCCTCCTTCGCGGCCTCGGGATGGCGATCGGTCCATTCGCGCAGTCGGATCCGCGTCACGAGCTGGCTCGTCAACATGCCGCGTACGGCGAGCCGTCCGAAGGTCGTGAGATCTGCTTCCCGCTCGATCGCGGCGACGAAGACTTCGAGCGGCTCGCGATAGCTGTCGCTGCCGAGCGCGTCCGACCCGGCCGCCTTCACGGCACGGGCCACGATGTCGTCGGGGTCGAGCCGCGGCCGGATTCCGGCCGCGGCGAATACGCGCCCCGCGCGATTGATGCCGCGCAGCAGCGGCGAACGAAGTCCGGCATCCCGAAAGCTCACGTTTTTCGTCATGGCGAGGCGACACTCCGATTCGAGGCGAGCAGGCATGCGATCGCCGCCACCTGGCCTGCGGCGAGCAGGATCAGGGCCCATTGATAGCTCCCCTGCCGCTCGAAGCAGTAGGCCGACACGAGCACCGACGCAGCGAGCGCCGGGAGCATCAGGACGTTCGCGAGGCCCAGCGCCCGGCTGAAGGCGGCGGGAGCGACCCGCCGGCCGAGCAGCAGGATGAAGAGCGGAATGAGGCCACCCGAGATCAGGCCCGAGACGATCGCGAGTACGAAGAGGAGCGAATGAGGCAGCGGCGCCGGCACCAGCGTGCCGGAATAGAGCAGCAGCACGACGCCCTGCCCGGCCAGGATGCCGACGAGCATGCGCTCGGGCCGGAGGCGATCGCCGAGCGCGCCGAACACGAACGCGGCGGGCGCGGCGAGCCAGAACTGGGCGGAGAGCAGGCCCGCGCGCTGCGCCTCGTCGAGCCCCTGACCGCCGAGGAAGGCCACGAAATGGACCGTCCAGCCGGTCGCGATGCCCGCTGCCAGCGCGAACATGCCGGCGGTCAGCCAGAAGACCGGGCGTCCGAGCGAGCCGTCGGGCACCGCCGGCGCTCCGTCGCTCGGGCCGAGATCACGCGGCGCCTCGAAGCGCGCCGGCACCGCGAACCCGATCAGGGGCACGAGCACGAGGACCACCGCCCCCGCGAACAGGAGCAGCGTCGTCCGCCAATCACTGCGCACGATGAGGTAGGCGGCGAGCGCCGCGAAAGCACCGGCACCGAGGGGCGGGCCCATCCCGATCCATCCGAGCGCGCGTCCGCGTTCCTCCGCGAACGAACGCGTGACGAGCGTCGCGCCCGAGAGCGGACCGAGCGAAGGCACCGAGAGCCCCATCAGGATCGCCGCGCCGGCCAGAATCCAGAGGTTCGAGGCCGTCGCCGCGAGGACCAGCGCCGACGCGAGCAGCCCGGCGCCGCCCCACATCACGCGGCGCGCATGTCCGCGATCGAAGAGCAGGCCGGTCGCCAGGCTGCTCGCCGTCAGCGAAAGCATCATGAGCACCTGTCCGCCGGCAACGAGCGTGCGCGGCGCGTCGAAGGCCGCTTCGAGGGGCTCGAGAAAGACGGGATAGATGCCGTGGGTCAACCCGACCGCGAAGGCCTGGGTGACGAGCGCGGCGGCCACGATCCATCGCTGCCTGGAATTCATGAGCGCGGCGAGTGTAGGCGCGCAATCGGCCGGGCGCCCCGCGCGGACCCCGCTACTTTCCGGCCACCATGACGAGCCACCCGCCGCGAGCGAAGCGCAGGTTCAGACGGGCGCTCGCACGGCTCTTCCTCCGCGCGACCGGTTGGCAGCCCGAGGGCGCTCGTCCCGAAGCGCGCCGCTACGTCCTGATCGCTGCCCCGCATACGACGAACTGGGACTTCCCCTATCTGCTCGCCTTCGCCGAACATTTCGGAATGCAGATCTCCTGGCTGGGCAAGGCGAGCCTTTTCCGAGGGCCTCTCGGTCCCGTCATGCGCGCCCTCGGTGGCATTCCGATCGAGCGCAGCCGAAGCGCGAATCGCGTGGCGGAGATGGCCCGCGTCTTCGGCGAGCACGAGGAGCTCGGCCTCGTCGTCCCCGCAGAGGCGACCCGCGCGCGAACCGAATACTGGAAATCCGGTTTCTACTACATCGCACTCACCGCCGGCGTGCCGATCGTGATGAGCTATCTCGACTACGCGCGCAAGATCGGCGGGATCGGCCCGGCGTTCGTACCGAGCGGCGACGTCGTGCGCGACATGGATTCGGTGAGACGTTTCTACGCGGACAAGCAGGGCAAATTCCCCGCTGCCTTCGGCCCCGTTCGTCTGCGCGAAGAAGCGGAGGCGGGCTGACGGATCGCCCGCTGCGATGCGACGAATCCGGTCACACCAGGAAGAGCGCGGTCGCGGGATTGTCGGTCTCTTCGATCCAGGGATGGCCGAGCCGCTCGAGGAAGCGCGCGAGCTCGGGCTCGTCCCGGGGCGGGACCTCGAGACCGGCGAGCACCCGACCGAACGCGGCGCCGTGATTCCGATAGTGGAACAAGCTGATGTTCCAGCGGCCGCCGACGGTATCGAGAAAGCGCGTCAAGGCGCCGGGGCGCTCCGGGAACTCGAAGCGCAAGAGCCGCTCGTCGGGGCGGGAAGCGCGGCCACCGACCATGAAGCGGACGTGGAGCTTCGCCATCTCGTCGCCGCTCATGTCGACCACGCCGAAACCCGCGTCCCGCAGATCGGACTGGAGCTTCTCGAGCTGGGGACGGCCGCCGGAGAGGCCGACGCCGACGAAGACGTGGGCCCGCTCGGGATTGCCGTAGCGATAGTTGAATTCGGTGATCGGGCGATCGCCGAGCGTCAGACAGAGCGAGCGGAACGCACCGGGATGCTCGGGGATCGTGACGGCGAGCAGGGCTTCGCGCTGCTCGCCGATCTCCGCGCGCTCGGCGACATGGCGCAGGCGATCGAAGTTCATGTTCGCGCCACTGTCGATGGCGACGAGATCGGTACCGCTCACCCCTTCGCGCGCCACCCAGCGCTTCAGCCCGGCGATGGCGAGGGCGCCCGCCGGCTCGGCGATCGAGCGCGTGTCGTCGAAGATGTCGCGGATCGCGGCACAGATCTCGTCGATGCCGACGGTGACGACCTCGTCGACGCGACCGCGCACGATCTCGAAGGGCAGATCGCCCGCGCGGCGGACCGCGACGCCGTCGGCGAACAAGCCGACCGGCCCGATGTCGACCGGGGCCCCCGCCTCGAGCGCAGCCGCGAGGCAGGCGGCGTCCTCCGGCTCGACGCCGATCACGCGGGTCGTCGGCGAGATCCGGCTGGCATAGGCCGTGATGCCGGCGATCAGCCCGCCTCCGCCGACGGGGACGAAGATCGCGTCGAGCGGACCGCGATGCTGACGCAGGATCTCCATGCCGACGGTGCCCTGACCGGCGATGACGTCGAGGTCGTCGTAGGGATGCACGAAGACCCGTCCTTCCCGCGCCTCGATCTCCCGCGCGACGAGCGCGGCCTCGTCGTAGCCGTCTCCGGCGAGAACGGCATGGCCGCCGAGCCGTTCGACCGCCGCGACCTTGATCCGCGGCGTCGTCCTCGGCATCACGATGCGGGCATCGATACCGAGCCGTGTCGCCGCGAGGGCCACACCCTGGGCGTGGTTGCCGGCGGAGGCGGTGACGACGCCTGCGGCCCGTTCACGGGCGTCGAGGCGCTGGATCCGGTTGTAGGCACCGCGGAGCTTGAACGAGAAGACGGGCTGCAGATCCTCGCGCTTGATCCAGACGCGGTTGCCGAGGCGCGACGAGAGCAGCTCCGCCTCGTCGAGGGGCGTCTCGACGGCCACGTCGTAGACGGGCGCACGCAGGATCCGTTCGAGCAGGTCATCCATCGCGCTCCGCCCTCCCCGCCTTGCGGGCCGCGAAGCGCGCGGCCGCCGCGGCGACCGCGGCCGTCTCGATCCGCAGATTGTGCATCCCGAGCGAGCAGGCACGGGCGCCAGCCACCTGCAGTCGCCGGATCTCGTCCCGGCCGAGACCGGCCTCCGGGCCGATCACGACGAGCGCGGCGGAATCGGGAACCCCGATCTCGCCTCCTTCGCGATCGCCATAACAAAGCACGGCCGGGCCGGCCGGGAAGTGCGGATTCGCGAGCAGTGCATCGAGCTCGCAGGGCTCGCCGACCTCCATCAACCAGGGCCGTCGGGCGAGCTTCGCGCTCTCGACGAGGGTCCGCCGCATGCGCGGCGAGCGGACGTCGAGATCCCGGACCGCCGAGTCGGCGAGGACGAGCGGCTGCCAGACGGGCACGCCGAGCTGGACGAGCATCGGCAGCATCGTCCCGAGACGCTCGCCCTTCGGAATCGCCGTCGCGAGGATCCAGCGGTCGCCCGGCGCCGGCGTCTGCTCGACGCGATCGACCCGCAGCTCGACCCTCCGCTTGCCGAGGGTTTCGATCCGGGCAGGGGCGGTGCGACCGGCACCGTCGAAGGCGACGACGGCATCCCCCACGCGAAGTCGACGCGCGGCGACGTGGCGCGCTTCGTCCGGAGGGATCGGTACGACCGCATCGCCGACGAGCGATTCGAGGAAGATCCAGAGCTGGCTCACGCGGGCTTCGTCCCCATGCGACGCGGATCGAGATAGACGTCGAAGCGCACCAGTTTACTCTCGACGACGAAGGTCGCCCCGCTCGCGATGGGCGGCGCGTGATGCGGGCGCTTGACGACGACCCGCGCTGCGCGCGCACGTGCCCGTTCCACGAGCGGAGCCAGGTCGCCCGAAGGCGCCAGCAGGCGGCGCAGGACCTGGATCTCCCGACGCGGAAGCGCCGACGCCTTGCGCGGCGGCGGATACATCGGATCGAGATAGACGCCGATCGGACCGCCCGCAGCGAAGGCGTCCGCGGCGTCGCCCAGCATCGCCGAGGCCTCCGCATGAACGAATTCGAGGCGGGCGGCGATCGCGGGCGGGACGACGCCGGTCCGACGCGCGTCCGCCCAGGCGGTCTCCAGCAGGGCGAACACGACGGGCTCGCGCTCCACGGCCCATACGCGATGCCCCGCCTCGGCAAGCCGGTAGGCATCCGCGCCCAGCCCCGCGGTGAGATCCAGGATCGGGAGCGCGGCACCACCGAATGCGCGGACGAGCGGATGCGCGCGCGCCGCCCCCGGCCCGCGACGCTCGGCATCGGGGGGAAAGCGGGCAGCGATGCCCGCCCGAAGGCTCTCGCCCGGTGGGCGGAGCTCGAGCGCGCCACCGCGCGCCACGAGCTGGAACGCGTCCTCCGGCGGCGCCTCGACGATCGGAATGGCGAGCCGCTCGAGCAGCACCGCATGGCCGCAGTCCGGTGCGGCGACGACGTTCGCGCGAATCGACTGGTCGGAAGCGGAATCCATTGCGCGGCTCGCTCGATCCGCATCGCGCGAGTGCCGCACGAAGCCGAGGAAGCCGGAGCATCCCATCTGGACGGCGCCCGCGCGAATCCGCGGCGTGTACCGCCGGACCGGCCTACGAGCGCGCCGACTGCTCGACGCCGCGCTTCGGGCTGCCGACCGCGGACAGCCCGGCGAGTCCCGTCACCAGCAGCAGCATCGAGGCCGCCGAAGGCACTTCACCCCCGACTGCGGTCCCGACCGGCTCGAGCCCCGCAAGGCCCAGGCCGGCCTCGCCTCCGGCCTCGGCGATCGCGGGCGTCGGGAGCGACGCATAGGCCTTCGGCGTGCCTGCCACCACGTTCTGGGTCAGGGCGAGGGTCGAAAGGCAGAAGAACGCGGTCAAGAAGCGGTGCATCGGATCAACTCCCAGATGGCGTGCGCCAGGTCACATCTCCATCAGCGCCTGGGATATCGGCTCAGGCCGGAGTAGGTCTTTAACCCCACGCCTAGATTGCAGATTGAATGCCCATTGGCCCCGCAGGGCAAAGGGTCCATCAGCGAGGCGTCAAGACCCGCCGCTGCTGCGTCGAAGAGCGGCGCGGGGGGAAACCATGACCGCATTCGAGTCGCTGCAGGGCCGCGACCAACAGCGCCAGCAGGCCCGATTCGAGCGGATGGGGCTGGCGTGCCGAGCGATGCCCGGCGGCCGCACCCTGCTGGTCTCCCTGCCCCTCGGCCCGGCTCCCTTCGAGTCGCTCTCCGGATCGATCACGATCGAGCGCATCCTGTTCTCGACGGTCGGTCCCGATCAGATCAAATGCCTGCGCCCCCGCCCGGTCTTCGGCCTTCCCCTGCTCGACATCCGCCGCTGCGCGGATGCCGCTGCGATCGAATCCGTCATCCGCCAGGCGTGGCGGGATCGGACCCGCGAGCTGCGAGACACCGCGCGCACCCTCGAACGGCTCGGGATCGAAGTGGGCGCCATCGAAGGCGGCTCGCTGCTCGCCTTTCCGCTCGCCGGCCTCTCCCCCGAGCATCCCGTGCTCATGCAGCGGCTGGACGAGGCCATCCTGCCCAGTGCCGGGCCCCTGTCCGGGCACGTCCTGATGGGCCCAGACGAACGCGTCGTGGACGTCAGCGGGAAGCTCGAATCCGCCGTCGAGCTCGAGCTGCTGCTCGGTTCGCGCATCGAGCAGCTCGCCCAGAGTGCAGCCCGACGCGCCAGCGAAGCCCGGGCCGCTCGGCCCACCTCGCCGGCCGCGGCCGCAACCGGGCCGCTCATCGGGTCCCTGGCTGCCGAGCCGCCCGGGATGGGAACGACCGCTTCCGCGACGTCGCGCCAGCCGAAGGTCCTCCTCGTCGGCACCCGGATCATCGAGAACACGATCCTGCGCGACGAGCTGACGCTTCAGGGCTACCGCGTGGCGACCGCCCGCAGTGAGCCCGAGGCGCTGATGCGCCTCGCCGGCATGACGCCGGATCTCGTGATCTCCCAGTACGCCCTCGGCCGGAGCGACGGCGCGACCTTCGCCCAGGCCATCCGATGCCTTCCCGGGATCGTCCGGATCCCGATCGTCCTGCTCGACACGCAGCACCATCCGAATCGCCAGGACGCCGCGCGTGCCGTCGGCGCGGCCGGTTACGTCATCGAACCCGTCGAGCCGGGCCGCTTCGTCTCGAAGCTCGCGAAGGTCGTCGCTTCACCGGGTGATCGGCGCTTCGTGCGCTATGCGGGTCGCCTCGCTGCCCGCCTCGCCGATCGGGGCCAGGCTTGCCTCGCGACGGAGATCGGCCGAGGCGGATTCTTCCTCGCGACGAGCGAGCCGATCGACGAGCGGACGGAGATGCGCTGCCAGGTCTCGCTCCCCGAGCTGCGCCGGAAGCTCGAGTTCGTCGGCGACGTTCTCTACCGCACCGAGCTCCAGGGCGTGCAGCGCCAGGGGATCGGCGTCCGCATCCGGGAGATCTCGCCCGAGGACGAAGCGGCATTGATCGAGTACGTCGCCCTGCGCGCCCGGACTTCCTGAGCCCCTGCTCGCGCCCGACGATCTCCTCCGCAGGCTCCTAACAGCGCCGGGCGAAGAAATCCGCGACCGCGAGCGCGAGCGCCCGGCCGTCGTAGTCGACGGTCGCGACGTGCCCGGAGTTCTCCAGATAGAAGAGCTCCCGCTCGCTCGACCGGACCTCGGAATGGATGCGCGCTGCATCTCTCGGGAGCGCCGTCCGATCGTGCCGGCCGTGGGCGACGAGGATCGGGACGTCGATCCGGGAGAGCTCCCCGATCACCACCGCCTGAAGCGCCACGAGTTCGTTCACGGAAGCCAGGGGCATCGCGCCGAGCCCCGGATGCCGCGCGCTCGCGCCGGGCTCGCGAATGTCCGATCCGCGCTTCTTGCGAAACGGCACGATGCGGCGGAGCACCCGAGCCAGAAGGGGCAGCGGCCGGCGCAGCGCCAGGGGGGTGCCGATCACGACGATGCCGTCGACGCTCCGCGTCTGCGCGAGTCGGAGCGTCACGAGCCCGCCCATCGAAATGCCGGCGACGAAGACCTTTTCGTGCTCCTCGCGCAGCGCGGCGAGCTCGCTCGCCGCGAGCTCGACCCAATCCTGATGGCGTGTCTGCGCGAGCGCCTCGTGGCCTCTCTCGTGCCCGGCCATCCAGGGCCCGCGCGCGCGGAGGCCCCGCTGCGCGAGCGCCTCGGCGAGGGGGCGGACTTCGTAGGGCGTTCCCGTGAGGCCGTGCAGGCAGAGGACGGCCGCGCGTGTGTCGAGCGACGGATCGGGCCGCAGGTCGAAATCCGCGACTTCCGAGGCCGCCATTCGCACGCTCGTCATTCGCCCAGCTCCGCCCGGGCGAGGGCGAGGACACGCTCGACGACCTCACGCAGAGGCACCCCCTGCTTTCGCGCCGCACGCTTGCAATCGTCGTATTCCGGCGAGAAATCCCGCCGCCCGTCGACCCCGCTCACGACTTTGACGCGCACGGGTCCGTAGGGCGTCGCGAGCCGCACGCTCTCGCGCTCGAGCACCAGGCGATCCCATTCCAGCGTCCGCAGGCCGATCGCCGTCGACTCGGCGAAGACGATCCGCGCGAGCGCGTCGCGATCCGCCGGCCGGCAGAGTACGCGCAGCCCGAAGCCCGGCCGGTTCTTCTTCATCTGCAGATGCTGGATCGACACGTCGAGCGCGCCGCCCTCGAAGAGGCGCTCCATCAGGTGGTCGAAATGCTCGGGCACGAAATCGTCGAGGTTCGTCTCGAGGACGGCGATCCGGTCGCGCCCGAGCCCCGCGCTGGCGCCCAGCACCGCCCGCAGCACGTTCGGCATCGGCCCGGGCCGGTCGTTTCCCGCACCGTATCCGATGCGGAGGGGCGTCATCGCCGGCAGCGCTCCGAATTCGTCGACGAGGGTGCGCAGGATCGCCGCTCCGGTCGGTGTGACCGTCTCCCATTCGACGTGGGCCGGGACCGTCGGGATGCCGGCCAGGAGCTCGAGCGTCGCCGGTGCCGGCAGCGGCAGGCGCCCGTGCGCCGAGAGAATGCTTCCGTGCCCGAGTGCGACTGCGGAACAGCTGATGCGATCGATCTCGAGCGCGTCGACGGCGATGGCGGCGGCCGTGACGTCGACGATCGCGTCGACGGCACCGACTTCGTGAAAATGCACCTCCGCGAGCGCGACGCCATGGACACGCGCCTCGGCATGCCCGAGTGCCTCGAAGATCGCGAGCGCCCGGTCCCGGACCGCGGGGCGCAGTCGCGCGCGGGAGATCAAGCGGTGGATCTCCGCATAACGTCGACCGTGGCCGGCGGAGGACGACGGGGCGTGGCGCCGCCCCTTCGCGGGCGTGGCGTGCGGTGCGGGTGCGTGTTCATGGCCGTGTTCGTGCGCGTGGAGATGATCGTGTGCATCGGCACGAGTGGAAGCGGCAGCGCCCTTCGCCGAACGCACCCGGGACGCCGGGCCGCGGTGCCCGCGCGCCTTCGATTCCGGGACGACGACGTCGACATGACGCGCCGCGAGCCCACCGCGCTGGACCTTCCGCACGACCAGCTTGAAATCGAGACCGAGCGGCGCCAGCTCTTCGAGCAGGCGCGCGCGCGACAACCCGAGATCGAGCATCGCGCCCATGAACATGTTGCCGGCGGCGCCCGAGAAGGCATCGAGATGGAGCAGCTTCCGACTCATCGGACCGCGCCCTCCCCTCTCGCCTCGCGCCGCTTCGCGCCCGGCCCAGCTCGCTCCACGCTTCGCGCCCTCACAGCCGGTTGATCAGGGTCGCGACGTGGGCCGCACCGAATCCGTTGTCGATGTTCACGACGGTCACGTTCGAAGCGCAGCTCGTGAGCATCCCGAGCAGCGCCGCGAGGCCTCCGAACGATGCGCCATAGCCGACGTGGGTCGGCACCGCGATCACGGGCTTGTCGACGAGCCCGCCGACGACCGAGGGCAGCGCCCCTTCCATGCCGGCGACGACGATCAGGACGCGCGCCGCGCGCAGCCGATCGAGCGACGCGAAGAGGCGATGGATGCCGGCGACCCCGACGTCCTCGATCAGCTCGACCGCGTTGCCGAATCGCCGGGCGACCTCGCAGGCCTCGGTCGCGACCGGCCGATCGGCGCTCCCCGCCGATACGACGAGCACGGTCCCCTTGCCCTGGATCGGCACCTCTTCCGGTCCGAGCCAGAGCGTTCGGGAGTCCGCATGATGTTCGGCTTCGGGCAGTGCCTCCCGGATCGCCGCGACCTGCTCCGGATCGACGCGCGTGACGAGCACCGGTTGGCCCGCGCTTCGCAGTGCCCGGGCTGCGCCGACGATCTGAGGCGCCGTCTTTCCCTGGCCGAAGACGACCTCGGGAATGCCCTGCCGAAGCGCCCGGTGGGTATCGATGCGGCCGTGATCCGTCTCGATGAACGGCAGGATCGCGACACGGCGGACCGCTTCGTCGAGGTCGACCTCGCCGGAGCGCACGGCTTCGAACAAATTGCGCAGGGTGTCGGAGTTCAAGCCTTCGCCTTAATCGCATCTCGCGCGTCGTCCGGCAGCGCGCGGGCGCGGGCCGGTGCCGCGCGAAGTCGGATCCTAACAGACCGGGCCGGACGGCGGCGGGATCAGGATGCGGCGTCGCCGAACGATCCCGTCGGCGGGATCAGGATGCGGCGTCGCCGAGCGATCCCGTCGGCACGATCACGAGCCGACCGACCGCGCTGCCGTCGGCCGACCGCAGCGAAGACTCGAAGAGCGGGGCTTCGGGCCCGACGACGCGGCCGACCCACTCGGCGAATTCCCGTTCCGCGTGGCTCGCGAAGAGCGCGGGGATCGACGGCAGGAGCCGCGACCGGAGCGCGTCTGCGATTCCCGAGGCCACGTGCGACGCGAGGATGTTGCCGACCTCCATCAAGGCCGATTCGACGATCTCGGGATCGAGCGGTCCGGACCCGATGCCGATCACGCTGCGCACGAGGGCCTCGCTGGCGCCTGCCGGGAAGAGGATCCCGACGAGCGCGTCGAGGCAGCCTTCGAACTCGAAGAAGACCCCGGTCGTCCCATCGTCGTCCGCGTTCCGCGCCGCGAGCGGGCTCTCGCCTCGCGACGAGGAAGCGACGACGGGCGGCGCCGCCGTGACCGATGCGTTCGCGAGCTGGGCGAACGCCGAGGCTGCGCGTTCGGCCCCCGCAAGGGTCAGCGCCGTGACTCGCTCGATCTCTCGTTTGCGGGAGCTGTCCATCGTTCAGACCAACTGGTTCAGATCGAGGAGGAAGACGGGACTGCCATCCTGGAGCACAGTGAGCCCCGAAAGGATCCGGACGCATCCGAGCAGCTCGGGCACCGGCTTCACGTAGAACTCCTGCTGCCCTTCGAATCGATCCACCGCGAGCGCGACCCGCTCCCCCCGGATCTCCGAGATCACGAGCGGTACCGAGCCGCCGGCGGCCGGCGCGCCCGCGCCCGTTCGTTCGATGCGGAGGCGGCTGGCGAGCGAGAGGACCGGGATCGGCGTCCCGTCGATCAGGGCGAACGCATCGCCCGCCGCCTGCTCGATCGCGTCCGCGGCGACCTCGAGAATGCGCTCGACCTTCGAGATCGGGATCGCCACTCGTTCGTCGGCGATGCCGACGAGCAGCACCCGCTGTACGGCGGCCGTGATCGGAACGCGCAGCGTCGTCGTGGTTCCCCGACCGCGTTCGGTCCGCAGCAGAACCTCGCCGCCCAGCCCTTCGACCGTGGCCTTCACGGCGTCCATGCCGACGCCGCGCCCCGAGACCTCCGAGACCGCATGCGCGGTCGAGAGCCCGGGGTGGAAGATGAAGCGCACGACCTCCTCGGGTGGGAGGTCCGAAGCGAGATCTTCGTGGATCAGTCCGGCGGCGACCGCCCTGCGCGACACGGAGGCGAGATCGATGCCGCGGCCGTCGTCGGCGACGTCGATCCAGATCGAGTCGCGCAGCCGACGCGCCTCGATCCGAAGGCGTCCGACCTCGGATTTGCCCGCGGCGATCCGATCCGCCGGCTTCTCGAGGCCGTGGTCGACCGCGTTGCGGACGAGGTGGAGCAGCGGCTCCGAAAGCCGATCGAGGATCGCGCGGTCGAGCTCGAGCTCCGCGCCCTGGATCTCGACCTCGACCCGCTTGCCGAGCTTCTCCGCGACCGCGCGCGCCGTGCGTGGCAGGTTGTCGGTGACCCGCTCGAGGGGCGCGGTCCGCAGCTCGAGCACGCGCCGCTGCAGCTCCGCCACGCGCCGGTCGACCCGATCGAATCCGTCGGCGACCTCGGGCTCCTGCGCATAACGCGCGACACCCGCGCGAAGCTGACTCGAGGAGAGGATGACCTCCCCGACGGCCGTGAGGAAGCGGTCGAGGGTCTCCGTACGAACGCGGACGGTCGGGCTCCGGGGAGCGGCCGGAATCTGGGCGGAGGGCGCCGCCTCCGGCGCGGTTTCGTCCCGTGCCGTCAGGGCGCCCGCAGCCTCGGCGGCGGGCTCTAGCTCCGGACTTTTTTTGGGTGCGCCGCCGGATCCGCAGAGAGAATCGGCGGTTCGCCCTGGGCGGCGACGCCGTCGGATGGAGCGGCGAGACGCGCGAGCAGTGATTCGTCCGCAGCCTGCAGCTCGCGTTCGTCGGCGACCGCCGCCACCATCGCCTCGAGGGCCTCGAGCGCCTGGAAGAGGACCGCCAGCTCGGCCGAGTCCCGCACGCGGCCGGCGCGCCGAACGCCCTCCATGCGATCTTCCATCTTGTGGGCGAGATCCGCGATCGGCTCGTAGCCGAGCGAAGCCGCCATCGACTTGATCGAATGTGCCATGCGGAACAGGGTGTCGATGGACTCCGCGCCGGCGAGCTCCTTTTCGAGCCCGAGCAGCGCGTGGCTCATTTCGCCGAGGTGGTCCGCCGCCTCCTCGAGAAAGATCCGCCGGTATTTGGCGAGGTCGAGGGACACGCGCTAGTCCGCCTTCTCGAGCACCTTCTTGAGCGTCGCGACCACGCTGTCCGGCTTGAAGGGCTTGACGATGAAGTCCCGGGCCCCGGCCTGCAGCGCCTCCATCACGAGCGATTCCTGCCCGAGCGCGCTGCACATCACGATGCAGGCCGAAGGATGATCGGCGAGGATGCGCTTCACGGCGTCGATCCCCGATCGTTTGGGCATCACGATGTCCATCGTGACCAGGTCCGGCGCGAGCTCCTTGAAGAGATCCACCGCCTCGACCCCGTTCGTGGCCTCGCCCACGATCTCGTGGCCCTCCGGCTCGATGATCTCGCGGATCATCTGCCGCATGAAGGATGCGTCGTCTGCGATCAGTACCCGTGCCATGTCGTTCCCTCCGATTCCGTCACCATTTCGTTCGTGGCGCTCTCGATCACGTGGGCTCCGCGCTCCACCAACGCCGTCGGATCCAGGATGTGGACGATTCGTCCGTCCACGGGGCGCCGCTCGACGACCAGCCCCTCGCCCTTGCGCGCTTCGTAACCCTGCCCCGCGACGAGACCGATCACCCGATCGACGGGCATTCCGAGCCGTGCGAGGCTGCCCGGCCGGTCCGCGACGACCAGGACCTGCTCCTGCGCATAACCGACGGTCGTCGCCGCGCCGAACGGGGTGGCCCCCGCCTCGTCGCTCCTGCGCCCGAGGAGCAGCTCCGTCGCGACGAGCGGCAGCGCCTCGCCATGCCAGTTCATCACGCCGCCGATCGGCAGGGCGAGCGAAGGCACGCTCGTCACCCGATCCTTCTCCGCGACCTCGACCACCCACGCGATCGGCAGCGCATAACGCACGTCCTCGAACAGGAACATGAGGAGCCGATCGCCCCCGTCGCCGTAGGCCGCGCGATCCGTCACGATCCGTCTCCATCGAATCCGCTTCGCCCGTCGACGGCCTGCTCCGCCGGAGCGCTCGCCCCTCCGGTCCGGAAGAAGTTCAGCGACGCATCGAGCTCGCGAGCGAGCGCGGTCACGGTCTCGGCCGAGGAGAGGATCTGGGCGAGCGTCTCGACCTGCCGCCGCATCGTGTCGTCGAGCCCCGCGACGCTCTTGCCGTTCCCACCCGCGACCTTCGCGATCTCTTCGATCGCCTCGACCATGCTCTGGGCGTTCCACGAGTGGCTGTCGGCGCCGTGGAAGATCTCCTCCGAACGCGTCGCGGCTTCGGAGACGGCCATGCTGATCTGCGCGAGCGCACCGGCGATCGTGTTGATGTCCTCGCGCCCCTCGCCGATCACCTGGCTCGACTGTCGCATCTCGTCGGCGACCATCGCCGTATCGGCCTGGATCTCGTGCATCAGCTGGCTGATCTCGTCGGCGCTCTTGCCGGCGCTCTCGGAGAGCTTGCGGATCTCGTCGGCGACCACCGAGAACCCGCGGCCCGCCTCGCCCGCACGCGCCGCCTCGATCGAGGCGTTCAGCGAGAGGAGGTTCGTGCGGTGGGCGACCGAGGTGATGATCTCGGTGATCTGATGGACGTGGCGCGTCTTCGCTTCGAGCTGGAAGACCTTGACGCCGGTGCTCTCGGCGCGCTCGAAGACGGCCTTCATCTTCTCGATGGCGAGTCTTGCGACCTCGACGCCGGTGCCGGCCTTCTGGTTCGCCTCCGCGGCGAAGCCGAAGGCCTCGCGCGCGCGGCCCGCGTTGAGATCGATCTCGCTCGAGATCTCCGCCATCCGATGCGATGCCTGACCGAGCAGCACCTGCTCCTGGGCGACACCCGAAGCCACCTGCGCGACGGTCGACGAGACGCCCTCGCTCATCCGCCGCAGCTCGCCCAGCACCGCCTCGAGACCCGTCGAAGACGCCGCGACCGATCGCGACGTCTGCTGGACGCTCGCGACGAGCTGACGCAGGCGAACGAGCATGTCGGCGAGGCCGCGGTGGAGCTCGTCCATCTCGTCCGGCAGTCGGGAGGGCCTCTGGGCCGCCAGCGCCTGCCGCAGATCGCCCTCGCGGATCCGGTCGGTCGCGAGACGCAGCGCCTGGAACTTCGCGCCGAACATGCGCGAGAGGAAGAACCCGATGATGCCGCCGACGCCGAGCGCGACGAAGAGCGTGCCCCAGGTGGAGAACGCGATGCCGAGTCGCTGGGCGAGGTCGGGCATCAGCGAGGTCGCGCCCGCCACCACGAAGGATCCGATCACGAATTTGGCCGTCAGGGATACGCGCACGCCCGCATATCGGTCCTGCCGGGGGATGGCTTGACGGTCGCGGAGCCGAGGCCCGACTAGAAATGATGCCGGGTCGCCCCGACCCTCAGGCCGCGAATCCCGCGGCCGGGCACGATCTGCCCGATCCGGGTCACCGGGACCCCGAGACGGCGCGACAACGCGCGTGGATCGGAGGCGAGGCGGCCGGGGGCGAGGGCGAACAGCAGCTCGTAGTCCTCCCCGCCCGCCGCTTGCAGTGTCAGCGGATCGATTCCCATCGCACGGCAGGCTCCGGTGAACCCCCGAGGCTTCGGCAGGGCCGCCGGATCGATCTCGGCTGCGACCCGCGATGCCCGAAGCAGCTGGCCGAGGTCGCTCGCGAGGCCGTCCGAGAGGTCGATGCAGGCCTTCGTCGAAGCGATCCGGGCGAGGCGCCGACCCGCCTCGAGGCGCGGCTCCGGCACGGCGCGCAGCGGCAGCCCGTCCCGATCGGCGCGCAGTCGCAGCAGCGCCGCCTGCCCGAGAACGCCCGTCACGAAGACGAGATCCCCGGGCGTCAGACCCGTCCGACGGAGGGCCCGGCCCTGCTCGACCCTTCCGATCACCGTCACCGCGAGACTGCAGACTGGCGCACGCGAAAGGTTGCCCCCGACGAGCGGGCAGCCGAAACGTTCCGCCTCGAAGACGACGCCCGCGATCAATCCGTCGAAGACCGGGACCGGCATCGATCCCGGCGCACAGAGCGCGAGCAGCAGCCCGACCGGCTCGGCGCCCATCGCAGCGAGATCGGAGAGATTCACCGCGATCGCGCGCCGACCGACGGTCCGCGGCGTCTCGCGCCCGAAGCGGAAGTGGACGTCCTCGACGAGCGTATCGGCCGAGAACACGAGCTCTTCGCCCGAACGCCCGCGGAGCAGCGCCGCATCGTCGCCGATCCCGAGCGTCCAGCGACCACCCGGCGTTCTCCCGGCCTTGCGGACGATGCGCTCGATCAAGACGTCTTCACCGAGATCGGAAAGTGTCTTCACGTCGCGCCGCGGCATCGGCCCAGCGTAGGCCGCGGCTCTTCCGAACGGCAATGGGGGCGGGGGTCAGTCTCGCTCGAGCGGCGCGATCGCATCCCCGCGCGCCGCGAGAGGCGCATTGCGTCCAGCTCGGGGCGTGGTCCGTCCGCCCGTCTTGCGCTTGGGCTTTCGCCAGGCGGGAGGCTCGACGAGCACGCGGTCGAGGACCTCGCGCATGTGGGTCACGGGAATGAACTCGATCCGCTTCTTGAGCTCCTTCGGGATCTCGCGCAGATCGCCCACGTTGCTCGCCGGGATGATGATGGTCGTGATCCCGCTCCGAAGGGCTGCGAGCGCCTTCTCGCGCACGCCGCCGACGGGCAGCACGCGCCCGCGCAGCGTGACCTCGCCGGTCATCGCGACGTCCGCCCGAACGGGGATTCCCATCGCCAGGGACGCGATCGCCGTGGCGATCGCGACGCCGGCCGACGGTCCGTCCTTGGGCGTGGCCCCGGCCGGAACGTGCACGTGGATCTGCTGGCGCGAGAACTCCCGATCGCAGAGGCCCACCTCCGGAAGGATCGACCGCACGTACGAGAGAGCCGCCTGGCCGCTCTCCTTCATGACGTCGCCGAGCTGACCCGTCAGCATCAGGCCACGACCATGCGAGAGGTTCGCCTCGAGCGAAAGCACCTCTCCGCCGCCCTCGGTCCAGGCGAGGCCGTTCACGAGACCGATCTCGGATTGCTTGCTCGCGGCGTCGTTGCGATACGGCGGCGGACCGAGGTAGCGATCGAGCGATTTCGTGTTGATGACGACCTCGGCGAGATCGCCCTCGGCGCGTTTGCGGGCGACCTTGCGGCAGATCGCGGCGACCTGGCGCTCGAGGTGCCGCACCCCGGCCTCGTAGGTGTATTCACTGCAGAGCGATTGCACGGCGCCCTTCGTCCAGCTGATCTGGTCGACCGACATCCCGTGCTCTTCGACCTGGCGGGGGATGAGGAAATTCGTGGTGATCTCGGCCTTCTCTTCCGGCGTGTAGCCGGAGAGCCGGATCACTTCCATGCGATCACGCAGCGGCGCCGGGATCGGCTCGAGCATGTTCGCCGTCGCGATGAAGAGCACCTTCGAGAGGTCGAAGGGCGTGTTCAGGAAGTGATCGCTGAACTCGCGATTCTGCTCCGGGTCGAGAACCTCGAGCAGCGCCGCCGAGGGATCGCCCCGGAAATCCGCACCGAGCTTGTCGATCTCGTCGAGCATCATCACGGGATTGCTCGTACCGGCCTGCTTGATGCCCTGGATGATCCGGCCGGGAAGCGCACCGACGTAGGTCCGCCGATGGCCTCGGATCTCCGCCTCGTCGCGAACGCCGCCCAGGGAGACCCGGACGAACTCGCGCCCCATCGCCCGTGCGATCGAGCGGCCGAGCGAGGTCTTGCCGACACCCGGCGGGCCCGCGAAGCAGAGGATCGGGCCGCGCGAATCCTGCCGGAGCTTGCGGACGCCGAGGAACTCGAGGATGCGGTCCTTCACGATCGAGAGATGCGCGTGGTCCCGATCGAGGATCGCACGTGCGTCGTCGAGCCCGAGCCGATCGACCGACTGCCGATCCCAGGGCAGATCGACGACCCAGTCCAGATAGTTGCGGACGACCTGGGCTTCGGGGCCGTCGGGATGCATCCGCTCGAGCCGGCGCAGCTGGCGCATGGCCTCTTCACGGCTCGCATCCGGCAGGTTCGCCTCTTCGACCTTGAGCCGATAGTCGTCGAGCTCGTCGGCGCGGGGATCGACTTCGCCGAGCTCGCTCTGGATCGCACGGAGCTGCTCGCGAAGGAAGGTCTCGCGGTGGTCCCGGGACGGCTCTTCCGCGGCGGGTCGATGGAATTCCGCCCGCGTCGACGTCGCCTCGAGATCGCGCTTGAGCAGGGCATCGACGCGCCGCAGTCGCGCGAGCGAATCCTGGATCTCGAGGACTTCCTGGGCCTCCTCGAGTCGCAGGCGGAGGTTCGAGGCCACGAGGTCCGCGAGCCGGCCGGGGCTCTGGACGTTCGTCGTGATCGCGAGGACTTCGGGCGGGAGATTCTTGAGCGGCAGAAGCTCCTCGACCCGCCCGCGAACGGCCCGGGTCAGCGCCTCGCCCTCGACGGTCCAGTCGTCGCTGCCGTCGTCCCCGGACGCGAAGGCAGACACTCGAACGCGCGTGAATGCCTCGTGCTCGATCACCGAATCGACGCGGGCCTTTCCGAGCCCCTGCACGAGCACCTTCAGACGACCGTCGGCCATCTTGAGGGTTCTCAGGACCGTGGCGACGGTGCCGATGCGATGAAGGTCGTCGGGATCCGGATCGACCGTCTCGGGATTGCGCTGTGCGACGAGCAGGATCAGTCGGTCACCGCGGAGTGCCTCTTCGACGGCCGCGATCGACCGCCCTCGCTCCACGAAGAGCGGCAGCACCATGTACGGAAACACGACGAACTCGCGAAGCGCGAGTACCGGAAGCTCTTCCGGGAGATGGTCGGCCGGGGGCGTGCGTTCCATGGAAGCATTAGCGGCTGCGAGCGGGTCGACTTGAGGCGCGAGATTCGATTCCGCGTCGCGAGTTGAAACGCGCGAAGCATCGGCAAGAAGGCGGCAGCTTCTTCGAACGATGCGCAGCGAAGCGACTCAATCCAGCGGTACGAAACGCTGTCCCGAGACCTCGAGCAGGAAGGGTCTGCGCCGCGCATTGCCGTCGGACCGCATTGCCAGCGATCCCGAAGCGCCCGGGAACGCGCGCGTCGCGAGCAAGCCCTCCAGCATCGAACGCCGATCCCGACGACGATCGGCGAGCTGCTGGAGGACGAGTCCGGCGGCGTCGTAGCCCTGCGCTGCGTATGCATCGGGCTCGGCGTCGAAGGTCCGTCGATACGACTCGACGAATTCGCGCACCACGCCGACGTCGCTTCCGGCGAAGAACGGAGTGCTCACGATCGCGCCGGAGACGTGACGATCGGCGCCGCGAAGCAGATCCGAATCGAGCCAGTCGCTCGAACCGAGCAGATGCGGTCCGCGGATCCCCTGTAGCGCCAGGCCCGGCGCGATCATCGCGACGGCCTCCGCGGAGTCCGGGATGAAGAGCACGTCGAAATCGACGATCGGGGGTAGCGGCTCGCCGTCCGGCCCCACCGCCTCGAACGCCTCCCGCCTCGCCACCGCCGCCTGGGCCGGCGGCAGTGACCTCGCCGCCTCGACCTCCCGGTCCCGCATCGCGATCGCCTGACGCTCTCCTGCACTCAGGAATCGATACCCGACCATCTCCTTGATCACGTTCGAGAAGTCGGTCTCTTCGGGCGCATAGCTCGTCAATGCGACGAGCTTTCCGCCGCGCGCGACGACGGCGTCCCAGTAGAGCTTGCGCATGCCGCGCCCGTAGCGCGTTCTCGGGTAGAGCACCCCGAATCGCCGCGCCGACAGCGTGTCGAACGCATGGTTCACGAGTACGTCGACCTCGTCCGCGGGCGTCGTACGCGTCCGCAGCACGTATTTGCGCCCTTGCGTGACGTCCTCCCGATTGGAGAGCGTGACGAGCGGGATTCCGACCTCCTCGGCCGCTTCCGCGGAAGCCATCGCCTCGTCGCTGAAGACCGGACCGAGGATCGCCACCACGTCTTCGGAGCCCGCCAGCTCGCGAACGGCGGCAGCGGCGCGCTCCGGATCGCCCCCCGAATCGCGGACGACGAGCCGGACGTTCGGCCCGCGATCCCGACTGGAGCGCCGATCCGCTCGAGTCGGAAGCTCCGACTCCGCGGCCTGGCTCTCCGCATCGAAGACCCCGGCGGCGACCAGGATTCCGCGCAGGCTGGCCTCGCCGAACTCGGCGAAGTCTCCCGAGAGCGGCAGGACGACCCCGATCGTCCCCTCGGCGCCGCGCAGGTCGTGTCGGGCCGATTCCGAGAGATCCCGCAGTGGCGCGAGCGGCACAGTCGCATCGCTGAACGCATCCGCCGGCCTGCTCTCGAGCTCGCTCGCGAGGGCGCGGGCGAGTGCGCGCTCGTCTCCGTCCTCGGCGAGCTTGCCCGCCCGCTCGACCGCGCGGGTCGCTGCATCGACGTCGTGTCCGGCGAGCGAGCGCCGCGCGAGCTCGAGTGCGATCGCGCCGGCCGGCGACCGCCGACCGAGGGCGCCGAGCATCGCCTCGAGCTCCGGGCTCGCCGCGGCCGACACGAGCCTCTCGATCTCCCGATCCACGCGACGCTGCTCGAGCTCGAGCGCGTCGCCGGTGCCTGCGATCCCCCGATTCGTCCGGATGTCCTCGCGCAGGGCGCTCCGAAGCTGCGAGAGGTGCTTCATCCGCTCGATCGGCGTCTGGGCGAGCGAGACGCGCAGCGCCAGCGCCGCGCGCGCGTCTTCGCGCGAGAGCCGGCGGACGTCGACCGGGTCGAGCAGTCCGCGTGCGGCCTCGCGACGGTCGCGAGCGTATTCGATCTGCGCCAATCGAAGCCTCGCGGTCGGCTCGCGGTCGGAGCCCGGGTATCGCGTCACCACGCGTCCGAGCCAGAGAACGCCGTCTTCCTGACGCCCGTTCGCCAGAGCGGACTCGGCGAGCGCGATCGCCGCGTCGTCCGCCAGAGGGCTCGTGGGATGGGCGGCGATGAAGGCTTCGAGTCCCTGCCCTCTCGATTCGGCCGGGCCGCTCTGGAGCTTCGCCAGGGCGTCTTCGTAGGCGATCCGTTGTTCGTCCGGAACCGCTCGAGTCGACGTTCCGGGCCCGGCGCAGGCGATGCCGACCACGAGGAGGAACCCCACGAGCACTCGGGCGCTTCGCGCTCGCTTCGACATCGTTCCGCCCCCTTGTGACTTCGTCTTGCGATCCGCGCTCAATCGAACAGATCTCGCAGCTTCTCGACGAATCCCTTCGTCGTCGGCGAGACCTCGTGCCCCGACTGGGCCGCGAACTCCTCGAGCAGCTCGCGCTGACGGGCGTTGAGCTTGGTCGGAACCTCGACGAAGACCTTGACGTAGAGATCGCCGCGCAGCTTCTCGAGCTGCGCTCGATCGAGCCGCGGCTGGAGCGGCGGCACGCCCTTGCCGCGGAGTCGCAGCACCCGACCCGATTGCGTGCCCTCCGGAATCGACAGCTTCACGCGTCCATCGAGGGTGGGAACGTCGATCTCGCCACCGAGCGCCGCTTGCACGAACGGGATCGGAACCTCGAGATGAAGATCCGTTCCATCCCGCCGGAAGAGCGGATGCTCTCGCAGCACCATCACGACATAGAGGTCGCCGGGCGGCCCGCCGGCGATGCCCGCCTCTCCTTCGCCGGAGACGCGGAGTCGGGCGCCCTCCTCGACTCCGGGCGGAACCTTCACCTGGATCGTCTGCTGGCCTTCGACCCGCCCGGCCCCGCGACAGCTGGAGCAGGGATTGCTGATGACCTCGCCGGCCCCGCCGCACGCATCACAGGGTCGGTTGACCCGGAAGAAGCCCTGCTGGAAGACCAGCTGGCCCGTTCCTTCACACCGTCCGCATCGCGAGGGCTTCGAGCCTTCGGCTGCGCCGGAACCGGAACAGGTCCCGCAGCGATTCATGCGCGGGATCTTGAGCCTCGGCTCGCAGCCGTTCACGACGTCGTCGAGGGTGATTTCGAGGTTGTACCGAAGGTCTGCCCCCCGCTGCCCCCGGCCCCGACGGCTGCCCCCACGCCCCCCGCCGCCACCGAAGATGTCCCCGAAGAGATCGTTGAAGAGATCACCGAAATTGCCCAGGTCGGCGAAATCGGCTCCCGGACCCGCGCCGCCCGGCCCCCCCAGCCCCGCATGTCCGAAGCGGTCGTAACGCGCACGTTTTTCGGCGTCGGACAGGACGGCATACGCCTCTGAAACCTGCTTGAAGCGCTCTTCGGCGGCGGGATCGTCGGGATGGCGATCCGGATGGCATTCCATCGCGAGCTTGCGATAGGCCTTCTTGAGTTCGCCTTCCGAGGCGCCGCGCTCGACACCGAGCACGTCGTAGTAGTCCCGCTTGCTCACGCTGTGGCCCTCTCGATGGCGCGTCCGACGGCGGCCCTCGCGTCGCGATGGAGGCCGGCCTGGTCCCAAGGGGACGAATCGCGCGGGACTCTCGGCACGCGGGGGCCTGCTGTCAAGCGGCCGAGAACGGCAAATTGGAAATCGCGGACGAAGGGGCGGCTCGTCGCCGGCTCACGCGTCCTCGTCGGGCTGACCGCCGAGCTTCGCATAGAGCTTCTCGGTGAGGGAGTAGCTCTGGCGCGAGAGTTCGTCGACCGCCTTCGAGAGAGCCTCGGGATCCTGGCCCTTCACGAGCTCGCGTGTCCGTGCGATCTGATCGGCGAGGTTGGCCTTGTCCGTCGCTTCGACGTCGTCCGCGAACTCCTCGAGCGTCTTGGCGGCCGAGTACATCAGCCCGTCCGCCTTGTTGCGCAGCTCGATGAGGGATCGCAGCGCTTGATCGGCGATCGCGTTTCCCTCGGCTTCCTGCACCAGCCGCTCGACCTCGTCCTGCGTCAGCCCGCTCGACGCGGTGACCTGGATGGTCTGGCTGCGACCGGTGCCGAGATCCTTCGCGGAGACGCTGACCACTCCGTCCGTATCGATCGCGAAGGTCACCTCGATCTGGGGCACGCCGCGCGGCGCCGGCGGAATCCCGACCAGCTCGAAGCGGCCGAGCGTCATGTTGTCTTCCGCCATCTCGCGTTCGCCCTGGAGCACGTGGATGCGCACGACGTCCTGGTGATCTTCCGTCGTCGAGAAGATGCGGCTCTTCGTACACGGGATCGTCGTATTCTTCTCGAGGATCTTGGTGGCGACGCCGCCCTGCGTCTCCACGCCGAGCGAGAGCGGCGTCACGTCGAGCAGGAGCACCTCCTCGACCTCGCCTGTGAGAACACCGCCCTGGATCGCAGCCCCGGCAGCGACTACCTCGTCCGGGTTCACGCCCTTGCGGGGCGACTGACCGAAGATCGACTCGACCTTGCGCTGGACGAGCGGCATTCGCGTCATGCCGCCGACGAGCACGACGTGATCGATTTGCGACGGCGTGAGCCCGGCGTCTTCCATCGCGATCCGGCAGGGTCCTTCGAGCCGGTCGACCATGTCTCCGACGAGGATCTCGAGCTCTTCGCGCGTCATGGAATGGACGAGATGTTTCGGCCCCTCGTCGTCGGCGCAGATGAAGGGCAGGTTGATGTCGGTCTCGGTGGTCGACGAGAGCTCCTGCTTGGCGCGTTCCGCGGCCTCCTTCAAGCGCTGGAGCGCCATCGGATCACCACGCAGGTCGACACCGTTCTCCTTCTCGAATCGATCGGCGAGCGCGCCGACGAGCACGTTGTCGAAGTCCTCTCCGCCGAGGAACGTATCGCCGTTGGTCGAGAGGACCTGGAAGACGCCGTCTCCGATCTCGAGGATCGAGACGTCGAAGGTGCCGCCGCCGAGGTCGAAGACCGCGATCTTCTGATCGGTGTCCTGCTTGATGCCGTAGGCGAGCGCAGCGGCCGTCGGCTCGTTGATGATGCGAAGGACCTCGAGGCCGGCGATCTTGCCCGCCTCCTTGGTCGCCTGCCGCTGGGCGTCGTTGAAGTAGGCGGGAACCGTGATCACCGCCTGATCGACGGGTTCACCGAGGAACTCGCTCGCCGTGTCGCGCATGCGCGCGAGCAACATCGCCGAGATCTCCTGAGGCGAACAGGGCTTGCCGTTGATCTCCACCCAGGCATCACCGTTGTCGGCCGCGACGATCTTGAAGGGCGCGATCTTCGAGAATGCCTGGACCTCGTCGGCGTCGAGCTTGCGCCCGATCAGGCGCTTCACCGCGAAGATCGTGGATTCCGGATTGGTGACGGCCTGCCGTTTGGCGATCTGGCCGACGAGCTTCTCGCCGCTCGCGGTGAACGCCACCATCGACGGCGTCGTCCGGGCGCCTTCGGCGTTGGCGATGACCTCGGCTTGATCGCCCTGCATCACGGCGACACAACTATTGGTCGTGCCGAGATCGATCCCGATCACTTTGCCCATGTCGCCTCGCCCCCTCCGCCCCGGCCCCCGACCGCGCCGCGGAGGACCGAGACCTATTCGCCGCCCCGGGAGCCCCGCTCCTCCGGAGTGGGAACTCGCGAGACGAGCACCCGCGACGGACGAACCATCCGGTCGTGGATGACGTAACCCTTCTGGAGCACCTGAACGACGGTGTTCGCCGGAACATCGGCATTCGGAACCTGACCGATCGCCTCGTGAACGGCGGGATCGAAGACCTGTCCCTCCGCGTCGATCTGCGAAACTCCGTGCTTCTCGAAGGTGGACATGATCTCGCGATGGACCAGCGCGATCCCGTCCAGCACTCCCCTGACCTCGGCTCCGGCGTTCTGCGCCCCGTGCTCCATGGCGCGCTCCAGATTATCGACGGCCGAAAGGAGATCCTTGACGAGATTCTGGTGGCCGAAGCGAAGGCTCTCCTGCTTCTCCTTCAGGCTGCGGCGCCGGAAGTTCTCGAACTCGGCCTGGAGCCGCAGAAAGTGGTCCTTCTGGTCCGCGAACTCCTTGACCTTCTCCTCGTGGAATCGCTTGAGCTCCTGGAGCTCCTGGGACAGCAGCTCGATCGTGAGCTTGTCGGCCGTGGCCGCATTCGCGCCGCTGAGCGAACCGCCCGTGGCGGCTTCCCGCGCGTCGAAGGCCGCGGTCGCCTCGCGCAGTGCCTCGGCCATCTCGGCCGAAGGCTCGATCGTCAGGTCGCCCTCCACGGGCTCGTCGTCGTGGTTCTTCGGTCGGTCGCTCATGGATGCCTCGTGCAATCATCGGCTGGCGCGTGCTCTACGTAAGCAGTCCGCCCGGACTGTAAAGTTCGAATGGCGGAAACGCTCATCGCGGAGCGGGCACGAGGCCCCCCCGCTCGTGGCCACGCACCGACGCCGACGTTCTGCGTGTCGATCGTCCGATTCAGACCATGAGCTTGCGGGTCACGAGCTCCGAGCAGTAGTGGACGAGGGGGATCACCCGTCCGTAATCCATTCGCTGCGGCCCGATCACGCCGAGCACGCCCCGTGCCCCCGGCTCCGAAGACGATCCGTAGGCCACGGCCACCAGCGCACAGTCCCGCAGTGAGGGCTCGCCCAGCTCTGCCTCGAGGGACATCGAGAGCCCGACGCGCACCGCCCCGCGATCCGCCCGCGCGATCTGCCTCAGGAGGTCGAGCAGTCGTTCGTTCGTCTCGAGCGCCGAGAAGAGGCCTCTGATCCGCTCCGGATCCGAGAACTCCGGCTGCGCGAGCAGCGCCAGCCGCGTCGCGATCACGAGATCCTCTCCCGAGTCCCCTTCGCAGGCCCCCAGACCGAGCATCCAGGCTCGCCGCAGCAGATCGTCGGCCTCTCCCCGAAGCCGCTCGCGCTCGGCTTCGAGGCATCGGCGCA
>JAWKRX010000027.1:0-73069 GCA_041389425.1 Myxococcota bacterium
CCCGACGGCGCGTTCGAATGCAAGCGTATTTCCCGGATGGGACACTCGGCTCGCAGAGTCCCGGCGCGGCCGGGCACGGGCGGAACGGCCGAGCCGGAACGAGGATGCGCGAGATGGTGAACCCGGAAGCGACGGGCCTGCTCGAGGGGCTCACGGTCGTCGAGCTCGGCGAGCGCGTCGCGGCACCCTATTGCGGGCGGCTCTTCGCCGAAGCGGGCGCGCGCGTCGTCAAGATCGAGCCGCCCGAAGGCGACGCCTCGCGGCGCTGGGGGCCCTTCGCGGGCGACCGGCCCGATCCCGAACGCAGCGGCCTCTTCCACTTCCTGAACGCCGAGAAGCAATCCGTCGTTCTCGATCTCGATCGGCCGGAGGATCGGGAACGACTCCGCGCGCTCGTCGCGAGCGCCGACCTCCTGATCGAGAGCCTCCCGCCCGGACACCTCGCCGGGCTCGGCCTCGGATACGACGCGCTCGCCGGCGCGAACCCCGGGCTCGTCCAGCTCTCGCTCTCGCCCTTCGGCCAGACCGGCCCCTACCGCGACTGGAAGGGCCACGACCACAACGCCTATCACCTCTCCGGCAGCGGCCACCGCTATTGCGGCCGCCCGGGCGAGGCGCCCCTCGAGCAGGGCACGCTGCTCGCCGATTTCTACGGCGCGATCGGCGGCGCAGCCATCGCCCTGGGTGCGATCTACGGCCGCGACCGGGCGGGCGGCGGCCAATGGATCGATCTCTCGACCGCCGAGCTGCTCGCGACGACGATGGTCGGCGGCTGGAACGTGCCGGGCTTCCGGCGCCACGGATTCGTCAACCGGCGCACGGGCATCGGCCTGTCCGGCGCGCCGGCCTCGATCCTGCGCTGCGCGGATGGCCACGCCTGGGTGTTCGCCCTCGAGCCCGGCCAGTGGAAGGGACTCTCGCAGGTCATGGGCGATCCCGACTGGATGCAGCTCGAGATCTTCGACGACGTCTGGAAGCGCGGGGCCGAACGCGACGTCGTCTATCCCTTGATCGAGGAATGGACGAGCACGCGGAGCAAATGGGACGTCATGGCGCTCTGCCAGGCCGCGGGCTCGCCGTCGACGGCGGTCATGACGGTCGAGGAATTCGTGAAGCATCCGCATATCGTCGGCCGCGGCTTCATCGGCGCGACGGGCGGAGACGACGGCGAGAAGCCGATGCCGAATCTCGGCGCGCCCTTCCGACCGTCGAAGGGACGCGTCGGTCTCGCGCGGCGCGCGCCGCGGCTGGGCGAGCACGACCGCGTCGTCTTCCCGGAGACCGGGCGCGCGAGCGACGCGCTGCCCCGCTCGCCGGAGGATCGTGTCGCTCCCGCCGGCGCGCCGCAGGGCGCGATTCGCGAGCCCGCGCGCCGCGAGGCCCGGGCGATCCTGCCCGCGCCGCACCTGCCGCTCGAAGGCGTGCGGGTCGCCAATTTCGGCTGGGTCTGGGCCGGGCCGATGGTCGGCCAGGTGCTCGGATTCCTCGGCGCCGACGTCATCAAGGTCGAGAGCCGCGCGCGGATCGACATCATGCGGCACGTCCCGCCCAGCGAGGATCCGAAGCCGCATCCCGAGCGCTCGCTGACGCAGCACAACATGTGGGCGGGCAATGGCAGCGTGAGCCTCGACCTCGCGAAGCCCGAGGGTCGCGCCCTCGCCCATGCCCTCGTCGCCCACTGCGACGTCGCGATCGAGAATTTCGGGCCGGGCGTCGCCGAACGCTGCGAGGTCCGATACGACGATCTCCGCCGCTTCCGCCCCGACATCGTCCTGCTCTCGATGCCCGCCGCCGGACACGACGGCCCGCTGAAGGACGTCCGGACCTACGGCAACGCCCTCGCGAGCCTGACCGGCCTCGACAGCCTCACGGGCTACGGGCCCGGGGACGTCATCCCCTTCGAGCAGCCGATGGCCGACGCGCATAACGGCGTCCTCGGCGCCTTCGCCGTCCTCGCCGCGCTCTTCCAGCGCCGGCGCACCGGCGAAGGCCAGCTGATCGAGCTCTCCCAGCAGGAGGGCCTCTCCCACCTGATCGCCCCGGCCTTCCTCGACTACATGCTGAACGGCCGCGTCGGCGAGCCCCTCGGCAATCGCCATCCGCTGGCCCAGGCGGCGCCGCATGGCGTCTTTCCCTGCGCCGGCGAGGATGCCTGGATCGCGATCGCCGTGGAAGACGAAGCCGAGTGGCAGGCCCTCGCCGCGGCGGTGGACCAGGACTGGATTCGCGCGCCGGGCTGGGCCACCCGGGCAGGCCGGCTCGCAGATCTCGAGCGGCTGCACGCCCGGCTCGCCGACTGGACGCGGCCGCAGGACGCGCGTGCCCTCTGCGAGCGCCTGCAGGCGCGCGGCGTCGCGGCGACGCCCGTGCTCGACGTGCCCGGCCTCTCGAGCGATCCGCATTTCGCGGCGCGCGGGACCTTCGTCGAGCTCGAGAATCCCCAGGGCTTCCGCGAGACGGTCTACGCGCCCTTCTTCAAGCTGAGCCGCAGCCGGCCCGTCGCACGCCCGGGCCCCATGCTCGGCCAGGACAACGAGCGGATCCTGAAGGGGCTGCTGGGCCTCTCGGATGCGCGTTATGCGGAGCTCGTCGGGCAGCAGGTGATCTACTGAGCCGTTCCTGCGAGCCGATGTACGGGGAGAGCCACGGAAGAGATCCGTGCGAGCGACGCGATGGCGCGCGACCTGCCGGGAGGCTGGACCGACCGCGGCGTCGGGCTCACTCGGCCAGGTGACAGACCGCTTCGATGTTGTGTCCCTCCGGCGCGATCACGAAGGCGCCGTAGTAGTTCGCATGGTAGATCGGGCGTACGCCAGGCGATCCGTTGTTGCGCGCGCCGGCGGCGAGGGCCTCGGCGTGGAAGGCGTCGACCTCGGCGCGGCTGCGGGCGGCGAAGGCGACGTGGAGCGGAGGGCGGGACTCGCCGCCGGCGAGCCAGAATTCACCCTTGCCCTCGCGGCCGAATCCCGCGACCCGGCCGAGCTCGACGACGAGGCCGATGCCGAGCGGCGCGAGCGCCCGGCGATAGAACTGCTTGCTGGTCTCGTAGTCGGCGACCGGCAGGGTCAGATGGTCCAGGATCATCGCTCGGGCTCCTCGGGTTCGGATGCGGCACGGCCCGGCGCGGCCTTCGCCCCGGCGACGCGGTGAACCGCTCGGGCATCGACGCGGTCGAACCCGTCCGGGTCGACGCAGCGCCCGCAACATACTCCGCCCGCCGCGATCGATCCCGCATTCGCCGCGGCTGAGGCCGCCCGAGCCGCGGGCGGGATTGCCCCACGGCCGTGGAACGGGGCATGCTGTGCCCGCCACGAATGCGCAGGAGGAACCGACATGGGGCTTCGACTTCGAGAATGGGCCGTGGTGGCCGTCGCCCTGCTCTGCGCGGCGCAGCCGGGCGGGGCGGCGGAGCCGGCGAACGATCTTGCGGCAGAGCTCGCCGCGGAGGCGCGGCGGATCGTCGGCGCCGGCCAGGGGGTGCAGGTCGAGCTCGCCGATGGCCGCGTGCTCGTCTCCGAGGCCGGGGCGCGCGCGGTCCATCCCGCGTCGGTCTCGAAGATCCCGACGACGCTGGCCCTGCTGCGACTGCTCGGCCCGGACCACCGCTTCGAGACCCGCTTCTTCGCCGGCGGGCCGCTCCGCGACTCGATCCTCGCCGGGCCGCTGATCGTCCGGGCCGCAGGCGATCCGTATTTCGTCGACGAGAACGCGCTCCTCGCGGTGCGCGCGCTGCAGGATCTCGGGCTGCGCCAGGTCGACGGCGATCTCGTCGTCGAAGGCGAGCTCCTCTTCAACTGGAAGGCCGATACGCTCGCGCCGCGCCTGCGCCGCGCCCTCGAAGGCGGCGTCTCCACCGCCGCCTGGCAGGCCGTGCGCGGTCGCACCGGCGAGTCCGATGCACAGCCGCCGCGCCTCGCGTTCGCCCGCGGCGGAGCGCGGGCGACCGGACCGGGCGGGACCGAGGCGCTCCTGCTGACCCATCGATCCCAGCCGCTCCTGTTCATGCTGAAGGCACTCAACGGCTATTCGAACAACATCTTCGCGCCGTTCGCGCAGGCCGCGGGTGGGGCGACCGCCATCCAGGATCGCATCCGGCAGGAGCTCCCCGCCGAGCAGCGCGGCGAGCTCGTGCTCGGCGACGGCGCCGGGGCCCATCCCGCCAACCGCATGAGTCCGCGGGCGACGGTCCGGATCCTGCGCGCCCTCGACCGCGAGCTCGCGGGCCACGCGCTCGATCTGGCGAGCGTGATGCCGGTCGCCGGCGTCGACGAAGGCACGCTCAAGAAGCGCCTGGCCGGACCGAACGGGGAAGGCTTCGTGGTCGCCAAGACGGGGACCTACGGCGACTACGGTGCGTGTGCGCTCGCGGGCGCGCTGCGGACGCAGAACGACGGGCTCGTCTACTTCGCGATCCTGAACCGCGGCGTCCCGATCGAAGAAGCGCGCCGGCGCCAGGACGCCTTCGTCCGCGTCCTCATGAAGAAGCTCGGCGCCCTGCCCTGGCCCTACGCCCGCGACGATGCCCCCGCCTTCACGCGCGCGCAGATCGCCGTCGCCCGGACCACCGGCCCCGCGCAGCCGATCCCCGCCGCGACTAGCGCAGCGACGAGCCGTCCCGGGCACTGAGGACGAAGACGGGGATCTCGCGGTGGCCGGCCGCGCGCTTTTGATAGTTCAGGTAGACCGGCGAGCGCGTCGTGATCGATCCCCAGAGCAGCTCGCGCTCCGAGCCGCTCGCGATCGTCGCCTCGACGGCGACCGAGCGGCGACGCACGAAGACGGTGGCGTTCGGATCGGCGCGGAGGTTGAGGGCCCAATGGGGATCCGTCGGCATGCCGCCGCGCGAGCCGACGATCGCGATCCGCCCCTTGCCCGCCGCGAAGTAGGGCAGGACGACCGTCCGCTGCCGCCTGGATTTCCTCCCCGTCGTCGTCAGCAGGAGCGGCGGGTTGTAGTCGACGCCTTCGGACCGGGCGAAGATCACCGAGACCGGCGAATGGCCGAGCCAGCGGACGCAGAAGCGATCGAGTGCCGCGCCGAAGGGCGTCACCGCGAAACGGACGGCGACCTGCGAGAGCTTCATGAGGAGATTCCTTTCCGGGAGTCCGCCCCGAAGCGAAGCGGGAGCGATGCGAGGCCGCGCAGGAAGAACGAGCCGCGGAAGACCGGCTCGCCGTCCAGCTCGAGTCGCGGAAACCGCCGCACGATCGCGGCGATCGCGGTCTCGATCTCGACGCGCGCGAGGGAAGCGCCGAGACAGCGATGTCGCCCGAGCCCGAAGGCCAGGTGGTCCCGGGGCACGCGATCGACGTCGAGCACGTCGGGATCCGGATAGGCCGCGGGATCGCGATTCGCGGCGCCGTTCAGGAGCACGAACGTCTCGCCCGCCGGCACCCGGATTCCGCCGATCTCGATCGCTTCGCGACTGCGCCGCTGGCTGATCTGGACCGAGGTATCCCAGCGCAGCAGCTCGAGGACGGCGTTCGGAACGAGATCCGGACGGGCGCGCAGACGCGCCATCGCCCCGGGCTCGAGCAGGAGCCCGCGCAGGCCGAGCCCGATCAGATCCGCGGTGGTCTCGTGGCCCGCCTGCAGCAGGATCACGCAGGTCGCGGCGAGCTCGTCGTCGGTCAGGGGGCCGCGGGCGTCGCGCGCGTTGGCGAGCAGCGTCGTCAGATCGTCGCGAGGCCGGCTCCGGCGCTCGCGCGCGAGGTCCAGGAAATAGTCCCGGAAGCCGAGCGTCGCGGACTCGCCGCGGCGGATCACCTCGGGCGTGAGCGCGGCGACGTCGCCGCGGCGAGCGAAATCGTGGGCCCATTCGAAGACGAGCGGTACGTCGTCCCGCGGAACCCCGAGCATCTCGCAGACCACCGCGATCGGGAGCGGATAGGCCAGATCCCGGACGAGCTCGAGCTTGCCCCGGTCCACCGCGAGATCGAGCAGCCGCAGCACTTCCCGCTCGGCGCTCGCGCGCCAGCGCTCGACGCTCCGCGGCGTGAAATGCCGCGCGACCAGCCCGCGGATGCGATCGTGATCGGCCGGCGAGAGATAGAGGATCTGCTTGCGCATCATCGCCGTGAACGCGGCGCCCGCTTCGCCGACGTCGAAGATCTCGGCGTTGCGCTCGTCGCTGAACGCGCTCGGATGCCGGAGCACCTCGCGGATGTCCGCGTATCGCGAGAGCACCCATCCGCGCGGCACGAGCGGATCCTCGCTCCGCCAGATCGGGGCGACCTGCCGCAAGCGGTGGAGCCAGGGATAGAGCGCCCCGCGCCGCTCGGGATCGAGCAGCGATCGCAGAATCTCGGCGGGATCGCTCGTATCGCGCGGATCGATCGCAAAAGACATCGCTGCGACTCTATCACGGCCGGATCGCGCCGGATCGCGGCGGCTGCGGGGCGCCTCTGATAGGTTCCGCCCGATGCCCGCCCCGAGCTCCGCCGATCCTTCGAACGCGCGCGCCGCGCCGGGCGCGCACGCCGGTCGCGCGCCGGGCCCGAGCGCCACGATCCGTTTCGGCGCGTGGTCGGACGACCGCGATCTCACACTCGATTTTCCCGGCGGCTGGCAGGTCGATGCCTGCCCGCCCCGGGACGGCCCCGACATCGGCGAGGCCGGCATCGCGCAGGCCTTTGCCCAGCCGATCGGAACGCCGAGGCTGCGCGAGCTCGCCCGCGGCCGGCGGCGCGCCTGCATCGTCGTCGACGATCTCTCGCGGCCGACCCCGGCCCGGCGGCTGCTCCCGCCCCTGCTCGCCGAGCTCGGCGAGGCCGGCATCGCCGATCGCGACGTCCTGATCCTCGCCGGCGTCGCGAACCATCGCCCGATGACGCGACCGGATTTCGAGAAGAAGCTCGGCGCCGAAGTCCTCGCCCGCTGCGCCGTGACCAATCACTTCGCCTGGGACGGCTGCGTGCCCGTCGGCCAGACGAGCTTCGGCTCCCCCGTCGAGCTGAACCGCGAGTTCATGCAGGCCGATCTGCGCATCCTCGTCGGCTCGATCATCCCCCATGGTGCCGCCGGCTTCTCGGGCGGCTCGAAGCTCGTCTTTCCCGGAATCGCCAGCCTCGCCTCGGCCGAGGCCTATCATCGCGGGACCTGTACGCGCGGCCGTTATGCGGTGGTCGAGACCGATGCCCGCCGCGAATCCGACGAGGCCGCCCGGCTGGCGGGCGTCGATTTCCTCGTCAACGGGATTCCCGATTCGCGGCGCGGGCTCGCCGGCCTCGTGACGGGCGACGTCGTCGCGGCCCATCGCGCCGGCGTCGTGATCGCAGAGCGCGTATTCGAGACGCCGGCGCCGGCCGGGGCCGACGTCTGCGTGCTCTCGGTCTATCCCAAGGACGGCGAGTTCCTGCAGTACCTGACGGCCTTCGCGCCCTGGCAGACCGCGCCCGAGCCCCTCGCGCGCGAGGGCGGCACCGTGGTCGTCGCCCTCGAAGGCGGCGAGGGCCTCGGCAGCCATTGGCTCTTCGGCCCCGGCATGCGCCTCGACGGCGGCCGCGCACCGCGGGTGAAGGGACGCGACGTCGTCTTCTTCGCGCCCGGGATCGACCGGGGCGCCCTGCCGCCCGCCGCCCGGGCCGAGGCGATCCTCTTCAAGACCTGGGAGGAGACCCTCGCCTGGCTCGTCGCGAAGCACGGCGAGCGCGCCCGCGTCTCCGTCTTCCCCTGCGGCACGATCCAGCTGGCCAGCCGACCCTCGCCAGCCTGAAACCAGGGCAACGCCCGACGGCCGCAATGAACGCACGCCGAGCCCGTGCCTTACGAGCCGAATGAGACATTCTGTCCCGAAACTTCCTCTGGATGGGGTAGATTGCCTCGCCGAGCGCACGGGACATGCCGCCGATTCGTCTCGCGGGGCACTCCTTTCCCCGGATGCAGCCTGGCACGATCGCTGCAATCTTCCGCGAGACCCCACTGCCCGGATGACCGGGCGAAGCCGACCCAGGAGGCCCTGCATGCAGAAGCTACTCGTCCCCGTCGACGGATCGGAGAACTCGATGCGCGCCCTGCGCCATGCGATCGCGCGCGCGAAGACCAACGGACCGGTCTCGATCCACGTCGTCTCGGCCCACGAGGAGCCGATCGTCTTCGGCGAGGTCGCCGTCTACGTCTCCAAGGAAAAGATCGACGAGCTCCAGCGCAAGCAGAGCGAAGGCCCGCTCAGCGCCGCCGCCCGCGAGCTCGACGCCGCCAAGGTCGAGTACACGACCGAGGTCCTGGTCGGCCCGATCGCGCATCAGATCGCGAAGCGGGCCGACGAGCTCGGCTGCGACGGCATCGTGATGGGCACCCGCGGCATGACGGCCCTCGGCGGTCTGCTGCTCGGATCGGTCGCGACCAAGGTCGTGCACGCGGCGAACGTGCCCGTCACCCTCGTCAAATAGCGCGGGCGCGCGGACGCCGAGCCTACTGATTCTGGCGGACGAAGAGGTCGGTGCCGGTGTGGAGGCCGGTGCCGCCCTGGCCGGTCACGCAGTGGTAGGTCAGGACGTAGCTCTCGCTGCCCGCGGCGCTCTTGTCGACGAGGACTTCGTAGACCGCCTGCGGACCGCCGTCGACGTGGATCGCCGGGCTCGGGTTCGCGTCGCCGTCGGTCGGGTCGGTGGTGTTCGCCAGCTGATCACCGGCGCGGACCTGCACGCTGACGAGCGGCGCCGCGACCGGCGCTTCGTCCCGGATCTGGACCGTCAACGATTGCGGCGGCCCGGCGCCGTCGTCCGAGCAGACGATCTGGTAGTAGTCCGTCGCCGCCGCAGCGCTTCCGAGCGAGCCGTTCTGGGTATGCGCAGCAGCGAGCCCCGGCCCGAGCCCGACCAGCACGAACACCCCGAGCCGGCGGAACACCGAAGAGGGCCGCCAGCAGATACCGCGGGAGCGCAGCGTCGAAACGCACATCGACCGAATCTTCGGCCGCCCTGCGGTTCGTTCCGCTCCATCCGCCCTGTCCGCCATTCCGGTCATTCTCGCCATTCTCGCCATTCCGGCCGCATCCGCGCTTCCCGCTCTCGCCGCGCTGCGCATCCCCTCCGGACCTGAACGGGGTGCGCGTCTCAGCGCCCCGTCTTCAGGTACCAGTAATACTGGATCGGCAGATCCCGATCGACCTGCGCCGCGGAAGGCGTGACGATCACGTCGAATCCCGCGCCGCACGACTCCGCGAGGGGGTTCGTCACCAGGTTGCGCTGGACGATCAGCGTCGCCGGATCTCCGATGCCTTCGACGCCCGCGGCCCGGCCCTCGGCGGCGAAGAGCGAGCCGTTGTCCGGGATCCAGAGATTGACCTTGTGCGGGTCGAGGATCGGCTGCTTGGCGCTGCAGATGTCGGCGACCGCGATCTCGACGAGCAGGCGGCGCGCACAGGAATCGGCGACGAAGCGCGGCGCGCTGAACTGGAACGGGACGCGGCCGACCAGCTTCGGATTGAGCGAGCCCTTGCCCGCCTGGAACCCGACGACGTTGCCGTTCGCATCGACGATCTCGTCCTGGAATCCGAAGATGCTCCGATCCTGGATGCTCTGGGCGAGGCCGGCGAGGCCGCCCTGGAGGATGACCTCGGAGAGATCGCCGACGACGACGCTCGGATCGCTCGCCTCGAGCTCCGGCGCGTCCGTCGGGAAGACGATGCTCTGGGCGACGACCGGGCGATCCCCCTCGCAGCCGTGCCCGATGCGGAACGCGTTGTCGTCGCGCACGCCTTCCGTCGCGGGTGACTTCACCGAGGTATGCGCGGCCGCCGTCCCCGCGAACGCGAGCGCCCCGCAGAGCACCAGGATGGGCATCCTGAAGCGCGCTCGCGCTTCTCCGATCCCGCCATCGAACGATCTTCGCGCCGACCCCCGCTGCTGCCGCATCGCAAACTGCCTCCGTTGGAATGCGGCGCACGCTAGCCGTGCGAGGCGGAGGGTGGGATGCGGCAACTTGTCGCGGCCGGGCGGGCCGGGCGGGCCGTGGGGCGACGCGGATGCGTGCGACGCGACGCCCGCCCCGCCCTGCCGCCGTCAGCCGGCCCGGGCCAGGCGAACCGGAATAGCACTCATCAACGGGATGCCCGAGAAGCGCGCGCAATCCTCTTCGACGCTGATGAGCAGCCCGATGTTGACCCCGGTCGTGCGCACGTCGGCCGCCTGCCCGGGCATCGATCCCCAGCAATGACACATCGAGACGAGACCGCGCCGGAGATCCGGATCGGGCCAGGCCACGGCCTCGATCTCGCCGTGGGGCGAAGCGATGCGCACGAGATCGCCGCGCACGAGGCCCTCCCGCGCGAGATCCTCGGGATGGACGAAGGCGGGATTCGTGCCGTAGCGGCGCGTCAGCGCATCGATGTCGGTGCCGACGGAGTTGAAGGTATTGGCCATGCGGCGGCTCACGAGACGATAGGCGTAGCCCGCGCGCTCGAACGGATCGCCGGCCGCGAAGGGCGCGAGGTCGCCGAGCAGGCGCTCGCTGCCGACGTCGAGCTTCGCGTCGTTTCCGGCCTCCCGCGGCAGGACGGAGACGGGGGCTTCGTCCGCGAAGAGCACCTTCGCCGGATCGCGCCGCAGCCGCTCGAGCGGGATGCGCGAGCCCTTCGTGACGAGCTCGAGGACCTCCTCGGACGACGGCTTTCGCTCCATGTCGAGCTTCGTCTTCGGCGTCCGCACGCCCGGGATCGGGAATACGCCGGCGGACAGCTCGAGCGCGAGCCCCATCCGCTGCGCCAGGCCGAAGAAGAACTCCCAATCCTCCAGCAGCTCGGCCCCCTCCGGAGGCGCGACGACCGGCGGCGCATACTGCCCGTAGGGCTCGCTGTAGCCGAGGGCCGGCGAGACGGTGAAGAGATTCTCGGTCGAGAGGGTCGAGCCAGGTGTCTCGAGCGGGAGCTTCGGCGCGAGCACGTAGTCGGCGAGCTGGGCCGTATCGGTCCAGCGCGGCTCGACGACGACGTGCAGCTCGAGCCGTTCGAGCGCGGCCTTCGTCCGGATCGGGTCGGGCCAGGCGCGCATGGGATTGCCGCCGATCGTGATGAGCGCACGGACGCGGTCCTCGCCGGCCAGCAGGATCTCGTCGGCGAGCGCCGAGGTCGGCAGTCCGCAGACCGCCGGTGAGAGGTCGGGGCGCGAGCGGAGGGGCTTGCCGTAGCCGTCGATCGGATACGGCGGCAGGGGCTGCGCACGGAAGTCGCGCCGCGTCGTCAGGACGCCGGGATTCACGACGCGATCGCCCGCACTCCGGTAACGGCCCGTGATCGAGTTGAGACAGAGCACGAGATACTCCGTCAGGTTGCTCCAGCCCGACATGTTGATGCCGGTCCCCGCCGTCGCCGAGCCCTTGCGCGCCCGGCCGAAGATTCGCGCGGCCTCGCGGATCGCCTCGGCCGGCACGTCCGCGCGCGCGGCGACGAACTCGGGCGTGAAGCGGGCCACCGCCTGCTCGAGGCTCTCGAAGCCCGCGACGTTCTCCGCGACGAAGGCGCGGTCCACGAGATCCTGGGCGATCAGCTCGCGCACGATGCCGGCGAGCACCGCCGGATCCGAGCCCGGACGCGGCTGCAGATGCAGCGCCGCGCGCCGGGCCGTCTCCGTGCGGCGCGGATCGATCACGATCAGCTGGAGTCCCCGCGCCTGCGCGCGCTCGAGACGGCGGGCCGGATTCGCATGGGGAATCCCGCCGGAGATCGCGACGAGCGGATTCGTGCCGACGAGCATCCAGACGTCGGATTCGTCGAAGACGTGGCTGCCACCGAGCCACTGGCCGTGGGCCGCGGCGGCGATCTGCTTGCCGGGCTGGTCGATCGTTCCGCTCGAGAACCGCAGACGCAGCCGCAGGGCGTCCATGAACGCCGTCGCCATCGCGGCGGTCTGCGGAAGCTGATAGAAGAGCGTTCCGGTGTACACGGCGACGGCGTCGCGCCCATGCCGATCGAGGATCGCCCGGAGCTTCTCGGCGATCTCGTCCATCGCCTGCTCGGGATCGATCCGTTCATGGCCTCCCCCGGCACTCCGGGCGAGGGAATGGCGCAGGCGGTTCGGGCTCGTGTGCATCTCGGGGAAATGCTTGCCCTTCAGGCAGAAGAAGCCCTCCGAATGGGGATTCGACTTGTCGCCCCGCGCCGAGATCGGGCGCCCGGCGTCGTCGATCTCGACCACGATCGGACACTGCGCCGTGCAGATGCGACAGAGCGACTTCTTCTCGATGGTCTTCGTCAAGCTGCTCTCCTCGGCCGTTCGCCGCGGGCGCTGCCCGCGGAGACGGCCCGAAATCCGCTATCGAAAATGCGGCAACACCTGCTCGCCGAAGGTCCGCATCCAGGCGAGCGGATCGCTGACGAACTGCGAGACGATCAGATTGCGGACGCCGTAGCCCGCGACCTCGTGGAGCCGTTCGACACAGCGCTCGGGCGGCCCGGCGATCGTGCCCTGACGCGCGAGGTAGTCGCGCAGCCCGTATTGATCGATCAGGGCCTCGTTCGGATTCGCCGCGCCCGGATGGGCATGGAAGCGCGACTGATATTCGCCCATCAGGCCGCGCACGCGATCGGCGAGCTCGGCGGGCAGGCCCTTGCCCTCGAGCGTGAAGCGGAAGACGTGATTGGCCGTCCCCGCCAGCACCGAGCGGATCGAATCGATGCCCTCGCGCTCGCTCGGGGCGAAGATCAGGTTGCACATGTGCCAGATCTCGATCTCGTCGAGGCTGCGCCCCGCCTCGGCGGCACCGGCCGAGAGATGCTCCATCGCGACCGCGAGCCGCTCGGGCGTCAGGCAATTCGAGAGCACGACCCCGTCGGCCAGACGCCCGGCGAGGCGCTGCGTACGCGGTCCCTCGGCGGCGAGCCAGACCGGCACGCGCCTGGGCGCGTCGAGCCAGTGGAGCGCGAGCGGCGTCCCGGCGTCGTCGAAGGTCCCGCCCGCCGTCATCGTCTGGACCGCGCGCAGCGTCCGCTCGAGCTCGGCGAGGCCCGCCGGCAGGACGCCGATGTTGCGCAGTGCACTGTCGCCCGAAGCGAGCCCGTAGGCGAAGCGGCCCTCGGCGAGCTGCTGCACCGACGCGCACGCCGAGGCGATCACGGCGGGATGACGGGTCATGGGGTTCGAGACGGTGATCGCGAGCCGCGCCCGCTGCGTCGTCATCGCCGCGAAGGTCATCAACGAGAAGCACTCGGCCCAGAGCGATTGGCTGTCGCCGCAGGTCAGCAGGTCGAAGCCCGTCGCCTCGGCGGTCTCGAGCCAGCGGCGGTAGTCGGCGAAGCGCCGGACGGTCGTCCCCGTTCCGAATCGAAGTCGCGTCATGGGCAGACGAAAGCGAAGATCTTCCCGGCGCGCTCCCGGTCGGCACGCCCAGGATCACACCCGAGGCGCGCGTCGCCCGGCGCGCCGGGCGGGCGCGCCCGTTCCGACGGCGACTCGAGCCCCGACGCCCAGCCGCGCGCCGCGGCGCGCATCCGCCCCGCGCGAGGCGGATGCGAAGGCGGCCACGCCGAAGACGAAGGCGACGAGCACCGCCGCCTGCCCGGCGCCGCCGGGCTCCGGCAGCAGGAAGACCTCCCCGTCCCCGCGGTCGAGCACGTAGAGGTTGCCGTCGGCGTCTTCGCCGAAGGAAGAGATCGAGCCGATCGCGCCGACGTCGGGCGTGAAGGCGGGATCGAGCGAATGGTCGACGAGGCTCGTGTAGTTCGTGCCGTCGAAGGTCGCGGGGCTCGAACCGTCCCAGACCGCCGACCAGAGCCGCCCCTGACCGAAATCACCGAAGAAATAACGTCCTTGCAGCGACGCGGCGGGGCCGCGGTAGACGTATCCGCCCGTGACCGAGATGCCCGTGAAGCCTGCCGGCGGATTCGAGCAGACGGCTGCGCCGCCGTGGGAGTAGTCGAAGAATGGATTCACCGCGCCGGGCGGCGCCGCGCCGCCGACGCCGCCGCTCGGCGTCGCGAGGACGCCCTCGCGCAGGCGCCAGCCGTAATTCTCGCCGCCGACGCTCGTGGCCGGTTGGATGTCGATCTCCTCGCAGGCGCCCTGGCCGACGTCGCCGATGTAGAGATCGCCTGTCAGGCGATCGAAGCTCGCGCGCCAGGGATTGCGCAGCCCGTAGACCCAGATCTCGTCGTCGCCCGTCACGCCGACGAAGGGATTGTCCGGGGGCACTGCCCAGTTCTCGTTCGCGTCGGCGGGAAAATCGTCGCCGTCGACGTCGATGCGGAGGATCTTCCCGAGGCGGTTCGAGGTCAGGTCCTGGGCGTTCCCCGTCCCGCTCGTATGGCCACTGCCCGAATCGTTGCTCCCGCCGCCATCACCGCTCGCGACGTAGAGATAGCGATCGGCCCCGAAGCCGATCCAGCCGCCGTTGTGATTCGCGGCCGGCTGCGGGATCGAGAGGACGGGCACCGCGCTCCCCGGATCGGCGACGTCGGGATCGGCCGAGACCGTGTAGCGACGCAGGCGCGTGTCGGGATCGGTCAGGAAGACGTAGAGGAAGCCGTTCGATGCGTAGTCGGGATGGAAGGCGAGGCCGAGCAAGCCCTGCTCGAAGCCCTGACTGACGCCCGGAACGACCAGGAAGGGCGTCGGATCGAGCGTCCACGTGCCGCGGCGCAGGATGCGGATCGCCCCGGTGTACTGCTCGACGACGAAGACCCGCTCGCCGTCGCCCGGCGGCGCCGTCAGGAAGACCGGCTGGGAGAGCCCCGCCGCGACCCGGACGACCTCGAAGTCCTGCGCCCCGGCCCTCCCCGCCCAGGCGATGGCCGCGATCACCGCGATCGAAAGGAGCCCCAGCCGCCGTACCCGCCGGATCATCCACCGCATGTCGCACCCCCTCCCGCTCGTTCGCCGTTCTGCGCCGTGCCGCTTCGCCTCGCGCCCCTCCCCGAGACGCCATGTTCGACGAGCCCGGCTGCGCGCGTCGGTGATCGGGCCCACGTGGAGCCCGTTCCGGAGCGCCTGCACCTCGCGCGGATCTCTGCCATCGTCGGGGGCCCGCGCGTTGCGGGGGTGTTCGCCATCCGTGGCACGTGCCGGGCTCGGTGCCGGCCGAGGGAATACGGGAGCCCGACTTGCCGCAGCCGAGACTCTCCGATTTCTCTTTCACGAAGCTCGTCGTCGACGACCTCGACCGGATGGCCGACTACTACTGTGCCGTCTTCGACCTGCACCGGACGGGGCGCCTTCGGATCGAGCAGGGCGCCATCGGCGAGCCGATCGAGGAAATCTTCCTCTGCCCGTCGCCGGACGATCGCTACGGCACCTTCGTGCTCTTCAAATTCCTGGCTCGCCCCGCGCCGCGCGACGTCGAGACGATCCTCGGCTTCCAGACGACCGATCTCGAAGCGGTCCTCGAGCGCGCACGCCAGGGCGGCGGCCGGCTTGCCGCGCCGATCAAAGCGATGCCGGAGCTCGGCGTGCGGGTCGCGATGGTGCTCGATCCGGAGGGCCATCTCTGCGAGCTGATCGAGCAGCGCGCCTGAGCTGCCCGGGCGCCGTCATTTCCGGAAATGCGGAATGACGTGCTCGCCGATGTTGCGGATCGTCTCGAGCTGCGCCCACTGGGGCACGGTCCCCATCTGGCAGATGAAGAGGATCTCGTCGGCGCCCGCCGCGCGCAGGCGCTCGACGTAGCCGATCGCGTCGCGAACGGTCCCGTAGGCGTGATTCGGGTTCAGCAGCGCGAGCGAGGGATCGCTGAAGTCGACGACGACCTCCTCCGAGGCCCAGCGCGAGCGGATGACCTGCTCGCCCGTCGTCGACTCGACCATCATGTCTTCGTCGGCCCAGGCGGCGTGATCCGGCTTCGGGCCGCCGGTGTACCAGTAGGCCAGCGACTCCATGAAATAACGTTGACCGCGCACGCCGATCCGGCGCGCGGCCTGCCCGTCCTCGAGCACGATCGCGGGGCAGAGCGCCGCGAGATGGCTGATCGGGCGGTAGCCGACCTGATCCTCGGGCTTGCGATCCGCGAAGCTGGCGCGGTAGAGCGCGTTCTTCTTCGCGACCTCCTCGGGACCACCGAAGCCGAGCACGAGCGCGCCGAGCCCGCGCGCGCCCGCCGTCGCGAGAGACTCGGTCCGCGTGCAGGCGAGGTACATCGGCGGATGGGGCGTCTGCCAGGGCTTGGGATGGATCGGGCGCCGCGGGATGTCGATGTACTCGCCGTGATGCTCGATCTCGTCCTCGACGAACATCCTGGGAATCAGGTACATCGCTTCGTCGATCTGGGGCGCGAGGGTCTCGAGGTCGTAGCCGAAGGCGCCGGACTCCTGCTGCGTGCCGCCCTTGCCGACGCCGAAATGCAGCCGGCCCTGGGAGAGCAGGTCGAGGGTCGCGATGCGCTCGGCGACCTTGATCGGATGATTCATCGCGGGGGGCAGACAGACGACGCCGTGCCCGATGTGGATGCGGCGCGTGCGCCCGGCGATGAAGGCGAGAAACGACTCGGGCGCCGACATGTGGGCGTAGTTCGTGAGCGCGGTGTGCTCGACGGCCCAGACGACGTCGAACCCCATCTCCTCGGCGAGCAGGCATTGCTCGACCATCTCGTCGTAGACGCGGCGCTCGCCTTCGCGCGAGGCGTCGACGGTCTGGGCTTCGTAGATCAGCGAGAACTTCATGGGCGGCTCCAGTGGGGTGGGTCGTGCTTGGCTGGGCCTCCGGTTGCAATCCGAATGCCACCGGATGGGGCGCCGATCGATGCGAATCGGCGCGAGACGCGCGCAGGGCGAGACGGAAGGCCCCCGCAGCGTGGTCACGGGCCACGCCGATCGGATCGCCACGGGACCGGGAGCGACCTAGCCCCCCGCCCGCTCGACCTCGACGCTCCCGAGCGGCCCGAATTCGGCCCGGGCGCGGGCACCGCGGGCGAGCGGCGGCACGGCCGCCGCATACGATCCGGCGAGGATGAGGTCCCCCGCTTCGAGCCGCTCGCCGAAACGCGGCAGCATGGCGGCGACGAAATCGACCGATGCCTGCAGATCCGCGGGCACGAGCCCTTCGCCCAGCGACGGCGGCGCCTCGCCCGTCACCTCGAGCCGGGGCCAGCGCTTGCCGAGCTCGGCGAGGCCCGCCGCCTCTTCGACGGGAACGAACGCGCCGACGATCGTCGCGAGATGCAGGATCGAGGAAGAGAGCAGCGCGAAGAGATCCTTCGGCGGTGTCGTGAAGTCGACGATCTCGAGGGCGGGCGCCACGGCTGCGAGCCGCCCGCCCGTGCCGACGCGCAGGCAGACCTCGGGCTCGATCCGCATCGAAGCCTCCGGCAGGAAATCCACCGCCGCCCCGCTCGCGAGCACCCGCCGCCCGTCGAGCCAGCCGACGCAGGGACCGCCGATCCCGAAATGCGCCTGCACCCCCGCGACGTTGAGCCCGACCTTCCAGCCCCGCGGCGTCATGCCGGAATCGATCGCCTCGCGGCGGCGCAGGAGCTGCGCTGCCATCCCCGGCCGGAGCTTCTCGAAATCGTCGTTCGTCATCGCCGTCATGCAGGCCTCCCGGGCACGAGCATGACATGCGGGCTACGCCGCCGCTCCCATCCGGGACTGCGCGGCCGGCGCGGCGCACGCGTACGGCCCGGGCGCGCGGGCACCCAGCCGCTCTGACACTGGCACTGGGCCGCTGCACCGCTTCGACGGTCGGCCGCTCGGAAGCGCCGACGCCAGCGAGTCGCCATACTGGCCACGAGCCCACTCGAAAGCGCCGCCGGCATGGACCCGATCCCCGCGACTTCGCTCCTCCATCTCGATCACTTCGCCGCCGGTACGCCGCGCGAGGAGATCGCCCGCCTGCGCCGCGCCCATCGGCTGCTCTGGCAGGAGGACGGTTATGCGAGGGGCGGGCATTGGCTGGTCTTCCAGCGCGACGACATCGACTTCGTCCTGAAGAATCCCGACCGCTTCACGAACGCCCACGGCCCCCTGCTCGAGGACACACCCGAAGCGATCCTCGGCGAGCTCCAGAAGAGCATGACCTTCCAGGATCCGCCGGCCCACCGCGTGCTGCGCTCCCTCGGCGACCTCGCCTTCAAGCCGGATTCGCTCGCCGCCCGCCGGCCCCTCATGCAGGCGATGGCCCGGGAGATCCTCGATGCGCTCGGGGACCGGCGCGAATGCGAGTTCATCGCAGAAGTCGCGATGCAGCTGCCGATGCGGATCCTGTTCCGATTGCTCGGCGTCCGCGAAGAAGACCATGCCCGCGTCGTGGAGCTGACGAACACACTGACCCTCGCGAACGATCCCGACTTCGCCGAGAACCGCCTCGCGGGCTTCCAGGCGAGCATCGATCTGATCGCCTTCGGCGAATCGCTGGCCGCGGACCTGCGCCGGGATCGCCGCGACAGCCTCTCCCTCGCGATGCTCGACGCCGAGCGCAGCGGGCGCCGGCTGGACGACCGCGAGTTCGGCCGGCTCTTCCAGAATCTCGTCGTCGGCGGCGTCGAGACGACGCGCAACACGCTCGGCTGGCTGCTCTACGAGCTGATCCGCCATCCCGACCAGTATGCGCGGCTGCAGGCGGATCCCGCGCTCGTCGAGGGCGCGAGCGAGGAGATCCTCCGCTTCCGCAACACCGTCGTCTATCTGCGCCGCACCGCGACCCGCGACCAGGAGTTCGCGGGCGAGAAGCTGCGCGCGGGCGACAAGCTCGTCTGCCTGATCGCCTCCGTGAACCGCGACGAACGCTACTTCGAGGATCCCGACCGCTTCGACATCGGGCGCGATCCCGCGCACGCCCGCCGCAACATGCGGACCTTCGGCAACGGCCCGCATTTCTGCATCGGGCATCAGCAGGCGCGCATGAACATCGAGGTGATGACGGCCGAGATCGCCCGCCGCTGGTCGAATCCGAGGCTGCTGGAGCCGCCGGTGCATTTCCGTTCGAATTTCATGGACGGCTTCAAGACGATGCGCGTCGCCTTCGATCCCGTCCCCGCTTCCCGGCGATAGGCCGTCACTGCCCTCGCAAGCCGAAGCGACCCCCGGTCGCGGCGAAAGGAAATACCATGGAGCTCCGCCCCTTCGGCCGCACCGGCCTGCGCATCGGATCGATCGGCCTCGGCACGATGATGTTCGGCGCGAAGACCGGCGAGGCCGAGTCGAACCAGATCATCGATCTCGCGCTCGACCAGGGCGTCAACTTCGTGGATACGGCCGACGCCTACGGCGGCAACGAGACGGAGCGGATCGTCGGCCGCGCCCTCGCGCGCGACGGCCGCCGCCGGAAGATCGTGCTCGCGACGAAGTTCTTCTTCCAGCAGGGCGACGATCCGAACGCGCGCGGCGTCTCCCGCCGCCACGTCATCGACGCCTGCGACGCCTCGCTCCAGCGGCTCCAGACCGATTGGATCGATCTCTATCAATTCCATCGCCCGAGCGCCGACGTCCCGATCGACGAGACGCTGCGCGCCGTCGACGACCTGATCCGCGCGGGCAAGGTCCGTTATGTCGGCGGCAGCATGTTCCCGGCCTGGCGGATCGTCGAGTCGCTCTGGGTCGCGAAGGAGCTCGGCCTGAACCGGCTGGTCAGCGAGCAGCCCGCCTTCAACCTGCTCGACCGTACGGCAGAGCGGGAGGTCCTCCCCGCCGCCCAGACCTACGGCCTCGCGGTGATTCCGTGGGGCCCCCTCTGCGGCGGCCTGCTCTCGGGCAAATACGACCGCACGAGCGTCGCTGCCGAGGGCCGCTGGCAGGGCGGCAAGGACAACTTCGGCCGCCAGGCGACGCCCCTCGCCTTCGAGCTGCTCGACCTGCTGCGCGCGATGGCGAAGGAGAAGAGCTGCACCGTCTCGCAGCTCGCGCTCGCCTGGTGCGCGGCCCAGCCGGGGGTGACCGCGCCCATCATCGGGCCGCGCACCCTCGAGCAGGCCCGGGACAATCTCGGCGCCGCGGACGTCCGCCTCGAACCCGAGGACTTCGCCCGCCTCGACGCGATCGTCCCGCCCCGCAGCGCCGCGGTCCGCTACTACGACGCCGCGGCGGGCGTCGACTTCCGGCCGGGCCGGCATCGCAGCGTCGTCTGAACGCGAGTGGCTATTTGAAGTCGCTCGCCGAGTGCCGCTCGGGGACGCGCTTGTCTTCCGGACCCCAGGCGCGATTGACGCGCTGGCCGCGCTGGACCGCCGGTCGCTGCTGGATCTCCGCCGCCCAGCGCAGCACGTTCTTGTAGGACTGGACGTCGAGGAACTCCCCGCCGCCGTAGAGCTCGCCGTTCACGAGCCCGCCGTACCAGGGGAAGATCGCCATGTCGGCGATCGTGTAGTCGTCGCCCGTCATGTAGCGACGTTCCGCGAGATTGCGATCGAGTACGTCGAGCTGGCGCTTCACCTCCATCGCGAAACGATTGATCGGATACTCGAGCTTCTCGGGCGCGTAGGCGTAGAAATGGCCGAAGCCGCCGCCGAGATAGGGCGTGCTGGCCATCTGCCAGAAGAGCCAGGAGAGGCATTCACCGCGATCGGGCGCACCCGCCTTCGGCACGAAGGCATCGAATTTCTCGGCGAGGTAGAGCAGGATCGCGCCCGACTCGAAGACGCGGGTATGCGGCGTCGTGCTCCGATCGAGCAGCGCCGGGATCTTCGAGTTCGGATTGATCGCGACGAAGCCGCTCCCGAACTGATCGCCGTCGCCGATGTTGATGAGATAGGCGTCGTACTCCGCGCCCGTCTTCCCGAGCACGAGGAGTTCCTCGAGCAGGATCGTGACCTTGACGCCGTTCGGCGTCGCGAGCGAATGGAGCTGGAGCGGGTGGTCGCCGGCGGGCAGCGCCTTCTCGTGGGTCGCCCCGGCGATCGGGCGGTTGATCTTCGCGAAGGGGCCGCCGTTCTCGGCATCCCAGGTCCAGACGCGGGGCGGTACGTAGGCGGTCTTCTCGGTCATGGCGGTCCTCTCGCTCGGCGGGTTCGGAAGGTCGGGGCGCGCGGCGCGAGCGTAGCCCGCCCCGCGGCGATCGCGCGATCGGCCGCAGGAGGCCCGGCGCAGCCGCCTTCCGGCCGATTGCGTGCTCGGCTTCGGGCCCACCGGGCGAGCTACTTTCCTTGAAAAATAATGCGCCTGATCTAGGCTGGACGCCGCGCAGTCGGGAGGCATCGAAATGAAGTGGGTGGAACACGTCCTCGAATCCCTCGCGCAGGACGATCCCGATCGCGATCTCTCCGCGCTGCCGCCGCTCGTGCGCCTCGGACGCCTCTCGATCCTGATGGCGGACCACCAGAAGAACGTCTTGAAACCCTTCCGGCTGACCCCGGGCGAATACAGCATCCTCGGCAGCCTCCGCCGCGCCGGTGGCGCCCGGTTGCTGAAGCCCGGGGATCTCTACAACGTGGTCGGCTGCAGCCCGGGCGGGCTCACGAAGATGATCGATCGGCTCGTGCGCCGCGGGCTGGTGCGGCGGGCATCGGACGCGGCCGACGGCCGCTGTGCCCCGCTTCGTTTGACGGCGAAGGGAGCGGCGCTCGAGAAGGCGGCGCTCGAGGCCTACATCGAGAGCGGGGACGAGCTGATGGCCGGCGTCTCGAAGGCCGATCGCGCCCGCATCGACACCGCGCTCGAGCGCCTGCACGAGCGCTTCGAGCCCGAGCGCAGCGAACGGCTGCCCGGCCCGGTGCGACGAACGGGAGCACGAGCGTGATGCAATTCGATCTCTTGATCACGAACGGACTCGTCGTCGATGGCACCGGCCTCCCCCGCCGCCATGCGGACGTCGCGATCCGCGACGGCCAGATCGTCGGCGTCGGCCGCTTCGATGCCGCCCGGGCCCGGCGCGTGCTCGACGCGAAGGGGCGGATCGTCGCCCCGGGCATCGTCGATCCGCATACCCACTACGATCCCCAGCTGACCTTCGAGCCCTTCGCGACCTCGTCCTGCTACCACGGCGTCACGACCGTCGTCGCCGGCAACTGCGGCTTCTCCATCGCCCCGACCCGCAAGGACGATCGCGACTTCATCACGCAGATCTTCGGGCGCGTCGAAGACATGAGTCCCGGCTCGCTGGCGGCGATTCCCTGGGACTTCGAGACCTTCCCGGAGTTCGTCGACGCCCGCCGCGGCAAGCTCGGCATCAACGCCGCGTTCTACGTCGGCCATTCCAATCTGCGCCGCTGGGTCATGGGCGATGCCTGCTATTCGCGCGAGGCGACGGCCGAAGAGATCGAGCGCATGCGCGTGCTCGTCAAGGAGGCGATGAAGGCCGGGGCCGCCGGCCTCTCCTCGAGCCACGCGCCGACCCATCTCGATTCCCACGACCGGCCCGTCCCGAGCCGGCTCGCCTCGAAGGCCGAGCTCGAGGCCCTCGTCGCCGAGGTCGGCCGCGCGAACGGCGGCTCGATCTCCTACCTGCCCTACAGCTCGATCGGCGGGCTCGACGAGGCCGACGGCGATTTCCTGATCCGCCTCGCCCTCACGAGCCGCCTGCCGATCATCATCCAGGGCCTCGGCGCCCGCAGCAAGGTCGATGCGCCCACGGCGACCTGGGACCATTGCGTCGCCTACCTCGAGCGGGCGCGCAAGCAGGGCGCGGGCGTCTACTCGATGCTGATGGCGCGTCCGTTCAACCGCCGCTTCAGCCTCGCGGAGGGAACGAGCCTCTACGAGGGCGTGCCCGCCTTCCAGCGCCTCTTCGACGAGGCGAAGACCGTCTCCGCGCGCATCGCGATGCTCTCGGACGCCGACTATCGCGCGTCGATCCGGACGGCCGTCGAGCATCCCAACAAGGACGCCTCCCGCGGCTCGACGCTGCCGCCGCCGCATTTCGAGAACGTCCAGGTCCACCGCGCCGGCAAGCCCGAGAACCAGGCGCTGATCGGCCGCCCGCTCGCGGAGATCGCGAAGGAGCGCGGCATCGCGCCGATGGACCTGATGATCGAGATCGCCCTCGCCGAGGCGCTCGACGTCGAGTTCGTCTGGCGGACCGAATCGGATGCCTGGCGCGAGGGAACCCATCGCGCCTCGATCCATCCCCACATGATCATCGGGACCTCCGACGGCGGCGCCCATCTCGGCCGCGACGACGGCTCGGATTGGAGCTCGTACTTCCTGCGCTACTGGGTGCGCGAATGGGGCCGGTGGGAGCTCGAGGAGGCGATCCGCCAGATGACGCAGCAGCCCGCCGCGCTGCTCGGCCTCTTCGATCGCGGGATGCTGCTCCCGGGCCATGCGGCGGACGTCATGATCTTCGACCCGGACGAGATCGGCCCCGGCCGCAAGGAGTTCGTGCGCGACTTCCCGAACGGCGAAGGCCGCTGGTCGAGCCGGCCGGAGGGGATGTACGCCACGATCGTGAACGGCGTCCCGATCGTGCTCGACGGCGAGCTCACGGACGAGCGGGCGCGGCCCGGCCAGGTGCTGCGACCGCTCACCGCCTGAGATCGTTCGGACCCTCTCTCGCCGGCGCCGGCCGGCTCTCGTCGGGAATAGAAGGCGAACTGAAGGCATGGGATTCGAGCTCTGCCCCCTCGATCCGATCGGCGCCGAGATCCGCGGCCTCGATCTCGCGCGGGGTCTCGACGATCCGGATTTCGAGCGCCTGCGGCGCACCATCGTCGAGCACGGCGTCGTCGTCCTGCGCGATCAGCGCTTGACGCCCGCCCAGCACGTCGCGCTCGGCCGCCGCTTCGGTGTCCCCGAGCGCGGTGCCTTCAACGAGGACACCCCCGATCCCGATCTGATCCTGCTGACCAACCGCGGCCGCGACGGCCGCATGCTGGCGCCGGACGACGTGCGGCTGCGCCTCGTCGCCATCAACGAGGGCTGGCATACCGACAGCTCCTTCCGCGAGATCCCCGCGACGTTCTCGCTCTTCGCCGCCGTCGTGGTGCCGGCCGTCGGCGGCGACACGTTCTTCGCGGATCTGCGCCTCGCCTGGGAGGCGCTCTCGCAGGAGGAGCAGGCCTCGGTGCGCGGGCTCGTCGGCATCCACGACTACGCGAAGGCCTTCGCCCGCTTCGGCAGCACGATTCCCGGCAATCCGGTCTTCGATCTGCCGGCCGTCCGGCATCCGATCGTGCGGCGGCATCCCGAGAGCGGCGAGACGACGCTCTACACCAGCGAGCACGTGATGGCGATCGAGGGCCTGCCCGACGAGCAGGCACGGCCGATCCTGGACCGTCTGCTCCGCGCCGCCACCGCGCCCGAGCGGGTCTATCGCCATCGCTTCCGCCCGTTCGATCTCGTGATCTGGGACAACCGCAAGATGATCCACCGCGCGCAGGGCTTCGATCCCGACCATGCGCGGGTCATGCACCATGTCCGGATCGCCGGGACGGAGCCGGTCGCAGCGGCCTGAGCCGCCGCGGTCGGGCAGCCCCGGCGCCCCTTCCGGGTCCGATTGACGCCGCCCGCCGGGCCGACGATGATGCGGGCGCGCACCAATGCGCAGGGGGAAAGGACCGGATGAGCCGGCTCGACATCGGAAGGGGACCATCGCGCCCGGCGCGCGCCCAGGGATCGGCCAGGCAATCGGCTGCGCAATCGGCCGTGCAGCCGGACGCCCGATCCGCGGAGGCGGCGTGACGCCGGAACACGCATCGCTCGACTTGTTCGGCGTCGCCTGGCGGCTCGGTGCGACGCTCTTCTTCGTGGCGCTCAACGGCTTCTTCGTCGCGGCGGAGTTCGCCCTCGTGAAGGTCCGGGAGTCCCGGATCGAGATCCTCGCGCGCGAAGGTCGGGCCGCCGCCCCGACGGTCCAGCACATCCTCGGCCATCTCGATCGCTACCTCTCGGCCTGCCAGCTCGGGATCACCCTCGCGAGCCTCGTGCTCGGCGCGCTCGGCGAGCCCGCGGTCTCGGTCCTGCTGCTCGCGGGCGCCGACGCCGCCGGCCTCGACATCTCGGCCGATGCGCGCTGGCTGCCGATCGTCTCGATCACCCTCGCCTTCATGCTCATCACGATCCTCCACATGACGATCGGCGAGCAGGCCCCCAAGATGTGGGCGCTGAGAAAACCGGAAGCGACGGCGCTCGCGACCGGACCGACGCTCCGGATCTTCACGATCGTCTTCGGCCCCTTCATCTCGGTCATCAACCGGATCTCGAACGGCCTGCTCCGGATGGTCGGGCTGCCCCCCAAGCACGGCCGCGAAGGCGGCCTCTCCTCCGAGGAGATCCGCAGCATCCTCTCGCTCTCGGCCCACGCCGGTGAGATCTCCGAGCACGAATTCGAGCTCACCGAGAACGTCTTCCGGATGATCGAGATGGAGGTCCGCCACATCCTCGTGCCGCGGGTCGACATCCAGTTCCTGACCCTCGACTACGACCTCGAGGACAACCTCGACCGCATCCGGACGAGCGGTCATTCGCGTTATGCGCTCTGCGAGGTCGGCCTCGACACGATCATCGGGGTCGTCCACGCGAAGGACGTGCTCGAGGCGACCCTGCGCGGCGAGAAGCCCGACCTCCAGGGCATCGCGCGTGATCCGCTCTTCGTGCCGGATTCGATGTCGCTCTCGGATTTCCTGCGCGAGCTCCAGCAGGGCCGGCAGCACTGTGCCGTCGTCCTCGACGAACACGGCACGACCATCGGCATGGCCTTCCGCGAGGACGCCCTCGAGGAGATCGTCGGCCCCCTCGGCGACGAGTTCGACGAGGCCGAGCCCGAGCTGATCTCCGCCGTCGATGGCGTGTTCGAGGTCCGCGGCCGGATGTCGATGCCCGAGCTCGAGCAGCGCCTCGATTTCGACCTCCCCGACGACGAGTACGAGGACCAGGACACGATCGGCGGCCACGTCACTGCACGGCTCGGCCGATTGCCGCGCAAGGGCGACCAGGTCCGCGTCGGCCCGTACGAAGCCGAGGTCCTCGACGTCGTGCGGCGGCGGGTCCATCGCGTGCGGCTGGTGGCGGTGCCGCCCGGCGAAGACGACGAAGAGGAATAGAAGAGGAACGGGCGAGCGGGCCGGCGCCGCGAACGCTCGGATCGGCCGGACTCACCGGGCCGCCCGCCGCTGCGCCGCGCGGCGCAGCGGCCTGGCGGCCTAGCGGCGCTTCGGGCGTACGTCCTTGTCGAAGACGTTCCTCGCCCGGCCGAAGGGCGCCTCGCCGGCCGGGTCGTAGCCCGAGCCCAGCGGCGTCGTCTCGTCCCAGAGGACCGACGCGCCGGGCCCGGCGAGGAAGGGCTGCAGCCTCTCGCGGGCATCCGCGCCGAGCGCCGCCCACGCACGGCGCAGGACCTCGAGACAATGCACGCGATAACGGCCCGTCGGCAGGCGCGCATAGCGAACGCCCTGGATCTCCTGGTCGAAGCGCGACTGGCCCGCCGCGACGGCGATCGCGTTCTCGCGCAGCTGCACGAGGTGCGTCTCGCAGATCTCGCGCAGCAGCGCAGCGAGCGGCGCGTCGATCGCGGGAATCCACGTCGTCGCGCGGCGCGTGGCCCGCGTGTTCCAGACGCGCGCGACCCACGCGTAGACCCCCGGCGCCCGACTGCGCATGACGTCGGCAGGCGTCGGGTCCTGCCCGAAATGCCGCAGCATCGGGCCCATCATCCCGAAATCCGCGATCGAGGGCGCATCGCCCAGCAGGAAGCGGCGCTGCGCGAGGATCGCCTCGAGCTGGTCGAGCGCCGCGAGATAGGCCGCCTCGACGTGCGCCCGGGTCTGCGCGCCGACCCCGTCGTCCATCACGTACCCGCCGAGCTGGCGCCGGACGATGCGGCGGCGCTTGAGCGCGCGCGGCAATCGGACGTGGCTCGTCTGCTCGTCGGTGAGGAGGCCCGACGCATGGTCCCGATCGAGCCGGTAGCTCCAGCGGTAGTGCATCGCCGGCCGCCAGAGCCACTCGTCCGCGTGATCCTCGACGAGCAGCGCCACGAAGCGGAGGGCCGGCTCGGCGGGATAGATCGAAGGGGCGCCGTCGCCCGCGTCGCCTGCGTCGCGGCCGTCGAGCCAGGCGAGCAGCGGCGTCGTGTCGGACGTCCAGCGACCGTCCTCCAGCTGCATCGCGGGCATCTGCGTCGAGCCCGTCCCGCGCGCGATTTCGCTTGCGTGGGGGTGGGTCGGCAGGAGCGTGTAGGCGTGGCCGCGGTAGCGCAGATAGGCCTCGAGCTTGCCGGTGAAATACGAGATGCGGGAGCCGTAGACGCGGAACATCGGCCTTCCTCTCCATGCGATTCATGCGGCACATGCGGTTGCCGCGGTTCACGGACGCGAGGCCGGAGCGGATGCTCCGCCGAGGGGGTGCGGCCCGCGCCGAACGCGTGCGCCGCTCAATTCGACCAGTAGATGAAATCGTCTTCGGGCGCGTCGGGCAGGCTGAGATCCTTGTCGACGTTGACGGCGAAGGCCGCCTGGCTGGCCCAGGCGGGCGGGGCCTGCTCGGCTTCGTGGGCCGCGAGCGCCGCCATCAGCTCGGCGACTATTTCGGGCCGCTCCGCCGCGAGGTCGCGCCGTTCGGTGGGGTCGGCCGCGAGATCGAAGAGCCAGCTCCGCCCGGGCGGATCGCTCACGTTCAGCTTCCAGCCATCGACGAGCGCCGAGCGCGAGGCACCGCTGCGCCAGAAGAGCGCGCGATGGGGCGCGCCCTTCGCCTCGCCCCGGGCGTAGGGCAGCAGGTCGACGCCGTCGATCTTCCGATCGCCCGGAAGCGCTGCCCCCGCGGCCGCGGCCGCCGTCGCGAACAGGTCGAAGTGGTGCACCGGAGCGGAGACTTCCGTCCCGGCGGCGATCTGCGCGGGCCATTTCGCGAAGTAGGGCACGTGGATGCCGCCTTCGAAGAAGGTGAGCTTCCAGCCCCGGAACGGGCGATTGACGTGCGGCAGGCCGAGATAGCCCGCCCCGCCGTTGTCGGACGTGAAGAGCACGAGGGTGTTCTGCTCGAGCCCGTTGCGCTCGAGTGCGCGTAGCACCTCCCCGACGCCGCGATCGAGGCTGCGGATCATCGCGGCATAGACGCGCTCGCGGTGATCCTCGATGTGGGCGAGGGCTTCGTAGTCCTCGCGCGTCGCCTGCAGCGGTGCATGCGGTGCCCAGTGGGCGAGATAGAGAAAGAACGGGCGGTCGCGGTTCGCGTCGATCACGCGGACGGCCTGCTCCGTGTACCAGTCGGTCAGGTAGCCGCCGGGCTCGAAGAGCGGGCCGCCGTTGAATGCGGCGGCGAAGCGCATCGAGGCCCAGAGGAAGCGGTCGATCGGATCGAAATCCTGTGCTGCGCTCACGACGTCGGGATGATCCGCCGGCAGGTAGAGCCCGCTCGCCATGTCGAGGCTCTCGGCGAAGCCCTGGTCGTGGGGTGCCATCCCGTTCGTCGAGCCGAGATGCCATTTCCCGATGTGGACGGTGTGGTAGTCCTGCGCGGCGAGCAGCTCGGCCAGGGTGATCTCCGAGGCGGGCATGCCCATGTCGGCGAAGGCCATTGACTGCACGCCCGCATGGATCACGGGCGGACGCATCACCCCGTGCTTCGCCCCGTGGACGATCGGGAGCGCCCGCATCATGGCCGAGGGCGTCGGTGTGAACTCGAATCCGAAGCGCGTCCCGTAGCGGCCCGACATCAACGCGGCCCGGGAAGGCGCGCAGGTCGCGTTCGCCGCATAGCCGTTCGCGAACACCACGCCGTCGGCCGCGATCGAATCGATGTTCGGCGTGGGCACACTGCCGTTCGCGACGCCCCCGCCGCGAAAGGTCAGATCGTTCCAGCCGAGATCGTCGGCGAGGATCAGCACCACGTTCGGCGGGCGCTCGCCCGCGGCGCGGCCGCGGGGATCCGGCCCGCTCGACCAGATCACTTCGCGATTCGGCCCGATCTGCATGCGCAGATCCGTCGCGAACGAAGCCGCGGCCAGCAGCAGCTCCGCCCGATGGGCGTAGCCGAAAGCGCCGAGGATCAGGAGCAAGGCGATCGAGAGGCCGGTCCGGTTCCCGAATCGCATGGTCGTTCCCTCCCGCGACGAGTCGCCGGCTGCCCGGCGCCCGGCGTCAAGTCTGCGAAAAACGCTGCGCCGCGAGATGGAGCAGCGCGGCGCACAAGGCCAGCCCGAGCGCCAGCCAGATCCGCGGACCCGCGTAGAGCGAGATCGTAGGCTGCGTCGGGAAGGAGAAGGTCGTGGGCATCGCCGCGAGCTTGAAGGCGTGGGCGCCCTCGAACCCCGGCGTCAGGATCATCTCCATCAGGTCGCGGCGACTGCGGTAGCGCATGTAGCCGATGAAGCTCCAGCCCGGATCCGGCGCCGCGTTCCAGCTGTCGACATAGCCTCCGACCTTCCGGGCCTGAAGCAGCGGATGGCCGGCGCGCCGCGCGAGCCGGGGCAGGAACGTGCCGAGGTAGCGGCGCAGCAGCCGGCCGGCCGGCGTCGGCTCGCCGGTCTCGGGATGGGGCAGCGGATCCGGATTCATCCGGACGAGATTCAGCATCATGAACTCGCGGCCGTCGTCCTGCTCCATGAAGCGCAGGAGGCTCTCGCGGCCGGACGCATCGCCCAGTCCCCGGGCTTCGATCGCCTCGGCGAACGACGCGATCTCCTCCGGCCGCAATGCGCCGCGCCAGTTCTCGTACCAGAGAAGGAAGACACCGTAGAGGCTCACCGCCGCGAGCCAGATCCAGATTCCGTCCATCGGGCCCTCTTGCGCGCCGGCCAGCGGGAACGCGCACACGGCCGGCCGGCGCCTCATTATGACATGATTTATGCTGAAACCAGCCCGCCGAAAGGAACCGCCATGCCGCAGCTCGACGGTCTCGACTTCCTCGTGAACCGGAGCGACTGGAAGCAGCACCGCTTCGACGCATCGCCGGCCCCCGGGATCGCAGACGGCGAGGTGCTCTTCCGCGTCGATCGCTTCGCCTTCACCGCGAACAACATCTCCTACGCCGTCGCCGGCGATCTGCTCGGGTACTGGCGCTTCTTTCCCGCGCCGGCCGGCTGGGGACGCATCCCGGTGATGGGCTTCGCGGACGTGGTCGAGTCGAAGCATCCCGCCATCGCGGTCGGCACGCGCTGCTTCGGCTTCTACCCGATGTCCCGCTTCCTCGTGATCGCGCCGAGCGCCGTCGGCGCCGGGGGCATCGTCGACGGAGCGCCCCATCGCGCGGGCATCGCCCCCGTCTACAACACCTACAGCCCGGCCGAGGGCGACGGGCTCTACCGGCCCGAGCACGAAGACGCCCTGATGCTGATGCGCGGCCTCTTCCTCACCTCGTTCCTCGCCGACGATTTCATCGCCGATCGCGGTTTCGGCGAGCAGGCCGTCGTGATCTCGAGCGCCTCGAGCAAGACCTCGATCGCGCTCGGCTTCCTCGTCTCCGCCGCCGGCCGCGCGCGGGCGATCGGCCTCACCTCGCCCCGCCATCTCGACTTCGTCCGCGGGCTCGGATGCTATGCCGAGGTGGTGACCTACGACGAAATCGGCGCCCTCGATGCCGATCGCCCCGCGGTCTACGTCGACATGGCGGGCAGCGGGCCGATCCGGCGCGCCGTGCACGCGCATTTCGGCAGCCAGCTCCGCCATTCCTGCACGATCGGCGCGACACATTGGGAGGAGCGGGGCGGCGGCGACGAGGGCCTGCCCGGCCCGAAGCCGGAGTTCTTCTTCGCGCCGGGGCAGATCCAGAAGCGCTCGGCCGATTGGGGACCGCGCGAGCTGCAGCGCCGGCTGGCAGCGGCCTGGGGCGACTTCCGCGCGTTCAGCGAGCGCTGGCTGGAGGTGAAGCGCGAAAGCGGTCGCCGGGCCGTGGAGCGCGTCTACGAAGACACGCTCGCGGGCCGCACCATGCCGCACGAGGGCCACGTGCTCTCGCTCCAGGACGACGCATGAAGGGCGAACGGGCCGCGCCTCCCCCCGCCGACGGCCGGCTGCTGCGCTCGGAGCGGAGCCGGCAGCGCATCGCCGATGCGCTCTACGCGCTGATCGGAGCGGGCGACCTCGAACCTTCCGCCCAGAAGGTCGCGGACCGCGCCGAAGTCGGCATCCGCACGGTCTTCCGCCTCTTCGCCGACATGGACGCGCTCTATGCGACGATCGACGAGCGCCTCGTCGCCGAAGTCGGCCCGGCCGTCGCGAGCCGCCCGCCGCCGGCCGCCGTCCTGCGCGAGCGGATCGATCGCCTCGTCGCCGAGCGCGCCGCGCTCTACGAGCGGGTCGGCGCCTACCTGCGCGCCACGCTGCGCCATCGCAGTCGCTCCGAGTTCTTGTCGGCGAAGTACAGAAGCCTCATCCGCCGCCTGCGAACGCAGCAGGCGCGCTGGCTGCCCGAGCTGCGCGCTGCGCCCGCCGACCTCGTCGAAGCCCTCGACCAGGCGACGTCGTTCGAGGCCTGGGACCGCCTCCGCGGCGATCAGCGCCTCTCCCGCCCGCGTGCACGGGCAGCCATGCAACGCGCCGCCCGCGCGCTCGTCGAACCGCTGGAGGAAAGACCATGAAGTTGTTGCGCACGCCGGACGAACGCTTCGAGAACCTCGAGGGCTACGCCTTCGCGCCCCACTACACCGAAATCGTGGACGCCGACGACACGCGCATTCGCATTCACCACGTCGACGAGGGACCGCGGGGCGCAGCGCCGATCCTCCTCATGCACGGCAATCCGACCTGGGCCTACCTCTACCGCAAGATGATCCCCCCGCTCGCTCGCGCAGGGCACCGCGTCGTCGCCGTGGATCTCGTCGGCTGCGGCCGCTCCGACAAGCCCGCCGAGCGCGCCGACTACACGCAGGCCCGCCACGTCGACTGGCTCGAGAAGTGGCTGTGCGCCGTCGATCTCTCGGGCATCACCCTCTTCTGCCAGGACTGGGGCGGCACGCTGGGCCTCCATCTCGTGGCCGGCCATCCCGAGCGCTTCGCCCGCGTCGTCGTGGCGAATAGCGGCCTGCCCCTCGGCGAGGGCGAGACGGGCTTCATGAAGACGTGGATCGAAATGATGCGCAATGCCGAGCGATTCCCGTTCCAGCCGATGCTGCCGGGCGGCATGACGCACGCGCTCCGCCCCGGCGAGCTCGCGGCCTATCTCGCGCCGTATCCGGATCCCGCCTACGAAGCCGCGCTCTGCAGCTTCCCCGGGCTGATCGCCGCCCAGCCCGGCAACCCCGGCGTCGCCGCGAATCGCGCGGCCTGGGCTCGGCTCGGCCGCTTCGAAAAGCCGTTCCTGACCCTCTTCGGTGCGAAGGATCCCATCACGCGGGGCGGCGAGAAGGCGCTCATCGCCCACGTGCCGGGCGCCGCCGGCCAGCCCCATCACGTCTTCCCCGACGCCAGCCATTTCATCCAGGAAGACGAGCCCGACGCGCTCGTCGAACGTGTGCTGCAGTTCATCCGGAGCACCTGAGGCCGCGCTCGTCCCCTGCATCGCGGACGCCGGAGGAAGCCGGTGCGGAAGCCCTCGATGACGAAGTGGATCGCTCGCCTCCTGCTCGCCTTCGCTGCGGTGCTGCTCGCCGCCTTCGGGCAGCTCTTCCTCTCGCCCCGCCCTCCCCTCACGACCGACCCGGCAACCCTCGCCGGCGACGGCAGCACGCTCGACTACTGCACCCTGCCCGCGCTCGACGGCAGCGGAAAACGAGCCGTCGACATTCCGAAGGGCAATACGCCCGGCTGCGGCTACCGCCATTTCCCGCTGCCCATCCTCGCCGAGTGCACGGAGCCGCTCGCCCCGGGCGCCGCCGACCTGCGCGGCCTCTGGCTCGGCGTCGAAGGCGATCACGTCGGCCACGTCGAGCGCATCGAGCAATGCGGCAGCCGCACCGTCATCACGACGAAGGGCCTCATCCACGACGCCGGCCCGAACCGCACCCTCGGCGAGACGACGAACGACACCGAAGGCTCGGTCCTCTTCGTCCTCGGCGAGCGCGAGTTCTGCCCGCGTACGTCGGCGAGCATGATCTGGAACGCCGGTGTCCTCGAGTTTCACGCGTTCGGATGGGGCCCGGTCGTCGTCCGGCGCTTCCTCGACGGCGAGCAGCTCGTCTGGGAATACGCGGATGGGAGCGTGACGCGGCTGGAGCGCATCTGCCGGTTGCCCGAGCGGGAGAACGTGCCCGAGCGGCGGGGGCGGCGGATCGTGCTCTTCTGATGGCCGACGGTGACGGGCGTGATCGGAACGCTTGTCCGGGCCGGCCCGATCGTGGCAGCATGCCGACCGCATCCTCGCGGAGCCAAATCCATGTCGTCGTTCGCGCTCTCTTTCTTCCGATGCACCCTGAGCGTGTGCTGCGCATTGGCGATCTTCGCCGGCGCCCATGTCGCCCGCGCGGCCTGCTGGGTCCCGAGCATCGAGGAGCAGCGCACCGGCGACGGCGTTCCGACGAGCGCGCCTGAGCTGCGCCCGCTCCGCGATGCGCTGCAGCAGATCGACCGCATGGCCAAGGCCAGCCCGCATCTGAGCGGGCTGCCCGACACGCGCATGCGCAATCACCTGTCCTATGCCAATGGCGTCCCGCGTTACGTCTACATCAACGTCAAGGCCTACGCGCCCAACACCTGGGGGCCGGGCGACTGCGACCTGATTCCGCAGGCCGACCGCATCGGCGCCGGCGGCGGCCTGCATTTCTCGATCAACTTCGTCGACGCCGCATTGCCCGAATCGCTCGCCGGCGATGATTCGCTTCGGATGTACGGCGAGCCCCGGGTCTCCGGCCGCATCGGCCGCTTCCCCGTCTACGGGGCCGAGCCGGTGCACCGGCGCTGGGGCGATCGCGTCGTGCTCACCTCCGATGGCCGCCTGCCGTGGGAGCCGGTCACGGTCGCCGAATACCTCGACTGGCAGGCGCGCGAGATCGAAAGGCGCAAGACCGATGTCGCGGAAGCCGCTGCGGAAGCGCCCGCCATCGACGGCGCGGCCTGGCGCGAAGGCTACGAGGCGTTGAAGGCGGCCGATCCCGCCGCCGCCGAAGAGCTGCGCAAGACGATGGAGGCGCTCGAGCGCGACCTGCCGAAGATGCAATCCGAGCACGCCGCCCTCGCGGCGCAGGCCAGCACCGGCGTGGACGCCGATCTCGCCCGCCTGAAGGCCTATCGCGCCTCGCTATCGCAGACGCAGCTGGCAGCGCAGGCCAGACTGGGCGCGGGCGAATACCAGCTGGCGCGGGGCGACGAGACGTTGATCCGCCCGCTCGTGAAGGCGAGCACCGGTTTCGGCTGGGACCGCAGCGATCCGGGCCGCATCCAGCTGATCGTGATCAGCTGGATCCACAATCAGCCCTACATGGAAGACGGATTGCGCCGCACCTTCGAGACGCTCGACTACGAGGGCCTGCACGCGCTGCTGCGCTGATCTTCACGCACCCGGCAATTTCGATCGGGGCGCCGCGGAATCACCCTCGCTGCCGAGCGCGAACAACAGGCGCTTCGAGACCCCGTCGGCGGGGATCAGACGCTCGATGCGAAGGTGCGAGAGCAGGACGTCCTCGGCGACCTCAATGGTCGCCGCTGCCGGCAAACAGCGACGTCTCCCTCTCGATCAGGCTCAGCATCGCCTGCGCGATCAACCGGTCTCCTGCGCGGAGCGTGTGGACACCGTCTTCGCTGTAGACGCCTTGGGCGCCGTCGAAGATGTCGATGAAGCTGTGGACGTAGTGGAGCCGCTCGGGGACGTCGACGATTTGCGCGTAGAAATCGCGCAGCGCGACGACGTACTCATCGGACTTGCCGTTCGCGAGAAACCGGCCGGCGCCCGCGTCGGCACCGACGTAGGCGTTGGGCTGGATCACGCCGAGGAATTCCGCGCCGCTCGCGCGGGCGACGGCATTCATGAGCGAGAGATTTCGGGCGTACCACTCGCCCAGACTTCGCTGGGTCTCGAGGCCGAGCGAGTACCCGAGCGCATCGTCGTCCCGACCGCCCCAGCGCTGAATCAGGCTCACGGTATTCGGAAGCATGCGGTGCAGACGGCTCTGCGTGAGGTTCGCCAGGATCTGACGCTGGTAGGCGTGCACCATCGGATGCGGTAGCGGGCCGTAGGCGCCGCGGTCGTTGACGGCGCTGTAGGAGATCACCAGATCGGGCGCCAACTCGATGCCGTCGCGGACGAGCTTGAGGAGCTCCTGATTCGTCGAGTAGCCCCCGACCGCGCCGTTGACGACGGTTCCGGGCAGGCCGCGCTCCACGAGCATCGCAGCGAGCTCCTCGGGCCAGCTCGTTTCGTGGTTGAGCGGATCCGTGGTCGACCCGCCGAGAGTCAGGATGAGCGGCCGGGCCGGGGCGCCTTCCGGGGCGTCGCCGTAGATCGCGAAGCCCCTGCGCCAGACGTGGCGTTCACGAAAAACCACCACCGCAGGTTCGTTCTCTCCGCGCCCATAGCCGAGATGGGGATCGATGGCCGTGAAGCGCTCACCGCCGCGAAAAGTCTCGACGGAGTCGCCTCGGCGGATGAGGTAAGGCAGATCGATGCCCTCGGATCGGTTGATCCGGAGGCTCACGAACTCGAAGAGCGCAAACAACGCGCCGACGACGACGACGAGATAGAGGGTGAAGAAGGCCTTCTGGGGACCCATCGAGAACTCCTTGGACGGATCGAGTCGACCGCGTACCCGTCCGTCCCCGGCTGCAGGATCGAGGAGCGTCGAAATCGAAGCGACGGCTGCGAACAGTGCTCGTCATAGCAAAACAGGCGATCGGGACGTAGCGATTTCGCATAGGCCAGTCTGCGCCGCGCCTTTGAGTCCTTCGACGACGAGCGTCTGCACGCGCTGCTGCGCTGATCTTCACGCACCCGGCACTTCCGATCGGAGCGCCGCGGAATCGCCCTCGCCGCCGAGCGCGAGCAGCAGATTCTTCGTGACCTCGTCGGCCGGGAACAAGAGCTCGATGCGGAGGTCGGCGAGCAGGACGTCCTCTGCGCCCGAGAATCGGCCGAGCATCGAGAGGAAGGAGCGCGCCGTCTCCCCCACCCGGAGTCGCGTCGGCACGAAAGGCGGCGCGAGCGGGGCGGAGCGCGCGCGAGGACGGCGTCGGCCGCGAGCCGGGCGCCTCGACTCGCCGAGGCCAACTCGAAGCCTGGATTCATCTTCGCCGGGCCGGCCTCGATCCCTCGCGAACGAGCCCGGGAGACCAGCTGCTTCGGGGCACCGATGCGGCCGCGCGCGTCCCGCACCCGCCGCGCAAATCGTGCGCAATGTGAAGCGCTTCATGGAACGGCGCGCGCCGCGCTTTAACCTGCACGACACACACGCAGCGGGATCCCCGTCGGAGAGCTGGCGGGCGCCCCTGTCGTACTGCCCCTCCGCCGTCTCGACCTCGCACCGTCGGACGAAGCCGGCGCGAGGTGCGCGATTTGGAGCCCGCAATTCGATGAACCCGATCACCGCTGCTCGCAACCTCCTCACCTTCCTGACCCTCGCGATCGTCGCATTCGCCGCCAGCCATGCGGAAGCCCAGGTCTCCCTCTGCCACCGCACGACCTTCGAGCTCTACAATTTCACGACCTCTTCCAGCGTCTTCGACGTCGATTCGAACGCCCCCCTCGACGTCGACTGGAGCGGCACGATCCCGGCCGGCGATTACAACCTCAAGCTCGAAGCGACTGCCGGCGTGGCGAATCTGCCGGCGGGGACCGACACGGGCTGCTTCGTCGACGCCGTGCTCGAATTCGACCTGGACGTGACCCCGACCTCCATCTACTCGAACCGCTCGAAGCTCATCACGGCGAGCGCCTGGGGCGAGACGACGATCAATCAGTTCGAAAGCAACAACAGCCTGGGGACCGGCAATTTCAATCCCATGATCACGACCCTCGACGGATTCCTCGCGAACGACGCCCAGCTCGGCCGCGCCGTCCTGCGCAGTGAGTCGCGCTACCTCGGCATCGTTCCGAATCCGAGCGGCGCCCGGCTCGAGGTCGAGGCCAGCGGGTTCGCGGCCAACGCCCTGCCCGGCTTCCCCTCCCCGTCGGGTCGCGGCACCGCCACACTCAACTGGCGCTTCACGCTGCCGACCGCAGCGAACTGGACCTTGACGGCCGACACCTTCCCGTCGACCACGCCCGGCGTCACCGCCTATTTCCCGCTCCTCCCCGGCAACGTGGTCGACGGCGGGCCCGTCGTCGAAGCCATTCTCGTCGATGCGCCGGTGCAGGGTTGGCTCGCACCGCCCGTCGACGAGGGCGCGATCTGGGTCCCCGAGCCGCCGATCACGGCGATCGCGGTCGAGATGCCTCCGGCCGACGTCGAGCGCGGCGCGCCCTACGAGGTTCGCGTCGGCTCGACTTCGCTCGGCGTCTTCGCAGCGGGAGCCGTCCTCGACCTCGTTGCGCTGACCGGGGGCGGAGCGACCGACGTGACGGTCGTCCCGACGCAGCCGATTTCGGCGGACGCCCCGAGCGTGCTGCCGGTCTTCTTCGAATTCGATGCCGCCGGCGCGGACGTCACGATGAGCCCGGTCCCGGCGCCCGAGCCCCGGCTGGTCGCGAGCCTGGGGTGTGGCGCCGTCCTGTTGGCCGGCTTCGGACGGCGCAGTCGCATGCGCGCGTCCATCGCGCGGCGATGTCTTTCGGAGCGGGATCGCTCGGCCTAGCAGAGATCGCCCTGCGAGGCCCCGCCATCCCTGCGCTTCGCGCCGCTCGTCGTCGGGGATTTCGCGGCCGCGACGCGCGGACTCGAGCTGCTCGGGAAGATGGCCGCCGATGAAGACGTCCAGGGGCGCCTGCAGCTCTCGCAGAAGCGCGTGCATTGCATCCCGCTCGGCGTAGAAGTCTCTTTCGCTGCCTTGGAACAAGGCGCCGGGCCGGATGACGAGCCCCGCTGCCGCGAGCGCGGCGGCTCGCGCGAAAGCGGCGGGAATCGAACCCGCGTCGGAATCGCGTCCTTCGGAAACGTCTGCGTGTGTAGTCTCCGCTTCATTCCGGGTGGGCCAGAAGAAGAGACGGCCCGAGCACACCCTGGCTCGACGTGATCTCGCTCCCGGATACGGCCGAGCAGCGCTCGGGAGCCAGTCTCCTCATTGCATCCGCGCCCCGAATAGGAGACGTCTTGGACGGACGTCGCTCGTTCTTGAAGGTTGGTCAGGCAGCGAGAGCGTAGTTGTCGTTGGCAGTGATCGTTCGTCGACCAGGACTGAATCGTTCGCAGACGCGGGACGACCGCGCCTGCCGGGCTCACGCGAAGATCGCCCAGCCGCTCGCGAAGATCATCCAGATCGTCGCGAAGTAGCCATAGGCGTAGGCGATCGTGCGGTGGGGCATGGCACGCCGCAGATAGAAGATCGTGTGGAGCAGACGGGCGATCGCGAAGCCGGCGAGGCAGAGCCACGCGCCCCACCGCGATGGATCCATCGCCGCGTAGATCGCGCCCACCGCGAAGAAGGGCAGGAAGTTCTCGAGATCGTTGCGGTGCGCGCGGCGATGGCGCTCGACCCGGGGATCGCGCTCGGTGGAAGGCTGAATGCCCTGCCCTTCGTAGTCCTCGGGCGAGGCGAAGGTCTTCGTCTGGAGCCGAGCCCGGCTGGTCAGCGCCGCCAGGATCAACATCTTCAGCGCCAGCCCGAGCACTGCCGCCGCCCAGAGCTTCCAGGCGAGCGTTTCGAACGCCATGAATCCCTCCCTTTTTTTCGAACGATGCGCGCGGACCTCGAGGCACCCACGCGCCTGCGCCCCTCAGCCTCCCTCGCCGCCGAGCGTGAGCAGCAGATTCTTCGTGACCTCGTCGGCCGGGAACAAGAGCTCGATGCGGAGGTCGGCGAGCAGGACGTCCTCCGCGCCCGAGAAGTGGGCGAGCGTCGAGAGGAAGGAGAGCACCGTCTCCCCCGCCCGGATTCGCGTCGGGACGAAGGGCGGGAGCGGACGGAGCGGAGCGCTCGCGAGGGCGGTGTCGCCCGCGAGCCGAGCGATCGCGCCCTCGAGGACGGCGTCGCCTCCGACCGCGGCGTTCTCGGCGCGAAGGCGCACGAGCAGATGGCGCCCGAACTCCGGCCAGTTCTCGATCGCGGCGCGCATGCCCTCGCCGAGGAGCGCATCGAGAAACGAATCCCCCTCGGCGAGCCCGAATGCGCCCAGCAGCTGCCAGGCCGCGCGATTGGCGCCGAGCAGATGCCAATGCCGATCGACCATCAGGGCGGGATAGGGCTCGTGGCGCCCGATCATCCACTCCGCCGCCTGGCGGACGGCGAGCATCTCGCCCGATTCGAGGGGCCGCGCGCGATAGGCGGCGGAGAATCCAGCGGCCTCGAGCAGGCGGTTGCGATCCGACCGCGGCACCTCGAGCACTTCACCGAGATGGAGGACCATCTCCCGGGACGGCCTCGCCCGCCCCGTCTCGAGGAACGAGATGTGCCGCGCCGAAACCGCCGCCTCGATGCCCAGCTCGAGCTGGCTCATCCGGCGCAGCGAACGCCACTCCTTCAGCAGGGCTCCGAACGCGTGCTCCATTCCGCCGGAGCCTATCCCGATCCCGGCGTCCGGCGATGACCTCCCGGGTAATTGTCCCGCCTCGCGCGCTCCCGCACGTTGCCGCGCAACACACGAGGAGTGGACCCATGAATCAGCAGACGGCCCGGCTCTGGCTCGAAATCGCGTGCGGCACGACGGCGGCGGTCGGCGTCGGAATGGCCCTGCTCGCCCTGCCCGCGGCAACGGACGCCACGGCCTGGCTGAGCGCGTTCGTCTTTGGCGAACCGGGCGGCGGCGGCGCTTCGACGCCCCTCACCCGGCTCCTCGCGGCGATCTCCGGCGGCGTGCTCGCGGGCTGGGCGATCAGCCTCTGGGTCGTGGTCCGCCGGATCCACGCCCGCGACCCGGCCCTCGTGCGTGCGATCCTGCTGCCCGGGCTGCTCGTCTGGTTCCTCATCGACAGCACCGGCTCGCTGATCTCGGGGGGCGGGATCAACGTGATCGGGAACCTGGGGTTTCTGGTGTTGTTCGGCGTGCCGTTGCTGTCGGAGGGAAGTCGGGGGGCGGAGCGGTAGATCCCGCTTCAGCCCGCGTCCGAGGAGCGCCGGAAGCGCTCGCTCCCCCGACGAATCGGGACCAACGCCGAGCGGCCCCCGTCTGCTCGCGAACATCGCGCCTCGCTCATTCCCCCATCAAACCCGGCGGGCCGTGCTTCGCAATCCAGTCTGCGACGATCGCCTCTCCACGCTCGCGATCCCGGGACGACAGATTCACGACCCGCTCGTCGAGCAGGCGCTGCGCGTTCGCCTCGCCAGCATCGGCCGCAAGCTTGAGATAGGCCCAGCCCCTCGCCCGGTCGACCGGCCCCCCTTCCCCGGTGTAGAGCATGATCCCGAGGCCTCGAAGCGGATGCGCGAGGTTGCGCGCGACGCCCCGCGCATACCAGTCCCGGGCCTCCGCGTCGTTCTCGACCACCCCCTGCCCGACCGCGAGCATCACCGCGAGGGAGATCTCACCGCGCGGATCGCCCGCCTCCGCCGCGCGACGGATCCATTCGTAGGCCGCCCGGTCGTCTCTCGTCGCCCCCCAGCCGTTCAGCAGCGCCATCCCCACGTTCCACTGCGCGCCCGGAACGCCACCTTCTGCGGACTTCAGGAAATGCCGGAAGGCCTTCCTCCGATCCTGCTTCCGTCCGCCCCAGCCGCTCTCGAAGGTCCGGCCCAGCAGATAGTGACTCTGCGGCGAGGCCACGCCGAGCCGATCGGATTCCACGAGCAGGGCGACGCCTCGTTTCTCGTCCGCACCCACACCTCGCCCGAACAAATACGCGACACCGAGACCACCCGCCGCAGCGCCCTTGAAGCTCTCCCTGCCCTGACCTTCGGGCGGCGACGTGTACAAGGCCTCGAGCAGCGCGACGGCCCGCGCCTGCTCCGCTTCGGATGGGCTCCCGATCAATCTCAGCCCGAGGTTGAGGCGCGCGGCGATCGATCCCTGCCGCAGCGCCTCCTCGAAGAGATCGAGCGCCCGATCGGGATCGGCGGGCGTTCCGACCCCGCCTTCGATGTAGCTCGCCAGCCCGGAGAGGGCCTCGGGATCGCCGAGATCCGCCGCCTGCTGCATCAATTCGAAGGCGCGGGGCGCATCGTTCGCCTCGGCCGCCGCGACGGCCTCCAGCATCAGCCGCTCGCTCTCGCTCGCCGCCTTCGGCTCGACCGCGGGTCGAGGCGCGCCCGCGCAGGCGAGGACCAGAAGGAGCATCAACAGGGAGAGCAGCCGCTCCGCGAGCACCGCCGGCCGCGACGCGAAGACGCTATGCCCGGCCGCGATCCGGACCACTTCGTCGACCCCGATCCGCCGCGCGTGCTCGAGCTGGTAGGCGGGCGGGAGCACCTCGTCCTCTTCGAGCAGGACGTAGGTCGAGGGGATCCCGGGCGGTCCCGCAACGCGCGTCACCTTCGCCTCCATCGGCCCCATCGGCTGGGGGCCGAGTCGCCCCTCGAGCCACGCCGCCGTCTCCGCATCGAGGTCGCTGCAGAACGCCGCCGTCGTGTCGATCCCCCGCGAAATCGGCGAGAGCGGATTCGACTGCATCTCGTCCATCACCGATCGGCCGAGCTCGGGATTCGTGGTCGAGAGGTAGACCAGCCGACGCATCCGCTCGGGCAGCCGCGCCGCCACGTGCGGAATCGTGATTCCGGCCAGTGAGTGACCGACCAGCACGATCCCTTCGAGGTCGGCCGCGAGGATGTCCGCCACGACGGAATCGACGTAGTCCTCGAGCGTGATCTCGTCCTGGGGCTTCAGCGCGAGGCGAGCGCCGTGGCCGGGGAGGTCCACGGCGAGGACCCGATCGACGCGCGGGTCGCGGGCCAGGAGCGGAACCACGCGCTCCCAGCACCAGGCGCCGTGGGCGCCGCCGTGAACGAGGACGAAGGAGGGCATGGGGCGAACCTAGCAGCGGGAGGGTTTGCGGCAGGCTCGGGAAATGGTGGAGGCGGCGGGAATCGAACCCGCGTCCGAATCGCGTCCTTCGGACGCGTCTACGTGTGTAGTCTCCGCTTGATTTCGGGTGGGCCAGGAGAAGAGACGGCCCGAGCACACCCTAGCTCGACGTGATCTCGCTCCCGGATACGGCCGAGCAGCGCTCGGGAGCCAGTCTCCTCATTACATCCGCGCCCCAATAGGAGACGTCTTGGACGGATGTCGCTAGTTCCTAAGGGTTAGTTAGGCAGCGAGAGCGTAGTTGTCGTTGGCAGTTATTGTCTACCAGGACTGCAGCTGTTTAACGAGGTGGCTACGACCTCGACACGCAGCGCCCGATCTCGACGACCCGTCGAAACCGATCGCCCCCACGGCCGGCAAGCTAACCCCGATCAGTCGATCGTCAAACGAGGCCCTCGGGGGAGTCCTTCTATATATCATCGCGGTGCCGGCCGTCCCGGATCGGATGCCGGGGCGGATCGGGCGGATCGGGCCTGCCGCGGCGTGGATCGAGACCTCGGCAGCGTCGATCCCCGAGCGACCGCGCGCGACGACCGGCGCGCCGATCGGTCTGGGCGTACGCGAGCCGAGCGGCGCGACGTCCCCGCCTCCGGATCGGCGTTCGCTCGCGTCTCTCCGCCGCTAGCGCAGCTTCCTGCGCAGCCGGCGGATCCGCATGTTGCCCGGATCGCGACGCGCCTCGTCTTCGAACCAGCGTGCCGTCGCCGCCAGGATCTCGGCCTCGAAGCGCTGTGCGTCGGCGGAATCGGCCGCGGGCTTCGGGAGCGGCTCGTGGAGCCGGCTCTCGAACCGGCTCGAGCGCCCGACCCAATGGCTCGTCAATGGAACGAGCTCGGCACCGGTCCTGCGCACGAGGGCGGCGATGCCGCGGCCGACCTCGAGTCGACGATCCAGAAAGTCGACCGGGAATCGACCACCCTGGGTGCCGTCCATCGCCATGCCGACGATCCCGCCGCGTTCGAGCCTCTCGATCGCGCGCCGCAGGAAGCCGGTGCCGAGGCCCGCATCCTCGAGCGTCGCGACCTCGAGGCGGCCCGATTCGCCGCGGCGGGCGCGGGCCTTGCCGCCGGCGACGAGGGCTTCGATCTCGAGCTTGCGCAGCGTCGCCATGAGGTGGCGCTGGGGGCCGAGATGCCAGGCGACGACGACGACGGGCCGGCCTTCGCCGAGGAGCCGGACGAGCGGTCCGGGATCGACCCGGAGCAGCGGCAGCAGGGGCTCGAAGCCATGCGCGCGGGAAACCGCGTTCATCACTTCGTTGCGGAGCTCGAGGCTCGTCGCCTCGCGGCGGATCCTTGCGACCTCGCGATCCGGGAGATCGCCGAAGAGCAGACGGACCGTCGCCCGGCGCGGGCGATGGCGCTGGCCGAATGCGAAGCTGGCCCAATACCCGACCCGCCCCGCCAGGCCGATGCCCGCGCGCGGATGCAGGACGGCGAGCCGCTTCAGGAGGCGTACGCCCAGGCCCATGCGAGATCCTCAGAGCCGCGTCCGGATCAGCTTGCCGCTCTCGCTGCGCGGAAGCGCCGAGCGGAATTCGATGATCCTCGGAACCTTGTAGGCCGCGAGCGATGCGCTGCAGAAATCCATGAGCTCGCCCGCCGTGACGCTTCCCTCCGCGACGACGAGGGCGCGAACGACCTCGCGATCGCCTTCCGGATGGCCGACGACGGCGGCGTCGACGATCCGGGGATGCCGGCGCATCGCCTGCTCGACCTCGAGCGGGTCGACCTTTCGGCCCGCGGCATTGATGAGCAGCTTCCGCCGACCGGCGAAGAAGAGCACGCCGCCGCGGAACACGCCGAGATCACCCGTGGCGAAGCCGCCCGCTTCGAATGCCTCGACGGCGCCATCGCGGCCCGCATGACCGAGCCCGAGCGCCGGCGAGCGAACGACGATCTCCCCCACCTGCCCGTCCGGAGCGGGATCGCCCTGCTCGTCGCGCAAGCCGATCTCGACCCCCGGATACGGGCGGCCGAGGGCGATGGCCTCCCCGTCGGCAGTGCCCTCTCGATCGAGCGTCATGGGGCCGGTTTCGCTCGAGCCGTAGTTGTTCCAGAGCGCCTTCCCGAAGGTTTCCCTGAAGCGCTGCGCGAGGGGCCGCGAGAGCGGCTCGCCCGTCGCAACGCAGATCCGCACGCCCGCGAGATCGCCGCTCGCGCCGCCGGCGAAGCGCACCATCAGATCGAGCAGGGTCGGTGTCGCAGCGAGAATCGTGACGGCGCCCTCGCGGATCGCGGAAAGCACGCGCCGGGGATTTCGCGAGCCCGGGAAGACGAGGCTCGCCCCGGCCGCGAGACTGCCGAGCATCAAGCTGTTGAAGCCGTAGGCGAACGAGAACGGCAATAGCACCGCCACCCGATCGTCCGGCGAGAGGCTCATGGCTTCGGCGTAGATCTGTGTATAGGCGCGCAGCTGCGGCGCGCTGCGCAGGACGATCTTCGGTCGGCCGGTCGAGCCGCTCGAGAAGAGTCCCTGAACGGGCGCGGCCGCCGCACGTGCGGCGACGGCATCGCCCGATCGCGCGCACTCGAAGGCCGAACGCTCGAACGCCCCCGCGCCCGCGCCCTGCAGGCGCCATTGCGCCTCGAAGGCGATCTCCGCCTGGCGCAGCTCCTCTACGCCGAGCTGGCCCGAGAGCGGCAGGACGACGCCGCCGGCTTCGAGCAGCGCGAGCGCCCGGACGACCGTCGCCCGATCCTCGCCGCATACGAGCCCGCAGCGATCCCCCGGCGCGAGGCCGAGCGACGTCAAGCGGTCGGCCTCGGCCGAAACGAGCGCCGCGAGCTCGGCGAAGGAGGTCGTGCCCTGCGACTCGACGAGCGCCGGCCGCGATCCGAAGCCGCGCAGGGATCGAAGCCCGTCAAACATCGCTGCGCGGGCCTCCCGCCCGGATCCGGTCGACCAGGCGCGCGACGCTCGCGATCGACTGAAAATGCGCCGGCGCGATGTCCTGGTCCGCGAAGCGGATCGAGAACCGCTCCTCGAGGGCCAGCACGAGGTCGAGCAGCGCCACGGAATCGAGGGCGAGCCCGCGGTCGAGCAGGATCGTTCCGGCCGCGAGCGGCTCGTCCGGCGCGAGCCGCTGGGAGCTCCGCACGACTTCGACGACTTCGGCGATCGCCGCTTCGCTTCGCCCTTCGTCCGCCGCGCTCACGACCGGCTCCTCGGAATCATCGCGCCCTCACCGCCGGCTCGCCGAGCAGCTCCGCGAGCGTGGTCCGGGTCGCGAAATGCCGCGCCATCGTCTCGATCGACGCGCGGTGCAGGGCCGCGTCGTAGCTCGAGACCGCGTCCTCGACGAGGCGGACCGGAAAATCCCGATCGTGCGCGCTGCGCACCGTCGACTCGACGCAGACGTTCGTCGTCACCCCGCAGACGACGACGTCTCCTACGCCGCGCGCGCGCAGCTCGGCCTCGAGCGTCGTTCCGCAGAAGGGGTCGTAGCGCGTTTTGCGCACCACGAGCGCATCGCCGGGGAGCGGCCCGAGATCGGCGACGAGCGCGGCATCGAAGCTCTCGTCGCGATAGGCGCCGAGCGCCCGGATCGCGGGATCGCGGGCGACGAGGAGACCGCCGTCGTGGTAGTCGGCGGCGTAGACGAGGCGCGTCGCGACGACGAGCCAGCCCGCCTGCCCCGCATGTTCGACGAGACGCCGGCTCCGATCGACGACCCGATCGATCGATGCGATCGCCAGGCCGCGCCGCGCGAACGAGCCGTCGGGCTTGCAGAACGCGTTCTGCAGATCGACGACCAGCAGGGCCGTCCTCATGCGCGGAGGGCCAGGCGGGACGAGAGGGATTCGAGGATGCGGTCCGTCATCTCGCGGGTCCCGACCAGGCGCTGCGGCGGGCCCGCGAAGAAATCGCCCGTCCGGAATCCGGCCGCGAGCACATCGGCGACGGCATCGCTGAGCGCTTCGGAGAGGCCACTGCCCGGCAGCCCGTGGCCGAGCGCCATCGCCAGGGCCCCGATCATGGCGATGGGATTGACCGCGTCCTTGCCGACGAGGGGCTTGATCGTGCCGTGATCGGTCTGGAACGAGGCGTGGCCCGCCGGCGAGAGGTTGCCGGCGGCCACGAGGTTGCGCGTGTCGTAGAGGATCGTCGGGACGAGGTCCGCCAGGATGTCGCCGGATTGATCATCGGTGACGACCACGCCGAACTCGCGCGGCGCGCTCCACATATCCGAGAAGCCGGCACCGGAAGGCCGGTGCGCGTGACGGATCTGCGGATGCTGGCGAGCCGCCTCGCTGAAGGCCGACAGCCAGAGATCGCCGACCTCGCCCAGCACGGACGTCTTCAGCACCGTCGTGACCCGATGCGGCGGCGCCTGCGCCGCGAGCCGGAAGGCCTCCGCGGCGAGGAAGCGGAAGGTTTCCTGCTGCCACTCGTAGCGCGCATGGACCGTCGCCCCGTCGCGCCGCATCTCGGCGGGATGGTAGATCCCGTGCACGCTCTCCCGGACGAGCCGGACCCGGAAATCCGGCTGGCGACTCACCGCGGGGTACGGGTTCAGATCGATCCATTTGAGGGCCTGACCGACGTCGCGGCGGAGGCGGTAGAGGACCGGCGCCGGCAGCGACCCGCGCACGATGACACCGCGCCGCGAAGCGACGCCGTCGTAGAAATCGACCAGCGCACGGTGCATCCCAGCGTCGTAGACCTCTTCGTCGAAGCCCTCCGCCCAGCGGGCATCGTCGAACGCGGCGAGCTCGAAGCGGCAGGGGGACTGCTCGGCGATCTGCGCGAGGATCCGCTTCACGCAGGCGATCAGCTCGGCACCGGTCCCGCCGCCGTGGATCAAGCCGACCACGAGACGCTGCGGCGACGGCGATTCGAGGCCTTCGTTTCGGGCCTGCAAGCAAACTTCCTCTCTGCGTTCTGAGGGGCGGGTCGTCGATCGTCTAGATAGTGCAGGGCATCGAGCCTCGCATGACCCGAGCTGCGAATTCGATTCGGCGGGTCCATCCCGGGTCGCCGAGCGCGGCCGATCGCGTGTGATAGCCTCGGCACGTTTCGACGCCGGGATGGCCCAGAACGGAGGACGACGCCCTGTCCCGCATTCTCCTGCTCGTCTCGATCGTCCTGCTCGCCGTGCTCGCGCTCTGGTTCAGGGCGGTATCGGAAGGCCGCCTCGGCGAGCATGAATCGCCCGGGCGGGTGACGGCGCGCATGCGACCGGCGGAGGCCTTCGCCGATCCCGCGGCCGCGTCGAACCCGAGCGCCCCGGCGAAGCAGATCCTGTTCGGCGACCTCCACGTCCACACGACCTACTCCTTCGACGCCTTCATGCTGAGCCTGCCGCTGGCCGGCGGCGAAGGCGCGCATCCCCCCGCCGATGCCTGCGACTTCGCGCGTTTCTGCTCGGCGCTCGATTTCTGGTCGATCAACGATCATGCGGAGAGCATCTCCCCGACGCATTGGGCGGAGACGGTAGAGAGCATCCGCGCCTGCAACGCCGTCGCGGGCGCGGGCGAGACGCCCGATACCGTCGCCTTCCTCGGCTGGGAGTGGACGCAGGTCGGCGGGACACCGGACGCGCACTACGGCCACAAGAACGTCGTGCTGCGCGATCTCGCCGACGACCGGATTCCCGCGCGCCCGATCGGCGCATCGGGCGCGCGGCGGCGGGTCGTGACCGCCGATCCGTTCGGGAGCCCGGCCAGCGGCGTCTTCCTGCACGCGCTCGGCGAGCCGCGCATGCACGACCTCGCCCGCTTCTTCGACGAGCGCCGCGATCTCGCGACCTGCCCGCTCGGCGTGCCCGTGCGCGATCTGCCGCGCGATTGCATGGAGCTCGTCGATACGCCCGACCTGCTCTTCGAGAAGCTCGACGATTGGGGCAGCGAATCGATCGTGATCCCGCACGGCACGACCTGGGGCTTCTACACGCCCCCCGGCTCCGAATGGTCGAAGCAGCTCGCAGGGCCGCTCCACGACGACGACCGCCAGACCCTGCTCGAGATCTATTCCGGGCACGGCAACTCGGAAGAGTTCCGCTCCTACGAAGCCGTGCGCTTCGATGCCGAAGGCAACGCCATCTGCCCGGAGCCGACGTCGAGCTACCTGCCGACCTGCTGGCGGGCGGGCGAGATCATCGAAGAGCGCTGTCTCGCCGCGGGCGAGTCGGGCGAGACCTGCACCGCGCGCGCCGTCGTCGCCCGGGAGAACGCCGCGCGCGCCGGCGGCCAGGCGCATCTGACCGTGCCCGGCGCGCAGGCCGCCGACTGGCTCGACGCCGGACAGTGTCGCGACTGCACCCAGCCCGCCTTCAACTACCGTCCCGGCGGCGCGGCGCAGTACATCCTCGCCCTATCGAACTTCGATACGCCGGACGCGTCGCCCCGGCGCTTCCGCTTCGGGCTGATGGCCTCGAGCGACAATCATTTCGGCCGCCCCGGCACGGGCTACAAGGAAGTCCATCGCGTGGGCTTCACGGAATCGCGCAACGACGTCTCGAACGTGACGCCGATCCTGCAGAGCGCGCTCGCGCCGCCGAGCGAGGCCCCCGCCGCCGAGTCCCGCGCCTACGATCCGAACGATCGCAGCCTCTCGGGCTTCGCATTGATGGAGATGGAGCGCCAGGCCTCGTATTTCATGACCGGCGGCCTCGTCGCCGCCCATGCCGAAGGCCGCTCGCGCGACGCGATCTGGGACGCACTCCAGCGCCGCGAGGTCTACGGCACCAGCGGGCCGCGCATCCTGCTCTGGTTCGATCTCGTGGACGCCGGGGGCGAAGCGGGGCGCCGCATCCCGATGGGCGGCGAGATCGAAACGAACGCGAATCCGGTCTTCGAGGTCCGCGCCGTCGGCTCATTCGAGCAGACGCCGGGCTGCCCCGACTACGCGACCACGGCGCTCGGCCCCGAACGCCTCGCCCACGTCTGCAAGGGCGAATGCTACAACCCGACGCCCGTGCGGCGCCCGATCACCCGCATCGACGTCGTCCGCATCCGCCCGCAGAACGCACCCGGCGAGCCGATCGCGCCGCTGATCGAGGATCCCTGGCGGAGCTTCGACTGCGACGGCAACGCCGAGGGCTGCCTCGTGCGCTTCGAAGATCCGGACTACGCCGCGAACGGCCGCGACGCCGTCTACTACGTCCGCGCCCACGAGCCCCCGGCCCCCGCCGTCAACGCCGCCGGCATCACCTGCGAACGCGACGCCGAGGGCCGCTGCCTCGAAACCCGGCTCTGCAGCGGCAACCCCGGCGACGACTGCCTCGCCCCCGAAGAGCCCCGCGCCTGGTCCTCCCCGATCTTCGTCGACTGGTCCGGCTGACCCTCCCGACCGATCACCAAACCCAGGTCGTTTGGCGAGCCCTGCTCGCCCAACGACCGATCACACCCAGGTTGTTCGGCGAGCGAAGCTCGCCCAACAACCGAGCTCCTGACCCAGGTTGTTTGGCGAGCAGACCTCGCCAAACGACCGATCAAAAGTCGATCACGGAGCGAATCACCTCCCCCGCCTGCATCGCGCGGAAGGCGTCGTTCACCTCCTCGAGCTTGATGCGGCGGGTGATCATGCTCTCGAGGTCGAGCTTGCCGGCCTTCCAGAGCGCCAGCAGCTCGGGCATGAAGGTGCGGACGTTCGAGCTGCCGTAGATCGAGCCGCGCAGCGTCTTGTCGCCGAAGAAGAGCTCGAAGGCGCTGAACTGCACCATCTGCTCGATCCGGCCGACGCCGACGATCACGGCCTTGCCGCCCCGGCGCGCCGCGTCGTAGGCACCGCGGATCGTCGCCGGATGGCCGACGCATTCGAGGGCGAAGTCGAAGCCCTCGCCGCCGGTGATCGCCTGCTTCATCGAGTCGAGGCCGTCGGGGGTCGTCACGTGGGTCGCACCGAAATGCTTGGCCTGCTCGAGCTTGCCGGGCAGGGTGTCGACGGCGAGGATCGCCGAGGCGCCGGCGATGCGCGCGCCCTGGATCGCCGAGATGCCGACGCCGCCGCAGCCGAACACGACGACCGAAGAGCCCGGCGTGACCTGCGCGCTGTTGATCGAGGCACCGACGCCCGTCGTGACGCCGCAGCCGATCAGCGCCGCGATGTCGAGCGGCACGTCCTTCGGGATCTTGACGACGCCCGGCTCGCCGATGATGAGCTCCTCCGCGAAGGTCCCGAGGCCGGTCATGCCCGTCACCGGCTTGCCGTCGACCTTGAAATGGGCCGAGGTCGCCTGGACCATGCCGTGGTTGCAGAGATAGGACTGGTGGCGATGGCAGGGCATGCAGTTGTTGCAGGCCGGCACGAACGAGAGGATCACGTGATCGCCCGGCACGACGCTCGTCACCGCCTCGCCGACCTCGGTGATCACGCCCGCGCCCTCGTGGCCGAGTACGCAGGGCGTGCCGGTCGGGATCGTGCCGTTCTGGGCGGACACGTCCGAATGACACACGCCCGAGGCCTTGATCTGGATGCGCACGTCGCGGGGGCCGAGCCCGAAGACCTCGACGTCGTTGCGGATCTGGAGGTCCTTGTTCAGCTCGGTGAGGATGGCGGCCTGCATGCGATCTCCTTGCTCGGTTCGCGCGGATTGCGCGGGATGCGCCGCGGCCGGCAGGGGCCGCGGCGGGCGGGTTTTCGGGTGGGCGGACGATAGCGGAGGCTGCGCTCAGGCAAGCGCCGGCAGCTTCTCGCCTTCGAAGAAGCGGCGCGGATTGGCGACGAGCAGGGCCTCGATCGCTTCCTCGGCGATCCCGGCCTCGCGCAGCTGCGGGATGATCTTGCGCGAGAAGAAGGTCGGGTCGAAGGCGTCGCCCGAGAGCGCCGCCATCCGGTCGGCCGGGATCGGCTCGCCCTTCCAGCACCAGACCGAGTCGTGGGAGACGACGACGCGATCGCCCGCCCCGGCCCGGATCAGTTTGACGAGCGAGGCGACCCGCTTCGCGTCCGGGAAGAGCGCGTCGATCCCGAAGCGGTCGAAGCCGAGATACGAGCCGCCGCGGGCGATGCCCATGTGATAGGCGTGGTCGTCGGTGCCGCAGGAATGGCCGATCACGATCCGGCTCGCGGGCACGCCGGCCTCGGTCAGGATGCGCTGCTGCTCGTCGCCCATCGTGCCCTGGTCGGTATGCGTCGTGATCGGCGCGCCGGTCGCGAGTGAGGCCTTCGCGGCGGCGAGCAGGATCGTCTTCTCGTAGTCGGTGATCTGGCCGGGGCCGCTCGCGACCTTGATGATGCCGGCGCGGATGCCGGTGTCCCCGATGCCTTCGGTCAGCTCGCGAATGAAGAGCTCGGCCATCGGCTCGACCTGGGGGCCGAAGTTCGAGCGGAAATGCCAGTAGGGGTAGCCGCCTTCGGATTGCTTGTAGAGACCGGTCGCGCAGACGATGTGGAATCCGGTCGCCTGGCCGACCTTGGCGGCGAGCTCGACGTCGCGGCCGAGATCGCTCGGGCACGGATCGACGAGGCTCGCATAACCCAGCGCCTTCAACGACTCGATCCGATCGACACAGACCTTGAACTGCTCGTGCTTCGCGAGCCCGGGATGGCTCGTATGGCTCTCGGAGCCCGGGTAGCCGATCACGAGATGCTCGTGCATCAGCGTGCGGCCGAGGCCCTGCGAAGTCGTGGTTCCACTCGCGGTCGCGATCGTCGTCATGCGGATCTCCTCTCGCGCCCGGGTGTCGAAGCGTCGACGGCGGCGCGCAGAGGATCATAGTCCGCAGCGGGAGCTGGCCACGGGTCGGAGGCGACCCCCGTTCCCGGTGCTCAGCCCCGGCGCGGGATCGGCGCCCGGCCCGGTTCGGGCGCGTAGCGATGGCGGACGAGCCGGCCCTCGCGGTCGAACTCGAGCTCGAGGGCGTGGATGGTGGCGGGCAGCCAGCGCGGGGCGACCGGGCGCGGCTGCTTCGGCGGGTAGAACATCAGCCAATCGAGCCAGCTCCCGAACTCGGCGATCGAATCGCCGACGTCCTCGAGCTTGCTGTTCGTCCGGGGCACGACCTTGCCGTTCGCCGCCACGACGGGGCGATCCGGATCGGCGTCGGGCCAGCGCACCTCGGCGAAGCGATAGCGCCAGACGAGCCCGCCCATCACCGTCGACTCCACGAGGTCCGGCTCGCCGAAGCGCCCGCGCACGCTCTCGACGTCGCTCTTGCCGGGCTCGAGCTTCGAGACCCAGCGCGGGAACGGATGCCGCGGCAGGGGCTCGAGCTCGCCGGGGCGCGGCGCGCACGCGATCAGCAGGCCCAGGATCACGCCGCAGAGCGCAGTTCGCGTCGTCCTCATTTTCGTGCTCTCCCCGCATCGGGTGCGGATGCATCGCCGGCCGGCAGCAGGACCGTCACCCGCGTGCCGCCCTGCTTCGGGTTCGCGATCCGGAGCTCGCCGCCATGGGCCTCGATGATGCGCAGGCAGACCGGCAGGCCGAATCCGCGCGCGAGGCCGGCGGGCTGCTCGTCGAAGAAGGGATCGAAGGTCTCGTCGATGGCGTTCGAATCGATGCCGTGGCCGTGGTCTTCGATCGTGAGCTCGACGCCGCGCGGAACGTCGCGCAGGAAGACGAGGATCTCGGGCGATTCGCCGGCGCCCAGCGAGGCTTCGATCGCGTTCTGGAGCAGCTCGTCGACGACCTGCTCGACCTGCACCGGCTCGCAGACGACGCAGCGCAGCCGCTCGTCGGCCTCGAAGCGGATCTCGGCCCAATCGTGCAGCTGTGGCTCGACCTTCTCGATCGCCCGCGAGACGAGGCGGCGCAGATCGACGATCGCGAGCGGGTCCTCGTCGAAGGTGCCTTCGCGCTCCGGCCGGCGAGCGAGGGGCCCGCGCTCGAGCGTCGCATCGAGGCGGGAGATCGCATCGAGCTTCTCCGCGAGCACCGCGTCGACCTGATCGAAGAGCGCGAGATGGCCCCGCCGCGCTCCGGCGACGGCCGCGAGCTGGCGGTGCAGATCGACGATCCGGCCGCCGGCGAGCCCGAGCGCCTGGAGCAGGAAGGCGAGACACGCGCTGGTGACGGCGCCGAGCGCCGGGCTCGCGAAGCCGAGCACCAGCATGCCCGCGGCGAGCGTCGCGCCGGCCGCCGCGCCGCCGACGAGCCCCGCGGTCGAGCCGCGCTGCCAGTCGACGACATAACGACAGGCGTCGTCGCCCTTCGCGAGACAGCTCGAATGCGTCACGCGCGCGGGGAGCAGCCCGTAGAGCCCGGGGATCGCCTCGAGCATCCCGACACGAAGCGCACATTGCACGGTGGCGGCCCGGGCTCGTTCGGCGGTGCCGGCGCCGCGGCCGGAAGCCGGGCTGCGCCGGGTCCCGGTGCCGGAGCCCTCTTCGTCTTCCGCGCCGGGTGCGTTCGGCGAGAAGGCGAGCTCGGCCTGGGCATCACCCATGGCCTCGACCTGCCAATGGGATTCGGGACGCGCACGGGGCAGCAGGGCCTGGATGCGCCGGTAGGCCTTCTCCGGGGTCGCGAGGCCGAGGCCGTAGAGGGCGAGGCCGATCGCGTCGGGAGCGCAGAGCCGATGGCCGATGGCCCGGGCGAGGCCGGGATCGGGATCGACCGCGACGAACATGCGGTCGACCGCATCGCCGTCGAGCCAGGCCGCCGCCTCGGCGAGCCCGCCATCGGCGAATCCGAGTGCCCGCATCGCCCGGTCCCGAGCCCCCGCCCGGCCGCGCACGGCGAGCAGCTCGAGGAGGGTCGTCGCGATCGTCTTGTTGCCCGGTCCGGCGACGGGCGCCGGCCGGGACCTGCCCTGCTCCATGGATCCTCGGCGGGCGCCGGGGGGAGAGACCCCGGGACCGGCTGACCTGGTATCGGCAGGCAGGACGCAAAATGGAGGGCTTTGGCGCGGCCCGCCGCGGGGCGGCGAGCCCCGCGTGCCCGGCTCGGGTCAGGCGCCTACTCGTCGAAGGCCGACTTCCCGACGAGCCGGATGGCGACGACGCGGGCCGGGTCGTGGAGCACGGCGACCACCTGGTCGGCCCGGCCGTATTTCTCGCGCATCGCCGCGTTGACGCGCTCGGCCGATCCCGCCTCGATCTCGGCCCGGTAGGCCACCCGCTCGCCGTCCCGGACGAGGAACACCTCGGGATCGCGCTCCAGACGTTGGAGCCAGGCGGCCTCGGGATCTCCGGCGCGGAGCCAGGGCTGCTCGTGGAGATCGACGACCCAGAGCGTCGTGAAGAAGGACGTGCCCCGATCGTCGACGGTTTCGAGCTCGACGGTCTCGCCGCCGTACTGGGTCGCCCAGAAGAGCGCGAGGCCGAAAGCGAAGGGCGCGTAGAACACGAGTCGCAGGATCCATCTCAACATGACAGCTCCCGGTCCAATCTCCCGATCCCTGCACGCCGCGGCGCCCGCACGCCGGCGGCCCTAACGGTGATGCCGTCGCATCACGCGCTGGGTCTCGCGGTCGTGCTCGCGACGGCGAATCGTCTCCCGCTTGTCGTGGCGGTGTTTGCCGCGGGCGAGGGCAAGCTCGACCTTGGCGCGCCCGCCCCGGAAATAGAGGGTCAGGGGGACGAGCGTGAGCCCCTTTTCGGCAACACGGCCGTCGAGTCGCGCGATTTCGTAGCGGTGGAGCAGGAGCTTGCGCCGCCGCTGCGGGTCCGAGGGGTTGTCCCGGGTCGCCGGCTCGTAGGGCGAAATGTGGAGCTTCTCGAGCCAGAGCTCGCCGCGATGGACCTGGGCGAAGGCATCCCCGAGATTGGCGCGCGCGGCGCGCAGGCTCTTGACCTCGGGACCCGTCAAGACGATCCCCGCCTCCCAGGTATCCAGGATCTCGTACTCGAACCGCGCACGGCGATTGGTCGCGACGACGAGACGGCCCTCGGCATCGGTCTTCTCCGGCTTCTTCTTCGCGCTCTTCGCGCCGCTCTTCGGTCCGGGGGTGGCCATCGCGGCGCGAGCGTAGCCGAGACGCCGCACGCCGGGCGCCCGGGCGCCTCGCTTCAGTCCTCCCGGATCCGATTCTCGTGGTCGACGAAGACGCGCTTCGCGTCGAAGCCCCGGGCCTGCTCGTCGGGGACCTCGCACCAGCTCGCGATGATGACCTTGTCCCCGGGCTTCATCAGGTGCGCCGCCGCCCCGTTGATGCAGATCTGGCCCGCCCCGCGCTCGCCCTCGATGACGTAGGTCGTGAGCCGATTGCCGTTGGTGCAGTTCCAGATGTCGACGCGCTCGTAGGGGAGCATGTCGGCCGCTTCCAGCAGATTCCGGTCGATCGTGACCGAGCCTTCGTACTCGACGTTCGCCTCGGTGACGGTGGCGCGGTGGATCTTCGACTTGAGAAGCGTGCGGTTCATCGGGGGAACTCCTCTCGGGGTTCGGGGTTTCGTTCGGGGGGACACGAAGCATCGGAGCCGGCGCCGGGCCGCCGGCCGAGAACACGGTTGTCGATCAGGCGCACCGCGGCGCCCTGGCCGTCGGCGTCGGGCTCGAATTGCAGCGCGATCGCGAGCAGGACGGGCCCTTCGATCCGGCCGGAGACCTCGGCCAGCGAATCGGGATCCCGCAGCTCCGCGTAGTCGATCCGTGCCTGACTCGCGCGGGCGAGGGATTTGCGGACGGCTTCGGTGACGACGGCCGCATCGCGCTCGCCGCCGGCGAGCATCCGGTCGGCTCGCTCGAGGCTCTCGACGATGCAGAGTGCCTGGCGCCGCGCCTCGGGCCCGAGCCGGACGTTGCGGCTCGAGAGCGCGAGCCCGTCCGCCTCGCGCACCGTCTCGCCGCCGACGATCCGGATCCCGAAGCCGAGATCCGTCGTCATGCGCCGGATCACCGCGAGCTGCTGATAGTCCTTCTCGCCGAACACCGCGACGTCGGGGCGCGCCGCGAGGAAGAGCTTCGTCACCACGGTCGTGACCCCGCGAAAATGGCCCGGGCGATTCGCGCCGCAGAGCGGATCGGTGAGCCCCGCGACGTCGACCCAGGTCGCGGCGCCTTCCGGATACATCTCCGCCGCCGAAGGCGCGAAGACGACGTCGACGCCCGCCGCCCGGCACGCTTCGAGATCGCGCTCGAGCGTGCGCGGATAGCCGTCGAAGTCCCGGCGATCGTTGAACTGCGTCGGATTCACGAAGATCGAGACGACGACGCGCTCGGCGTGCCGGCGGGCGATGTCGACGAGCGCCGTATGGCCGCGGTGCAGCGCGCCCATCGTCGGGACGAGGGCGACGCGGCGGCCGGCGCGCCGCTCGGCGTCGGACCAGGCCTGCAGCTCGCTCTTCTGCGTGAGGATGCGGGTGGGGACTTGCATCGTTTCGACTCGCGCTCTCGCGGGGCGGGGACGTCGACCGCCTAGCGGTAGACGTGCGCCTCGGCCGGGAACTTGCGGTTCACGACTTCATCGATGTACGCCCGGGCCGCCTTCGAGGTCTCGGCGCCGAGGCTCGCGTACTGCTTCACGAACGAGGGCGTCGCGTCGTTCAGCCCGAGCAGATCGTGCATCACGAGCACCTGCGCGTCGCAGTGGACGCCGGCGCCGATGCCGATCGTCGGGATCGCGAGACGCTCGCTGATCTCGCGGCCGAGATCCTGGGGAATGCCCTCGAGCACGACGGCGAAGGCGCCGGCCGCCTCGACGGCGAGGGCATCCTCGATCACCCGCGCGCGCCCCTCGTCGCCGCGGCCCTGGACGCGGTAGCCGCCCATCGGGTGGACGGATTGGGGCGTCAGCCCGACATGACCCATGACCGGAACCTGCGCGGCGACGATCCGGCGGATCGAGTCGGCGACGAGCGCGCCGCCCTCGAGCTTGACCGCCTGGGCACCGCCTTCCTTGACGAGCCGGATCGCGCTGCGCACGGCGTCCTCGGGGCCGACCTGATAGGAGCCGAAGGGCATGTCGGCGACGACCATCGCACGCCGCACGCCGCGGACGACGAGGCGCGTGTGGTAGACGACGTCGTCGAGGGTCACGGGCAGGGTCGTATCGTGGCCCTGCACGACGTTGCCGAGCGAATCGCCCACGAGCAGGACGTCGATGCCGGCCTCGTCGAAGAGCCGCGCGAAGGTGAAGTCGTAGGCGGTCAGGACGGTGAACGGGACGCCCTTGCGCTTGCGGCTGGCCAGCGAGCGGAGGGTGACGCGGTGTTCACGAGACGCGGAGGCAGTGGTCACGGTCGACATGGGGGGATGTCTCCTGTGGCGCGCGGAGTCCGGTGCTCGAAGTCGCTTGCCGGTGCCCGTGGGCGGATCGACAAGGGCCGTCTGGAATCGGGAGGGCGCTCGGAGCTCGTCCGCGGAGGGCGGGGTCGGCCGGGAGCGAGGTCGGGGCACCGACGTCTCGTTCCGTTCGAAGCTTCTCTTCGTCTTCTCCCGAGCGATTCCGTTCGGGTCGGGGGGCCGCACGCGAGGCGGGCCGCGTTCCGACGATCAGGGAATGGCGCGAGGCGGAAGTGCGAAAGGGAAGCTTGCGTCGTGCCTGCCCGTCATCCGTCTGATCTCTTCGATCCAGGTCCCGCTTGCTGATCGTCTCAGTCCCGGACTCCGGGATCCAAGCGTCGTTTTTCGGGGAATCGCAGAGAACTCAGATCTCCTGGGATGACTCTGAGGAACGCTCTTCCTGTTCCGGACCTCTCTCGGCGACGATCGATCACGAACGGCGATGAGAGAGCGAACCCGGTGGGTTTTCAGATGGAGCCCGCGACTTGCGGTGCCCCTCGAACGGCGTTGATTCTAGTTTCAACGATTTCCGGGGTCAACGGTTCCCTTGCGATCGGTCTCCGCGCCAGCAGTCCCCGTGCAGGCGGCGATGAAAGCGCGCAGGGCCGGCGGGACGAACCGCTCCTCGAGGAACTCCGCGCGGAAGCGGCCGAGCGCCTGCGCGAGGGCTGCCGCCTGATGGGCGGGCGGATCGTCGGGAACGATCAGGACCCAGACCCGGCTTGCGAGCCGGCCGAACGCGCTCTGCCGCGGCGCGCCCTCTTCCGCCGCGGCATGGCTCGAGAGAACGCGGACCTCGAGCCCGGCCGCGTGAGCGAGCTCGAGCAGCGCCGCGACCCGATCTTCATCGCGCATGCCGCGCTCAGGCATCGCCCTCGCCCTCCAGCTGCGCCTGCGCGTCCTGCGTCGTCCCCGGCGATGCGGCCTCGAAGGCGCGCGCAAGGCCGAGCCAGGCTTCGGGCTCGATCCGCTCGGGCCGCAGTCGCGGATCGATGCCCGCGGCGCGCAGCACGGCCTCGAGGGCGGCGCGTTGATCGTCCTTGCCGAGGGCTGCGAAGCGGCGTTCGGCGATGCGCGCGAGCCCGTTCGTCACGACCTTCCGCCGCTGCCCGAACGCCGCCCGCGCGAGCGTCTCGACCTGCTCGAGCTCGCCCTCCCGGAGCGGCCCCGCCGCCCGGGGCCAGATGCGCACGAACGTCGATTCCACCTTCGGCTGCGGAAAGAACCGCTCGGGGCCGAGTCGCGCGATCGGCTCGACGTCCGTGGTGAGGCGATGGAGGACGGCGAGCGAGCCGTAATCCTTCTCGCCGGTCGAAGCCGCAAGGCGCGCGGCGACCTCGCTCTGGATCATGACGGACCAGTCCGCGAGCGCCGCGCGATGATCGAGAAAGACGCGCAGGAGCGGTGTCGCGACCGAGTACGGCAGGTTCGCGATGACGCGCACCGGCCGGCCCGCCTCGGCCAGCCAGCCGCCCCAATCGATGCGGCGCGCATCGGCATGGACGAGCTCGACGTTCTCGGGCAGCAGCCCCTCGGCCTCGAGCACGCGCACGAGGCCCGAGTCGATCTCGACCGTCCGCACCCGCGCGGCGCGCGCCGCGAGCGCCCGCGAGAGGACGCCGAGGCCCGTCCCGACCTCGATCACGCAATCCCCCGCCGACGCGCCCGCCCGCCGCGCGAGCTCGTCCGCGAAGTCCGCATCGACGAGGAAGTTCTGGCCGAGATCCCGCGAGAGATGCAGGCCGTGCGCCGCGAGCAGCTCGCGCAGGCGGGTCGCGTTCACGCGCCCGCCCCACCGGCCTGCGCGCCGGTCCCCGCCGCGGCCCGCCAGGGTGCTTCGCCGATCGGGACCCGCGAGAAGGCCTCGAGCCGCAGATCGTCGCGCACGCCGCACATCAACAGCCGGGTGCCCGCCGCCGCGATCATGACCGCGTTGTCCGTACACAGCGACATCGGCGGAAAGATCGCGCGGCGTCCCTCGCGCGCCGCCGCGGCCTGCATCTCGCTGCGCAGCCGGCGGTTTGCCGCGACCCCGCCGACGACGGCGATGCGGCGCAGGTCTTCCTGGCGCGCCGCCGCGAGCGTCCGCTCGACGAGGCTCTCGACGACGACGGATTCGAAGGCCGCGGCGAGATCCGCCTTCGCCTTCGGCGGGAGCGCCGCGAGCCCGCCCTGCCGCTCGATCGCGAGGGCGACGGCGGTCTTGAGCCCGCTGTACGAAAAATCGAGCCCGGCGCGCCCGCGCATCGGCCGCGGCAGCGGCACGCCCTTCGGATCGCCCTGCTCGGCCAGCTTCGAGATCGCCGGGCCCCCCGGAAAGCCGAGGCCCAGCAGCTTCGCGACCTTGTCGAAGGCCTCGCCCGCGGCGTCGTCCCGGGTCTCGCCGAGGGGCGTCGGCGCCCCCGTCTCGGCGACGCGATAGAGCGCCGTATGCCCGCCGGAGACGACGAGGCCGAGGTAGGGCGGCTCGAGGGGCTCGGCGGCGGGCGACTCGCCTTCGGATGGACCGCTCGCGGGCGCGTGGGTCGCGAGCTCGGCGGCGATGAGATGGCCGACGAGATGGTGGACGCCGACGAAGGGCAGCCCCTGGGCGTAGGCGAAGGCCTTCGCGAAGGAGAGCCCGACGAGCAATGAGCCGATCAGGCCCGGCCCCGCCGTCACCGCGACCCCGTCGAGATCGGCAGGCCCGACGCCGGCGCGGGCCAGCGCCTCCTCGACGACCGCCGAGACCGCACGGACGTGATCGCGGCTCGCCAGCTCGGGAACGACGCCGCCGTAGGGCGCATGCACCTCGAACTGCCCGTGCACGGCGCTCGACAGGATCTCGAAGCCGCCGCGCACGACGGCGGCGGCCATCTCGTCGCAGGAGCTCTCGATCCCGAGCACGATGGGCGATTCGGTCAGGGACACTGGCGACCCTTCGGCCCCGCGCGCGGCCAGCGGATCAGGCGTTGCGGCGCTCGAGGGCTTCCTGCTCGGCCTTGCAGTCGATGCAGAGCTCGGCGACCGGCCGCGCCTCGATCCGCTTCAGCGAGATCTCCTCGCCGCAGGCCTCGCACTCGCCGTAGACGCCCTCTTCGATCTTCCGCAGCGCCTGCTGGATCTTGTTGATCAGGCCGCGCTCGCGCTCGCGCAGGCGTCCCTGGAAGGCGAGGTTCATCTCGGAGGAAGCGGCGTCGATCTCGTCCGGAAAATCGTCCGGATCGAGATGGATCTCGCCCGTGATCGTCTTCTGGGCGTTGCCGAGCAGCTCGTCGCGCTGGGCTTCGAGGATCTTCTTGAACTTCATCATGTCGCGCTTCTTCAACGTCTTGCTCCGCATTGCGGGCGGACCGGGCCGCCCGTCGCTTGAATCGTCTGGGCGCTAGGACTCGGCACCGCCGGGACCGAGCGTGTCGAGCTGGCGCTTGGCCTCGGCCGCGCGCGGCGAATCCGGATACTCCTTCTGCACCCGCTTGAAGACCGTGCGCGCCGCTTCGTGGAACTTCGGCCCGAGCTTCAGAAGGCTCTCACCCTGGCGGTAGAGCGCATCGGGGGCCTTCGGGCTGTCGGGATACACGTTGACGACGGCGTTGAAGCGCACGACCGCGCGCTTGTATTCCTTGTCGCTGTAGGTGCAGTCCGCGAGCCAGTAGGCCGCGTCGTCCGCATAGCTCGAAGAGGGATAGACCTGCAGGAAGCCCGTGAACTGATCGATGCAGGCCTTGAAGTCGTCGGTCCGCCAGGTGTCGAGCGCCCGCTGGTAGGTCGCGAGCTCCTGGTCCGGCGAGCCGCCGGCCGCGCCCGCGCCGGGGACGCCCGAGCTCGTCGCCGCCCCCGGATCCGCGCCCGCGCTCCCCGCGCCCGATGCCATGCCCGAGGTGTAATCCGCTGCCGCCGCTCCACTCGCCGCGCCGGCTCCGCCGAGCGAGCTCTGGGCCACGGCCGTCCGGGTCTTGCGGACCTCCGCGAGGGCGTCGGCCGCCTCCTTGCGCGCGAGCTCGAGCTCGCCCTGCAGATCGCGGACCTCCTGGCGCAGCACGTCGATGTCGGAGGAGATCTGCGCGATGCGCGGGAAGGGATCGGCGCCCGCGCGGCCGCTGCGCTTGAGCGAAGCGACGTCTTCCTCGAGTCGCAGGAAATCACCCTGGGTCACACACCCGATCGCCGGTGCGATCAGCGCGAGCCCCGCCACCACGGCCGCGAGGCGACCGGAGCGGCCCGCGATCCGCCGCGAGGCAGCGGATCCGACGCCGCGCGATCGAATCGCCCTGGCGATCACCGACGGGCGCACACGAGCGTCGAACTCCCAGCACTCCACGGACGATCCCTCGGCGCTTCGCTCGGATCTTCCCTCAGACATCGGCTTGACCTCCGGTGCGAGCGCGACCCGACCTGGCCTTTCCGGCCTGGTGATTGGGGGCCGCGCAGTCTAGCAGGGGCTAGCGGGGGTGCGGCCCCCAGGCGGGTTGAATGTTGCTGCCTGCGGATTCCGTGACACGCAGGACGTTCTCCCCGTTCCAATCGGCGACGTAGATGTCGTAGCGCCCCCGGCGGCTCGAGCTGAAGGCGAGCTTGCGCCCGTCCGGGGACCAGGTCGGGCCCTCGTCGCTCTTCGGATGCTGGATCACGGGGAAGTTGATCTGCCCCGACGGGTCGATCAGCCAGATGTCGAACTGGCCCCGGACCCGGGTCTCGTAGGCGATCCAGCGGCCGTCGGGGGACCAGGTCGGGGCGGCGTTGTAGGAGCCGGTGAAGGTGAGCCGCTGCATGTTCGAGCCGTCCCGGTTCATGATGTAGAGCTGGGGGCTCCCGCTGCGGTCGGAGACGAAGGCGATCTGGCGCCCGTCGGGCGACCAGGCGGGGGTGATGTCGATGGCGGGATGGCTCGTGAGCCGGCGGGGCTGGCTGCCCTGGCGCTTCACGATGAAGAGCTCGGCGGCGCCCTCGACGCTCGAAACGACGGCCAGCTCCTCGCCCGTCGGGTCGAAGCGGCCGCGATAGACCGGGCGCCCGGTGAACAGGCTCTGGAGGATCGGGCCGGGCTTCACGAGGGGGCTGCGCGAGGTCAGGAAGAGGCCCGGCTGGCCCTTGGAGTAGGCGATGTAGAGGATCGCGCTGCCGTCGGGCACCCATTCCGGGAACATCTTGAGCGAGTTCACGCGGGTGGCGGCCCGCTGATTGCGGCCGTCGGCGGTCATGACGTAGAGCTCGCGGGTGCCGGTGCGGTCGGAGATGTAGGCGATCTCGGTCGACGAGACGCCGCGCGTGCCGGTCAGCGCTTCGACGACCTGGTCGGCGATCAGGCGGCCGAGCTTCGGGAGGTCGTCGCGATCGCCGACGACGAAGCCCTTCTTCTGCTCCTTGCAGCGCGCCACGTCCCAGATGCGCAAGTCGGCGCGCAGCCGGGTCTCCTCGCGCTTCAGCTCGCCCTGCACGACGGCGTCCGCGCCGCTCTGCTTCCACGTCTCGCAGTCGAGGCTCGTCTGCTCGAGGGGCGCGCTCTGCTCGGGCGCGAGATAGGCGGCGCGGCCGAGCGGCAGGACGACGCTCGAAAACTCGAGCCCGCGATCGATCTCGTCGCGCAGGGCCGTGACGCGTTCGGCGCCGACCGGCGGCCCGACCTCGGCGAAGCGCAGCACCGCCGCGCGGAACGCCTTCACGTTGCCCGGCGTGATCTCGAGCGTCGGCAGCGGGCCACGCTCGTCCTCGAGGCCCTGCGCGCGGGCCGTGCCGGCATCACCCGGGAGCGCGGCCAGCGAGAGCGCCATGAGTCCCGACAGGAATCCGTTCGTCATCCGATTGCGCATGGTGCTCAGTAGTCCTCCGACTTGAAAATAAGAATCCTGCGTCCCGGGTTCGGAGGGACAGGCAATGGCCTCGACATGAGTACGCCCTGAACCGCGTGGTCGTCGAAAAAGGGATCCCCCGATGTCCGAACGACTTCCGGTTCTCCGACCAGATCCCCGGTTGGTGTGATCTCGAGTGCCATCACCGTCACGAGTCCGCGCCCCTGATACTGCGAAAGCGCGACCCATTTGCTCTGGATCCGACGACGCATCGCGAGTCCCCACGCGGCATCTTCGGCGTTCACGCTCGCTCCCGCTTGCGACTCCGGCGCGTTGCCCGAGGTCGGCGTCGTGCGCGTGCCGGGCCGCGGCGGCGGCGGGGCGAGCAGGTCGTCGGTCGTGTCCTCGCCGAGCTCCTCGTCGAGGGAGTTCATCGCGTCCTCGTAGCTGAGCGATTCGTCGGCTTCCTGGACGGGCTTCTTCGCCGGCGGCTTCTCGGGCTGCTTCTTCTCGGGCGCCGGCTCGGTCTGAGCCTTCGCGACTTCCTGCGTCTTCTTCTCCGGCGCCTGCTGCACCTTCTTCTCGGGCTTGCGCTCGTTCTCGGGCAGCACCTGCACGGGCGCCTTCGGCTTCGGCGGCGCCGGCGCGGGCGGTTCCGGGGCGGCCTGTTCGGCCGGCGGCTTCGGCGCGGGCGGCGGGGGCGGCGCCTTGCGGCGGACGGGCGCGCGCGGCGCGACGGGCGCGGCGATCTGGGGCCCGCCGATCAGCTCGATCGCGATCACATCGGGAATCGGCTCGCGCGACGATGGCGGCGCAATCACCAGCGCGAGGAAGAACGCGACGTGCACGCCGATCGAGATCGACATCGCGCGCCGGACACGGCGGCGCTCCGAGTCGTCCTGCTCGTCGTGCCAGCCGATCGACTGGGCGCTCAACGCCGCTCTTCCTCGGTCACGATGCCGAGGCGCGTCGCGCCGGCGCGCCGGGCCGCCGCCATCGCCTGCACGACGACGCCGTAGGGCGCCTCTTCGTCGGCGCGCAGGAAGAGCTCCTTCTCGCCGCGCTCCTCGAAGATCGCCCCCAGCTTCGCCTCCAGCTCCGCCGGCGGGATCACCACCTTCGCGATCGAGTACTCGCCCTGCTTCGTCACCGTCAGCACGAGCGGCACGTTCGTCATCTGGATCGGCTGGGTCGTCGTCTCGGGCAGATTCACGTCCATGCCCTGGAGCATCAGCGGCGCCGTCACCATGAAGATGATGAGCAGCACGAGCACGACGTCGACGAAGGGCGTGACGTTGATCTCGCCATTGCCCCGCCGCGTCCGACCTCTCGAGAGCTGGACCGCCATCCTCGCCTGCTCCGTTATTCGGCGCGCGCCGCGCGCTCGCCTTCCGCCCGCTTGTCCCCGGCCAGGCTGTAGGCCGGCTGGACCTGGAGCATGCGATCGAGATCCTCCTGGAACTGGCCACAGAACCGCTCGAGCATGCCGAGGACGCCGTCGATCCGGGAGCCGAAGGCGTTGTAGGCGATCGTCGCGGGAATCGCGGTGAGCAGGCCGACGGCCGTCGCGACCAGCGCCTCGGCGATGCCGGGGCCGACGACGGCGAGGGAGGCCTGGCCCGCTTCGCCGATGCTCTGGAAGGCGGCGACGATGCCGACGACCGTGCCGAACAGGCCGATGAAGGGCGTCGAGCTGCCGGTCGTGGCGAGGAAGGACATCCCGCGCTCGAGCTTGCGACCCTGGGCGGCGGCCTCCCAGACGATCGAGCGCGAGAGCTGGATGCGGAGCTTCTCGCGGCGCTGGTCCGAGGCGTGCCGGTCGCGGGCCATCTGGAGCTCTTCTCCGGCGGTCAGGAAGACGACGGCGAGCGGGCTGCGATCGAGGTGGCGCGCCGCGTCGTAGACCTGGCTGAATCCGTCGCGTCGATAGACCTCGAGAAAGGCCTCGCTATCTTCGTCCGCGGCGCGCAGCTCCGTCCATTTGCTCACGATGATCGTGATCGAGGTGATGGAGAAACCGAGCAGCACCAAGAGGACGAGCTTGACGATGAGACCCGCCTGGAGGATCAGGCTGATCAAGTCGAAGCTCACGGCGTTCCCCCCCCTCGCCCATTCGCCTGTTTCGGTTCGATTCAGTTCGAATCCGATCGATTCGGTTCGGATCAGTCCGGTGCTGATCGAGGTCGATCGATTCGAAGATTCGAGTAAGGTCGATTCCGGTCGATCTGGACGATGATGATGACGATGACGAAGACCCGTCGCCCCCACGACGTGTCTCGACCGCGTTCGAGCGGTCTCGCGATCCCGGTCGGTCGTCCGGTCGGGCGAAGCCACGCGAAGGCGTGAATCCACACCGGGACACCGCGACGGGATCGACGGTGCCGCGGAATCTAGGGGAGAAGCAGTTTGAAGACCATGCGAGTCCAGCTCGAAAGCGGCGGGATCGATCAGATTCGGGCCGAAACCGTGATCGTTCCTACACTCCGCCGCGGAGAAACGCCCGTCGTCCTGCCCCAAGGGCTCGCCGCCCTCGACCGGCGCTTCGCGGGCCGGCTCGCCGACGCCCTCGCCAGCGGCGACTTCAAGGCCAACGCCGGCGATCGCCTCGTGATCTACGGACCGCGCGGCGGCGACCAGGTGCGCTGTGTCCTGCTCGGACTCGGCGAGGCCGACAAGCTCGACGACGACGCCCTCCGAGACGTCGGCGGCCACGTCGGCCGCGAGTTCAAGCGATCGAACACGGACCGGATCGCCCTGGTCGTTCCGCCGGCCAGCGAGCTCGCCGCCGACCGCTCGGCCTGCCTGATCGCCGAGGGCGCGGTCCTCGGCGCCTACCGCTTCGACCGCTACCTCTCCCGCTCGGGCAAGGAAGAGAGCGGAAGCAAGCGATCCCGCAAGAAGGCAGCGGAAGCGGGCCGTCTCGACGTCGTCTACGTCCGCTCGCCGCGCTCGCTCGCGACGCTGCGGCGACGGGTCGCCGAGGCGGTGGACGTGGCCGGCTGCCAGGCCATCGCCCGCGACCTCTCGAACGAGCCGCCGAACGTCCTCTACCCCGAGTCGCTCGCCCGCGAAGCCCGGCGCATCGCCCGGGAGGTCGGGCTCTCGTGCCGCGTGCTCGACGTCGCCGCGATGACCCGCGAAGGCATGGGCGCGATCCTCGCCGTCGGCCGGGGCAGCGTTCATCCGCCGCGCATGATCGTCCTCGAGCACCGCCCCCGAACGGGCTCGAAGTCCCGCCGCGCCCGGACCGAGACTCTCGCCCTCGTCGGCAAGGGAATCACCTTCGACTCCGGCGGCCTCTCGCTCAAGACCGCCAGCGGCATGCCGGACATGAAGCACGACATGTCGGGCGCCGCCGCCGTGCTCGGAGCGATGCGCGCGATCGCGCTGCTCGAGCTGCCGATCCGGGTGGTCGGCATCCTCGCCGCCGCCGAGAACATGCCGAGCGCCGACGCCTACCGGCCGAGCGACATCATCAAGAGCGCGTCGGGGCAGACGATCGAGATCGTCAACACCGACGCCGAGGGGCGCCTCGTGCTGGCCGACGCGATCCACCACGCCGTGAGTCGTTATGCGCCGAGCGCGCTGATCGACATCGCGACGCTGACCGGCGCCGCCATGGTCGCCTTCGGCCCGTGGGCGACGGCGGGCCTCGGCAACGACGACGCCCTGCTCGAGGAGGTCCGCGCAGCGGCCGCCGTGACGGGCGAGAAGGTCTGGCCGATGCCCCTCTTCGACGCCCACGAGAAGGCGATGCGCAGCAAGGTCGCCGATTGGAAGAACTCCGCCGGACGCGACTCGGGCATCTCGACCGCCGCCGCGTTCCTGCGCGGCTTCGTCGCGAAGACGCCCTGGGTGCATCTCGACATCGCAGGCTCGGGCATGACCTCGAACCAGACGCCGCTCCACGTCGGCGGAGGAACGGGTGTCGGCGTTCGCCTGCTGACGCAATGGGTGCGGGCGCGCGCCAGCGCGTGATTCTCCCGCAGACGCGCTCGGCCGAAATCCGGAGAGCGATGCGCCGAGGCATGCGTGCACATTTACGCAACCATCGGTTGCACCCCTCGACGGGCCTGAAAACGGGAACCATTCTCTGCGCCGCGCCGACCCATGATTCGTCACCGGACGTGCCGCGCGACGCGGGGCGCAGCCGGTGGACCCGAGAGCGACCGCGCTGCTCGGCACCCAACAGGAGATCCCCATGACCCGATTCATCCCGTCGATCCTGATGCTCGCCGCGCTCGCTCTTCCGGGCAGCGCCCTCGCCGCGGACGTCGCCGCGGGCAAGGCGAAGTTCATGGAGCTCTGCGTCTCGTGCCACGGCGAAGGCGGCAAGGGCGACGGTCCGACGGGCAAGGCGCTCGCCGCCGCCGGTCAGCCGGCGCCCCGCGACTTCACGGTCGGCGACTTCAAGTTCGATACGGACAAGGACGGCAAGGCCGGCACCGACGCCGATCTCAAGAACGTCATCTCGAAGGGCGCGATGGCCTTCGGTGGCAACGCGATGATGGCCCCGGTCGTGCTGAACGACACCGACATGGCCAACGTGATCGCGTTCATCCGCTCGCTCAAGCAGTAGTCGCGTCCGAGCTCGCCTTCCTCGCACATCCGGGCCGGCCGCGCGCCCGGACAGACCGCGCGCCCGGCAGGTCCGCCTGCCCGGCGCGCGGTTTCTTTTTCGGCGTCGCGTCGGCTCCCCTCGACGCGCTCGCCCGTTCGACCGCCAGGTCGGGCCTCCGGCTCGCTCTGCTATCGTGGCCGGCCGCGGGAGCCATGGACAAAACTCACGACGAACCGGAGAGCGCCCCCCGACTGGCCGTCCCCGTGCCTGCCAGCGTCGCCACACCTCCGAGCGCGGGTCTCACCCATTCGAGCGCCCTCTCCGCCTACATGGCGCAGCTGCGCCATCACGCGCCGATCTCCCGCGAGGAAGAGCACGCCCTCGCCGTCCGCTGGATCGAGGACGGCGACGTCGAAGCGGCCAAGCAGCTCGTCGTCGCGAACCTCCGCCTCGTCGTGAAGATCGCGATGGAGTACCGGCGCGCGTGGACGAATACCCTCGATCTCGTGCAGGAGGGCAACGTCGGGCTGATGGAGGCGGTTCAGCGCTTCGATCCCTACCAGGGGGTCAAGCTCTCCTCCTACGCCGTCTACTGGATCCGCGCCTACATCCTGAAATACATCCTCGACAACATGCGGAGCGTGCGGCTCGGAACGACGCGGGCGTCGCGCAAGCTCTTCTTCCGCCTGAACAAGGAAAAGCGCGAGCTCGAGCGCCTCGGCTACGAGGCCGAGCCGCGCCTGCTCGCCGAACGCCTCGACGTGACGGAGGACGACGTCACCGACATGGAGGCCCGCCTCTCGCGTCCCGACGTCTCCTTCGACGCGCCCCTGCGCGCCGACGAGGCCGACGGTGCGACGTTCGGCGATCGCATGGCGGCCCCCGGGCAGAGCGCGGAGTCCGCCGTCGGTGCGAGCGAGCTGCGGGAGGTCTTCATGGCGAAGATCGAGGCCTTCGCCGAGACCCTCGACGAACGCGATCTGCAGATCCTGCGCGAGCGGATCCTCGCGGAAGAGCCGCTCACGCTCGCGGAGCTCGGGGATCGCTTCGCGGTGACGCGTGAGCGGGTCCGCCAGCTCGAGGCGAAGCTCGTGCAGCGGCTGCGCCGCTTCATGGAGGAGAACCTCGTCGACTTCGAATACTACGGGCCGGGGGCGGGATGAAGGCGGGCCCCTTGCGCCGACCGGGCCACCGCTTCGCCCTGGCGATCGCGCTCGTTCTGCTCGCCGCGAGCGCCTGCCGGGAGGCCGGCGGAGGCGGGCCGCCGCCCGAGGGCCACGTCGAGATCCGCGGCAAGTCGATCGCCGTCGAGATCGCCGACGGCCCCGCCGAGCAGGCCCGGGGCCTGGGCGAACGGGATGCCCTCGCGTGGGGCACCGGGATGTACTTCCCGTACGAGCGGCCCGGTTTCTACGCGTTCTGGATGAAGGGGATGCGATTCTCGATCGACATCGTCTTCCTTCGCGACGGGCGCATCGTCGACCTGCATCCGCAGGTCCCGTTCGAGGCCGGCGGCAATGGCCCGACGATCCGTCCGCGCGAGCTCGCGGATGCGGTGCTCGAGGTGCCGGCGGGTTATGCGGCGGCGAACGGCTGGCAGCGCGGGGATCGCGTGCGATTCGAGCGGACTCAGCGCGATTGAGGCGCAGCGGCCGAGGTCTTCCAATCGGGGAACTCGCTCTGGATGTCGCTCCGGACCGCCGCGTCGAGGCCGTCCGTGTCGATGCCCATCGCCTCGTAGAGCGCCTGATCGATCGAGAATCCCTCCCCGAGGCGCCCCAGCAGCCGGCGACGGGCCGCGACGTCGGTCTTCGATTCGATGTAGGCGACCGTCACCACCGATTGGAGATAGGCATCGCGCGCCCGTGCATCGGCGAGGCCCGCGAATCCGTCGGCGATCTCGCGCAGCGGAATCCAGCGCCCCGTCTCGAGATTCGCACGCAGCGCCGATCGCTCGCTGCGGGTCGAGGTCGCGAGGCCGCGCGAGCGCCGCTCGATCTGCTCGGCGAGGCCTTCGTTGAGCCAATAGGGCCGGTCGCCGCCGGTCTGCTCGCGGAAAACGGCATGGGTGTATTCGTGGAAGAGCACGCCGCGCAGGGCATCGGACGGATGCGCGGGGGAGGCGACGTGGATGCGGCCGTCGAAGAAGCCGACGGTCTGGAAGCTGAAGCGGTGGGCGTGCTCGCGGACGTAGGCGGCGCGGCCGTAGAGCACGACGCCGAGGGGCTCGAGGGGCGCGACACCGATCGACGCCGAGACCTCCGTCCGCGCGGCCTCGAGGAACGAGAGCACGCGCGCGGCGTAGTCGGCGGAGACGGCCCCGAGCTTCGCATCGACCTGGAGCCGGAAATTCCGGGAAGGAATCGCCCGGAGCTCGAGTGCACCGGTGAGACCGGCGGGATCGGCGAGCCGGCGCTCGTCGGCGATCGACGCGAGGCGGACGCGCGCCGCGTCCCGCCATCGCTCGAGCTCCGGCCCCGCCGCATCGAGGAAGGCCTTCAGATGGGTCTCCGCCGCATCGAAGCGCCCCCGGCCGCGCGCGAGCATCGCGAGATACCAATGGGCTTCGGGGGAGCGGGGCGCGAGGCGGAGCACGCCGCGCAGGGTCGCGGTCGCCCGCGCGTGCTCGCCCCGCTCGATGTCGCCGATCGCGCCGCGCAGCAGGCGCTGGACCCGATCCGCATCGCCCCCCGAGCTCCCGGGAACCGAGACGACGGCGGGCCCGACGACCCCGTCGCTCCAGACCGAGCGCAGCGACTCGAGCCCCTCGGATTCCGGCGCTTCGGCATCGGCCGGGGCGCGGGTCGCGTCGTCGCTGAAATGGGTGATCCCATCCGCGTCGACCCAGAAACGGATCTCGTCGGCGCCTGCGGCGCGAGGGCGGATCGCGGGATCGAGCGCGAGGAGCGCACCCACCAGCAGCACCGCGACGGCACCGGGCCGCAGCGGGCGCGGGCGGCGGGCGCGGTCCGCGGGCAAGGGAGCGGGAGGGCGCGAGGGCATGCGGCGTGGATCGGCCCCGGGCCGGCGCGGCTTGATGGCCGCGAGGGGGTCCGGGGTGCTCAGCGCGTCTTGCGCGCCTCGCCCGCGAGGTGGCCCAGCTCGGGGAGGATCAGCTTCTCCATCGCGAGCCGCACCGCGCCGCGCGAGCCGGGGATCACGAACACGACCTTGCCGCCCCGCAGCCCCGCGAGCGCTCGGGAGAGCAGCGCCGCCGAGCCGATGTCGGCGTAGGAGAGCATCCGGAAGAGCTCGCCGAAGCCCGGGATCACCCGCTCGAGCTCCGGCTCGAGGGTGTCGGGCGTGACGTCGCGGGGAGCGATGCCGGTCCCGCCGGTGAAGACGACGGCGCGGGTCTGCTCCGCGGCGAGCGCCGCCACGAGGGCCTCGCGAATCGCGGCCGGCTCGTCCTTCACGATCGTCCGGCCGGCCACGGGATGGCCCGCTTCCTCGAGCAGCGATTCGACGAGGCGGCCCCCGGTATCGCTCTCGAGATCACGCGTATCGCTGACGGTCACGACCGCCGTCGGGACACGCTCCGGGGCGGCCTTGCGATGGTGGTGGCCGGCGTGGGACGGCTTCGGCTCTTCCTTGGAGGGATCGGATCGGCTCACGCGAAGGGTTCTCCGGATCGGGGAAAGGCTCGACGGGCAGCTGCTCTGTTCTTCGGATCGGTCCGTCCGCGGGCGGACACCGGACGGGATCAGGCGTGGTCGTCGACCCAATAGGCGCCATCCGTCGCGACCTCGCGCTTCCAGATCGGCACCCGGACCTTGAGCGTGTCGATCGCGTGGCGACACGCGAGGAAGGCGGCATCGCGATGGGCCGAAGCCGCGACGACGACGACCGCGGCGTCTCCGATCTCGAGACGCCCGACGCGATGGGCGATCGCCACCCGCGTTCCGGGCCAGAGCCCGGCCGCCTCGTCGACGATCTTCTCCATCTCGCGCTCGGCCATCTCGGGGTAGGCCTCGTAGACGAGGTGCTCGATCGAGTGCCCCCGGGCCTGATTGCGCACGCGCCCGACGAACGAGACCACCCCGCCCGCATCCGGGCCCTCGACCCGCGCCGCCACCTCGGCCTCGTCGAGCGCCCGCTCGGAGATCGTGCAGCGCTTCACCGTCCCGTCTCCTCCTGCCACGGGCGGCAGGAACGCCACCTCGTCGCCGTCGCGCAGCTCCCGCTCCAGCTCGGCGATCTCGAGATTCACCGATGCCGCGAGCCGCCCGCCGAGCTGATCGACGAGCGGACAGCGCTCGGCGAGCCAGGCGCGCAGATCCAGCACACGTGAGCCGGACTCGAGCTCCACCACACGGCTCGATTCGCCGATGGATTCGCGAAGAGAGCCGAACAACCGCAATGTGACCTTGATCGGAGTCATGCGCCCGCGTAGCCTAATCGGCCGAGCGCCGAAGCTCAATCGATGGAGGCATGGATCGATCTCGATGACGAACGCGGATTTCTGGCCGTGCCGTGACGAGGATCACTTTCCGTTTCTCCTTCTTGTCCGACAGTGATGCGAATCGGAGCGCGCGGGCGATCGCCCTCGGAGCCTCGATCGACATCAGAACGCGATCCAAGCCTGAACGCTCCCGGAAGCATTCAAATGGGCCACGAGGGGGGCCCGTTTCAATGACTCAACCGAATCCGGACCATTCCGCGCCCGGCCTCGCCGCCGCAGACGCCCGTCTCCAGCTGCAGCCCTGGGCGCTCTGGACCCGACTGCTCTGCGTCCTGCTGCTCAGCTTCGCACTCGCGTGCGGCAACGGCGGTGATTCGGATGGGGCCGGCACGCCGGACGACGGCGGCGGGGGCGCCCCGCCGCTCGCGACCGAGCCCGTGGACCTGCCGCCGGGCGAGACGGTCGCCGAGCTCCACTGGGCGCCCTCCGAAGGCTTCGTGACGAGCTATCTCGTCTTCGTCTCCCGCAATCGGAATTCCTTCCAGTTCGCCCAGATGGTGCCCACGCCGGACGTGGAGATTCCCGGCGTCGCCGGCGACGAAATCCGGATCACGGTCGTCGCCATCGGTCAGCAAGGCGATCTCAGCGCCGCCTCGGAGCCCTCCGTTCCGATCCGCTTCCATCCCGCGGCCTCCGCGGCCCTTGCCGTCACGGACGACTCGGCGGGGCGCCCCGCGGCCCTGGCGATCGGCGGAGGCAGCGCCTCGACCGACGAGTCCGCAAATGGCGCTTCGCCCGCCGCGGGCAGCCCGGAGTCGGCGGGCCCGCAAGGCGAAGCCGACGCCCGCGTGGCCTCGGCCGACGGATCGGGCGAGGCCGAGGGCAGCGCCGGCATGAACGACGAGCCCGCGTCGAGCTCTTCTCTCACCCGCGCCCTGCGCGAGCGTCTGCTCCTCGGCGATGCCCGGCTGGCCCTCGCTTCGCAGGATCCGCTGAACGCAGAGGCAGGGGCCGCCTGGCTCGGAGCCCGGCTCGAGAGCGAGGGACTCGCCGGCTTGACGCTCGCCGGCACGGCGGAACGTGCCGAGGGCGCGCTGCGCGATCTCGTGTGGCGGGATGCATCCGGCCAGCTCTTCCTCTCCGATGGCGAAACGGCGCTCTCGACGGAATCGATCGCAGCGACGCTGGTCCCGGCGATCCAGCTCGGCGCGAGCGAGCGTTTCGTGGCGCTGGCCGACGTCGATGGCGACGGCCTGCGCGAGTGGATCTTCGAGGAGACGGTGACGGGCGAGGCCTGGATCCGCGTCGACGGCAGCGGGCTCGCGCGCACCGCGCGTCCGGCGGATCCGGAGGCGAGTCCGCAGGCGACGACCCGCCTGATCGGCGTCGGCGAGTTCGACGGCAGCGCCGGGGCCGAGCTCCTCTGGCAGGCGGCAGACGGCACCCTCGCCCTCGCCCGGCCGACGGGCACTGCCCCGACGATCCTCTCCGGTGCCGTCGCGCCGCAGGGCCGAACGCCGATCGCGAT
>JAWKRX010000028.1:0-72296 GCA_041389425.1 Myxococcota bacterium
GGACCTGCGCGATCACGGGCTTCGAGAGCTCCCAGATGCTCATCCAGGTCTCGGTGACGTGGCGCGGATACTGCCCCTCGCCCTCCGGCGTGAAGAACGGATATTCGACGCCTTCGTTGCCGCCACCGAGGTCGTAGCCGGCGGAGAACGACGGGCCGGCGCCGCGCACGATCATGACGTGGACGCTCGGATCCTGATCCGCGGCGCGCAGCGCGTGCAGGATCTGGGCGCGCAGATCGTGGTTCAGGGCGTTGCGCTTGTCGGGGCGGTTCATCGTGATGCGGCGGACGTGGGGCGCCGGATCGTCGACGAGCACGACGGTGTAGTCGGCGGCGGATTTCGGCCAGCTCGGGCGCAGCTTCGCCGCGGCGTTCTTGCCGGAGCGGTTCTTCGCGGCGGACTTCTTGGAACTCTTCGAGGGATTGTCGTAGCTCATGGCGGAAGCGGGCTCCTGAACGGGTTGGGTGGAGTCGGAATGCGGCCGGGATCCTACCCGATGCCCCCCATGCCCACAGGCGGCGGCCATCGCTCCATCGGGACTGCTCGACTCGCCCCCTCCGGCCACGCTAGCGTCGGCCGGTCGCGTCGAGACCCGCGCTTCCGGATCCCGATCCGTACCCGGCGATCGACGACCCCGGCCCTGCCTGCCCGGCCCAGCGGAGGAAGACGCCATGAATCGCAGAGCCCTGATCACCGGCGCCTCCGCCGGCCTCGGCGTCGAGTTCGCCGATCAGCTCGCCGCGCGGAAGATCGATCTGCTGCTCGTCGCCCGGCGCAAGGACAAGCTCGAGGCGGTCGCCGCCGACCTGCGCGCCCGCCACGGCGTCGACGTCGCGATCTTCCCCGCCGATCTCGCGGAGCGCGATGCGCCGCGGGAGATCTTCGACTTCGCCCGGGGCGCCGGCCTCGACGTCGACTACCTGATCAACAACGCCGGCAGCGCCGGACCGAACCTGCTCGAAGAGCCGGAATGGGCGCCGCAGGCGGCCTTCCTCGAGCTGATGATGCTCTCGGTGACGCAGATGTGTCATTGGTTCGTCCCGCCGATGAAGGCGCGCAACTTCGGGCGCGTCGTCAACGTCGCCTCCTTCGCTGGCCGCATCGCGCGCCCCGCCGGCGCCCACTACGGCCCGTCCAAGGCCTATCTCATCGCACTCTCCGAAGAGCTCGCCCTGATGCTGAAGGGCACGAACGTGAACGTCACCGCGCTCTGCCCCGGCTTCACGCATACCGAGTTCCACGCCGCCGCCGGCCTCGACGAGATGAAGAGCAACCTGCCCGGTTTCATCTGGTACGATGCCGCCACCGTCGTCCGGGAGGGCCTCGAAGCGGTGGAGAAGGGCAAATCGATCCTCGTCTCGGGTCGCATTTACCGCCTGCTCGATCCCCTCGCCCAATCGGTCTTCGTACGGCCCCTGCTCAAGGCGTTCGCGCCGGGAAGATGAAGATGTCGCTCGCTCCGTTCCACCCGTTCTCGCTCGAATACACCGCGGATCCCCGCCCCTGGTTCGCCGAGTTCCACCGCGACAACCGCCTCGTGTTCGTTCCCGAGATGCGCGCCGTCGCCGTCCACGGCTACGACGCCGTGCGCGCCTTCTGCGACCACCCCCAGATGTCGCGCAATCCCGCCGACGCCGGCATGGACGATCCCGCCGACGCCGCCCGCCGCCTCGCGCGCTGGCCGACCCTCGAGAGCCAGATGCGCAAGACCGTCGCCGGCGATCCCCAGGGCCTCGCGCGCATGCGCGAGCTGCTCGCCCCCGACTTCAAGCCGGCGATGATCCGGAAGATGGCGACGACGGTGCAGGACGTGGTCGACAAGCTCTGCGCACCGCTGCAATGGGAGCGCGAGCTCGACATGGTCGCACTCGTGCAATCGGTGCCCCTGCTCATCATCTCGCGCCTGCTCGGCCTCGACGAGGCGAGCTCGGACGCGGAGCTCTTCCTGCGCGCGGCGCCCGCCTACTTCCGCGGGATCAATCCCCTCGCGGACGAGAGCGCGCGCGACGAAGCTGAGGTCGCCGCGAACCAGATGTTCGAGGTGCTTTCGCGAACGGTGGAGAGCCGGCGCCGGGATCCGCAGACCGACATGGTCACCCAGACCCTCGAGATGGCCGCCGGCATGGGCGACGTCACGACGGAGGACGTCGTGCGCGCCCTCGTCATCCTCGTCGCCGCAGGCACCGACACGACGCGCCTCACGACCTCCCTCGCCGCGCGCACGCTGCTCGCGCATCCGGCGGAGTTCGAGGCGCTGAAGGCGAACCGGGGCGACGTGAAGAACGCCGTCATGGAGCTGCTGCGCTACGACAGCCCGACGAAATTCCTCGTCCGCGTCGCGGTCGAGGACGTCACGTGGGAGGATCAGACGATCCCGCGCGGCACGATCGTGCTGCTCTCGATCATGGGCGCGGGCTGGGATCCGCGCGCCTTCCCGGATCCGGCGCGCTTCGACGTCCATCGCGATCTGCGCGGCAGCCTCAACTTCGGCTTCGGCTCGGGCTATTGCCTCGGGGTCCACCTGGCGCGCCTGCAGGTCGGCACCCTCGTGAACTTCCTGCTCGACCATCTGCCGACGACCGCGACCGTCGACGAAACGGGCATCCGCTGGGATCCGCGCAACCTCTTCCTGCGGGAGATCACGGCGCTTCCCGTCCACGTTCGTTAGGCACGTCGATCGGAGCCGGGCGGGCCGCCGCCGTCCGCTCCCGGCGCTCCGCACGGTCGTTCGTTCGCTTGCCCGTTCATTCGCTCGCTCGCTTGCTCGTTCGATTTCGCTCTCCATTGGAGGACTCGTTCATGGGACAGCTCGAAGGTCGCGTCGCCATCGTCACCGGTGCCGGGCTCGGCATCGGCCAGGCCATCGCCCAGCGTTTCGTCGAGGAGGGCGCACGCGTCGTCGTCGCGGAGCTGAACGTCGAGCACGGCCGCGCCACGGCCGCGGCCCTCGGCAAGAACGCCTGCTTCGTCGAGACCGACGCCTCGAAGAAGGCGAGCGTCGAGGCGATGGTGAAGGCGGCGATCGATCAATGGGGCACCCTCGACATCCTCGTCAACAACGCCTGGGGCGGCGGGCGCATCGGTCGCATCGAGAAGAAGACCCCGGAGCTGATGGCCCATGGCATCGACATGGGCTTTCTCGGCCCGTTCTGGGCGATGATGGCCGCGCATCCGATCATGAAGGCGAAGGGTTATGGCCGGATCGTGAACGTCTGCTCGCTGAACGGCGTGAATGCCCACATGGGCACCGCCGAGTACAACACGAGCAAGGAGGCGCTGCGCGCCGCGACGCGCACCGCCGCCCGCGAGTGGGCGCCGCTCGGGATCACGGCCAACGTCATCTGCCCCGCCGCCAAGTCGGCTTCGTTCAAGGCGACGATGGGCGCCCATCCCGAGCTCGTCGCCGCCGCCGACGGCAGCAACCCGATGGGCCGGATCGGCGACTGCTACGAGGACATCGCCCCCGTCGCCCTCTTCCTCGCGAGCGAGGGCTCGCGCTACCTGACGGGCAATACGCTCTTCGTCGACGGCGGCTCGCACATCAACGGCTCCGCCTGGGCCCCGAACCTCGACGATTGACGCGCCTGCGCGGGCGATGGAGACGATGATGGGCGCCCTCGAGAACCGGATCGCGATCGTCACCGGCGCCGCCCGCGGCGTCGGCGAGGCCATCGCAGCGACCCTCGTACGCGCGGGCGCGCGCGTCGTGCTGACCGACGTCCTCGACGAGCAGGGTGCCCAGGCGGCCGCGAAGCTCGGCGCGAACGCGCGCTATGCGCATCTCGACGTCACCCGCGAAGCGGATTGGCAGCAGGTCGTCGAAGAGACGCTCGCGGCGGAGGGCCGGATCGACGTCCTGGTCCACAACGCCGCGATCCTCCACCTGGGCACGATCGAGAATACGAGCGCCGAGACCTTCCGCCGCGTGATGGACGTCAACGCCGTCGGCCCGTACCTCGGGACCCGCGCCGTCGTGCCGGCGATGAAGGCCCGGCAGAAGGGCTCGATCGTCTACGTCAGCTCGATCGACGGCCTCGTGGGCATGAACGCCGTCACGGCCTACTCCGCCTCGAAATTCGCCGTCCGCGGTCTCGCCAAATCGGCGGCTCTCGAGCTCGGGCGCAGCGGCATCCGCGCCAACAGCGTCTGCCCGGCCGGCGGCAACTTCGAGATGTACGGTCCGTGGCTACCGAAGCTGGCAGGCTTCGCGGAGCAGACCGCCGCCTACAACGAGAACCGCGGCATCCCCGGAACGGCGCCTTTCGCGGCGATCGCGGAAGCGGTGCTCTTCCTGGCCTCGGACGCCGCGTCGTCGATCACGGGCGTCGATCTCCCGGTCGATGGCGGCGCGACGGCGGGCAAGTTCATCGCCGGCTTCAACACGCTCTGAGTACGCCCAGCCCGGCACATCGCCCGAAAACCCGAGCTCTCCGATCCGCCGCGCGCGCCGGGAGCCCCGACCCGAGGACCCGCCCCATGCATCCGTCACTCGAACAGCTCTTCGATCTCTCCGGCCAGGTCGCGATCGTGACCGGCGCGACCAAGGGCCTCGGCCGCTCGATCGCCTTCGGCCTCGCGCGCGCCGGCGCCTCCGTCGTCGTCGCGAGCCGGGATCAAGGGCGCTGCGAAGAAGCCGCCGCCGCGATCGAAGCGGAGACGGGCCGCCCCACCCTCGCGCAGGCCTGCCATATGGGCGATTGGGACGCGCTCCCCCGCCTCGTCGAACGCACCGTCGATCGCTTCGGCCGGATCGACGTCCTCGTCAACAACGCCGGCATCCATCCCGCGCCGGTCACCGTCATGGATCTCACCAGCGAATACTTCGACAAGCTCTACCAGGTCAACCTGAAGGGCCCCGTCCGCCTCGCCGCGCTCGTCGCGAAGCAGATGCAGCAGCAGGGCCCGGGCGGCCGGATCATCAACGTCGCGACCGTCGGCGCCTACGCCGGCGGTGCCGGCGTCGGGACCTACACGGGTCTCAAGGCCGCCCTCATCAACTTCACGAAGACGATGGCCCGCGAATGGGCCCCGCTCGGGATCCGCGTCAACGCGCTCTGCCCCGGCCCCTTCGACTCGGAGATGATGCGCGGAACGACGAAGCTCGACCCGAAATTCCCGGACCGCTCGGCGCTCGCGACGATGCAGCAGCGCGTCGCCGACTGCGAAGAGATCATCGGCGCGGCGCTCTATCTCGCCTCGAAGGCGTCGTCCTTCACGACGGCCGAGGATCACGTCGTCGCGGGGGGCATGCTGCGCTGTTGAGCCGGAGCGGGGCCCGCGCGAGGGAACGAGCCGGGCCGGCGAAGCCTGCTCGGCGAACTGCTCGCCGCGCAGCCGACTCGGGTCGAGGTCGCATTCGTTCGCTGACGAAGGCCGAAGACGCGCGACGCCACCTGCGCTGCGATCGCGGCCACCCGTCGACTGAATCGTTGCGTCAACTGCCGGTGTCCCGCAAAGTCGGTTGGTTACGTCGATCTCCTCCTCCACATTGGATGGCGGTACGCAGGATGAAGGAACTCATCATCTGGACGCTGGACTGGGTGCCCGAGGGTCCGCGAGGATTCGTGCGTGACCTCCGGCTCAGATGGGCGTGCGAGGAAGCCGGGCTCCCCTACGAGGTGCGGGCCGTCGCATTCGAGGGACGCGAAACGAACCATCTCGCGCAGCAGCCCTTCGGACAGGTTCCATTCCTCACGGATGGAGACCTGCAGATCTTCGAGAGTGGCGCTTGTGTCCTGCACCTGGCTCGCAAATCCGAGAAGCTCATGCCGCGCGACGCTCTCGGAGAGGCGCAGGCGCTGCAATGGGCGATTGCCGCTCTGAACTCGGTCGAGATGGTCTCGGTTTCGTGGTGGTTCCTGAACGTCACCGGCGCGGAGCGGAACGACCTGACCGGTTGGCTGGAAGGCCGCCTCGATCACATGGAGAACGTGCTGAAGAAGCGAGAATGGCTGGCGGCCGATCGTTTCAGCGTCGCCGATCTGCTCATGGCCGATGTCCTCCGGGTACCGGACGTACGCGCCTTCGGAGACCGGCCTGCAACGGAGGCGTACGTGGTGCGCGCAACCAGCCGTCCCGCCTTCCAGAAGGCATACGCCGACCAGATGGCCCACTACGACGCGGCCGACCAGAAGCATCCATGAGCGGTGGACCGGGCGGCCCGGTCCTCTCGCAGTGGACGATGCCGACGCCGACCCGGGCCGCGACTAGCTTCCGCCGCCGCTCCCATAGGGGCGTGTATGCGCCTCCAGCAGATGCCCGTCCGGGTCCAGGAAGTAGAAGCCCCGCCCGCCGTCGTGACGATTGACCTCGCCTGGAACCTTGCGGAAGGGGTCCGCCCAGTAGTCGAGACCGCGCCGGGTCACGCGCTCGAAGATCGCGTCGAAGCTCGCTTCGTCGACGAGAAAGGCGTAGTGCTGCGTATCGAACGCCATCTCGCCGGCCTCGATGAAATCCAACGATGCGTCGTGGGCCAGGCCGACCACGAGAAACGGCCCGAACGGCGTCGGCTCGTCGAGTCCCAGCACCTCCGCGAGAAACGAGGCCGAAGTCTTCTTGTCGCGGCAGTGGACCAGGGTGTGACTGAAGCGAATCGAAGTCTTCATGCGACGACCCTCCGCAAGGAGTCATGGCGACACATCCCGTGCCGCTGACTGGCATCCACGCGAGTCTCATTCACGCCTGGGCACTCTCGGCCCTTTCGACGTACGCCTTGAAATTGTCGAGGATCGCCTGCCAGCCGTCACGCTGCATTTCGATCGAATTCGATTCTTCGGCATCGAACGTCTGACGGACTCGCGTCGAGCCACCCTGCTTTTCGAAGCGCGTCATCACCTTCCGGTCGTCATCCATCGTGTACGTGAGGGCGTGCGGAGCAGAAACCTCGTCGTAGATCGCCTCGAAATCGAACCCGAAGCTCCCGTCCTTGGCCTCCATCCGAGCTCTGTAGCGCCCGCCGACGCGCAGATCATTCTCGGCATTCGGACAACACCAATCATCCGACGCGAAGTTCCAGTGGACGATGTGTTCCGGTTCGGTCCAGCACGCCCAGACGCGCTCAGGTGTCGTTGCGACCACGGCTTCGATCGTGATCTTCATCACTCCCCCACCTCCGTCGTCCAATCGCGGGAAACCAATGGATCCCGCTCAGTGATCGCACAACGAGCGAATCCTTCAAGGTCTACCCGATGGCCATCGTCGCCGATGCCAGGCGAGTGCCATGAAGCGGGACATTCTCTCGGAAACGACGAGTGTTCCGCGTGCAGGGCATCGCTCGATCGGTGCCTGAGGGCACTGGACACACCGGTCACGTATCGACCCGATGCAGCATCGACGAAGCCTCGTCGGCCTCCTGCTACCGCCACTCTCCGCTCGAGACGATCCCGGGATGCGAACCCTCCGGCGCAACCGCCGGCGGCAGCTTCGCCTTGCCATCGAGCCCGAACACCGCGAACCCGGCAGCCGTCGGGAAGTGCATGCTATGCGTCACGAGACCGGTCCGCTCCGCCGCCGGGAGATGCGCGAGCTGAAGAGCACATTCGGCGAGATACTCGACCCTCTCCGTCGGATAGTCGCCCGGGATGTAACGCGCCGCGCCCGGCGTCGCGATCGCCGTCGACGGCGCGATCAGGTTCACGGCGATGTTGCTCGCGAGGCATTCCGCGGCGAGCCCCTGCGTGAATCGATTCAATGCGGCCTTCACGGCGGCATACAGCGTCGATCCGCCGTTGGCATCGAACCATCCGTAGGGCTTGTCGGGCGGCTGCGCCGTCACCGAGCCGACGTTCACGATCCAGCCCGCGCCCCGGGATTTCATCAGCGGAATGGCCGCCCGCGAGAGCACGAACGGTGCGCGAAGATAATGATCCATCGTGCGGTCGTAGGTCGCGTCGCTCATCTCGGCGATCGTCGCGTACTCCGCATAGCCCGCGTTGTTGACGAGGATGTCGAGGCCGCCGGCGAGGGCCGCCGCCCGGGCGACGAGCTCTTCCCGATCCTGTGCGCTTTCGAGATCGGCGGCCAGCGCGAAGGCGCGGCCGCCGGCGCGCTCGATCAGGTCGACGGTCTCGCGCAGGGTCCCCGGCTCGTTCTTCGCCGTCTCGAGGCTGCGCGCCGTCACGACGACGGTCGCCCCCGCGGCGGCGAAGCGCTGGGCGATCGCGCGGCCGATCCCGCGGCTCCCGCCCGTGATCAAGGCGATCCGCCCGTCCAGCCGCGGCGCGTCGCCGCCCGCGCCAGCCATCGTCTCTCGACTCGACATGAGAAGCTCCTCGCGAATGAGGACCGGATCCCTCGCGAGGGGGCGATCCCGGCCTGCTTTTCCGATTGAATCCGGCTGCGCGGTGAGTGTACACTCACTTTCGACCCCCATGGCAACCCATCGTCTCAACCACGCCGATCGCCGCGACTCGATTCTCGAGGCCGCGACCGCTGCATTCGCCGCCCGCGGCTTCGACGGTGCCCGGACGCTCGAGATCGCCCGGTCCGCCGGCGTCTCCGAAGCCCTCCTCTACCGCCATTTCGATTCGAAGGAAGCGCTCTACGCGGCGGTGCTCGACCGCCTCATCGAACAGCAGGACCACAACTTCGCCGCGCTCCAGCTACCCGAGCCTTCGACGCAGGGCCTCGTCGAGACGCTCTGGCGTTATTTCGAGGCCTGCGTGCGAAACCCGCCGACCTCGCGGGCGTCGACGGGACAGCGGATCCTGCTCCTCTCGCTCGCCGGCGATGGCGAGCACGCGGGCATGCTCTACGAGCGGGCGCAGGCGATCGGCGTGCGCGCCTTCCGCCGTGCGCTCGAGGCTGCCCGGCGCGAGGGCAGCCTCGAGAGCGCGTCGATCGATCCGCGCAACGCCTGGAATTTCATCGAGCACGTCGGCTCGATGATCACGTCCAGCGGGCTCTCCGGCCGTTCGGTCATCCCTTATGCAGGATCGGATGCAGGCTCCGATGCACGATCGGGTGCGGGGTCGGAGGCCGGATCGCAGAGCCGATCGAGAGCCGGATCGAAGGCGCGCCTCGTGCGCGAGGCCGTGCTCTTCTGCGGCCGCGGACTGGGCCTCAAGGACGCAGCGATCGGTGCCCATGCGCCGAAGCCCGTGTTGCGCGCGAAGCGGCGCAGCGCGGCCAACCCGAACCGGAGCTCGCAATGACCTCGTCTGCGTCGCCCCCCTCGCCGCCCCTGCCCCGCGCATCCCGCTCGCAGGCCCCCGATCCGAAGGCCCTCGAGAGCGCTCTGCAGGAAGCGAACCTCGAGACGCTGCTGATGGTGCATACCCATCTGACCCACGACGAGGCCTTTCTCGAGAAGTTCGCCCCTCATATCCGCCCGCTCTACGCGCCGGTTCCCTCGGACGTCCCGGATTCGCTCGCCGCCGAGCTGCGCGAGCGGCTCTTCGCCCTCCTCTCCCGAGATGCGCCCATCGAGATTCCCGAGCTGCCGCGGCCGCTGATGCAGAAGATGATGTCGATCGGTGCGGGGGAGCCCGTCGCCGACGAATTCATCCCGCTGCTGCTCGACCAGATCGGACTCGAGCCCGCGAAGCCACGCCGCGAGTGGCCCGGGCGGGTCCCGCCGCCGGCGGATTTCCATGTCGTCGTGATCGGCGCGGGGCTGTCGGGCATCTGCGCCGGCGTGAAGCTCGCCGAGGCGGGCTACGCGTACACGATCTTCGAGAAGAACGAGAACGCCGGTGGGACCTGGTGGGAGAACGTCTATCCCGGCGTCGGCGTCGATACCCCCAGCCATTTCTACTCCTTCTCCTTCGCCCAGAGCCCGGACTGGAACGAATATCATCCCCGCGGCGCCGACATGCGGGCGTATTTTCTCGGCGTCGTCGAGCGCTTCGGCCTGCGAAAGCAGATCGAGTTCGAGACCCGCGTGCTCGGCTGCGAATGGGACGAGGCGAAGAAGCGCTGGCGCGTGAGCGTCCAGAAACAGGGCGAGCCCAGCCGGATCGTCGAGGCCGATGCCGTCCTCAACGCCCACGGCATCGTGAATCGGCCTGCGTTCCCGAAGATCCCCGGGCTCGAGACCTTCCGCGGCGTCGTGATGCACACGACGCGCTGGGACCCGAACGTGCCGCTCGAGGGCAAGCGCATCGCCCAGATCGGGACCGGCGCGTCGGGCGCGCAGCTCGCCGTCGCGATCGCCCCGAAGGCCGAGCGGCTCACGATCTTCCAGCGCTCGCGCCACTGGCTGCTCAACAACCCGAGCGCGGGGCAGCCGGTCCCGGACGGCGTGAAGTGGGCCCTGCGCAACATCCCGAAATACGCCGAGTGGTTCCGCTTCCGCGCCTACTGGTTCGCGGCGGACGGCCTCTTCCCGAACGTGCTGCGCGATCCGAGCTGGCCCCATCAGGACCGATCCGTCTCCGCCGGCAACGACGCCATGCGCGAGTTCACCCTCGCCTACTACCGCGAGAAGCTGGCCGACCGCCCGGACCTGCTCGAGAAGGTCGTCCCCGACATCCCGATCTTCTCGAAGCGGATCGTGATGGATACCGGCTATCTCGACACGCTGAAGCGGCCGAACGTCGAGCTCGAGATCGATCCCATCGAGCGCGTCACCGAGACCGCGATCGTCACCCGGAGCGGACGCGAGATCGAGGTCGACGTGATCGCCCTCGCGACGGGCTTCGAGGTGGCGAAGATGCTCGGGCCCCTGCGCGTGATCGGCCGCGGCGGCCGCGACCTCGGCGCCGAGTGGGGCGAGGAGGATCCGCGCGCCTATCTCGGGATCCAGGTCCCCGGCTATCCGAACTTCTTCATGACGGGCGGCCCGAACTCGGCGCCGAACCATGCCGCGGGGCAGAACATCGTGTCCGAGCGCCAGGTCCACTACATGATCGAGTGTCTCGACCACGCCCGGGCCCGCGGCGCGCGCACGATCGAGCCGACCGAAGCCGCCTACGCAGCGTTCAACCGCCAGATCGACGAACGCATGCCGCAGATGATCTGGTCGCATCCGAAGGCGAAGAGCTACTACCGCAACAGCCAGGGTCGCATCTTCCTCTCCTGGCCCTATCGTCTCGTCGACTATTTCAACGCGACCCTCGGCCCGAACCCCGACCACATGCAGCTCGATTGAGCCCGCGCCCCCGCGCGCAGGAACCGCGCGCGTGCGACTCTCGCGAAGGAGCCCCGAACATGCCCCTCGATCCGCAAGTCGAAGCCCTGCTCGCCCCGGCGCCCGAAGGCTTCGAGATGACGAGCCTGCCGATCGACGTCCTGCGCAAATACGTGCGCGAATCGTCGACGGCCTATCCCAAGCTCGCCGTCCCGCTCGCCGGTGTCGCCGACCGCACGATCCCCGGCCCCGGCGGCGCGCTGCCCGTCCGGATCTACACCCCGACGGGCCAGGCGCCCTTCCCGATCGTCGTCTACTTCCACGGCGGCGGCTGGGTCGTCGGCGATCTCGATACCCAGGACATGATCTGCCGAGCGCTCTGTCATGGTGCGGGCTCCGTCGTCGTTTCGGTCGACTACCGCCTCGCGCCCGAGCATCGATTTCCCGCGGCGGTCGAGGACGCCTGGGCCGCGACGAACTGGGCGGCGATCCATGCGGCGGAGATCGGCGGTGACGCGAGTCGACTCGCCGTCGCCGGCGACAGCGCTGGCGCGAATCTCTCCGCGGCCGTCGCGCTCCGCACCCGCGACGAGGGCGGTCCGGCCCTGCGCGCGCAGATCCTGATCTACGGCTCCTGCAACTATCCCTCGGAGCGGACACCCTCGGCCGACGAGTTCGCGAGCGGCCCGATCCTGACCGACGCCGCGATCGCCTGGTTCTGGCAGCAGTTCCTCTCCGATCCGGTGGCCGAGCAGGATCATCCCTGGGCCTCGCCCGCGCGGGCCGCGCATCATCGCGGCCTCGCCCCCGCGTTCGTGGCGAGCGCCGAGCTCGATCCCAGCCGGGACGACGGGGAGCGCTATGCGGAGAAGCTCCTGCGCGCCGGCGTCCCGACCGAGAGCCGGCGCTATCCCGGCATGCCCCACGGCTTCGTCTCCTGGGTCGGCCTCGTCGACCAGGCCCAGCGCTGCGTCGACGACGCCTCCGCGTTCCTGAAGCGCTGGAACGCCTAGCCGCGGCGGGCGGGCGCGAGCCGGCAGGGCGCCGGATCGACCGGTCGCGCAAGGCGCGAGCGTGAGCAAGCGAACGAGCACGTGAGTGAAGAGGAGAAGAAGATCATGACGAGTCCGGCGGAAGCATTTCGGGGCGGCGTCGCCGTCATCACGGGCGCAGGCAGCGGCATCGGCGAGGGCCTCGCGCGCACCGCCGCCGAGCTCGGCATGCGGGTCGCCCTCGCGGACATCGCGGCCGACCGGATCGAGCGCGTTGCCGCGGACATCCGTGCCGCCGGCGGCGAGGCGATCACGGTCCCGACCGACGTCGCCGACCCGGCCGCCCTGGATCGGCTCGCAGTGACCGTCCACGATCGCCTCGGCGACGTCCGGCTCCTGATGAACAACGCCGGCATCGAGATCCTCGGCCTCTCCTGGGAGCTGCCCGTCGAAGTCTGGGAGCGCGCGATCCGGATCAACGTGCTCGGCGTGATCCACGGCGTGCGCGCGTTCGTCCCGCGCATGCTCGCCGCGGGCAAGCCCGCCTACATCGGCAATCTCTCCTCGATCGGCGGGCTCTCGATGATGGCCGTCCAGACCCCCTACATCCTGTCGAAGCACGCCGTCCTCTCGTTCAGCGAGTGCCTGCGCATGGAGATGGATCTCGTCGAGGCGCCGATCTCGGTCTCGGCCGTGCTCCCCGGTCCCATCGCGACGCGGATCTTCGAAGACGCCGCGACGGCCCCCGATGCCTCGAAGATCGAGTTCCACCGCAAAGCCATGCAGGACATGACTCATGGCCCCGGCAGCCTGACGGGCAAGCAGGCCGCCGAGATCATCCTCGCCGGGATCGCCGCGAAGGAGTTCTTCGTCTCGACCCATCCGGAGATCACGGCCCAGATGGCCAAGCAGCGCGCCGAGCATCTCTCGACCCTCTCGACGCCGACCCTCGGCGAAGAAGCGCGCCGCATGCTGCTCGGCTGAACGATTCCGATGCAACAGGAGAACGCCATGACCGCGATCATCGACATCGACGCCCATTTCGAACCCGGCGAAGACTGGCTCGAGGCCTGGCCGAAGCTCGCGAAGCGGCTGCCGAAGCTGAATCCCGGGCTGCTCGCCGTCGACGCGATCGTCGGTGACCTCCTGCGCGCCGTCCCCGAGGCCGAGCGGCCGCCGCTGCGGGAGCTGATGCCGCCCGGCCTGATGACGCTCTTCGGAGAGGAGAAGGCCGGCGAGAAGGCGCGCCGGGCGGAGTTCGAGGGCAAGAACCAGTTCGAGGTGGCGAACGCGGCGGCGCGGGTCAAATGGGTGCGCGAGCAGGGCATCGCCCAGCAGCACGTGATCTGCCTCGCGGGCATCTCGTACAACCTGCAGATCCCCGAGCTCGCGCTGCGCCAGGAGGTGATCTCGGCCTGCAACGACTGGCTCGCGACGACCTGCGCCGCGGGCGAAGGCCTGCTTCGGCCGGTGACGGCCCTCGAGTACAACGATCTCGCCTACGTCGTCGCCGAGCTCGGCCGCATGCGCGCCCGCGGCAGCCGGATCTTCCTGATCCCCGGCTATCCGGTGAACGGGAAGCCGCCGAGCCATCCGGACTGGGATCGCGTCTGGGCCGCCGCCAGCGATCTCGGCATGATGCCGATGCTGCATACCGGCTTCGAGCGCATGCATTTCGATCCGGGCTGGGCGAATCAGGGCGGCGATACGACGCTGCTGCGCATGATCTGCAGCAGCCATCGCCACGTGGCCCCCATGACGCTGATCAACTCGATGATCTATTCCGGCGTCTTCGAGCGCTTCCCGAAGCTGACGCTGCTGCTCGCCGAGGTCGGTACGGGCTGGCTGCCCTTCCTCCACCGCGAGATCGACGACCGGGTCTCGCCGACGGCCGAGCTCTTCCTCGGCCAGGCGAAGCTGCGCTCGAAGCCGAGCGAGGTCCTGGCGCAGCACGTGAAGGCGACGCCGCTCTCCGGCGGCAACGACTCGCCGCTGCTGAAGATCATGGAGGAGCTGCCCGAAGACATGCTCGTCTTCTCGTCGGACTTCCCGCATTTCGAGGGCTTCACCGCCCCGACCGACCATTACCGGAAGCTGCTCGCCGATCTTCCCCGCCCCCGCTTCGAGGCGTTCATGGGGGGCACGATCGACGCCGCCTTCCGGCGGATGGGCGAAGGACTGCTCTGAGATGACACTCGAGACGTCGAGCGCGACCGAAACCACGAGCGCGGGAGAGATCACGCTCGAGACGACCGCCGACGAGATCGCGATCGTCACGATCCGCCGCCCGGCCCGGCGCAATGCCCTCTCCGCGCAGACGCTCGGCGAGCTGCACGCCGTCTTCGACGAGATCGCGTCGAGCCGCACGCTCCGCGTCGTCGTCGTGCGCGGCGAGGGCGTCGCCTTCTGCTCCGGTGCGGACATGAAGTCCGGCGTCGACGACCTGAAGCAGGCGGGCGACACGCCGACGGGCGCGCTGGCAGCGAGCGTCGAAGGCGCGATCCCGCGTGCCTTCGCGATGCAGGAGCTGATGGCCGGCCTCTTCGAGAAGATCCATCGCCTGCGCCAGCCCGTGATCGCGGCGATCCACGGTCCGGCCCACGGCGGCGGCTTCGCCCTCGCCCTCGCCTGCGACATCCGCTTCGCGACGCCGCAGGCCTCGTTCGGCGCCGTCTTCATCCAGCGCGGCGTCTCCGCCTGCGACATGGGAACGAGCTACCACCTGCCCCGCCTCGTCGGCGCCGCGCGCTCGGCCGAGCTGCTGCTGACGGGCCGCGTCTTCGACGCCGCCGAGGCCGAACGGATCGGCCTCGTCTTCGAGATCGTCGAAGAGTCGCTGCTGCAGGAGCGCGCGCTCGCGAAGGCCCGCGAGATCGCGGCGCACAGCCCGCTCGCGGTCTGGATGACGAAGGAGACGATGTGGCAGACGGTCGATTCGCCGTCGCTGCGCCACGCCCTCGACCTCGAGAACCGGACCCAGATCCTCTGCACGGCGACGGGCGACATCGCCGAGGCCTTCGCCGCCTTCCGCGAGCGGCGAAAGCCGACCTGGAAGCCGCTCTAGCGCGAGCGGATCAGGCCCAGCCCTTCGCGAGCGGGACGCGGTGATAGAAGACGAGCTTGCGGTGGGCGAAGCGCCAGACGCCGTCCTCGCGCTCGAAAACGTCGTCGTAATGCCCGGCAGCCGTCACTGCCTCGCCGTTCTCCACCATGCGCAGCTCGATGCTGCAGAAGCCCGTCGCGCGGTCGCCGGCGAGCTCGACCACGTGGTTGTGGATGAAGGGGATCGGGCGGAGCTCGCCGAAGGAGCTGCGATAGAGCTTGAGCAGGCGCGCATGGCCGCTCTCGCGGGTCCCGCCCGATTCCATGATGCCATCGCGGGTGAACAGCGCGACGATCTCTTCCGCGCGACCCGCGACGGCGAGCTGGCAGTAGCGCGCCGTCAGCTCGCGGATCGCATCGCGATCCTCGATGGCACGGATTCGTTCTTCGAGCGTGGGCATGCGCGCCCTCCCGTTCTTCGTCAGGGATCCAGCCCGAGGAGCCGGGCCGGATTGGCGCAGGCCATCTCGCGGAGCTGGTCCTCCTTCGCGCCCGCCCGCCAGAGGGCGTCGACGTAGTCGTGAAGCCCGATCGCCGGATGCGGCAGCTCGTCGGTCCAGCCGTAGTCGGTCGAGAGCACGATCTGCCGCGGGCCGATCGCGTCGACGGCCCGGACCATCTCGGGAATGCCCGGCCCGTGCCCCGCCATGCAGGTCGCGGCGGCGAGCTCGATGAAACAGCCGAGCTCCGCGAGGGCCGCGCAGTCGGCGACCGAGAGGTTCGGCCCCGCGCCCGCGTTCATCGCGTGGGTCACGACGACGGGACCGCGGCGGGCATGGGCCTTCGCGACGGCGAAATGCTCCGCGCGCGAGGTATGGCCGGTCGCCAGGATCGCGCCGTGCTGGGCGACGAGGTCGATGATCTCGAGCACCTCGGGCCGCAGGCGCCCCGCCTCGTCGAGCATTTCGATCCCCTCGCCCGGGACGTTCAGCATCGCCGCGACGCCGTTGTCGAAATCCTGCTGGCTCGAGATGGTCGGCAGCCAGACGACGGCGGCCCCGTCCCGGAGCGCGATCTCGACCGCGCCCGGATTCAGCCCGCCGATGCAGAAATCGCAGCAGATCGAGCCGTAGACCCGGATCCCGGGCACCGTCTGCGAGACGGAATAGGCGAAACCGTTGCTGGGGAAATCGTGCGACTTGAGGACCAGCGCCTTGAAGTCGAGGGCCAGCGCGTCCCGCGCCGCGTCGAAGGGATCCACCGCATGCTTGCGGCCGACGACGGACTCGGGACCGAAATGGCAGTGGAGATCGACGGCTCCGCCGAGAACGATTCGCGACATTCCGACCTCCTCACTGGCGCCCGCCCCGACCCGCTTCGGTCGATGGCGCCGCGCCGCACTCAGCCCGAAAGCTTCCGGATGCCCGCCATCGCCGTGTGATGCGAGAGGATCCCGCCGTCGACGGAGAGGATCTGTCCGGTCACGAAAGCGGCGGCGTCCGACGCGAGAAAGACGACGACTGCGGCGATGTCCTCGGGCCGCCCGAGCCGCGGCGTGAGCGTGTTCTCGACGTAGACCTCGACGGCGGCCTTCGGCACGTTCGCCTCGAGCGCCGGCGTCGCGATCACGCCCGGGGCGACCGCATTGCAGCGGATGCCCTGCTTGCCGTATTGCACGGCGACGTTCTGGGTCAGCGAGCCGAGCCCCGCCTTCGACGCCGCATAGGCCGCGCGCACGACGTCGCCGGTCAGCCCCGATGCGGACGAGGTGTTGATGATCGAGCCGCCGCCCCGGCGGATCATGTGCGGAATCGCGTATTTGCAGCCCAGCATCGGCGCGCGCAGGTTGATGCGCATGTTGCGGTCCCAGACCTCGGCCGTCAGCTCGACGATCGGGCCATCCGCCGCCATCAGCGCGGGATCGGAATCGGCTGCGTTGTTGTGCAGGACGTCGATCCCGCCGAAGACGGCGACCGTCGCCTCGATCATCGCCTCGATCGACGCCTCGTCGGCGAGGTCGACGGGCTGTGCATGCGCCCTGCCCCCGCCCGCCTCGATCTCCCCGGCGACCTTGCGGGCCCCGTCGGCGTTCAGGTCCGCGACGACGACCGCCGCCCCCGACGCCGCGAGGGCGAGGCAGGTCGCGCGGCCGATCCCCGAAGCGCCGCCGGTCACGAGGGCGACACGCCCGGCGAGCGAAAAAGTCCCGGGCCCGATGGCTTTCGCGGGATTCGGAGCGGCACTCGTCATGGCGATTCCTTTCAGCGCGTGACGCGAACCGGCAGATGTTCGGGCCCGTACTCCTGCAGATGGTTCACGCACTGCCAGACGAATCCCGGCTCGAGCTCGAGCCGCGTCCGCTCCATCAGCGCGAGCGTCTCCTCGATCACCACCCGACCGATCAAGCGCGTCAGGTGGTTGCCGAGGCAGAGGTGGGGGCCCGCGCCGAAGGCGAGATGCTCGGGGGGATCGATGCGATCGAGGCGGAACGACTCCGCGTCGGGATAGGCCGCCTCGTCGCGATTGCCCGCCGTGATGTGGCACATGATGTGCTCGCCGGCGAAGACGGGCGTGCCGGCGATCTCCGCGTCGGCCCGCGCCGTCCGCCAGAGGAAGGCGACGGGCGCCTCGTAGCGGAGCGATTCCTCGACCGCGCGGTCGATCCGGACGTCGTCGGCGCGCAGGGCCGCGACGAAGCCGGCGTCCGTCAGCAGCCGGTAGAGCAGGTTTCCGACCATGTAGGTCGCCGAGAGCGAGCCCGCGAGCATGTTGACGACGAGCGTGCGCGTGTGATGCGCGCCGATCTGCCAGCCGTCGTCACCCCGCGAACGCACCATCGAGGCGAGCAGGTCGTCGCAGGCGTCGTCCGCGATCCGGCGCTCGATCTGCTCGTCGATGCAGGCCGTCAGCTCGGGGAAGCCGGCGGCGATGCCCTCGCCCTTTTCCGTCCGACCGGTCGGGGGCCAGCTGCTGTGGAGCAGCTCGTTACACCAGGTCATCAACCGGTCGTGCTGCTCCTCGGGAAAGCCGAGCAGGTCCGCCGAGACGGATCCGGGAATCACGGTCGCGAAATCCGCCATCAGATCGCCCTTGCCCGCCGCGACGATCCGATCGAGCCGCTTCCGCACGGCCCGGCGCGTGAACGGCTCGGACTCCTTCGCCTTCGCGATCGTGAAAGTCCGATGGAGCACACGCCGGATCTTCGGATGGAGCGGTGCGTCGAGCTCGCCGAGGAAGCTCTCCTCGGGCGGCACGACGATGCCCGGCGCCCGCATGTCACCGACGGACGAGAAGCGCTTCGAGTCCCGAAAGACGGCGGTGACGTCCGCATGGCGCGTCACGAGCACGATGTTGTCCGCCGGCCGGCAGACCGGCTTCTCGCTCCGGATCCGCGCCATCAGCGCGAAATCCTTGGCCTTCGCCGCATCGTTCGGATCGAAGGCGAACTCCGCGTCGATCCCGGGTCGCTGGCTCATCTCATGCCCCCCCTGTCTTCGAAGCCGCGGGGCGGCCCAGCTTTCCGAACTCGATCGGCGCATGGGCGACGCCGCGCGTCGGCACGAGCTGATTGCGGACGATGCCCCCGGCGTCGACCGAATAATCGGGAGCGAGCTCGAGCAGCACCTCGAGCGCGACCCGCGTCTCGAGCCGTGCGACCGCGTTGCCGAGACAGAAATGGATGCCGTGGCCGAAGGTCCAATGGCTCTTCACCGGCCGGTCGAGATCGAGGACGTCGGGATTCGGGAAGACGGTCTCGTCGTGATTGGCCGAGCCATAGAGCAGGAGCACCTGATCGCCCTTCGGAATCGTCGCATCGCCGATCACGGCGTCGCGGGTCGTCGCCCGGGCCAGGCCCTGGACCGGAGAGACGAAGCGCAGGATCTCCTCGAGCGCCTGCGGCCAGCGCGCGGGCTCGCGGACGAGCTTGCGGCGCTCGTCCGGATACAGGCCGAGCGAAATGATCGCGTTGGCGATCATGTTCATCGTCGTGTTCTGCGACGCGTCGTGGAGCAGCGAGCAGAAGCCGCCGATCTCCTCGTCGGAGAGCTCCTTGCCCTCGCTCTGGTTGTGCAGGATCTGCGAGATCAGGTCGTCGGATCGGTGGACCCGCCGTTCGGCGACGAGATCGGTCCAGTAGCGGCCCATCTCCGCGTAGGCCTCGAGCGCTGCGGGGCTCGTGAAATCGCCGCCGGCCAGGGTCGCCATGTTCCAGGCGAGGAACTGGTCGCGATCCGAGACCGGCAGATCGAGCAGCTCGCACATCGTCAGCGTCGGGATCTGGTGCGAGTAGTCGGGCGACGCGTCGCAGCCACCGCGATCGACGAGCCCCTCGAGGATCGCCCGCGCGCTCTGGCGGATGTGGCCCTCGAGGCGCGCGACGCGCACGGGCGTGAGGACGCGGGCGAGGATCGCGCGCAGCTCGTCGTGGCGCGGCGGATCCATGTTGAACATGTTGGGCGGGATCAACGAGATGTCCGTGTCGATCAGCGTTCCGCGCGCAGAGGAGAACGTCCGCCAGTCGGCGAGCGCGTCGTTCACGTCCTTCGCGCGCGAGATCATCCAGAAATGGGGCCAGACCCGACCTTCGTGCGTCGCGTGCTTGTAGGCGGGCGCGTGGTCGCGCATGACCTTGTAGTACGGATAGGGATCGTCGTAGAAACTCGGATCGAAGGGATCGAATTCGAAATCGCCGGGAAGACCACTCATTGCGCCACCTCTACTCCGTCACTGCCACGGCGGCGCACGGGGCCACCTTCGGCATCCTCAACATCACGAGAACGGCCGCCGCCACGCCGAGCACACCGATGAAGATCTGAAAGGCGAGCACATAGCTCCCCGTCTGATCCCGGATCCGCCCGACCAGGGCGAGGCCGGCCAGTGCGCCCGCCGTAATGAACGGCGCCTGGAATCCCATGGCGCGGCCGAAGTTCGCGACGCCGAAGACCTGCGCCATCAAGGCGCCCCAGACGGGCAGGATCCCGCCGGCAGCGAGGCCCATCATCGCGGCGCTCGCGATCAGAACGGGCATCTCTGGCTCCGTCGACATCACGCCGATCGCCGTGGCCGTGAGGCCGATGGCCGTCCAGAGGCCGAGATTCAGCGGGATCCGGTCGGCGAGCCAACCGAAGCCGAGCTTGCCGACGAGGCCGGCCAGCGTGAGCGCGACGACCATGTTCGATCGCGCCATGGAGTCTGCACCGAGGTCCGCGGCGAACTTCGGGACGTTCATCAGCATCGCGTTGTAGGTCCCGAGAAAGAGCGCGAGGCAGATCGAGATCGCCCAGAACGGCAGCTGACGCAGGATCTCGCTGGCGGCCGCGGGTTGAACGGGAGGCGCCGAAGCGGCCGCCGACCCGGCCTCGACGCCTTCGGGCAGCAGGCCGAGATCCCGGGGATGATTCCGGAAGAAGACGAGCAGCAGCGGCAGCGCCAGCAGCGCGACGAGTACGGCCATGAATCGGAGGGTGAGCCGCCAGCCGATGGACTCGAAGCTCAGGCCGAAGAGCGGCGCGATCACGAGGCCCCCGATGGAGGTGCCGAGCGCGGCGATGCCCATCGCCCTGCCGCGCGAACGCGTGAACCAGCGCGAGACCGCCGCCTGGCCGACGATCGGCCCGAGCAGCGTATTCGCGATCGCGACGATGCTGCCCATCACCACCGCCCAGGCGATCCAACCCGGCGCGAGAGACAAGGCGACCAGGCCCGCGACGAGTCCACCGACACCGATCAGCATGAGGCCACGCACGGACCAGCGATCCACGAGCGGACCGACCACGAGTGGAAGCACGAATCCGATCGCGGTCATCGCCATCGCGCCCGCATTCATCTTCTCCATGCCGCAGGCGAACTCCTTCTCGACTTCCACGATCAAGAGGCCGTAGCCGTAGCTCATGAAGCCGACCATGAAGAGCTGGGCCATGAAGACGGTCGCGACGATCCACCAGCCATGGAACATGCAGTCCTGCCAATCCTTTCGTCGCGATCCGCTGCGCAGCCCATTCATCGGCTTCGAGCGCTCGCTCCATCCGCGGCGAGCCGAGCCCGGACCGCAGGGACCCCGCGATGGTACTGCGCCGGACGCGCCGCGCTGCCCCGAATCGCGCGCGCTCGGGTAAGCTGCCGGGGCGCTCCGCCCCACCGATCGCGGACGCAGGAGGGGCCATGCCGATCACGGGTCGTTGTTATTGTGGACGGGTCCGGTACGCCGCCGAGGGCGAGCCGGCGATGCGCATGCAATGCCATTGCCGCGAGTGCCAGTACATCTCGGGCGGCGCCGCCGTGCTGATCATGGGAATGCCCGTCGACGGCTTCGCCTTCACGCAGGGCGAGTCCCGGGCCTTCACGCGCAGCGACATCCCGCGGCCCGTGACCCGCGAGTTCTGCCCGGATTGCGGGACGCACCTGCTGACGCGGGTGCCCGACGTGCCGCTCGTCTTTCTCAAAGTCGGGACGCTCGACGATCCCTCGCTCTTCCGGGGGCCGGAGGCGGTCCTCTTCACGATCGACCAGCAGCCGTGGCATCACGTCCCGGATGGCGTCCCGAGCTTTCCGCGCATGCCCGGCTGAGAGCCCGGCGGTACCCGAGCTTTCCGCGCACGCTCGGCCAGAGCGGCATCGCCGCGGGCGGATCAGCCCGTCGTCGGACGCGTGCGCGGGCCCGGCTTCTTCGCGCCGCCGACCTTGCGCATGCGCGGGCGCGGCGGGATGACGAGGGGATCGAAATGCCCCGCGCTCCGCCGCAAAGCGGCGCTCGGCATCTGGAGGCGCCCCGTCACGGTGGCCCCGTCGTGGAGGATGACGCGGGGCGCCCGCACGTCGCCGAAGATCACGCCCCCCGGCTTGACCTCGACCCAATCCTCCGCCGTGACGTTCCCGCGCACGGTGCCCCGGATCCGGACCGAGCGCGCTTCGATGCGCGAGCGCACGAGCCCCTCCACGCCGATCGTGACGCGCGAGCGCCGCGCGCGCACCCGGCCTTCGACGAGCCCCTGGATCTCGACGTTCTCGTCGGCGACGAGGTCTCCCGCGATCTTGCTCGCAGGACCGAGCACGCTGGCGAGCCTGCGCGCGACCTCGCCGAGCGAGAACTCGACGTCGATCTCCGGATAGAGCGGCTGGGTCCCGGTGTGCAGCGTGTCGCCCGCGGCGGCCCGCTCGCTCGCGCCCGGACCGAAGACGCGGTCCACGATGCCGGCATGGCGGGCCGCAGCGCCTGCGTCGCGATGCATCGCGGCAACGGTGCCGACGACGCCGCGAGCGGATTCCCCGCGCGCAGTCTCCGTCTCGGCCGCCGCGGGATCGCGCGACATCATCGCCATCGAGGCTCCTCCCGGGTCGAGTCCGGGCGCGCCAGGCGGATTCCACCCCTGCGGCCGGTCGACGGGGATGAGTGGTGGCGAGAGACGTCGGATCGCAGGCAACGGGCGCGCCGGGACGCCGGAACCGGCGCGCGACGAGAATCTGCGGCCGACCTGCCGGCGAGGTACCGCTTCGCCGCCGCCGCGCCGCCGCCCCGATCAGCGCGAGGCGACGTCCGCGAACTTCACGACCTGCGTCTCCCACTCCTTCGGGCAGGGGCCGGCGGCGCCGACGATGCGGCCGAGCATGCCGCCCTGATCGTGGCCGAGGGTGTTCAGCCAGTTCGGATGGGCCGGCCCCGGATCGGCGTGGGCGATCAGGATCTTCACCGAGCCATCGGGCTCGTGGCGCGCCATGAACTTGTTGGTCCAGACGTTGAAGAAACGGTGGTCGAGGGACTCCATCCAGAAATTCGAGAGCTGCAGGTTCCACGTCTGGCATTCCGGCAGGAACGGAATCCGCACGGCGAGCGCCTCGTCCGGCGCGAGCTGCCAATGGCTCTGGTAGTAGTGGATCGTCGGATCCCCGCCCGCCGCCTGCAGCACCGCCTGGTCGTGGGGATGCAGCCGGTTCAGCGTGTTCTCCTGATAGTCCTTCGTCCACATGAGCCCGAGCTTCACCGTGCTCTCGAGGAAGCCGAGTGCGCCCATCAGCTGCGCCTCGATCCGATCCGGATCGACGTTGTTGTTCTTCCGCTCGGGATTCAGGCACTCGATCGAGAGCTCGGCCCGCTTCTCCTGCTTGCGGTTGCCGAAGGTCTGGCGGACGACGAGGTTCGTCGCCTTCGGCGAGAGCTCGAGCCAGTTGCCCTTCTGCGGCTTTTTCTGCGAGAGCAGGATCTCGAAGCTGCCGTCGGGCTCGAGCTCGATCTTCGAGGAGTCGATCTCGGAAAGGCTCGCCATGCCCTCGACGCCGACGCCACCCTTGATGCCGATGCTGAACCACTTGACGGTCCCGCGCGTCCCGCTGATGCGGTAGTCGAAGCGGCCGTCGATGTTGCAGTTCTCGTAGTAGTTGTCGGGGTTGTCGTTCAGGATCTTCTTCGTGTCGTCGGCGAGGCGGTAGAAGGCGGGATACTGCGGATCGGCGTAGTCGACGACGCGCTCGAGACCGGCGCGCAGGATGCGGGTCAGGAAGCGGTGGCCGAGGGCCTGGTTCATCCGGTCCTTCGGAACGTTCGGCTCCTGGAGCAGCTGGCCGGCCGCCTTCAAGCGGTCGCAGAAATCGTTCCAGAGCTGGCCGTTCAGGATCCTGTCTTCCGCCGATTGCTTGCTCATGTCGTCGCTCCTCTGCCGGTTCCGATGCCCTACGCTAGCGTGCCGTGAACCCAAGTCATGGCCCCGACCGGGCCTTCGGAGCGCCGTTTCGCACGTCCTTCGATCCGCCCATTCTTCTCGATTCCCTCTGCAGAGGAGCCCGTGATGAGCCCGACCCCGAATCCGCCCCGCAGCGCCTCCACGCGCCCGCGCCCGCTCGCCGAGATCGCGCGCTGGGACGCGGAATGCGACGTCGTCGTCGTCGGCTTCGGCGCGGCAGGCGCATCGGCGGCGATCGAGGCCGCCGAGGCCGGTGGGCGCGTCATCCTCGTCGAGGTCGCCTCGGGCAGCGGCGGGACCAGCGCGATGGCGGGCGGCGACATCTATCTCGGCGGGAACGGCGGGACCGAGGTCCAGCGCGCGAACGGCTTCGTCGACGAGACCGAGGACTTCTTCCGCTACATGATGATGGCGGGCGGGCCCGATGCCGACGAAGAACGCGTACGGATGTACGCCGACGGCGCGCTCGCGCATTTCGAATGGCTGAAGGCCCAGGGCGTGCCCTATCGGAACACCTGGATCCCCGGCAAGCCCGTCATGCCCGGGACCGGCGACTGCCTGATCCTCTCGGGCAGCGAATACGCCTGGCCCTTCAAGGAGCAGGCACGCCCCTGTCCGCGCGGCCATCTGCCCGAAGCGATCGGCGAGACGGGCGGCTTCATGCTGCTCGACAAGCTCGCGCAGCGCGTGCATGCGCTCGGCGTCGAGGTCCGCTTCCAGACCCGCGCGCGGGCGCTGGTCGTCGACGAAAAGAATCGCGTCTGCGGCCTCGTCGTCGTCACCGACGGCGAGGAGAAGGCCCTGCGCGCCCGGGGCGGCGTCGTCCTCTGCGCCGGCGGCTTCGCGCTGAACGAGGACATGCTGCGCCAGTACGTCCCGCTCCGGCCGCGGCTCGGCGCCGATGGCCTCTCCGGCGGCTACGACGACGGCTCCGGCATCCGCCTCGGGATGAGCGTCGGCGGCGCCGCCATCCACATGGACGAGATCTTCCTGACCCTGCCCTTCGACCCGCCCGAGTCCCACGTCAAGGGCATCCTCGTGAACGACAAGGGTGCGCGCTTCATCAACGAAGACGCCTACGGCGGGCGCGTCGCGCATTTCATCGCGAGCCAGATCGGCGATCGCTTTTTCCTGCTCGTCGACGACGCGATCTTCCAGCAGCCCTCGCCCTATTCGAAGATCGAGATCGCCGCCGTCGGCTCGACCTGGGAAGAGGTCGAGCGCGAGCTCGAGCTGGCGCCCGGCAGCCTCGTCGCGACCGTCGAGGTCTACAACCGCCATGCCGCCAAGGGCGAAGACCCCCTCTTCCACAAAGACGCGAACTGGCTGAAGCCCCTCGACGAGCCGCCCTTCGCCGCCCTCGCCTGCCATCTCAAGCAGGCCTACTACCCCTTCTTCACCCTCGGCGGCCTGCGTGTGCGCCCGACGGGCGAGGTCCTCACGGTCGACGGCGATCCGATCCCCGGCCTCTACGCCGCCGGCCGCACGGCCTGCGGCCTGCCGCGCTGGGGCAAGGGCTACAGCTCGGGCATGTCGCTCGGGGATTGCACGTTCTTCGGCCGCAAGGCGGGACGCCAGGCGGCGACGACGCCACTCGACTAGCAGACGCGATTCGGGACCGCCTCGCCGCGCCGCCAGGCCTCGATCGCATCGATCAGGATCCGGCCCATCCCCATGCGCGCCTCGATCGTCGCGCTCCCGATGTGCGGGACCATGAAGACGTTCTTGAGATCGAAGTACTCCGGATGGATCGCCGGCTCGCCCGCGAAGACGTCGAGCCCCGCGGCCCAGACCTGCCCCGATTGCAGCGCGTCGATCAGTGCGCGATCCACGACGAGATCCCCGCGCGCGATGTTGACGAGAATGAGCCCGGGACGCGCCACGGCGAGCAGCGCCTGATTCACGATCCCTCGCGTCTCGTCCGTCGCAGGACAGGCCAGTACGAGGACGTCGACCTCCGCCGCGAGCGCGGCAATCGAATCCCGGTACTCGGCCCCTGCCTCGAGCGCAGGCGCGAGCCGCCTGCGATTGCAGTAGAGGATGCGCATGTCGAAGGCACGGGCGCGCGCCGCGATGCGCCGGCCGATGTCGCCCATGCCGAAGATGCCGAGCGTGCGCCCTGTGAGCTGCCGCCCGACCAGCTGGCCCGGATTCCAGCCGTGCCAGCTCCGCTGGCGGATCATCTCGATCGCCTCCTGGCCCCGGCGCGCGGCCCCGAGCATCAGGAAGAGCGCATTCTCCGCCACCGAATCCGCGAGCACGCCGGGCGTGTTGAAGACGGCGAGCCCGCGCGCGCGGGCGGCCGCGAGATCGATGTGGTCCGTACCGACCGAATAGGTCGCGAGCACACGGACGCGTTCCGGCAGCGCCGCGATCTCGGCCTCGCGCATCGGCACGTCGAGGGAGAACGCGATGCCGTCGAATGCTTCACCGGCGGCGCGCAGCTCGGCGAGCGGATCCTTCGTCTCGGCGAAGCGCGTCTCGAAGGCCGCAGCGAAGGCCTGCTCGACCGGCTCCAGGAAGCGTGAGGCGACGAAGAGCTTGAACCCGTCCGGGCGACTCAACGCAGCATCCTCCCGCCCGATCGCGCTGCGATCAGGCGACGCCCCTCGCCTCGACTGCCGGCGACCGCTTCGTCCCCGCGAAGCGCGCGCGCAGCTTTTCGAGCCCGAGATAGAAGACCGGAACGATCAGCAGCGTCAGCAGCATCGACGTGAACATGCCCGCCGCCGTCGCGACACCCATCGGCGCGCGCGTCTCCGCACCCGGACCGATGCCCATCGCCGAGGGCAGCACGCCGAAGATCATCGAGAGCGCCGTCATCAGCACGGGCCGCATGCGGATCGGCGCCGCCTTGCGCATCGCCTCCTTCGCCGACATGCCCTCCGCCTGGAGCTGATTGGCGTAGTCGACGAGCAGGATCGAGTTCTTCGTGACGAGGCCGATCAGCAGCACGATGCCGATCATGCTGAAGAGGTTCAGCGACATGTCGAAGAGCCAGAGCCCGCCGAGGGCGCCGACCATCGAGAAAGGCAGCGCCGCCATGACGATCAGGGGCTGCACGAAGCTCTCGAACTGAGCCGCGAGCACCATGTAGATGACGAGCACGGCGAGCAGCATCATGACCATGAACTGCTGGCCCGATTCCTTCATCGCCTCGGCATCGCCCGTGAGGCGGAGCGAAAGCGTCGAGGGCAGGATCTCCTCGGCGACGCGCTGGGCGCGGGCGACGGCGTCGCCGAGGGCGATGCCCTCGAGGCTCGCCATGACCTTGACGCTGCGTTCGCGATCGGTGCGCGTGATCGAGGCGGCGGTCGCGCCGCGCTCGACGGTGACGAGGTTGCGCAGCTCGACGAGCTCGCCGTTCCGGGCGCGCACCCAGAGGTCACCGATCGCCGAGAGGTCGTCGCGCGTCCCTTCTTCCATCCGCATGCGCACGTCGTGGCGCTCCTCGCCGTCGCGGTAGCTCGCGATGTCGAGGCCGCCGATCATGGCGAGCACGGTATCCGCGACGGTCTGCGCGTCGACGCCGAGCGCTGCCGCCTTGTCGCGATCGGGGACGACCCGCGCCTCGGGCAGACCGACGCGCAGGCTCATCTCCATGTCGACCATGCCGCCCTCGGCCTCGAGGCGCTCGATCATCTCGTTGGCATAGCGGTCGAATTCCTCGAGCGTGCCGCTCCCGACGATCTCGACCTCGAACTCGCGGTCGGAGGAGCCCATCGGATCGACGACGGAGAACTCCTGGCCGGGAATCTCCGAGAGCGCCTTGCGGGCCTCGACCATGATCTCCTGGGCGCTGCGCTTGCGCTGATCCGCGGGATAGAGCCGGGCGTTCAGCATGCCGTCCGAGGGGCCGCCGATGCTGATCGAGGTCGAGCCGATGGCCGCGAAGATCGAGGCGACCTCGGGCTGCTCGAGGAACCAGGCCTCGTTCTTCGTGAGGATGTCGACGGTGTTCTCGAGCGAGCTCCCGGGCGGCGTCTTGAAGCGCACGGCGACGAAGCCGGTATCGGCCGCGGGGAAGAACTCGCCCTTCAGCTGGCTGCCGGCGAGGACGGCGAGCACGACGGCGCCGATCGCGATCGCGGTCGTCTTGCGCGGACTCGCGATCGACCAGTCGAGCACGCGGCGATAGAGATCCTCGAGGGCCCGGAAGCCGGCCTCGAGCCGGTCGTAGATCTTGCTGCGACCGTGCTCCTTCGGCGGGGGCATACGAGAGGCGAGCATCGGCGTGATCGTCAGCGCGACGAGCAGGGAGATGATGACGGCGACGGAGACCGTGACGCCGAACTCCGTCAGGAAGCTGCCCATCTGACCGGTCGCGAAGGCGACGGGGAGGAAGACGGCGGCGACGGAGAAGGTCGCGGCGGCGGCGGCGAGGGTGATCTCGCGGGTGCCGGCGCGGGCGGCCTCGAAGGCGGTCTTCCCGCCCTCCCGATGGCGCTCGATGTTCTCGAGCACGATGATGGCGTCGTCGATCACGACGCCGATGGCGAGCGTGAGGCCGAGCAGCGTCATCGTGTTGAGCGTGTAGTCGAAGAGCCAGATCATGCCGAAGGTCGTCACGATCGAGGTCGGGATCGCGAGCGCGACGATCAGCGTCGGGCGCGTGCGGCGCATGAACACGAACACGACGAAGACGGCGAGCAGCCCGCCGAAGACGAGCGAGAAGAGCGTCTCCTCGAAGGACTCGCGGATCAGCTCGGAGTTGTCGATGAAGCCGGCCTTCTCGACGATGTGGATGCCCTCGGGCACGCGCTCGCGCAGGATGTCCATGCGCCGGTAGAACTCGTCGACGATCGCGACGGTGTTGCCGTCGGATTGTTTCTTGACGGCGATCGCGATGCCGGGCTGGCCGTTCATGTGGGACGCGCGGCGAACGTCCTCGGCGCCGTCCTCGATGCGCGCGACGTCGCCGAGGCGGATCGGGGCGTCGCCGTCCCAGGAGATGACCATGCGCGCGAGCTCGTCGAGAGAGCGGAACTCGGCCGCCGTCTTGAGGGCCCATTCGATCTCCGCGCCTTCGACGAAGCCGCCCGGGCGCTCGACGTGTTCGCGGCGAATCGCGGCGAGGACGTCGGAGACGGCGAGCTTGCGGGCGCGCAGGGCGTCGGGATCGATCCAGATGCGGATGTTGCGCTCGACGGAGCCGTAGACCTCGGTCCCCGCGGCGCCGGGGATGCTCTCGATCATCGGCTTCATGTGGCGATCGATGTACTCGGTCGCCTCGGTCGCGGGCATCGAGGTCGTGATCGGCGCGAAGATGATCGGGAACATCGAGAAGTCGGCCTTGCCGAGGACCGGCGGCTCGATCTCCTCGGGCAGCTCGCCCATGCTCATGTTCAGCTTGTCGCGCACGTCCTGCGCCGCGACGTCGAGATCCTGCTCGAGCTCGAACTCCATCATGACGCGGGCGACGCCCTGGGCCGACTCGGAGTAGATGTGGCGGATGCCCTCGATGGTGGCGAAGGACTCTTCGAGGACGTCGACGACCTCGTCCTCCATCACGGTCGGCGAGGCACCCTCGAGCTGGACCACGACGCCGACGAACGGGAACGTCATGTCGGGATAGCGATCGATGCCCAGGCGCGAGAAGCCGAGGACGCCGAACGTCGCGAGCGCGAGCATCAGCATCCACGTCAGGACCGGACGATCGATCGAGACGTCGGAAAGACTCACGACTGCGCTCCGAGCAGCTCGCCCGACGCCGTCTCGACCGCGCTCGACTGCGTATCGCGCACGACGACCACCATGCCGTCGGCGAGGCCACCGTGCCCGCGGCGCACGACGCGGTCGCCGGCCGAGATGCCTTCGCCGCGGACCTCGATCCTGCCTTTGCTCTGGCGACCGGACGCGACCTGCACGCGCCGGACACGGTCGTCTGCGCCGATCAGGAAGAGCCAGGCGCTCCCTTCGCGCTGGACGATCGCCTCCTCGGGAACCATCAGCACGCTGCGGCGCTGATCCGTGCCGACGAGCACCCGCGCGAAGAGGCCGGGTCGCAGCAGCCCGGCGGTGTTGTCGATCTCCGCCTTGATGCGGAGCGTACGCGTCCCCGGGTCGACCGTGGGCGCGATGAAGGTGACGACGGCGTCGAAGGTCTGGTCGGCCGGCGCCGCGACGCTGACCTCGATCGTCTGGCCGGGGCTCACGCGCTGCGAATCGATCTCGGGGAGGCTGAACGTCACCTCGAGGGGCGACATCGACACGAGCTCGAAGAGGTCCTTGCCGGCCTCCACGTACTCGCCCAGCTCGACCGAGCGTTTGGCGACGAGGCCCGCGAACGGCGCCGAGACGCTCGCGTCCTTGAGCGCACGATTCGCGACGCCGACGGCCGCCTCCTCGGCGCGCACCGACGATTCGGCCAGCAGCAGCGCCGTCTCCGCCTCTTCGAGCCGCTCCTCGGAGGCGACGTTCTCCGAGCGCAGCTTGCGCACGCGCTCGACCTTGCTGTTCTCCTGGCGCAGGTTCGCGCGCGCCTGCGCGAGGCGGGCACGCGCAGCGGCGAGATCGAGGCGGCGGCGCTCGGGATCGATCTGGATGACGACCGCCCCCTTCTCGACCGAACCGCCCTCGTCGACGGAAACCTCCGTGACGCGCCCGGCGATCTCCGCCGCGATCATCGTCTGGAAGCGCGCGCGCAGATCTCCGCTCGCGCGGATCTCCTGATCGAAATCGACCGCGGCGATCTCCACGGCCGAGACCGAAGGCAGGATCTCCTCCGTCGCGATCTGCTCCTCGCGGCAGGCCGACGCAGTGGCCATGAGGGCGATCCCGAGGATCAGGATGCGAAACGTTCGGCCGGTCATTGCGACACTTTCTCCAGCTCGGCCATGCCGAGGAACAGGGCATCGATGGCTCGCTCGGCGAGGTCGTCGTCCTGGGTGAGTTCGGGCTGCGTCAGTTGAAGCGAGACGAGGCCGTAGACGAGGGCCCAGAGCACACGGCCGGCGCTGCCGGTATCGAAGCGGCCCGGCGGCCGGCTCTCGCCGTATTGCTCGAGGCTCTCCTCGACACATCGCCGGACCCGCTCCATCGCGGCCGGCATGCGGCTCTCGCCCTTCCTCGACAGCGTCCACATCAGACGCGTGAAGGTCGGGTTCGTCACGCTGAATTCGTAGTAGGCGAGCAGGATCGACCGCAGGCGATCACGCGGATCGCCCGTCGGCTCGACCTCCTCGAGCTCCTCGGCGAGGCGGCCGACGCGATCGTCGAGCAGCGCATCGATGAGGCCGTCCTTGTCGCCGAAATGGTGGTAGACCGTCGGCGCCGAATAGCCGGAGCGATCGCCGAGGCGGCGGATCGAGAAATCCGAGCCGCTCGCCTCGATCATCAGGGCCTCGGTCGCGTCGAGGATCGTGCGGCGCGCTTCCTGGCGCTGGCGCTCACGCCGCTCTTCGATGCGCGGACCGGATTCGCCGAGCTCGGTGAGGCCGATTGCCCCATTGGACGCGGTAGTCATCGATCATGAACCTCGAAGCTTGATGCGGATTCGGTCGGTTGATCGATGTTATAGCTTGAGCACGGCGTTAACGCTACGCACGCCCTCTCCCGCCGCCCGGGTGGACTCTAACTGCGTTTCAGCCTGCGTGAAGGTGCTCGCCCCGGAGGGTCGAGGCGGCGGAGGCGATCAACCGCGTCCGATTCACCCCGACTCGGCGGTCATCAGCCGGCCTCGCGGGTTCGAGTGCACTCGGCCGAAGACGGAGCCCGGCGGAGGCAGGCCCGGCCGGCTGGGTCGATCAGGGCATTCCGTTCCAGCCGATGACCTCGGTCGTCGGCTTGCGGTAGGCGCGCTTGAAGTCGGTCCCGATCGTGTAGGCGATGGGGAAGAGACCGACCTGGGTGTAGTGCTTCGGAATCCCGAGCAGCTTCGCCATGTCGCCATCGCGCATCAGGTGGCCCGTCGTCCAGGCGCTGCCGAGACCGCGCGCGCGCAGGGCGAGCATGAAGCTCCAGACCGCCTGGATGATCGAGCCCCAGGAGCTGCCCTGGTTGAACAGATTCGCCCCCTCCGTGCGGCCCGCCATCAGCGGCAGCAGCAGCGCCGGACAGCGATGGAAGTTCTCGCGGAGATAGGCGACGGAGGTGCCGATCGCCTCGGCGCCGGGGACGGCGGCGCCCGGATAGCCGCCGACCTTCGCGAGCCCGGCGATGTAGTCGTCGAGCCCGCCGTTGTAGATCTCGGCCGCCTTCGCGATCAGCGCCGGATCGTCGATCACGATCCAGCGCCAGCTGTTCATGTTCCCGCCATTGGGCGCCTGGAAGGCGATCTGCAGGCATTCGTCGATCAGCTCCCGCGGCACCTTGCGGTCGAAGTCGAGGCGCTTGCGGACGGCGCGGGTGGTCGTGAGCAGCGTATCCGGATCGAGGTCGAGCATTTCGGAACTCCCTCGCCCCGACCGGGTCGGGCCGGCGGGAGCGGAATCGGTTGGCGTCGGGTCGAGAAGCGGTGCTTCCAGAGATCCGTGTCGTTCAGGCGCGCGCGCCGCGCACGAGCCGGCCCGGGAGGGCGCCGGTGTGTTCGCCGTTGCGGAAGGTGATCTCGCCCGAGACGACGGTCGCCTCGTAGCCCTGCGCGCGCTGGACGAAGCGCGCCGCGCCGGCCGGCAGGTCGAAGGCGACCTCCGGCAGTCCGTTCTCGAGGCGGGCCAGATCGATCACGTTGAGATCGCCCTTCTTGCCGGGGGCGATCACGCCTCGGTCGCAGAGGCCGTAGAGCGCCGCCGTATCCGCAGTCATCTTCCGGACGGCCAGCTCGATCGGCAGCTTCGGCCCGCGCGTCCGCCCCTTGACCCAATGCGCCAGCAGCGAGGTCGTCATGCTCGCATCGCAGATGGCGCCGCAATGGGCGCCGCCGTCGCCGAGGCCGAAGGCGGTGCGCGGATGGGTGAGCATCGTGTGCACGGCGTCGAGGTTGTAGTCGCTGTAGTTGAGCAGCGTCAGCATCAGGAGCTGCTTGCCGTCCAGCTCGAGCAGCCAGTCGTAGAGCATGTCGAAGGGATCGCGACCCGCCGCGGCCGCCATCGCCTTCAGGCTCTCGTCGGGCGTCGGCTCGTAGTTGGGCGGCGTGCCGAGCCGGAAGATCTTGTCGATCCCCTTCGCGATCATGTCGATCACGACCATCATCTGCGGCACCGCATAATGCGATTCCTCGGAGAGGATCTGCTTGCGGATCGCCGGATCCCGCAACTTCGCGACCCGCTCGGCGAGCGGCAGCTCCGCCATCTGCATGTAGGTCGGCTTGAAGCTGAAGGGATGGAACGACTGGTGGCCGATCAGGAGCGTGTTGGGCCGCGCCGAGACCTGCGGCCGCAGATCCGCGCCGTCCTTCGCCGCCGCGTCGCAGAGATCGAGCAGCCGCTTCCAATCCTTCGGCGCGACGTCGTGCTGGACGAGGGCGAAGGAGACGGGGCGGCCGGTCTCGGCCGAGAGACGCCGCATCCAGTCGATCTCCTTGTCGGGCGCCGACATGTCCTCGCCCTGGATGCCCGCCGGCGCGAGCTCGACGATGCCCTCGCCGAGCTCGCCGAGGAGCGCAGGCGATGCCGAATCTCGTCCTCGGCCGAATGGGTCCCGAGGACGACCTCGCCGTCGACGGCGCGGTGGACGATGGTCCGCGACATCCGAAGAAGCCGAGCGCGCCGGCGGCGATCGCCTCGCTCACGATGGCGGCCTGGCGCACGATGTCGTCGGGCGTCGCCGGCGCCGTTCTTCGCGCCGCGCTCGCCCATCACGTAGGCGCGCACGGCGCCGTGGGGCACCTGCGTCCCGACGTCCATCGCATAATGCCGCTTCTCGAGGGCGTCGAGATATTGCGGGAAGGTCTCCCATTGCCAGTCGATGCCTTCGTGGAGCGCGGTGCCGGGGATGTCCTCGACGCCCTCCATCAGGCCGATCAGGAAGCCCTGCTTGCCGGGCGCGACGGGCGCGAAGCCGACGCCGCAATTGCCCATGACGAGGGTCGTGACGCCGTGCCAGGCGGTCGGTGTGAGGACCGAGTCCCAGGTCGCCTGGCCGTCGTAATGCGTATGGATGTCGACGAAGCCCGGGGTCACGATCTTGCCCCGCGCGTCGATCTCTTCGCGCCCCTGCTCGGCGACGCTTCCGACCGCCGCGATCTTCCCGTTCGCGATCGCGACGTCGCCCACGAAGGGCGCCGCTCCGGTTCCGTCGACGATGGTCCCACCGCGCACCACGAGGTCGTACCTTGCCATGACTCTGCTGCTCCTTCGTCGAGGGTTCGGGCCGCGCGATGGGTCGCCCGCGGCTTCCGGTCTAGCGCGTCGCGTCCGGAGCGGCGGGATCGGCCGGGATCCCGACCTGCCAGCCCGCCCCTGCGCTCCGCACGGGATAGCACGTCACGGGCCGGCGGATCGGCATCGCCACCGGCCGGCCGTCCCGCAGGTCGAGCTGCCCGCCGTGCAGCGGGCATTCGAGGATGGTCCCCTTGATGAGACCACCCTGGAGCGAGGTCTTCACGTGCGGGCACTCGTCGTGCACGACGAAGGGCGTCCCGCCCGCATTGCAGAGCAGCAGCGCGAGCTCGCCGACCACGAACGTCTCATTGCGGCCGTCGGGCGGGAGCGGAATCGGAATCTCGATCCATCGCAGCCCCGGCGGCCCCGAGCCGGTCTCAGTCACGCTGCCCTGCCTGCCCGCCCGGCGTCGACGACCCGCGCGCCCGCTCGCGGCCGCGCTGCAGATAGTCCTCGAGGGTCTTGTGGAAATGCAGGATGCGGACCTCCTGGGTCCCGAGATGCAGGCTCTCGAAGGCGCGCGAGCGCATGCCGGCCTGGATCCGCGGGAGGTTGTAGAGATCCTCGTCGACCAGGTCGCCGCCATTGCATTTGCCGGCCAGGGTATCGCCGTTCGCCGTGCTGTAGTGCTGCTTCTCCGGCCGCGGCATGTCGATGGCCGGCGCGTTCACGAGCTCGATGAAGTCGAAGTACATCTTGTTCGGATCGGTCGGATGCGGGCGATGCCAGAAGACCCAGGTGAAGAGCGCGTGGGTGTTGAAGGTCATGTTCGGGAAGACCGTGTAGTGGAAGTCGTCGCAGAGCTGATCGTCGTTCAGCTCCGAGAGGTCCGCGCCCATGCCCACGCCGAGCTTCTTCTGCTGCTCGGCGAAGACCTTGCGCGCGTCCTGCCAATCGCCCTCGAAGCTGGCGACGTCGACGCCGACGCGCTTCAGGAACATCTCCTTGATGCCGTCGGTCACGGTATTCGCGCCCGGATGCCGCAGGCTCGCCTGGACCTCGGGAAAGAGCATGCGCGTGTGCTTGTCGTAGCAGTCGTAGAGGGTCCGCGTATCGTCGCTGAATTCGAGCGTCCAGGTATGCGTCGCGGCGAGATGGTAGGCCTCGTTGAAGGCGTCGACGCAGGTCTTCCAGTTGCACTCGATCTCGACGGTGCAGTCGAACGAGATCTTCCAGTCCTCGAAGTGATAGGGATCGAGATGCTGCGGGATGATGCCGAGGTAGTCGCGCAGCGGCGCCGCGTTCGGATCGAGGTTCACGAACACGAAGCCCGCCCAGGTGTCGCAGAGCACCGGCTGCAGATCGAGCTTCTTCCGATCGAGGCCCTGGGGAAAGCATTCGGGATCGAGCGCCTTCAGGAGCGAGCCGTCGAGGCCGTACTCCCAGCCGTGGAACAGGCAGGCGAACTTCGAGGCGTGGCCGCGGCCGGGCTCGCGCAGGCGATTGCCGCGGTGCATGCAGACGTTGTAGCGGGCCCGCAGCGAGCCACCTTGCTGGCGCACGACGAGGATCGACTCGGGGCCGAGCTCGAGGGTGAAGTAGTCGCCCGGGCGCACGAGATCGGATTCGCGGCCGGCGCAGACCCAGGTCTTCGTCCACATGTGGTCCCACTCTTCGCGGGCGTATTCGGGACTCGTATATCGGGTCTTCGGGATCGGGACGTAGGCGAGGCCGGGATCGGGGGCGCGCTCCATCGGGGTCGGCATGCGGAATCTCCCTGGGGCTCGGGGCCGGTCACGGGCCGAGCGTGGACGCCGCGATGGTAGCGGCGCCCGCGCGCGTCGCGTCACCCCCTCTGCGGCTCGGGCGATCCGTCCCAGGCACGCAGCTCGGCGACGATCTCCGCGAGCGCCGGGTCACCCGCCGCATCGCTCGGCAGCGGGAGCACGAACGCATCCGCGATCCCGGCGTATTTCGCGCGCAGCGCCGACGCGAGGGCGTCCCAGCGGGCGCAGACCATCAATTCGTCGAGCATCTCGTCCGAGAGCAGCGCCGCCAGCGCATCCCAGCGATTCGCGCGCACGAGGCCGTTCAGCTGCTCGCCGACCGCGCGCCAGCCGTGGAGCTCGAGCGTCGGCCAGTAGCTCGGCGTCGAGTAGAGCGTCGCGAGCAGGGCACGCTGTCGCTCGCGCTCGCCGGCGACCGCCGCCGCGTCGGGCCCGGTCGCGACGAGCGGATTCACGAAGAGGCGGACGCTGCGCGGATCCTTCCCGACTCGCGCCGCGCCGCGCGCCAGGCCCGGCCGCGCCCGTTCGCGCAGGAAGCGCGGCGAGACGTTCGTCGGATGCGTGATCAACGCGTCGGAGAGCTCGCCGGCGACGGCCGTCATGTTCGGGCCGATGCCCGCCATGTGGATCGGGATCTCCGGATGCCCGATCGGCGGCGGCGCGACGAAGCTCTGCATGCGGGTCAGCCGATAGTGCTCGCCGCGGTGGTCGAGGCGCGTGCCGTTCTGCCAGCAATCGAAGAGCGCGCGCAGCGCCTGGACGTAGTCGCGCATGTGCGGGGCCGGCGGGCTCCAGGGCATGCCGTACTTCTCGACGATATTGGTGCGGATCAGGGGCCCGAGACCGAGATGGAAGCGGCCGCCCGAGAGCGCCTGGAGATTCCACGCCGCGACCGCGACCACCATCGGCGAGCGCGCGAACGCGACGACCGCGCTCGTCGCGACGCGGATCTCCCGGGTCGTGGCGATCGCCGCCTGCGCCGCGAGGAATCCGTCCGTCATGACGTCGGGGACCATCAGGCCGTCGAAGCCGAGGGATTCCGCGCGGCGGGCCGCTTCGCCGACCCCCGCGAGCGGGAGCGCGAGATCGATCGATGCCCAGACCTGGACCAAGCCCCGCTCCTCCTTGCCGCCGCGGAGGGCGCCGGCGGCGCCCGCGGCGGGCTGCCGCCTAATCGATGATCCGGCGCGCCACGAGATCTTCGTAGCGCCCGGCCGGGAGTCCGAGCAACCCGCGCAGGACGGCCTCGTTGTCCTGCCCGATCGAAGGTCCCGGCTGGATCCGGGGCCGCGTCCGGCTGCACTTCACGTACGCCCCGTAGATCGTCTCGGAAAAGCCCAGCGGGTGCAGGACTTCCACGAACGTGCCGCGCGCCCGATGATGCGGATGGTCGAGCAGATCGGACACGTCGCAGACGGGGCTCGCCGCGACCCCGTGGCCTTGCAGCTGCGCGGCGAGGTCGTCGCGCTCGAATCCGCGGGTCCAGGCGGCGAGGCCTGCGTGCAGACGCTCGATGCCGGCGACCCGCCCGGCGCGGCTCGCCCACTCGGCGCCGAGCGCCCAGCCCGGCCGCCCCATCGCTTCGACGAGGCCCGACCACTCGGCATCCGTGAGCACCGCGATCGCGATCCAGCGATCCGCGCCGCGGCAGGGAAAGACGCCGTGCGGCGCTCCTGCCGCGACGGGATGGCGATTGCCGAGGGGCCCGCCGACGCGGCCGTTCAGGACCTGGTCGAGGAAGGTCGGACCGACGAGCTGCATCACGCCCTCGAGCTGGGCGTAGTCGACGAGCTGGCCGCGGCCGGTGCGTTCGCGGTCGGCGAGCGCGAGCAGGATCGCGAGCGCACCGACGACGCCGCCGAGCGGATCGGCATAGGCGTTCTCCATCGCCTGCAGCCGGCCATCGGCATGGCCCGTGATGCCGTCGAGGCCGGCGAGGCTCGCGAGGCTGTTGCCGTAGGTGCGAAGACCGGCGAGCGGCCCGGAGAGCCCGGTCGACGAGAGCGATGCGAAGACGAGCCGCGGATCCCGCGCGCAGAGCGCCCCGGCGCCGAGCCCGAATCGCTCCATCACGCCGCGGCCGAAGTTCTCGATCACGACGTCCGAGCACGCGACGAGATCGCGCGCGAGGGCGCTGCCCTCCTCCGTCTTGAGGTTCAGCGTGATGCTGCGATTGCCGGCCCAGAAGGCGTGGTTCTGGATGCTGCGATCGGGGTCGGGGATGCCGTTCCAGAACGGCGGAATCGTGCGCTGGATGTCGGGCCGCGCGCGCGATTCGATCTTGATCACGTCGGCCCCGAGGAATCCGAGCAGCTGCCCCGCCGTCGGACCGACGATCCCCCAGCCGAAGTTCGCCACGCGCAGCCCGGCCAGCGGCAGCGCCCGTTCGTCCGGGGCGAGCGCTTCGCCGTTCGCCTCGCGCGCGTCCGGGGCGAGCGCTTCGCCGTTCGCCTTGCGCGCGGCCGGTCGCAGCACGAGACGGGGCTGCGCTTCGCGCGCGGCGAAGCCCCGGTGGCCGTGCTCGCCGAGCAGCGGCGCCCCGCGACGGGGCGCGACGGGATGATCGGCGAGCCGGATCGGCGCGCCCAGGCTGCGCACCGACCCGAGCCGCGGATGCTCGACGTCGACGAGCGCCCCGCGCGCCTCGAGATGGGGATGCTCCGCGAGGTCGGCCATCGTGTAGACGGCCGTCGCCGGACAGCCGTTCGCCTGGCAGACGGCCATGATCTCTTCCTTCGATCGCCCGCTCGCCCATTCGCCGATCAGGGCGTAGATCAGATCCGCGTTGCGTCCGCGCTCCCACATGTCGTCGAAGATCTCGGGACGCGCCCAGTCCGGATCGCCCATCGCCGCGCGCAATCCGCGCCACTGCGCCTTCTCCAGCGCGATGACGAGGACGTGGCCGTCGCGGCAGGCGACGATGCCCGCCGGTGCCGCCAGCCCCATGCCCGCGCCGCCGGTCCGGCGATCGAAGCGGCCGTCCTGCGCATAACCGCCGACGTTCAGCGCGCCGACGAAGAGCGCCCCGAGGATCTCCGCCGAAGCGACGTCGAGCCACTGGCCGCCGCCGATGCGGTCGCGGCCGAGCAGGCAGGCGAGGCCCCAGGCCGCTGCCGCATAGCCCGCGAAGAAATCCGCGGAGAAGGTGCCGTGCTCGAGCGGCTCGCCGTCCGGCCGGCCGCAGTAGCGCGCGCCGCAGGCCGAGAAGTGATAGGCGTTGAGGTCGTAGCCCTTCCAGCCGGCGAGCGGACCGCTGCGGCCGAAGGGCGAGAGCGAGACCACCACGAGCTCGGGATGGCGCGCGCAGAGGGCCTCCTCGCAGAGACCGAAAGCAGCGAGCCGATCGTCCGGCGCGCCCGAGCCGCCCGCGACCAGGACGTCCGCCTCGCCGAGCAGTGCCTCGAGCCGCTCTCGATCCGCCGGACGATCGGGATCGAGAACGACGCTCTGCTTGTCGGTATTGAGAAAAAAGAAGGTGCCACTGGCTTCGGGATCGGGCCGATCGCCCGGAAAGGGACCGAAGCGACGGGTTTCGTCGCCGGCGCCGGGTGCTTCGATCTTCAAGACCTCGGCGCCCTGATCCGCGAAGAGCCGTGCGCAGAACGGGCCTGCGATCCCCGAGGCGAGCTCGATCACGCGGACGCCGCGAAGGGCCGCGCCCCGGCCCGCCGCCTCGGGCGCCGAAGGGACGGCGCGCGTCATGACAGGACACCCCGCGCAGAAAGCCGCGTGCTCACCTGCCGCGATCAGCCGCCGGCGAGGGGCGCGAGAAAATGGACCTCGCTCGCGGGCCGGAGGGTCTGGAAGCGCGCATCGTGGTGGAGCGTGCCGTCGATGGCGACGGTGGCGCCCTCGAGCTTGCCGGCGAGGGCGGGATAGCGGGCGTAGAGGGCAGCGACGAGGTCGACGACCCGGGCGGCCTCGAGCTCGACCGACTCGTCGCCGGTCAACGCCCGCAGGCCGCCCGTGAAGATCACCTTCGCCATGCCCGGCTCCGACCCGTGGCCTAACCCTTCTTCGTCTCGATGGCGTCGAGCACCCGCGGCGGCGTCATCGGCAGCTGGTGCATGCGGACGCCGATCGCCCGCGACACCGCGTTCCCGACCGTCGCGAGGGGCGGCACGATCGGCGTCTCGCCGACGCCGCGCACGCCGTAGGGATGGAGCGGATTCGGAACCTCGACGACGACCGTATCGATCATCGGCAGATCCGAAGCGACCGGCATCCGGTAGTCGAGGAAGCCCGGGTTCTCCATCTTGCCGTCCTTGTCGAAGAGGTACTCCTCCCAGAGCGCCCAGCCGATGCCCTGGGCGGCGCCGCCCTGGAGCTGGCCTTCGACGTAGCTCGGATGAACGGCCTTGCCGGCATCCTGGACGACGGTGTAGCGCGCGACCGTCGTGCGGCCCGTCTCCGGGTCGACCTCGACGTCGCAGATGTGCACGCCGAAGCCCGGGCCGGCGGCGGGCGGGTTCACCGACGCGCTCGCGATGATCGGCCCGCCCGTATGGCCCATCTGTTTCGCGATGTCCGCGACCGTGAGGGGCTTGTTGTCCGACGCGCCGTTGGTGCCGATGGCCTGTCCATCGCGCCATTCGACCGCATCGACCTCGCAGCCCCAGATCGTCGCCGCACGCGCGCGCAGATGCTCGATCACGATCTTCGACGCCTCGATCACCGCCATGCCCGTCGCGTAGGTCACGCGGCTGCCGCCGGTCAGATCGCAGTAGCCGACCGTGTCCGTATCGCCGACCAGCGGACGCACGCGCTCGACCGGGATCCCGATCTCCTCGGCCACCGTGATCGCCATCGAGGCCCGCGAGCCGCCGATGTCGGGATTGCCGGTCCGCACGACCGCCGAGCCGTCGTCGTTGATCGAGACCGTCGCGCTCGACTGCAGCCCGACGTTGAACCAGAAGCCGGCGCCGACGCCGCGCCCCTGATTCTTGCCGAGCGGCGCCTTGTAATGGGGATGGTTCTTCGCGGCCTGCAGACATTCGACGAAACCGATGCGATCGAATTTCGGCCCGTAGGACGCCACGTCGCCTTCCTTGACGGCGTTCTTGAGCCGCAGCTCGATCGGGTCCATCCCGAGCTTCTCGGCGGCCTCGTCGATCACGGTCTCGATCGCGTAGGCCGCGTTCGGCGCCCCGGGCGCGCGATAGGCCGCGACCTTCGGCTTGTTGACGACGATGTCGAGGCCCTCGAGCCGGAAGTTCGGGAAGTTGTACGACGCGAACACGGTCATCGTCGCCGCGCCCATCGGCGAGCCCGCGAATGCGCCCGCCTCGAACTCCATGCGCGTGTCGGCGGCGACGAAGCTGCCGTCCTTCTTGACGCCGAGCTTCGCCCAGATGCGCGTGCCGGAGGTGGGGCCCGTCGCCCGGAAGACCTCTTCACGCGACATCACCATCTTCACCGGACGCCGCGCCTTCTGCGAGAGCAGCAGCGCCACCGGCTCGAGGTAGATCGTCGTCTTGCCGCCGAAGCCCCCGCCGATCTCCGACGGCGTGACGCGGATCAGGTTCGGATCGAGCTGGAGGGTCACGGCGACCATCGACTTGACCGCGAACGGCCCCTGGGTCGAGCACCAGATCTCCGCCTGCCCGTTCTCGCGCGTCGTCACGACCGTCGCATGGGGCTCGATGTAGCCCTGATGCGCCATCGAGGCCTCGTACCAGCCCTCGACGACGACGTCCGCCGTCTTGAAGGCGGCGTCGACGTCGCCCTTCGCGTTCGCGAGGCGCATCATGATGTTCGTGTCGCCTTCCGGAAGCGGCGGGACACCGACGGCCTTGCGGCCCTCGTGCAGGATCGGCGCATCCTTCGCGAGCGCCTGCTCGAGGGAGAGCACGGGCTTCAGGACCTCGTAGTCGACGGCGATCATCTTGCAGGCCTCGCGCGCCTGCTCCACGGACGTCGCGGCGACGGCTGCGATCGCGTGGCCGTGATAGAGGGCCTTGCCGCGGGCCATGATGTTGGCCTGGAGATCCTTCGGATCGATGTGGCTCTCGCCCGCGGCCATGCCGCCGCTTCCGATCTCGGGGAAATCGGCGCCCGTGACGATCGCCTTCACCCCGGGCATCGCGAGGGCCTTGCTGACGTCGATCTTCTTGATGCGCGCGTGGGCATGGGGGCTGCGCAGGATCGCGCCGTGGAGCATGCCCGGCAGCGCGAGATCGGCGCCGTAGTTGGCGCGGCCCGTCACCTTGTCGAGACCGTCGTGCCGGATCGGACGCGTCCCGACGACCTTGTACTTGCGCTCGCCGCCATCGCTCTTCGGGTTGCTCATGCGGATTCTCCTCGCATCGACGCCGCGGCGTCGAGAACGGCCTTGATGATCTTGTCGTAACCGGTGCAGCGGCAGAGATTGCCGGCCAGGTAGTAGCGGGCCTCCGCCTCCGTCGGATTCGGGTTCTTCAGCAGCAGCGCACGCGTCGCGACGATCAGGCCCGGCGTGCAGACGCCGCATTGCAGCGCTGCGTGCTCGAGGAATTTCCGCTGGATCGGATGCAGCCCGGAGCCCTGGGCGACCCCTTCGACCGTCCCGATCTCGCGCCCCTCTGCCTCGGCCGCGAGCACGAGGCAGGCCGGCACGAGCTGGCCGTCGAGGGTGATCGAGCAGGCGCCGCAATCACCCGTCGAGCAGCCTTCCTTGGTTCCCGTGAGCCCGAGCTCGTCGCGCAGCGCCGAGAGCAGGGATTGCTGCCCGTCGCAGAGGAAATCGAGCTGCTCGCCATTGATCGTCGTCTGGACCTGGATCTTTGCCACCGGAATTCCCCTCAGCGCGCCTTCGCCCGCTCGTACGCCTGCTTCGCGACGCGCTTCGTCAGCACCGCCGAAATCTTCTTGCGATAGGCCACCGTGCCGCGCCGATCGTCGATCGGCTTCGCCGCCGCGGTCGCCGCCTGGCCGGCGCGCTCGAGCGCCGCCTCTTCGCATTTCGTCCCGACGAGCGCCGCCGCGGCCTCGGGAACGAGGATCGCCGTCGGCGCGACCGCGCCGAGCACCACCCGCGCCGCCGTGACCACACCGCCGGCATCGAGCGTCAGCGCCACGCCGACCCCGACCACCGCGATGTCCATCTCGCTGCGCGGGATCAAGCGCTGATAGGCGTCCGACGCATGCGGCGCAGGCGCCGGGATCTCGAACTCGACGATGAATTCGCCCGGGGCGAGGCTCGTCTTGCCGGGCCCCGTGTTGATCTGCTCCACCGGCACGCGCCGCTCGCCCTTCGGCCCGGCGACGACGGCCGTCGCCCCACAGGCGATCAGCGCCGGCACGGAATCGGCCGCGGGCGAGGCGTTGCAGAGGTTCCCCGCCCAGGTGGCCCGCCCCTGGATCTGGCTCGAGCCGATCAGATCGGTCGCCTCGGCGAGTCCGGGCCAGAGCTGGCGGATCGCCTCGTTCTCGTAGATCCGCGCCGCAGGCACCGCGGCGCCGGCGCGCAGCCCCTTCGCGTCGAGCGCGAGGGCCGAGAGGCGCGGAATCCGCTTCACGTCGACGAACACCGTCGGCACGCGATTCATGATCCGCATCTGCACGATCAGATCGGTGCCTCCCGAGAGGACCTTCGCGCCCGCGTCTGCGGCCAGCAATCGCACGGCGGCTTCGACGTCGTTCGGGGCTTCGTATCGAACGGATTCCAACTTCGACCTCCCTTGGGCTCGGTTCTCGGGGCTCGGTTCTCGCCTCAGCTCGCGGCGTTCGCTCGGCTCACGGCACGGGACCCGATCCTCCCGGATCGGATCTCGATCGGATCGTGTTCTCGCGCTGCTCGATCGGACGTCTCGACGAGAGGCGTCCACCGGATGGCCGCGCCTCGCCGGCCAGCATAAGTCTCAGGACGGCATCTGGAAATACGCATCCACCTCGGCCGGCGGATCATAGTAGCCCCGGACGTGGACGAATCTCCCGTCCTCGCCGACGGTCCAGACCTCGATCGTCTCGAACTCGAACTGCTTCTCACCGATCCGACCCGAGTTCTGGACGACGCAGGCGATGTCGGCACCGCGGTAGTAGATCAGGCGGTGGTGGAGCTGCCAGCGCTGGCCGTCGACGAAGGATGCGTCCCATTGGCGCGCGGCGGCCTCGAGGCCGTGCTTCGTCGGGACCCCGACGGGATCGTCGAAGCGGACGTCCGGATCGAAGAGCGCGATCCAGCCCTCTCGGTCGAGGCGGTTCCAGCAGTCGAGGTGGCGCTCGAAGGCGAGGCGGAGGGCGTCACGGGACGGGGGCATCGGACGGGCTCCTCGTGGATCCAGGGATCGGGGCGCGGCGTCGCACCACCGCACGAGGCCTGCCCCGGCCTCACCGTACCGCTCCCGCTGGCGTGCGCCCACCGGCCCGACTCGGCACCACGGCACCGCCGCGCGCGCCCTGCCCCGCTGGAGCCGAGCGGCGGGGTGCGGCCCGCCTAGCGCTGCCTGAACCGCTGCTCGATCTCGCTCTCGGACAGGCCGAAGTCCTGCGCCGAGTAGGCATGGGCGCCGTGCCGCCCCTTTCGATTCGCGGCGAGCCACGCCCGCATCGCAGCCTCGGCCTCCCCGGACAGCTCGAAGCCGAAGCGATCGTAGATCCGGCGGACCTCCGCGAGCGGATCCGCCTGGAAATCGTCGAATTGCATGCGATGGAAGCGCTCCGGCGGCAACCCGGCGCAGACCTCGTCGATCCGGCGCAGTCCGCGCGCCCAGAGCTCGAGCTGGGCGCGCCCGTGCTCGACCGGATCGAAGTCGGCGACCGCCGGCTTCATGACGACCGAGGTCAGGCTCGCGACCGACGGGATCATCTTCGCGGGCTCCCGCATCGTCGTGACGACGCAGGCATCGGGAAAGACCTCGAGGAAGCGGTCGAGGTGGAACATGTGGGTCGCGTCCTTGAGCAGCAGGCGGCGACCGGGCTCGCCTCCCCCGATCAGTGCGACGTTCCTGCGATAGCGCCGGTAGCGCGGGCCCATGTCGCATTCCGCCCACCAGCGCGCGTACGACGGGATGCGGAAGCTGCATTCGAGGTTGACGGTCGCGAAGCTCTGGCGGAGCAGGTGCCAGCACTCGTCGACCTCGTCGGCGTCCATGTCGTGGATCGCGCGCATCTCGGGCGCCGCGTCGAAGAGCGCCTGCGTCCGCGCCGCGCATTCGACGAAGGCCGGGATCGACGGCCACGCGGCGCGCGGCGGCCGCCGCATCGGCGCGTCCATCAGCCACATCTCGAGCCCCTGTAGCGCGGGATCACGGGCCAGCAGGCGATGGAGCGTCGTCGAGGCCGTGCGCGGCATGCCGACGATCAGGAGCGGGCGCTCGATCGGCGCGGCGTCGATGTCCGGATGGCGGCGAAACCCCGCCTCGGAGTGCAGCCGGCCGACGAGCCCCGTCAGCACCTGCTCCTCGAGCGCGGCGCGGCCGACGGGCGTGAGGTTCGATTCCCGCTCCGCCGCTTCGAGCAGGCATTCGAGCCCTTCGCGGTCGTCGTCCGGTCCGAAATCCGAAAGACCGGTCGCCGCGCGAGCCGCCGCCTCGAGCGCTGCGAGGCGTTCGAGGAGCGGTGCGACTAACGCCAATTGCCCTTCCCCGTCTCGCGATCCCAGCGCAGCATCTCCTTCACGACCGGATCGTCGAGGTTGCGCCAGATCGGCTCGAGGCCGGCGATCGTCGCATGGATCTCGAGCAGCTCGGCGCCCTCCGGGCCCGCGAGCAGCGGGCCGTACCAGACGTTCGGCTCGATCAGCGCGACGGCGCCGCGTTCGTACCAGGTCTCGCCGATCTTGAGCCGCCCCGAGAGGACGACGTTGGCGGTCCACGATTTGTGGCGATGCTCCGGGGCGCCCTCGTTCGGCCCCCAGCGCACGTGCATGAAGCCCGGCTTCACCGGATCCTCGTCGTACCCGAGCCGCCAGGCCGCCGCCTCGCCGGCCGCGGTCGCGAGGCGCTCTTCCGTGTCCCAATGCGTGAATACGATGCCGGAGTTGTCGTCGTCCATGGGATCTCCTTCGCGCGCCTTCGCCCGCCTAGGCCTTCGGATAGAACTGCCGGCACCAGCGGCGGAACTCGGCGATCGGCCCGTCGCCGTCGCAGAGGACGGGGCGATCCCGATAGATCTTGTTCTCCCAGATCGGCACGTCCTCGTTCGTCTGCTTCACGATGTCGCGGATGATCGCCGCCGCCACGCCGCCCTTGGGATCCTCGCCGTTCACGCGGGGCTGGGTGAAGGCATAGCGGACGTGGGTCGTGGTCGCGTCGACCGGCGTCGACGTCGCGAGCTCGAGCGTCTCGCAGATGCCCGTGAAGCGGGTCGCCGAGAAGCCCATGCCGAACGAGCGCGCCTCGATGCCGCCCTTCACCTCGCCGCGCGGCGTCTTCATCTCGACGGGCTGGAAGGCCGTCCGATAGGGGCCGTCCTCCTTCGCCTCCATGTTCGGGACGTTGAGCGTGCCGTGGACGAAGCGGAAATGCGCCGGGTCGACGCCGTTCTCCCCGAGCTCCTGTCCATGGGCGCGGATCGTCCAGTCGTAGCGCTGGTGGGTCGACCAGTCGGGGCTCGACGACTCGGGCACTTCGGGGACCTCGAACCACGGCGCGCTGCCCGCCGGATCGTGCCAGACGAAGACGAAGCCGTTGCGTTCGAGCGTCGGCCATTTCTTCACCCGCGCATTCTCGGGAATCCGCTTCGCATAACCGATCTCGCGACAGATCCCTTCGCCGTCGAAGGCCCAGCCGTGGAAGGGACAGCGCAGCCGCTCGCCTTCGACGCGGCCCCCGTGGCCGAGATGGGCGCCGAGATGCGGACAGTACGGATCGAAGACCGAGACCACGCCCGCCTCGGCCCGGAAGACGACGAGCTCCTGGCCGAAATAACGCCGGATCACGACCTCGCCCCTCGCGATCTCGTCGCCGACGGCGACGGCGAACCAGCCGTTCGGAATCGGGAGCGTCGCAGCCTCCGCATCGCTCGTGGACTTCATCCCCTGCCTCCTCTTTCCGGCGGCCACACCGGCCGCATCGACACCGGCCCCGAGTCGCCCGACCACCGGCCCGCGCCGCAACCGGGCGGTGCGGGCGAATTCACAACCGGTCCGAGATCGTCCGGAGCGTGGCGACCGTGATCTCGAGATCGCGAGCCCGCACGCCCACGCACGCCTGCTCGAGGTATCCGACCGCGCGCGGAACGATGGCGTCCCGGAGCGCCTCGCCCTTCGGCGTCAGCGAGACCAGGTAGGCCCGGCGGTCGCTCGCGGAGATCTGCTTGCGGACGAGGCCGCGTTCGATCAATCGATCGAGCATCCGCGTCACCGCCGGCTTGTCCTTGTAGGTGAGCGAGGCGAGCTCGACCTGCGTCAGCTGCCCGAACTGGTGGAGCCGGTTCAGGACGGCGAACTCCCGCGGCCGCAGATCGCTCTTCTCGGCGGCGATCGCCCGGGCGAGGGCCGAGCTCAACCGGAACGCGGCCTGACTCACGACGAAGCCGACGACGTTGTCGTAGTCGTCGAACGAAAAGGCGGAGAACGCGGCGGCCGGCGCGGCGCCTGCCGTCTTCGGATCGGCGCTGCGCACCGCATTCGTTCTCGTCGCACCGGCTCGCTTCATCGCTCGCTCCGACGGCCCCGGCCAGACGTCCGGCCTGCCGCAGTCGCGCCGATAGTTGCCAAACACAACGAAGTTGGCAAGACTCGCCGCGCCCGCCCGGGAAGGCTCCGCGGCGCAGGCGAGGCGGAGGAGAGCGGACGCATGAACGATCCCTCGGCCCGCGCGTTCCGCCTCGACGATCGAATCGCCCTCGTGACGGGCGGGACCCGCGGCATCGGGGCGGCCATCGCGCGCGAGCTCGCCGGGGCGGGAGCGAAGATCGTGCTGACGGGGCGGGATGGGCCCCAGGCCGAGGCCGCGGCCGCCGCGCTGCGCGCCGAGGGCGCGGACGCCCACGGCTTCGAATACGACGCGAGCCGGCCCGGCGCCTGGTCGCGCCTCGCCGATCGCATCGCCGGCGAGATCGGGCGCCTCGACATCCTCGTCAACAACGCCGCCGTCCTGCGCCCCCATCTCGTCGCGCGCCTGCGCGAAGAGGAATTCGACGAGCTCTTCCAGGTCAACGTGAAGTCCGCCCTCTTCCTGACGAAGGCCCTGCTGCCGCTGCTCCAGGCCTCGCCTCGCGGCTGCGTCCTCAACATCACCGCCGCGGGTGCGCAGGCGCCGATGGCGGGGATCGGCGCCTACTGCGCCAGCAAGGCGGCGCTCGTCAACCTGACGCGCACGCTCGCGAAGGAGTGGACCCCGCTCGGCATCCGCGTCAATGCCCTCACCCCCGGCTCGACCGCGACCGACATGATCCTGCCCGTCGACGCGGAGCGCCGCGAGCGCTTCGTCGCCGAGATGGCGGCGCAGAACCCGATGAACCGGATCGCGGAGCCCGTCGAAATCGCCCGCGCGGCGCGCTTCCTCGTCAGCGACGCAGCTTCCTACGTGACGGGCCACGTCCTGGTGGCGGACGGCGGGCTGCTCGCGTGAGGGCCGCGAACCCGGCGCCGCAGCCGATGCCGGGCCATGCGCTGCTCGCCGGCAGGACGGTCGTCGTGACGGCAGCGGCCGGAACGGGGATCGGGTTCGCGGCGGCGCGGCGCTGCGCCGAAGAAGGCGCGACGGTGCTGCTCTCGGATCTCCACGCAAAGCGCCTCGCCCGCTGCGCCGACGAGCTCGCCGAGGCGAGCGGCCGCGCGGTGCCGCGGATCGTCTGCGACGTGCGTTCGAACGATTCCGTCGCCGTGCTCTTCGAAGCCGCGACCGCCGAGCTCGGCGGCATCGACGTCCTCGTCAACAACGCGGGGCTCGGTGGCACCTTCGACGTCGCCTCGGCGACGGATGCGCAGTGGGACGCGATCCTCGACGTGAATCTCTCCGGGACGTTCCGCTGTCTGCGAGCGGCGCTGCCCGGGATGCAGGCGCGGCGCAGCGGCGCGATCGTCAACATGGCGAGCATCGTCGCCTGGCGCGCCGAGCGCGGGCAATCGGCCTACGCCGCGGCCAAGGCGGGCGTGCTCGCCCTGACCCGCTGCGCGGCGATCGAGGCGGCGCCCTTCGGCGTGCGGATCAACGCCGTCGTGCCGAGCCTCGCCCTGCATCCGCATCTCGAGAAGGTCTCGGATCCCGCCTTCCTGCAGAGGATGGTGCGCGAGAACGAGGTCTTCGGACGGGCGGCCGAGCCGTTCGAGATCGGGAACGCCGTGGTATTCCTCGCCTCGGACTATTCGAGCTACATGACGGGCGAGGCGCTCTCGGTGAGCTGCCGTCGGGCATAGGCGCGCAGCCGGCCCGTCGGCCCGCGCGACGCGGTCGGACGGGCCAAACGGTACGGAGGAGGACGGGTGGCCCGGAAGCTGAACGACGACATGAAGCGCCTGATCGACGGCGCGAACTTCGCGCATCTCGCGACCCTCCAGGCCGACGGTGCACCGAAGGTCGAGCCCGTCTGGATCGGCCGCGAGGGCGATCGGCTGCTGATCGCGACGGATCGTCGCTCGCTGAAATCGGGCAACATCGAACGCGACCCGCGCGTCGCGATCTCGCTCGTCGCCCGCGAGAATCCCTACGAGCAGCTGCTGATCCGCGGCCGTGTCGTCGAGACCCGGGACGACGGCGATCTCGCCGGTCTCGATGCGCTCTCGCAAGCCTATCTCGGCGGGCCGTTCCCGCGGCGCAAATGGCCCAGCCGCGTGCTGTTCGTGATCGAGCCGAGCGTGGCGCGCCATTACGTCTCGCCGCTGGTGGACCCGCGCACATGATCCGCGCACGCGCACGCGCCGAAGGCCGCGCAACCCGGAAGGCGACGGGAGCGCCTTCGCGCGGGCGCCGCCATCGAACACCTTCCCCGCAAGAGAGGACGAGAACATGACCATCCGCTGCACCGTCGAGAACCAGATCGCCGAGGTGGTGATGCACCATCCGCCCGTCAACGCGATCACCGTCGGGGATACCTGGAAGATCCACGACACCTTCAAGGAGCTCGCAGAACGCAGCGAGCGCGAGGACATCCGCGCGATCATCCTCACCGCCGAGGGCAAGGGCTTCAACGCCGGCATCGACATCAAGGAGATGCAGAGCACGCCCGGCTGGGGCCATCTGCTCGGCTCGGGCGAGGCCTGCTATGCGACGTTCCACCAGATCTACCAGACGCCGATCCCCGTGATCGCCGCCGTCAACGATTTCTGCATGGGCCTCGGGATCGGCCTCGTCGGGAGCTGCGACATGATCGTCGCCTCGACGAAGGCGCGCTTCGGGCTGCCCGAGGTCGACAACGGCGCGCTCGGCTGCGCCTCCCATCTCGCGAAGCTGGTCCCGCCGATGAAGCTGCGCGAGATGTCGCTGACCTGCCGCCCGGCGACCGCGCAGGAGCTGCTCGCCTGGGGATCGGTCGCCTACGTCGTCGAGCCCGAGGAGCTGATGCCGAAGGCGCGAGAGATCGCCGCCAACATCGCGAAGAAGCAGAAGGCGGTCGTCAAGTTCGCGAAGGCGGCCCTCAACCACATCGACCACATCGAGATGCACGCCAACTACCGCCTCGAGCAGGGCTACACCTACCAGCTCAACATCATGGGCGACGGCGACGAGGCCCGGAACGCCTTCATCGAAGGCACGCGCATCATCACGCGCTGAAATGCGCCGCGAGGAGAACACGGGAGCGATGGATCAGGCGGAGCTCGAGGGAAGAGTCGTCTTCGTGACGGGCGCGGCGCGCGGAATCGGCGCGGCCTGCGCTCGGCGCTGCGCCGGCGCGGGGGCGCGCGTCGTGCTCGCGGATCGCCGGGAGGACGACGTGCGCGGCGTCGCCGAAGCGCTGAACGCCGAGCGGGCGGGCTCGGCCCTCGCGCTCGCCTTCGACGTCGCGGACGGCGCCGGCTGGGCGCAGGCGATGGAGAGGGCCGAAGCGGCCTTCGGTCGACTCGACGCCCTCGTCAACAACGCCGGCACGATCCGCGTCGTCCGGATCGAGGAATCCGACGAGGCCGCCTTCCGCAAGCTGATCGACGTCAACCTCGTCGGGACCTTCCTCGGCCTGAAGGCCGCGATCGAGCCGATGAAGCGCGCCGGCGGCGGCTCGATCGTGAACTTCTCCTCCGTCCAGGGCTTCGAGGGCCGCGCCGGGTTCGGCCTCTACTCGGCGACGAAGTTCGGCATCCGCGGCTTGACGCGCACCGCCGCCCTCGAGCTCGGCCCCCACGGCATCCGCGTCAACGCCGTCGTCCCCGGTCCGACGCGCACGAAGATGACGGAGCGCGCCGGCTGGACGGACGAAGACTACGAGCGCGCCTACGCGAACACGCCCGCCGGGCGGATGGCGCGGCCGGAGGAGATCGCCGAGATGGTGGCGTTCCTGGTCTCGCCGCGATCGTCGTACTGCACGGGCGCGGATTTCGTGGTCGACGGCGGGGTGCTCGCGGGCAAGGTCTGACGCGCGCGCCGCCGCGCTCAGGGCGCCGGCTTGAGCGAATACCGGACCGGCAGGTGCTTGATCCCGCCGACGAGGTTCGAGCGCAGCCGCTCGACCGGGCCCGTCAGCTCGATCTCGTCGATGCGCGGCAGCAGGTACTTGAAGGCGAACTCGAGCTCGAGGCGCGCGAGATGCGCGCCGGCACAGAAATGCTCGCCGATTCCGAAGGCCAGATGGCGGTTCGGATCCCGCCCGACGTCGAAGGCGTAGGGCCGGTCGAAGACCTCCTCGTCGCGGTTCGCGGAGGGATAGAAGAGCGCGAGGTGGTCCCCCTCGCGAATCTTGCGGCCGCGCAGGACGGTGTCCCGGGAAGCGGTGCGCGCGAAATGGATGATCGGGCTGGTCCAGCGCAGGACCTCCTCGATCGCCGAGCCGAGCAGCGCGGGGTTGCGCTGCACGCGCTGCAGCTCGTCCTGGTTCTCGATGAAGGCGAGCATGCCGCCCGTCGTCGCGTTGCGGGTCGTCTCGTTGCCGGCGACGACGATGATCTGGCAGTAGGCGAGCACGTCGATCGGCGCGAGCTTCTCGCCGTCGACCTCGGCATGGGCGAAGAGCGAGATCAGATCGTCCTTCGGCTTCTTCTTCCGCTCCTCGACGAGCGCGGCGAAGTACTGGAACGTCTCGAAGATCGCCTTCTGCGCGGCTTCCGGGCCGGCGACGCCGTCGACGGCGTACTCCGGATCGTCGGCGCCGATCGTGCGGTTCGTCCAGTCGAAGAGCAGCTTCCAATCCGACTCGGGCACCCCGAGCAGCCAGGCGATGACGGCGATCGGCAGCGGCGCCGAGACCTGCTCGACGAAATCGACGGAGCGCCCGCCCTGCTCGAGCATGTCGTCGACGATCTGCTTCGCGATCCGGTCGATGTCGGCGTGGATCTTCTTGAGCGCGCGGGGCGTGAAGCGCGAGCTGATGATGCGGCGGTAGGCGCGATGCTTCGGCGGATCCATCTCGATGATCGTCGGCGGCGGCCGGAAATCGCTCCGGTCGGTCGGCGTGATGACGAGGCGCGGGCTCGAGAGGAAGATGTCGGGGTTCTTCCCGACCTCCATGATGTCCGCATGCTTCGTCACCGCCCAGAACGGCACCGGGCCGTCCTCGAAGCGATGGACGGGATCGTTCGCGCGCAGCTCGCGCCAGTGTTCGTGGGGATAGCCATGGGCCGCGATGTGGGCCGGATGGATGATCGACGGGAGCTCGGGGGCGGCGGTGCTCATGCGAGGGCCTCTCGAAAAGGGATCGGTCGGACGCGCGCGGTCACTCTAACAGAGGCAGAACGCGGCCACAGCGGCGCGCGAGAACGAGGGGGGCGGATGCCGCCGCGCGCCGATCCGACTACGCTGCGCGCGAGCCCGGGACGCATCGGGTCCGGCGCGCGATCGACGCGCGGCGGAGATCGGGTCGCCGCCCGCGCATGATGCGCCGGCGGCGATCGCCGGAGTGCATTCAGGATCGAAGACGAGAGCCGGCGAATGACCCGAAACGAGGTCCAGATCCGATTCCTGGGCGGCGCCGGCACGGTGACCGGCTCGCGTACCCTCGTCGAGGTCGAGGGTCGGCGCATCCTCGTCGACTGCGGACTCTTCCAGGGCTGGAAGACGCTGCGCCTGCGCAACTGGGCGCCCTTCCCCGTCGACCCCGCCTCGATCGACGCCGTCGTCCTCACCCACGCCCACATCGACCACTCCGGCTACCTCCCGCTCCTGATCCGCAACGGCTTCGCCGGCCCCGTCTGGTCGACGGCGGCGACGCGCGATCTCTGCAGCGTGCTGCTCCCGGACAGCGGCCGCATCCACGAGCGCGACGCCGAGCAGGCCAATCGGTACGGCTATTCGCGCCACGAGCCCGCCCTCCCGCTCTATACCGGCGAAGAAGGCGAACGCGCCCTCGACGCGTTCCGGACGACCGGGTTCCACGAGCCGACCGCGATCGCGGACGGCATCGAGCTCACGTACCACCGCGCCGGCCACATCCTCGGCGCCGCGATCGCCGAGCTTCGCGTGCACGGGACGCGCATCGTCTTCTCCGGCGATCTCGGGCGCCCGAGCTGCCCGGTGATGCTTCCGCCGGATCCGATTCGCGAAGCCGACGTGCTGATCGTCGAATCGACCTACGGCGATCGCCGCCACGAGCACGCCGATCCCGAAGAAGCCCTCGCCGCCGTCGTCTCGCGCACGATCGCGCGGCGGGGCACCGTCCTGATCCCCGCCTTCGCCGTCGGCCGCACGCAGATCCTCCTCTACTACCTGGAGCGGCTGCGACGGAGCGGCCGGATTCCCCATGTCCCGATCGTGATGGACAGCCCGATGGCGATCGACGCGACGGAGATCTTCCGCCGGCATGCGAGCGATCATCGCCTCGATCCGCAGCGCTGCGCCGAGGTCTGTGGCGTCGCACGCCTCGTGCGCACGCCCGACGAATCGAAGCGCCTCGACCAGTCCGGCGAACCGATGGTCCTGATCTCGGCGAGCGGCATGGCGACCGGCGGCCGGGTGCTCCATCACCTCGAGCAGATGGCGCCCGACCCGCGCAACACGCTGCTCTTCGCCGGCTACCAGGCCCCGGGGACGCGCGGCGATCGGATCGTCCGCGGCGAGACGCAGGTCCGGCTCCACGGCCGGTCCGTGCCGATCCGCGCGGAGGTCGAGAGCCTCGACATGCTCTCGGCCCATGCGGATGCCGACGAGATCCTGGACTGGCTGAAGCATTTCGAGCGCACCCCGCGGATGACTTTCGTCAATCACGGGGAGCCGGCCGCGGCCGACGCCCTCCGCCTGCGGATCCGCGACGAGCTCGGATTTCGCGTCCGGGTCGCCGACCACGGCGAGAGCTGGAGCACGGGATGAGCGAGCGGCTCTCCGTACGCGACGCGCTCGCCCTGATCGGCTTCGGGCGCGACGGCTTCGATGCCGACACCGGCCGCGACGAGCCCGAGCGCCTCGCCCGCATCCAGCGCGAGATCCGCAACGGATTCCGTGCACTCGCCGACGTCGAGCCCGCCGTCTCCGTCTTCGGCTCGGCTCGCCTCGGCGAATCGACCCCCGAATACGCGCGCACGCGCGAAGTCTTGCGCCGGGTCGCTCGGGCGGGCTTCAACGTGATCACCGGCGGCGGCCCCGGCCTGATGGAGGCCGCCAACCGCGGCGCACGCGACGGCGGCGCCCTCTCGGTCGGCGTCAACATCGAGCTCCGGATGGAGCAGATCCCGAACGCGTATCTCGACCGCAGCTTCGAGTGTCGTTATTTCTTCGTCCGCAAGCTGCTCTTCGTCCGCTATGCGTGCGCCTTCCTGATCTTCCCGGGCGGTTTCGGGACCCTCGACGAGGCGTTCGAGGCGCTGACCCTCGTGCAGACCCAGAAGATCCCCCACTTCCCGGTGCTCTTCTTCGGCGGCGGATTCTGGCGCGACCTCGAATCCCATCTCGATCGGCTGCACGCGAAGGGCATGATCGACGACGACGATCGCTCGATGGTGCGAATGGTCGACGATGCCGACCAGGCCCTCGAGATCCTCCGCACCTGCCACGCACGCCTCTGCGCCGAAACCGGCCGCCCCGCCCTCCGTCCGAGATAGCCCCCACCCCAACCAGAGACGGGGCGTGCGATCCGATCCACCACGCCGACCCGAGTGCTCCGGCCGAGCGGTGCGGCGTGAGATGAAATGGACGCGCGCGCAGCAAGGCCATTGACGCGCCGGCGAGCCTCGACGCGCGCGTCCGAGCCACGAACCCCGCGCCGCTCGGCCGGAGCACCCGGCACGGCCCGCGCTCCGAAAAGCGCGCGCCCCGACTACCCCAGTCCGAGGCGCTTGGCGATGATGACCTTCATGATCTCGTTGCTGCCCGCGTAGATCGACTGGACCGCCGCGTCCTGATAGTCCTGCGAAATCGGATACTCGCTCATGAACCCGTAGCCCCCGAAGAGCTGCAGGCATTCGGCGGCGACCCGCTTCTGGAGATCCGAGGTCCACCACTTCCCCATCGAGACCTCCTTCACGAGCTCCTCGCCCCGGACGTGGGCGGCGAGCAGCTTGTCGGTGAAGGCCTGGCCGATCTCGTACTCCGTCTCGAGCTCGGCGAGCTTGAACTGCGTGTTCTGGAACGCCGCGATCGGCTTGCCGAAGGCCTGGCGCTCCTTCACGTAGGCGAGCGTGTCGTCGAGCGAACGCCGGATCGACGCCATGCATCCGACGGCGATGCAGAGGCGCTCCTGCTGGAGCTTCTCCATCAGCATCTTGAATCCCTGCCCTTCCTGGCCGAGCAGATTCCCGGCCGGGACGCGGCAATCCCGGAAGAAGAGCTCGCTCGTATCCTGGCCGCGCAGCCCGATCTTCTCGAGGTTGCGTCCCCGCTCGAAGCCGGGCGTTCCCTCTTCGACCAGGATCAGGCTGATACCGTCGTGGCGCTTCGCCGGATCGGTCTTCGCGACGACGATGACGAGATGCGCGTTCTGACCGTTCGAGATGAAGGTCTTGGCGCCGTTCACGACGTAGTGGTCGCCGTCGCGGATCGCGGTCGTCCGGACCGCGGCGAGATCGGATCCGGCGGAGGGCTCGGTCATCGCGATCGCGACGAGGCAGTCGCCGGCGATCGCCGGCGCGAGGAACTTCCGCTTCTGCTCCTCGCTGCCGTAGGTCTCGAGGTAGGGGAGACAGATGTCGGTATGGAGCGACGCCTGCAGGCAATGCGCCCGCGCGTAGCCGAGCTCCTCCATGATGATGGCGTCGTAGAGGAAGTCGCCGCCGGCCCCGCCCCAGGCCTCCGGCATGTTGGCGCCGAGATAGCCCTCTTCGCCCATCCGCTTCCAGATCGCGCGCGGCACGATGCCCGCCTCGTTCCAGGCTGCGACGTTCGGCGCGACCTCGGCTTCCACGAAGCGCCGGAACTGCGTCCGGAACTGCTCGTGCTCTTCGCTGAAGATCTCCCGGCGCATGCTTCCTCCTCCTCGCGAGCCCCTCGCGCCCGGAGGCCGACGCTAGCATGGCGGCTCCAATCGAACGGGAGCACGACATGACGGATGCCCACCTCGAGCGCCAGATTCGCGAGCTGATCGATCGGCAGGCGATCCACGACGTGATCGTCCGCTACTGCCGCGGAGTCGATCGGCTCGACCGGGAGCTGATCCTCTCTGCCTATCATCCCGACGCGATCGACGACCACGGCATCTTCGTCGGGGGCCCCGAGGCCTTCGCGGACCATTTCTCGGCGTTCCACGCCAGCCGGCAGAGCGCGACCCAGCACATCGTCACGAACCACAGCTGCGAGCTCGCGGGCGACGTCGCCCATTGCGAGACCTACTGGCTCTTCGCGGCCATGAACCGCGAAGGTCCGCCCCTCTCCCTCGGCGGCGGGCGCTACATCGACCGGATGGAGCGCCGCGGCGGCCGCTGGGCGATCGCGCAGCGCAAATGCCTCTACGACTGGCAGGGCGTCCCGGGCGACTACGCGCTGCCGCCGGACCTCGCCGCGAAGATGCAGGGCGCAGGCCCGCCCGCCCGCGACCGCAGCGATCCCTCCTACGAGCGGCCGCTGCGCGTCGACCCGAAGCGCATCTTCGATCCGCCCCAGGGTTGATCGGCGCCGGCGACCGCGGCATCGCCGGCGCGGGCCTTCAGCGCGGCAGCGCGAAGGCCATCAGCGCGTCTCCGGGCTCCGACCAGACGTGGCCGCCCGCGGCGATCACGACGAACTGGCGACCGTCCGGGCCGAGGCGATAGGTCATCGGCGTCGCGTTGCCGGTGAAGGGCAGCCGATGGCGCCAGAGCTCTTCGCCGGTCTCGGAGTCGAAGGCGCGCAGGTAGCGATCCGTCGTCGCGGCGATGAAGACGAGCCCGCTGGCCGTCAGCACGGGCCCCCCGAGATTCGGCGCGCCGAGATTCCGGAAGCCGGGCCAGAGCCAGATCGGAAACGGCGCCTGATCGCGAATCGTCCCGAGCGGCTTCTCCCAGGCGATCTCGCCGGTCGCGAGATCGACGGCGACGAGCGTGCCCCAGGGCGGCGGCGAGCAGGGCGCGCCGAAGGGCGAGAGGATCGGGAAGTTCTTCATCGCCCAGGGCGTGCCGTGCATCGGCTGGAGCTGGAAGGGCCAATGCGAGGCCTTGTCGGGCATCGCGTCCCATTCGGCGCGCGGAATCAGCTGGATGCCGTTCGCCATCCGCATCAGGTTCGTGACGAGCAGCCGGCGCTCGGGATCGATCGCGACGCTGCCCCAGTTCATGCCGCCGGGGTTCTGGGGGAACTGGATGCTGCCCTCCACGGTCGGCGGCGTGAAGATGCCGTCGTAGCGGTATCGCGCGAGCGCCTCGCGACAGCGGCCGCGGTCCCAGAACGTGAAGCCGAAGGCGTCGTCGGGCTTCAGCTCGCTCGGGTGGAGGGGCGCGACGAAGGTCGGGACCGGCTGCGTCGGCGCGAGCTCTTCGCCCGGAACGCCGTCGGTCGGGACCGGCTGCTCGCGATGGCCGTGGATCGGCCGGCCCGTGCGGCGATCGAGCAGGAAGACGTGGCCCATCTTCGTCGCCTGGGCGAGCGCCGGAACGCGGCTTCCGTCCGGATGCTCGAAATCGAAGAGCACGGGCTGGGAAGCCGTATCGAAATCCCAGACGTCCTTGTTCACCATCCGGTAATGCCAGACGAGCTCCCCCGTCCCGCCGCGCAGCGCGACGACGGAGCTCGAAAAATGATCGAGCCCGAAGCGGGAGGAGGCGAAGTAGTCGGTCGCGGCGTTGCCCATCGGGACGTAGACGAGGTCGAGCGATTCGTCGGCCGAGGCGATCGACCAGCTGTTGGCGGTGCCGGCGACGAACTCGCTGCCCTCGGCGGGCGGCGGCCCGGCATAGCCGGGCGGAACCGGATCGAAGCCCCAGCGTCTCTTGCCCGTCCGCACGTCATAGCCGCGGACGACGCCCGGCGGCGCCGCGCGCCGGAGATTGTCGTAGACCATGCCGCCGACCACGACCGTGTCGTTGACCGTCGTCGGCGGCGACGTCACGTAATAGGCCCAATCCTCGATGGCCCCCATGCCGGCGCGCAGGTCGACGCGCCCCGCGTCGCCGAAATCGCCGCAGACGAGTCCGGTCGCCGCGTCGATCGCGATCAGCTCCGCGTCGATCGTGGCCGTGAAGATCCGGCGACCACAGCGCTGCTCGCGCTCTTCGGCGTCTTCCGCCTCCCAGAAGGCGACGCCCCGGCAGACGCGGCTATGCGGGTCCGGCAGCTTCGTCTGGCGCTGCTGCGGGTCGTAGGCCCAGCGCTGCTCGCCCGTCTGCGCATCGATCGCGAGCACGCGGTTCATGGGGGTGCAGTAGACGAGCGCGTCGCCGACCAGCAGCGGCGTCACGTTGAAGGAGGTCCGGCTCGTCCCGTCGCTGCCGTCCGAGACGTCACCGCTGTGGTGGACCCAGGCGACCTCGAGCCGGTCGACGTTCGCTGGTGAGATCTGGGTGGCGACGGAATGCCGCATGCCGCCGCGGTCGCCGCCATAATGCGGCCAGCCGGCTGCCGGTCCGGGATCGGCGTCCGGCCCCGGGCGATCTGCGTCGCAGCCGGTCCACGCGATCGCAAACATGCCCGCGAAGGCGACCGCTCGCAGCGCGTTCGCCGCGCGCTTCGCGACGCCCCGGCGGCCGAGCGCCTCGCCGGCACGCGACGCTTCGTCGCGCGGGCCGACGTGCCGCGCACGCCTCCGCCTCGCCCGTACCTCCGCGATCCGCTCGTGCAAGACCCTGCCCTCCCGCGCGAACCGCTCGTGAAGTTCCCGGCTCTCCCGCGCGATCCGGCGATTCTAGGGCGACCCTCGACGAAGGAAAGCGGCGCGCGGCCCCTTTCGGAAGGCCACGCGCCGCCGTCTTTCGCCCCGATCGGTGCGTATTCGAGCGGGCCGCGGCGCGCGAGCCGCCGCGGCCACGGCCACGGCCACGGCCTCAGAACACGTAGTCGATCATCCAGGTCGCGCGCTGCTCGAAGATGTCCTTGCGCTGACTGATCGCGCGCTCGTACGAGAAGCCCATCGAGACACCAACGCGCAGGGGAACGCGGACGCCCCAGGCGAAGGTGACGAGATCCTCGCCCGCCATGCCCGAGGAGCCGAGATTCGCGACGTCCGCGCCCTCGAAGCGGCGGTCGGCCGTGATGCCGTTGGCGTGGAGGATGTCCTGCGCGGTCCGCAGCGGGACGTGCTGCGCGGGCGCCGGCGGCGACTTCAGGTCGATCGACTTCTTGCCCTCGCCGGAGTCGACCCAGACCATGCCGTTGAGCTCGATGAAGGGAACGATGTAGTCGGCGCCGGGAATGAAGTCGACCTCGAACGCCTGATCGAGATGGATGTTGTAGAAGACCGACGAGCTGTCGCGATCCTTGTCGATCGGGAGCTGGGCGCCGATGTCCGTGATCAGATGGACGTTCTTCGGACCCCAGCCGAAGCTCACGGCGGGGATGAAGACGCCCTCGCCGTCGCCCTGCAGGACGTCCGAGTTGCCGACCGGGATCTCGAAGCGCAGGCTCGGCGTGACGATGATTCCGCGCGCGCGGTCGTCGATCACCGCGTATTTGAAGCCCGCCGAGATGTCCATGAATCCCTCGTCCTGCTTGAGCCAGGGATTGTCCGGACTGTTGATCATGTAGCCGTCCTTCGTCGCGATGAAGGCGAGGCGATCGGTCAGCGCGAGGCGCGCCTGCAGCGCAATGACGCCGGCATCGCCGCCGTCGAAGACGGAATCGGACGGGAACCCGTGGTAGATCCCGATGAGATTCAGCTCGGTCGTGATGTACGGATCCTCGAAGAGGTGGGCCTCGACATCGGCGCGACGTGGCCCGCCGGGCGCGCCTCCCGATCACAGCCAAAATCGGGCAGGAAGCCGCGGCACGGCGCCTCCGATTCCGCCGCATGCACCGGCCCCGTCCAGGCGCTCACGCCGATGGCCGTGACGATCGCCGCTGCGAGTGAGCGACCTGAAAAAAAGCGCCTTCGTATCGCCGCGCGCGGCTGCGCGTCGGCGTTTTCCGCCCTCGATTGAATCGACATGGGACTCCTCTCGGCGAATGCCGTCGCCGGAAGCACGGCATCGCCCTGGTTGGTTGTCAGTCGATTTCGCAATCTGCGTGCCAAGCTGTGATCGATCGCATCACGTCATCGCAGCCGCCGGCGGGCGGGAGCGTGGCCGACGACCACGCGTGTCGTCTTCGGCGAGACGGCCGACCCCGATCGGCGCGCCGCCCCGGCCGTGTCGAACCCCTCCCCAATACGGGCCGGACGAGGCTTCAACCCCTATCGTCCGAATCGTCGGGATCGCACGGGCGGGGCTGTAAGGGAGAAGCGACCATGATCGTCACGTTCACTCTGGTCCGAAAGCGACCGCATCTTTCCAGGGAAGAGTTCCTGAACCGCTGGGTCGAACACACCGAGCGCTTCGATCTGCCGGACCACCCATACATCGAGCGCAACCGTCTCATGCTGTTGCAGGACGAAGTCCCCTACGTCGGTCTCGCCGAGAACCACTGGCCCGACCTCGCGAGCCTCGAAGCGACGTCGGCTTTCTATCGCGAGACCGAAGCCGGCCGGCGGCATTGGGCGGACCTCGAAAGCTTCATGGACATCGACAACAGCCCGACCGTCGTGGTGACCCACGAGGCCGAAGTCTCCACCGAGGGAACGCGTCGAACGAAGTACCTCGAATGAGGCGCGGGGCTCGGATGGCGCGCCCGCTCGATAGAGCGACGACCCGTTACGAAGCATCCCGATCGAAGGAGGAATCCATGACCGAGCGTGAAATGACCGGCAATGAAATCGTCGTCCGCGACTTCATCAGCGCGTGGTCGCGCCTCGACGCGGCCGAGCTGGCGAGCTTCTTCAGCGAAGACGGCATCTACCACAACATGCCGACGCGGCCCGCGCAGGGCCGCGCGAACGTGCGCGATCTGATTCGGGGATTCATCTCGAGCTGGACGGAGACGGAATGGGAGATTCGAAATCTCCTCTGTGCGGGCAATCTAGTCATCGTCGAGCGACTCGATCGAACGAAGGCGGGCGCACGGTCGGTCGATCTTCCCTGTACCGGTGTCTTCGAGCTCGAAGGGGGCAAGATCAAGCGGTGGCGTGACTACTTCGACCTCGCGACCTATCAGCGCGGCATCGGTTGAGGGCCCCCCTCGCCCGCGCGAGCCGGATCGTGCGCTGCGCGGCTCCAGCCGACTGCGGCCGCTCCGGGCGCGAATCCGATTGCGCTCGGGGTCTCGTCAGGGCGTGGCGAGGGGCGGGAGCGAGGCGCCCATGACCGGCCGGAGCTCGTCCGGCGGTGCCGTGGGCCGGAGGTCCCGGCGCTTCCAGAGGAGGTAGACGGCCGGGTAGACGAGGAGCTCGAGCAGGAACGAAGTGGCGAGACCGCCGACCATCGGCGCGGCGACGCGCTTCATCGTGTCGGCTCCGCTGCCGACCGACCAGAGCAGCGGCATCAAGCCCAGCATCGCGGCCAGGACCGTCATCAGCTTGGGCCGGATCCGCTTCACGGCCCCCTCGACGATCGCCTCGTGCAGATCGGCGACCGTCTCGAGCCTTCCTGCCCGTTTGCGCGCGTCCATTGCGAGGTCGAGAAAGAGAAGCATGAAGACTCCCGTCTCCGCATCGAGCCCCATCAACGCGATCATTCCGACCCAGACGGCGACCGAGACTTGATAGTCGAGCAGGTAGAGGAACCAAACGGCGCCGATCAACGAGAATGGAACCGCCAGGAGTACGATTCCCACCTTGACCAGGGAGCGCGTGCTCAGGAAGAGCAGCACCGCGATCGAGCCGAGCACCAGCGGCAGGACGATCTTCAGCCGATTCGCGACCCGCTGCATGCTCTCGTATTGCCCGCTCCAGGCGAGCGAGTACCCCGGCGGCAGCTCGAATTTCGCATCGACCAGGGCTCGCGCCGCGTCGACCCACCCGCCGACGTCGCGCCCCTCGACATCGACCAGGACGTAGGCGGCGAGACGGCCATCCTCGTTCCGGATCATCCCGGCGCCCTCGACTCGTCGGATCTCGGCGAGTTCTCCGAGCGCGACACTCCCGCCCGAAACGAGCGGAACGAGCAAGTTCGCAATGTCGCTCGGCCGCTCTCGGCGCTCGCGCGGATACCGGACGCTGATCCCGATCCGCTCCCGCCCGTCGATCACTTCCGCGACCGGCGCTCCGCCGATCGCGATCGCCACGGCGCGATTGAGATCGACGACCGATGCGCCATGGAAGGCGAGCGCTTCGCGGTTCGGCACGACGTCGATGAAATGGCCCCCGGCCGAGCGCTCGGCGACGACGCTGCGCGTTCCGGGCAGCTCGCTCAGGAGTCCCTCGAGCCGCTCCGAAATCCGCTGGATGCCGTCGGAGTCGGGGCCGAGGACCTTGACGCCGATCGGCGTGCGGATGCCGGTGGCGAGCATGTCGATCCGCCCGCGGATCGGAAGCGTCCAGTTGTTGGGAACGCCGGGGATCTGCAAACGGGCGTCGAGTTCCGCGCGCAATTCCCCGGGAGAGATCCGATCGGGCCAGACGAGGCGAAGCGGCGGCTTGACCCATTCCGGAGCCGCCGAATACCAGCGCGGCTTCTCCCTCCATCGCGCGCTCGGCTTCAAGACGATCGTCGTCTCGACCATGGACAGGGGCGCGGGGTCGGTCGCGGAGTCGAAGCGTCCCGCCTTCCCGAAGACGGTTTCGATTTCGGGAACCTGCTTCAGGATGCGATCCTGGACGTTGATCAGACGCTGCGCCTCGCTCGCCGAAATGCCCGGGAGCGTACTCGGCATGTAGAGCAGCGTGCCCTCGTCGAAGGGCGGCATGAACTCGGAACCGATCCGCAGCGCGATCGGAACGGTCGCGAGCGTGAGCGCGAGAGCCATTCCGATCGTCGCGAGGGGATGCCTCAGGACGAGACGGCAGGCGGGCTCGTATACGCGAAAGAGGACCCGGCTCACCGGATGTCGCTCCTCGGGGCGATAGCGCCCGACGGCGAGCCAGTTCCATAGGCGACTGAGCACCACCGGACGAAAACGAAAGGGCTCCATCCGCGTGAACGTCATGCGGAGCGCGGGATCGAGCGTAATGGCCAGCACGGCAGCCAGGGCCATCGCCAGCGTCTTCGACCAGGCGAGCGGCTCGAACATGCGTCCTTCCTGTCCCTCGAGCGCGAACAGAGGAAGGAATCCGACCGCGATGACGAGCAGGGAAAAGAACACCGAAGGCGCCACTTCCTGGAGCGCGGCGAGCCGAACGGCGTGGAAATCGCCTCGACATCCCCCTGCCTGCCACTGCTGGATCCGCTTGTAGGCGTTCTCGACCTCGACGATCGCCCCGTCGACGAGCACGCCGATCGAAATCGCGATCCCCGCGAGCGACATGACGTTGATCCCGATGCCGAGCGCGAACAGAGGCAGGAAGGACAGCACGACGGCCGTCGGAATCGTGGCGATCGGGACGATCGCGGAAGGCGCATGCCAGAGGAAGAGCAGGATCACCCCGCTGACGATCAGCATTTCCTCGCCGAGCGCCCGGAATAGCGTCGAGAGCGAGCGGCGGATCAGCGGCGCACGGTCGTAGACCGGCACGATCTCGACTCCGGCCGGCAAGGACGCGCGGATTTCGTCGAGAGCGCGCTCGACCCGACCGATCAGGGCGAGTGCATTCTCGCCCTGCCGCATCACGACGACGGCGCCGACTGTGTCGCCCTCGCCATCGAGGTCCGCGACGCCGCGCCGAGGACGCGGACCGAGCGACACGCGAGCGAGATCCCCGACCAGAATGGGCCGACCGATTTCGGCGCCGTCGGCCACCACGATCTGCTCGATGTCCTCGGCGTCTTCGATGCTCCCTCGGCCCCGGATCATGAATTCGGTGCCCGCGATCTCGAGCAGCCTGCCGCCCCGCTCGTCGTTGCCCGCGCGCACCGCTTCGACGACGCGCGCGAGGGAAACTCCGTAGGCGAGTTGCGCGTCCGGATCGAGACTGACCTGATACTCGCGGACGGCACCGCCGATCGACGCGACCTCCGCGACGCCGGAGACGGCCTCGAGGCGGTAGCGCAGGACGTTGTCCTGGAGGCTTCGCAACGCCGCGAGATCGTGCGCGCCGGAATCATCGCGGAGCGCGTATTGATAGACCCAACCCACGCTCGTCGCGTCGGGCCCGAGCTCGGTCCTCACGCCGTCCGGCAGTCCGGGCAGGACCGTCGCGAGCTGCTCCGCGACCCGGAACCGGGCCCAATCGGGCTCGGTTCCGTCCTCGAAGAGGACATAGACGAAGGAATGGCCGTAGTCCGAAACGCCGCGCACGGTCTTGACCCGCGCCCCGCCGAGCAGCGCGCTCACGATCGGAAACGTCACCTGATCCTCGATCACGTCCGGGCTGCGATCCCAGCGCGAGAAGACGATCACCTGCGTATCGGATAGATCGGGGATCGCGTCCAGCGGCAGCCGGCTGGCCGACCACGCCGCGCCGAGCAGTGCGATGACCGTCGTGGCGATGACGATCAGGCGGTTACGCACGCTCCAGTCGACGATGCGTCCGATCAAGGACCCGGCTCTTGATGATGTCCGTGTCCGTCGGCATGATCGTGGCTGGCCGGTGCATCGGATCCCCGATCCGAATGCGCCGAGTCCGTCGTTTCCGGAGCGTTCTGCAGCCTGCTCTTCCCGTAGGCCGCGACCGCCGCGCGAAATCGAGACTCGGAATCGATCAGGAAATTCGCGGCGGTCACGACGTGCTCGCCGGCGGTGAGGCCCGCGAGCACCTCGACCTGGCCCTCCCCCTCGACGCCGACGACGACCTCACGCGGATCGAAGCGGCCCGCTTCGTCGGAAACGAAGAGCATCTGCCGCACACCGGTGTCGAGCAGAGCGTCCTCGGGGACCGCCAGCCGCCTTCCGAGCGGAATCTCGACCGCGAGGCGAACGAACGCCTCGCCGCGCAGACCGCCGCCGGGGGTCGAGACGAGCGCGCGCACACGCGCGCTGCCGCCGCGAGTTCCCGCATCGGGATCGATCGTGACGATTTCGCCCAGGTAGAGCCGCCCCGGCCGTCCGGGGGCCGTCACGCGAACGCGCTGTCCTTCCCGCAACGATTCCGCATCATGGAAGACGCGCGCATAGACCCACGCGCTCCGCCCCGGCAGAAGCAGACTCTGGGCACTCACCCCGGAATCGAAGATCCGTCCGAGCTGATCGAAGGACAACCCGAGCAGGCGGAGTCGAACGGCCAGTGCACGCCTCTCCTCGAGCAGCCGTGCGCCCTCTCCTTCCTGCGCCGACGCCGCCAGCACGTCGTGGTAGTCCGCGAGCGCGGCATAGAGCTCCGGATCGAACGCGACGCGGCCGGCCGTTCGGATCTCCCGGTGAATCTCCCGATAGGCCGCCTGCGCCGTCGTGACTCCGATCGTCTGGGTCCGCCAGGGTTCGACCGCGAACCCGACATGGCTGGCCGGGTCGCCGGCGGCGTCGAACGACGCCGCCGGCTCGGACTCAACCGGGGTCAACTCCATCCCGCAGATTCCACAGCGATCCGGACCGCTCGAAACGACCTCCGGATGCATCGGGCATTGATAGACGACGGCCTCTCGCGACCCTCCCTCGTCCCTGGCGCCCTCGCATCCGGTTGCCGTCACGGCGAGCGCGAAGACGAGCGCCACGACGGCCGCCAGGAAACGTTCCGTTCTCCGCATTCCGCTACTCCTGCCCCGCGAACCCGAATGCGCTCGGACGCGCTGGGACGCGCCCCTTCAACGCAGGATGATCTGCTCGCCCCGGCCCAGCTTCGGATCCGCATCCTTCGAGGTCATCAGCACGCTGATCGCTCCGCGCAGCGCTCGGCTCATCGCATGATCCACGATCGCATTGTTGGTCGATCGATCCGCCGGCGGCACGAGGTCGAAAGTCGCTGCAGAAGCCGGGGGAATCAGATAGGTCTGAACTCCCTCCATCACGTTGCGGGGATTTCCGTGGTCGTAGACCCGGTCCCAGATTCCGGCGATCGGATGAAGCGCGACCGAATCGTTGATGCTGGCATTGACGTAGAAGATGCGAACCCGCTCGCCCGGGTTCGCCTGGAGCGTCTTGCCCGCGTTGGGGTCGTGCACGGGGTCGTAATGAAACACTTTCCCGTTGATCAACGCGCCGATCCAGTTCTTTCCGTCGAGAAGATCTTCGACCGCCGTTCCCTCCCGGAAGAGATCGCCCTGCACGAGGACGTATTCGCGATCCGGCTTGGGATAGGCCGCGGAGAACCCGTCTTTCGGGTCGACGATGATGACCCCGTACATCCCGCGCGAGATGTGCTCGGCCATGGAGGATGCGCCGCAGTGGTAGATGAACGCGCCGGGATACTTCGCTTCGAATTTGAACGTCTTGGTCCCGCCGGGCTTGATCTCGGCGAATTCGTCGAGGACGTCGACGATCGCCGCATGAAAGTCCATCGAATGACTGTTCTTGTTCGCCGGGTCGTTGGTCAGGGCGAACTGGACGACGTCCCCCTGTTTGACTCGCACGACGGGCCCGGGAATCGTTCCGTCGTAGGTCCACATCTTCTGGGTCGTACCCTTGTTGTCGACGGGCAGATCGACCTCCTTGACGGTCATCGCCACGTCGACGGTCCCGCCGAGGGCGGGCATGGCGAGGAGCATCGCGAGAGCGGCGGTCGGTAGAGCTCGGAGAACGGATTGCATGACGATTGTCTTCCTCTTTCCAGAATAGGGGAGCAGCACCGAGCCGATCTCCTTGAGCGACTCGAGTGCAGTCCGATCACGGGGACACGACACGTCTCAGGGACGCGGAGAGCCCGCCGTCTCCGCACCGCGGAAGCCGGGATTCTCGAAGAGACCGGGGCCCTTGCCGAGACTCTCGCTGTAGTAGAAATCGGGGTCGTACTGCTTGTCCTTCCAGGCGTACCAGTCGGGTCTCTCGATTTCGTCGTACTCGAAGATCAACATCGATCCGCCCATGTCCTTGCCGGCATTGGTCACGTGTTCGTCGACGTGGTCGTGGGTGACCCAGAGCCCCGGATTGTCCATCCGGACGATCGCGTCGTAACGCTCCCCCTGCTCGACGTGGACGACGTCGGCCCAATAGGGTTCGGGGAGCGGGAGGCCGTCCTTGTGAGTCACGAGCACGTCGTGTCCGTGCAGGTGGAAGCCGACCTCCGTCCCCGCGCCGAAGATGCGGAGTCGGACGACGTCTCCCTGCTTGACCCGGAGCGGCTGAGTGAGGGGAAACGATTTCCCGTTGATCGAGAAGTAGTCGCGCAGCTCGGAGGGATGTCCGCCGACGCCGTAACGGTCCGCGAACTTGGAGTTCCAGCCCGAGAACATGAGGATCGCGTCCTTGGTCACCTCCTGTTCGAGCTTCGTGGGCTCGATCGGGTCGACGACGAAGGGGCCCCACATTCCGCGAATCGAGATGTGCTCGGCGACGTTGACGTGGCAGTGGTACCAGAGCGTACCCGTACGCGTCGCGATGAAGTGATAGGTGAAGCTCCCGCCCGGCGGAACCGGCTTCTGCGTCACGTTCGGCACGCCGTCGCTCTGCCAGGTTCCCTGCTGATGCATGCCGTGCCAATGGATCGTGTGGTCCATCGTCGACAGGTTCACGAACTTCACCTTGACCTCGTCGCCCTCGCGGACCCGAAGCAGCGGTCCCGGGACCTGTCCATTGAACGCCCAGACCTTGGCGTTGAAGCCGGGAGCCACTTCGACCTCGGTCTCCTCGACCCGGATCTCGAACTCCCGGAGGCGGCTACGTCGGTACTTCTTCTTCAACGAAGCGGGGGGCGGAGGCGCGACGACGTCGAGCGCATCGGAGGCTTCCGCCACCGGGGACGCGACGCGCAGCGGCGTCGAAGCCGCTGCGGTCGGTGACCCGATGGGAGCTCGATGCGCCGCCGTCGCGGCTTCCGGCTCGGCCTCCGCCCCCCTGGAATTCGGTGCGACCGCGGTCGTCGCGACGATCGGCGTCCCGGACCCGCCGCCCCCGGTCCCCGACAGCGTTCGAAGATGCTTCACGAGCGAAGCGATCTGCGCGTCCGAGAGGACGCCGCGCCAGGGCGGCATCAGCACGGATTTTCCGACTGCCGGCCCCCCCTCCGAAATCGCGGCGTGCAGATCCCGATCGGTCCGCGTCGCCATCTCCCGTGTGTCCGTATGGTCGCGGGGCTGGACGGCGAGCGCCGGGACGTTCAATCCCTTGCCGTCGCCCCCGATGCCATGGCAGGCCGTGCAATAGGTCCGATAGAGCACTGCTCCTTCGGTCTCGGCCGAACGCGCCAGCGCAGTACCGCCGAACATGCACGCCAGAGCCCAGGTGGCGAGCCACGCAAACGATCGCTTCTTCATCGTCCGTCCTCACTCAGCAGACGCAGGTACTCCATCAGCTTCCCGACTTCTGCGGGCGCCAATCCGTAATCCGGCATCGGCGCGACGGGATCCCAGGCCTGCGGCTTCGCGATGAAGCTGGCCAGGAACTCCGGTCGCAAGCGCGCCCAGGCGTCGAACAGGTCGGGACCGGAGAGCGGTGGCCCATCCGGCGTCACGCGATGACAGGACCCGCAACCCTTGAACTTGCTGAAGTTGAGCTCGGCGAGCATGCGGGGCATGGCGGGCAGTTCAGGGTTCGTCTTCGGGAGCATTTCGCTCCCCCAATCGAGTGCAGCGAGCGCCTTCACGACTTCGTCGATCTGGTCGGACGCGAGACGCGGATGCGGCGCCGGGGCCGAATCGAGCACGTCTCCCGCCGGAGTCCGCTTCGTATGGTCGCCTGGATGCAGGCCCGCCGGGCGGATCGCGCGCGGCTCGGCGAGCCAGGCCGCCAGCCAATCGGATCGATACTTCGCGCCGGAGTAGAAGAGATCCGGCCCTTTGCGCGTCGCATGACGTTCGACGGTCTGCTCGTCCGGTCGGGGTGCCGAGATCAGGTGGCAGGCGTTGCAGCCGGCCCGATCCAGGACCGAAACGTCCGCCGGGGCCTGCGCCTCGGCCGTCAGGGTCCAGGCGGCCGCCACGAGGAAGACGAACATCGAAAAGGCCTGCCTCGAATTGCCGATCCGATCGTCGCGGTCTAGCCTCATTGCGCTTCGACTCCGAGTCCTGCTCCGTCTCACGGGCCCCGTCCTTCCGAGAGCCGATCGAATCGTCGCCCGGGCGGGCTTCGCGGCTGCGATTTCGACGTCGCGTTGATTGTGGAGTTTGAAGTACCACAATTAGCGATCCGCCGTCAACGGGCAATTCTCCGAAATGCGACTCACCCAATTCACCGACTACGGGCTGCGCGTTCTCATGTACGTGGCGAGCCGCGAAGGGGAATTCGTTCCGACCGAGCGGATCGCGACGATCTTCGCGATCTCGCAGGACCATCTGCTCAAGGTCGTTCGACGTCTCGTGGAGCTGGGCTACGTCGAGGCGAAGCGGGGCGCTCGCGGAGGCGTTCGGCTCCAGCCCGCGGCGCGCACGGCGACCGTGGGCGAGGTCATTCGAAACCTCGAGCCGCAACTCCTGGTCGAGTGCTTCGATCCGGAAGTCAATCAATGCCCGATCGCGGAATTCTGCGGACTCTCGTCCCTGCTGCGGCGGGCAGGGGCGGCGTTCTACCGTGAACTCGACCGCGTCTCAATCGGGGAGCTGATGCCGTCGGCCGCCCTGCGCAAAGGGTGGCCGCCCATCGACTCCGATTCGAAGAAGAGCCGGAGATCCAGATAGCGCAGCGCGATCTCCACGCAGAAGGCAGTCCGGGTCGTCGATCGACGCGCCCCGTGCCGCCTTCGTCGGCCAGCGCGCTTCGGTCGCGCCCTTCGATCGGCCGACGGATGATGGCGTCGGCCCTTCGGATCAGGGCAACACTCCCCCATCGACCTGGATGAGCTGACCGGTGGTATACGACGACGCGTCGGAGACGAGGTAGAGCGCCGTGCCGACGATCTCCTCGGGATCGGCGACGCGCCGCAACACGTTGCCGCGCGAAGCCATCTCGGCCGCTTCGTCGTTCGGGACGCCGGCGCGGAAGCTGTCGGTCCAGAACGTCCCGCAGACGATCGCGTTCGCGCGGATTCCCTGCGGCGCGAATTCCTGTGCCATGACGGAGGTCAGGACGTTGAGGCCGGCCTTCGCCGCGGCGTAGACCGCCGTGAAGCTGTTCGGCCGGACGCTCGCGACGGAGCTGATGTTGAGGATCGTGCCGCCCGGCGTCATGCGTTCGGCGGCCCGCGCGGCGAGGCGGAGCGGCCCCTTCAGGTTGACCCCGATCGTCTTGTCGAAAAGCGCCTCCGTCACGTCGGCGAGACGCGGCGCGACGGGCGCGATGCCCGCGTTGTTGACGAGCACGTCGATGCGGCCGAATTCCTGCCAGACCCGCTCGATCAGCGCGTCGCATTGCGCCCAGTCCCCGACGTGGCAGGCCACGGGCAGCGCCCGCGCCCCGAGCGCCTCGATCTCCCGGACGGCGCGCTCGCAGGCCTCGAGCTTGCGGCTCGAGACCACGACGGCGGCGCCGGCCCGCGCGAAGCCCTTCGCCATCGCGAGCCCGAGCCCCTTGCTGCCGCCGGTCACGATCGCGACACGCCCTTCGAGCGCGCGCGCGCCTGCCTCGCTCATCCCGCTCCTCCCTTCACCTCGCCCTGATTCGAGCCGAGCTTCGTCGCCCGACTCGCCGCCGTCGCCGTTTGCGCCGGCCTCGTCGTGGGCCGGATCAGCCCGCCCCTTCGCCCGCGATCAACGCCTCGGCCCGGGCGAGCAGGCGATCGGCCATCGGCCCGAAATGCTCGTGCAGGGGGTTGCTCGAGTTTCCGCTCCGCCATTTCGCGAAGCTCCCCTCCAGCACGATCGCGAGCTTCCAGGGCGAGAAGACCCGGTACCAGTCGAGGGCCGCGACGTCGCGGCCCGTCCGCGCCGCATAACGCGCGACCAGCTCGGCCTCGGAGGGCAGGCCCGCGAGCACGAATCCCCCCGGCTGGCCCGCCGCGCCGAGCGCGAGCGGGTTGCCTTCCTGGGGCAGGAAGATGAGCGCCCAGGCGAGATCGACGAGCGGATCGCCGATCGCCGCCATCTCCCAGTCGACGACGGCGAGGGCGCGGGCGGGCAGATCCGAGCTGTAGAGGAGGTTGTCGAGCTTGTAGTCCCCGTGGCAGAGCGCGGGCGGCTGCTCCTTCGGAAGCCGATCGGTGAGCCAGCGGGCGACCACGTCGACGGCCGGAAGTGCGCGGCAGCGATAGCTGCCCAGCTGCGCGAGCCAGCGCGGAACCTGCCGCGCGAGATAGCCCTCGCTCTTGCCGAGATCGCCGAGGCCGCAGCGCCGCCAATCGACGACGTGCAGCTCGGCGAGGGCATCGATCAGCTCCGTCAATGCGCGCGCCTGCGCTTCGCCCGACCCGGCGTACGCCGGCGGGAGCGTCGTGCGGATCGGAACGCCGGGGACGTGCTCCATCAGGTAGAAGGGCGTCCCCGCCACCGAAGCATCGTCGCAGGCGAGGATCGGGCGGGCGATCCGGACGGGTTCGTCCTTGATCGCGTCGAGGATCCGAAACTCGCGCAGGACGTCGTGGGCCGTGCTCGACGAGGCGCGGGCCGGGGCGCGGCGCAGGACCCAATGCGCATCGCCGCGCCGGACCGCGAAGATCTCGCACGAGCCGCCGCCCTTCATCGCTTCGACTTCGATCGGCGCGGGCGCGCCGAGCCTCGCGTCGAGCCAGGCCGCGAGCCGTTCGGCGTCGAGCTCCGGGGCGGGACGCATGCGCGCCTCAGCTCCGGCCTGCGGCGGCGAGCAGCCGCGCGAAGACCTGCTCGCCCCGGGCGATGCGCGACGGCACGTGCTCCGTCGGCCAGCCTTCGACGGCGACGAAGTTCTTGAGCGCATCGCGCGCGACGACGACCTTGTGGACCTCGTCGGGCCCGTCCCCGATCGGACCGAAGCGGTTCGTGCGGTACCAGTCCTCGAGCGGCAGATCCCCCGAATACCCGAGCGCACCGCAGACCTGGATCGCGCGGTCGAGCACCGCGAGCAGCATGCGCGACGAGACCGCCTTCGCCATCGAGATCTCGGCGCGCGCCGCCCGGGCGCCGACCTTGT
>JAWKRX010000029.1:0-72164 GCA_041389425.1 Myxococcota bacterium
CGCCGGCATCGGCCTGATCGGCGCCGGAGCAGAAGCCCTCGCCCGCGCCGGTCAGGACGACGACGCGGATGTCGTTGTCGACGCTGATCTCCTCGATCGCGCGGCGCAGGGGCAGCATGACGTCGAAGGCCATCGCGTTCATGCGCTCGGGCCGGTTCAGGGTGAGGAGGGCGACGTGGGGTCGGGGGCGGTCGATGAGGAGGAATGACATGCGCCGGACGTTAGACGAAGCGGCGCGCGCCCGACCACCCGTCGAAACGCGGCGATCCAGCCCGGAGGCGCGGCCGGCTCGAGCGTGCCACGCTCCCGGTCGTTCCCACTGTTCCCGATCGTTCCGGACCCTTTCCGACCTTTCCCGAGAGGAGGTGTTCATGGGCATCAAGGTCTTCGAGTTCGTGCGCCGCGCGCCCGGCCTCTCCGTCGACGAATTCCATCGCCGCTGGTGCGAGGATTGGGCCACCACGATCGCCGCGAGTGAGGCCGGCCGAACCCATCTGCGGCGCTACGAGCTGAACCTCCGCCTCGCCGCCGACTACCACCGCGATCGCCATGCCCTCGAAGTCGCCGACGCCGGCTTCGACGGTGTCGACGTCCGCTGGCTCGAGAGCGAAGCCGCCCTCGCCGCCTTCGAGGGCAATCGGGCACTCGCGACGGCGCTCGCGCCCCGGCGCAGCGCGCTCTTCGCGGGCGGCGCCCTCTCCGTCGTCACCGCCGATCCCGAGCCGATCCTCTCCGGCCCAGGCCGCGAGCGCGCCGGGGCGAAGCTGATCTGCATCCTGCGCCGCAATCCCGCGCTCGCGTTCGCCCCGTTCCACGCCCATTGGAAGAACCACCACGGCGGCCTCTTCCAACGCCTGCCCGCCCTGCGCGACCCGATCCTCGCCTACGACCAGAACCACGGGCTGCACGACGGCGCGCCCTTCGACGGCGTGACCGAGCAGTGGTTCGCCGACGTCGCGACCTTCGCCGAATCGCTGCGCGCCGAAGAGAACGTCACCGACGTCGCCCCCGACGTCGCCTACATGCTCGATCCGAAGGGCGTGCACTTCATCCTGGCGGGGCCGCCGATCGTGGTCGTCGGCTGATCGCCCGCTTCAGCTCTCGCTGCGGCCGCCGACGCCGGCCGTCAGCACGCGCCGCATCGCGTCCTCGACCCCCAGGTCGAGGGGGCGCAGGCGATCGCGGGGGAGCAAGACCGTGAACCCGCCGAGCTGATACGACATCGGCAGGTAGACCGCGACGCGATCGTCGGGATCGCCCGGCGCGCGCAGGGCGACGGGATCCGGATCCGTGATGAAGCCGACCAGCGAGAGCCCCTCGGCGAGCTCGACGTTCACGACGCGCGAGGCCGTCTCCGAGGGCCGCCGCGAGACATAGCTCACGAAATCGTCGAGGGCGCTGTAGATGCTCTTCACGAGCGGCGTGCGCTCGAGGATCTGCTGGCCGAGGTGCACGAGCCATTCGAAGATGAAGAGCTGGACGAGCAGCCCCGTCAGATAGATGAACACCAGGCCGAGCACGAGCCCGCTGCCGGGCACGTAGTCCGCCTCGCTCGGCATCAGCAGCAGCGCGAGCGGCTTCATCACCGACTCGGCCATGCGCACCGACCACACGACGAGATAGAGCGTCAGCCCGATCGGGAGCACGACCCCGAGGCCGCGCAGGAAGGTCGACGTGAAGGGCATCGGCGCGCTCTCCGGCTGCGGGTTCGCGCCGACTCTACAGCACGAACTCCTCGCCCGAGGCGCGCACCGTCAGATCCGAGATCGAGACGCCCCACGGCTGATCGATCGCGTAGAGGATCTGGCTCGCCAGCTCCTCGGGCCGGATCGCCCAGTAGCGGATCGAATCCGGGTCGCCCTGCTCCGGCTCGAGCGTCCCCCCGAAATAACCGGCGATGTTCTTCATGAACGACTCGCCGTGATGCCCGAGGATCCCGACGATCGCCCCGCCGTTGACGACGCTCTGCCCGAGGCCCGTCGTCGGGACGCCGGTCGGGCGCACGATCGTGACCTTGATGCGTCCCTGCGACTCGATGCGCAGCGTCTCCGACAGGACGTTGACCGCGGCCTTCGTCGCGGCATAGACGCCGGAGCCGGCGTTCGGATGGTTTCCGTAGATCGAGGAGATGTTCACGACATGCCCGCGGCCGCGGGCGATCATCGCATCGTGGACGGCGGCGATGCCGTGCAGCACGCCCTTGAAGTTGACCTCGATGCAGCGATCCCAGGCCTCGGCGGCCTTCTCGTGATCGGCGAAGAACGCGAGCGGCATGGTCCCGGCGTTGTTGACGAGCACGTCGATCGCCCCGAATCGCTCGAGCGCCGCCGCCGCCATCGCCCGCATCTGCGCCAGGCGCGTCACGTCGGCGGCGATCGCGAAGACGTCCGCGCCGCCCGCGCGCAGCTCCGACTCCGCCTTCTCGAGCGCCGCACCGGGCAGATCGACGAGGACGATGCGCGCCCCGCGCCCGCCGGCGAGCCGGGCGAGCTCGCGGCCGAAGCCGCTCGCCGCGCCGGTGACGACGAGGATCTTGCCGCGCAGATGATCGGGGCCTTGCGCCATGAATTCCGGACCTCCTTCGAGAAGAATGCCCGCGCTGCTCGGGCGGGCCGAGGGTAGAAGCTCCGTTAGACTCCGCCATCGCAGTCCGGAACCCGAGCGCGCGCATGCGTGCGGCGCCGAAGAAGCAGGAGATCGAACGTGGGAGTCAATCAGCGGGGCCAGATCGTGATGTCGCCGGACGAGGTCGCGACCTTCATCGAACAGGGCCGGACGGCGACGATGGCGACGATCGGCCCGAACGGCATGCCCCATCTCGTCGCGATGTGGTACGGGCTCGTCGACGGCAAGATCTACTTCGAGACCAAGACGAAATCCCAGAAGGTCAAGAACCTGCGCCGCGATCCGAAGATCGCCTGCATGGTCGAAGCCGGCCTGACCTACGACCAGCTGCGCGGCGTCTCCGTCGAGGGCACGGCGCACATCATCGAGGACAACACGGATCCCGAATACTGGGCGGCCGGCGTCAGCGTCTGGGAGCGCTACAACGGGCCGTACGAAGAGAAGATGAAGCCCTTCGTCGAGATGATGCTCAACAAGCGCGTCATCGTGCGGATCGATCCGGTGCGGGTGCGTTCATGGGATCACCGCAAGCTCGGCGGGCCGGCGATGCCGCTCGGGGGGACGACGGCGGCGTTTCTTTGAGGGGGATACCACAAAAGGCGATGTCCACTGTGGTAGAGAGCCGCTCAAATCGCTTGCCTTGGGGCCCCGGGGAATTCTTGCCTGAATCCGTCAGTGCTCGCCTTTCTCGGACTTGGGGACCCTGACGAACCCGTAATTCTTCAATCCTCCCTTCGCACACCACGAGCATGCTCGATCGCCCATGCCAGTTGAGTCGTCACTCCGTATCGACTTGCTTTCTCTTCCAGAATCCGAACGAATTGTTCTCGCGGATAACCAATGGAGTCGTCGATACCGAGCTCCGCAATCAATTGCTTTGACGTCATTTGAATGCACTCGTTGAGACCAACCATCTCCGAATGCGAATCCGGCGCAACACCTCGCATCAACTCTGAGCAATGAAAAATGAGAAGGGCCAGGAACTTGGTCGTCTCGCTGCTTGAATATTTGACTTTCATTTACGGAACCATCTCCGCCGCGCATCTCCCGCGATCAATTCTTGCGTCACCCGGTCGCTCCCGAGCCCGCGATCGGCGAGACCTTCACAAGAAGCTTTCCCTCCATATCGCCTCATCGAGGAACCTTGGCTACCTCTTCACTCTGGATTGTGTAGCTGTTCAGACCCTGTCATTCGAGAGGCTGAAGATGATGTTGCGCCCTTCGATCTCCTACCCTCCCTCCTTGATCTTTGCTGGCGCGTTTCTCATCGCGAGCGCCGAGAGTGCCCGATCTGCGTCGTTCGACCTGATCTGGGATTTCGGCGGAGAAGTCACGTATACAGAACCCAATGCCATCTCGGCGGACGGCTCGACCGTCGTCGGGGAGCTCAGAACCTCGGCCGGCCAGGAGGCATTCGTCTGGGATCGAGAGCGAGGGTTGCGCGGAATCGGCGATCTCCCCGGCGGCAGCGTCTTCAGCATCGCAGAGAACGTTTCCGGAGACGGATCGGTCGTGGCCGGCAACACCAACTCGGCGTCCGGCTCTGTCGCGTTCATCTGGGATGAAGATCGCGGAATGCGAGAACTCGACCCGCTTCCGGAGGGGTTCGTGACGACGATCGTCGGCGGAATTTCGGATGATGGGTCGACCGTCGTCGGAACGATGTACTCCGAAGATGGCCGGAGATCCGACGCGTACTTCTGGAACGAGACTGCCGGCTATCGCAGCATTGCCACGCTGCCGGACGGGACCGTGACTTACGGGGGGGCCACCGACACGAATCGGGACGGATCGGTCATCGTCGGCGGGGCGGAAGGCCAGGCTTTCGTTTGGACCGAAGACGACGGGATGATTCTGCTGGGCGACCTCCTAACACCTCCCAGGCGTCCAAACAGCGTTGCCCTCGCTGTTTCTCAGGATGGCTCGGTCGTCGTCGGTCCGGCTTCCGGACCGTCGCCTTTCATCTGGGATGCGGATCAGGGGCTGCGCGCCCTCTATTCCTCCGCCCTACCGCCGGAGATCTTCTCCTTCCGCCCGTCGGGCGCGTCCGGGGACGCCAGCGTCGTCGTTGGCGGGTCGTTCACGCCGACGGGAAACGAGGCGACGATCTGGACCCAGGCAGGTGGGCTGCAGTTCCTCCGAGTCGTCCTTGCGACGATGGGCGTCGACCTCGACGGGTGGTCGCTCTTGAGTGCGACGGACGTTTCGGCGGATGGAAGAACCATCGTCGGTTTTGCGAGCAAGCAAGGTTTCGCATCGAGGGGCTACATCGTCGTCATCCCTGAACCAGGGACAGGCGTTCTCGTCATGATCGGGCTCGCCATTCTCGCGACCGCCCAGCGCCACGCGAATTGACACGCGATTGTTTTCGTTCGGATTTCGTTTGACCCCAACCGTCCCCGAAATCGGCGGCGGCAACGACCCGCCCCCCGCCCAGATCTGGTAGGGCACGATCACCATCAACGCCGACACCCCCACCGAGAGCCCGGGCCGCGCGGGCGACGGCGTCAGCTCGAGGCCTGGATTCCCGAAGAGCCGCGTCGTTCGCCGCGAGCCGCCGATCCCACGCTTGTACGCGATCCGCTCGCCCAGGGCCTCGATCTCGATCCAGTACTCCTGCTCCCAGGCTGGGCTGGCTTTCGCTTCACCGTGTCGCCGAGTTGGCAGCCAGCAAGGGAACGACGAGGCTCGGCCTTGCTCGATTTCGGGCCCGGCGGCAGACACTCGCAATGACGCCGAACGCCCTTCGCGAGGAACTTCTCAAGCTGTCGACCGCTGAGAAGCTCGAGCTCGTCGAGGAGCTCTGGGACAGCATCCCGGAAGACGACGAAGCGCTCTCGCTGACTGCCGAGCAGCGAGAGGACCTCGATCGCCGCCTCGCCGAATCCGATGCCGATCCCGACGGCGGCGTGCCCTGGGAAATCGCCCGAGAACGCATCCGGCAACGCCCGCGGTGAGACTCTCTCTTCGGCTACGCGCCGAGCTCGATATCGACGAGGCCTTCGCCTGGGACGAGTCGCGAAGAAGAGGGCTCGGCGATTTCTTTCTTCGCTCCGTCGACGCCTGCTTCGATCGGCTCCGGCGGGAGCCCGAGATCTCTTCCACCTGCCACGGTCGCGTTCGTCGAGCTCGCGTGCGTCGGTTTCCTTACTGAGCCTACTTCGTGATTCGTTCCGACCGTGTCGATGTTCTCGCGGTCTATCACGAGCGCCGTCGACCGCGGCGCTTCGAACTGTGGCCGTTGTTCATGCGACGCGGTCAGCGGCTCGGTACCCGCTCCCCCGCCCGCCCGAGCAACTTCGCCGCCACCCCCGCGTACTCGACGAGCGGATGATCGTCGGTGATGAGCGGAGCCCCTTCACGGACCGGCAGCGGCTCCGCATCGAAGCGCTCCAGCAACCGCCCCTTCTTGCTGCGCGCGAGGAAGCGTTCGAACTCGGCGATCTCCCTGTAGAGCGGATCCTCGCGTTCGAGCCGCTCGCGCAGCCGCGCCTGCGAGATCTCGATCGGCGCATCCGAAGCGACCGTGATCACGCCGTCGAGGAACGTGACCGTATGCGCGAAGACCGAGCGCACCGTCGCGCGGATGATCTCGGCCTGCTCGGGCCGGCCCTCCTGTGAGTAGAGCACGACGACGCCGCCCGGCTTCAGCCGGCTCCGCACGAGCTCGAGGTATTCGCGAGAGAGCAGGTTGCTGCTCCCCGCCGCGCGCAGATGAAGCGGCGCGGAGATGATGAGGTCGTACGGCTTCGGATCGAGCGCGAGGCCGCTGCGGCCGTCCTGCCAGCGGATCCGGATGCGGGGATGCGTCGCGGAATAGAGCGTGCGCGCGGGCTCGAGCGCGAGGAGCGTTTCGAGCGTGCGGTTGATCTCGTAGGCGTCGACGTCGAGGCCGTCGATCTTCGTCAGGGTCACGGCGGTGATCCCGATGCCGTTGCCGACGACGAGCGCGTCGGAGATCGGCTCATCGCCGTGGGCGAGGACGCCGGCGACGGCCATCATCCAGTTGTAGGGGTTCCCGATGTGGTTCTTGCCGTTCGAGAGATGGGAATGCCAGAGGCCGTCGATCCAGAGGCTGCCGTCGCGGCGGACCTCGACGACACCGTCCCGCCCCCAGAAGGTGCGCGCCCGATCCGACTCGGAGTAGGGCCGCGAGAGCCCGAACGCGAGCAGCGCGAGGGCGCTGACGCCGATCGCCAGCTGGAAGCCCCGCGGCCCGACGGCCGAGCCGTTCGCCTCCGCGCGCCTCCGACCGCCCAACACGACCTCGAGCAGGACGCCGAGCAGCCCGAGCGAGATCAGGATGGCGTTGAGATCGTGCGGAATCTCGTAGCCGACGAGGGTGAAGAAGAGGATGCCGAGACAGGAGCCGAGAGTGTTCAGCGCGTAGAAGCGGCCGACGTCGCGGCCCCATTCGGTCGCGGCGCGCGAGACGAGCCGGCCATACATCGCGCCGAAGCAGAGGCACGGCAGGAAATAGAGCAGGCCGCCGCGGTAGAGCACGAAGTGGACCTGGAAACGATCCACGCCGTAGAGCACGGGCATCAACGCGACGGCGACGGCGCCCGCAGCGAGGATGCCGGCCGAGCGATCGGCCATGCGGCCGGCGAGCCAGACGCCGAGGGTCCAGAAGAGCAGGAAAAAGAGCAGCGTGAAGGCGAAGGTGTAGGGGCGCGGCTCGTGGGCGAGGGAGACGAGGCGCAGCAGGTACATCTCGTAGCCGAGCGAGAGGAAGCCGAGCACGAAGCCGAGGCCTTCTTCGCGCGTCAATGCCTTGCGAGCGGCGGTCGGCGGCGCGGTCGCGGCGGTGAGAGGCGAGCTGATCGGATTCACGCTCGGCGGTGCCTCCGCCCGCGCCCCGCGGCGCGCGAAGACGAGCGCGAGGACGACCGCCCCGGCCGCGAGATTGAAGAGCGCCGCCGTCCCGAGCGAGACGCGCTGTCCGTGGTAGGGCAGTAGATAGAAGGAGCTGCCGATCGCGCCGAGGCAGGCGCCGACGGTATTCAGGACGAGCAGGATCGTGATCCAGCGCGATTCGACGGCCCCCAGCTGGCGCTGCGAGGCCTCGGCCGCGAGCGGGAGGGTCGCGCCCATCAGCAGGGTCGGCGGCAGCAGCAGGACGAGGGCCCCGATCGCGTAGACGACGCGCAGCGGAACGGCGAACGAGAGAGCGAGGCGCTGCGCCGCATGGAGGCTCTCCCCGAGGTCCAGCGAGAGGAGCAGCGCGATGCCGGCGTTGACGGCGAAGAGCGCGATCTCGACGAGCCCGAAGGCCCGCAGCGGATTCCGGATCCGCGCGGCGCGCAGACCGGCGAGCCCCGACCCGAGGCCGAGCCCGAGCATGAAGACGAGCACGACGATCATCGCGCTGATCGCCTCGCTGCCGCCGAGGAAGAGCTTCAGCGCGCGCTGCCAGACGACCTGGTTGACGATCGAAGCCGTCCCCGAGAGCAGCAGGGCCGTCAGGACGAGGCGCTGGGCGCGGGCATCGGCGGCGGAGTTCGGGCGAGGGGCGGTCACGGATTCAATCGCCTCATGGGAACGTGGGGCCGGCTCGCCGACCGCCGGCGCCGGGCGATTGTAGGCGTGAGGCCCGTGCGTCGCATCGATGCAGCCGATGCCCCGAGCCGCTCCGCGCCCGCCCGGATTTGCAGCAGCCTGCCCGGCCCCGAGGCATTCCCGATCGACCGAGCGCCTCGAGGACGGGCGAGCGTCCGTCTGCCCAGTCGGGCACGAGTCTTGCTCTCCTGTGCAATCGGAGGCCACCCCCATGCCCCGCTATGCGTACGAACGACTCTCCGCCCAGGACTACAGCTTCCTGCTCGCCGAGAACGAGAACGCGCCGATGCACGTCAGCGCGATCGGCATCCTCGAGGCGAAGGCCCTCCGCAAGCCCGACGGCGGCATCGACATCGCGCGCTTCCAGGCCGCGATCGACGCGATCCTCCACTGGATCCCGCGCTATCGCCAGAAGCTCGCCTGGATCCCGATCGAGAACTGGCCGACCTGGGTCGACGATCGCCATTTCGATCTCGGCTACCACATCCGCCACATCGCCCTGCCCGCGCCGGGAACCCGCGACCAGCTGCGCGAGATCGCCGGCCGGATCTTCTCGCGCCGCCTCGATCGGCAGCGGCCGCTCTGGGAGATCTGGGTGATCGAGGGGCTCGAGAAGGGCGAGCAGGTCGCGATCCTCAACAAGATCCACCACTGCATGATCGACGGCGCCGCCGGCGCCGATCTATCGACGATCCTCTTTTCGCCCTCGCCGCAATTCGAGGAAAAGGGCCCCCTGCCCTACTACCCGCGGCCGGCGCCGACGGGCATCGAGCTGGTCTCGGATCGCCTGCGCGAGGCGCTCGCGGCACCGCGCGAGGTGCTGCGTACGGCAAAGCGGCTCGTCGGTGAAGAGCGGGAAGCGCTGCTCGTCGATCTCTCGGCCCGCGCGCGGGCGCTCACCGAGCTGGCGGGCCTCGCCTTCCAGCCCGCCTCGGAATCCCCGATCAACGGCGAGCTCAGCCCGAATCGCCGCATCGACTGGCTCACGATGCCCCTCGACGACGTGCGCGAGCTGCGGGCGGCGCTGCGCTGCACGATCAACGATGTGGTCCTCGCGACCGTGACCGAGGCGATTCGCCGCTATCTCTTCCGGCGGCGGGTCGACGCGGCGAGCCTCGAGTTCCGCGTCTCGATCCCGGTCAATACGCGCAGCGCCGAGCACGCGAACCAGATGGGCAACCACGTCTCGACCTGGATCATCCGCCTGCCCCTCGAGAAGAAGGATCCCCTCGACCAGGTCGACGCGATCCGCCTCCAGACCGCGGAGCGCAAGCAATCGAACTCGGCGCTGGCCCTCGACACCGTGATGAAGGCGGCGGAGTTCCTGCCGGTCGGGCTCCTGAAGCGCGGGGTCGGGCTGGTGCAGGGGCAGGTCAACACGATCGTGACGAACGTGCCGGGCCCGCAATTTCCGCTCTACTCGGTCGGCGCGCGGCTGCTCGGGATGTATCCGATCGTCCCGCTGATCCCGGGCTGCGGCCTCGGCATCGCGCTCTTCAGCTACGAGGGGAAGCTCTGCTGGGGCTTCAACGCCGACCATCAGCTGATCCCGAACCTCGAGGATCTGACGGCCGACGTCCGCGCCGCCTTCGAGTCCCTCCGCAAGGCCGCCGTCTCGCGCTTCATGGCGCGGCGGACGGCGACCTCGGAGAAGCCCGATGCGGGGGCGGCCGCGCGGCCGGCGGATGAACCGACCGCGCGGATCGAGCCCGCACCCCGCACCGGCTCTCGTTCGAGCCGTCCTCTTTCGTCGCGGGCCGACGTCCGGTCCGAGGCCCGGGCCGAGGCCGTGCTGACGGAGGCGGCGATCTCGTCCTGATCCGCGCCGCGGGAAGCCGCGCATCGGAAGGGATGCTCGCGCCCCGACTTCAGTTCGCGCGCACGACCTCGAGCGCCTCTTCTCGCTCCGCCGGACCGGGATAGCGGAGGATCCGCCGCGAGGGCGTGCGAACGAAGAGCGGCCGGTGGAGCGGATCCTGCTCGTCGACGAGGCGCCGCTCGCCCGCGCCGACCGACTCGTTCAGGCGATCGAGGTCGGCCTGCCCGGAGCGCGGGTGGACGCTGTAGACGGCGACGTCCTCGGGACCGAGCCGAAAGCGGGCTCGCATCGGCGTGCTCTCGCTGACGGTCCCCCGCGAGCGAACCGGCTCGGTCCAGACGAATCCGCCGGGGGTCCGCCGGATCGTGCCGATCTGCAGGCGATCCCGATCGGCCGGACCGGAACGATCCTCTGCCGCCGCGAAGGCGGCCCGCACGGCCTCATCGATCGTCGCGAAGACGGGCTGGTCCGATTCGCCCCGGCCTTCCGCCGGGGATACAGCCGCCGGACCGGCCGACAAGGTCGTGACCGGAGCCAGCCCGGAGACCGGCGAGCTCGCCGGTGCCCTGGCTGCGCAGCCCACCGCCCCGATGACGCTGCTCATGAGAAGAAGAAGGAAGAGTTGCTGGTTCACCACGGATGCCCCTTGCAGGGGCGCGCAGATGTAAATTCGGGCGGCGCCAGTGATTCCACAATACCGGTTTCTGGATATGATCGTTCCACATGAGCAACAATCCGAACTTCCCGGCCGTCTCGGCCATGGTCGTCTTCACCCATCTGGTCGAATCGGGCAGCTTCACGACGACCGCCCAGCGTCTCGGCGTCTCGAAGGCCTCGATCAGCCGGGAGCTGGCGGCCCTCGAGGAGCGCCTCGGCGCCCAGCTGCTCGTCCGCACGACGCGCCGCATGAGCCTGACCGAGATGGGCGAGGTCTTCTACGAGCGCTGTCGACGGGTCGTCGAGGAGGCCGAGGACGCCGAGCGCTCGATCCATCAGCTCCAGGCCGAGCCCCATGGATCGCTGCGGCTGACGGTGCCCATGTCGTTCGGGGTCCTGCAGATCGCGCCGCGCATCCCGCGCTTTCTCGAGCGGCATCCCGCGCTGAAGGTCGAGATCGAGGCGACCGATCGCGTCGTCGACCTCTTCTACGAGCGCATCGACCTCGCGATCCGGATCCGGCGCCCGCGCGAGGGCTCCTACGTCATCCGCCGCCTCTGCCCGATCCGCGGCCTGTTATGCGCCTCGCCGGAATACCTCGAGCGCCACGGCGCGCCGCAGACGCCGCAGGACGTCGCCGACCATGCCTGCCTCACCTATCGCGGGGCGAGCGAGCTCTGGCGCTTCCGGACCGGCGAGGAGATCGCGGTCAGCGGGCGCCTGACCTTCGACAACGGCGAGGCCCTGCGCGTCGCGGGGCTCGCGGGGCTCGGTCTCGTGACCCTGCCGACCTATCTCTGCGGCGACGACGTGCGCGAGGGCCGGCTCGTTCCGGTGCTGCTCGACTTCATGCATCCGGGGACGTCGGTGTTCGTCGTCTATCCGGAGAATCGGCATCTCTCGCCGAAGGTCCGCGCGATGATCGACTGGCTCGCCGAGGAGCTCGGGCCGGAGCCCGAATGGGACGCGGGCCTGCCCGTCGCCGGCCGCCATCGGGATTGGCAGCCGCCGGCGCCGCGGCCCGACATCACGCCCAGCGGTACTCGCTCATCCCGCCCGTGATCGCCGTCTCGAAGTCGTAGAACGCCGGGACGTGCTCGAACATCTTCTTCACGACCGCGCGATCGCCGAAGTAGATCGCTTCGTCCGTGAAATCGTCGAGGGACGGGAAGCGTTCGAGCACGATGCCGAGATAGGCCGGCGCCGCCGGCGTCAGCCGCCGCGCCACGGCGTTGCGGATGTAGGACTGGCGCGTCGGATGCAGATCGAAGGAGAGCTTCGAATGCACCGCCCACTCGCGGTAGAAATCCTCGAGCTCGACCGCCGCGGGCTTGTCGTTGATGCCCCATTGCGTGACGCCGGGGACGCGTCCGCCGTCGGTTACGGCATGGGGACACGGCGCGAGGGTCGACTCGGTGACGAGGTAGCCCCAGAGCGCCCGTGCATGGGGCGCGAGGGCCGCTTCGATCGGCGCGCGGGCATCGAGTGCCGGGAGCCAGCATTCGAAGACCGCCGCGAGCGACGTGAAGTCGCCGCCGATCCGCGCCGGGCAGCGCGCGCGGATCTCGTCCGCCTGATCCGGGACGAGGATCGCGATCTGCCGGCCGCCGGCGGCGCGCGCGGCGGCGACGGCCGCGCTCGCCACGCGGTCGAGACGGCCGTCGATCGCATCGACCGGCCCCTGCAGCACGTAGATCAGCTTTTCCACGACGTCCTCCTCGAAAAGCGCAGGGCTGCGCGCTCGCCGCTCATTGCGGCACGAGCGAGGCCGGGATCGGCATGATGTTCCAGGTCAGGATGCTGCGATCGTCCGTGCGCTCGTAGATGTCTTCCTTGACGAGCCGGCGGCCATTCCAGACATAACGCCGGAGGGTCTTGCCGTCGTCGTTCGCGACGTAGAGCTCCTGCTTCCCGTCGCCATCGAGATCCGTCGCGAGGGCGGCGTGCTCGAAGCTCTTCGAATCGCGGTCGACGACGCGCTTCGTCCAGGGCTTCGCGACGTCGTCTCCCGGCTTGAGCCACCAGACGCCCTTCTGGTAGAGCGCCGCGACGATCTCCTTCTTCCCGTCGCCGTCGAGATCCGCGGGCGTCAGGAAACGGCCGAGCAGATCCTCGAACTCGGCGATCGGGACGCCCTGGTCGGCGGGGGTATCGGCCTCGTAGCGCCAGATCTCGCTGCGATGGAGCAGACCGCCGCTCTTCGGATCCTTCTGGCCTTCGACGAGGACGTAGAGCTCGTCCTTGCCGTTGCCGTCGATGTCCGCGACGAGGATCTCCTTGGCGTGGCGCTTGCCGAGATCGGCGACGATCTTGCGGCCTTCCTTCTTCGCCGGGACATAACGCACGACGTGGCCCTCCTGCTCGGAGCCGTCGAGGCGGTTCGGCTCGGAGGGGGTCGCGTAGATCTCGAGCGTGCCGTCGCCGTCGACGTCGCCGATCTCGACCTCGTGGACGAAGGTGTCCTTCTCCTGGTCGAGCTCCTCGATCGAATAGCCACTCTCGCCCGGGCGGACGACGGCGACGACGCCCTGGTCGTGGGTCGCCACGGCGATCGCGCGCGTGCCGTTGCCGTCGATGTCGCCGACCTCGATGTCGCGCATGCGCGAGAAGCGGCCGCCGAAATCCTTCTCCCAGATCGTCTCGGCGACGAGCGCTGCATCCGGCTGGCCTTCCGGCTTGCGCCAGAGCTTGAGCAGCGCCTTCGTGCCGCCGCCGGTCAGCAGCACCGTCTCGCCGGCGGGCGTCGTGTAGGCGAGGGCCTTGTGGAAGACGTTGCTCTCGGGATCGGTCATGCGGGTCGTGACCCATTCGCCGCCGCGGCGGGTGACGAACTCGAGCTCGGCGGGCAGCGGGACCGGCGGCCCTTCGTCGCCGGGCTTTCGGGCATCGAAGGCGGAGAGCCCGAGCACGAGCGCGTTCGGCAGATCGTCGGGGAGCGCCCCGGCCTCGCTCCCGCCCGGCGTGCCGGCACCGCTCGCCGCGCCGCCCGCGGCGGCGGGGTTCGCGGCGGAGGCGTCCGGCGCCGGCGGCTTCGCGCCCTCATCGCCGCAGCCCGGGGCGGCAAGCACGAGCGCCAGCAGGAGCGCGGCCGCCGAACGCAGCGGGAGGCGCGGAGGAGGCGCTTCGTGCAGAGCCCGGACGAAGGGCGCGCTGCGGCGCCAGCGTGAAACGACTCGACTCGCGAAGGGCAGCATGCGGGCGTCTCCTCTCCTCTCGAATGAACCGGCGCAGGCCAGCCTGCGCGGAAGCACGAACGCCGGAGGACCGGTCGGCCGGTTTTGTAGCATCCTCGGCGCCGAGGAGGCGGCATTGCATGCCGAGCAGCGAACACGAAGCCCTGGTCGATGCCCTGAAGAGCCAGCCGAAAGGCCCGGCGCCCGATTCGATCGATGCGATGCGCGCGGGCCTGGCGAGCCTCGCGAGCGCCTTCGAGGGCATTCCGTTTCCGGAGGGCGTCCGGCAGGAGCCGGTGGCGGCCGGCGGTGTTCCGGGCTTCTGGTTTCGGCCGCCGGGCGAGCCGGGCGAGGGCGCGATGCTCTATCTCCACGGCGGCGGCTACGTGATGGGCTCCGTCGCGACCCATCGCTCCTTGATCGCCCGCCTCGCCCTCGCGACGGGCCTGCCCGTGCTCGCCCTCGACTATCGCCTCGCCCCCGAACATCCCCTTCCCGCCGCGATCGACGACGTCCGCGCCGCCTATCGCTGGCTCCGGGATCGCGGCATCGCCGCAGCGCGGATCGTCTTCGCCGGCGATTCGGCCGGCGGCGGCCTCGTGCTCGGCAGCCTCGTCGCCCTGCGCGATGCGGGCGAGCCGATGCCGGCCGCCGCCATCGCGCTCTCGCCCCTCGCCGATCTCGAGCTCACGGGCGATTCCGCCCGCGCCGGAATCGACGATCCGATGGTGGGCGTCGACGACACACGCCTCATGGCCGCCGCCTACCTCGGCGGCGGCACCTCCGCCCGCGACCCCCGCGCCTCGCCGATCCACGCCGCCTTCAAGGGCTTCCCGCCCCTCCTGATCGAGGTCGGCACCCGCGAGATCCTGCTCGACGACGCGCGGCGCGTCGCCGAACGGGCCGGCCAGGCGGGCGTTCCGGTCGAGCTCTTCGTCGGCGAAGGGCTGACCCACGTCTGGCAGCTCCATCCGCATCTGCCCGAGGCGGCGGAGTCCGTGGCACGCATCGCGCGCTTCGTCGATCGGACGCTGCGGGTGCACGAATAACACCCGGCCCTCGTCGCCCCGGCCACTACCTGCCGGACGAATCCGGGACGGCGGGAGCGGCGAAGCGCTCCTTCAAGACCTGCTTCAGGATCTTCCCCGTCGCGTTGCGCGGAATCGCATCGACGACCTCGAGGCGCTCCGGGATCTTCTGCGCCATGACCCGCGCGCTCCGGAAATGCGCGACCATCTCGTCGAATCCGATCGGCGGGTGCCCCGGCAGCGCGGTCACCACCGCGCAGACGAGCTCGCCCCGCAGCGCATCCGGCAGCCCGATCACGGCGACGTCCGCGACGCGCGGATGGGCGTAGAGCAGATCCTCGACCTCGACGGCCGAGACGTTCTCGCCCTTGCGGATGATCACGTCCTTGCGGCGCCCCGTGATCGTCAGATAGCCGTGCGCGTCGACGAAGCCGAGATCGCCCGTCCGGAACCAGCCCTCGGCATCGAAGGCCTCGGCGGTGGCGACGGGGTCGACATAGCCCCGGCAGACGGCCGGGCCCCGCAGCAGGACCTCGCCCTCTTCTCCCGCCTCGGCGGGCGCGCCGTCCGCGCGGTCGATGCGCAGCTCGATGCCGGGGATGGGCCGGCCTTCGGTCTCGGCGAGGCGATCGTCGGCGTCGTCGACGTCGTTGGCGCAGATGATCCCGCACTCGGTCATCCCGAAGCCGTGCAGGCAGCCGCGACCGCCCATCTCGCGCAGCACCTCGTAGTGCAGCGCGGCGTTCATCGGTGCCCCGCCGCCGCTGAAGATCCGGAACGCCGGAAGCAGCTTGCGCTCGGGGTGCCGCCGCTGCTCCGCGAGGATCGCCGCGTAGAAGACGGGGCCGCCGCCGACGACGCTGACGCCGTGCTTCGCGAAATGCACCGTCGCCTTCTCCGCGTCGAAGGCCTCGAGCAGGACGAGACAATGCCCGCGCAGGAAGGTCGCGAGCAGGTTGATCAGACCGCCGACGTGGGTGAAGGGGAAGGCCATGCCGAAGCGGTCGGGCGGGCCGATCCGATGGCGCGCGACGAGGCCCGCGGCCGTGATCGCGACCGCGTGATCGGTCTGGCGCGCGCCCTTCGGCCGCGAGGTCGTGCCCGAGGTGTAGTAGATCCAGCGAACCTCGCCGGGATCGGCAGGGGGCGGAGGGAGCATCGCGACCGGGGGCGGAGGGAGCGTCGCGTCCGGCGGCGGCCGGTCCGCATCCGCTTCGGCCCGCGCGATGTCGACCTCCCGGTCGCGCAGCAGCCTGAAGTCGCGGCCCACCCGCTCGCGCAGCCGGGCTTCGTCGAGGCGCCAGCCCGAACCCTCGACGATCAGGACCTCCGCCTGCGTCTCGTCGAGACAGAAGGCCGTCTCCGTCTCCCGGTAGACCGGGACGATGGGGTTCTGGATGGCGCCGAGGCGCGCGAGGCCGCCCATCAGGACGACGGTGCCGATCCGCGTCGGCAGCTGGAACGAGACCCGGCTCCCCGGCCCGATGCCGCGGGCGTGCAGCCTCGCCGCGACGCGCAGAGCGGCGGCGTGGTAGTCGGCGAACGAGATGCACTCGTCGTGTTCGTCGATCAGCATCGGCGCCGAGGGCGTCGCCGCGGCGCGCTCTTCGAGCAGGGCCCAGAAGGTCTTCGCCTCGGGAATCGACACCGCCCGCCCCGCTCCCGCTAGTCGGCGAGCCCTGCGCGCAGCCGCTCGAGTGCGTCTGCGACGTCCCGCGCGTGGACCGCGCCGCCATCGAAGAGCTCGCGGACGACCTCGGCGATCGTCGGCACGTCGTGGATCAGCGCCGCGACCTGCCCCATCTGCGCGCGCTTGCGGGCATCGCCGACGATCCGCTCCGCGAACTCGGGCTTCGAGACCCGCGGCCGGGTCGGCCCGTCTGCCGACATCGTCGAGGTATCGTCGGCGGCGAGCACCATCTTCTCGACGTACTCCGGAAAGAATTCGCGTCCCTCGCGCGTCACCATGAGGCGCGTCCCGAGCTGCACGCCCTCGGCCCCGAGCGCCATCACCGCGACGAGCCCCGCCCGATCGGCGACGCTCCCCGCCGCGACCAGCGGCACCCCGGGCAGCGCCCGCGCGATCGCGGGGACGAGCACCATCATCGCGATCTCGTTCGCGCCGCGATAGCCGCCCGACTCGGTCGGCTCGGCGACCAGCACGTCGACCCCGGCCTCCGCGGCCTTCTCGGCATGGGAGATCCCCGCGACGACGTGGGCGACCTTGATGCCGGCATCCTGGAACATCCGCGTATAGACCTTCGGGCTCCCTGCCGAGGTGAGGACCGCCGGAACCTTCTCCTCGATCGCGACCTTGACCCGCCCCTCGACGAGCGATCGATCGCCGAACGCGAGCGGGAAGTTGACCGTGAAGGGCGCATCCGTGAGCGTCCGCAGCTCGCGGATCTGCTGGCGGATCTTGTCCGGCGACGAGATGCCCTCGATGCAGCCGAGGCCGCCTGCGCGGCAGACGGCCGCGGCGAGCGGCGGGCGCGGCGAGATCGCGCCCATCAAGAGGGGCAGCCGGATGCCGAAGGTCCGGCAGATGCGATTCTCGGGCGATCCAGACATCGGGGGCCTCCTGGAGTGCTCTTGGAGCGCTCTTAGAGCGAGAGCGGCAGCTCGAGGAACTCGTGGTAGATGAAATCGCGATGCTCGAGCAGGATCGGATCGAGGGCCTTCGCGGTCGCGGCGTCCATGGCCTCGAGCGTCGGCCGGATGAACTCCATCATCGGACACAGCTCGGGCGGCAGCGGCTTGAACATCGCCATCGCCGTCGCGCTGTAGATGTCGGCGGCGGTGAGAGCGTCGCCGCAATGGAAACGACTGCCGGCCCGGCGCTGCGCCTGCAGGTTTCCGGCGAGCATCTCGAGCAGTGCGACGACGCGGCCCGGATGGCGCGCAGCTTCGGCGGCGCGGTAGCCGTATTTGCCCGAGAGGTATTCGGCGACGGGCTTCGGGAAGCCGCCCGGCGCGCCGGCGAGGCCGGCATGAATGCCCTGCAGCCGCCGCTCCCAGATGAGGCCCTGCTCGCCGCAGATCTCGTGGGCGAGGCCGAAGACGCGCGAACGCGCCAGCGGATCGGCGGGCAGCAGCGCCGGATCCGGGGCGAGGCGCTCGGCGAGCAGCAGGATCTGCGGCCAGCTCGCGCGCGGCGGCTCGTCGTCGAAGAAGGCGACGGGGCCGCTGCGCTCCTTCGCCCAATCGGCCATCGCGTCGCTATTCGAATCGAGACGGACGGCCTTCCAGGGCAGCCGCTTCACATGGAAGATGCCCTTGGCCGCCTCGCTCCAGGGCGACGGAATCCCCGGCACGACGATCATGCGCAGGCCCTTCGCCGCGCGCGCGGCCTCGAACTCGATGTACTCGACGGGCATCCCGGGACCTCCTGCTTTCCGGACCGGTTGGCGCGGATGGATCGATCGAACGGTCGCAGCCGCGCGCGCGGGCATCGGATCCGCCCGCAGAGCGCCCCCAGTCGATATCACGCCGCGAGGCGGCCCGCCTGCACCTCTCCCGCCCGAGCCCGCAGCCAGGTCGCGAGCGCACGCTCGTGCCGATCGGCTTCGAACCCGAAGTTCGTCGGCCAGCGCATCCGGTTGCGCAGCCTAACCCAGGCTTTGCAGGAAGCTTTCGAGCCGCTGGATCGCTCGCGCGAGGCCGCGCAGGCTCGAGCGGGCGTTCTTGCGATCGCCCTGCGACAGCGCGTCGTCGAGGCGCTGGGCCCATCCGGCGGCGTCGACGGCGCCGAGGATCAGGCAATTGCCCTTGATCCGGTGGGCCAGGGAAGCCGCCGCGGGAAGCTCGCGACGGCGCAGTGCGCTCTCGATCCGACGCAGGCATTCCGGCGTGTCTTCGAGCACGCGCTGCGCGGTGATCTCGAGCAGCGATCGACCGTCACGGGCGCGGGCGGAAGCGAGGTCGCGAACGACGGCGGGATCCAGCACTTCTTCGGACGAGACGAGGGAAGCGCCTGCGCTGCCGGTGCTCGCGCTCCCGATCTCGACCTCGTCCGCGATGCGCTCGACCAGCGCGCGCAGGTCGGCGATGCGCGCGGGCTTCACGAGGAACCCGTCCATTCCGCCCGACGGCCCCAATGCGATGGCGCGCCCGAACGTGTTCGCCGTCAACGCGACGATCCGGGGACGGCGCGCATCGGGCGGCGTCAGCGCGCGAATCAGCTGCGCGGTCGCGGCGCCGTCGAGCCCTGGCATCTGCAGGTCCATGATGATCAGATCGGGCGGGTCGCCCATGACCTTTGCGACGGCCTCCTCGCCGGTCGCCGCCGAGCGCACGCCGACACCGAGCCCCTCCAGCATTTCACAGACCAGCTCGCGCCCGGCCGGGCTGTCGTCGACGACGAGCACCTCGAGTCGCTCGCGACCCCGCCCCGCGCGGCGCCGCGGCCCGGCGGGCGCGGCCGCGCGCGGTGCGGCCGGGAGCGGGAGCTCGACGGTGAAGCGCGAGCCTTCGCCCAGCCGCGATCGGACCCGGATCGTTCCGCCCATCGCGTCCGTGAGCGCGCGGGCGATCGACAGGCCGAGCCCCGTTCCGCCATGCCCGCGGCGAACGCCGTCCTCGGCGCGCATGAACGGCGTGAAGAGCTTCGCGAGGTCGCTCTTCGCGATGCCGATCCCCGTGTCCTCGACGACGAACCGGATCCGGCCCCGCGCCCGGCGCTCGACCCGCAGAACGACGCTTCCCCGCTCCGTGAACTTGATGGCGTTCGCGACCAGGTTCGTCAGCACCTGCCGCACGCGCAGCCGATCGCCGCGCACCCGGCGCGGAACGTCTTCGCCGATCTCGAGCCGGAGCGCCACGGGCTTGCCCATCGCCAGCGGTCGCACGGCCTCGATGATCCCCGCCACCTTGTCGTGGAGATCGAAGACTTCTTCGACGATCTCCGGCGCCTTGACCTGCAGGGCCGCCATCTCGAGCACGTTGCTCACGATTTCGAGCAGCGTTTCGGTCTGCTGCACGATGAGGCCGATCTTCCTGTTCTTCTCCGCGTCCCCCTCGCCCGCGGCGAGCAGCTGCGCATAACCGAGAATGCATTGGAGGGGTGTGCGCATCTCGTGGCTCGTATTCGCGAGAAAGGCCTGGCGCGCGACCGCAGCCTGCTCGGCGACCACGAGGGCTTCGTGGAGCCGCGTCTCGGCCCGCTTGCGCTCCTGGATGTCGCGCACGCTCGTCCGAATGCCGAGGCTCCGGCCATCGTCGCCCGCGATCGATTGCCACGAGATCGCCGCCCAGCGGATCTCGCCGTCGCTGCGCAGCACGCGGAACTCGACGTCGTTGCCGGAGGAACCGGCCCCCGCGCCCTCCAGGATCCGTTCGATCTTCGGACGATCCTCGGGCAGCACCATCGGCAGCGGATACCCGGCCATCGCGAGCGACGCGTCGACGTCGTAGCCCGTGATCCGCTCGACGGCCGGGTTGACCCAGAGCAGGCGCCCGTCCCGGCCGAGCCAGCTCTCCCAGTCGTAGGTCGCATCCGCGATGGCCCGGAAGGGGATCGCCGCCGTCTCCTCCGCCGCGGGCTTCGAGGACCGGCGGCTCATGTCCGGGGCTCGACCAGCCCGTGCTCGATCGCATAACGCGTGAAGCTGGCGACGTCGCGGAGCCCGAGCTTGTTGCGGATGTGGGTGCGATGATTGCTGACGGTCTTCTCGCCGACGCCCAGCTCGCTCGCGATCTGTTTGCTGCTGAGACCGCGGGCGACGAGCTGGAGGACCTGTCGTTCGCGCGGGCTGAGCGGCCGTTCGGGCGCCCGTGACTGCAGGCTGTCCCGCAGCAGCGAGGCGGTATTCGAGCAGAAATAGGTCGCGCCGGCGGTGACCCGCGCCATCGCCTCGCGCAGCTCCCGCAGCGGCGTGCCCTTGGTCACGATGCCGCGCACCCCCGCTTCGACCGCCGCGCGCACGAGGCTCGGCTTCTCGTGGGCGGTCACGAGCAGCACGTGGGTCCGGCGCAGCGCGCTCCCGAGAACGCGCAGGACGTCGATCCCGCTCCGATCGGGCAGAACGGCGTCGAGCACGAGCAGGTCGGGTGCGAGCCGCGGCAGTGCGGCGATCGCCTCCTCCCCCGTCCCGAACTGACCGACGACTTCGTACGCGGGATCCGCCACGAGCAGCTCGGCGAGCAGCTCGCGAAAGACCGTCTGATCGTCGACGACCGCGACACGCGTGACCATCTCGACTCCTCGCCTGGCGACTCGCCTCTGCGCTCGGAACGCCTCGCGACCCGTTCCTTTGCCGCGAGGCCGCCCGCACGGAGGTTAGGGAACAGAAGGATCGGTCGTGCATGGGTAGATCTGCTCATACCCCGGGTGGTGTCCCGAGACGATCCTCTGGAAGCCGGACACATCGATTCGTCCGGCCCGAACGGCCGCTCCCGGCGCGTTTTGCGAGCGCCGGGACGCAGGCCCCGCAAGGAGGAAGCCATCGTGCGACGACTCGTCTTGATCGTGACCACCGCAGTCTCCATCGCCCTGCCGGGCGCAGCCCTCGCCGACGCGCGGCCGACGCCGCAGAAGCTCGAACAGTTGCTCATCCAATCGGCCGTCGGAGCGCAGGAACATGCCGCGCTCGCGAGCCATTTCCGATCGAAGGCGGCCATGGCCCGCGCCGATGCCGAGCGGCAGGAGGAGATGGGCCGATCGATCCTCTACACCCACGGCAACGCGGGCATGCAGCGCTACCTGAAGGCGCGGCGCGCCGAGACCGCGGAGCGCCACCTCGCGAGCGCGGAGTCCTTCGAGGCCCAGGCCGAGCGCCACGAGGCCGAGGCGGCGCGGATCGCCGGAGAATCCGGCGACGTCGATGGCGCCGAACAGGCCCGCAACGTCGATTGATCGGCGCGATCCGCCACCGGCCGGGGGGCTCGCTCGGAGGGCCCCTCGGCACAGGCCGCCCGCTTCGGATCGCGAGCGCGCTGGCCGCGAGCAGGGAAGCCGACACTCGGCACGCCCCGCTCAGCCGTCGAGCCGCCGTCTCAGCGCACGCGCTGCTTCGCCCACGCGCGGCATCCCGAGCTTTTCCGCGATCGACTCGCTCGCCAGCAGCCCTTCGACGGCGCGTGCGAGGGCGCCCGACCGCGCGCGCAGCAGGGCCGCCTCGAGCTCGATGCGGGCGACGGTCGGGCTCGCCCCCAGCGCCGAAGCGGACTCGAGCGCTTCGTCGTAGAGCGCGAGCGCCTCGTCGGCGCGCCCCAGCAGCGCGGCGAGTCCCGCGAGCGAGCGCGTGAAGGGACCGGCGTAGGCGATCGGAATCGGGATCACGCCCTGCTGGTCCCGCACCGTCTCGAGTGCCCGGATCAAGGGGGGCGCGAGAGAATCGGCTTCGAGCTCGACGGCGAGCTGCGCGATCTCGACGATCGTCGCGTTCCAGCGGATGTTGCGCACGAGGCTCTCCGGCGGATCGGAGACGACGTCCGTGAGCTGCGCGCGCGCCCGAGCCTCGTCCCCCACCGCCACGAACGCGCGTCCGAGAACGGCCGACGCCCAGCGGGAGGCACCGGTCGAGGCCTCGAGCCGTCCATCGAGGCGAGCGATCGTCTCCTGCTCGCGCCCCCGTTCGCGCTCGAGAATCGAAAGCTGGCCGCTGAAGCACGCAGCCGCGAAGGGATGACCGACGCGCCGCCCGAGCAGCAGCGCGTCGTGCGCGCGCTGCTCCGCCTCCTCGAAGCGCCCCTGGAGCAGCGCGAGGCCGGTATCCCAGACGCGCAGATGCCAGGTGCTCGTGGGCGTCGGCTCGTCGCCGGCGAGCGCCCCGGCGCGCGCGCGGAACGCGAGTGCCTTCTCGAGCCGGCCCTGCATCAATCCGTCACAGGCGATGTCGAGCAGCGCGATCACGCCGACGTCGCGATCCGCCCCGCTCCGCGCGGCGGCCTCGATGTCGGCCACCATCCGCTCGCGCTCGTCGAGGTCGTCGGGGCCCGCGATCGCATAATGCAGGATGTAGAGCGACTCCTCGACGGCGACCGCATGCCCGCCCTGCCGCGCGAGCCGGACGGCCTCTCGCGCGATCGGCTCGGCGCGCGCGCGATCGCGAATGTCGAGGTAGGCGAGGCGGCAGGTCAGGCGCGCGCGCAGCACGGCGTCATCGGGCTCGACTCCGGCGAGCGCCTCCTGCAGCGCCTCGGCCGCACCCGGCGGCGTTCGCGCCGACCATTCCGAAACGTCGCAGAGACCGAGCGCCGCCTGGGCCTGCAGCACCGCGTCCCCGACCGCCCGGGCGATGGCGATCGCCTGCTGATAGGCGGCGATGCGACGCTCGCGATTGCCCGAGAGCCGCTGCGACGCGCCGAGCGCGAGCAGCACCTCGATCCGGCGACGCGGGTCGACGTTCTCCTGATGATCGAGGGCGTCGAGCGCCTGCTCGAGATGGATCGCCGCCTGCTCCCACGCGAGCAGCCGCTGCGATTGGCGGCCGGCGCGGCGCGCGATGGAATAGGCGTGCTCGGCATCGCCGACGGCGAGGGCGCGGTGGAGATGATCCGCGAGCTCGGAGAGCACGGGATCGAGGACGCCGGCGTTCGTGCTCTCGATGTGCTGCGCCGCGGCCTGGTGGAGCCGTGCGCGGCGGCTGCGGGGGAGGTCGTCGTAGAGCGCCTCGCGATAGAGCGCGTGGGTGAAGCGGTAGCGCGCAGGGCCCTCGGAGGACGCCTCGAGCAGACCCGCGGCGATCGCCTCGTCGAGCCGGTCGAGGGCCATTGCGCGGTTGGCGTCGGCGACCGCAGCGACGTCTCGCAGCGTGAAGTCCCGGCCGAGAACCGCCGCTGCCCCGAGCAGCTCGGTGCACGCGGGCGAGAGCGCATCGATCGCGCGCCGGATCAGATCGACGGCCCGTGCCGGCAGCGTCACACCCTGGCGCGGGATGCGCGAGAGATGCGCGAGGTCCCCGCGCTCGCCGAGCAGCCGGATCGCCTCGCCGACGAAGAGCGGGACGCCTTCGGTGCGCGCGTAGAGCTCGGAGACCAGATCGACGGGCGCCGGCCGACCGGCGGCCGCTCGCAAGAGCTCGCCGACCTCGCCGCGCGAGAGCCCGCCGAGATCGATCGCTTCGAAAGCCGATTGCTGGCGAAGCACGCTCAGCGTGCGTCCGACGCGGTGACCGCGCTCGCGCGGCTCGTCGCGCAGGGTGACGACGAGCAGGATGGGCGTCCGGGCGAGCTCGAGGGCGAGATGCTCGAGCAGCCGCAGGGAGCCCGAATCCGCCCATTGAAGATCTTCGAAGACGACGAGGATCGGACGCCGCGCGGCGCAGGCGCGGAGTGTTCGCGCCGCGGCGTCGAAGAAGCGGAAGCGCTGCTGTTCGTCCGAGAGATCGGGCAGCGCCGTCGCAGGGCGGCGCAGCGTGCGCGCGACCTCGGGCACGAACTCGACCAGCGCGGGCATCAGCGCCGCCGTCTCGCCCGTTCCGACCCGCTCCGCGATCTCCGTTCGGAAGACCGGCTCCTCGAGCAGGCGCCGGAGGATCTGGATCCAGGGCCAGAACGCCGGCAGGGCATTCGCGTCCCGCGCCCGCGCGGTCGCCACGAAGACGCCCTCGCGGACGATCTCCCGCGCGAAGACCTCGCCGAGACGCGTCTTTCCGATTCCGGCGCGCCCGCCGATCAGGACGAGCTGGAATTCGCCGGCGAGCGCCGCGCGCTTGCGGGCCTCGAGCCTCGCGAGCGCCTCTCGGCGTCCGACGAACAGGCGCGATCGATCGCCCCGGAGCGTCGCGGGCTCGTCGGCGGGCGCGGGAGCGAGAGCGGCCGTGCCCTCCGCCGAGGATCGGAAGCCGTCCGCCGCGGTCGTCTCGCTCTCGCCGACCAGCAAGACCTCCCCGGCGAATCGGTATCCGTGCCGCGGCACGCTCGCGACCAGCACGCCGCGGCCCGTATCACCGATCGCACGCCGGGCATGGGTGACTGCGCGGTTCAGCGAAGCGGGCGACACGATCTCGTCGGGCCAGAGGGCCTTCATCAGCTCGTCGAAGGTCATCACGCGATCGCGCGAGCGCAGCAGGAGCAGCAGCAGCTCGAAGGGCTTGGGCTGGATCCGGACGGGCTCGCCCGCCCGCCGCAATTCCCGGGCGCCCTCGTCGAGCTCGTAGACCCCGAATCGAAATCGCATCGGCGGACCCCGGATGAGTGCGTCGGGCCAGCTTAGCCGCCACTCGCGATTCCCCAAGTACCCGGAATCCCGACGCTTTCGACCCACCTGCGAGAGGTTCGAAACCGGTTCGATCCCGGTCAGGTCGGGCCAGCGCGCGAGGCCGAAGCTGGGCTCGTTCAACGGGACCCATCGAGGCCCATGGAGGAACCAGCATGCAACGCTTCGCCGCCCTCGCCTACGCCGTGATTTGTTACGGCGTCTTCTTCTCCACCTTCCTCTACGCGATCGGCTTCCTCGCCAACTTCGGCGTGCCCTGGTCGATCGACTCGGAGCCGACGAGCCCGCCGTCGACCGCCATCCTCGTCGATCTCGCCCTGCTGAGCGTCTTTGCGGTGCAGCACAGCGTGATGGCGCGGCCGGGATTCAAGCGCGTCTGGACCCGGCTCGTACCGCGTCCGGTCGAACGAGCGACCTACGTGCTCGCTTCCTCGCTGGCCCTCGCCCTGTTGTTCTGGGGCTGGCAGCCGATCGCGGGAGGGCTCTTCTCGATCGCGGACGAGACGGCTCGAACGATCCTGCACGCCGTCTTCCTGTGCGGGGTCGGGCTGGTGCTCTACTCGACCTTTCTGATCGATCATTTCGATCTGTTCGGCCTCCGCCAGGCGCTGCTCTTCGCCCGGGGCATCGACTACACGGAGAAGCGATTCGTGACGCCGTCGCTCTACAAGCACATCCGCCACCCCCTCTACGTCGGCTGGTTCGTCACCTTCTGGGCGACGCCGGACATGAGCTGGGGCCACCTCTTGATGGCGAGCGTCACGACCGCCTACATCCTCGTCGCGATCGTCTTCGAAGAGCGCGATCTGCTCGCGATGCTCGGCCCGGAGTACGCGCGCTGGCGGGCACGCACGCCGAAATTCCTCCCGCGCGGCCGGCGGGGCGAGGCCTCGACGCCGTCTCCCCGGGAGGCCACCGCCTGAGCGACGCCGGCCGGCGGGATCGCGATGCCCTGGGTCGCGATCCCGCCGAGCGCGCGTCCGGGCTGCACCCGGATCGGTTCCCTGGATCGCGCCGCCCGCGCCCGACGCCCTGCGCCGCGCTGCCCGCCCCGAGGAGATCGCTCGCCATGTCGACTGCCCCGATTCCGCTCGCCCTGCCCGACCCGGTTCGCCGCGAAGCCTTTGCAAAGCTTGTCGCCGATGCCGTCAACGGCGGCGCGATCGCACTCATGCTCTCGATCGGCCATCGCACGGGCCTCTTCGACGTCCTCGCCGAGATGCCGCCCGCGACGAGCCACGCGATCGCGAGCTGCGCAGGGCTGGCGGAGCGTTATGTGCGCGAGTGGCTCGGGGCGATGGTGACGAGCCGGATCGTCGAATACGACGCCGCTTCCGGGACCTATTCACTTCCGCCCGAGCACGCTGCCTCGCTCACGCGCGCCGCACGCCCCCGCAATCTCGCCGTCGCCTGCCAGTGGATTCCGCTGCTGGGCTCGGTCGAGGACGAGATCGTCGAATGCTTCCAGCGCGGCGGCGGCGTGCCGTCCACCTCCTACGACCGCTTCCCCGTGATCATGGCCGAGCAGAGCGAGCAGACCCTCGTCTCGGTCCTCGTCGAGCTGATCCTGCCGGTCGTTCCGGCGCTCGATGCCGACCTCGAGCGCGGCCTCGACGTCCTCGACGTCGGCTGCGGAAGTGGCCGTGCCCTCGGCCGGATGGCGGCGCATTTTCCCGAGAGCCGCTTCGTCGGCTACGACCTCAGCGAAGAAGCCATCGCCGCCGCCCGCCTGCACGCCCGCGATCTCGGCCTCCACAACGCCCGCTTCGAGGTGCGCGACGCCGCCGAGATCGACGACCACGAGCGCTTCGACCTCGTCACCGCCTTCGACACGATCCACGAGCAGGCCCGGCCCGCCCTCGCCCTGTCCCGGATCGCCCGGGCCTTGCGCCCGGGCGGGAGCCTCCTGCTGCGCACGATCGGCGGCACGAGCCACCTCGATCGCGACCTCGATCATCCGAACGCGCCCTTTCTCTACACCGCTTCGTGCATGCACGCCCTGGCGGTCTCCCTCGCACAGGGCGGCACGGGCCTCGGCACGATGTGGGGCGCAGAGACGGCCCGGCGCATGCTGGCCGAGGCGGGCTTCACCGAAGTCGATCGTCACCGCCTGCCGCACGACGCGCTGAACCATTATTTCGTGGCGCGGCGCTGACGAGGACGCCCTCCCTCTGGCTCCGCGCGCCGTGTGGGGAGAACGTGCTCAGAGCCGGCTCGAGAGCAGCGTCGCGATCCCGAGGAAGCTGAAGAAGCCGACGATGTCGGTCACGGTCGTGAGGATGATCGACGAAGATTGCGCCGGATCCTGTCGCATCGCCGACAGCAGCATCGGGATCGCCGCTCCGGCGAGCCCCGCCATCGTCATCGAGATCATCATCGAGAGCAGGATGACGAGCGCGAGACCGGTCGACCGGCTCCAGACGTACACCGCTGCCGCGGTCGTGAGCGCGATCGCGACGCCGTTGCCGGCACCCGCGAGCGCTTCCTTCGTGACCACTGCGAGCCATTGGCGCGATCGCACCTCGCGCAGGGAGAGGCCGCGCATCGTGACCGCCAGCGCCTGTGCGCCGGTATTGCCCGATTGCCCCGCCACGACGGGGAGCAGCACGGCGAGCGCCGTGACCTGCGCGATGGTCTGCTCGAACAGGCCGACGACCGATGCCGCGAGGAACGCCGTGATCAGGTTGACCTGCAGCCAGGGCTGGCGCTTGCGGATCGCGAAGAGCGGCGAGGAAAGAGCGCGCTCCTCCTCGCTCGCGCCGACCATCGTCATGGCATCCACGGCGGCCTGCTCGCGCGAAGCGCGCATCAGCTCCCGCTGGCGCAGGACGCCGACCAGGTGGCCGTCGAAGTCGACGACGGGGAGGCTGCGCACGCGATGCTGCTCGAAGACTTCGAGGACCTCGTCGCGGGAGGCGACGGCACGCACGAAGGCCGGCGCCACACCCGCGAGATCGATCAGCAGCGCATCGGGCTCGGCGAGGACGACGTCCTGAAGTGCGACGGCGCCGACGAGCTCGCCATCGTCTCCGACGACGAACACGTCGTCGACCCGGCGATGGCGATAGGTCTTGAGCCGCCGAACGACGTCGCGGGCCGTCGCGCTGCGCGGCAGGCTCGTGGCGCGCGGATCCATCAGCGCGCCCGCCGTGTCCCGCGGATAGCTCGCCAGCGCCGACAGCTCGCGCGCCAGCCCCGGATCGAGGGCGGCCATGATGCGCTCCCGCGATTCGTCGTCGAGCTGCGCCAGCATCGCCGCCGTCCGCGGCGGTGCGAGATCGCTGCAGACCCCGCGCAGCACGCGCTGCGGAAGCGCCGCGAGGATGCGCGCGGCGTGCTCGGGCGTGACGCGCCGCAGCACCTCGACCGCATCCGCCCGGGGATTCGCCGCCAGCAGCTCGGCCGCCTCCGCGGCGCTCGCGCGCTCGATCTCCTCGGCGGCGTCACCCGGGAACTCCCGGATCAAAGCGCTCGCGAGCGCGAAGTCGATGGGAGCGCCGGGGGCGGAAGCCGGGACGGTGCCGGCGCCCGCATCGGGGGACGCCGCGCGATCGGAAGGCACGTCATTCGCCATCGTTCGGCTCCTCGCGTGCGGCGGTGCCTGCGAAGGCGTCGAGCGCGCCGGCGGCACCGAGCGCCAGCAGCTCGCCGAAGGCGCGGGCGGGCTGCGTATCGCTCGTGGCATGGCGCAGCAGATCCTCCTCGAGATCGCGAAGCGTCCGGTAGCGGACGGCGCCGAGATAGCGCCCGTTCTCGTCGACCACGGGGAGCGAATGGACTTCCTTCCAACCCGGATGCGAGACGACCCGGGCCCGGTCGGCGTCCGCGACGAGATGGAGCGGCGCCGGGGTCATCAGCTCGGCGAGCTCGGCCTCCACCGGCGCGAGCAGGAGCTCTCGCAGATTGAGTGCACCGACGAGCCGCTGCTCGTCGTCGACGACGTAGAGGTTGTAGCGGGCATGGCTGGGCTCGCCGCGGATGCGCTCGAGGGCGGCGCCCACGGAGAGCTCCGCGGGCAGCGCCAGGACGTCCGGATCCATGAGACCGCCCGCCGAATCCTCGCGAAACGCGAGCAGCGAGCGGAGCGAGCGCAGGCGCTTTTCGTCGAGATCGACGAGGACCGTCTCACGCACCGCATCCGGCAACCGGCGTACGAGCCGCGCCGCATGATCGAGATCGAGCGCACCGATCAGCGCGGCGGCGCGCGGCGCGGGCAGCGTCGAGATCAGCCGTGAAGCGAGGGAAGGCGAAAGGCGTCGCAGGACTTCCGCCGCATCGCCGATCGCAGCGCGGCTCATCACGGAGGCCCCGCTCGCCAGTGGATGCCGCTCCAGCTCGAGCGCCCCGCGGTCGGGGTGATCGCGCAGCATCCGATCGGCGAGCTGTCGAACGAGTCGCATGGCGTCTCCGCTTCGTGTCGGGGGCAGGGTGCGAGGGGCGGTGCGGGGTGTCAACCTGCGCAATCGCACCGCGGCGGACGCCTCGAGCGGATCGACCGCGAGAGGAGCCCTCCATGCAATCCCTCTTCGACGCCCAGGCCTGGCAGCAGGCCCTGCTCCAGACCGTCTCGGATCTCTCGACCACCCTCGCGAAGCTCGTCCCCGCCCTGCTCGGCGCGCTCGCGATGATCGGCATCGGCTGGCTCGTCTCGCGCGGGGTGGAGATCGCGGCCCGGCGGATTCTCGTCACGCTGGGCGTCGATCGGGCGTCCGCACGGACCGGGATCGGCGACGTCCTCACGCGCAGCGGGATCGTGTTGACGCTCTCGGACCTGATCGCGCGCCTGCTGTTCTGGCTGCTGCTGCTGACCTTCGCGGTCTCGGGCATCGAGATGATCGGGCTCGAATCGGTGATCGGCTCGATCGATCGGCTGATCGCCTTCATCCCGCGCGTGATCGGCGCCTGCCTGATCTTCGTGCTCGGCCTCGTCTTTGCCCGCTTCGTCGCCGGGCTCGCCGCCTCGGCCTTCAGCGCCGCGGGCTATGCGGGCGGCGACCGCGTCGGCATGCTCGTGCGTGTCGGATTGGGAACGCTCGTCGCGCTCGTCGCGATCGAGCAGATCGGCGTCGAGACCGAGATCCTGATCGGTCCGCTCACCGTCGTCGTCGGCGCCGCCGCGCTCTCGGCCGGCCTCTGCTTCGCCCTCGGCGCCCGCCCGATCGTCACCCACATCCTGGCGGGGCATTTCGTGCGCCAATCGCTCCCGCGTGATGCCTTCGTGCAGATCGGCGAGCGGCGCGGCGTCGTCCAGCGCGTCGGTGCGACGGAGACGCTGCTGCGCGACGGGGACGTACAGTGGAGCGTTCCCAACGGACGCATCCTCGAGGAGGTCGTCGTGCGTTGACGGCCGCCGGCGACGCGCCGAGCCGCGCGCCGGCAGCCCGGGCTCAACGCGCGGGCCCGGCTCCGGCGGCGAGGGCATGCACGTCCGCGGCTCGAGCGGATCCGCACGTCACGCCACGGAGCGAACCAGCGCGAGCCCGGCGATGAACGCCCCGAATTGCAGCACGCTGCGCGCGACGCTCTGGTGGGCCTTCAGCTCCGGAACGAGGTCCGAAGCCGCGATGTAGAGGAAGTTGCCCGCCGCGAAGGCGACCAGCGCGCGGACGTCGAGCGTATCCGAGATCGCCCAGGCCAGGAGCGAGCCCAGCAGGAAGGTCGAGCCCGAAAGCACGTTGAAGAGCAGCGCCGGTCCGCGCTTCCAGCCGCCGTGGATCAGGACGGCGAAGTCACCGAGCTCCTGCGGAATCTCGTGGGCCGCGGCGGCGAGCCAGGCGGTGATCCCGAGCCGAACGTCGATCAGGAAGACGCTCGCGACCCCGAGGCCGCCGAGGAAATTATGGAGCGCGTCGCCGAGCAGGATGAGATAGGTCATCGGCTGGCGGCAATCGACCTGCGCGCGGTGGCAATGATGCCAGTGCAGGAACTGTTCGAGGGCGAAGAAGAGCACGAAGCCGGCGACCATGAAGAGCAGCGAAGTCTCGAGATCGCCGCCCCCCGACACCGAAGCCGGGAGCATGTGAAAGAATGCGCCGCCCATCAGCGATCCCGCCGCGAAGGCGACGAGCGGCAACACGAGCCGTTCGAGCTGATCCGGACGGAGCCAGAGCGTCGCGCTGCCGACGAGCGCAATCGCGCTCATCGCGACACCGCTCAGCACGATCCATGCGAAGACGCTCATCGGATTCCTCGCACTCGCCGAAATTCGTAGGGCAGGCATTGGCCGTCCGCAATCGACTCGGCGATCATGGATCGCGACGAGATCGATCGACATCGATCGGCGGCTGGCAGCAGGCCGGGCGGAGAGGAGCCGCAATGGCGACACCGGAGGCGGTTCGATCCGCGCTCATCGAGGCGCTCGAAGACGAGCACAAGGCGATCGCGACCTATCGCGGCGTGATCGACCGGTTCGGGGCGGTCCGGCCGTTCGTGAACCTGATCGCGTCGGAGCAGCGCCATGCAGAGGCGCTCGAGCGCCTCTGCGCGCACTACGACGTCACACCGCCGCGGCCGGCGCCGCGCGTCGCGCCGCCCGCGAGTGTGCTCGAGGCCTGCCGCGCCGGTGTCGAGGCCGAGATCGAGAACGCTGCGCTCTACGACCGGCTGATCGCGCAGACCGCCGGACATCCCGACGTCCAGCGCGTCTTCCGTCGGCTCCAGTCGGCTTCGCGCGAGCGCCATCTCGTCGCGTTTCGTCGCTGCGTCGAGCGGGAGTCCTCGCGCGGGCTGACCGCCCCCGAGCCCGATCGGCCAGCGCCCGGGCGCCGCGGCGACGGCCCGGGCCGGGGTGGGCGCGGCCATGGGCGTGGGGGCGGGCGTGGACCGGGCCCGGGGCGTGGACGCGAGCGCCCGGACTCCGGGTGTTGATCGGGATCGGCGCGGCGCCGATCAGGGGCAGACGATCTCGACGCGCCGATTGAGCGAGCGGCCCGCTTCGGTCGCGTCGTCGGCGATCGGCTCCCGCTCCCCGCGACCCTCGGCTGCGAGCCGCTTCCCCTCGAGCCCGCGCTCGGCGAGCGCCGCGGCGACGGCCTCTGCGCGCCGCTTCGAGAGATCTTCGTTGTAGGCCGCGTCGCCTTCGCTCGAGGTATGCCCCACCACGCGGACCGTGGATCGTCCGTCGCCCTCGAGACTCCGAGCGAGGACATCGAGCAGACCGTGCGAATCCGGGAGGATGGCGGCCGAGTCGTAGGCGAAGCGGATGCCGTGCAGGATCGAGCCGCATCCGGGTGCCTCGACGGCACGGCCCGAACATTCCGTCTGGAGCGACGGCGCCGGGTCCCCCGAATAGAGCTTGAAGGGCGCGCCGTTGGTCGAGCGCACCCCCGTCACCGCTCCGGATTCCGTCACCGCGAGCACGAAAGCACTCGCGACGCCGCTGCGCCGGCTCGATCCGGTCGCCCGCAGCAGATTGCCTTCGACCGTGCCCGCAAGATCCCCTTCGCCGTCGTAGCAGCCGGCGACCTGATCGCCGTCCTGCTCGAGCTCGAGCACGACGCCCCGCCCCTTCCACTTGCCCGCGAAGGCGCTCGAGCGGGGAACCGCTGCCTGGCTGCCGAGGCCGACGATCTCGCTGAACTCGAAGAAGGTCTTCTCCCGCTGCACGTCGAGACCGTTCGACAGCGAAACACGTACCCAGCGGACGGGCCTTCGCTCTTCGGCCTCGAAAGCCGTCGAACGACCCTTTTCCGGATGGACCGCCAGCGTCACGCTTCCGAGCCTGCGGAACGGCCCGCCCGGCCCTTCGTTCGATCCCGCGATCTCGACCTCGCGGACGAAGGTCTGCGAAGGACTCGGGGTCTCGAGCACGTTCGGAACGGCGAAGCGTTCGAAGGTCGTCTCGGCGGGAAGCGAATAGACGAAGCTCACGCGCGTCGTCGCCGTGCCCGGCCGCGGCGTCAATCCGAAGCCGCCCGGATCCCCGTCGATCGCCCGGAGCGCCTGGTCGAAGCCGATCCCGAGCGCGGCCGCGTCGTCTTCGAGGGCGACCGGGAGCGCCCCCCGATCGAAGGCGAGATAGTCGGGAGTCGGCGTGCCCTCGGGCGCGTTGGCGTGGACCGGAGCCGCCGCGAACAGCACCAGCGCGGCGTGCGCGAGCCTTCGTTTCGGGTTCGTGAGGATCATGATCGATTCGCTCCTGCATCCGCATTCGGCCGGAATCGGCGCGCTGCGCGCCGCACGGGCCGGGCCGGCTCGCTCCATCGTACTGCCCTCGCGAGCCGGGGCGAGGCGCGGCGAGCCGGAGCGATGCGGCGGGAGCGGAGGGGATCCGGCCGGAGTGCAATCCCTGGGCGGCCTCGCCATCCCGCGATCCATCGAGGCCGTCGCCACTGGTCGGCGATCCGGATCCCGCGGTAGGCTGCGGCCGAACCGCTCGACCGGGAGAACGGGCATGCGGCCGATCCGCGATCGGAACCAGAATCGACGTCCACGCCTGCGAATGCTCGCGATGATCGCTGCGCTCTCGACCACGTTGATCGCTTCGGGATCGGGAAGCGAGACGATGCTCGCCGATTCGAACGAGCGAACGTCGCGGGAAAGAGAAGTGCCCAACGCGAAGCGCCGAGAGCGGAGCGGGAACGCGGCACGACGCGGCGAATCGCAGTCCTCGGCGGAGCAAGACGACGCCGAGCGCCGCGGCGGGCGTTCGTCCAGCCCGGCGACCCAGCCTTCGTCTCCTTCATCGCCTGCGTCACCTCCGTCGCCGGCGTCGCGACCGAGCGCCCCGCCCGCCCCCGCGTCGACATCGACGAACGCGCCCGCTCCCGGCCAGGACGAGTCGCTCGAGGCTGCAAGGGCCCGCGTCGAGCAGATGCAGGCCCTGTCCGAAGCCCACTATCGCGAGATGGCGGAGGACGCGCAGCGCTTCCAGGAACGCATGCGCGCCGCGAGCACCCCGGCCGAGCGCACGGCCGTTCAGCAGGAATACCAGCGCGAGCAGGCCCGGAAGCAGGAAGAGCTGCAGCAACGATTGCGCGCGCTCTCGCCCGACTGAGGCGCGACGAGCCCGTTCGCGGCGCGAACCATCGCGACACGAACGGCTCCGAACCCACACAGCTGGGCCGAGGCGGGACCGGGCTTCATTCGGAACACCGATTCGTGACGCTGGTCAGCCAGCAGGCAACGACCGCGGCGATTGCCCGAGTGCAAGGCGCAGCACCGTGCACGACTCGGCTCCATCGCAGATCCCGTCGCGCAAGAAGTGGCTTTCAGCCTCGCACGTTCCACGGCACGGCGAATGCAATGCGGTCATCGAGGGCGGCACCTGCGATCGAATCCGAGCGATGCGATGCAGGCATGCCGCCGCACGAACCAACACACATCGGGAGAACTGCAGATGCACTCGACTTCCCAGGAACCGAGGCGCCCCGACCGACGGGCCGCACGGATCAGACCCTTTGCAATCACGGCCGCGATGGCGGGAGCCCTGTTTGCGCCGCCTTCGGGAGCGGAAGGCGCTCCGGGCGCCCAACCGAAGAGCAAGCTCCGCGTCGACTACCACCTGCGCTCGACTCCGGAGACGACCAACCTCGGCGGGTTCATCATCGACTCCCCCTCCGTCCTCGACATCGAGTCGGGCGACATCGTCCGGGTCGACGTCATCAACCAATCGGGCACGACGAACGCGACCTACGATCCGGTCACGTATTTCGGTGCCTTCGGCGTCGCGCCGGACGAGGTCCTCCAGGATTCGATCGACTTCTGGAACAGCCTCCCGACGAAGGTCCGTTACGGACCGCACATCCTCACCGGCCCCATCTACATCGAGGGCGCCGAGCCGGGCGATACGATCGAGCTCCAGATCCTCGACGTCTACCAGCGCGTCCCCTTCGGACTCAACAACACGAGCCCGACGGGCGGCGTCCTGAGCACGACCTATCCGGGCTACCGCGAGGGCGACGTCCCGCTCGACATCCCGCCGGTCCCGGCGGGCGCGCCGGCCGGCGTCTTCCCGGACAATCGACAGCACCTCTACCGGACCGGCAACTACAAGGGACTCGACGTCGCCCTCTTCTCCGAGGACATCCTCGTCCCGCTGCGGCCCTTCTTCGGGGTCATGGGCGTCGCGCCGCCGACCGGCCAGTTCATCGGCAACACCGTCGACTCGCCGCCGCCCTCGACCGGCGTCCAGAGCTCGACCCAGCCCTACAACTTCGGCGGGAACATCGACAGCCACCTGCTGCGCAAGGGGACCAAGGTCTACTTCCCCGTGTTCCAGCCGGGCGCCCAGGTGTTCTTCGGCGATACCCACGCGGTTCAGGGTGACGGCGAGGTGAGCGGAACGGCTCTCGAGCATTCGCTGGCGGGCGTCTTCCGGTTCGTGCTGCACAAGAACACGGGCCAGGAGTGGCCGTGGGCCGAGAACAAGGACCACTACATCCTGATGGGATTCGATTGGGATCTCGATCGGGCGATGCGCAATGCGACGATCGAGACGATCAAGTTCCTCACCGAGCGGATGGGCCTGACCGAAGCGAAGGCCTTCTCGCTGGCCAGCCTCGGCATCGACTTCGTCAACAGCGAGGTCGTCGACCGGACCCAGGTCGTCTCGGCGCTGATCCCGAAGAAGTACTTCCTGAGCAAGCCGTACGTGCCTTCCGCGTCGAAGCAGAAATAGCACCACAGCCGGTGGGCAGGAGCGGATCGATCCGCTCCTGCCCCCCGTTCCCGGGGATCGATCGTGACCCTTCCCTTCCCTCCTCGAATCCTTCCTCGAGGCTCGCGGCTGTTCGGCGGGCTCGGCCTGGCCCTGCTCTTCATGGGGTGCACCGCGCCTTCCGGGCCGATGCGCTCTTCATCGGATGCGAACGCGACGGAGAGCCCGATCTCGATCGCGGTCGTTCCGTTCGGGCTCGCTTCCGGCAGCCCGCCGCCCCCGTACGACGTCGCCGAGATCATCCGCGCCCGGCTCGAATCCACGGATCGCATCGAGACGGTCCCGCTCGGCGAGCTCCCGGACCGCCCGACCCGGCTCGGCGAGGTGGACTTCGCGATCTGGCGCGAATCCGGGGCGGACTATCTCGTCGTCGGCCTCGTCGCAGCGGTCCACGACGGGGGACACGAGGTCGAATTCCGGCTGATCGATCCCCGCACCGAAACGACGGTCGTCGGCTACTTGATGCCGAGCGCACCCGACGCGCTCGAGCAGACCGCCCATCGCATCGCGGATCTCATCGAGACGCGGGTCGCCGATCCGCCTTCGCTCACGGATTCGATTTCGCCGGCTGGATCTCTTCGCGGCGCTCCCGGAGCGTCTCCGGGTCCCGCATGAACGTCCGCTCGGGCTGCAGGTGGGTCGTCAGGAACCGTCGAACCTTGCGGAACACCCGGATCGCCTCCTCGCGCGTGAAGGAATGTTCCGCTTCGGCGATGAAGAGGGACTCGAAGGGTTTGCGATGGAGCTCGAGCAATGCGATCAGGCGGTGGGCGTGATCCGGATCGACACGCCGATCGCGGAGCCCCTGAACGACGAGAACGGGGACACGGATCCCGCCGACGTGGTAGGCAGGTGAGATCGCGAGGAGTCGATCACGCTCCGTCTCGAGGTCGCCGATCAAATGCTCGAAGGCTTCGAGTGCGGTCTTCGAATCGGCGATGTCGCTCGAATCGGCCATGAGCGGAACGTCGGTCACGCCGTTGATCGTCACCGCACACCGGTAGCGGTCGGGATGCCGGATCACGCTCGCGAGCGCCGAGAAGCCGCCATAGCTGCCGCCGATGATGCAGATCCTCGCCGGGTCGACCTCGCTGCGCCGCATCGCCGCTTCGACGGCTGCGTCGATGTCGTCTTCGATTCCCCTGGCCCATTGCTTTCGGCCCGCGCGCTCGAATTCGACGCCATAGCCCGCAGACCCCCGGTAGTTCACCTGCAGGATCGAGAACCCCCAGCTGGTGAGATACTGGACGACCGGATCGTATTCCCGCTCGTCCCGGATGCCGATCGGCCCGCCGTGCGGCATCACCACGAGCGGAGCCGGAGCTCCTTTCAGCCTCGGAAGCGAAAGGAAGGCCTCGATCTCGAGCCCGTCCTCCGAACGAACCTTGAGGCTCTCGACCGGCGCGAGCGTGTCGCGATCGATCTCGCCCCCGACCTTCGCGATCGAGACGGTCGAACCGGTCGGCGCGCGGAAGAAGTACTCGCCCGGATTCGTCGCACCCGAGACGTAGAAGACGAAGGCGGCTCGATCCGCGGACGTGCTGACGATGGAGACGGAGCGCCGATCCCAACTCGGATCCAGCTTCGAGAGGAAACGGTCGCGATAGGCCTCGAAATAATGTGCCTTCCGCTCGCCGGCGACGGTGTACCAGGCGAGAACCGGTTCCCGCGTGAGCTCGTCCAGGATGAGAGAGCTGACGTCGGCCTGCTCGGGACGAAAGACGGGCTTCCCGAGCTGCTTCGTCGCGACATCGAACTGGAACAGACCCGTGAAATCCCCACCGGCGCGGGTGGCGACGAGCAGCGTCCGCCCGTCGGACGCGAGCGCGAAGGGCTCGATCTCGGAGGCCGGATCGTCGTCACGCGATTCGTGCACGAGCTCGAAGTCGTCCCGATCGCTCTTGCGAGCGAGGATCGAATGGCCTTCGTCGTCGCGCCGCCACGCCGCGACGGGATTTCCGCTGCGGTCGAGAATCCATCTGGACACCGAGCCCGGAACGACCGCGAGCCGCTCGCCCGTATCGCCGCGGAATCCATTCGAGTTCCGGGCGCTGCGCCATTTCCGCAGCTCCGAAATCGAAACCCGGTGGACGGAGTTCCGGCCGCGCGCTTCGAGCTCCCAGACGATCGTCCCGGGCTCGAGCGGGGTCGCGTCGACGAGCCATCCGAAGGGCGGAAGCGGATGGCGGGTGAACTGGATCTCGCCGTTTTCGACGCTGAGCTCCACGACGTCGACCCGGCTCCGCCCCCCGTGCGGTCGCGACTCCACCAGGAGGGTCTGCGGTCCGTCCCAGACCAGCCGGGAGATTCGGACGAAGTGCCCGACGACCACGACCTTTCCGAGGCCCACGCGCTGCACGAGCACGCCCTGGCTTCGCCCCTGCTCTCCGCGCGCCGCGATCCATCCGCCATCGGGGCTGATGCGTACACGATCCGTCCCGCCGTAGGGGAACAAGGTGTCGGCCGATGCACCCGGGCTCCACGGACCGGACGAACGACTCGCTTCCGCCGGCAGGATCAGCGAAACGACCACCGCGAGAACGACGCCCCGCAAGCCTCCCATCAGGGACCCTCGACCGGCGAATCGACGGCCAATCGCTCTCTTTCCCGCGAATAGAACTCGAGGAATCCGTCTCCGCTCCGGCCCGCGTAGCGGATGGGCAGTGCATCGAGATGGACCAGATGGGTCTGCAGCAGCGAGCGGAGCGCCATGGCGGAGTGATTGCGATTGCGGATCCAGATCCGATAGGCGCCGCGGCAGATGCGGTGGTACTCCGCCTTCAAGAGCAGCTCGCCCGCATAATTGATGGCGCCCGCTTCGATCTCGAACTGGAACTCCGATCGTTCGACGCCGCGGAGGTCGAAGAGCGGATTGATCCGCGCCACGCGATCGACTCGACACCGACGCCGCGCCTGCATGTCGATCGGTTCGGCGGCGAACGCGATTTCGGTCCAGGCGTACCGGCCCGCCTTCAATCGGACCAGCCAGACGAATCGCCCCTTGGCGAGCTTCTCGGCGATCGCGACGTCGCCGGCCACGAGTCGCTCGAGCCCCGCATTCGTATCGACGTGGACGACGAGCAACCCCTCGTCCTCTGCGAGCTCGGCGACGGCATCGGCCGCCACGATCTCCGCCCGCAACGAGGGGCCGCCGATCGGTGTCGTCGACCGGACCCGGGAATTCGACGGAGCACAAGCCACGAGGGCGAGGACGACGACGAACACGACGAAGCCCGCGCAATCGATGCGCGCTGGCCCGCCCGAACATCCGGCGTGACGAGAACTCACGCCGGCGGGAGTGGAACAGGCCCCCGAGCCCTCCGCTTTGCCCTGCTCTGTCACGACGGCCTACGGTACGCCAGCGATTCCCGCATGCCATCCGGACCGGAGACGAGCCGGCTCTCCCGCTCTTCGAGGCGCGCGCCCCGCCGATCAGCCCGCCTTCTGCGCCATGTCGATCACGTGGACGTCGCGCTGGGGGAACGGGATCGAGCAGCCCGCGGCCTCGATGCCCTCTTTCAGGGCACGCGTCAGGGCGAAGCGCGTGGGCCAGTAGTCCGGGCCGGCGACCCAGGGCCGCACGACGATGTCGACGGAGCTCTCCCCAAGCTCGGCGACCTCGATCGTCGGAGCCGGCTCCGCGAGGACGCGCGACTCCGCCTGCACGATCTGCGTGATCGCATCGATCGCGACACCGAGATCGTCGCCGTAGGCGACGCCGAGGACGAGATCGATCCGGCGCGTCTCGTTGGCGGAGTAGTTCTTGATGATGTCGCCGTAGACCTGGGTGTTCGGGCAGATGATCTTGATGTTGTCGGGGGTGTTCATGGTCGTCGTGAAGATTCCGATCTCGACGACCGTTCCCGCGACACCGGCGACCTCGACGTAATCGCCGAGGCGGATCGGCCGGAACAGCAGCAGCATCGTGCCCGCCGCGAAATTCGAGAGCGTCCCCTGGAGCGCGAGGCCGATCGCGAGGCCGGCGGCGCCGAGGACGGCGACGAGCGACGTCGTCTCGATCCCGAAGAGATTCAGCACGGCGATGACGACGACCGTCAGCGCGCCGTAGTAGGCGAGGCTGCTCAGGAACGGCACGAGCGCGCCATCCGTTCCCGCGCGCTCGAGACCGCGGCGAACGCCGCTGCGGATCGCGCCGGCGACGATGCGGCCCACGATCAGCACCACGATCGCGCCGACGACCGAAAGGCCCCAGGTCGAGAGCAGCGTGGCTCCGGTCGCGAGGAAGCTCTCGGCGGCGGACTCGTCGAACATGGCTGTGTTCATGGCAGATCACCTCCCGTAGGGAAATCGGCGCGCAGGCCGGTGGGGAACGTTCTCGACCTCGCCGGATCGACTCGGGAGCCGAGCTGGGCACGGCGCGGCGATGCCACGCACGCAGGACGCGAGGGCGTCGGGGCGGACTCGACCATTCTTGCGTTTCGGACCGGGGGATGCCACCCGCTCGCCCTTGCGTTTCGGGCCGGGGGATGCCACCCGCTCGCCCGATCGGTGCCGACGCCCGAGCGCGACACATCGGGGCTGGACCCTGCGTACAGCGCTTCTCGGGCGAATTCGCTTGAAATCGGATCCGCTCCGCAACAAGATCGGGCAAACGCGAATCAACGAATCGAAGGAGAAGCGCCATGATGCCGACGAATCGGGTCGTCGAGGGCGATGAAGGCCATCTCGACGACAGCCTGATCCATGACGAGGCCTATTTCGATGGCGCCAGCCCCACTCGGAAGAGCTTCGGTGCCGATCTGCTCAAGGAGCCGCTCAGCGTCGTCCCGACCCGCCCCCCGATCACCGTTCGCGCCGAAACGAGCGTGAAGGCTTCGATGCAGGCGATGCAGCAACACCATCGCGGCTGCATCCTGATCACGGGCGACGGAACGCTCCGCTCACCGCTCGTCGGGATCTTCACCGAGCGCGACATCCTGCTGCGCGTCATCGACAGCGGACGCAATCCGGCGGATGTCCCGGTCGGCGAAGTCATGACGCGCGATCCCGAAGCGTTGCCCTTCGATGCACGGCTCGCCTGGGCGCTCAACATCATGGCCGTCGGCGGCTACCGCCATGTCCCGGTCGTCGACACGAACGGCTGGCCGACCGCCGTCGTCGCCGTCCGCGACATCGTCGAATTCCTCGTCGAGTCGTTTCCGGCCGAGATCCTGAACCTGCCGCCCGACTTCGGCCGGAACAAGGTCCGCGCGCAGTACGGCGCCTGAGCGCCTGAGCACAGGAGCGCCGGAGGCCGCGCGCCGGACGAGCCGAGAATGGGCCTTCGCCGATTCGATCTCAAATTCGGCGCCGATCTGCTCCGGACCCTTCCGGAGACACCGGCGGTCTACTGCTTCAAGGACGAGGCGGGGACCGTCCTCTACGTCGGGAAGGCGAAGAACGCCCGGCGGCGCCTCGCGCAGTACCGGAATGCGACGCGGCGCAAAGTCCATCGCAAGCAGCGCGAGCTCGTGCGCGTGGCGCATGCGCTCGAGGTGGAGCTCGTGGCGAGCGAGCTCGAAGCGCTGCTGCGCGAAAACGCGCTCATCCAGGCGCATCGCCCCGCCTACAACGTCGACGGCGCCTACGCGTTCCTGTATCCGGCGATCGGAACCGGATTCGACGACGCCGGGCGCCTGCTGCTCTGCCTCTCCTCCCGGCTCGAGGGCGAAGACCCCCTCGCACTCTGCTGGCACGGCTGCTTCCGGCCGCGCTGGCGCGCACGCGAGGCGTTCGACGCGCTGATCCTGCTCTTCGGCCACATCGGACACGTCGAGCCCAGGAATCGCCTCCCAGAGCATTCCCGCAGCCGGAAGGGAACGCAGCTCGTCGCGCTGCGGCGGATCGATCCCGATTGGATCGCACCCCTGCGCGCCTTCCTCGACGGCGAGTCCGACGCGCTGCTCGCCCTGCTCTTCGATCACCTGCTCGAACGGTCCGGAGCACGCAGCGATCCGGCGTCGATCCAGAGCGCGTTCGATGCCCTGCGGAGCTTCCATGCGGAGGACGCCCGGCGACTCGCCGATGCGCGGCGAAGGGTCGGCTGGCCCGGGCGTTTCGTGCCTCAGGAGGAGCGCGACGGGCTCTTCATCCGGGCGCGGGGCCAGGCTCCGATCCGGGACTCCCTGCCGCCGTCGAAGATCCAGACGTCGCCGAGCGGCGTGATCCGATCGCCTTCGACGACGAGTCCGCTGCCGTCGCGGCAGGCGTAGAGCAGGCTCTTCTCGCGCCGGGAGTAGTCCGCGAGGGCGCGGCGATAGCGCGGCGAGTGCCGATAGTGGGGAAAGAACTCGAAGTCGACGACGCCGACGGCCCCGAGCGCATGCCGCGGCAGGCCGACTTCGTTCTCGTCGCGGTCGAAGGGCGGAAAGCCCGCCAGATGGATGTGCTGGGTCAGCAGGTGCGCACCCGCCGACATCCCGGCCAGGACGCCGCCGCGCGCCGCGAATTTCTGCAGGATCGGGAGCAGGCCCGAGCGCTTCAGATGGAGCAGGAAGTAGTAGGTATTGCCGCCGGCGAGGTAGACGACGTCGCTCTCCAGCAGGTCGGCTGCGGCCTGACGGCGCGCCGCGCCCGGCCGCTCGAGCTCGGGGAGATCGGCCGGAAGGCAGCGGAAATCCGTGCCGCCGAAAGCGCGATAGCGGCGCTCGAAGCGGCGGAAGAAGGGGGCAGCGCCTTCGACCGTGAAGGGGATGTACGTCATGCGCACGCGGCGCCGCCCGCGCGCGGGGCCGCGCAGCGCGAGCTCGAGCAGCGATCGATGGAGCAGCGCATTGCGCCGAGCCTGCCCGCCCGAGTAGAGGACGATGCGGCGGCGCGCATCGCGCTTCGAAGCCAAGACCGGATCCTCTCGTTCGGCGGCGAAACCGGGCAGCTTCGTGCCGCGGAGCAAGAGCCTCCACGCTCGCACCCGGCCGCCGGCGCAGCAGAATAGCCGGTCGGCCGCCGAGAGCGCGGGGCTCAGAAATCGTAGAGATGCTCGACGACCACGGCCTCGCCGCTTCCGGCGCCCTGCCGTTCGAGATCCGGCAGGGTCTCGTGGAGGCTCCCGATGTCGACGAAGAGCGCGACGCGCTTACGGCTCGGGTCGGTCGGAAGCGGCCACTCGCCGACGAGCTCGCCGCGATGCCCTTCGTCGTGCCATTCGCTCGGCGCGAGCAGCGTGATCAGGATGCGATCGTTGCCCGCGACCTCCACGATGCGCCCCCCACCGCGGACGATCGCGCGGACGACCTCGGCGAAGGGCTCGTAGCGGGGCAACACGACCCGATGGACCCCGGGCGCGATCGTCTCCGCGATCTCGATGCTCGGATCGATCGCCGCGAGCGCCGCATCGCCCCCATCGTATTCGACCCAGGCCTCGATCTGGAGCGCAGCCGGGTCGTAGCCCGTCCGCGTCGCCCAGCCGATGGCCGATCCCCACCCCGCCTTCGCCAGGAGCTCGAGGGTCAGCGCGCCGCGGCGCTCCCACCGGCGAAGGGCACTCTCGCCCGGGACGGGCTCGAGGCTCCAGAGCTGCGGAATCCGCTCGGTGAACTCGAACTCGTACCAGGGCGTCGCGTGGACGAAGTCGGCGTAGGCGCGCGCGAAGTCGCGAGCGAAGCGGTCCTCGCTCGTGTCGGGAATCGCACCGGGCCGTGCAGCCGCGAGCCGGCTCGTGAGCTCCCCGATCGTCTTTTCATAGGCGCCCTTCAAGCCGAGCTCGACGCTGTAGGAAGCGCCGATGACGCCGATCATGACGTGGTAGCCCCAGTTGATTTCCCCGGCCTCGCCCGTCCGGCTCGCGACGGCGCGATGCATGCGCCAGAACTGGGCGATGCTCCCGAAATAGGGAAAATCGCTCGGCGAGCGCGTCTCGACGAAATCCGCGAACTCGTCGGCGCTGTAGACGATGAACCACTCCGGCAGGGTCAGGAACGTCTGGTCGCCGGATCGGACATGGCCCGGGACCGCGGCGAGCCGCGCGCGGATCTCGGCGCTCGAGAGCGGCGCTTCCGTCGGCGCGGCTTCCGTTCGAGGCGCCTCGGTGCCCTCCTCTGCACCCTTCGCCGCGAACGCCGGGGCGTAGGCGTCCCAGAGCTTGTTGCGGAAACGATGTGAAGGATCGACGCGCGCCTTCAGCGCGAAGAACGCATCGGCGCGCGGGTAGCCGCGCCGGAACTGGTCCGGCGTCGCGTGGATCTGGTAGGGCAGATACCACGTCCCCCCGACCGAGAGCACGGCTTCGACGAGCTCGCGTGTCCAGATCCCGACCGTCGTTCGCGCGTGCGGCCGGGTTCCCTGCTTGTAGTAGACGACGAACGCGAAGACCTCCTCCTGCGCCCAGGCGAGCAGGGAGCCCGGATCCGCCGTCGCGTGGCGGATCGAGACGTTCACGACGTCGACGTCGTAGCGCTGGAAGATCTCGGCCATCTTCGGCACGAACTCCCCGAAACGGTGGACGGGGACGAAATACTCCTGCAGCACGTAGGTCGACCGCTCGCGCGAGCGCGGCTCGAGCTCGCCGACGTCGTAGCTCGCCTCGTAGTTGCGCCAGACGACCGCGTCCGAGCGGAGGCGGAGGGGATCGACGACCCGTTCCCGGATCGTTCGCGCGAACGGTGCCTCCGTCAGGAAAGCGTAGAAGAGCTGCGAAAGCGGGTAGCTCTCCTCGATCGGCTGCAATCGATCCTCGACCGTGACGGGGCGCCCGGTCTGGGACCACGTGATCGCAGCGACCCGCTCGTAGTCGGGCGGATAGATGTCGCCGTTGTGGAAGACCGCCGTCTGCGAGGGGGCGATCTCGGAGAAGAACCAGTCGTGATAGTCGGAGACCGCCATCCAGTCGACGCGGCGCTCGACCCGCACGTCGTCGCTCAGGGAGAGCGTCGCCTCCACGATCACGCCGAGCCCGCCGTATCCGCCGATGCAGCCGAAGAAGAGCTCGGCGTTGCGCTCCGGACTCGCTTCGACGAGGGATCCGTCGGCGAGCACGACGGCGATCTCGCGGACCGAACCGATCAGCGGCCCCTCTCCGACGTAGCGGCCGTGGACGTTCACGCCGAGCGAGCCGCCGACGGTGAAGTTCGCGTAGGACTGCATGATCGAGACCGACAGATCGTGGCGATCGACGACCTCCTGGATCGCTCGCCAGGTGATCCCCGCCTCGACCCGGATCCATTTCTGCCCGGGCGAGAAGTCGACGATCCGATCGAGTCGGCGCAGGTCGAGATGCAGGGTGCCTTCGGAGGCCGTCTGACCGCCCATGCTGAAATGGCCCCCGCCGATCGAGATCGGCCCGGGATGGCGCATCACGAGCCGGCGAACCTCGTCGACGGTCTTCGGGACCTCGATGCGATCGACCGCGATCGGATTGATGCGGGTCACGTCGTCGACGACCGGACCAGCCTGCGCCCCGGGGCCGGCGACGAGCACGGCGATCGCCATCGCGACCACGAGCCCCGCGGCCTCCACCCGACCGAAGCGCGGCGACGAGCGTCGAGAGACGCTAGGCGACACGGGCCACCGGCTTGACGAAGACCATCAGCGCGTTCTGCGTCGGATCGTGCCGTTGGAAGCGGCGGGCGGCGGTCTTCTCGAATCCGGCGGCGCCGAGCACCGCCTCGAGACCGGTGATCGAGGTGAAATTCCGGATCTCGGCGGCGTTGCGCTCCCAGGGCACGGCGAGACCGGCGTTGAAGACGTCGTGGGCGAGGGCGACGAAGGCGTCCATCTCTTCGGCGTCGACGTCGTGATCCCGAACGATCAAGCGGCCACCCGGCACGAGCACCCGCCAGGCCGCCTCGACGAAGCGCGCGCGGCGCTCGGGCGGCGCATGGTGGAAGCCGATGAAGTTCGAGACGAGCTCGACGCTCTCGGGTGCGATGCCCCGCTCGTCGAAGGGATCGTAGGCGCCGAGCCCGACGAACTCGCCGACGGGAGTCAGCTGGCCGCGCTCCGCGATGTCGTTCGGCGAAAAGCCCGGCTCGTAGTCGTTGACGAGCCAGATCGATCCTTCGATCGGAATCCGCCGACGGATCGCGTTCACATAGCGTCCGGGCGTCCCGATCTCGACGTAGCCCCGGATCGGCCGGGATCCGGCGAGCAGCGCCGCCGTCTGATCCGCGATCTCGTCCTTCTGCTTGCGCAGTGCGGGCAGTCCCCAGGTCGCCTCCGAGAGGAAGGGCTTGATCCCGGGCAGGCGTGCCTGCAGCGCGCGGTAGATCGCCTCGTCGCCGGCGTGCTCGCGCGTCGCGTCGAGGATCAGCTGGTGGAACTCGCTCTCCGGGTAGAGGTGGTAGACATTCTGAAGGAACAGGAAGAAACGGTCGCGGGCTCGCAGATCGTCGTAGACGACATGGAAGTTCGAGCGGGCGGAGACGGGCGCCGCCGAGGCGGATCCGGCTTCGGCCCGCCCCGGTCCGGCGAGGATCGGCGGGACGACGCTCGCCGCGGTCGCGGCCGCGGCCCATTTCAGGACGCTCCGGCGAGTCACGGCCGCGGCGGGATGCGAAGCGGAGGGATCGCCCATGATCGATGCTCCTGCGATGGTGCGCGGTCTTTTCCGCGCCTGACCCGGAGCCGCACCTGACCCAGAGCCGCGCCTAACCCAGATAGGGTGAGATCTCGCGCCCCCGCAGCCGATCGGCCGCGGCCTGCGCGATCCGGATGCATTGGATGCCGATGCAGCAGAGCGTCCAGACACCGACCGTGATCAGGCCGATGGCCGGCTCGCCGAGGATCGTCGCGAGGCTCAGCAGCACGAGATTGGGATTGCGGCGCGCGATGACGAGACGGAACGCGAGATCGAAGGGGCGCCAGGTGAACATCTCCTGGCCGAACGACACGATGAACGCCCCCTCGAGCAGGCGGCCGACGACATAACCGACGAACACGACGGCGACCCAGCCACCGTACGGACTGAAGGGCGCGACGTGGTTCGCGAGGCCGGCACCCCAGGCGGCCCACCACAGCGGCGGGTGGATCAGGTCGAGGCCGTGGTCGAGGACGTCGCCGAGCCGGCTCGAGGTCAGCGTGACCCGGGCGAGCTTGCCGTCGACGGTGTCGAGGAAGGTCATGAGCCAGGCGGCCGCGAGGCCGAGCCCGAATCGGCCCTCCCAGAACGCGACACCCGCCGAGAGCGCGAGGACATAGCTGAAGAGTGTGAGGGCGTTCGGCGAGACGCCGAAGCGCGCACACCAGCCGGTCACGATCCGCGCCGGGACGGGCCACACGAACTTCGTCACGAAGTCGGTGACGTCCTTGTAGGCGGCATTGAAGATCCGCTGCTCGATCTCCGGCACCCGTGCCGGATCGGCGGCGATCACGAAGGGCGGCGAGGATTTCCGGAGCTTCTGGTCGTAGTCCGGGACGAGGTCGCCCGGGGACAGGACCGCGACCCCCGCCGCGCGCGCCGCTGCCAGCGGATCCTCGCCCAGCCGGATCGCCGAAAGCAGCGGGGCGACCCGACGGGCGGCGCCGGCGACACCGACGGCGATCGATCCCGCGGCCCCGGTCGCGGCGAGCAGCACGAGATCCCGCTCGTCCTGGGCGAGCGCCGAGATGAGCCGCTCGTCGTAGAAATGGGCGGTCGACAACGCGACGAGGCGCCCCTCGCCGAGCCCGGCGACCGCACCGCCTTCGACGAGCGCGAGCCCGCCGTTCTCGAAGCTCCGGCGGAGCCGCTCGCTCGGATCGAGACCGAATGCCCGTACGCCGCCGCCGATCGTCTCGGACTCGATCAGGGTCGCGTGTGCGGCGTCGGATCGGGCAGTCGTCTTCGTCATCGGGGAGGCGCGGCTCCGACCGGTCCAGCTCGGGTCCGGACCGAAACGAGGCGAATCATTTCGCTCGCGCGCTGACCCTACCACAGGACGTGCTCCGCGCTGGCCTAGCAGCCGTCCGCGGCGCACACCTCTGCTAGCATGCGCGCGCGCTGGGGCACGGCGCCTCGCGACCGGGCGATTCGCTTCCCGGTGCCTCGCCCAGCCCGGGCTCCGGCCCTCCCCGGTCGACCATCTCCCAGCCTCCCAGTAAAGAGAGGGACGAGCGCAATTGAGAGTCTTCATCGACGCGAGGCACGTCGATCCCGGGCTGCGACCCTTCGGGATGGGCCTCGTCGAGCGCCTGCTCCACGCCCTGCGGCGGAGCGCCCTGCCGCTGGAAGAAATCCGGATCGCAGTCGCGGGGGAGGAGCCGGGCGTCCCGCCGGACCATCCGATGCGGCAATCGCTCCGGGCGCGCCCACTCGCCGGCCTGCCGATTTCCTGGATCGCGTCGAACGACGCGCTCGGCGCGCTGATCGGGGCGGCGATGGCATCCGCGCCGGAAGCAAGCTGGCTCGTCTTCGCCGGGGAGACGATCGTCGACGCGCGACTGCTCCCGCAGCTCGCCGCCCTCGAAGGCAACGTGTTCTTCACAGGGGGCGAAGGCGAAGAGCGGGGCACGATCCTGCGCCTCGCGCCGGGATCCGACCCGAGTTGTTCCGCGGCACCCTCCACCGCCTCCGCATCGGCCTCTTCATCCGGTGCGGACGCGACGGCCCTGGCCGAGGCCCTCGCGGCCGCCGGCCGGGCGCGGCCGATGCGACGCGACGAGTTCGACGGCTACATCGTGAACCTGCGCCGCGAGCTCGAGCCCTACGTCTTCGCCGTGCGAAGCGACGCCGCTCGCAAGCGGGTCGAGCGCTTCCTCTTCTGGTCGAACTACAAGGGCTCGACGGATTTCATGACGAAGTACGTCTGGCCGCCGCTCGTCTGGCTGCTCGTCCGGCCCCTCGCGCGCTGGCGCGTTCACCCGAATTGGGTGACGGGGGTGAGCATCCTCGCGACCGTCGCGGCGATCCCGCTCTGGATGGAGGGCTGGTGGGGGACGGGCTTCTTCCTCGCCTACCTGATGAGCCTGCTGGACTCGGTCGACGGCAAGCTCGCGCGCCTGACCTTCAGCTATTCGAAGCTCGGAGACGTCCTCGACCACGGCCTCGACATCGTCCATCCGCCCTTCTGGTACCTCGGCTGGGCGGCCGGCCTTTCGGGCGGAGACCCGGGCTCCATCGTCCATGAAGCAGCGATCTGGATGTTCTGGCTCTACGTCGCCGATCGCCTCTGCGCCCCGATCTTCCGTGCAAGGACGGGCCGATCGATCCACGGCTACCTCCCGATCGACGAGAAGATCCGGACCTTCATCTCCCGGCGGAACGTCAACCTGCCGTTCTTCACGGCAGCCGTCGCGATCGACGCGCTCGCGCCCGGCCCCGGCTGGCCGATCGCCACGGCCGTCTTCCTCGCGATCGTGGCGTGGCAGGCCGTCTGCCTCGTCTACCACGTGGCACGAACGATCCAGTTCTTCAACGCCGTCAAAGGCAGTGCGCCTGCTTGAGACGAGGGGCTCCTAGCCCCCGGAGCCGCGCGCCATCACGACGGGCCGCTGACCGGCCCCCGACCGCTTGCGTCCCGCTTCCTTCCGGAGCCGGGGCGCCAACGGCATCTGCTGGATGACCGCCTCGACCTCCTGATCGCAGGGCGCGTCGCGCCGGGCCAGATCGGACCGGAGCCGCTGGAGATCCTCCGGCGAATCGAGCTCGCCCCACCACATCCCGGTCATCATGAAGGTCTCGACGGCGAACTCCGCGGCCAGCTCGTCGATGACCGCGAGATAGTAGGCGCGCATGCCGCGCCGGGTGCGTACGGCCCGATCCAGCCCCGATCGGAAGGCCTCGATGCCATCGCCGGCGAAACGCAGCAGGCCGATCGATTCACCGCTCACCCGCTCGTCGGCGATCGTCTTCGAGACCGCCTGGATCCGGCCATCGGCGCCGATCGAGACCTTCATGTCGTCGGCGTCGTAGCTCGGCTTGCCGTTGACCACGAGCGTGATCGGCGCCGCCGGCCCTGCCAGCAGCCCCCGGAGCACGTCGGGCTCGAAGAGCGTATCCCCGTTCAGCAGGAGGAACTCCCCCCGCATCTCGGAGCGCGCCAGCCAGGCGGTGACGAGGTTGTCCGTCGAGTCGAAGAAGGGGTTGAAATGGGTCTCGACCTCGATCCCTTCCACCGGCCGCGTGGCCAGGAAGGCATCGACCTTCTCCGCCTCGAACCCGACCATGATGCGAACCTGCTGGACGCCCGCATCGCGCAATGCGCGCAGCTGGACCTCGAGCACGGGTCGGTCGCCCTGGACGGGAAGCAGGCATTTGGGGAGGCTTCGAGTATGCGGCATCAGACGCCGCCCCTGTCCCGCGCTCAAGATGATGGCGTGCAGATACGATCTCCCCCCAGAAGTTCCACGGATATTGGCCAAACTCGGTCGGTTTGTGAAGCTTCTATTTCAATTCGGTTCAGATCGGACCGAAGTCGACGTTCATCCGGCCTTCGACTCGACGGGGGCTCGACCTGAGCGCCGCGTTCGAGGAACGTGTCGTCGGCGCAGACCGAAGCACTCGGATTCGAACCGCCTGCGGCAGGGCCGTGACCGGCGCGGCAGGCCGGGACGGCCGGACGACACGACGACACGACGCGAGGGACGAACGGTCCCGATTCGATTCGAGGCGAGCCCTGGAAACACTCGATGGCGGCGATCCGGCGAACCGAGGACCCCTCGCGCCCCGAGCGATCCTCTACGGATACGTCGCCCGCGAACTCTTCCGGCCCACCGCCCTGGCGCTCGCGATCTTCACCGCCGTCGTCCTCACGCGGGATCTCCCGGCACATACCGAGCTGATCATCAACCGGGGCGCCGGGACCGCACAGGTCGCCTGGATCCTCGCCTGCCAGTCGGTCGCATGGATGTGCCAGATGCTGCCGTTCGCCGTCCTCGTCGGCGGCCTCGTCGGCCTCGGCCGCCTCGTCGCCGACCGCGAGATCCTGATCCTCGCGGCCCTCGGCTTCGCGCCGCGGGGCTTGCTGGGGCCCGTCGCGCTCTTCGGCGGCGGCATGGCCTGCCTGACACTCGCATTGAGCCTGGTCGCCTCGCCGATGGCGCAGCGGGAGATGAACCGGTCCATCCGCGCCCTGGCGGATCGCAATCCCTTCACGGCGATCGTTCCCGACGTCGTCCATCGCTTCGGCGAGTGGAAGCTCGAGGCGCGTGAGGTCTCGCGCCACGGCCAATCTCTGGGGCGGGTCCTGCTCTGGATGCCCTCGGTCGGGGAGACGATCTTCGCGCGCACGGCCCGACTCGCGACCCGCGCGGACGGCGAGCCCGAACTCGAGCTCCACGACGGTCTCCTCCTGACCCATACGCGCGAGAATCCGCGCGCGATCCGCTTCGAGCAGCTGCGCGCCGCCCTTCCCGACACCACGCCGGCCGCCGGCCTGCCCTTCGAAGACCGCCTGAAGAGCGCCCCTCCCGCCGAGCTCGCGGCGCTCCTGCACTACGGCGAAGCCGACGCCGCCATCGACGGCGCGAGCGCGGCCAGCGCGGAGGATGATCCCGCCGAGCTCGAGCGGCGGCGACGCCAGGCGGCGGCGGAGCTCCAGCGTCGCTTCGCCTTCCCGGCGGCGACGGGGCTGCTCGCCGTCCTCGCGCTGCCGCTGGCGCTCGGGCGACGTGGTACCTCCCGCTCGAGCGGCGCCGTCCTCGGCGTGGCGATCACCATCGGCTACTACGGGCTCGTCCAGGTCGCGGAGGGCATCGCCCAGCGGAGCCCCGCCCTTTCGGCGCTCTCGGTCTGGCTGCCGAACGCCGTCCTGCTCGTGATCACGGCACTGCTCTTCTTCCAGCTCTCGCCGCCGCGCGGACGGCGTCGCGCAGCGCCGGCAGCGAGTAAGGCGGGCGGAGCGACGGCGGTCGCGGGCATGGCCGTAGCGGGCGGCGCGGATGCGCGTTCCCGCCGCGCGCGCCGGCTGCGAGTCCGGCGGTGGGCCCTCTCGCGCTATGTCGCGATCCGCTTCGCACAGCTCGCGATCGCCTCGCTGACGGCGCTCGTCGTCGCCTACCTGCTCGTCGACGTGCTCGAGCGGCTCGAATGGTTCGCGCGCCATGCAGCACGCTTCGAGGAGATCGCGCATTTCTACTCCGCCCGGATTCCCCTGCTCGTCTCCCGCGTGACACCCATGGGACTCGTCGTCGCCATGGCCCTCACCGTGAGCCTCCTGACCTCGACCGGCGAGCTCCTCGGCATGCGCACGCTCGGCATCTCCGCCGGTCGCGCACTGCGCCCGGCCCTCGGCCTCTGCCTGCTCGCGATCCCGCTCTCGTTCCTGCTGAACGACCAGATCGTGCCCCGCACGAACGAGCTCGCCGACATGATCAAGCAGAACGAGATCAAGCGGGGATCAGAAACGCGGTCGGATCGGACGGCGGTCTGGGGCTCAAAAGGCAAGATGCTCCACCAGCTCGAGCACCTCGACGCGGGGCGGGGCTCCGGCCGCGACGTCATCCTCTACGAGCGGTCCGCGAACGGTCTTCCGATCCGCCGCATCGATGCGCGCGCGGCGCATCACGTGGGCGGTGGCCATTGGCAGCTGCAGGACGCGACCGCCATCGGCTTCGAGGATCCCGATCGCCTGACGCGGATCGCGCCGCCGGCCTACGCCGATTTCGGCGATTCGTCCGCGGCCGAGCTCGATCTGATGCACCTCTCGGTCGCCGAGCTCCTCGCGCTGATCCGCGACGTCGCCGCGGACGACGAGCCGACGACCGATCTCGTCGTCGACCTCCACGTCAAGCTCGCCACGCCGATCGCCTGCTTCATCCTGCCCGCGCTCGTCATGCTGATCGCCTCGAGCGGCCCGCCCTTCCCCGGCTCGGCGATGACGCTGATCAGTGCCGGGGCGATCGCCATCGCGTACACGTTGCTGGCCGGCGCGTTCGCGTCGTTCGGCCGCGGCGGACTGGTCTGGCCATGGCTCGGTGGCTGGGGGCCCAACCTGATCGTGATCGCGGGGCTGATCGGACTGACATGGCGCGACCGGCTCGCGCGCAGCCGGGTTCGCGGCTAGGTTGCCGCGCCGATGCCCGTCATCATCTACATCGTCGGCGTGGGTCATAGCGGATCGACCCTGCTCGACCTCCTGCTCGGCTCCCATTCGAAGGCCTTCAGCGTCGGTGAGCTCGTCGCGCTGTCGACGACGGGCCGGAAGATGCGCCAGCAACGGGTCCTCGGACGGCCTTGCGACTGCGGCGCACCGACGAAGCTCGAATGCCCGATCTGGAGCGAGGTCGACCGCCGGCTGCAGCAGGCGTGCGGCACCTCGCTCGGCACGATCGAAGTCGAGTCCGCCGATCCCGAGCAGTTCCGGACGGTGAATCGCGCGATCTACGACGCGATCGCCGAGGCCTCTGGCCAGCCGTACATCATCGAATCCTCGAAGCGGACGTCGCGCTTCGAGCGCCTCGTCGCAGCGGGCTTCGACGTGCGCCCGATCCACATTCTGCGCGAGCCCCATGGCGTCGTCGCCTCCCATCTGCGCAAGGGGCGCGACTGGCGGGCACCCTGCTGGTCGTACGCGCGCCACGCGGTCCGCACCCGACGTCTGCTGGCGGGCCGCGATTTCCTGCGGATCCGCTACGAAGCGCTCGCGACACGGCCCGAGGAGACGATCCGCAACACGATGGCGTGGCTCGGTCTCGACTTCGAGCCGGAGCAGCTGCGCTTTCGGAGCGCCGTGCATCATCAGCTCGCCGGCAACCGCATGCGGCATTCGGGAGACGATTCGATCCGGCTCGACGAGCGCTGGAAGACCGAGCTGACCGCCCACCAGCAGCGCATGATCAGCTTCTACACGCTCCCGGCGCGGATGTTGTTCCACGACTCCGGCCGACCGGGCGGCGCGCGGTGAACCAGCCGGGCTCTGCCCGCATCGCGCTCTTCGTCCATGGCCTGCACGGCGGCGGTGCCGAGCGCGTCGTGCTCGATCTCGCGGATCTCTTCGGCCGGGCGGGCCATCGCGTCGAAGTCGTGGTGGGAACGCGCACAGGCGCCCACGCGGACGACGTGCCCGAAGGCGTACACGTGCGCGAGATCGGCAAGCTGCGCGGGCCCGCGCGCTGGCAGGCCTTCCAGGCGGATCGCGGCGGATTCGCGCAGCTCGCGCGCCCCGTCCTGTTTCCGCTGAAGACCTCGAAGACCGTCCACGACCTGCCCGGCCTCACCGACTATCTGCGCCGCGAACGGCCCGACGCGCTGCTCTCGGTCCTCAGCTACGGCAACCTCGTGGCGCTCTGGGCGCGACGCCTCGCCGGTGTCCCCACGCGCGTGGTCGTCAGCGAACGCAACACCCTCTCCCAGTCCGGGAGCGCGACGAAGCAGCGCGAATGGCGCTGGCGCACCCGCCATCTGCCGGCCCTGATCGCCCGGACCTATCCCTTCGCCGACGCGATCACGACGGTCTCCGAAGGCGTCGCCGACGACCTCGCCGCGACCACCGGCCTGCCGCGCGAGCGGATCGTCCCCGTCTACAACCCCGTCGTCACCGAACGCCTGCAGGCGCGCGCCCGCGAGCCGCTCGATCATCCATGGTTCCGCCCCGGCGAGCCCCCCGTCGTGCTCTCGGCCGGCCGCCTGCGCCCGCAGAAGGATTTCGAGAGCCTGCTGCGCGCCTTCGCGATCGTGCGCGAGAAGCGGCGCGCGCGGCTCGTGATTCTCGGCGAAGGCCCCGGGCGAGCGGCGCTGCTGCGCCGCGCGCAGGCGCTCGGCGTCGCGGACGATTTCGAGCTGCCGGGCTTCGTCCTCAATCCCTTCGCCTGGATGGCGCGGGCGAGCGTCTTCGCGCTCTCCTCGCGCTTCGAAGGCCTGCCCGGCACGTTGATCCAGGCGATGGCCTGCGGCTGCCCCGTCGTCAGCACCGATTGCCCGAGCGGGCCGCGGGAGATCCTCGCCGGCGGCCGCTTCGGCGCGCTCGTACCCGTCGGCGATCCGCCGGCCCTCGCCGCGGCGATCGAGCGCACGCTCGCCGCCCCCCCCGCGCCCGAGCCGCTGCGCGAGCGGGCGGCGGATTTCTCGGCGGAGCGCGTCGCGCAGGCCTATCTCGATCTGCTGCTGCCGCGCGCTTGACGCGGCCACGCCGTCGCGGTCAGACTCGGCCGCGATGGTCTACGTCGTACTCGGCATGCACAAATCGGGGACGACGCTCGTCAGCGAGATCCTCCACCGCTCGGGGATCCCGATGGTCGAGCTCGAGAGCGATGCCGACTACGCCGCCGGCAACAAATGGGAGCGCGCGAGCACCCTCGCCTTCGACAAGGATCTGCTCGCCGCCCACGACGTCGACAGCCTCTCCCTCGCGCCCCCGCCCGCGGCGGCGCTCTCGGGCGCGCATCCGCTCGAAGACGCCCGCCGCCTCGTCGCCCGCATCGATGCGGAGTGTGCCGCGCCGGATCGGACCCCCGGCGAATGGGGCTTCAAGGATCCCCGCGCCTGCCTGACCTGGCCGCTCTGGCGCCGCGTCCTCCCGGCGCCGCGCATCATCGGTGTCTACCGGCAGCCCGGCGCGGTGGTCCGCCACTACCGGCGCCACGCCGCGCGCCTGCATCGCACGGGCCCGCTCTGGCGGCTGCGGGTCGAATGGCTGGCACTGCGGCGATGGTGTGAATACAACGAGCGCGTGCTCGCGGCGATCGAAGGTTCGGAGGGATCGTCGATCCTGCTTTCCTACGAGCGCCTCATGAACGGCGATGCGGAGCTCGAGCAGCTGCGGCTTTTCCTGGGTCGAGCGCTCGTGGATCCGCGCAGGCCCGGCAAGCTCGGCGCGAACACCGGCGACGATCGGCGCGCGCGCATCGGCGCGCGGATCGCGCAGAGGACGGGGGCCGGGGCGGTGCTCGCGACGCTCGAGCGCCTCGAGGCGAAGCGCAAGCGGCTTTACGTGAGTCGAAAAATGGACCGGGCCTGAGCCGATCAAGCTCAGGGAGCTCCGTTTGCACGCACCAGCTCGATCGGTTTCGGGTGCAGACGGCGTGGTGCGACGAGGAACAATCAGTACGCCCGTTGAAGTCGATGCACCCGTTCTCGCCGCAAGAACCGACTCGTGATGTGCCCCTGGTAGCTCCGTTGCGCGCGCTCGGGGAGCTCGATCCGGCTCGGAAACAGGCGTGCCCTCAACACCCGCCCGATGCTCCATCGCACTCGCGTGACCCCGAGCCGCTGTGCCGGGGTTCCCTTTTCCGGTCTGCGCTCCGAAGCCACCTTCACCAGGTTCCGCCACACCTGGAAGATCGCATGGCGATGGATCACCGCCTGCATCCGCTTCGAGAACGCCACCGTCTCGCGCTTGTGGTTCGCCCCGCTGTGCCGCACGAACATGTGATGCGCGTTGATCGCGAAGAGCGGGTTCTTCGCCGTTCGCGGCGCCTTCGAGTGCGTCGTCTCGTGCTCGATTCCGGGGTGCCCGAGGCGTTTCAGGGCGGTTCTGTATTCGGACTTCTCGTCGGTGCGAAGCTCGATCGGACCCTTGGCGGGGAGGTTCGTCTTCAGGAGTTCGAGCACGTCGCGGGTCAGGGCCTTCGGGTCGGGGCGGCCGAGCTTCTCCTCGTAGGCCGCCCTTCGCTTCTTCTGGAGCTCGGTCATCGTGCCGCCACGGCGGCGTTCGGTGACGACGAAGTCGTGGCTGTAGTAGGTGGCGGAGCCGATGAGGCCCGTGAGCTCGAGGGGCCAGTACTGGCCACCCGCGAAGGTGCCGAGGCCGTCCATCACGACGGGCTCTTTGGAGAGATGGGCCTGTGCCTTCTTGCGAAAGGTCTCGTGCAGGAGCAGGCAGTGGCGGCCGAGACGGTCGACGAGGCGCTGGATGGTGGCGTGGACGACGCCGAACTGGCGGGCGATCTGGCGGTGTCCGGAGCCGGCGACCTCGGCGCGGAAGACGGGCTCGAGCAGGTCGGGGCGACGGAGCCAGTAGGTGGGGGAGAAGGTCTGTGAACTGAAGGCGCGGCGGCAGTGTGAACAGCGGTATCGCTGGATGCGGTGGGGGCGGGCTTCGCGGTGGTAGAAGCCGGCGCGTTTGAAGCGCCAACCGGTTGATTCCAGATGGAAAACGACAATCGAGGTTGGGGCAGTGGGGCGGCTTGAAGGCTGCGTGCGAATCGGAGGGGGTCGGCATGAACCTGCTGAGAGCAGGGATCGTGCCGAGAACAATCAACGAGCCACGTTACTCGTCGTCTTCGGAATCGTCGTCGAACACCGTCCCATCGTCGACCTCATCGACACTCGCCAGCGCCACCCCCCAGTCGGCGACCGCCGGCCGGGCGACCGTATCGAACCACGGAACGTCCCCGATCCCGCGCACGGCCTCCAGATCGACGACGATCGCCGCGCCCAGCTCGGGGACGAGCCCCTTCGGCGCACCGACCGCGGTGAGCAGCAGGATCCGGCTGCTCAACACCTCGAAGAGTCGGCTGCGCGCCTGCGGATCGAGCCGCTCGACGGTCTCGTGGTCGAGGGCGACGATGCCCCGGGACGAGAGCAGCCCCGGCAGCAGCCGCAGCCCGAGCCGGAGGGCCGGGCCCAGTCGCTCGTCGTCGGTGCTCGCGAGCGAGCGCGCGGGATCGCCGATCGCCGCGTCGAATTCGGCGGAGACACCGAGCGCCTCGAGCACCGCACGTGCGGCGCGCCACTGCGCATCGTCCTCCGCATGCGGCGGCAGATGCTCCAATACCCGGCGCTCGGGGAGGCCGCCGAGCCCCTGCACCGTGAAGAGCTCCCGTTCGAAGAGCGCCGCCCGCCGCGCATCCCCGTTCGCGAGCGCGCGGCAGAAGCCCTCGAGCGAAGCGTTGGCGAGCGGCGTCGGGTGGACACACAGGACGGGCTCGCCGGCGCGCAGCACGACCCGGCCCTGGCCCCCCGGAAGCCCGGGCGCCGAGACTTCGAGTGCGTGCTCCGCATCGCGCGGGAGCGCCGTCCCCTCGTCGAGCTTGCGTACGAGGACCGGATTCAGGCGGAGAAACGTCAGGTAGCGCCGGACCTTCGGCAGCGCGCGGTTGACCGCCGTCACGAATCCGGAGGCACTGACGAGCGAACGCACCGCATAACCCAGCGAGACCGCGTAGGTCATCAGCACGGTCCACGACGCGCCCTCGGTCGCGATCAGGCTGCCGAAGACGAGCAGGATCAGGAGCAGCGCGGCGGCCTGGAAGAGCTCGCCGAGGTAGCCGATGCGCCGCTTCGCGAAGACCGTGCTGCGATAGGCGTCGAGCGATCGCGCGAGCCAGGAGCGATCGGGGTAGTCGAGGAGCCAGCGCGGCTCGCCGCCGGCCGGGAATCGCTGTCGCTCGAGGATCTGGAGCATCCGCGCCGAGTCGCCCCGGCTGTTGCGGTGCGCCTCGATGCGGCGCTCGACGTCGCGCAGCGTCTGGCGCTGGATCCGGCCGAGCAGCACCGCATAACCGATCCCGATCGGGACGAGGAAGGCGGTCAGGAGGGCCTGGGTCGCGAAGAGGACGGCGATCGCGGCGATGCCGGTGATCGCGGGCAGGACGATCGAGAGCGCCGCGATGACGACCCGCACGAGCTGGAGACTGCTGCCCGCGATCAGCCGGGCGGACGATTTGGATCCCGTGCGCGCGTCGCCCTCCCCGCTGCGGACGACTCCGCCCGCGGCGATGAAGCGCAGCACCCGCCGCGAGCGATCCTCGACATAGGTGCGGGCGAGCCCGTAGATCAGCCGATCGCAGCTGTAGGACGCCCAGACTGCACCCCCCGCGAAGAGCAGCCCCGCGCTGCCCCAGAGCATCAGATTCAGGGGGGTCGGCTGGGCCGGCAGCACGATGCCGAGGAGCTCGGGGCCCTGCCCCTTCTGCTGCGCGTCGACGTAGAGCACGATCACCGCGGCGGAAGCGGCGCGCAGGCCGACGCCGATCGCCGACAGGAGCAGCATCCCGATCAGCTTGCCGCGGGCATGACGGTAGACGTCGGGGATGAGCCAGCGCAGGAGATCGAGGTATTCGCTCCAATGCGTGGTCTGGGCGCCTTGCATCGCGCGAGTCTACGGCAGGCGTCTTCGCGGGCAATCGGCGAGGAGGTCTGGGGCGCCGAGCTGCGCTATGGGAGGCGCGGTGGGAGGCGTATGCGGATCGGATTCCTCGCGCTGGCTCAGTCCCATCAGCACCTGCACTGGATCCCGGTCGCCCTCGAGCTCGCGCGCCGCCCGGGGATCGAAGTCGACGTCCTGTGTCCGAGCCGTGCGGGCATCCGCTTCATTCGAAGCCACGATCCCGAGCGTCGTCTCCGCATCGTCTGGACGCCGGCCGGGCTGACCGACGGCCTCTTCGTGCTGCCCTCGCGCAAGCTCGTCCACCTCCTCTATCGACGGCTCTTCCGGCGCTATCCGATCCTGGTCACGACGGAGTCGACGAGCACGCGCCTGCGCGACGATCCCCGCTTTCGCGGGGCCCTCGTCCGCATCCGCCACGGCGTCGGCGACGCGGCGACGCGCATCGACGATCGCCGGGTCGAGCGCTTCGACCTCTCCCTCGTCGGCGGCGAGAAGGACCGCCGCCGGCTGATCGCCGCGGGGCTCGGCAGCGAGGCCAGTGTCGTCGTCGCGGGCTACGCGAAGTTCGAGCTGATCCGGCCGCCGGAGCGCCTGTTCGCGAACGATCGGCCGATCGTGCTCTACAACCCCCACGCGCGGCCCGACCTCTCGAGCTGGCCGGGGATGGGCGAGGCGCTGGTCCGGGAGATGGAGCGGCTCGCCGACTGGAATTTCGTCGTGGCGCCGCACGTGAAGCTGAAGGGGCCGCCGAAGGTCCGATCGAGGGCCGCGAACGTGCGGATCGATCGCGGCAGCCTCCGTTCGATCGACATGACCTATACCCAGGCGGCCTCGATCTACCTCGGCGACGCCAGCAGCCAGGTCTACGAATTCCTGCGGACCCCTCGCCCCTGCATCTTCGTCAACGCCCACGGCGTCGACTGGCGCAGCCGGCCGGATTTCGCGCACTTCGCGCTGGGCCAGGTCATCGATCGGCCGGAGCAGCTCGGCCCCGCCCTGGCGAGGGCCGGAGCGCTCCAGGCACAATTCGAGCCGCTCCAGCGTGCGGCCATGGCGGACTCGATCGAGGATTCTCCCGAGCCGGCCTCTCGGCGACAGGCCGACGCGATCCTCGCGTTCGCGCGGCGAAGCGGGCCGGCCGATCGGATCGGCGAAGCGATAAACGACCGCGGCGTGTAGGATGTGCGCGGACTCGCGCTTGCATCGATGGTCCGCGCTCCACCCCGCCCCCCCAATTCGGCTGGGAACTCAAGATGATCCGGATCTTCATCGGCTTCGATCCACGCGAAACCGTCGCCTGGCATGTGCTGACCCACAGCATCATGAAGCATGCGAGCCAGCCCGTGGCCTTCGTGCCGCTGGCGCTCGACAACCTCGGCCCGCTGATGTGGCGGGAGCGGCATGCCCTCCAATCGACGGATTTCTCCTTCTCCCGCTTCCTGACGCCCTACCTGAGCGACTACGCCGGCTGGTCGCTCTTCATGGACTCCGACATGCTCGTCCGCGACGACATCGCGAAGCTCTGGGCCCTGCGCGACGATCGCTACGCCGTGATGTGCATTCAACACGTCCACGTTCCGAAGGAAGCCGTCAAATTCCTCGACCAGCCGCAGACCGGCTACGGCAAGAAGAACTGGTCGAGCGTCATGCTGTTCAACAACGCGCGCTGCCGCGCCCTGACCCCGGAATACGTCAACACGGCCACCGGCCTGCAGCTCCACCAATTCAAATGGCTCGACGGCGACGAGCTGATCGGCGAGCTGCCGCATGCCTGGAACCACCTCGTCGGCTACGACGCCCCGGAGCCGGAAGCCAGCAACGTGCATTTCACGATCGGCGGGCCTTATTTCGAGGAGTACGCGAGCTGCGAGCACTCCGCCGAGTGGTTCGCGCAGCGCGAATCGATGCTGCGGGTGGTGCAGCGCGAGCGGAAGTCGTGACGTCGGGCAGAGATCGGATCGACGCCCCGGTCGGCGCCGCACAGCGCCCCACGACGCCTTATTTCCGGAGCCTGCGGGATCGCATCGCGGCGCTCGGGGGCCTCTTCAACGCCCATCTCCACATCGACCGGTCCGGGACCTTCGAGGCGACCCTCGAGCTGCTGCAGCAGGAGGCGGCCGCCGCCTCGCATCTCTCGCTGGCCCGGAAGCATTCCCTGATTCCCCTCGTCCACGAGAGCGCCTGCTACGAGCCCTCCGCCCTCCGCGAGCGGGTCGGGCACTACCTCGAGATGATGATCGACGTCGGGACGACGCGGGCCGATACCGTCGTCGACGTCACCGACGACCGCGTCGGCCAGAGCGCCCTCGAGAGCCTGCTGCAGCTGAAGCACGCCCTGCGTGATCGGATCGACTTCCGGATCGGCGCCTACTCGCCCCTGGGCTTCCGCGACGACGAGCCGAAGCGCTGGGCGCTCATCGAGGAGGCGTCGCGCCGGGCGGATTTCCTCGGATCGCTGCCCGAACGCGACGATCGCGCCGCCTACCCCGAGCACATCGGCTTCGACGAGAGCTGCCGCCGCATCATCGCGTTGTCGGCGGAGCGCGACCTGCCCGTGCATCTCCACGTCGACCAGCAGAACCTGGCGGTCGAGGACGGCACGGAGCGCGTGATCCGGATCGCCCGGGAGCTCGGGCTACCGGTCGACCGCAGCGAAGAGCCCCGGATCTGGCTGATGCACGTGATCTCGCCCTCGGTCTATCCGGACGGCCGGTTCCGCCGGCTGCTCGAAGGCCTCGCCGAGTTTCACATCGGCGTGATCTGCTGTCCGTCCGCGGCGATCAGCATGCGTCAGGTCCGGCAATTCTCGTCGCCGACCTGCAATTCGATCGCGCGCGTGCTCGAGATGCTGGCGGCGGGCGTGCACGTCCGGGTCGGCTCGGACAACATCTGCGACATCACGTCGCCGGCGGGCACCGTCGATCTGGTCGACGAGCTCTTCGTGCTCTGCAACGCCGTGCGGTACTACGACCTGGAGGTGCTGGCCAAGCTCGGCGCCGGCCGGCGGCTGGACGAGGCCGACAGGCAGCGGGTCGCGGCCCATCTCGTGCGCGACGCGGAGGAATCCGCGGCGGTGTTCGCGCGGCATGGCGCGGCGCTCGCGGGGCATCCGCGTTGATCGAGGCCGGGCTCGAGGCAGAAGCCGCCTCCGGCAGGCGGAGCGGAGCGGCGGCGATGTCGGGCATCCGGACCCGTTGCAGACGCTGGGGCGACGAATCCACGCGAGCCCTCAATCGCGCGGTGGTGCCCGCGCTGATCGAACGCCGCTTCGGCGCGGGGACCGCGAATCCCGCCGCGCTGCGCCACGTCGCCGTCTACCGCAAGCTCGGCATCGCCTTCAACCGGATCAAGAAGAACGCCAACTCGACGAGCGTCGTCCTGCTCCATCAGCTCGAGACGGGCATCACCGCAAACGAGCGCGAAGCGAAGCTCGCCTCCCTGCACCTCGAGAAGATGCCCTGGACCTGCTGGCCGGAGCTCGGGCGATGGAGCTTCGTCGTCGTCGTCCGCGATCCCCATTCGCGGGTCCTCTCCGCCTTCATGAACAAATTCGCGAAGTCGAAATACGTCGACGCCTTCGGCGCCTACGAGATCTCGCCGGCGGGCTTCGCGAAATTCGTGCGCTGGCTCGCCGATGGCGGGATCGAATCCGATCCGCATTGGGATCTGCAGCGCAAGCTGATGCTGCTGCCCCTCGAAAAATACGACGAGGTGATCCGATTCGAGACCTACGGGGCGCAGATGCGGGACCTGCTGCAGCGAAAGGGTGTCGCGCCTTCGTCGACGATCGACGCGCTGATCGGCCATGCCGATGGGCGCCCGCTCCGCGCAGCCGACGAGAAGCAGGCGAGCTTCTACACGCCCGAGCTCCGGGCGCTGGTGCGCGAGCTCTACCGCGCGGATTTCGAGGCGCTCGGGTATCCGCTCGGAGGCGCGTCGTCATGAGCGCCGGCCGCTGCAGGCGCGCGGGCCCGAAGAGGAGCTCGATCCGTTGAAGGCGCTGGCTTCCCTCGTCGAGCCGCTGATCGCCCGCGCCGGGCGCGGCATCGCCCGCCTGCGCGATCGACGCCGGCGCTTCCGCCACGAGCTGGCCGTCTGCGCGATCTTCAAGGACGAAGCGCGCGACCTCGGCGAATGGCTCACCTTCCATGCCGGCGTGGGCGTGGAGCATTTCTATCTCTACAACGACGCGAGCTCGGACGCCTATCTCGCGGTGCTCGAGCCCTGGCTGCGAAGCGGCCGTGTCACGCTGGTCGACTGGAACGGCCGCGGCCAGCGGCACGCCTACGACGACTGCATCGCGCGCCACCGCATGCAGGCCCGCTGGATCGCCTTCATCGATCTCGACGAGTTCCTCTTCTCGCCCGAGGACCCCGATCTGCGCCGCGTCCTCGCCGACTATCGCGACGTCTCTTCGCTCTTCGTCTACTGGGTGCTCTTCGGCTCCTCGGGCCACGGCCCGCGGCCCGCCGGGCCCGTCGTCGAGGCCTATACCCGCTGCCTCGACCACGACGCGGCGATCGCCGACGATTTCGATCACGCCGACGTCCCCGGCAAGCCCGACTACGTCTCCGGCTGGGCGCAGGACGGCAAGTCGATCGTCAACCCCCGCCGGGTCCGGAAGTACAACATCCACAAGCCGCGGAGCCTCTGGTTCGGCGAGATCCTCGACGAGAGCCGGAAGGCGCCGCGCGTGCGCGGCGAGGCGAGCCAGCTTTGTTATTCGCGGCTCCGCATCAACCACTACTGGTCGAAGTCGATCCAGGACCTGACCGAGAAGGTCGCGCGCGGCAGTGTCTGCAACCCCAGGCGCCCGCCGCGCAAGCTGTCGCGCTGGCTCGAGCGCGAGGCGATGCTCAATCGCAGCGAGGACCGGACCATCCTGCCGATCTGGCACGGGATCACCTCCGCCGGGAAGGCCGACGAATGACGGGGAGCCCGCGATGACCGCTGCGGACGGACGTCCGGCCGACGTCCGGAGCCTGCTCGCACGCAGCGCCGCGATGCGCGGCGACGCGATCGCCATCGGATTGCCGGGCGGCGGAGCGATCGGCTATCGCCCGCTCTACGAGCAGGTCGTTCACGTCGCCGGCGGCCTCCAGCGATCGGCGCCGGCCCCGCAGCGGATCGCCGTCGTCTTGCCGAACGGCGTCGACATGTCCATCGCCCTGCTCGCCGCGATCTGCGCCGGCGTCGCGGTGCCGCTCAATCCGGCCTACACGCACGAGGAGTACCAGACGTATTTCCGGATCGCGCGGGTGGATGCGCTGCTCGTCGGCGACGACGCAGCGCATCCGGCTTCGGAGGTCGCCCGCGCCCTCGGCCTGCCCGTCCACGCCCTGACGCACCTGCGCGCGGCGGCTTCGCCGGAGGGCGCCCCGGATTCCGATCGCGGCGGGCTCGCGCGCGCGCCGTCGCCGGACGATCTCGCGCTGATCATGCTGACGTCGGGCTCGACGGGCGAGGCCAAGCGGGTCCCCCTGACCCATCGCAACCTCTGCACCTCCGCCTGGGACGTCTGCCGCTCCGTCGATCTCGGCGCCGGGGATCGCTGTCTCAGCATGTGGGAGCAGTTCCATATCGGGGGCGTCGTCGATCTCCTGCTCGCGCCCCTGCTCTCGGGCGGAGAGATCATCGCCGGGGGCAGCTTCGACGCCTCGCGCTTCTTCGCCCTGCTCGAGGAGCGCCGGCCGACCTGGTACCAGGGCGTGCCGGCGACGATGCACGAGCTGCAGCGCGCGGCGGTGCACCGGGGATACCGCAGCGCCGATTCCTCCCTGCGTTTTCTGCGATGCGTCGCGGCCGCCCTCCCGGAAGCCTGGCGGCTCGAGATCGAGGCGACCTTCGGCGTGCCGGTCGTGCGGACCTTCGGCATGACGGAGGCCTCGCCCCTGATCGCCTCGACGCGGCTTCCACCGGCCTCGGGCAGCCCCGGCGCCGTCGGCTTTCCCTGCGGACCGGAGGTCTGCGTCGTGGATGCGGACGGCAAGCCCCTGCCGGCCGGATCGATCGGCGAGGTGGGCGTGCGCGGCGACAACGTCTTCGCCGGCTACGAAGGGCAGCCGGAGCTCAACGCCGAATGCTTCCGCGACGGCTGGTTCCTCACGGGCGATCTCGGATTGATCGACGCCTCGGGCGAGCTCTTCCTGACCGGGCGGGCGAAGGAGATCATCAATCGGGGCGGGGAGAAGATCTCGCCCGGCGAGGTCGAGGCCGCCTTCCTTTCCCATCCGGACGTCTCCGAGGCGACCGCCTTCGCGAATCCGCATCCGACGCTCGGCGAGGACGTCGGGATCGCGCTCGTGCTGAAGCCGGCGGCGGGGGCCGGGCGCGAAGCGCTGGAGCAGCACGTCGCCGCGCGGCTCGCCGAGTTCAAGCGGCCGAGGGCCTGGCTCTTCCTCGAACGGATGCCGCTCTCCGCGGTGGGCAAGGTGCAGCGGCGCGAGCTGCCGCGCCTCTACCACGAGTCGCGTGCCGAGCGCTCCGGCGCGCGCGAAGCCCGCGATCCCCTCGAGCAGGCCCTGCTCGCCATCTGGCGCGCCGAGCTCGACAACCCGGCGCTGGGCCCGTGCGACGATTTCGCGGACTCGGGCGGCGATTCGCTCTCGAGTCTGCGCGTCGTCGTCGCGGTCGAGCAGGCCCTCCGCCTCGAGCTGCCCGAAGAGGTCGTCGCGCGCTGCGGCAGCGTCGAGCGCATGGCAGCGGAGCTGCGCGCGCTGGGCGTCTCGGACACCGCCGTGGCCTCGATTCCCGGGATCGGCGGCGACGGCGTGCCCGGGGACGAGCTGCTGCTGACGGGCTACGAGAATCGCCCGGACGCTTCGCTCTTGTTCGCGACGCGCAGCGCGCGCAGCCTCGACGTCGTCCGCCACGCCCTCGGCAGCCTGACCACGCCGCGCGAGCTCGGCGAGCTGCTCGCGTTCCGCCCGCCGCTCGCCGATCGCTTCGCCGGGCTGCTCACCGCGCCGCTCGCCGCACTTCGATTGATCCGCGAGCGCGGCCAGCTGGCGCGCGATCTCCGCGCCGCGCTCGCCCGCGCCCGGGAGCCCCTCGCCTGGGAGCGGCGGCGGGTCGCGGAGCACGCCTTCCTCTTCGCAGCCCCCGCACACGACCCTGCGGCGACGACCCTCGTCGTCGGCTTCGCGAGCCGCGCGATGCGCCTCACCGCGCCGACCTATCAGCTGCTCTGCGCCCTCGACCCCCGCGCACACGCCCTGCTCCTGCTGCGCGATCCCGCCCGCAATCATTTCGAGGACGGCATCCCCGGGCTCGGCGATTCGATCGAGCGGGTCGCGGACTGGCTGGCAGGCTCGCCCGAGATCCGCGCCCATCGCGAGGTCGTCGCCCTCGGGACCAGTGCCGGCGCGGTCCCCGCGCTGATCGCGAGCCTGCGCAACGGCTGGCCGCGGACCCTGCTCTGCGGCGCGGACGATCCGGCGAATCATCCCCGGCTCGCCCGGGCCTTGGACGACGCGCTCGCCGCGCCGAATGCGCACGCGGCGCGCGACGGCGTGGTCATCGCCTACTCGGCCCCGATCGCCCGGGATCGCAAGGGGGCGGACGCGCTGGTGGCGCGCCTGCCGGGCGCGCTGCGCATCGCGGAAGAGCGCTTCGCCCATCACGCGCTGCTGCATCATCTCCAGCTCCGCGGCGAGCTGGGTGATTTTCTCGATCGGCACCTGCTCGCCCCGCCGCGCGGGACGGGAGGCGCGCGTTGAAGACCGCCGTGATCCTGGGCTCGAAGCCGGGCGCGCGGTTGCCGCCCGGCGGAACCGCGTACTTCGCGAACGCGGCGATCGGCTCGTACGGCGATGCGATCGAGCGCTTCGAGTCCGTCGTCAACGTCGTGAGCGCGGTCGTGCTGCGCAAATGCCGGGACAGCGAGAAGCAGGCGCACGCCGAGCTCTACGCCGCCAAGGGCGAGATCATCCGCGCGGCGCGCCCGGACCGGCTGGTCCTCGTCGAATCGTCCGATCATCCCGGGCTCGGCAGCGAGCTGAGCGGCTGGCTCCGGGATTCGGGCTATGCCAGTCCGATCGAATGCCTCTCGCCCGCCGACCGGATCGCCGCGCAGACCCGCTTCAGCGGGCTCGCCCATCCGCTCGTGACGCGCGCTCTCTTCGATCAGCCCTTCGCGGTCGTGCTGCGCGATGCGCTGCACGTCGTCCAGCATCGCCTGCGGCTCGCCGGCGGCGAAGCGATGGGGAAGTACCGGCCATCGACCGGCATCGTGGCGCTGCTGCTCGCCATCGCCGAACACGGGGCGCAGGCCGAGTACATGCTGGTCGGGATCGGGCTCTCGCAGCGCCACCTGCACCATTTTCAGGGCTCGATCCTCTCGGGCAAGGTCGCGCGCCGGGCCGTGCTCGAGCCGCACGTCGCCGCCGACGCGGCGATCCTGCGCGCGCTCGCGCGGCGCTATGTCCTGCGGGCCGACGATCCGGAGCTGGCCGCGGCCCTGGCGGGCGCGCGGAGTGCGGGCGGGGCGCGCGGCGCGAGCGCTGCACCGGAGACGGCTCGATGAAGATCGCGGGCTCCGCCGCCCCGGTCGCATGGGCTGCGGGCGGGGCGGTCGTCGCCGTCGGGCTGGGCTGTCTCGCGCGGGCGGCCTGGCGCTTGCCGCACGGCCTCCCCTTCCCCGACGCGCTGGCGATCCTGATCGTGCTGCTCGGCCTCGCAGGCCTGGTGGCCGGCGTTTGCGGGCGCCTCGCGCGCCGAGCCGCATCGCGCATCCCAGCGATGATCGTGCTCGGAGTCGCCCTCGCAGCCGAGCTCTGGTCCGGCGCCCTCTCGCTGGGCGCGGGTGCGGCTCCAGCCGCCGTTCCAATCACCGATCCGCCGGCCCGCGCGCCGGAGATCGCCGACGTGCGTTTCGTCCAGCGTCCGGACGTCTACCTGATCGGATTCCTGGGCGCGTCGCCGGGCGCCGTCCTGAAGCCCGCCCTCGGATTGGAAGAGGCGGCGCTCGAACGCGCCCTCGAGACCGCCGGCTTCCGATCGTTCGCGGACGTCTTCAGCGAGGCGATCCCGACGCGCAACGCCTGGGACATGCTGCTGGGCATGACGCGCGACGCCGTCGCCGGCATCCCCGAGCGCGCGCGCGGCGAACAGTTCTCCGGCAACCAGGCCAGCCCGCTCTTCGCGCTCTTTCGTCGAAACGGCTACGCGATCACGGCGCTCACCGAGGACTTCAAATTCGGCAGCGCCCGGGGCGCCGGGATCGATCGCTATTTCGTGAACCAGGCCTACTCGATCTGCCGGGATCGCGACGTCGTCGACCGATCGATCCGCCCCTTCGTGTTCTTCGGCGCCTGCCTGCTGCGCGGATCGCCGCTCTTCCCCGACCTGCGCAGGGTCGCTGGCCCGCCGGCCGAGCTGCTGCTCGAGGTGATCCGCGAAGACGGCCCGCACGGCGGACCGCGGCTGACCGTCGCCCATCTCAAGCCCCCGCTGCACGCGCCCTCCGCGGAGCGGCTGCGTGCGTCGCCGGCCGAGGTCGAGCGCTTCGCGCGCCGATACGACGCGGCGAGCCGGGCGGCCGCGGGGCATCTCGTCCGGATCCTCGAGGCCATTCGCGCCCAGAAGCGCGATTTCGTGTTGTTCGTCTTCGGCGATCAGGGGGTCGGCGTGCTGCAGAAGCTCGCGGGGGAATCCGGCGGGCGAGTGGGCCGGGCGCTGCTGATCCGGGACCGATTCGCCGTCCTCGCCGCGGTGTATCCGAAGGAGGCATGTGCCGCCCAGCTCGACGACGGATCGCGTACGACCGCGGCGCTGCTGCGGGGGATCGTGACCTGCCTCGCCGGGGGGCAGGATCCCTGGCCTGCCGGCCATGAGCATCGGGTCTTCGTCGATGGCGTCGCGATGGACCCGCGGACTTTCGCGGACTGAGCTCCCTCCGCCGGACGAAGCGCCAGGCCGCGCCCGCCCCTCGCATCCCGCCCCGATCGTGGTATTCCCCTGCTGCGAACGCGAGGAGACCCCGCTTTGACCCAGGGCCGGAAGACGATCGAAACCCGCACGCCCGGCGAAGGCGCGCCGACCGCAGCGGCGGCCGAGCCCATCGACCTCCAGCCCCCCCGCGGCACCCGCGACTTCTATCCCGAGGACATGCGCCGCCGGAACTGGCTCTTCGGCCATTTCCGGGAGACGGCGGCCCGCTTCGGCTTCGAGGAAGTCGACGCGCCGATGGTCGAGAACGCCTCCCTCTTCACCCGCAAGGCCGGTGAAGAGATCGTCCACCAGCTCTACCACTTCGAGCTCCACGACCGGCATCTCGCGCTCCGGCCCGAGATGACGCCCTCCCTCGCCCGCATGGTGATCGCGCGCCAGGGGGCGATGCGCTTCCCGATCCGCTGGTTCACGGTGACCCAGAACTGGCGCTACGAGCGCATGACGCGGGGGCGCCGGCGCGAGCACTATCAATGGAACATGGACGTCTGGGGCGAGCCCGGGGTGGAGGCCGAGGCCGAGCTGCTCTCGGCGATCTTCACGGTCCTCGATGCCCTCGGCCTCGCCCGGGGCAAGGTGAAGGTCCGGCTCAACAGCCGGGCGCTGCTCGAGGAATCGCTGCGGGGCGGCGTGCTCAGGGCGCGGCCGGAGGCGTTCGCGGCGCTCTGCGTCGTCATCGACAAGCTCGACAAGATCGGGGCACAGGCCGTGACCGACCTGCTCTGCGATCCGGCGGGCGCCGTTCGGCTCTCGGCGGGCGAGGCGGCGAGCGTGCTCGAGATGCTGGCGGCCCGCTCGCTGGACGAGGCGGCCCGCTTCGCCGCGCCGGGCTCGGCGGCGCTGGCGGATCTGCGCCGGCTCTACGTGCTCCTCGAGGCCTACGGCATCGCGGATCAGGTCCCCTTCGATGCCTCGGTCGTCCGCGGGCTCGCCTACTACACGGGCGTCGTCTTCGAGGCCTTCGACGCCGCGGGAAGCCTGCGCGCCATCGCCGGCGGCGGGCGCTACGACCGGCTGGCCGAGACCCTGGGCGGCAAGCCCGTGCCCGCGGTCGGCTTCGGCTTCGGCGACGCGGTGATCGGCGAGCTGCTCGAGGACGAGGGGCTCTGGCCGGCCCTCGCGCAGGAGGTCCAGGACGTCGTCTTCGCCTTCGGCGAGGCGGAGAAGCCGGCGGCGATCGCCGTCGCGGCGCGGCTGCGGCGGGCCGGGCGGCGCGCGCTGCTGGTGCTGGGCACCGCGAAGCTCAAGCGCGTCCTCGGCGACGCCGACAAAGCCGGCGTCTCGCAGGTCTGGCTGATCGGGGAAGAGGAGCGGGCACGGGGCGTCGTCAAGGTGCGCGACCTCGCGAAAAAAACGGAGCGGGAAGAGCCGCTCGAGGGCTGAAACTTGACGGCGAAACGCTATAAAGCGCCCGGTTCACGCGGCAAGCGGAAAGCCGCCTCGGCCGATCGGCCCGAGCTATCCCCCGATTCCCACCCCTCACCCGCGCCTCAAAGCGGCCACTCTCCGGAGGGCTCGATGAGCGAATGGTCCCCGAGCCAGAGCGAGGCGCTCTACCAGGTCACCGACTGGGGCGCCGGCTTCTTCTCCGTCAACGAGGAGGGCAACGTCTGCGTGCATCCGCGCGGCGGCCTGAACGGCGACGAGTGCATCGATCTGCCGAAGCTCGTCGGCGAGCTCGAACGGCGCGGCCTGCGCCGCCCGATGCTGATCCGCTTCTCCGACATCCTCGCCAAGCGGATCGAGGGGCTCGCGACCTGCTTCTCGACCGCCATCGCCGACCATGAATACGGCGGCCGCTGGCGCGGCGTCTTCCCGATCAAGGTGAACCAGCAGGCCCACGTCGTGGAGGAGATCGTCGAGTTCGGCGCGCCCTTCGGCGTCGGCCTCGAGGCCGGCAGCAAGCCCGAGCTGCTGATCGCCCTCGCCCTGCTCGAGACGCCCGACGCCCTGCTGATCTGCAACGGCTACAAGGACCGCGCCTACATCGAGACGGCCCTGCTCGCCCAGCGCCTCGGGCGAACGCCGGTGATCGTGATCGACCGCTTCAACGAGCTCGAGATCGTGATCAAGGTCGCCGCCGACCTCGGCATCCGGCCCCACATCGGCCTGCGCTCGCGCCTCTCGACCGTCGGCGCCGGGCGCTGGGTCGAGTCGTCGGGCGACCATTCGAAGTTCGGCCTCTCGGCCGACGAGCTGGTCCGGGCCGTCGATCGCCTGCGGCGCGAGGACATGCTCGACTGCATCGAGCTGCTCCATTTCCACATCGGCTCGCAGATCACGACGATCCGCGCCCACAAGGACGCGCTCCGCGAGGCGATGCGCATCTACGTCGGCCTGCATCGCCTCGGCGCGGACAAGATCCATCTGCTCGACGTCGGCGGCGGCCTCGGCGTCGACTACGTCGGCGCCGGCACCGACGATCCCTCGTCGATGAACTACACGACGCAGGAATACGCGAACGACGTCGTCTACGCCGCGCAGCAGGCCTGCGAGGAAGCCGAGATCCCGCCGCCGGACATCATCACGGAATCCGGCCGCGCGATGGTCGCCCATCATTCGATGCTGATCTTCGACGTGATCGGGGTGAACCGCGATCCGGCGCCGCTGAAGCTCGAGCCCTGCGACGACGACGATCACGCCGTCCTCCACAGCCTCGAAGAGACCGTCGAGACGATCGCGCCCCACAACCTCTCCGAGTCCTATCACGACTTGACGCACGGCCGCGACGAGGCCGCGTCGCTCTTCTCCCTCGGCTACCTCGACCTGCGCGGCCGCGCGAAGAGCGAGCAGCTCTTCCACATGGGCTGCGTGCGGATCGGCGGGATCCTCGAGCAGATGGGCGAGACGCCCGAGGAGTTCGAGGATCTGCGCAAGCTCCTGACGGACACCTACTTCGGGAACTTCTCCGTCTTCCAGTCGATGCCCGATGCGTGGGCCGTGAACCAGGTCTTCCCGATCATGCCGATCCATCGCCTCGGCGAGGAGCCGACCCGGCGCGGCGTGATCGTCGACCTCACCTGCGATTCCGACGGCCGGCTCGACCATTTCATCACCGCCGAGGACAGCGAGGCGCCCACGCTGCGCCTGCATCCCTGGAACGGGAGCTCGTATCTGCTCGGCGTCTTCCTGATCGGCGCCTATCAGGAGATCCTCGGCGATCTCCACAACCTCTTCGGCGATACCGACGCCGTCCACGTCCGCCTCGACGGCGAACGCGGCTATGCGGTCAAGCATCTCGTCGAGGGCGACGCGGTCTCCGAGGTCCTCTCCTACGTCCAGTACGACCGCGGGAGTCTCTCGGAGCGCGTGCGCAAGACGATCGAGAAGGCGATGAGCGAGGGCCGCATCAGCCTCGAGGAATCGGCCCGCCTGCGCCGCCGCTACGAGCAGGGCCTCGCGGACTACACCTACCTGCGCGACGAAGACTGATCGGGCGGAGCCTCTTCGTCCGCTCGGCGTCCGCCCGGCGTCCGCCCGGTGCCGCCCCCTCTCACGCCCCTTCGGCGCGCGAGCCCGCTCCGGATCGACGCACTCGCTTGGCTCGAGGATCGACTCGTGCCAGAGTGAGCCGAGCGGTCCACCCGCCCCCACGCATCGGAAGGAGGGCGCCATGCAGGCTCGAGAGCGCTTCGAAC
>JAWKRX010000030.1:0-72148 GCA_041389425.1 Myxococcota bacterium
GGCAGCGCACTCGCGGGAATCGAGAAGCGGATCGCGTCGCCGATGGCGAGGGGCGCGCGCGTCTGGACGCGGCAGCCGCGATTCGAGAGATCGACGAGGAGCGCGTCGCCGCGATCGGCGGCGACGGGGACCTCGGTGGCGACGCGTGGATCGTCGCGTCGCTCTTCGCCCTGGTAGAGCGCCCGGGCGATCAAGAGGCGCCAGGTCTCGCGCTGCGCCGGCAGGCGGACGAGCAGCTGCATGCCGTGACGGCGCAGCCGGCGTCGCAGGGCGGGGCTCTCGTCGGCGACGGCGACGATGCGCATGGGCTTGTCGGCGTGGGTGCCGGAGTCGGTGGTGTCGGCGCCGCGTCCGCGGACCGGCGCGACGTGCTCGAGCCGCCGGGAGGTCACGATCAGCAGCTCGCTCGGCAGCTCGATCCGCTCGGGGATCTGGCCGCCGCGAAATCGATCGAAGGCGATGCCGCCGGCCTCGAGGACGCGCACGACCTCGTCGAGCTCGCCGTCATCGACGAGGACGATGCCCGTCGCGGGATTGGCCGGCTTCATCCCTCAGACTCCTCGCCGGATCGCAGGGAAGGACGCGATCGGCTGCCGCTTCGATCTTCGTCACCCGCTCGCATCCCCTGAAGCCGCCGGCGCACCGCGCAGATCGCCGCGACCGGGCCTGCGCAGCGCCTGCAGCAGAACTGCGTTCGAGCTGCCGGCGAGCAGGAGGCCCAGCGCGAGGCCGCCCGCCGCCTCCTGCCCGAACAGCGCAATTCCGGCCGGCGCGGCGAAGGCGAGCGCATTGTTGAGCGCGTGGGCGGTGAGGGCGAAGGCGAGGCCGTGGCGTTCCCGCAGGCAGCCGAGTGCGATTCCGAGCAGGGCTGCGACGAGGCCGTGGTGGAGGTCGCCGTGCGCCGCGCCAAAGAGGAGGGCACTCCCGAGGATCGCTGTCCGCGGTCCCGCAGCCCGGCGCAGGCCGGCGAAGACGAGGCCCCGAAAAAGCAGCTCCTCGGCGGCCGCCGGCACGATCGCCTCCCGCAGGAGCAGCTGGATCCAGGCGCCGATTCCGCCGCCGCCGGCGGGCTCCGCCGCAGCGGCCCGTGCGAGGCGCTCGGCGAGGCCGCTCGCCGCAAATCCGGGGAGCCGGCGCGCAGCGCGTACCAGCAGCGCGCTCGTCGCCGCGAAGCCCGCGAGATGAAGCACTCCGATGGCCGCCGCCCGGCCGATCGCGCCCGCGCCGCGCGCTCGGACCCCTGCACTGTCCGTCATGAAGGCAGCGTACCCGCGCCCGCCCCGGCTGCCGCGCCCTGCCCGCTCGGCTCCTCGTGCCGCGCGGCCCGCGCCCCGCGGCATCACGCGGCGCCTCGTCCCGCCGCTGCGTGGCTCCGCCGCGCGAGCCGCTGCTACGCTCGGCGCGTGTCGAAATCCGAGCTCTGTTCCTCACTGCTGGTGGCGATGCCCCAGCTCGCCGATCCGAATTTTCGTCGTGCGGTCGTGCTGATCGTGCACCACGACGCGGACTCGACCTTCGGGCTCGTGCTGAACCGCGAGGTCGAGCTCTCCGTTCGCGAGCTCTGCGAGAGCCTCGATTTCAGCTGGAACGGCCGGGCGGGCGCCGAGGTGGGCTGGGGCGGTCCCGTCGAGACGAATACCGGCTGGCTGCTCTTCCAGGACGACGTCGATACGGACATCGAAGGCGATCAGGTCTCGCGCCTCGAGGGCGAGCTCTGCTTCGCGGGCTCGATGGACGTCTTGCGGCAGCTCGCGGCCCATCCGCCGCAGGATCTGCGGATCTTTCTCGGCTATGCGGGCTGGGGCAAGGGACAGCTCGAGGCGGAGCTGGCCCAGGGCGCCTGGGTCGTCGCGCCGCTCTCGCCCGAGATCGTCTTCGACGTGCCGGCCGACGAAATGTGGGAGCACGTGCTGCGGGCGATGCAGATCGATCCGGCGCGGCTCTTCTCGACCGCGGGTGTCCATTGATCCGCCGCGTGTCGACACCCTACGAGGTCCGCTGCCCGCGCTGCGACGTCAGCTTTCCCGTCGAGACGCGGCGCTGCATCCACTGCGGCGGGCCGACTTCGGCCGCGGGCGCAACGGCTCCGGTCGTCGTCGACACGAAGGACATGCCGCCGTGGATCCGGAGCTCGGAGGAAGCCGGGCGCTCGCCGGGCGCCTACGACGACGCCGGTTCGGGAGGCGGGGGGAGCGTTCCGCGCATCGGCGATGAGGATCGTGCGGAGGTGCCCGAAGAGGCGCCGTCCTCCCTGGCTTCGACGCTGCTCCGGACCTTCGGCAGCCTGTTCTGGGTCATCGCGTTGGTCGCGTTCTCGATCCTGCGCAATTGTGGCGAAGGTTAGTCGCATGGCGAACGCCGGACGGAGCGGGATCCTGCACGGCGTCGTGTTCGCGCCCTACGTGCGCAAGGTGCGCATCGTCCTCGCCGCGAAGGGCATCGAGCATCGACACGTCAGCGTGATGCCGGGGGCGATGGACGCGGAATTCCTCGCGCTGTCGCCGCTGCGGAAGGTGCCGGTCTGGGAAGAGCCGCCGGATTTCGTGTTGCCCGATTCGTCGGCCATCTGCGCCTATCTCGAGCGGCGTTGCCCGTCGCCTCCTGTGTATCCCGCGGATCCGCGGGCGTTCGCGTCTTCGCTGTTCTGGGAGGAGTACGCGGATACCCGGCTCGTCGATGCCTGTGAGCCGATCTTCTACGAGCGGGTCGTGCGGCCGCACGTCCTGCGCCAGGCCGGCAACGAAGAGCTCGTCCAGCGCCAGCTCGAAGAGGTCGTGCCGCCCGTCTTCGATCAGCTCGAGTCGCTCTATCTGACCCCCGGCCGGCTGCGCGCGGCGGATTCGCCCGCGAGCGCAGCGGGGGCTGCCGCGGGGCGCGCGGCCGCCGCGATCGAGATCTCGGCGATCGCGATCTGGTCGCCGATCGTGAATCTCGAGCATGTGGGGATCGTCGTCGATCCGGCGCGCTGGCCCCGGCTCGCGGGGTTCATGGAGGCGATGAACGCACATCCGCTGGTGAGTCCGATCATCGCCAGGGAGCGCTCGGCGCTCGGCGTCCGCGCGGCAGACGAGCCGGACGCGTCGTAGTTTTCGAATCACGCGCCGGCGCGAGGCCGATGCGCGCAGGAGGTCCGGGGAATGAAGGTCGAAGCTGCCATTGCCGTCGAAGCGGGGAAGCCGCTCGAGATCGATCAGATCGAGCTCGAGGGCCCGAAGGAGGGCGAATGCCTCGTTCGCCTGGCGGCGACGGGCGTCTGTCACACGGATGCGTTCACGCTCTCGGGGGACGATCCGGAGGGCCTGTTCCCGGCCGTGCTGGGGCATGAGGGCGCGGGCGTCGTCGAGGCGGTGGGCCCGGGCGTCAAGTCCCTCGCCGTCGGCGATCACGTCATCCCGCTCTACACGCCCGAATGTCGCGCCTGCAAGTTCTGCCTCTCGGGCAAGACGAATCTCTGCGGCGCCATCCGCGCGACCCAGGGCAAGGGCCTCATGCCCGACGGAACGAGCCGGATCCGCTGGCGCGGCAATCCGATCCACCACTACATGGGCACGTCGACCTTCGCCCGCGCAACGGTCGTTCCCGAGATCGCCCTCGCGAAGGTTCGCAAGGACGCGCCGCTCGACAAGGTCTGTCTGCTCGGCTGCGGCGTCACGACCGGTATCGGCGCCGTGCTGAACACGGCGAAGGTCGAGCCGGGCTCCACCGTCGCGATCCTCGGCCTCGGCGGCATCGGGCTCTCCGTGGTGCAGGGCGCGGTCATGGCCGGCGCCGAACGCATCATCGCGATCGACATGAACCCGAAGAAGTTCCCGCTCGCGATGCAGTTCGGCGCGACCGAATGCATCAACCCGAAGGACGTCGGCGATCTCGAGCAGTACGTGATCGACGCGACCGACGGCGGCGTCGACTACTCCTTCGAATGCATCGGCAACGTCGAGACGATGGGCACCGCGCTCCGCATCGCCCACAAGGGCTGGGGCCAGTCGATCATCATCGGCGTCGCCGGCGCGGGCAAGGAGATCCACGCGCGCCCGTTCCTGCTCGTCACCGGCCGCGTCTGGAAGGGCAGCGCCTTCGGCGGCACGAAGGGGCGGACGCAGCTGCCGGGGCTCGTCGATCGCTACATGAACGGTCGGGTCAAGCTCGACGAGATGGTGACGAAGGAGCTGCCGCTCGCGCGCATCAACGAGGCGTTCGAGCTGATGCACGACGGCGAGGTGATCCGCAGCGTCATCCGCTACGACCTCTAGAGCCGCGCCGACGTCTCGCTGGTGGCGCGCGGCCGGCGGAGCGAGGCCCGCCCCGCGCACATGGCGATCCCGTGTTGCTAGTCGAGCGCGATCGGCAGGCCGGCGGCGATCAGCCGCAGGGCGAGCAGGGTGAGCGCCGCCTTGAAGATCGCGGCGAAGCGCTGCTCGGGGATGAAGCCGAGAATGCGCGTGCCGAGGGCGGTGCCGGCGACGACGGCCAGGATCATCCCGAGATAGAGCGGCGCGTGGCGCCCGAACGCGAAGCCGCCGGCGCCGAAGAGGCCGATCTTCGCGAGATGGCCGGTCGCCTGGCAGGCGGCCATCGTGCCGATCAGCTCGAAGCGGCCGAGCCCGAGGCCGAGGAAGAAGGGCGCGATGAAGGGGCCGGTCGCGCCGACGACCGGGCCGAGCAGCCCGGCGAGGCCGCCGACGAGGGTGAAGCGGAGCCCGAGTGGCACGGTCTCCGGGTGCAGGCCGAGCAGCAGCCATTCGCGCCGCCAGGTCGCGATCAGCACGAAGACGCCGATCAGGGCCCGGAGCAGGTCGGGCGGCGCGTGGCGGGTCAGCGGGATCGAGAGCAGGCCGGCGGGCAGCAGCAGGACCAGATAGGGAAGGACGAGGTCGCGGCGGATCGATCGCCAATGGGCCAGGCTGCGGCTCGTATTCGAGGCGAGCTGCGCGATCGCATGGACCGGAATCGCGATCACCGGATCCAGATATAGAAGCATCACCGCCAGCAGCAGGATGCCGCCGGCCATCCCGAGGATCGCCGAGACGACCGAGGTCGCGAGGCTGACGCCCCAGAGCACCCAGAGCTCGGGCCCGATCTCGCCCACCGCTCTGCCCTCCTCCGCCCCGCCCCCGGCCTGCCTGCGACCTGCCGGTCTGCTGCCTGCCCGCTGCCGGATTGCGCGCCTGGCCGCCCACATTGACGAGCATTCATTGATTGATCAAGTTGATTCGTCTCTTCATGATCGACTAGATTGAGCGACTCGATGGACACGCATTCGCATCCGACCCGCCCGTCCTCCGGCGGCGCCCCCCGTCTCGGACCGGCGCAGCGGACCACTCCCTCCCGAGGCACCGCGCCCGGCGCCGAGCCGGCACCGCAGCGGACCCGCGAGCGCGACGGCCGGGCGGCTCCCGGCACGGCGAAGGGTCAGGCCGGCGGCGCCGAGTTTCTGAGCGCGGCCGAGGCCGCCGAGCTGCTCGACGTCAAGCTCGCGACCCTCTACGCCTATACGAGCCGGGGGCTGATCCAGAGCGTGCCGGGCGGTCGGGGGCGCTCCCGCCGCTACCGGCGCCGGGACCTCGAGCGGCTGTGCGCCCGGCGCGATGCGCGTTCCGGGCACGGCCCCGTGGCCGCCGCAGCGCTTCGCCAGGGCGAGCCGGTGATGGACAGCGCGATCACGCTGATCTCGATCGAGCAGGGCCCGATCTATCGCGGCCGCGCGGCGGTCGATCTCGCGCGGGAAGGCCGGAGCTTCGAATGGGTCGCCGAGGGGCTCTGGTCCGGGGATTGGAGCGAACGGCCGGAGCCGACGGGCTGGCATTGCGACGGCCTCGGATTCGACCTCGAGGCGCTGATCCGCTGCCTGCCGCCGAGGATCGGGCCGCTGCCGGTGCTCTCGCTGGTCGTCTCCGTTCTGGCCGCCCACGATCCCGGGCGCTTCAGCTGGCATCCCGAGGCGGTCCTGGCCCGGGCGCGCCCGCTGCTGCGCCGCCTCGCCGCCGCTCTCGCCCTCGGCCAGGGGGCGGAGGGCGCGGCGGTCCCGGCGGAGCAGGCGGTGCCGCAGGCCCTCGAAGCGCCGAGCCTGGCCGCGGCGATCGGCATCGCCTTCGGCCGTTCGCTCGGCCGTGAAGAGCTGCGCGCGCTCAACCGCGCGCTCGTTCTGGCTGCGGACCACGAGCTCAACGCCTCGACCTTCGCCGCGCGCGTCGCCGCGTCGACCGGCGCCGACGTCTACGGCTGCATCCTCGCCGCGCTCGCGACGCTCTCCGGCCCGCGGCACGGGGGCGCGGCGGATCGCGTGGATGCGCTGCTCGTCGAGGCCGGCCCGGCGGATCGCGTCGAGCAGGTCGTCCACGATCGTCAGCGCCGCGGCGAAGTGATCGAGGGCTTCGCGCATCCGATCTACGCGCCCCACTCCGATCCGCGCGGCGCCCTGCTGATGGAGATCGCGAAGGGCCTCGCCGGCACGCGCGAGGAGGTGCGCTCGATCCTCGCCCTCGTCGACGCGATGCAGGACGGCGGCTTCGGCGGGCCGTCGATCGACGTCGGCCTCGTCGCGGTCGCCCGCGCCCTCGGCTTTCCGACGGGCAGTGCGAGCGCCCTCTTCGCCCTCGGCCGAACGGTCGGCTGGGTCGCCCACGCCCTCGAACAGCAGGACGCCGGCTTCCTCGTGCGGCCGCGGGCGCGCTACCGCAGCGCCGCCCTCGCGCCGGCGGTGGAGATCGCCCGTGAAGTCGCCGCGGGCGCTCCCTACGCGCCGGATCGGAGCCCCGCGCGTGGCGGGCACGGCGGGAGCGGCGGGCGAGACCGCGAGGCATCGGCGTGAGCGAGGCGGGTGCGGACGAGCAGGCGGCCCGGGGCTTCGGCGACGGAGCGCAAGGGCGGATGGACGGGCGACCCGGCGCGATGCCGGCTGCCGATCTGGCCGCTCGGCTCCGCAATCCCGTCTTCTGGCTCGTCGTCGCGGTCGCGGGCCTCGTCGCCTACGTCTACCAGCCCCATTTCTTTCCGGACACCCATCGGGAGTTCACGGCCCAGGGCGAAGAGTTCTTCTTCGAGGCCAACCAATCGGCGGGCGCGCCGGTCCTGATGTTAGGTGCCTGGCTCTTCTACCGCCGCAGCCACTACCTCGATCTGCTCGCCGCCTCGGGCTCGCGCGCCCTCGGCGGCCTCTTCCTGCTGCTGACGCTCGCGCTCTACGCCTGGGGAACCTATACCGGCGCCGCGGATCTGCGGCTCGCGAGCATCGTCCTGCTCTTCACCGGCGGCGCGCTGCTGCTCGGCGGCGCCGCGGCGCTGCGCGCCTTCTGGGTCCCGATCCTCTTCCTGCTCTTCGCCCTGCCCCTGCCGCCGGTCCTGCTCTCCGCCGTGATCTTCCCGATCCAGCTCTGGACGGCCGAGTTCGCGGGCTGGATCCTGAACGCGATCGGCGTGCAGTCCTTCGTCCAGGGCGATCAGATCCTGCGGCCCGAGAACACGTTCATCGTGATCGAGACCTGCAGTGGCGTCCGCACGGTCGTGACGCTCCTGATGCTGACGGTCCTGCTGCTCGATCTCTTCGAGCGGCGCGGGCTGCACGCGCTGCTGCTCGTGCTGCTGACGCCCGTCGTCGCGCTGCTGACGAACGGCGTGCGCGTCGTGACGCTCGTGCTCAATCCGCATTCGTCGATCCACTCCGTGCACAATCTGCAGGGCATCGCGATGCTGCTCGTCGGCCTGACGGCGATCTACCTGCTCGACGGCCTGCTCGAGCGCGCGCTCGGAACGCGCGATCCCTCCGCCGACGCCGGCGACGAAGGGCCGGCGATCGCCGAGCCCGCGCCGCGCGCGGTGCAGATGGGGCAGCTCGCCGTGATCGCGCTGGTGCTCGTCTCGCTCGTCGCCGTCGACCGGTTGCTGCCGCGCTGGGAGTACCAGCGCGGGCTCGCCGAGATGCCCGATGCGCTGCTCGCGCGGGTCTTCGGCGAAGACGCGTCGTACAAGGTCGAGACGGATTTCCAGTTCACGGGCAGCGTGCGGCACCTGGCGCATGCGCGGCGGCGCGTCGACATCGACGGCGTGCCCGTCGACATCCATCTCGGCGTCGCCGATGAGCAGGAGCGGCGCTTCACGATGCTCTCTCCGCGCCTCGCCTGGCCGGAGAGCGGTTATGCGACGATCGAGCAGGGCGATGAGCCGCTCGAGCCGGGCGGCGAGCCGGTGCGGCGGATGCTGCTGCGCCGCGGTGCGCGATCGCTGCTCTCGTATTCCTGGTTCGAGCGGCGCGGGAGCTTCTGGGCGGAGTGGTGGCGCCAGGCCGCGGCGCTCGATCGCAGCCCCTTCGTGCGCGCGGAGCACATGCTCGCGATCCGGCTCTCGACCCCGGTCGATCGCGACGACGCCGGCGCCCGGGCCGCCGAAGCGCGCCTCCGCAAGGCCTGGCTCCGGCTCGCCCCCGAGCTGCCCGGGTACGCCCCGACCGAGGTCGCCCCCACCCGGGCCTCGGCTCTGCCGTCCCGCCCCCAGCCGGCCGCTGCGGCCGCTCTGCCGGTCCGCGCGGCGGCGCCCGGCTCCTCCGCCTGAGCTGCGCGCGGCCGCGGGCTTCCTCGATGACGGAAGAGTTTTTCCCTCAGCCTGCCCGAGGCTACTCGGAAATCCTTTGAAAACAGGGACTTGCCTGCGTGTTCGCACTGGCACAGGGCTTGCTGGATGGACAGGGCTCGCCCCGGGTGGGGCGCTGCAGGTCAGGGGGAGCGCAACGCGAGCGAACGCCGGGCCTTCATGCGTTCGCAACCGAAGCTCCGCGGTTTTGCTCGAATCGCGGCATTTCGGTCCTGGGGAAACCGGGTAGCGTCTGGGACGGGGACGAACCCCACGGTTTTTTTGATTTTTTTCTTGACCTTTTCGGCTCCTGATGGCCAAATAGATACGACTGGCTCATTCACTCAAACGGAGAACCCTAGAAATGAAGCTCAAGCTTGCTCTGCTTGTCGGCCTCTTCGCGTTTGGATTCGCGATGTCGGCCTCGGCTGGCGCGATCGCGGATGCCGATAGCGACCTCGTTCCGGATCAGTTCGACAACTGCTCGGCGAACGCCAACGGTCCGAACAACGGCAGCAACCAGATCGACAGCGATCTCGACGGCTACGGCAACGCCTGCGATGCCGACTACGACAACTCGCTGACGACGACCGCGGTCGACTTCGGCACCTTCCTCGGCACGTTCGGCACGGCGAGCGTCGGCGAGACCGATCACGACGGATCGGGAACGGTGACGGCGATCGATTTCGGCACCTTCCTCGGCAAGTTCACGGGCTCTGCAGCCGGTGGCAACGCGCCTGGCCCGTCGGGTCTGGCCTGCGCCGGCACGACGCCCTGCACGCCCTGATGATGAGTTGATTCGGGTCTTCCTGCTCTCCTTGCTCGAGGAGAGCAGGGGCCCGAGTCCAGAATCGGCCCGATCGGTTGAATCCGTCGGGCATGCCGGGTGAAACCGGCAATCGAGACAATGAGATCGTGGTCTCGACCGAAAGGCTCTCGACTCGATAGAAAGATCCAAGTCTGCCTCGGGCATGGATCGGACCTAGGACCGCGAGAAGAGGCCACGAACGCGAGTGGAAGCCACAGGGGCTGAAGCTCACTACCAAGGAGAATGGACAAGATGCGGCTGTTTACTTCTGTACTCGCCTCTGTGGCGATGATCTTCGCGGCTTCGGCTGCCAGTGCTGCTGTGAGCTTCTCGGCTACGGCGACTTCCTCGTCCGGCAATGCGCTGGATGCGCTTCTTCCCGGCGATCTCGTGACGATCGACATCCGGGTTTCGAGCACGGGAAGCCCGGCGGTCGCTGGTCTCGGTGCGGCGATCTTCGGATACGATGCTGGCGCGGCGGAGTTCGTCTCGGGCAACGCCGTGGCGAGCATTCTCCATGATGTCTGCGTCCCCGGCGTCGGCTGCTTCTCTGGTATCGACAACCAGATCGGCGGCGCCAGCCCCCTTTCTGAGGGGAACGTCGCGGCGGGTCCGTACGTCCAGATCTTCAACGGCGTCTCGCTGACGGCGCGAGCCGGTACGGGCGCGCAGGATCCGGGCCTCAACGGGACTGTCGCCGGCGGCGATGCCCAGTTCCGCGTGACCTTCGCCGTGACGGGCGCGACGACGTTCCAGATCGGCACGAACTCCTCGGACCCGATCCTCGGCAACGCGGTCGTGTTCGCGGGTGGTGTGATCGGCGATGCGACCAACGCCGAGATCTCGGTCAACGTGGTTCCGGAGCCCGGCACGGCCCTCCTGATGGGTCTCGGTCTCGCGGGCCTCGCGGCGGCTGGCCGACGCCAGTAGTCGCGATGTCGACGAAGGGCGCGAGCCTTTCGGCGAAATCGGAAGAATGAGATCGCCCTGACTTCCTCGGAGGTCAGGGCGATTTTCATTTCAGGCGTCGGTCGGCGCCGGGGCGAGGCGAGACCGCTGGCTCCTCGCAACGATACGGACTCCGATCGCGCAATGGATTCCAATCGCAGGGAGCGCAACGCACGGCGCTGAGGCCCAGAGGTCCTGGGCGCCACCCCCTCAGCCAATCGAGACAACACCGCGGGCGAAATAGGAAACGAGACATGCGCCGACTCAGTTCTCTTCTCGCTGCCGCGACGGTGATCCTTACGGCTTCGGCCGCGACGGCCTCCGTCCTATTTACGATCACGGCAACCACAACGTCCGGCAGGCCCGTGTCGTCGGTCCTTATCGGGGATGTCGTGACGATCGACATCCGGGTCTCGAGCGCAGGCAGTCCGGCAGTGGCTGGCCTCGGCGCGGCCATATTCGGGTATGACGGGAGCATGGTGGACTTCCTCTCGGGTAGTGCCGTGTCGAGCATTCTCCATGAGACTTGTCTCCCCGGCATCGGCTGCTTCAACGGCATCGACAACCAGATCGGCGGCGCCAGCCCCCTTTCCGAGGGGACCGTGTCTGCCGGCCCGTACGTGCAACTCTTCAACGGCGTATCGCTCATCCCGCGAACGGGAACGGGAGCGCAGGATCCCGGGCTGGACGGCATCGTCGGCGGCGGCGACGCCCAGTTCCGCGTGACCTTCGCCGTGACGGGCGCGACGACGTTCCAGATCGGCACGAACTCGGCCGACCCGGTTCTCGGCAACGCCGTCGTCTATTCCGGCGGAGTGATCGCCGATGCGACGAATGCCCAGCTCACGATCTCAGTCGGTCCGGGGATCCCGGAGCCTGGCGGAGCCCTCTTGATGGGGCTCGGTCTCGCAGGACTGGCGATGGGGAGATGGCGATCGACGTGAAGCCAGCGTTCTTCGCGGGCCTGTCGGCATCGAACCGGGATCGACGGGCCTCATGCGTCGCGTCGTTGCGCGAAACCAGGATCCGAGCGGTTCGTCCCAAGCGGGCCGGGCCGAGTCGGTGTGGCATGAACGGAACGCTGCCAGCGGCGGCGAGGAGGGCTTGATCCCATGTGGCGACGCGTTTCTGCGATGCTCGTTTCCGTGGCGACCGTATTGGCGGCTTCGGCTGCGACGGGTGCAGTGATCTTTTCGGCGACCGCCTCCTCGCCCTCCGGCCGCCCGATCTGGGACCTCTATCCCGGCGATCTCCTGACGATCGACATCCGAGTCTCGAGCACGGGTAGCCCCGCAGTGGCCGGCCTCGGCGCGGCGATCTTCGGATACGATGATGGCATGGTGGACTTCGTCTCGGGCAACGCCGTGGCGAGCATCCTTCATGACGTCTGCATTCCTGGTGTCGGCTGTTTCAATGGCATCGACAACCAGATCGGCGGCGCCAGCCCCCTTTTCGAGGGGACCGTCGCTTCCGGCCCGTACGTTCAAATCTTCAACGGTGTATCGCTGACCTCGAGATCGGGAACAGGCGCGCAGGATCCCGGCCTCGACGGCGTGCTCGGAGGGGGCGATGCCCAGTTCCGCGTGACCTTCGCCATGTCCGGTCCGGGAACGACGACGTTCTTCATCGGCACGAACGCCGCTGACCCGATTCTCGGAAACGCCGTCGTCTACGCCGGGGGCGAGGTCGTGGACGCAATCAACACCTCGATCTCGCTCATCACTCCGGAGCCCGGAACGGCTGTCCTGATGGGCCTCGGATTCGCAGCGCTCGCGGCGACGGGGCGAGCTCGGAGCTGAGATCGCGTCCTGGCGATCGACTCGTGGCCATCGCCAGACCACGAACCGACGAAAAAAGAAGGGGCCGAAGCAGCTGCCTGCTTCGGCCCCTCGTCATCGCCTATTTCAAGCCCGCACTCAACGCGCCTCTCGGCGCCGTTTCAGGGCGGACCGTTCCGTCATTGAAGAGCCACGCCGGTCAAATGCTTCGCCGGATTCCAACGAGGGCGAGAACGCTTCCCAGACCGGCCATGCCAATCGCCGCAGTGGACGGTTCCGGAACAGTGATGTTCAGGACGACGTTGTTTGCATCCTCGACGCCGCCGCCAGCAACCACGATCGCGTCACCGATGATCGGCTCGGATGCGCGGGTGCCGAGGGCGATCGTCGTGCTGCCTTCGGCCTCTGCGGTGAATACGAGCCGGAACTGAGCATCGTCGCCGCCGACGATGCCATCGAGGCCGGGATCCAGGTCGCCTGTACCCGTCCGCGCAGTCAGGGACACGCCGTTGGCGAATCTCACGAACGGCCCCTGGGCGGGAACGGAGAGGTTTTCGGTCAGCGCGCCGGCTACCTGGTTGTCGATTCCGCTGAAGCAACCCGTTCCCGGGATGCAGACGTCGTGCAAGAAGCTCGCGACGGAATTGCCAGAGGTGAAACTCACGACCGCCGAGTCGTAATCCCGCGCCGACGCGCCCACGCCGGCGATGGCCGGGGTGCCCGTGCTCGAGATCCGAACATCGATCGTGATCGTATCTCCGACCTGCAGGGCGCCCAGCGGGCGCCCTCCGGTCGTCGTCGTATCCGCCGTGAACGTCACGTCTGCCTGGGCCGCCGAGGCGCCGAGCAGGAGAGCACCCACCATCAGAATCGCATGAAGCTTCATACCCTGATCCTCACGTGTCTCGGGAGTTTCCGACCGGACTCGTCTTCGCGAGCGAAGAGATCATCCTGCCGGCCCGAGCGTCTAGGCGGAGCGCTTGGGCGCAGCCGCTCGGGAAGTTGCTAGTTGCAGCCGAGGAAGATTCCGTAGTCCGTTGCGGTCACGGTGCCCGAACCGTCCAGATCGGCCGCGGCGACGAAGCCTTCGTCTCCCGCCGCCGTGCCGAGCGCCGCCTGGAAGATCTCGACGTCGGCTTCGTTCGTGACCCCATCGCCGTTGAGGTCGGTCTGACAAGAATTCTGTGCAGTCGCGGTCCATCCGAAAAACACGAGGCCCACCACGACGAGGCCGCCCGACAAAATCTCGCGCATGTCTGATTCCCCTTGATCGCTTGAGGACACGTCCAGGAGGCTCTGCGAGCCGATCGACGCGTCGGCCCACTTTACCGCTTCCGAGGCGGATTCGCCGAGACTTTCGAATCGGCTCGATCATCGGCTCGGCGTCCGGTCGTTCGCATGCAGATTCGACTTGTCCACCCGAACGATTCCGAAGACAATCGCGAGACCCGAGGAAGGCGGTCACCATGTCCCGTCCCGCCCAGATGGCGATCCTGCTCGCAATCTTCGTTCTGCTCGCGGCGAACCTCGCGGCGGCTGACGGATCGAAACCTGCGCTGATCGTCAAATTCCGCTCCGAAGGGCCCGCGGCCCTCGAGGAATGTGCGGAAGGTCTCTCGCGAGCGGGCCGGACCTTCGCGTCGGCGACGCGGGACGGCTCTTCCTCGCTCGACGAGACCTTCCGGCGCCATCGGCTCGAGGCCCCGCGGGTCCTCTTTCCCTCCGGTGAGGGTCGGCAGACGCTCGCCCGGCGCCGCGCGGCGTTGGCCCGCCGGTTCGAGTCCCAGGCTGCCCAGGCCCGTGGCCGCGGGCTCGCCGCCACCCCGGCCGGGCGCGCGGATCCCGATGAGGCGCTGCCCGATCTGGCCCACCTCTATCGCGTGGAGGCGGACTCTGCGGACGAGCTCGCGGCCGCGCTCGAGAGGCTCGCCCTCGATCCCCATGTCGAATACGTCCAGCCCGACCACGAGGTGACCCTCGACCAGCTCGGCCCGCCGCCCTTCGACGACCCGTTCCTCTCGAGCTCCGGAACCTGGGGACAGCCCTACGCCGATTTATGGGGTCCCGCCCTGGTGCGTGCCCCGGAGGTGTGGCCCTTCGCCCGGGGCGAGGGGGTCGTCGTCGCCGTCGTGGATACCGGCGTCGACCAGACGCATCCGGACCTGGCCGAGAACCTCTGGGTCAATCCCGGCGAGGACCTGAACGGAAATGGTCGGATCGATCCCTCGGATCGAAACGGGATCGACGACGACGCCAACGGATTCATCGACGACCTCACGGGCTTCGACTTCGCCAACTCGATCGACGCGAACGAGGACGGCGACTTCGACGATCCGGGCGATGTCTCGGATCCGGACCCCCAGGACGGCAACGGACACGGCACCCACGTGGCCGGCACGATCGCCGCCGTCGCGAACAACGGCCTGGGCATCGTCGGGATCGCGCCCGCGGCACGCATCATGGCGCTGAAGGGATTTCCGGATTCCGGCTCGGCCAGCAATTCGATGCTCTGGCGTGCAGTCCTCTATGCGGCCGAGAACGGCGCGTCGGTCGTCAACAACAGCTGGTCGTGTGGAACGCCTTGCCCGTCGAATCCGCTGGCGGAGGATGTCCTCGAGCTCGTCGAAGCGCTCGGAACCGTCGTCGTGACCTCGGCGGGCAATGCCTCCTCCGACGTCGCGTTCCTGAGCCCCGAGAACGGCCCTCGCGTGCTCACGGTCGGCGCGATCGGAGTGGATTCGAGCCTCGCGGATTTCTCGAATCGCGGCTGGCTGCTCGACGTCGTCGCTCCGGGCGGGGGGCCGAACACGCCGTTCTCGGTGCCCGTCGCGCGGCGCAACATCCTCTCGCTCCTGGCACGGGGCACCAACGAGCTCGAATCCCGCTTCATCGTCGCCGACGCATATCTGCGCCTGGCAGGAACCTCCATGGCGGCGCCTCACGTCGCCGGCGCCGTCGCGGTTCTTCGCGGGGACCGACCGGGGCTGACCCCTGCCGACGTGCGGTTTCTCGTTCGATCCTCGGCGCGCGATCTCGGCAGCCCGGGGCAGGACCCGGAATTCGGTGCGGGGCTGATCGACATCGCGGCGCTCGTCGACGAGCCGGCGCCCGATCTGGTCCTGGAGCTCGCGCCACGCCGTGTCGGGGAGATCCATGATCCGGCGTCCGGAGCCTTCCTGCTGGTCGGTCGCGCAGCGGGGTCGGATCTCGATTCGATCGACGTCGCGATCGCGCGGGGGCTCACGGGCCGGAGCTTCCGCGCGCTCTCGTCGTTCGGTAGCTCGAGCCTGGATTGGGACGGCGCCGGCGCCGAAGGCCACTTCACGATCCGCTGGGACGTCGCGGGCGTGGAAGATGGTCCCCATGTCCTTCGCGTCCGGGCCCGTCTCTTCGATGGCCGGGAGCTCGACGAGTACGCGCTCGTCGGGCTGGAACGCAACGCGCCGATCCCGATCTCGAGCGGGATGCTCGATGCGTCGCGTCCTGCGCTCTCGGGGCGTGATCTCGTCTGGCAGATCGACCGGGATGCCGACTCGCCGCAGATCCACGATCTGGTCGCCGCGCGATTTCCCGATCCAGGGAAGTTCCAGCCGCCGTACGAGATCGTCTTTGCGCTCGAGAACGATCAGCGTACGCCCTATCGCGAGGGTTCGATCCTCGCCTGGACCGAGCCGACCTCGCCGACCAGTCGCGGCCTGTTCTGGTGCCGGATCGAGGCCCAGGCGTGTTCACCTGTGCCGGCGAGCGCGGAGCCGGGCTCGATCGGCCCCGGCATCCTCGCCGGCGGCTGGCTCGTCTGGGCGCGCACCGACGAGGGAAGGCGGGTCATCGAAGGATGTCCGCTCGATCGCGGCGCGCGGCGCTGCGAAGCCCGCGCGCTGGTCGATCCGTCGACCGGCGGCGATTGGGTGCTTCATGATTTCGATGGCCGGAATCTTCTGATCGGACGCCTGGGCGGCTTGGCGCGTTGTCGGCTCGAGGCCGGGGCGCCGTATTGCGCGCAGCAGGCGCTCGGTTTCCCGCTCGGCACGAGCCCGTCCGCGCCGCGCCTCGACGCGGACCTGCTCGCATTCGAGCAGATCGACATCGAGACCGCGCGGCCACCGGGCTGCGCCGAGCCGGATCCGCGTCCGAGCTGCGCGCGTCAGGTCGTCGTGGTCACGAGCTACCTCGCCTGCCTGATCGACGGCGAGACGGGTGCATGTGATCCGATCCCGGTGTCGGGTCGAGCGCGGGCCGAGCAGGCGCTCGGCCTCGACGTCTCGGGGCGCCGGGTCGCGTGGGCGATGGCCGAGGCCGACGAGCTCCCCGCGATCCGCTTCTGCGAGCTCGATCCGGTCGACGGAACCTGTCCTGCCCAGCGGATCGGGGGGACGCTCGCGACCCAGGCCGAGCCCGCCCTCGACGGCCAGCGGATCGTCTGGTCGGATCGGCGGTCGGGCGCTTTCGCGATCGACGGTCTGGTGCTCCCCGACCTGCGCGGTCCGAGTTCGCGCACGATCAAGGCCGGTCTCGGCTTCTCGATCGGCCTCGACGCGGAGAGCGGTTCATCGCCGAATCTGCGATTCGAGATCGAGGGGCTCGAAGGCCTCGAGCCGGAGGCGGCGAATGCCGCCATCGTCGATGGAGGCCGGCCGGGCGGTCGCGTCGCGCTCGTCGGGCGGATTCCCGAAACGGCTTCCGGGCGCGCGAGATGGCGAATCCATGCGATCGGAGATGGCGGCCTGTCGAGCCGCCACGTGATCGAGCTCGACATCCTGGCCCGACCGGTTGCCGCCAAACGGCCCTCCGATCGCCGCATCGACTGATGAAGGAACTAACGCCGGTAGTGGAAATCGTCGGCGCGTTCCTCGCGAGCCGCGACGATCCGGGCGTGCTCGGGCGAGCGTGAACAGGCCGGGTCGGTCGCCGCGGGGTCGCCGAGGAGCCGGAACGCCTGGCAGCGACAGCCGCCGAAGTCGAGCTCGCGTTCGGGGCAGCTCCGGCAGGGCTCGCGCATCCAATCGGTTCCGCGAAAGGCCTGCATGCCGGGCGCGTCCCGCCAGCTCGCCTCGAGCGACCGATCGGTGACGCGCCAGAACTCGAGGTCGGGCAGGTCGGCCGCCTCGTGGCACGGGAGCACGAGTCCCGTCGGATCGATCACCATCGCGAGCCGGCCCCAGCCGCCCATGCACGGCTTCGGCCTCCCCGCGTAGTAGTCGGGCAGGACGAAGAGCACCGTGAGTCCGTTCGCCGCGGCGCGCTCGCGAGCCGCCCTGACGGCGGTGCTCGCCTGCTCGAGCTGTTCACGGCTCGGCATCAGGGCGGCGCGGTTCGTGAGGGCCCAATTGTGGAACTGGGTGTTCGCGAGCTCGAGGCGGTCGGCCCCGAGCGCCAGGGCGAGCTCGATCAGATCGGGGACCTGATGGAGGTTGTGGCGGTGGAGCACGCAGTTGAGCGTGAGAGCGAGGCCGCGCTCGACGGTTCGCCGCGCGATCGCGAGCTTCTGCTCGAAGCTCGGCGTTCCGGCGATGCGATCGGAGAGGGCGGCGTCCGAGGCCTGGATCGAGACCTGGACGCTGCGCAGGCCGCGATCCGCCATCGTGTCGAGGCGCTCGGTCGTCAGGGGCCGGCCGGCCGTCACGAGGTGCGGATAGAGATCGGCGTCGACCGCGCGGGCGACGAGCGTCTCGAGATCGCTGCGCGTGCTCGGCTCGCCGCCCGTCAATCCGAGGTGGACGACGCCGAGCCCCGCCGCCTCTTCGAAGACGCGGCCCCAGGCGTCTGCGTCGAGCGCCTCGCGCCGCTGCCGGAAATCGATCGGATTCGAGCAGTAGGGGCATTGCAGCGGGCAGCGATAGGTCAGCTCCGCGATCAGGTTGAGCGGGCCCTCGGCGCCGTTCTTTGCGGGGCTCGGCTCGCGGTCCGGGCCACCTCCCGGTTCGGTCCGCGCGCCGGAGGCTGCACCGGCGGCTGCATCGGCCGCTGCCCCGCCGTGCGGCCCGGTCGGCCCGGCGCCGGCACCCGCGCGTTCCAGCGCGCCGGTGCGGATCATCTGGGCGATGAACTGCCCGACCTCGTTCGCGACTGCGTCGCTGCCCGCATAGCGCTGGCGCATCGCAGCGACGACTTCGCCCTGCGTGCGCGGGCGGTCGAAGGCGCGCAGGATCTCGCCGCCGCTGCCGCCGAGGCGCAGGGCGCGCTCGGGCAGCACGAGCACGTCGGCTTCGCCGCGGCGCTTCAGCGCGGCGTGGCGCGAGAGGCGCAGCCGCTCATCGGCGTCGCGGCGTTCGTCGCCGCTTTCGGGGCCGGAGGTCGCGCTCATGTCTCGATCTCCCAGCCGTCCCAGGCGACGGTGACGCCCGCTTCATGGATGCGCGTCCATTCCTTGCTCTCGAGGGCACAGGCGGGGTTGCTCGCGGCGAGCCCCACGTAGATCGATCGCCCGGCCATGCCCGAGAGCCAGACGAGGGAGCCGTCGCGCCCGTCGATCGGGAGATGGCCGAGGTCGGCGGCGCCGCGGACGCCGGGATGGATCTCGCGGCCCTCCGCCTCCGCATAACAGCTGCCGTCGACGAAGCGCAGATCCGCGGCGCGCAGCTCCGCGAGGGTCGCGCTGTCGTAGCGCGCGATCCGGGGGGCCCAGACGAGGCGGAAGCCGCTCTCCCGATCGGTGATGCGCACTCCGGCGCGGGCGCGACCCGCTCGGGGCGCGTTTTCTCGCAGGGCGTCGGGGACCGGGCCGGGCAAAGGGAAGAAGCGCGCCTCGAGCCGATCGTCGCGATCGAGGGGAAAGCAGTGGTCGAAGGGCTGGCCGGTCCAGCCGGTCTCGAGGGCGCGGAATCCCGCATCGCAGTCGACGAGGGCCTCGCGCAGGATCGGCGGCGAGGCGATCCGCAGCGAGAGGCCGCGGGCGAAGGCGAGGGCGCCGGCCGTCGCGTCGGGCTCGGCGCAGGTCAGCAGCAGGGAATCGAGGGGCGCATTGCGCGTTCCGGGCCGCGGGGCGAAGCGCGGATCGAGGGCGAGGGTCTGCGCGAGGTGGAGCGGGGCCTCGAGCAGCGAGTAGCGCAGGCCGTCGGCGGAGACGGCGAGGGCGGCGCCGCGCCGCCGCGGGACCTGCGGATCCCCCGCGCGGGCGAGCAGGGCGCGCGGGGAGCCGTCGTTCCAGGCGGGCAGGCCCGCCGCGATGCCCGATCCGAGAACGAGGATCTTCATGCTGCCGGCAGCCTCCCGGCGCCGTCGCGCGCAGCGCAGCGATCGTCGCGCCGGTCGCCGCTTCCATGCGTTTGCATGCCATGCACGCTACCAAATCGGGCGCTCCGCCGAGGCGGAGCCCCGAGGTCGACCCGCCATGCCCGAGCTGCCCGAAGTCGAGACCACGCGACGCCGCATCGCGCCGCTGCTCGTCGGGCGGCGGATCGAGAAGGTCGAGACGACCCGCCCCAGCTATTTCTTCCTGACGCCGCCGGCCGAGCTGAAGCAAAGGCTCGAAGGCCGCCGCGTCGAATCCCTCGATCGGGTCGGCAAATACCTCGTCGCGGGACTCGAGGGGGGATCGCGGCTGCTGCTGCATCTCGGAATGACGGGCCAGCTCTTCTCGAGCGCGGCGACGAGCGTGCGGCTGCTTTCGGCGACGGTGCGCGCGTCGCTGGCGCCCGAGGCGCAGCGCAGCTTCGAGCCGGACGTACATACCCATCTGCAGCTCTCCCTCGACGGCGACGGGCCGCGGGTCTTCTTCCGCGACGTCCGCAAATTCGGGAAGGTCCAGTGGCTCGCGCCGGGCGAACGCAACGCGCGCCTCGATCGGCTCGGGACCGATGCGCTCGCGCTCGCCGGCGAGGATCTCTTCGCGGTCTGCCGCGGGCGCAAGGCGGCGATCAAGGGCGTGCTGCTCGATCAATCGGTCGCGGCGGGTGTCGGCAACATCTACGCCGACGAGGCGCTCTTCGTCGCCGGCGTCCGGCCCGCGCGCGCAGCGGGGCGGGTGACGCGGCGGGAGTGCGAGGCGATCGTGCTCGGGCTCCAGCGCGTGCTGCTCCGCTCGATCGAGACCGGCGGCTCGAGCATCAGCGATTACGTCGCGCCGGACGGTGCGGACGGGACCTATCAGGACGAGCGCAAGGTCTACGGCCGGACGGGAGAGCCCTGCCTCGTCTGCGGCGAAGCGATCAAGCGGCGCATCGTCGCCCAGCGATCGACACATTATTGCGCGCACTGCCAGCGATGAGCTTCGATCGCGGAGGGTGGCAGAGCGCGCCGCGGGAGTGGGGATGCTGAGTCTCGTGGAGCTCGAGCGGGTGGTGGCGGCGTTGAACCGGCGCTGGGTCGGCGGCCGTGTCGAGCGCTGGGTCGAGCCCTGCGCCGGGCGCCTCTGCTTCTCGCTCTATCGCCGTGACGGCGAGGTGCAGCGCAAGGCCGTCCTCGATCTCGATGCGCGCCCCGACGTCGCCCATCTCGGCGAGCTCGCCCGCATGCCGCCGGCCCCCGACCAGCTGCCCGCGTTCAGCGCCTATCTACGCGCCCACCTCTCCCGCGCGCGTCTCGAAGCCGCCTCGCTGCGCGGCGGCGATCGCCAGCTCTCGCTGCGCTTCTCGGCGGAGTCCGGCGAGTTCGATCTGCTCCTCTCGCTCTTCGGACGCCGGAGCAATCTCTATCTGCTGGATGCACAGGGGCGGCTGCTCCAGGCCCTCCGGCCGCTCCGCGAGACGCGCAGCGAGCTGGCGTTGCAGCAGCCCTACGTCGATCCGGCGAGCGGGCCGCCGCGGGCCGGTAGCGACCGCTTCGCCGGGGTCGGCGACGACGATCTGCTCGCCGCGATCGCCGCGCATTATTCGGGCGAGCAGGCCACGAGCTCCACCGACGACGAGCGGCGAACGCTGCTCGCGATCCTGGAGAAGGAGCGCAAGGCGGCCGCGCGCCGGATCGAGCGGATCGACGCCGAGCTGCGCGAAGCCGACGAGGTGACGACGCTCGAGCGTCACGGCGAGCTCCTGAAGTCGAATCTCGCGCGCATCACCCCCGGCGCGAGCAGCGTCACCGTCGAGGATTTCGAGACGGGCGCTCCCGTCGTCATCCCCCTCGATCCGAAGCTGTCGGCGAAGGGCAATCTCGAGGCGATCTTCAAGCGGTATCAGAAGCTGATCCGCCGTCTCAGCAAGGCCGGCGGCCAGATCGACGCGGCGCGCGCATCGCTCGAAGCGCTCGACCGGCTGGTCGCCGAGGTCCTGGCGATCGAGGCCGAGCCCGATCCGGAAGCCGAGGATTCGGCGCGCGGTCCCGCGGACGGGGCCGAGCGATGGCGGGCGCTGCTCGCACGGGACGACGTGCGCCGGCTGCTCGGCCGCTCGGGCGCGAGCCCGACCGCAAGAGGCGGGGCCAGCTCGCCGCCGCGCGAAGGCGCCCCTTCTGCGGGCGCTGCCGCCGGCGCGAATGCACTTCAAAAGCCCGCGCTCCCGGCCGCCTATCGCGACCAGCCGCGCAAGCTTCATCCCCGCCGCTACCGCACCGCCGGTGGCCTCGAGATCTGGGTCGGGCGCAGCGACGAGGCGAACGATTTCCTGACGACGCGCCTCGCCCGGGGCAAGGATCTCTTCTTCCATCTCGCGGGCGCGCCGGGGAGCCACGTGATCCTGCGGACCGGGGGGCGCGACGATCCGCCCTCGGAGGCCGTGCTGGATGCCTGCGAGCTCGCCGTTCATTTTTCGAAGCAGAAGAATGCCGGCTCGGCGGAGGTGCATGTCGTCCCGATCAAGAACGTGAAGAAGCCGCGCGGGGCGAAGCCCGGGCTCGTCTACGTCACGGGCGGGCGCTCGCTTCACCTGCGGCGCGAATCGTCCCGGCTCGAACGCGTGCTCTCCGCCCGCATCGACGACTGAAGCGCGACGACGTCGCGGACCAGCTCGCGGGAGAACAGGAGCCCGAGCAGTGCTCGCGCGAGGGTCAGGCCCAGCGAGAGGAGCACGCTCATCGAGAGCAGCTCGGCGTCGGGCGCGCTGCCCCGGAAGAGCGTCACGAAAGCGAGCTGGGCCGTTCCGATGCCCGCGGCCGCGATCGGAACGGCCGAGATTGCGAGCAGGATGGCGACCTTCATCGCGAGGGCGACGAGCGTGAACTCGACGTCGAACGCCCTGAAGAGCGCCGCCGTGAGCGCGACATAGCTCGCGACGAAGAGCACGCGCAGCGCGGCGAGCTCGAGCAGCCAGCCCGTCCGGATCGTCCGCGCCGCCTGCAGCACGGGGAGCGCGCGCAGCGGCTCGAGCAGGCCGAGTGTGCGCGGCGCGCGCAAGAAGGCGAAACCGCCGAGCGCGGCGAGCGAGAGCCCCGCGAGCAATCCGCCGCGCAGCGCCGCGCCCGCTTCGGGGAGCGCCGCCGCGGCGAGGGCCGCGAGGCCGACGACGCTTCCCATGTCGAGCAGGGCGATCAGGAAGACGGCGCTCACAGCGACGGCGAGCCCCGTCTGCATGCGGCGGCGGAGCAGCCAGGAGAGTGCGGCGGCGCCCGCCGTGTAGTGGAGCAGGCTGAGCAGGTAGCAGGCGGCCTTGATGCGGGCGGCGGCGAGATGTTCGATGGGATGGCCGCAGGCGGCGGTGACGCGATGCAGGCAATGGGATTCGATCGCGAGGGTCGCGAGGTTCCAGAGCAGGAGCGGGCCGGCGAAGCGCAGCGCCGTATCGAAGGAGAGATGGGCGAGGGCGGCGCGCAGATCGATCGTCGCCGCGAGATAGGCGACGAGGGAGAGGCTGACGGCGACGGGCAGCAGCCGGCGGAGCAGGGGGCTCAACGGGGCTTCTCCGCAGGCGGCTTCGGCGCCTTCGCCGGTGCGGGCATCGTTTGCGGCGCTGGCGACGGAGCGCCCGATCGAGCGCGCGCGAGGCGGGCTTCGATCGCCGCGAGCAGCTCGTCGGCGGCGCGGTCCCAATCGAAGCGCCGGGAGAAGGCGAGCGCGCTGCGCCGCAGGGCGAGGGTCGCCGCGCTCTCTTCGAGCAGCGGGGCGAGGGCGTGTGCCCAGTCGGCAGGATCGTCGCCGGCGACGAGCCGGCCCGTCTCGCCGTCCCGGACCGAATCCCGCAGGCCCGGCGCGTCGCGTGCGACGACCGGGGTCGCGAGGGCGTTGGCCTCGACGACCGTCAGGCCGAATCCCTCCTTCAGCGAGGGAAAGACGCAGGCGCGGGCGCCGGCGAGGAGCGCGTCGCGCTCGGCGTCGTCGACGTGCCCCGTGAAGCGCGTTCGTCCGGCGAGGCCGAGGGCGGCGGCGCGCGCTTCGAGGCGCGCCCGTTCGGCGCCGCGGCCGATCACGACGAGCTCGAGGTCGGGATGGCGCGGGACGAGCAGCGCGGCCGCCTCGAAGAGCAGCTCGACGTGCTTGTAGGCCTCGAGCCGCCCGACGTAGACGAGGCGCGGCGGGCGCGGCGCCTCGGGATCGACGACGCGGGCCGGGCGGTCGATGCCGGGCAGGCTCGTGCGGATCCGCTCGGGTGGGAGGCCGCGGGCGACGAGATCGTCGCGAGTGCTCGGGGAGATCGCGAGAAGATCGCAGCCGCGATAGGCGAGGGGCAGACCGAGCTCGGCGCCGCGGACGACGGCGGCGATCGGCCAGGCGGCCTGGTCCCAGGCGACCTCGCCGAAGAGGTGATGGCAGAGGGCGAGCACCGGGACGCCCGCGTAGAGCGGGCTGTAGAACGGGAGCTTGTTCAGGCATTCGACGACGACGTCGAATTCACCGCGGCGGCATGCCCGGCCGACGCGCTGCGGCAGGCCGAGATAGTAGGCGGGCAGGGGGCCGCGGCGCTCGATCTCGACGCCATGGATCCGCGCCCGGCGCGCGCCGCCGCGAAAGCCGGCCGAATACTGGACGACGCGGTGGCCGCGTGCGGCGAGCCGCGCGAAGAGGCGGTCGACGTGGACCTCGGCGCCACCCGCCTTCGGATGCTCGAGATCGCGCTCGTTCAGCACGAGGATCCGGAGCGGAGCTTCGGCCGCCGATGCAATTCCGGGGCGGGCGCCGCTCACGAGCGCGGTTCCGGTGCCGGCCGTGTCTCGATGCGGCCGAGCAGGCTCGCGAGCCGTAGCCACCAGACGATCCAGAGCGCCTCGAAGCCGATCCGCCAATCGAGCTTCGATTCGCCGCGCGTGCGGTCGAGGAAGAAGAAGGGAATCTCCGCGATCCGGGCGCCGGCCTTCACGAAGCGGTAGTTGAGCTCGATCTGGAATGCGTAGCCATCGGCGCGAATGCGCTCGAAGCCGATCCGCTCGAACAGCTCTCGGCGCACGCAGCGGAAGCCGCCGGTCATGTCGCTGATCGAGAGCCCCGTCGCCTTGCGCGCATAGAGATTGCCGAACCACGAGAGCAGGATGCGCTCGATCGGCCAGTTGACGACGGTGATGCCGTGGAGATAGCGGGAGCCGAGCACGACGTCGTTCGTTTCGATCGCCCGCAGCAGGATCGGGATCTGGTCGGGGGGGTGCGAGAAATCGGCGTCCATCTGGATGATGCGGTCGGCGCCGAGCTCGAGCGCGCGGGCAATGCCGGCGCGATAGGCGGCGCCGAGGCCCTGCTTGGCGGCGCGGTGGAGGACGTGGACGCGCGCATCCGCTTCGGCGAGCGCGTCGGCGAGGCGACCGGTGCCGTCCGGAGAATCGTCGTCGACGACGAGGACCTCGATCTCCGGCGCCTGCGCGAGGATCGCGGGCACGATCAGCGGCAGGTTTTCGGCTTCGTCGTATGTCGGAAGGACGACGATCGTCCGGCTCATGCTCGTCTCCGCGCGCGAGGGTAAGCGGTCCTCTAGACTGGCGCGATGATCGACAACGCCTTTCGCGCGCGTCTCCCACGCTATGCCGGTCCGCTGCTCTCGCTCTACGCGCGCCTTTCGCTGACGCCCGACCACGTCACGATCCTCGGCTTCGCCGTCGCCCTCGGCGCGAGTCTCGCGGTCGCGCAGGGGCTCTTCGGAGTGGCCCTCGTGCTCTGGTGGGTGTCGCGGATCGCCGACGGGACGGACGGGCTCTACGCCCGCCGGACCGGGCAGACGACGCGCTTCGGGGCCTATCTCGACATCGTGCTCGACATGGCGGCCTACGGCGCGATGGTGCTCGGCTTTGCGCATGCGATGCCGGCGCTCGGCCGGGAGTGGGCCGCGATGCTCTTCCTCTACATCCTCTGCATCACGAGCGCGCTCGCCCTCGGCGCGCAGGAGGCGGATCTCCCGAACCGGCCCCGGGACGATCGCGGCCTGCGCCTCGGCGCGGGCCTCGCCGAGGGCGGCGAGACGGGAATCGCCTACACCGTCTTCCTGCTCTTTCCCGACGAGCTCGCCTGGACGACCCGGCTCTGGATCGCGGTCCTCGCGCTGACGATCGTCCTGCGGACCCTGCTGGCCGCCCGCATTCTGCGCGCCGGTGCGGCCTCGGCCCCCGCTGAAGCCTCCGGCTTGCCGTCCGCTCCCGCGACCCGGCCGGAGGGCGCCCGAGCGCCCGATTTGTGAGTTCCATCATCAAGCGAACCCCCATGCGCGCCCGATATGCCTGCGAGCTTCATGCGCAGGAGCCGTCGGGCTCGGAGGGGAACGTCCGTGAGGGGTGGCATTCGATTCGGTTCGGGCATCGCGGCCCTCGTCTTCGGTCTCCTGCTCGGCGCGTCGCAGAGCGCCGCCGAGTGGAAGGTCTACGTCCAGGGCGGGCTCGGCATCTCCGGGGCCGATGTCGAGACGAGCGGGCGCGCCGGTTCTGCGCCGGTCACCCGGCTGAACGGCGTCGATACGGACTCCTCGCCCCTGCTCGATGGGGCCGTCGGGCTCGAGGTTCCGATGGACGAGCTCGTCCCGCGCGAGCTGCTCTTGAAGGTGCGGCTTCCCGACTGGCCGGTCCGGGTCGAGCTCGAAGCAGCCGGCCTGCGCGAATGGGAGTTCAGCACGGTCGCCGGCGGCGAGGACTTCTTCACCGAGATCAACGCGACGACGGTCCTCTTCAACTCCTGGGTCGACGTGCCGCTGATCTCGATCTACCAGCCCTTCCAATACCTCTTCGGTCTCGGTCGCCAGCCGACGGTGCGGCGCTTGATGGATCCGATCAGCTTCTATTTCGGCACGGGAATCGGGCTCACGGCGCAGATGGAGATCGACGGAACCTCGAACGTCGTATCGGCCCAGGACGACATCGTCGATTTCGCCTGGAACGTGGGCGCTGGCTTCAACTATGCATTCACCGAGCGCATGCGCTTGTCCGTCGGCTACCGCTACGTGGGCCTCGGCGAGCCGGAGATCGATACGCGTGGCCCGTTCGCGCCCGGTGCGAGCGACAAAGTCGACTACATGCTCGACGTCCACGAGCTGCGCGTCGCCGTGCGCGTGCGGGTCTTCGAGTTCCCGAGCCCCTGGCGCTGAACGGCGGGCGCTGAGGCGCGTGCGCCGCCGCAGGTCGCCGCCGATCGGGCATGACGCGCTCATCGCCCATGTCGATCCGTACCGCCGCGAACCGCGGCTCGACCGGCGTCCACCCGGTCGCATAGCGGCTCCGCGGCCCCTCGGATAGCCTCCCCGCGTGTCGCCCCGCCCCTCCCGATCCAGACCCCACCGGTCGCGGATCCTCGCCGCGATCCCCGCGATCCTCCTGGCCGCCCTCGCGCTCGTTCTCGCCCTCGCGCTGGCGATCGGGCCGCTCGCCGCGATCGTCGCTCCGGCGCCCTCGCGCGCGGCGGTTCCGGCGGATGCGCGGCTCATGCTCAATCAGAAGCGGATGGAGATCGCGAAGCTGATCGAGCTCGTCTCGAAGGAGACGGGCCGCACGATCCTCTACGACGAACAGGTCCGCGGGCTCGTCTCGCTGGTCTCGAAGCGGCCCGTCACTCCCGACGAGGCCTGGGAGATCCTCGCCTCCGCGCTCCAGATGCTCGGGTTCTCGCTGCTGCCTTCGACCGTCGATCAATGGCGGATCGCGCGGGTCGCGGAGGCGGTCGGTGAATCACCGTTCGTCGGCACGGCGCGCCGGGAATCGGATCGCTACGTCACGGCGCTGATCCCGCTCGAGTTCGCGAATCTCCAGGCGGTCCTGAGTGTGCTGCAACCGCTGGGCGGCACGAGCGTGACGCTCGTCGCGATCGAGCAGACGAACAGCCTGATCGCGAGCGGGCCCGAACGGGCGATCGCGCGCCTGACCGCCCTCGCCGACGAGCTCGATCGTTTCGAGGAGCGCGCCCTGCGCCAGCGGGTGCTGCGGCATCGCGACGTCGCCGACGTCGAGGCGATGATCCAGGCCCAGTTCGATGCGGGGCGCTTCGATGCCCGTGCGCTCGAGCTCTGGAGCGATGCGCGGACCAACAGCCTGATCTTCCGCGGGACCGACGACGCCGTCGATCGGCTGATCGCGTTCATCGAGCGCATCGACGAGCCGCTCGAAGGCGAGGGCGAGATCCGCGTGCTGCGCATCCTGAACCGCGATGCGGCGGACATCGCCCGCATTCTCGGCGGTCAGGTTCCTTCGGGCGCGGGATCGTCGTCGACCGGCCGGACTCGCGATCGCAGCCAGGGACGCGATCGATCCGGCGCCGCGGGCCGGGATTCCGAAGGGCTCGAAGACGCGAGCGCCGATCTGGACGACTCAGGGGGCCTCGACGACTCGGGGCAGGCGCAAGGGCAGGGGCAGGGCGCGAGCGGGACGGATGCGGCCTCGGCGATCGACGTCGCGGCGCTGATCGGCGGTGAGGATTATTCGATCGCGGTGGATCCGGCGACGCGCTCGCTCGTCGTCCGGGCGAGTCGCCGCGGGCATGCCGTGATTCGCGAGCTCGTCGAGGAGCTCGATGCGTCGCCGCAGCTGATCGCGGTCGACGTGACCGTTTCGGAGGTCCGGACGCCGACGACCTGGGCGCTCGCCCTCAGCTGGCATCTGCCGCTGCTGCCGGGCGACTCGCTCGACGAGCTCGTCGGGCGGATCGTCAGCATTCCCGTTCCGGGCCGGGGGCTCGGGACGGTCCCGATCGACGACGGCGCGCTCTTCGGCCGGGTCTCGCGGGATTCGGGGCTCGATTTCGAGGTGCCGGGCGAGGGCGGTGTGCAGATCCCGCTCGAGGATACGGTCGTCATCGACGCCGCCGATCGCAAGATTCGCGTCGACGTCCTGATCCAGCCGAGTCTCGTGCTGATCGCCGGCGAGGAGCACGAGATCTTCGTCGGCGCGAACGTTCCCATTCCGGTGTCGAGCGGATCGCCCCTCGACAGCGTCTCGCGGACGGCGGGCGGCGTCGCGGTGCCCTCGCTGCGGGTCGACTTCAATCGCGAGGACATCGGCGTTCGCTTGACGCTCGCAGCGCAGGCCGGGGTAGAGGGCCCGATCCAGCTCGACATCGATGCGGAGCTCTCCGACGTCGCGCCTTCGCTCGCCGGCGACCCGGCCAAGGTCGGTCCGACGCTGACCAAGCGGCTCCTCAGCGCGAAGGCCCGGCTCGAAGACGGCGAGACGGCGATCCTCGGCCTCGACCGGGAGAACCGCGAGACGACCTCCCAGGGCGGCACGCCGTGGCTCGCCGACATCCCGCTGATCGGCTGGTTCTTCAAAGCCCGGGGCCAGCAGGTCTCCGACGTCCGTGTCGTCATCGCCGCCCGCGCGCGCAGGCTCCGCACGCCCTCCGAGCTCGTCGCCGACACGATCCGGCGTCGCCTGGTCCTGGAGCGGCAGCGGCTGCGCGCGGCGGATCTGCCGCCGTCCGGCGGCGCGCCCTACGGCGTCCGGGTCACGACGCGAACGCTCGAGGACGACGCGCTCGCCATCGCCGGGGACCTCGAGCGCCGGGGCCATGAAGCCGTGGTCCACCGCTGGCTGAGCGCGGACCGGCGCCCGCTCTTCGACGTCTACGTCCTGGGCCTCGAATCGATGGTGGACGCGGGCGAGCTAGCCCAGCGCCTGGCCGAAGACGGCTGGGACGCCGATCTCGTCGTCTTCACGTCGCGCTCTTGAGGCGAGGCGCGCGTCGCCCGAGATGCGTCCGGCCTGATCGATCAGCAGATGCGGCAGGCCCAGATTCGTGAGGAAAGCTCCGGCCTCGGCCTCTGCGTGCAGCATCGCGATCGTCGTCGCCGCGCCCGCGAGCAGGCAGAGCGGCGCGCAGACCGAGACGCTCGCCGGGCCTGCGCGGAAGCTCTCGCCCGAGCGCGGATCGAGCAGATGCGGATACCGGATGCCGCCCACCACCATGCAGCGCTCGTAGTCGCCGCTCGTCGCGATCCCGCCCGAGGCGAGGGCGATGCGCGCGAGCGCCTCCTTCGGCCTGCGCGGATTGCGGATGCCGACGAGCCAGGGCGAGCCGTCCGCATGCGGTCCGACGACCGCCAGATCGCCGCCGAGATCGACGAGCCCGGATTCCAGGCCTTCCTCGCGGCAGAGCGAGGCGACGCGATCGGCGGCGTACTCCTTCACGAATCCGCCGAAGTCGAGCTCCATCCCCGCGATCGGGAGCACGAGCCGCGGCCGCTCCCAGCGCAGCTTCGACCAGCCGACGAGGGCGCGCGTCGCTTCGATCGCGCTGCGATCGGGGAGCGTGTTCGAGCGGAAGTTCCAGATCCGGCGCAGCACGCCGGAGGTCGGATCGAAGCGGCCGCCACTCTCGCGATGGGCCGTCTGCGCGAAGTCGAGCAGCGCGGCGGTCTCTTCGTCGACGCATACGCCGCGCGCATCCCCGGCGCTGCGATTGATGGCCGAGGCGAGGCTGTCCTCGCGGTAGCGCGAGAACTTCACCTCGAGGCGCGCGATCTCGCGCATGGCCTTGCGCGCGACGGCTTCGAGCGCGCTCTGCGTCCCGCCCTCGAGCTGGAGCTCACAGGGGCTCCCCATCGCGCGGAAGCGGAAGCGCCCGGGACCCATCGTCAGAAGCGGCCGGAGACCGTGAAGGCCCAGATCTGGAAATCGACCAGGGCCGGCGCCTCGTCCTTTTCGTCGACGCTGACGAAGGCGAAGGCGCCGTCCGAGAGGTAGCGCTCGTAGGAGACGGAGACGAAGAGGTCGAGGCCACCGCTGAATCCGACGCCGCCGAGGCGGTTGCCCGGGCGATACTCGAGGATGTCCTCGAGCGCGGTTTCGATCTTGATCTTCCAGGAGACGGCGCCGTAGGGCGAGAGCCGGTAATCGCTCGAGCGATCGGCCCTGTCGCTCTGCTGGGCGCCGGCCGGGAGCACCGTGTCGTAGAAATCGGCCTGGCTCTGGCTGTAGTAGCGGGCGGCCGGGACGATCGTCACGGGGCCGATGTTCTGGTGCCATCCGAGCTCGAAGGTATGCGAGGTGACGGACCAGTCGTCGACGTAGAAGCGGTAGTCGCCGTGCACCGACGCCGAGAAGAGATCGTTCATCTCGATGTGATGGCGATAGCGGAGCATGAAGCTCCCCTGGTTCTTCCGTTCGGGCCGCTGGTCGGAGATGATCCCGTCCGACGGGCCGATGCCGCGGATCGCCTTGTAGGGATCGCTCAGGTAGCCGTTCGAGTGCTTGTAGTTGGCCGTGAACTGGATCGCCGAGGCGCGCGTGAGGATCTGCGAGACGCCGCCGAACAGGTCGACCGCCCATTTCTCGCCCGAGCTCGGTCGTGCGAGCGAGAGCTGCGGGTTGTTGGGCTCGATCCAGTCGTAGGAGAAGGCGGCCGAGGCCGAGACGGTGGTGATGTCGTCGAAGAGGGAGCGCTCGGTGCCGAGGCCACCGTGGACCGAGAGGTAGTCCTGCTCCTTCGAGAAGCCGGCGGAGAACGTGTCCTTCGCCTCCTCCATGTAGTAGTCGAGATCGGCGGAGAGGTCGTAGCGCGTATCGTCGATCGTCGCGCCGCTCATGACCTGGAGGCGCTCGTCGCCGCTGGCCTCGACGTACCAGGGCGAGGCCCCGCTCATCTTCTCCTGGAGGAAGTCGATCCCGACGTCCATGCGGGGCGAGACGGGGAAGTCGAGCTCGAGCTGGTGGGTCAGGACTTCGTAGCGCTGGCGATCTCCGCTGCCGGAGAAGCGGCCGGGGGAGAGGTCGTCTTCGACGTAGTAGCTGAAGGCGTAGGCCGCGCTCGCCTGCTCGATCGGCGTATCCGCGCGGGCCGGCAGCGCGAGGCCCGGCACGGCGAGGGCGCTCGTCGTCAAAGCGGTCAGCGCGCGGCTCGGCAGCGCGTGGCCGTCCGCCGCCGGCGTCTGTGCGCCCCCGATCTTCCCCTCGATCTCTCCGCCCCTCATCGAAGCCTCCCGCCCCGGTCTCGATTCCGTTCTCAGTTGCAGCCGCAGCCGCCGCCCCCGCCGCTGCCGCCCGGCATCGAGGCTTCCTTGCTGAAGTAGACGTGGGATTCACGCTTGGCCTCGAGCGAATCCGGCTCCCAGGCCATGTCCCGGCGCGCCAGCAGGTCGCGCTCCCAGGGGTTCACCTTCGCGCAGCCCGCCGAGCCGAGCAGCACGAATCCGAGCGAGATCAGGATCAGCAGCGACGAGATTCTCCGCGTTCGCATGAACTAACGACCTCCGAGCAGCTTGCGGATCTCCGCGCGCAGCTTCGTCCCGTCGCCGCGCTGGAAGCCCCGATGGACGTGGCGGATGACGCCTTCGCCGTCGATCAAGTAGGACGTCGGCATCGTGTCGAGGCCGTACAGCTTCGGAAGCCGCCCCTTCGGATCGCTCGCCGAGGCGTAGCCGACCGGATTCTTCTCGAGAAAGCGCAGCGCCTTCTTCGGCGTCTGGTCGAGGTTCACCGCGACGACCGCGAAGCCGGCGTTGCCGAGCTCCTTGCGCATCGCCTCGATCTCCGGGACCGCCTTCAGGCAGGGCGCACACCACGACGCCCAGAAATCGAGATAGACGACCTTCCCGCGGTACTGCGAGAGCGAAACCGTGCCCTTGCCGTCGAGGGCGGGCAGGGCGAACTCCGGCGCGCGGTCGCCGGCTTCGAGCGCGCGGGCGCTCTGCGGCGCGATCACGACCGATGCGATGAAGAGGGCGACGACGAGGGCAACCAGGGCGGAGAGCGGGGCGAACAGCGAGAGGATCGGTACGGGCGAGGCGTTCGTCGCGCTCGCTCGGCAATCGGGGGCCATCATGGGTTCGGGATCTCCTGTCGGTCGCGAGGGGACTCGCCTCGGCGGGCCTCTCGACAGCCGGCTTCATCGTCGTGTCGGCGACCGGTGCTGAGGGAAATGTGACGCGTGCCCCAAACCCGCAGACGGGAGAATCCGGTGCGTTGGCGCTCGCGTTCGCGGTTCGGGGCGTCGCGTCTCAGAGTGCTCGGGGCAGCGCCGCATCGGCGAGGGCGGCGACGACGGCGTCCTGGGTCAGGAGCTCGGAGAGCACGCGCGGGCGGTCCGGATCGGCGGGGTCGTAGACGAGGTAGAGCGGGACCCCGGCGCGGCCGAATTCGGCGAGCTTGGCGCGGATCGCGTCGTCGCGGCGCGTCCAATCGGCCTTGAAGAGCGCATAACCCCCTTGCGCGAGGGCTTCGCGGACGGCGGGCCGGTCGAGGACCGTGCGCTCGTTGACCTTGCAGGTGATGCACCAGTCCGCCGTGAAGACCACGAAGGCAGGTGTTCCCGCGGCGAGGGCTTCGCGGACCGCCGAGGGGGCGTAGGGCGCGAAGCCGTCGGCCGATTCGGCGGGCTCGCCCTCCGGTCCGCCGGAGGGCGGCGGCGTGGCCTCGAAGTCGATCGCGTTGAAGCTCGCGAAGGCCAGGCCGGCGATCGCGACGGCGCTCGCGCGCCCGAGCCAGAGGCTGCGCATGGGCTGCATCACGCCGTAGGTCCAGAGCAGGAACGAGAGGAAGAGCAGCGCCGCCGTCAGCGCGACGACGGCGTCGGTTCCGCCGCTCTGGCCGACGATCCAGAGCAGCCAGACGACCGTCGCGAGCAGGCAGAATCCGAGCCCGGCGCGCAGCTTCAGCATCCACGGCCCCGAGCGCGGAACGAAGCGCGCGAGGCGCGGGAAGAAGCTGACGAGCAGGAACGGCGAGGCCAGCCCGATGCCGATCGCGAGGAAGATCGCGACGATGCCGTAGCCCGAGCTCGCGAAGGCGAAGCCGACGGCGGTTCCGAGAAAGGGCGCCGTACACGGCGTCGCGAGCACGACGGCGAGCAGGCCCTCGAACACCGAGCGCGAGAGGCCGGTCGCATCCTGACCGACGGCGGCGAGTCGCCCCTGTCCGAGCTCGATCTCGAAGACGCCGAAGAGATTGAGCGCGAAGGTCACGAGCAGCGCCGCGATCCCCGCGACGAAGAGCGGCTCCTGGAACTGGAAGCCCCAGCCGACCGCATGCCCCGCCTGGCGAAGGGCGAGCACGATCCCGGCGAGGACGAACATCGAGCCGAGTACGCCGCCGGTGTAGGCGAGCCCGTGGAGCCGGACCTCGCGCGCATCGCGCTCGGCCATGTCGGCGACGGAGACGACCTTGATCGCGAGCACGGGCAGCACGCAAGGCATGCCGTTCAGGATGAATCCGCCGATCAGGGCGAGCAGGAAGACCTGGATCCAGCCGAGCATCGAAGTCGCTCCGCCGCTCGCCGCCGGGCCCGCACCGTCGCCTGCAATCGCGGCTGCACTGCGCTCGGCTTCGACCGGGACGTCGATCTCCGCCGTGCGCACGCGACCGCTGCGGGTCCGCAGCTCGACGATGCCGCGCAGTCGGTCCTCGCCGGGTTCGAGCCGCGTCAGCTCGAGCTCGAGGCCGATGCGGCCCGGCTCGGAGGGCGTCGAAAGCCATTGTTCGCGGTCGAATTCGAAGGTCTCGCCCTCGAAGGGCAGGAAGGCGAGGGCGCTCGTCTCGAGCGGATCGCGGGCGCAGTCGCTCGCTCGGCTCGGACAGGGATCGATCGTGAGCGCGACGCGCTTCGCCTCGCCTTCACCGGGCGGTCCCGCGATCCAGGCGGCGTGCAGCGCCCAACCGATTTCGCTCGCGGGCGGCGGAACGCGCGCGGCGTTCTCTCGAAAGAGGGTGGTGATCGTCGCCCGATCCGCATCGGCGATCTCGGCGTCGAGGGCGAGCGCGAGGGAGAAGGCCGCGGGAACGCATTGCGTCTTGCAGAGCAGGACCGACACGTCGGCGCGTGCGGTCGGTGATCGCGGATCCACGCCCGGTGTCGCGGCGCCGGCGCCCGCGCGCTCGATCGCGGCGCCGAGCAGGACGCGACCTTCGTAGCCCCAGGTCGTGAAGAGATCGTCCGCCTCGCGGAAGGTCTCCGGGGCGGGCCATTCGAGGGCGCCGATCGCGTGCCCCGGCGCGTCGAATTCGATCTCGGGTGCGACGCCGGTCTCGCCGGGATTGCGCCAGTAGAGATGCCATCCGGGCGCGAGCTCGAAGAGCACGCCGACCCGCTTCGCCTGCGCAGGCTCCGCCGCATCCGCGACGAGCGTCGCGACCAGCTGCGGCACCTCGCCCTCGAAGACCGCCTCCGCGCGCGCGGACTCGGGCAGGCTCTCGAGCGGAACACGAGCGACGCGCGGCGCCCCGCTCGCAGCCGTCGAAGCGAATGCGGCGAAGGTCGCAGCCAGGACGACGAGGGCCGCCGATCGAGCGCAGACCAAAGAGAAAAGAAGAAGCGGGCGGCGGGATCGCGAGGATCTCGAAGAAGAAGAAGAAGAAGACGGATCGGTTGCCAGCATGCGGAGCGCGTTCCCCTCTCGATCGGGACGGATCTGGACGATCTGGACCGCCCGCCGCCGCGCGGCTGGCCGCAGGCCCGCCCCCTCATCGGTCGCCTGCGGCGGCCGACCTTTGTCCATTTCGTCGCATGGCCCCCCGCACGACGTGATGGACGACCCAGATCAGGGCGGCCCGTGCAGATCACCTGCGCCTCGTGTGCAGATGGCCCGCCGCCGAGAAGATCTCCGGCAAATCACGGTGCTGGAATTTTCGGTGACGCGAAAAACACACAATTTGGTGGCCTGGATCACCGAGAAGCCCGGTCGCATTCCGAATGGGAAACGAGCCCCGGTCCGGTGAAAGCGGGTCTTCAGCTCCCGAATCCGTGCCCGCGTCACGGTCGGGTCAGAGCGAGGTCGAATCGAAGATGCCCCACGCAATGTCCCGAGCCCTGCGACGAAAAAGTGGTGAGTCGAGCCGGCCCCGCCGGCTCCTGCTGGCGGGTCTGACTCTTCTCCTCGCGAACGCCGCAGCGGCGCAGATGGACGACACCGACCGCGCCCGCCGCATGCACGACCGCATCGCCGGCGTTCCGCCGACCCCGGCCGTGCTCGCCCAGATGGCGACCTTCATCGGCCAGGGCAATCCCGACCTCGCTGCCGACCTCGCGATGCAGAATCCGGCCTTCTACAACGTCTCGCTCAAGAACTTCGTGACGCCCTGGACGAACGAGGCGATGACGGTCTTCGCGCCGCTGAACGACTACACGGCGACCGTGATCGGCATGATCCGGGACGACGTTCCCTTCAACACGGTGCTCTCGGAAGACATCATCTACACCGGCGCGAACAACCTCGTCACGCCGAACTACGAGCAGACCAGCAACGCCCACTACGAGGCGCTCGAGGAGGCCGGGGCCGATCTCTCGAATCCGGCCGTGCTCGTCCGGCGGACCCAGTCGGGCCTGCCGGGCGCCCAGGTCTCCGCGAACGACGCCGCCGGCGTCGTCACGACGCGCGCGGCCGCCGAGGCCTTCTTCTCGGCCGGCACGAACCGCGCGATGTGGCGCTTCACGGCCATCAACTACCTCTGCCGCGACATGGAGCAGCTCCACGACGTCACGCGCCCGGGCGACTGGATCCGCCAGGACGTCAGCCGGAGCCCGGGCGGCGACTCGGAGATCTTCCTCAACAACTGTTATGGCTGTCATTCGGGCATGGATGCGCTCGCGGGGGCCTACGCCTACTTCGAGTGGGACGAGACCGCCGGCCGCATGTTGCACACGCCCGGCGTCGTCCAGGCGAAGAACCTGATCAACGGCAACGTCTTTCCCTTCGGCCACATCACGACCGACAACGGCTGGGTGAACTACTGGCGCGAGGGGCCGAACTCCCTGCTCGGTTGGCGCGGCGCCTCGGATCGCGGCTTCGGCGCGAAGAGCCTCGGGGCGGAGATCGGCGCGAGCCGGGCGTTCTCGGTCTGCCAGGTCGAGAAGGTCTTCGAGCACGTCTGCTTCCACGGTCCGAAGAACCAGGACGATCGCGACGCGATCGAGGCGATCGCCGACGACTTCGAGGCCGACGGTCTCTACAGCATGAAGCAGGTGTTCGGCGCCGTCGCCGCCCACTGCATGAACGAAGAATGAGACGGGATCGGTCGGATCGGGACTTCGTCTCGCACGGGACGTCGTCGAAGAAGCAGCCGGGCCGGGCTCACCACGCCGGGCCGGATGCGAGCGAGCACAGCGAGGGATCAGGGGACACCATGATGAAGAGCCTTACCTTCCCCGTCGAGTCGTTCGTGGATATCCGGAGCGCAGGCTCCCGCGGTGCCCGCCTTCGCGGTGCCGTCCTCACGTTCGCCCTCGCGCTCGTCGCCGCGGGCTGCGGTGACTACGGCGGCTCCGATACCGAGACCGTCGCCGGCGGAAACATCGGCGGTGGTGCGCCCTCCGGCCTCTCGGTCGCCGAGCAGGTGACCGCCTTCGAGGCGACGGTCTATCCGCTGGTCGATCAATACTGCGAGGATTGTCATGGCGGCAGCGGCCCCGGCGCGCCGCAGATCGCCCATCCCGACGTCGCGACCGCCTGGTCCGCCGTCGTCGACAGCCAGAAGGTGAACTTCTCCGATCCCTCGGCGTCGCGCCTCGTCCGCCGACTCGCGGTCGACTTCCACTTCTGCTGGTCCGACTGTGCGTCGAACGCTTCGGAGATGCTCGCGGCGATCCAGGCCTGGCAGACGGCGATAGAGAACGCGGGCGGAACGACCGGCGGCGTCGACGTCAACGGCCTCCAGAGCGAGACGCGCATGATGTCGAACGGCACCGAGGAAGTCGGCGCCGAACGCTTCGATACCGGCATCATCGCGCGCTGGGACTTCAAGGAGCAGACGGGCAGCGTCGCGATGGACACCAGCGGCGTCGCCCCCGCCATGGACCTAACGCTCGAGGGTCCGACCCTGATGTCCGCCTACGGCATCGAGGTCGAGTCCGGCCGCGCGATCGCGAGCGCCGCGGCGAGCCGCAAGCTCTACGACCGCATCGCGGATCAGCAGACCGGATCCCAGGCCTATACGGTCGAGATGTGGATCGCGAACCTGAACACGACCCAGGAAGGGCCGGCGCGCATCATCAGCTACTCGGCGAACGGTGGCTCGCGCAACTTCATGCTCGGCCAGGTCCAGTATCAGTACGTCGTCCGCAACCGCGCCTACACCGAGGAGTCGAACGGCAACGGCGGCCCGGACCTCGAGACCTACGACGTCGATCAGGACGCGCAGGCGACCCTCCAGCACGTCGTCATCACCTACGATCAGCTCGTGGGCCGCAAGATCTACGTCGACGGTCAGTGGACCGAGGACGAAGACGAGATCGCCGCGGGTCGTCTCTGGAACTGGAGCCCGACGCATCGCCTCGTGATGGGCAACGAGGTCACCGGCGATCGGCAATGGCTCGGCCAGATCCGCTTCGCCGCGATCTACGACCGCCCGCTCGCCGCGGCGGCCGTCCGCCAGAACTACGAAGCCGGCATCGGTCGCCGCATCACGCTCTCCTTCGACGTCTCGCAGTGGACGGGCGGCAACTCGCGGATCGAGTTCTCCGTCACCGAGCTCGACGGCTACAGCTACCTCTTCTGCTCGCCCACCTTCGTGACCGACGTCGGTGCGCCGATCCGCATCCAGAACATGCGGGTCTCGCTCAACGGCATCATCCCGGTCGCCGGGCAGGGCTTCGTCAGCATGAACGCCCTCGTGACGGGCTCGCGGACCCTGCTCTCGCGCCAGTGCACGATCGTGGGCGGACTCGTCGACGCGGATACCGACGTCTTCCAGCTCCACTTCGAGCAGCTCGGCATCTTCCAGGATCCGGTTCCGCCGCCGACGCCGCCGACGCCGGGCGTCGAGGACTTCGGTGATCCGCAGCCGACGCTCGGCGTGCGCAACTTCGAGCGGGTGAACGCCTCGATCGCGGCGCTGACGACGGTGAATCCGCAGAACTCGAGCGTCGAGTCGACCTACGAGGAGCTCGTGCAGCAGCTGCCTTCGGGTCCGGACCTGCGCTCCTTCGTGTCGGCCAATCAGGTCGGCGTCGCCAAGCTCGGCGTCGAGTACTGCGACGTCCTGGTCGGCGACGAGGGGTCGGGCAGCCAGACGCTCCGCAATCAGTTCTTCAACAACGCGGGCAGCTTCGGCTGGAACCAGCCTCCGGCGACCGCGTTCGCGAACCCGGCGGACGTCGACCTGATCACGGATCCGCTGCTCGACAAGATCGTCGGCGCCGGTCTGCGGGGCGACGTCGGTGGCCTGCCGGCTCGGGACCAGGTCGAGGCGATGCTCGATCAGCTGATCGTCGACCTCTCGGCGACCTGCGGCGGCGGGGGACAGCCGGCCTGCGACGGCTCCTACACGAAGAGCATCGTGAAGGGTCTCTGCACGGCCGTCGTCTCGAGCGGCGCGGTTCACATCCACTGAGCCTCGCTCCAGGCGACGAACAGCGACGAACACGGCTCGAATGAGCGCGTTTCGAATCCTCGAAGAGGAGAGATGAAGATGGCACGAAGACGAACGCCGACGGAACTGGGTCGCCCCTTCTTCCACCCGGACCACCGGCGCCCGCGCACGCGACGCGAGTTTCTCGCCCAGGGCTTCATGGCCGGATCGGCCTACGTCGTGGCGCCCTCGCTCCTCTCGCTGCTCGGTGTCAACCGCGCGAACGCCCAGGCGTCCTGCGCGCTGACGGGTGCCGGCGCCGGCAAGATCCCCTTCATCGGGATCGATCTCGCGGGCGGTGCGAACATCGCCGGCTCGAACGTCATGATCGGCGGCCCCGGCGGCCAGGAAGACGTGCTCAACGAGAACGGCTACGCGCGCCTCGGGCTGCCCCTCGACATGTCGCCGCTGAACAGCCAGATCAACGCGTTCGATCGGACGATGAACCTCGTCTTCCACTTCGACTCGGCGATGCTGGCCGGCATCCTCAGCAAGGCCGCGCCCGCGACGCTCGCGAAGGTCGAGGGCGTGATCTTCTCGGCGCGCTCGGCGAACGATACCCAGAACAACCCGCTGAACCCGATCTACGGGATCAACCGCGCGGGCGCCGACGGCGGCCTGCTCACGCTGATCGGAACCCAGAGCACCGACTCGGGCGGCAACAGCATCGTGCCGATGTCGATGTTCGATCCGACCGTCCGGCCGACCAAGATCGACCGCCCGAGCGACGTCCGCGGCCTCGTCGACACCGGCCGCCTGACGGAGCTGCTCGGGGCGACCGGCGCGGGCCACGTCGCGACCGCGATCCAGGACATCTCGGCCCTCAAGGTCGAGCAGATCCAGGAGGACGCCGCGGTCAAGGAGCTCGTGAACTGCGCCTATCAGCAGAGCTCGGATCTGATCACGCTCTTCGGCGATCCCGCGGCCCTCGATCCCGAGCAGGATGCGATCCTCGTCGGCGGCAGCGGCGTCTTCAGTGCAGGCGAGCTCAATCAGAGCGAGTTCCGCAAGACGGCCTCCGTCGCGAAGCTCGTGCTCGAGGGGCATGCCGGCGCCGGCACGATCGAGTTCGGCGGCTACGACTATCACGACGGCACGCGGGTCACCGGCGAGGCGCGGGACTTCCGTGCGGGCGTGGCGATCGGGGCGATCATCGAATACGCCGAACGCAATCCGCTCGTCGGCGACGTCGTGATCTACCTGTTCAGCGATGGCTCCGTCTTCTCGGACGGCCAGAGCGACAACGGCGCCAACGGCAAGTTCGTCTGGCGCGGCGACAACTCGGGCTCGGGGGCGAGCGTGATGCTCGTCTATCGCAAGACCGCGAAGCCGGATCTGCGGGCGCCCTTCGCGACGACGCGGCAGGTCGGCTACTACCGGGCGGACGGCAGCGTCGAAACCGGGGTCAACTCGGTGGCCAACAATCCCGAAGCGCTGACCCAGGCGGCGATCCTGAACTACATGGCGCTTCACGGCGAAGAGGGGAACTTCACGACCCTCTTCCCGGGGAGTGCCATCCAATCGGACATGGCGAACCTGCTCGCATTCACGCAGATCCGCTAGGCGCGGCCGTGCGGAGGGCCGCACGGATCGTTTCGGTTTGAAAGAACGTTTCGGAGGGGACGGACATGCAGGATCACAGCGAAGGCGGGCCTTCCTGGCTCTTCTCGTTTCTCGACCTGGCGCTCCTGATGCTGGTCGCGATGACGCAGCTCGCGCCGGATACGCCGCCGGAGGTCCCCGATCTCGGGCAGATGGTCGTGCCGCGCATCGGCGAGGCCGGCTCGGACACGCTCGCCGCCGAGTCGGTCGACGTGTGGCAGCTGCGCGTGCATCCGCCCGAGGAAGACGCGCTGAGCCCGTACGAGCTCGTTCGGGTCGTCGATGGCCAGGCCCTCGACGAGGGGCAGCGCATCGAATCGGCCGCCCTGAAGACCCAGCTCGCGAACCTCAAATCCGCGAACGGCCGCAAGCCGATGCTCGCGCCCCATGAAGATTCGCGGAGCCAGGACATGCTCGAGGCGGCGGCGCTGCTCGAGGAGATCTGGCCCGGGCCGCGCTGGGCGACGGTGACGCGGGTGGCCGATCGAGGATGAGCGCCCGCCACATCGAGCAGCACTACGGCTTCGGCGCCGCGCGCATCGCGATCCGCTCGGAGATGCACCGCGTCTCCCGCGGCGGCTTCCGCGAGGATCTCGACGCGATGCTGGCCGAGGCCGGTGGCGGAGGCCCCGTTGCGGTCGTCCGTCGTTTCGCCGGGTCCGGGCTCGGGATCCTGGCGATCCTGGGGATGTTCGGGTTCGTGATCGCCGGCCTCGCGAGCCAGGAGGCCGAGCGCCAGGCGCTCGAGGTCGTGATGCTCGAGTCGACGCCGCCCGTCGTGCCGCCGATGGTCGAGCTGCCGGTGGAGCCCGAGCCGATTCTCGCCGAGCCCGTGGTGCCCGAGCCGGTCGTTCCGGAGCCCGCCCCTCCGGAGCCGCCGCCGATGGTCGCCGAGCTCGAGCCGCCGCCTCCGCCGCCGCCCGCGGCGAAGCCCGAGCCGGAGCCCGTTCGGGTGAAGCCCGAGATCGCGAAGATCGAGCCGCCGCCGGTCGTGCCGGCCCCGCGGATGGAGCGCGCGGTCCGCGAGCGGCCGCAGCCGATCGAGAAGCCCAGGGTCCAGATCGAGGCGGTCGCCGTCGCTCCCGACCGTTCGGCGGCCGCGCCCCAGCCCGAGCGCATCGCTCGCAACGCGGTGCGGCCCGATACCCGCGCTATGCCGCGGATGGCGGCGCCGGCGGCGCCCGCGATCGATCTGCCCAGGGACGCCGCGCCGGAACGGACCTTCCGGGTGGCCGCGGCCCGTGCGCCGACGGCGCCCCGCGGCCGTCCGATCGCCGGGGTCGCCCCGGCCGGCATGCCGGCGCCCGCGATGGACGTTCCGGCCGCCCGCAGCGCGCCGACACGCGGCGCCGCGGCCCCGCGTCCCGGCCCCGCGGCCTCGGGTGCGCGGCCGGCCCCGCGCATCGAGATGGCCGCCGCGCCGGTCTCGCCCGCGCCGCGCGCCGCGGCCGTGCCCCAGGTCGTCGCCCGCGCCGAACGGGCCGTACCGCCGCCGGGCAGCGGGAGCGGGGGCGGCAGCAGCCCGCGGCCCGGACTCTCGGGCGTTCCGCTCGGCGATCTCGCCGCCTGCGTCACGGACCGCGAGGAGGATCGCCTCAAGCAGGCCGTCGTGGCGGCCGTAAAGACGCAGGGCGAATGCGTAAGTAGCAAGGGCGTCTATCGATTCGTGGAGACGAAGAACCTGAACGCGTTCCTGATGTGGATCGACCGGGCTCCGTCCCGCCGCGTCGAGGATCGCTGTGCCGAGCTCCGATACGCACTCGAATGTCTTCAGGGCGGGGGCCGGCACGCATCGCGCTAGGCGGTCAACGCCTCGTGAGGGGAGCAGAGGGGATGACGACGATGGATCAGTTTCGGCGGCAGAGCGGGCTCGGCCCGCATCTCGCGCGTCTCGCATTGGGCTTTGCGCTCGTCCTGGCCGCCGGCGTGCTGGGCGCTGCGACGAACGCGCGGGCGGCGACGTGGGACGACTACCTCGACTACGCCTACATCTACAGCTCGGCCGATGCCCAATCGCTCGCGGCGCGGATCGCGGGCTACGAGCGGGAGATCGGTCTCTCCCTCGATGCGTACGTCAAGCGCTCCCTCGAGGATCGTGGTGCCAAGAACGGTGAGGACCTCGCGCAGACCCGTCGCCGGGCGATCGCCCAGTTCCTCCAGTACCTCGCGGCCCGCGAGCCGGCGCATCTCGAGAACAGCGTCGATACGATCGAAGCGTTCTCCGACGTGAAGAGCCGCCAGGAAGACCGCTACTGGTACCACTACATCCAGGCCCATCGCGCCCTCGAACGCGGCAGCGACACCGAGTTCGTGAAGCACGTGCTCTCCCTCTGGATGGACGTCGTCGTGCCGCTCGAGTCGCCCTTCGACACGCTGCAGGCGCTCTCGCTCTCCCAGGCCGCCAACTCGGGCTTCGTCTCCGCGCTGCCCTACGTCTACGAGAACGTCGCGCGCCTCGTCCTCCTGCGCAGCCAGGAGATGGGCATGGGCTTCGGTCTCGATTCCCTCGCCGCGATCGTCCGCCTGCTCGGCGATCAGCGCGTCGGCGCCTATCCCGAGGTGATCCCCGTCGAGGCGTCGGTTCGCGACTACCTCGAACGGATCGTCGCGCGCCTCGAAGGGCCCGAGTCCGACGGCGGCAGCCTGACCTTCACCATGGTGCTCTTCGAGGCCAGCAAGGCCCACGACAACAGCCGCGGCCTGCTCGCGAGCGAAGGCTTCTCGGAGGCCTCCATCGCCGCCATCCGCGCCGCGGGTGCGGCCTACGCCCGGGCGGCCGATCTCGCGGAGACGCCCTCCGGCGAGGCCGCCGTCTACATGCGCATCCTGCGCCAGATGGGCGAGGTCCACGCCGCGAAGCAGCGTCTCGGCGTCGACCCCGACGTCGAGCTCCCGTTCACGATCGAGGGTGCCTACCAGGTCTACGCCTCGCTCCACGAGGCTCGGAACGGCGATTGGCGCGAGCTGGGCTTCCGGAACAGCGGAGAGGAGTCCTACCTCCAGACGATGCGCGCGCTCTGGGAGGAGATCCAGGAGGCGACGCTCAACAGCGCCGACTACTACCTCGCCCGCGCGACCGAGGACCCCGCGCGCGCCGCGGAGCTCGTCCGCAACGCGGCCCGGCTCTTCGCCCGCTATCTGGCCCACTTCGAGCGCTATGCGGTCGCCGACTCGACGCGCTGGGTCCCGGACTCGGCGTATTTCGCCGCCTACGAGGCCGCGCGCGGTTACGGCGACGCCTTCATCGCCTACGGCATCGCGAATCCGGCGCCGGCCGAGATCCAGCTCGCGGCCTCCCGCTACCACATGGCCCTGCGCGCGTTTCCCTTCGACCGCATGCTCTGGCCGGCGCTGACCACGGCGCTCGAGCGGCGCGGCGGTGCGAACGATTTCCTCGCGATCACCCGGCCGATCGCCGAGCACGTCGCCGGCTCGCGCCACGCGGGATCCTGGATCGCCCAGAACGGGGCGGGCTCGCCGACGATCGACGTCTATCGCCGGGCGCTCGCCGACGAGCTCGTGCTCATGTACATGGGCTTCGCCGATGCGAAGGGCCTCGGCGAGCTCGAGAAGAGCCTCGCCGATCTGCGCCAGCAGCGGGACGGGCTCGCCCGCAAGCTGACCGGCCTCGCCGAGCAGCGCAGTGGGCGTGCCGGCTCGCCGCCGGCCTCGCCGGACGAAGGCGAAATGTCCGAGACCGCGGCGTTCGGCACGAGCGAGAGCCAGCGCGTCGCCCGCGAGCTCGAGGACGGCGGTCGCCAGCTCGCGAAGCTCGACAAGCAGATCACGGCCCGCGCCCGCGCGCTGCCGCTGTTCCGGGCCGTCGTCGAGACCGAGGATCTCGCGCCCGCGCTTCGCAGCCAGCGCGAGCATCCGATGCACACGCTGCTGCGCCGCCTCTATCACGAAGGCTCGGGTCGCGGCGACCACGCGGCGGACGAATAGGCGAACGAAGCTCATCGAGCGGGCGTCCGCGCCCGTGGAGGGAATCCGATGCGACGAACGACGAAACTGGCCCTGGGCGCCGCGCCGATGCTGCTCGCGCTCCAGCTCTCCGGCTGTGCCTCCCACGACGGACCGGTGGGAACCGAAGCGGCCCAGCAGGCGGCGATCGAGGAGACCGCGCTCGGCGGCGAGGCACTCTCGCAGCGCCGGACCGATCTGATGCGGGCGTGGCGCGATCTCATCCATCTCGACGAGACGATGAGCAGCCTCACCGACCGCAACGACAGCCGGAGTGCCGTCCTGCTCGACAACTTCATCGCCGAGTACATGGCCCGCCATCTCGACCCGCTGCTCGCCCCCGATTGGCAGAGCTCGCATCCCGAGGTGATGGCCCTCGACGCGAACCTGCGCTTCATGAAGGCCCAGCTGCTCGCGAACATGCGCTACACGCGCAAGGTCCAGGATTCGATCGACGACATCGAGAAGCGATTCGAGGGCCGAGAGAACATGCTGGTCGAGTACCCGGTCGGGGAGCAGCGCTCCCTCGGCGAGGCGCTCGAGATGCTGCGCGATCAGAAGTGGAACAGCTAGTCGACGCGCGAGCGTCTCGGGGAGTACGGAATGTCGAGTGATCTGCTGCCGGTGATCGTGACTGCGGGCGTCTTCGTCGCGGTCCTCATCCCCTTCTCGAACGGCCTGCGCGCCGTCGCGTCCGCCTGGTCGGCGACGCGCCGGGTCGGAAACGACGAGCTGCGCCGGGGACACTCGGATCGATCGGGCGGCGCCGAGCCGCTCGCGATCCTGATGGTCCGGATCCTCCAGAAGTCGCTGCGCGACAACGAGAACGAGGGCCAGCCCTCGGATTTCGTCTTCGACGCCTCGCGCCAGTACGTCATGAACGAGTACGAGCACAATTATGCGCGGCTCATCGGGATGTACGCGAACCTGCTGCCCCCGCTCGGCTTCGTCGGGACGACGGGCGGCATGCTTCTCAACTTCGTCTCGATGCACAACAGCGACGAGGGCCTCGAGGTCATCTCGCTGGCGCTCGCGCTCTCCTCGAGCTTCTTCGCGCTCTTCTCGTTCGCGATGCTCGACGCCCTGAAGCTGCGGCTCTATTCGCGGCTGCTCGCGGCCACGCGCGACGTCCAGATCCTCTACAACAAGGCGGAATCGCGCCGGGATCAGACGACGGATCGGCCGGTCGTTTCGAAGGGCGCACGCGCTTCGGTCTGATCGGTCGCGCGGGACTGAGGCGCTCGCCTTGCCGGGTGTCCGGGCCGAGCCGTGCGGGGTTCGTGGCTCGGACGTGCGCGTTCTGGATCGCCGGCGCGTCCATCGCCGTGCTGCGCGCACGTCCATTACATCTCACCCCGCACCACTCGGCCGAGGCACTCGGACGCCCAGGTTCTCGATGGGCGTGCCCGGTCCTCGTTTTGAGGTGGGGGCCGTGATGTGAGTGCCTGCTCGGCCTTGCGTGCGGGGTCGGGGCTGCCACACTCCGCGGCGCGGAGGGCGGGGCCCGGCATGGGGCAGATGCAGCAGTTCGATCCTCATTTCTCGCATTGGGCGGACATCGCGGCGCGCCGCGTCGTCGCGGCCCATCAAGATCGCCGGCCGATCGTGGTCGCGGCGGGCATCACGCCTTCGGGCGTCGTCCACGTCGGGAATTTTCGCGAGGTCATGACGGTCGACCTCGTGGCGCGGGCGCTGCGCGATCAGGGCATCCCGGTCCGCTTCATCTATTCCTGGGACGATTTCGACGTCTTCCGCAAGGTTCCCGCCGACGCGCCGGAGCAGGCGATGCTGACGGAGAACCTGCGGCGCAGCGTCGCCGACGTGCCCGATCCCTTCGCGGCGGATCCGGCGAGCCCCGTTCCCCCCGCCGACAGCTACGCGAGCCACCACATCGCCGTCTTCGAGGCGAGCCTCGCGCCCCTCGGCATCGCGCCGGAATTCATCCGCCAGTCGAAGGCCTACCGCGCCGGGCGTTATGCCGAGGGCATTCGCCGCGCGCTCGAGAAGAAGGACGTCATCCGCGCGGTGCTCGACCAGTTCCGGACCGAGCCGCTCGCGGAGGACTGGCTTCCCCTCGCCGGCTTCTGCTCCGCGTGCGGCCGGGATCGGATCGCATTCGCCTGGAACGGCGACTGGTTCGTCGACATGGACTGCGGCGACTGCGGAACGAAGTCGCGCGTCGACCTGCGCGCAGGGGGCGACGTCAAGCTGCCCTGGCGGATCGACTGGCCGATGCGCTGGGCCTACGAGGGCGTCTGCTTCGAGCCGGGCGGCAAGGATCACAGCACCGCCGGCGGCAGCTACGACACGGCGAAGCAGATCGTCGGTCCCGTCTTCGACTGGACGGCCCCCGAATACGTCCCGTACGACTTCGTTCGCATCAAGGGCGGGGGCGGGAAGATCTCGAGCTCGGCGGGCGGCGCAGTGACCGTCGCGGATTGTCTCGCGGTCTACGAGCCGGAGATGCTGCGCTGGATCTTCGCGTCGCAGCGGCCGAACTCCGAGTTCCAGATCTCCTTCGACGCCGACGTCATCAAGCTCTACGAAGACTGGGACCGCGCGGTCGCGACGGCCCACGCGGCCGACGACGGCAAGAACGACAAGAAGCGCGCGGTCGTGCGGCGGACGATCGAGCTGTCGCGCCTGGTGCCGGAGCGGATCGAGCCGGGCACGGCGCCGGTGCGCGTGCCTTCGTTCCGGCCGCTCTCGATGACGTTGCAGGTCTACGACGGCGACGTCGAACGCACGCTCGCCCATTACCGCAGGGCCGGCGAGGTCGCGAACGACGCGGAGGCCGCGCGCCTGCGCGAGCGCGCCGGGCGCGTCTGGAACTGGATCGTGGACCACGCACCGGACGAGTTCCGCTACCGGATCCGCGAGACGCCCGCGAGCGACCGACTCGAAGGCGAGCCCCGGGAGATCCTCGCGCGGCTCGTGCGCGTGCTCGAGGCGGCGCCCGATTGCCGCGAAGAGGATCTCGTCCCGCATCTCAAGACGATGTGCGAAGGCACGTCGCTCAGCGCACAGGACTTCTATCCCTACGTCTACGATCTGCTGATCGCGCGTCCGAAGGGCCCGAAGCTGACGACGCTGCTCGCGACGATGGGCGTCGAAAGGGCGCTGCCGCTGCTCCGCGCCGGACTTTGACGCGGATTGCTCGCTCTCGTTCAGAGGCACGAGACGCGACCGGCGCGGCACGCTGGGCGCGAATGGCTCGCCCTTGGCACGGCCTCGACCGCTTCCCGGATGTCTTCGCCTCGGCATGCGGCGACCCGGCGTTCTCTCCAGAGGGAACTCGCGTCGCGTTCGCATCTCCGACCACCGCTGATCGGTCCAGGCTCCATCCGCTCTCTGAGACGGTGCACACCGGTCGGTCGCGCTGCCTGCTTGACCGGAGCGAGCCAGGCGCACCTCGCAGTCACACGGACACGACCAGGATCAGTGCCGAGTGCCGTCGTTCCGCTCCCCGCCGCTCGTCTCGGCCCAGTCGGGCGCTTCGCTGCCGTGATCCAGGCGAGAGACGGCTTTGCGGCCACGATGGCCTGCTGGGCAGCGACCCTCGCGATCACCGCCGCGGAGGCCGCCGAGGAGGTCGCGCAGCGTCGCAGCTGCGGATCCCGGCCAGAGATCCGGAGCCAGAGGCGCCGACGGGCTGCCGAAGACCGACATAGAGCCCACCGTCCGGCTTCGCGAACCGCGACGAGGCGAGCCGTCAGGCCGCGCCGCGGATGCGCCTGGGCGTGCCGCAACGGCCTGATCCGCATCGAGGCCGATCGGTCAGCATCTGATCGTCGGGCGGGCGAGCGCATCTTGGCCTGTCTGCCGCAACTGCGCGAGCGCTGAGCGCGACCGCGACCGCTTTTCGACCGGATCGACCAGGCTACTGCCCAGCGATCGACATCGCCGACTGCGACGAGCGCTGAGGAGTTTCGATCCGACTCGCCGCGAGCGTCCAGGATCTTCCGGCCTGGTCATGATAGCTGTTGGCGACAGACGTCGTGGCCGAGCCCTCGAGATCGCGGTCATCCAGGGGAGCGCCGACCGCACGACGCGCGCCCTGGCATGCCGACCCGCGAGGCCCGCTGTCGACCGAAAGCGCCCGAGGATCTCTCCGCTTCGTCGATGCAGATCTCTCGATGCCGACGTCCACCCACCGTCCGATCCATCGCGCTATGTGTCGCCCCTCTGGGCCCCTCCGGTGAGCCCCGTATGCATGCAGACCTAACGGACTGCGATCAGGAGGTGGCCTTCATCACATCTTGACTTCGCGCCGCGCCGCGCCGGTCGCTCGCCTGGGTGCCAGGGAGGAGCGAACGGTCCGCTGGGGTGGGGTGGGCGTCGTGCCAAGAGTCGAGATCGGGCGATGGTCGGCGCCGGATCTGCCGGCGCGAGACGGCGAAGAATTCACCCATGATACAGAGCGGTCCTGGGTCGTGCGACCTTCGACTACCTCGCATACCTCGCCCGATGCACCGCACACCGCTCGATCGCCCGCGTCCGGATCCGCCCCTCGTAACAACGCTTCAACCACCCCGTGATCCCCACCCGCTCCGGAAACAGCCGCCGCGCCAGGATCTCCCGGAGCCCGAGCGGACCCGTCGTGATCCCCAGCGCCTGCGCGGGCGTACCGCGGGGCCGATTCTCCGATCGATCCTTCATGTAGTTCCGCCACACCGTCCAGATCGCCAGCCGGTACAACGCCGATTGCCGCCGCTTCGAGAACGCGATCGTCTCCCGCTTGTGGTTCGCACTCGAGTGCCGGATCAGCAGGTCCGACAAGTTCGCCGCGAAGAGCGGGTTGCTCGTCGTCCGGGCCGCCTTCGAGCTCGTCCGCGCGTGGAGAAATACGCGATCGGGAAGGCGCGACAAGGCCCGAGGATAAGCCTGATGCTCGTCCGAGCGCAGCTCCACCCTTCCGCCCGCTGGTACCACTCTCCGCAGCAGCTCCTCGACCGAGCGGCGCGTCGCCTGTGGATCGGGCTTGCCGTACCGCCGCTCGAGAATCGCTCGCTTCACCGCCTGCGCGGGCCGCATCGTGCCGCTCCTTCGGAGCTCCGCGTCGCTGAAGCCGTAGACGAACAAGCTGGGGCCGACGACGAGGTTCAGGTCCATGGGCCAGTACTGGCTGTGTTCGAAGCTCCGGAATCCGTCGAGGACGAGGGGCTCTCTCGGACAGGACTTCGGTCTCGACTGCTCGTGGAAGAGCAGGCAGTGGCGGCCGAGGCGGTCGCTGATGCGGCGCACGGTGGTGTGGGAGACGCTCCTTGCGCGGGCGATCTGTCGGAAGCCGGCGCAGCTGACGAGCTGATGGAAGACGTCGGGCAGGAGGTCGGAGCGGCGCAGCCAGTAGTCGGGCGAGAAGGTGGAGGAGGAGAATCCTCGTCGGCAGCGTGAACACTGGTATTTCTGGACGCGGTGGGGACTGCGACTTCGTGATCCCTTGATGAAGCGCGCGGATCGCGGGAATCACAGTCGGGAGGGGGCGAAGGGCGGACGTCGTCGGTGTGGTGGCGAGCATGACCGCCACCGCAGGATCGTGCCGAATGGTCCACGTTCACGGCGCGAGCGAGGCCGCAGCGCATGGGATGCGAAGTCAAGATGTGATGAGAAGGCCACTCTGATCGCGTACGAGGTCTGGCCGGGGCTCACCACGGGGGAAGGTGATGACGAACATAGCCGATGGACGGCGGATGCCGATCCTTTCGCATCCTCGAAACGGAAGCTGAGAGGGCGCTTTCGACCGGGGCTCGCGGGTTTCGAACATGCCAGGGCGCGTCGGTCGAGGTCGGCCGCTCGCCTGATGGCGCGATCCAGGCCTTCGGCCACGACGTCCTCGTCGCCAACAGCATCAGATGGCCGTCAAAGGGCCAGGACAACGGATCGCCGATGCCAGACGCTGCACGGCGGATCGGATCGAACTCCTCAGACTCACTCGTCGCAGTGGCGATGGTCGATCGCGGCTGCTGCGCATGGCCTGGTCCGATCACGGGTCAGGATCACCGTGCGTGGCGTCGACGGTGGCGCTCGCGCAGCAGCGGCGCAGTTGCGAGGAAGCGGCCGCCGGGCTTCAGTGCGCTCCCGATCCTCGACCGATCAGATGACCGATCGATCGCCTTCGATCGCCGGATCAGGCCGCTGCCGAGCAACGCTATCCCGAGGTCACCTCGACCGTCCCGGCGTCGGCCGCTGACGGCATTCGCTTCGTCTCCGATCGACGATCCGCCCCGCGAAAGCCGACGTCCCTATGTCGGTCTTCGGCCCAAGCAGTCGGGCGACGATCCAGCTCGATCTCGCCGGGTCGGCTGCGACGCCTGCCTCAGTGGCACCCCGGCCTTCGGCGAGACTCGATCTGGACGGTTCGGGTGTGATCGATCGAGGCGCCCGAGGCCAGATCGCAGTGGCCCGTGGCCGTGCTGCTCATCGGCTCTGATCCGGGCGAAGATGGCCGCTCCGACTGGAGCGAAGCGAGCGGCAGGCGGAGCGGGGAGAGGACATCTTCGAGGCCAGCCGTCCTGTCGTGTCCGTGTGACGGAGGCTGCCCTGGGCCGCCCGGTCCAGGCACGGTGTGCCCGTCTCGAATCCGGCACCAAGAGTGCGGATGGAAGCCTGGACCGGATCGAGCGGCAGCGGGAAGATGGATCGGAGATGCGAACGCGACTTGACGAGGTTGGCCTTCTCATGGAAGCGCAGCCTGAGGCCGCTTCAGCGTTCAGTTCGCAGCAGCAGCTCCATCCGAGAAGCGCCGAAGGCCGTGCCAAGGGCGAGCCATTCGCGTCCCATGCGCTGCGGCGATCGCGACTCGTGAAGCTCCTGCGACCCATCTCAGCGCCGACCCGATCGCGCGAGGCAGGCGAGGGCGGCGAGGCCCGCTGCCAGCGCGCCGGCGATCCCGGGCTCGGGGGCGGGCTGGAAGGACACCGTGCGGTAGAGGGCGCGGCCTGCGAGCGCGGTCGATCCCTGGCCGAAGGTGATCTGGCGCTGCGTGGTCGCGTTGCCGTTCCAGGTCTCGATCGGGGCGCCGTCGAAGGAGTAGGTCGCGGTCTGGGTGAGGGGATTGAAGAGAACGACGTGGGAGTGATAGTCGTCGGCGTCGCTTCCGGTCGCGAGCACGTGACTGCCGCCGCCTTCGAGGGTGACGGCGAGGTCGCCGTTCGGGTCGCGCCGGAGAATCGGCATGAAGCGCCGGCTGCCGTCCGCGTAGTAGTCGGTCAGGAATTCGCCGTCGAGGACGCGCAGGCGGCTCTCGATCCGCCAGCCGTTCGCGGCGACATGGGCCTCGAGCTCGGGGCTCGGGATCCAGTTCCAGGTTGCGCGCCCTGCGCTGCCGTCGGCGAGCCAGACGGGGCGCGTCGCGCCGTCGACCGTGTCGGTCGTGAGCGATCCGGTTCCCGCCAGGCTCAGGCTGGGGGTCCAGCCCATGCGGCTCGGCGTGCCCGTGGAGTCGGCCGGGGCGGTCGAGGGTGCGTCGCAGGCCTGTGAGTCGTAGAAGATCGCCCGATCGATGGCGGCGAGCGGCGCCATCGCGTTGAGGACGTTGCGGGTCAGGGTCTGGATGCGGAGGTCGGGCGTCATCGGATTCGTGGGGACGTGCTCGACCGTGCGAAAGCGCGCAGCGCCCGCGACCGGAGTCGATCCCTGGCCGAAATAGAGGCCTTCGTTCGCCGTCGCCTCGCCGGTCCAGGGAAGGCCGATCGGTGCACCGTCGAAGAAGTAGCGCGCGGTTCCGGCGACCGGGTCGTGCACGATCTCGTGCGTATGCCAGCCGGTCGCGTCGGCGCCCGACGCGAGGGCGAGGCCGGATTGGGCGGTCGCGTCGTCGGCCCGGAGATCCACGCGCAGGACGGCGGGGCCGCCGCTCGTATCGAGGTAGAGGCGCGGGGTGAATCGGAGGCCGCCGGTCGCGCGGTAGAAGGTGATCCAGTCGCCGGAGAGCATGCGGATCTCGGCGCGGACCGTCGTGCCCAGATAGGCCGTCTGTGACTCGCTGCCTTCGGCGTAGAGAGAAGCGCGATGCCAGCTGGAGGTCTGGCTCGCCCCCGCATCGACCTGCCATGCGGGCTGCCCGTCGTCCGTCACGAGCAGTCCGTTCACGCCGTTCGTTCCGGTAAGCACGAAGCCCTGATCGGCGGGTGCACTACTGTCCCGAGCGGCCTCGTATTCAGGGCTGGCGGCAAAAGGCGTCGCGAGGCCCCAGGGCCAGTCCGTCGTCCCCGCCGAGAAGACCCAGGCGCCGCGGGGTGCCTCGTAGATCGTGCTGTGGGCGGCAGCGAGGGGCCATGTGTTGAGCCATGTCGTGTCCGAATTGCTCGCGGCCCCGGCCGCGACGGGATCGAAGGGCGACGAGGAGAGCAGCGTGAAGTCCTGGCTGCAGGCACCCTCGAAGCTCGGATCGTAGCCGTCGGGCTCGTAGCCGAGCAGGGAGGGGACGGCGTCGCCGTTCTGGAAGCCGGTTCCCTCGAAGACCCAGTGATCCGCCTCGGCGACGATCCAAGGAAGGTTCGCGTAGACGATCGGCCTGCGGACGCAGCAGCCGGTATTGGCCTGGCCGAGCAGTGCTTGTCGCTTGCGTTTGTCGGGGTAGTCCGGCGCGTCCCACCAATCGCTGATCGTCCCCGTGGCGATTCCGGGTTTGCCGGCCTTCGTGAGTCCCGTCATCGTTCGCGCGACCGGGTCGTAGGCGACGGTTCCGAAGACGTGGTTGCCGGCGAAAAAGGCGAGATCGACGCCGGCGTCGCGGGCGGCGGCCGCAGCGACGGCCATCTCGTCGGACCAGTACTCGTCGTGCCCCACGGAGATCATGGCGGAGAAGTCGAGCACGCGATCCGGATTCGTGTGGAGGTCGACGTTCGTCGCATACGACACGTCGTAGCCCTCGCGCTCGAGCCATTGGATCATCGGGAAATCCCAGGTGAAGAAGCCGCCGCTGCCGTCACCTGCCGCGGCGAACGGGCTCTCGCCGTTGCGCGGGACGCGGAAGCTCGAATAGGGACGCTTGAACGAGAGCGTCTTCTCCCAGGGCTGGAATCCGGTCTGGCTGGTGTAGAACGACACGGCATCCGAAGTCGGATAGCGGTTGTAGGCCTGGTAGTTCATCACGGCCTGCTCGTAGTAGAAGACCGCGTCGCGGTCGTCCTCGCGGACGACGAAGGGGATGTAGGCCTGATGGCCGGTGAGGGTGGTTTCCAGCTTGGCGAGGTAGAGGCCCGTCGTCCACGTCGTGGGGACCGCGAGCGTGTAGCCGCCCGAGGCGACGGACCAGTTGCAGACGCGAGAGAAATTGATCTGGGGCGGGTTCGTGCAGCCGCCCTGGGCGACGCCGGTCAAGCCGCTCGCAGAGTGCAGAAGCCGGCCGCCGTCGCCGCCGTACCAGCCCATCCGGTAGATCTCGAGATTCCAGTCGGCGCTGCCGGCCACCGTGACCAGCAGATCGATCGAGCTGCCGGTATCGACGCTCGTCGCGGAGGCGAAGCCTTGGATCTGCGCGCCGACATCGCTGGAGATCGGGCCGGAGAGCCGCCAGTCGGTGGTCCCGGGGAGCGCGTTCTCGCAGACGATCGGGTTCGGCGCGGCGGCGCATTGGGCCCGGGCGTTCATGGGGAATAGCAGCCCGGCGAGGAGCGAGGCGGCGATCAGGCAGGGCAGGAGGCGCGCGCGGCGGAGCTCCGATCTGCGATGTGCGCCGGAGCGCCGGGAGCGGAGGGAAGAGCGGGATCGGGGGAGGTGCATCGCGGGTGCTCCGCAGGGGCTCGATCTCGCTCGGAGATCGGCGCACTTCGGACCCTACCCCGGCCTCGCGCGGATTCCCACGCCATTCGGGCGATTTTCGGGCGATCGCGGCGAATCGCCGATCTGCCGCGAAGGCGAGCCGCCGGGTCGAAGGCGCGGACTGAAAGCGAATCCCGCCTGTTTTCGAGCACTCTGCACGCGGACTTGCGTGCTAGGCCCCCTGCGCCACGGTGTCGAGGATCAGCTCGAGCTCGGGCACGCCGTCGACGAGCAGGTTCCGGCTCCGTCGAAGGCTGACCTTCACCGCCTCGCTCGATTTCCCGACCTGCTTCGCGATCGAGCGGATCGACTGGCTCTCCGCATAACGCAGGCGGAAGATCTCCTGGTGCGCGCTGCGGCGGCCGCTCTCGAGGACCTCGTCACAGCGCTCGAGCAGATGGACCGCATCGATCCGGCTCTCGATCGCGGCATCGCTGGGATGATCCTCGAGCTCGCGGGCGTCCTTCGGGCCGACCATCCAGCGCGAGCAGTGGCGGTAGTAGCGGGAGCAGACGTTGTGGGCGATGCCGAAGGTCCAGGTGAGCAGGCTCGAGCGGCCCTCGTAGGAGGCGAGGGAGCGGTAGAGCTGGACGAAGGTCTCCTGGGTCAGGTCCTCGGCCTCGGCGGCGTCGCCGATGCGCTTATAGATGAAGGCGTATACCCGCGGGAAGAAGGCGGCGTAGACCTCCGAGAAGGCGGCCTGGTCGCCCGCCCGGACCCGCTCGGCCCAGGCCCTGTCGCGCTCGGGATCGTTGTCGTTCTTCCGCTTCTGCTCGTTCTGCATCACGCCCACTCCTGTTTCGCCGGTCGCTCGGAATCCCCGTCCGACGGGGCCCTGCACGATCAATGCGAGCTCAGGGTGATCCGGATCATGGGAGGCCACTGTGAAGCGGTTCACTCAAGCCGGGGAATTTTCCGGGGCGGGAACGGGGAGGGGATGGAGGGGAGGCGGATCAGCCGGGCAGGCCGGCGCCTTCGTCGAGGCCGAGCATCAGATTCAGCGATTGGATCGCCGCGCCCGAGGCGCCCTTGCCGAGGTTGTCGAGGATCCCGACGAGCAGGACATGGCCGGCGGGATTCGGGAGAACGTGGAGCCGGAGCCCGTTCGTATCGTTCAGGGCGCAGGGGTCGAGCGTGAAGTCGTCGATCGGATCGGCCCCCGTGAAGGGCGCGACCGAGACGAAGCGCTCGCCCGCATAGCGATCCGCGAGGCAGCGCCAGAGCGCTTCGCCCATTTCGCCCGTCGCGCCCGGTGCGAGCAGCCGGGCATGGAGGGGGACGGCGACGCGCATGCCGCAGGCGAAGGGGCCGACGGCGGGCACGAATTGCGGCGCCGCTGCGAGACCGCTGTAGCGATGCATCTCGGGGACGTGCTTGTGGACGCGTTCGAGGGCGTAGGGCGCCTCGTAGTGGAGGCCGACGCGGCCCTGATCCTTCGCTTCCCAGCGCTCGATCAGGGCTTTTCCGCCGCCCGTGTAGCCCGAGAGGCCGTGAATCGAGATCGGCGCGTCGGCTCGGACGAGGCCGGCATCGACGAGCGGGCGGACGAGCGCGATGAAGGGCGTCGGGTAGCAGCCGGGATTCGAGACGAGCTGCGCGTTCGCGATCGCCTCGCGCTGGCCGGGCGCGAGCTCGGGGAAGCCGTAGACCCAGCCTTCGGCGACGCGATGATTCGAGCTGGCGTCGACGAGGCGCCCGCCGGATTTGCGCGCCCACTCGGCCGCCTTCGCCGCCTCGGCGTCGGGCAGGCAGAGCACGGAGACGTCGGCCTCGGCGATCGCCCGCTCCCGCGCGGCGTCCGATTTGCGATCGGCCTCGCCGAGCACGAGCAGCTCGACGTCCGTTCGCGGCGCGAGCCACTCGCGGATGCGCAGGCCGGTGGTCCCGGCGTGGCCGTCGATGAAGATCCGGGGCTTCGACATGATGGGCGCGGACGCTAGCAAAGGCGCCCGGACTGGACTCGATCGCCGCTCCCGTCGTGCGGTCGTCGCTGCCGCGCGCGGCCTCGGCACCTACCGTGTTCGCGCGGCGCCGGATGGGCGCCGTCGGGCCTGGTCGGGCCGCCTGGCCAGGCCGGGTCGCAGCGCGCCGCTGCGGGCGTCGCCGGCCGGCCCTGCGCCCGGGCATTGCGCGCCCGCTCCCGCCGCCGCGAAGGCGAAATGAACGAAGGAGACGACGATGACCGAAGCATCCCCGCGCGAGCGGCTCATGACCGGACGATCCTGGGAGGAGTTCTGCGACGCGATCAAGTCCGCGGGCCAGACGATCCTGGCCGACGGCTCGCCGACCGATCCGCTCGATCGCGCCGAGGGCTTCCGCTACGTGACGCGCCTCGCGCGCACCGCCCTCGAAGCCTTCATCGAGCACGCCGATCCCGCCGCCCCCGTGCTGAACCGCCCGGTCCACGAGACCGCCAAGATCGGCGCCGACAACCCCGACAACTACTACCAGCACGCCAACATCAGCGGCGCCTACGAGTACCGGATCCGCGGCAAGCGGAACACGATCCACTACCTCGACTTCGGCACCCAGTCGCCCGGCGTCGCCTCGACCGGCGACTCCGAGCAGGGCGGCCATCTCGACGCGAAGGACATGCAGATCGGCCAGGACGGCCGCTTCGAGATCATCCTCTCCTGCGAGCCGAAGCCCGGCAACTGGCTGCGCATGACGCCGCAGACGACGGCGCTGATCGTCCGCCAGACCTATCTCGACCGTTCGAAGGAGATCCCCGCCGAGCTCGTGATCGAGCGGATCGGCGGCAGCGGCCGCCCCGCGCTCCTGACGCCCGAGGCGATGGATGCCGGCCTCAAGCAGGCCGCCGGCATGGTCGTCGGCTGCACCGCGCTCTTCTCGAACTGGGCGAAGGGCTTCCGCGACAAACACGTGAACCAGCTGCCGAAGTTCGACGATTCGATCTCGATGGGCGCCGGCGGCGATCCCAACATCTGTTACTACCACTCCTACTGGCAGCTGGCGCCGGACGAGGCCCTCGTCATCGACGCGACGCCCCCGGAATGCGAGTCCTGGAACTTCCAGCTCGACAACCACTGGATGGAGTCCCTCGACTACCGCTACTACACGATCCATGTCAACAAACACACCGCCGCCTACGCGCAGGACGGCTCCGTCCGCATCGTGGTCGCCCACGAAGATCCCGGCTTGCCGAACTGGATCAACACCGTCGGCCATGCCCAGGGCACGATGTGCTTCCGCTGGATCCGCGCGGCCTCGCATCCGCAGCCGACGACGCGTGTCGTCAAGACGAGCGAGCTCGCGGGGCTCGCGCGTTGAGCGAGGGCAAGGCGGTGCGCACGGCGTTCCGCGTGCCGCCCTTCCCGCTGCCCGCGCGCATCGGGCTCGGGGCCTGGCGTGCGGCGACGAAGCTCGGCGTACCGGCGCCGCGCTTCGACGAGCCCGCGCTGCTCGCGAGCGCGCAGCGGCGGACGGGGCTCGAGGATTTCGGCGCCGAGGATTTCCGAACGCCGATGCGCCGGCTGCTCGCGGCCTTCGACGAGGAGGCCGATCTGCACCTGCTCGGCCGCGCGGTGCTGCGCAGCAGCGTCGTGCGCGCGCTCGAGTGCCGGCTGCGGCTCGAGCGGATCCGCGCGGTCGATCCCTCGCTCGAGGCGACGCCCGTCGCAGCGCCGGTCTTCATCACGGGCATGCAGCGCACGGGCACGACGAAGCTCCATCGCCTGCTCGCCTGCGCCCCCGAGCTGCGGCATCTCTCCTCCGCCGAAGGCCTGAATCCCGCGCCCCTCGGCCGCCCCGTCCGCGACGAGCCGGGCGAGCCCGCCCGCCGGATGGCCTTCGCGAGGCGCGCCGAGAACGGCATGAAATACATGTCGCCCGCGCTCTTCGCGATCCATCCGATCGAGGCCGACGCACCCGAGGAGGACGTCTTCCTCTTCGACGTGACCTTCATCAGCCCGGCGGTCGACGCCTCGCTCTCGGTCCCCTCGTATACACGCTGGATCCGCGAGATCGATCAGCATCCGCCCTACGCCTACGTCCGCCGCCTGATCCAGCTGCTGCTCTGGCAGAAGCCGGGGCGCTACCTCGGCAAGACGCCCCACCATCAGGAGAACCTCGACGTCCTCTTCGACGTCTTCCCCGACGCGAAGGTCATCCATACCCACCGCGATCCGCTGAAGGTGGTGCCGTCGTTCAGCAGCATGATGGCCCATGCGGGCGCGATGCTCTCGCGGCGGATCGATCCGGTGGAGGTCGGGCGACGGGTGGCGGATCAGATGGTGAACTCGGTGGAGCGGGCGATCGCCGTGCGGGATCGGATCGCGCCGGGGCGGGTGCTCGACGTGCATTATGCGGATCTCGTAGGCGATCCGATCGGCGAGCTGAAGCGCGTCCACGCCTTCTGCGAGCTCGAATGGAACGCGGGCTCCGAGGCGCGTGCCCGGCGCTGGATCGCCGAGAACCCGCAGCACAAATACGGGACCCATCGCTACGGCCTCGCGGATTTCGGTCTCGACGTCGAGGAGCTCGAAGCGCGCTTCAAGCCCTACCGCGAGCGTTTCGGCGTGGGGGACGCATGACCCGTGAAGGCGCACTCGACCTGCAGGGCCGGACCTGTCTCGTCACCGGCTCGACCGACGGCCATGGCAAGGCCGTCGCCCTCGCCCTCGCCGCGCGGGGCGCCGACGTGGTGCTCCACGCGCGCAGCCGCGAGAAGGCCCTCGCCGTCCGCGACGAGGTCGCCCGCGCGGCCGGCGGGAAGGCGCCGGAGATCCTGCTCGCCGATCTCGCCCGCGCGGAGGAGATCGATGCGGCCGTCGCCACCTATCTCGAGAGCGGCCGCCCGCTGCACGTCCTCGTCAACAACGCCGGCCTCGTCGGCCTCTCGCGCCGCGTGAACGATGCCGGCCTCGAGCTGACCTTCGCCGTCAACTACCTCGCGATGTTCCGCCTCACCCTCGGCCTGCTCCCGCGCCTGCAGGCGAGCGGCCCCGCGCGCATCGTGAACATCTCGTCCGACACCTACCGGATCGCGAAGCTCGACCTCGACGATCTCCAGCTCGAGCGCGACTACAACATGATGAAGGCCTACGGGCAGTCGAAGCTCGCGATCGTCTACTTCACGCTCGAGCTGGCTCGCCGGCTCGCGGGCGCGGCGGGGGCGTCGGTCGGCAGGGCAGCAACTCCGGCGGGTGCGCCGTCTGGCGAACGGCGGCGGATCCGTTCGCGCGGAAGCGCCGCATTCGACCTGCGCCGCGCGGTCGACGGGGCCGGCCGCTGGGTCACCGTCAACGCCGTCGATCCGGGCCCGTCGCCTCGAACATCGGCGCCGACAACCCGGGCCTCGCCTATCGCCTCGTCGGCCCGCTGATCCGCGGCTTCTTCCCGAGCGCGGCGCGCGCCGCGCGCACGGCCGTGCGCGTCGCGACGGATCCGGCCCTCGAGCGCTCGACCGGGGGCTATTGGCGCTCGAACAAGCGCCGCGAGAAGCCGCTCGACTTCGATCCCGCGCTGTCACGGGCGCTCTGGGAGAAGAGCCTCGCGCTGGCGGGAATCGACGAGCCGCGGCTCGGGTGAGTGCTCTATGGTTGGCCCATGCGGCGCCCTCTCGATCCCGAACGTCTCCAGCAAGTGCTCGAAGCGCTCGGGCGCGCCTGTCGAGGGCCCGGCGTTCTCTACCTGACCGGCGGGGCGACGGCGCTGCTCGAGGGCTGGCGGGATTCGACCGTCGATGTCGATCTGAAGCTCGATCCGAGCCGGAGGGTGTCTTCGCGGCGATTGCACGCATCAAGGAAGAGCTCGAAGTGAACGTCGAGTTCGGCGTCGCCCGCCGATTTTCTGCCGGAGCTCCGGGATTGGCGGAGCCAGAGCCGGCTCGTCGGTCGGTTCGGGCCGATCGAGGTTCGCCACTACGATTTTCGAGCCCAGGCGCTTTCGAAGCTCGCGCGGGATTCGGGCGGGACATCGCCGACGTGCAGGCGATGCTCGAGCGCGGCCTCAGGAGCTGCCAGATGGGACTTCGAGGCGCACTCGACGAAATGACATCGGACGCCTCGATCGGTTCCCCCGAGTCGATCGCGCCAAGGCTCGCGCGCCATCTCGATGCGCTCTGGGCCGGAGCGATCTCGAGCGGTCGCGTATGCGAGTGAAGCACGCATCGGATGAACCCACGACGTGCTCGACCAGCGGGCTTCCCGGTGCCCTGGGAGGCGGACTTCCCCTGGTGAGCCGAATCAGTGGCCTGGACGAGGGCCGATCCGATCTCGCCGACGGAAAGCCGACCGCCGAGGCCGCGCTCGTCGAAGTGGCCCAGAGAGAGAATCGAAGAGCTCGGGACTCGCAGTCGATAGGGCGAACGCGGAGAGTCGAGGCCGACCGAGGCCGCCGAGCTCGTGTTGTATGACGTCAGAAGCTGCTCTGTGAGCGGCATCCGGATGACGATCCGTACGGCCTCTACAATGCTTGGCTCGATCAGCTCGTGAGCTTTCTCTCCGCGCTCCGGGAATCGGCTGCGCCTGGGAGCCTCGGCAGGCGTCTGCTGCCGACTAACGGCTCTCACCCGCCGCACCGATCTCGGCCGCCCCCTCCATCTTCTCCCCGCCCCGCTCCGAATCCTCCCCCTCCCCCCGCGGCAGCCGCGCCCGCTTCTCGATCGCCGGCAGCGCCTCGAGCGGCACCGACTGCGCGACCCCGAGCTCCGCCATCCGCCGTGCCGAGACGTGGACGCGGGATTCGAGGGAGCCGATCGCCTGGTTGTAGGCGTCGACGGCGGAGTCGAGCTTGCGGCCGAGGGTCCCGAACTTGTCGTTCAGCGCGACCAGGCGATCGAAGAGCTCGCGGCCGATGCGCGCGACGGCGGCGGCGTTCTCCGCCATCTCCTCCTGCTGCCAGCCGTGGGCGATCGCGCGCAGCAGTGCGATCAGGGTGGTCGGACCTGCGATCAGGACGCGGCGCTCGGCGCCGTCGGCGATCAGCTCGGGATCGCTCTCGAGGGCGGCGGCGAAGAAGGGCTCGCCGGGCAGGAAGAGCACGACGAACTCGGGTGAGCCCGGGAGCTTCGACCAGTAGCTGCGGCCGGCGAGATCCTCGAGATGGCGGCGGACATGGCGCGCGTGCAGGGCGAGCTCGGCGGCGCGCGTGGCGTCGTCCGGCGCCTCGGTCGCGGCGAGATAGGCGACGAGCGGGGCCTTGGCGTCGATCGCGAGGCTGCGGCCGCCGGGCAGGCGCACGATCAGATCGGGGCGGCCGCCCCCGGAGCCGCCGCCGTCCGAGCCGTTCGCGCCGCCGTTTCCGCCAGGGAGAGTCGACTGCACCGCGAAGTCGCAGTGTTCGAGCATGCCGGCGAGCTCGACGACGCGGCGCAGCTGGAGCTCGCCCCAGCGGCCGCGGGCGTTCGGCGAGCGCAGCGCCTGGCCGAGGTTGCGCGTCTCCTTCTCGAGCAGGCGGTTCGCGTTCGCGACGAGCTCGAGATGGCGGGTGAGGGATTCGTGGTGGCCCTGGCGCTGGGTCTCGACCTGCTGGAGCTTGGCGTCGACCCGGGCGAGGGACTCGCGGAGCGGGCGGACGAGGGCCTCGACGGCGGCCTCGCGCTGGGCGAGCGAGGCATCGCTCGCGCGCTCGAGGGAGCCGAGGCGCTCGCCGGCGAGATGCAGGAAGCGCTCGCTCGTGCGGTCGAGGGCGAGGGCGGAGAGGGCCTCGAAGCGGTCGTGCAGGACGTGCTGCAGGCGCCCGTGGAAGCGCGTCGCGAGCCACGCGCCCAGGAGCGCGCCGAGGATCAGGCCGAGCAGGAGCGCGAGGGCGAGCGTCGGCGTGAGGGCGGCGGGAAGGATTTCGGCGGGCATGCGGTGACCTCGGGCGAAGGGGGTGAACCGTCATCGGCCAGGGGTGTGACGGATGCGGTCACGACGCCATTGGAAATCGCTCGGGGGCCGCGGCGATGGTCTAGGATCGGGCGGCGATGCGGGCCGGGCGAACGCGCCGGGCAGGAGGACGTCCGATGTTCACGATGCGATTCGACATGCGCGCGCCGGCGATCGGTGCGCCGCGCGCGGAGCTCTACAAGGCGGCGCTCGAGATGGCGAGCTGGGGGGAGCAGAACGGCTGCCTCGGGCTGCAGGTCTGCGAGCACCACCGCTCCGCCGACGGCTATCTCCCGGCCCCGCTGATCCTGGCCTCGGCCCTCGCGGCGCGCACGCAGAAGATCTCGATCCAGGTCGCGGCGCTGATCGTGCCGCTGCACGATCCGGTCGAGCTCGCCGAGCAGATGGCGGTGCTCGATCTCGTCTCGGGCGGGCGCGTCTCGTACGTCGTCGCGATCGGTTATGTGCCGGCGGAGTACGCGATGTTCGGCCGCGAGATGAAGGGCCGCGGCAAGCGGCTCGAGGAATCGGTCGAGGTCATGAAGCGGCTCTGGAAGGGCGAGGAGTTCGACTATCAGGGGCGGCGCGTCAAGGTCACGCCGCTGCCGCATACGCCGGGCGGGCCGGCGATGATGCTCGGCGGCGGCGTGCCGGCGACGGCGAAGCGGGCGGCGAAGCTCGGGCTCGGCGTGCTCGCGATGGGCGGGGATCCGAACTTCGAGAAGATCTATCAGGACGCCTGCCGCGCCGAGGGGCGGGAGCCGGGGCTCTGCATCAACCCCAAGCCGGGGGTTCCGCTCTCGGTCTTCGTCTCGCGCGATCCCGACGCGGCCTGGCAGAAATGGGGCCCGCATCTGCTGCACGACGCCCAGGCCTACGCCGAATGGATGGGCGACGACATCGAATCCGCGACGAAGAGCCTCGCGCCCTCGGTCGAGGCCCTGCGCGCCGAGAACGGCAACTACCAGATCCTGTCGCCGGACGAGGCCGTCGAGGCGATCCGCAAGAACGGCGCGCTGATGCTGCAGCCGCTCTGCGGCGGCATGCCGATCGAATACGCCTGGGAATCGCTCGAGACGATCCGGAAGGACGTCCTGCCGCGGGTGCAGGGCCAGGCGCATTAGTCGGCGCGGGCAGGCTGCTGCGGGCCGGCGGGAGTCCGCTCGCGGAGCCCAGCTCACGGTGCGCGCGACGAAGGCTCGGAGACGAGCGGGAGAAGAGCTTCGCGATGGCCGAACGATGGCGCCGCTGCAGCGCGTGCAAGAACGACATCGCGCTCTCGGCGGTCTACTGGGTCTGCAGCGTCTCGACCTGCAATCGTGTGCGGACGGCGCTCGTCTTCTGCTCGGTCGATTGCTGGGAGATCCACCTTCCGACCGAGCGCCATCGCGAGGCCTGGGCGGTCGAGAAGCGGGCGCCGAAGGTGCCCGATCCGCCCGAGGGCGCAGCGCGGATGCGGACGACCTCGGGCCACGGCCCGGTTTCGGGGCCCGGGGGTGCGGGCGGGCATTCCGGGCAGGCCGGGCCGGGGAGAGGCGCCGCGGCCGGATCCGCGCCGCGCGCGATCGTGCGCCGGGCCGCGGCGGACGAGGACGAGAGCCTCCCGACCGACATCCTGGTCGTCGCCAGCAAGCTCAAGACCTACGTCCGCGAGGTCGCGGGGTTCAATACCTCGGATCGCGTGATGCTCGTGCTCTCCGACGTCCTGCGAAAGCTCTGCGATCAGGCGATCGGGAATGCCCGGCGCGCGGGCCGGGACATCGTCGAAAGCCGCGATCTGCCGCCGGAGCCGCCGCCGCGCCCGCGCTGAACCCGCCCGGCCCCCGCGGACTCCAATGCCCGGGCGTGCCGAGCCTGGGGCAGCCCCGGCGAGCAGGTCGGAGCCGGTGGGAGCAGGCGTGGAGAGTCGTCGGAGAGAGAAGGAGAGCCCGCCGTGCCCATCGACATCGACGATCTCAGCGAGGCCGAGCTCGTCGACTTGAACCACCGGATCGTCGAGCGGCTGCGCTTTCTGGACCAGATGCGGGCCCATGCGGCGATGCTGGATTTCCGGATCGGAGACCGCGTGGCATTCGATCTGCCCGGACGCCCGAGCAGCGAAGGTGTCCTGACGCGGTACAACAAGAAGACGGTCACGGTCCTGACCCCGGACGGCCAGAGCTGGAACGTCTCCCCCGGATTTCTCCGCCGCGTCGCCGATCCGGGCGAGGGGGCCGGTGCGGGCAGCGATCGAATGGAGGCTTCTCCGGGGCCGGGCGCGGCGGACCGCGACGAGCGGGCCCACGGCTCTTCGAACGTGCTCGAGTTGTGGCCGAAGGGATCCACGAAGAACGGGCCGAAGGGCTAGGCTCCCGGCTCGTCGTCGCCCGGCGGTCATCCAGGGAGCAGGCGAGTGGCAATCGACAAGCAGGTCGCCCGCGGAAAACGCGGTGTCCGGAGCGCGGCGCGCGTCGTGCGCGCCCAGGCTGCGCGCGCCGGCGGCCAGGCGACCCAGGCGGCGAGCAAGGCGACGGCGAACGCGACGGCCCGGGCCCGGGACCTCGCGCGGCGCGCGCGGGACGGATCCGTCGCCCGTGCGCGGGATCTGCGCGATCAGGCCCGGGACCGGATGGTCGGCTCCGTCGTACCCCATTTGTGCTTCGTGATGAGCCCGCGGCGGCCGATACGGCCGAGCGTGATGCGGGAAAATTTGCGGATCGCGACCTACAACGTCCATCGCTGGCAGGGCGGCAACGGCCGGGCCGAGCCCGACGTCGCGCGTGCGGGCTACGTGATCTCCGAGCTCGATGCGGACGTGATCGCGCTGCAGGAGGTCCTGCGCCCCTTCCCCTCGACGAGCCTCGACGGCGCCTTCGACGCCCGCGGCGGCGAGGATCCGCTCGGCCTGCTCTGCGACGAGCTCGAGCTGCACCTCGCCTTCGCCGTGACCCGCCAGCATCGCCTCGGCCAGCTCGGCAACGCGATCCTCTCGCGCTACCCGATCACGGCCATCTCCGTGCTCGACATCTCGTATTCGCGCATCGAGCGCCGCGGCGCGCTCGCCGCCTACATCGGCGAGGAGCACGCCGGCATCGGCGTCGTCGCGACGCATCTCTCGCTCGTCGACCGCACGCGCCATCGCCAGGTGCAGTCCCTGCTCGAACACCCGGCGCTCAACAGCGGCCCCGCCGTCCTGATGGGCGACATGAACGCCTGGCGCAAATGCAAGGGCTCCCAGGCGCTCGAAGCCTCGTTAGGTCTCCACCACAATCGGGACTGGCCCGCGACCTTCCCCGCCGGCCGCCCGATGCTCGCCCTCGACCGCATCTACACGCGCCAGGCCGAGGTCCTCGAGGTCCGGCAGCACGACTCGCCGGCGGCGCGGCGGGCTTCGGACCATCTGCCGGTCGTGGCAGAGGTGCGGATCGGGAAGAGGGAAGAAGCGGACCCGGATCTGTGACGCGGGACGGCCTCTATGCAGCGATGCCGATCCCGCTCCAGAACCTGGCCTGTACCTGGGCGGGCTACCGCCGTGCCCGGACGCGCTTCACGCCCCATTTCCATCGTCGGCTGCGGGAATGGCAGGAATCCGGCTGCTCCTCCCGCGAGCGGCTGCACGGAATCCAGCAGGAGCGGCTCTTCGCCCTCGCCTCGCGTGCACGCCGGCACGTCCCGCATTATGCGAAGCTCGCGCTCCCCGAGCCCTGCCTCGAAGCCGATCCGCAGCGCGGGATCGAGGCGATGCTCGCGGCCTTTCCCGTGCTCGAGAAGGCTGACTATCGCGCCGATCCCGAGTCCTTCATCGCAGCGGACATCCCGCCCCGCCGCCTGCTGAAGGGCAAGACGAGCGGGACCACCGGATCCGCGCTCCCGCTCTGGTACACGTCCGAAGCCCTCGCCGAGGAATACGCCGCGGTCTGGCGCCTGCGCACGAGCGTCGGCATCGGCCTCTTCGATCCGCATTTTTCGTTCGGCGGCCAGCTGCTCGTTCCCATGGCCCAGGCGCGCCCGCCCTTCTGGCGCACCAACCTCTGGGGCCGCCAGACGCTCTTCTCCCTCTACCACATGACGCGCGCGAACCTCCCGCATTACATCGACGCGCTCCATTCGATCCCCGCCGCCTACGTCCAGGGCTATCCCTCGTCGCTCCATCTGCTCGGCCGCGCGATGCTCGACGCCGGCCGTCCGCTCCCGGCCGGCAAGGTCCGTGCGATCTTCACCTCCTCGGAATCGCTGCTCGCCTTCCAGCGCGAGACCATCGAGCGCGCCTTCGCCGCCCCGATCTTCGACCGCTACGGCACCAGCGAGTTCGCCGTCTCCATGACCGCCTGCCGCGAGGGCCTGCTCCACGTCGACATGGAGTTCGGGATCGTCGAGGTCGAGATCGACGAGGAAAGCGAGCATTTCGTGCGCGGCCCGCTGCTCGTCACCGGCTTCGCCAACGATGCGACGCCCTTCATCCGCTACCGGATCGGCGACGTCGGCACCCGCGCCAAACGCCCCTGCCCCTGCGGCCGCCCCGGCGACGTCTTCCTCGACGTCGATGGCCGGATCGAGGACTACGTCGTCACTCCCGACGGCCGCTGGATCGGCCGCCTCGACCACATCTTCAAGGAGCAGCTCGACGTCGCCGAAGCGCAGATCGTCCAGGAGACGGCCGAGGCGATCGAGGTCCGCATCGTGCCGCGTTCGTCCTTCGACGCGCGCGCCGAGGCCGGGCTGATCAAGGAGATCCGCTCACGCGTCGGCGACCAGATCCGCATCGAGCTCGTCCGGCTGCAGGAGATCCCGCGCGAGCCCAATGGTAAGTTCCGGGCCGTCAAATCCGCCGTGGGCCGGCAGGTGGGTGAAGAGGGGAACGATCGATGATCCGCGTGGGGCTCGCCCATTGCCGCCCGGGCTACGACGGCCTCGCCGCGCCCTGGGGCCCCGGCAAGCACTACCCCGAGCTCGAGCGCCTGTTTGGCGAGCGCGCCGCCGAGGGCGGGAGCGTCAATGAGGTCTACGCCGCCGTGCGCGCCTCCCTCTACGGCCTCGGCCTCGACGCCGAGCGCTTCGGCACCGCCGACTGGAATCCCATCGGCGCCCTCGTCCGCCCCGGCCAGCGCATCGTCCTCAAGCCCAATCTCATCCGCCACTGGAACCCCGCCGCCGACGGCCGCGGCGGCAGCGTCGCCAGCGTCATCACCCATGGCGCCATCCTGCGCGCCGTCGCCGACTACGCCTTCCTCGCCGCCGGCCCCGACGGCAGCGTCGCGATCGCCGAAGCGCCCCAGATGGACTGCGACTTCGACCGCATCCGCGAGATCATCGGCCTCGACGCCATCGTCGACTACTACGAAGAGACGATCGGCCGCGAGCTCGAGGTGATCGATCTGCGCCGCGAGGCCGTCGTCTTCGAAGACGGCATCATCGTCCAGCGCAAGACCCTCCCCGGCGATCCCGCCGGCTACCGCGCCGTCGACCTCGGCACCAGGAGCTTCTTCACCGGCTCCGGCCTCGACCCGAACCGCTTCCGCGGCGCCGACTACGATCCCGGCCCGACCGCCGCCCAGCACAGCGGCGGCCGCAACGCCTATCTCCTCTCCGAGACCGTGCTCTCCGCCGACCTCGTCATCAATCTCCCCAAGCTCAAGACCCACAAGAAGACCGGCGTCACGCTGGCGCTCAAGAACCTCGTCGGCATCAACGGCGACAAGAACTGGCTGCCCCACCACAGCCTCGGTGCCGTCGGCGAAGGCGGCGACGAGTTCCCCGAGAGCCGCCTCATCGATCGCCTGCGCAGCCGCGCGACCGAGATCGCCCGCCCGCTGCTCGCCCGCGGCCTCTTCGGTGGCCTCTTCCGCGCCTACCGCCGCGTCGAGACCGCCGCGCGCGGCGATCAGTTCATCCGCAGCGGCAACTGGTACGGCAACCGCACCACCTGGCGCATGTGCTGCGACCTCAACCGCTGCCTCTACTACAGCGACAAATCGGGCCTCCATCTCGACGCGCCCGCTCCGGTCCGCACCGTCCTCACGATCATCGACGGCGTCCTCGCCGGCGAAGGTGAGGGCCCGCTCGCCACGACCGACGTCCCGCTCGGCCGCGTCATCGCCGGCACCGATCCCGTCGCCGTCGACCTCGTCGCCGTGCGCCTGATGGGCTTCGACGAAAAGAAGCTCGAGAAGCTGCGCGGGCCGATGGAAGACGAAGGGCCGCGCATCACGGCCGTCCGGCGGCCCGAAGACGTTCGCGTCGGCGAGGTCGCGCGCGGCGCGGCGCAGGCAGAGGAGCGGACGCTCGAGGAGATCCGCTGGGAGCGGGCGTTCGTGGCGCATGCGGGATGGGTCGGGCACGTGGAGCGGGGCGAGCGTTAGTCGCCCCTGGAGATCGGGAACGTGAAGCAGATCCTCCAGAACGCCCGCACCGGTGCCCTCGAGCTCGCCCTGGTCCCCGCCCCCGCCGTCGGCCCCGGGCTCGTGCTCGTCCGCAACGCGTTCTCCGTGCTCTCGCCCGGGACCGAGAAGATGGCGATGGACTTCGCGCGGAAGTCGCTGCTCGGCAAGGCGCGGAGCCGCCCCGATCTCGTCCAGCAGGTGGTCCGCAAGCTCCGCCAGGAGGGCCCGCTTCCGACCTATCGCACGGTCATGGATCGCCTCGACGTGCCCCAGCCCCTCGGTTATGCGAGCGCCGGCATCGTCGAAGCCGTCGGCGAGGGCGTCCATTCCCTCGCGCCGGGCGACCGCGTCGCCTGCGCCGGCGCCGGCTACGCGAACCACGCCGAGCTCATCGTCGTTCCCGAGAACCTGACGGCCCACGTGCCCGAGAGCCTCGCCCTCGAGAAGGCCGCCTTCGCGACCCTCGGCGCGATCGCCATGCAGGGCCTGCGCGTCGGCGCGCCCAGCCTCGGCGAAGTCGTCGCCGTCATCGGCCTCGGCCTGATCGGCCAGCTGACCGTCCAGCTCCTGCTCGCCAATGGCTGCCGCGTCTACGGCATCGATCTCGATCCGAAGCGCATCGAGCAGGCGCGCGCACTCGGCATGGATTTCGGCGCCGCCCCCGGAGACGACCACGATCCCGTCCTCGCCCGCGCGACCGGCGGCCACGGCGTCGACCTCGCGATCGTCACCGCCGCCTCCGACTCCTCCGCTCCCATCCAGCTCGCCGCCGAGCTCTGCCGCCACAAAGGCCGCGTCGTCGCCGTCGGCGCGACCGCCATGGACCTCGACCGCCGCAGCTTCTACGAGAAGGAGCTCGAGCTCCGCATGAGCATGTCGTACGGCCCCGGCCGCTACGACCGCCGCTACGAAGAGCTCGGCCTCGACTACCCCATCGCCTACGTCCGCTGGACCGAGCAGCGCAACCTCCAGGCCTTCCTCGACCTCGCCGCCCGCGGCTCGCTCGATCCGATGAAGCTCGACGTCGAGACGGTCGAGTTCGAGGCCGCGACGGGGACCTACGAGGCGCTGGCCAAGGGCGAGCGCCGAGCGCTCGCTGCGGTCTTTCGTTATGCGGAGCACGTCGATCGCAGCCGCAGCCTCACGCTCGCCGGGCGCGCGGCCTCGGCAGAGGCCACCGCGAGCGCCACGAAGCCCCGGACCGCCGGCAGCCCCCGGACCGGCGATCTCGGCATCGCCTTCCTCGGCGCCGGCAACTACGCCAAGGGCGTCCTGCTCCCGATCCTCGAGAAGACCAAGGGCATCTCACGCCGCAGGATCGTCACCGCGACGGGCCCTTCCGCCCGCCGGACGGCCGAGCGCTTCGGCTTCGCCGCCTGCGGCACCGATCCCGACCAGGTCCTCTCCGATCCGAGCGTCGACCTCGTCTTCATCGCCACCCGCCACGACTCCCACGCCGCCCTCGCCGAAGCCGCGCTCCGCGCCGGCAAGGCCGTCTGGCTCGAAAAGCCCGTCGGCCTCACGATGGAGGAGGTCGACGCCGTCGCCCGCGCCACGCGCGAGACGAACGGTTTCTTGATGGTCGGCTACAACCGCCGCTTCTCTTCCCACGCGCGCGCCATCCGCGAGGCGTTCGCGAAGCGAAGCGGCCCGATGGCGATCCAGTACGTCGTCGCGGCGGGGCCGACGCCGGGCGGAACCTGGCTGACGGATCCGAAGATCGGCGGGGGAAGGATCGTCGGCGAGGCGTGTCATTTCGTGGATCTCTGCACCTATCTGGTCGGGCAGATTCCGAACGGCGTGCAGGCGCGGGCGCTCGGAAGGGATCCGGAGACGGACGATTCGACGATGATGCTGGTCTCGTATCCGGATGGGTCGACGGCGAGCATTTCCTATCTGGCGAATGCGAGCACGGAGCTGCCGAAGGAGCGGTTCGAGGTGCATGCGGATGGGAAGAGTGCGACGTGTGACAACTATCGGGTGACGGTGTTGCCGGGTGGGAAGAAGGTCAAGGGGATCAATCAGGACAAGGGGCAGGGGGAGGCGGTATTCGCTTCGCTCTCTGCTCTCCGCGCGGGTCGGGAGTCTCTGATCTCCCTCGCTGAGATCGTTTCGGCCTCGTCGATACTGAGTCGGTTGGCATAGAAGCTGGATGATTGATTTCTTCGAAAATGTCGAACTAGATCGGGAGCTTGATGGTTATTGAGCCTCGCCCCCCCTAGCGAATTGGACTCGGCGGAGCATCGTAGATTGTTAGGTCTCAGATTTCGGCCGTTGGCCGTCGCAATTCTCATGATTCTCCCTGCCGTGCAAGCCCGCTCCGCAGATGAGCCTGTGAGCTATTCGGCCCTTCCGCATCCAAACTCCCAGAAAGTGTGTACGGGACACGACGAGATTCCTGAACGCATTCTTCGACTGGCTCGGCCGTCAGCAGAGGATGTTTCTGCCAGGCATTCCGCCGTCGCGGTTTCCGACGAGAGAGCAGTCGCCTTCTTCTCTGTACCACGAAACGAAACGGGCGGCGGCGCGCTCATTGGGCTTACTGGGCGAGGATTCGGCGGGGACCTGGCGAAACCTTCGAATCCCGAGAATCCAAGAGCATGGCAAATCTGTCTCGGAACAGAGCGGACGTCGCCCGACTCCTGTTCTCCCGAAGGTGTTTGGGTGAACAGCGAGACCGCGCGGTCGACGATGATTCGACCCGACGGAAATGCCCAAGATCGAATTCGTTTCGATTGGACCTCTCCGACTCACTCGCTCGAAGTGTCGGAAGAAGTGCGAGTCCGTGACGGCCGCATCGACATGAGGCTGAGAGCATCGTCCCGAGGAGATCGCTTGGGAATCGTGACGGTTCGATTTCCAATGGTGACAATTGACTATTCAAATTCGGGAGCCGCCCGCGGCGAGCTGGTCATTCCTCGAGGCAACCTCGGGCTCAAGTGTGGTGACTGCAACGGATTCGGCGCGTTCTATCCGAACATTTATCAGACTATGCCCTGGTTCGGAGCCTTGAACGGCGACGATGGACTCTACCTCGGAGCTCACGATCCGAATGGAGCGATGAAACGAATCGTTACTGTCGGCCCATCGGGAAAGGGACCGTCATATTTCGAGATCTACCCAGAGTGGTCGGGAAAACCGCGGAACTCAGTCGATCCCGATTGGTACTTCGAAATTGCTCCGCTCTGCGCGAAACGAGGCTGGCCAGCGTTAGCGCATGAGTACAAAGAGTGGGTTCTCGGAAGTACACCATGGGGTGCCGCGCCGCTCCTGAAGGATCGATCCGATATTCCGAAGTCGATCCGGGATGGAGCTTGGTGGGTGAATTACTCGATTCCCCGACTTGCGGGTGTCGAGGTGCTCTCGGATCGATCGCGTAACTTCAAGGCGGATTTTCGAGGCATCCCCACCGTTCATCATTGGTATGAATGGCACGAACCCGGAATGGATCGCGGCGCGCCGGTTCATACTCCGAAGCACGGAACGAGAGAAGCCATCCGTGAGGTTCAGGCCGATCCGCTCGCAACCGTTCTCCTCTACTCGAACGTGACGCATTCAGATCAGTCAGCAGCTCCACTGTCGGCTGGGAGGCCCGTTCACTGCGAAGGAGGTGTCAGCCAGTATCCTTCGTATTGGAGTCAAACGAATCGGCGGGCCGACGGGACTCGCGTCTTTCTCGCGCCAAACTCAAAGGCTTGCCTTGCCTCGATGGATCTATCGTCGCACGAGTGGCAAGCAGTGGCATTGAAGACGGCGGATCTCGTCACAGACCAGCTCGGCGCGCGAGGCGTATATCTAGACGTTGTCGGAAACGTTCAAGAGGGGTCGTGGAGCGTGGCGGGTCATCATCCCGGAAGGGGGCGTTGGGTGACTTCGGCCTCCCGGAACCTCGTCTCTTCGATCGCGAAACGGCCGCAGCTCACCGTCGTCGAAGGTGCCCTCGAGCAGATGTCGGGAATATCCGACGCAGGTGTCAACTACTTCGCAACATCGGAA